>JAGUYK010000033.1 GCA_020061355.1 Ignavibacteriales bacterium | reverse complement strand
GCTGGAGGAGATCTTCTGCAGTTAATTTTAAAGCTTCGGCTGCCTGTTCCTTATATTCCCAACTTCTCCATAATATACTTGAACAGGATTCAGGACTTATTACAGAATACCATGTATTCTGGAGCATTATAACACGGTCACCGATTCCGATTCCAAGTGCACCGCCGCTCGCACCTTCACCAATAATTACAATAACGATAGGAACTTTAAGACGGCTCATTTCAAGCAGGTTACGGGCAATGGCTTCTGCCTGTCCACGTTGTTCAGCTTCTAATCCGGGATAAGCACCCGGAGTATCAATCAATGTTACAACCGGTTTTCCGAACTTTTCGGCAAGTTTCATCAAACGGAGAGCTTTTCTATAACCTTCCGGATTCATCATCCCGAAATTTCTAAATAAGTTTGATTTCGTATCCCTTCCTTTTTGCTGACCGATAAACATAACTTTATATTCATCTAGTTTTGCGAAACCGCCAACAACCGCATGATCATCCTTAAATTGCCTATCGCCGTGAAGTTCAATAAAATTATCGGTCATCATATAAAGGTAATCAAGTGTATAAGGTCTTTCGGGATGACGTGCGAGCTGAACTCTCTGCCAGCGGGTTAAATTGTCATAAATACTTTTTTTAAGTTCGTTAACTTTTTCCTCTAAATTTTTTATTTCGATTGAAATATCAAGTTGACCCTCAAACTTTCGCATTTCTTCAATTTTGTTTTCGAGTTCTATGATTGGTTTTTCAAAATCAAGTATATTCTTTGCCATTTTTACTCCGTCCTAAAAAACATTTTCGGAAAAGTTCTTCCAAGAATCTCCAGATCGAACCAGATACTTTGATTCTTAGCATAAAAAAGATCGAGATTTTTCATCTCTGCATTATCATTAATGTCAACATTTTCAACAAACCATAGTCCGGTTAAACCGGTCTTACCAACAAAAAGTTCGCCGTAGTACGAAGCGGTTAAAGGTCCAACAAAACTTTTTTCTCTTTTAAGAACTCCAGGAATACCGAGAATGAATTGAAAAAAACCGCTCTTCTTAGATGTGAATTTGTGAATCAAATATATTAAAGGGTAGACCAAAAGTAAAATTAATATTAAACTGAAACCGAAGTCGAATATCTGTTTTGTTATCCGATGAAATAGAGATGATATATTATACTGTACTTTGAGTAGTGGAATATCATCAAGCATTGTAACAGATGATTTGCCGACAAGGTAATCCAGCTCTTTACCGGCAACCATGAATTCCACATTTTCACCATGTGATGCCGAAACTGCAGCAAACATTTGATCGAACGAAATATCGTCTGAAGAAAAAATAACTTTATCGATCTTTTCATCAATAATTATTTTTCTGATGTTGTCTAATGTACCAAGTATTTTATAATTACCGATTTGCAGTCCGATACTTTTTCTTGTCAATCCGATGAATCCGATAACTTGATATAGATTTCTAAAGTCAGATTTAAGTTTTGATGTAAGTTCCAGAGCTTTTTTTTCGCTTCCTACAATAAGAGTCTTCGATTTCTTTGTATCGCTTTCTAACCCGATCTTAAAGAATACTTTTGCAATAATCCTCCACAATGGTAAAGCTGCAAATACGATAATATAAGTTAGCAAAACAACGGCGCGGCTAAATGCAACCTGCTTGAAAAAATATGTAAACGCCGAAAGTACAATGAAGCCATAAAAAAGAGAAACTAAAGTTCTGAGTGTTGAGAGCGATTTCTTCTTATAGCTTCCATTAATTAACAAAATAATTATTTGAAGAAGTGCAGGTATTAAATAAACCCATGGCTTACTAAACTCCGGAAATCCGTTCCAGTTTTCTTTTGAATAGAGCTGTTCTGCTGCAAGTACTGCGAAGCTGAATAAAATAAAATCAGTAAAAATACTGAGTATTGTCAGCTTATAAACATTAGTGAATGCTATCAGTTTTCTGAAAATAATTGCCGACTGGAGTATTGATTCAATTAAAAAAGAGCTAGAGAAATGTTTGCGCACAAAAAGATGCATTGCATTATAAAATACTTTTGTTTCATCCAGACTACTTCGTTTAGTGCTTTCGCCTTTAAAGTGAATTACTTCCGTTGTATGTAAATAGTAAACTTTGTATCCGCTCTTCTGGCTGCGGTAACAAAGATCAAGATCTTCACCGTACATAAAAAACTGCTGATCGAATCCACCTATTTTTTCATATAATTCTCTTCGCATCATCATAAACGCGCCGCTAACAGCATCAACTTCATAAGTTTGGTTTTCATTCAGGTATGTAAGATTATACCTTGCGAAGAGTTTACTATTAGGGAAGATTCTGCTTAGACCCATAACTTTTGTAAATGAAGTCCATGGTCCGGGAAAACCTCTTCTGCATGCGAGTTGTAATGTTCCATCGGGATTTAGAACTTTACAACCGGCTATTCCGGCACCCGGGGTTCTCCGGAAAAAACTGATCATCTCATTTAAAGTGTTTTCTTTAATAATCGTATCGGGATTGATTAAAAGAAAATATTTTCCCCGCGCGATTTGAAGTGCCTGATTATTTGCTGCACCGAAGCCGACATTCTTCTCATTTACAATTAATTTAACATCAGGATATTTTTCTTTCAGAAGTTCAATACTTCCATCGTCGGAAGCATTATCGACAACAATAATCTCAACGGCAAAATTATTCATTGCATTACGGATCGATTGCAAAAGGTTGAGAAGAAATTCCTTTACATTATAGTTAACAATTATTATCGAGAGATCGATCTGATTGTTCATTAGTTAAACGTTCCTAATAAACTTTGAATACGTAATTTCCACACCATAAATACGGCTTCACGCACAATCTTTTTGGACATCTTCGAAGTTCCCTTAACACGGTCAACAAATACTATCGGCATTTCTGTCAGCTTAAATTTCTTTTTCCATGCAATAAAATTAATTTCGATCTGGAATGAATAACCGTTCGAATGAATACTATCAAGATCAATTGATTGAAGCACTTCTCTTCTAATACATTTAAAGCCCCCTGTTCCATCCTTAACTGGCAGGCCTGTAATAATTCTTGTATATAAATTTGCAAAGTAGCTGAGCAACAATCTTCTTATCGGCCAATTAATTACGCGGACACCATAGATATATCTGCTGCCGATAACTAGATCATAAATTGGAATAAGCTCGAGAAAATTTTTTATTTCCTTCGGATCATGTGAGAAATCAGCATCCATCTGTATAACTGCGTCATAATTATTTTCGAGAGCATATTTGAAACCCGCCACATAAGCAGTACCAAGTCCCATTTTTCCTGATCTCTTAATCAGTTTAACTCGCTCATCTTTTTGTGATAATTGATCGACAAGGTCAGCTGTTCCGTCAGGTGAATTATCATCTACAACAAGAATATGCAACAGAGGATAAAGTTCAAGCAGCTCAGGTACCAGTCTCTGAATATTATTCAGTTCATTGTAGGTCGGAATAATAACAATTGTCTTCATATTCAGTTTCTTTCTCTTGATCATGAACATAATCAAAATCATGATCATGCAAATAAGTTAATCGTAATGCCCTTTACCAAAAAGGACTACAAAAATAGTTCTAAAAATAATTTTAAAATCCATCCTTAGACTTATATTTTCAATATAAAACAGATCATAACGCAACTTAACTTTTACGTCTTCTACAGTTTCATCATATTTATGTTTGACCTGAGCCCATCCGGTTATGCCCGGACGAACTTTCAATCTCCTTTTGTATAAAGGAATTTCCTGAGATAATTTTTCTACAAAAAACGGGCGTTCAGGTCGTGGACCTACAAAACTCATGTCGCCTTTAAGAACATTAAAGACTTGAGGGATTTCGTCAACTCTCATTTTGCGGATTAGTCTTCCAACTTTTGTAATTCTTGGATCATCTTTAGCAGACCAGACGGGTCCGGTATATTTTTCGGCATCTTTAATCATAGTTCTGAACTTAACAATGCGGAAAATTTTTCCGTTCATACCCATTCTTTCCTGCCTGTAAAAAATGGGACCTTTGCTCTCAAGTCTGATTGCCAGAGCCGATAAAAATGTAATTGGAAAAGTAATTATAATCAGCGCCAGTGATAAGACAATGTCCATCAAGCGCTTTAATTTTTTTTCCCATTCGGGCATCAATTCCGGCATAATATCAATAAGCGGCACTCCATAAATTTGTGAGGTACGGGCTTGTCCGCTTATTATATCGTATAGATCCGGAACAATTTTTATTGAAACATTTTTCCCTTCGCATGTTGAAATGATTTCAAGCATAGTATCTTCATTATTTCTGTCGATTGAAATAATTATATTCTTGATGTTATATTGATCAATAATTCGTTCAAGATTTTTAACGGTGTCGATTACAAGTATTCCGTTGTATTCCTTTCCCAAATTTTCTTCACGGACTGCAATATATGCAATAACATCCAGACCCAGTGCGCGGTGATTATGGATTGTGTTGTGAATCTGATTTGCTTTATCATTAAATCCAATAATGAGAGCATTTCTTCTACCGATTCCTTTTATAAGTAAATTACGCTGGATACTGCGGACAACTAATCTGCCCGTGCCCACAACAAATAAGAAAATAAACCAATAGAGGAAAATGTAGAAACGGAATGATGAAACAGCACCGGTTCTATAATCATCCCACATTATCAGGAAAAGTATAATGAAAATCCCGACGAATGAGGATTTGAAAAGAGTTGAGAGTTCATCGAACCGCGAGAGGGCAAACCATGTCCGGTACATGCCGACAAAAGTAAAAATCATGAGCCAGTAAAAGTATATCGCAAAAAGCGGAAGTAAAAAATCGGGCTGTGAAAGTAATTCAAACCATCCCGTTTGCACCCGCAAATAGAAAAAGATTATCCACGATAGATTGACAGTAAAAAAGTCAGTAACAAGAATCAGAAGTTTTTCAATTTTTTTATTCAAGACATCCTCTAAAAACTACAAATTTGATAACACCTTATTTGCTAAATAATCACCGATGGAGAGAGAACTGGTTGCCGCCGGTGAAGGTGCATTACAAACATGGAAAATTCTTTTATCCTCAACAATATAAAAATCATCCAGCAAACCGCCGTCTCTGCTACATGCCTGCGCACGTATTCCGGCACCGCCGGTTATCAAATCATCTTTTTGAATTTCAGGTACTAATTTTTGAAGAGCTTTTACAAAAGCAGATTTATAATAGGAACGATAGAATTCTCCAATACCAACTTTCCAATTTTTCTTCATCACTTTATGAAAACCGGGATAAGCAAATGTTTCCAATGTATCTTTAAGACTGAATGACGTCTTTGTATATCCTTCCCTTTTAAAAGAGAGAACAGCATTCGGACCGGCTTCTCTTTCCCCGCCAATCATCCTTGTGAAATGAACTCCAAGAAACGGAAATTCAGGATTGGGAACCGGATAGATTAAGTTTTTTACAAGGTAGTTCTTATCTTCCTTTATCTTATAATACTCACCGCGGAAAGGGATAATTTTTAATTGAAGTTGAGGGTGAGTCATTTTCGCAATACGATCTGAATGAAGACCGGCACAAGTTACAAGAAAGTTTGATTGATACGATGCGTTCCCGGTTATAACTTCACAATAATCGGTTTTAATCTTTATATCAGAAACAGTCTCATTAAATTTTATTGAAGACCCGTACCCAAGTATTAATTCAAGATATTTGTTTGACACTTCCGTATAATCAATAATTCCGGTCTGCGGGACATAAATTGCGGATTTACAATCAACATGCGGTTCAATTTCTTTTATCTTGCCTTTACTTAGTATTTTCAAACCGGTTAATCCGTTTTGCTTACCTCTTTCGTAAAGGTTATTCATATAAGGTATTTCTTCATCTGATGTAGCAACAATAATTTTTCCGCATATATCATAAAGAATATTATTTTTATCGCAGAAATCCAGAAGCATTTTATAACCGTTCAAACAGTTCGTCGCTTTTAAACTTCCGGGTTTATAATAAATTCCCGAATGAATTACTCCGCTGTTGTTTCCGGTCTGATGTTTAGCAACCTGATTTTCTTTCTCAAGTATTAAAAGTTTTAATGCTGGATTCTTTTCAAGAATTTTTAGAGCAGCCGAAAGTCCGACTATTCCGGCTCCAATTACAATGATATCATATTTCATTAAACTACCTCTCCGTAGATGCCCAGATTACGCTATGCTGTTTTCTAATAAATTTAATAAAGCCCTCTGCCATTGCTATATTTGAAACCGCAAAAAAATATGGAATTGAAAAAACCGGTATTCGTATTTTAATCATTGATAATAAATATCCGCATAAGGCAAGCAAGTAAATAATTACTTGGAAATAATATGCTTTATGTACAATGAAATTAAAATCCGATAAAAAATAACTGATCAATAACAACAAAATCAGAAGTAAAGGTAAAAACCAGCGAGTCACTTTATGAGAAAAGAAATTGTAACTCAAAAATTTATTCTCTGCCCATAATAGCTTTTTGAAATAAATAAGAGTTTGAAAATTTGTTGCGCCAAAGCGTACTTTCCGGAGGTACTCGGCCGATAAATCTTTTCCGGTATCTTCATAAGCCAACGCATCGATACGATATGTAAATTTAAACTCCCTGGCAATTACGGAAAGTGAAACAAACAAATCATCGGTTACGGCATTATCTATGGGTATCGCTTCATATAATTTTTTTCTTATAGCAAAAATTCCGCCATTTGCAGCAAGCAGGAGACCGCAAGTACCTTCAAGTTTTTTAATATGCGTTTCATATTTCCAGTACTCCGATTCTTCAACACCTTCACTTTTGCTCTTTTCACTATCGACAAGTATTAATCTGCCGCAAACACCACCAATTGTTTCATCTGCAAAATCTTCAATTAAATTTTTTAATGCGTCTTTATGAAATTGAGTATTTGCGTCAGTGAAAACCAGAATTTCGTTATTAACTCTTTTAAATATTTCATTTAAAATACCTGCTTTTCCCCTTCTCTCTTCAGATAAAAAAATATGAAGCCAGGAATATTTCTTTTCCTGCTCCAAAAGAATTTCATTTGTTTTATCGGTTGAATAGTCCGAACCGATAAACACTTCAATTTTGTTCAAATCATAATTAAGTGTAGAAATATTTTTAATTCTTTCTTCAATAACTTTTTCTTCGTTATGTGCAGCAATCAGAATTGAAACCGAAGGTTCAAAACCATACTCAGTAATTCTTCCAGTATGTTTCCTGCTTGCAAAATATAAAACAACCGGATATAGAAAAAAGGAGTTAATAATCAGAAAGCCGGTTATGTAAAACAATATTTCCATGAATAGTATCATTCTATACGATTAAAGAAGTTCATAATATGTTTGTTCAAATTTCTCTGCAATATTTTCCCAAATATAATTTTGCTTCACTAATTCTTTTCCTTTGAGAGAAATCATTTCCGCGTCAAATTTATTATTAAAAAAATCAATAATCTTTCCGGCAAATTCTTCTTTTGTATTTGCAACCAGTAATTCCTCGCCATCTTTAGCCGGTATTCCCTCTTTGCCTAATTGGGTGGTTATAACATTAATGCCCGAGGCAAGCATCTCAAGAATTTTAACGCGTATTCCGCTTCCTATTCGTAAAGGGACAACAGCCAGTGATCCATTATTGACTTCATTCCATATATCGCTCACAAATCCCTTAACAATTATATTGTCTTTTACTGATTCGGGAAAGTAAAAATTCTTTGGAATCCCTCCGCCATAAAGATAGAGTTTTGCTTCTTTAAACTTTTTTGTAACGATTGGGAAGATATCCTTTAAAAACCATTTTAATCCATCATAATTTGGATACCATTCAAGCGAACCAATATATGCCAGAGAATATTTTTCGGTACTGCTTCTTTTTATTTCTAAAAGTTCTTTTTCAATACCAAGCGGAATAACTTTTGTTTTTACATCAGGATTTAATTCCAACAATCTATGTTCATCCTCTTTACTCATCATAATAGCAATATCAAATTTTCCACATAAAGAAGGTTCATACTTCAAAAATTTTTTGTATTGCAGAAAAGCATAATATTTTATTACCGGATTTTTACAATTCTTAAAATACCTTTCCATAATAATTAGCTCGAAATTTTCCTCACGTAAGACTACCGGAGTATCACATAATTTTCTAATTGTATTGACAACCCATCCCATATGAGCATTTGTAACATGAATAATATCATATTTGTTTACCGCTAAATGTTCGGTTACAAACTTTTCCAGTCCTTTTGTTTGATACTTGCTCAAATTATAAGGGACAGCGCTGAATAAATTTCTTATTGCACCCGCGAAGCTATTCTTAGCTTTAATATCAACCACAAAAAGATTGGCATATTTACTTATTTCACCTTCATATTTCCTTTGATCATCTTTCTGTCCGTAAGCAATAATATCTATATTGTGCCCGCGATCGGATAGATACTTTATTACTCCCCACATACTTTTTTTGTGACCATCTATAGGAGGATAAGGAATTTTAGGGAGTATCTGAAGAATCTTCACAGCCCCTCCCGCCCTCCCCGAAGGGGAGGTGGATACAAAACAAATTGAATCATCTGATTTAGGTTAATTATAGTTTTTTTCATTCAACAATAATTTCAAAACTGATTTTTTGGATAAACAAACAATTGCCTGAAAAAGTAGTATCCTTTCAGGATCAATTTCTTATTTGCTGTGATTACTCCGCCAATGGCAAATAGAAATCCTCTTAATAAGAGTCCTAAATAGTGTACGAGAATCGCAAAGAAAAACATAATTCCCTTAAAATGTTTCTGGTAATATTGAATTTTTCCAGTCGTTTGATTCTTAAACTTAAACCACATGTCTAAATCCGCAGTTGCACCACTATAGTGTATTACCGACGATACTGGATAAAAAATTACTTTTCCTCCGGAATCCTTGAATCTTTTGCACATATCCGTTTCCTCTGAAAAAAAGAAGAAACGTTCATCAAACCCGTCTAGTTTGGTCAACTGTTCGGTTGGGCAAAACATAAACGCTCCGCGAATAACATCAACTTCTACGGGTTCATTATAATCAAAGCAGTTTTGATAATATTTGTTAAATAATATCGATTTAGGGAAAAGTTTATAGAGAAAAAAATTCTCAGTAATTGTGTTCCATAAAGAAGGAAATTGAACAACGCTTTCTTGTCTGGAACCATCTGAATTTAATAATTGAATTCCCACAAATCTATTTTCAGATGAGCTTTCTGAATAATCAAAAACCTTCTTAATGGAATCATCTAAAAATACCGTATCATTATTAAGAAATAATGTGTATTTGCCGTGAGCATATTTTAATCCAATATTATTCGCAGCAGCAAATCCGAGGTTAGTTTTATTCTTTACAAGATTTATATTATTATAATTATTAATAACTGATTCTACATTTCCTTGTGTAGAAGCATTATCAATTACAATTACTTCATTAGATGTACCGATGCAAAATTTAAATAAGGAGCGGAGACATTCGCTTAATATCTCAAACGAATTATAATTTACAATAATAACAGAAACATTTATGTGCGGAAGTGTCGGCTCCATTTTTCCCTATTAATTAATCGAAAGAACAGGTCCCACTCATCATTTTCAAAATAAACGAATAGTTTCAGCGATACGGCAATTACTAATGCTGATAAGATCAGATAAATTATCAGTGGTAAAAAGGAGAGTAAAAAAACTGCAATGGAAATTGAGAAAGTCCACAACACAAATCTGGAGTTAATAAACGGCAACCTGAAACCATACCTGCACAATACCCAGAATAAGAATATAAAACCGAAAAATCCGGCAATCACTTTGGCAAATCCGACACCGGCATAAGAATATTGCGGAATGAGCAAAACATTTAATATGGTATTTGCTATAACCAATAAAAGTGAATAAAGTAGATTTAATATCTGGCGACTATGTGCAGTAAGCAGGTCCAATGTAAAATAATTGAAGAACATAAAGACAAGTGACCAGAATATCATTGATGCCGGAAGACTTGCCGCACGGAATTTCGAACCGAATAATAATGTAACAATGGTTTCTGACCTGAATGAGAATACAATAGCAAATATAAATGAGATAAGAAATAAAGATTTGTACACAAGAGAATTTATAGCATCGGTTTTTAATCTGTCCCTTAAATTTTTAACTAAGTAAGGAAAAACAGTAGTGACAACAATACCCGGAATAATATTGAGTGGCATTGTCAAACGTGTTGCAACAGAATAGATTCCGGCAGAGTACTCGTCCTTGAAAGATGTAAGCAAAACAATATCAAACTGTTGATAGACAATAGTCAATAGAACAAACCCCGCAAGCGGAGCAGCTTCTTTCAAAAGCCACCCGGTTTTATAAAAAATTATCTTCGGTTTGAAATTGAAATTCTTCTCTAAAAAAATAAATTGGAAAATAAATCCTGGAAGAGTTGAAAATACATACGATAAAACAAAATAATAGATACCTCCTTTTACAAGAGGCATTATTGCAACAAGTATTAAAAACAATAAACTATCAAGAATAGTAAGTGTCATAGGGTAATGCATTTTCAGATGAACTTTAAACGGCGTAGCCAGCAATTCCCTGAAGTTTGCCATTCGTGTTGAAAGAATTATACTTAAAAAAAGAATATTCGATAGAATAAATTCTGATGATGAGAATCCAAGAAAATAAATAACGAGATTATAAATAAACAGAACAGATAGAAAAAGTATAAGTCTTATTGAAATTGCACTATTTAAAAGTCTATTACTATCTTCTTCTTTTGATGATTCACGGAATACAATAGGGCCCAAACCGAAATCAATTACTTTAGAAAGGATACCTACAATTGCAACAAGGTAACCGAATCTGCCGAAATCATGCACGGACATATACCTTGCAGCAAGGATAAACGCAGCAAAGTTAAGTGCAAGCGAGAGTCCCTGTCCTACTGAAAGGGAGAAAATATTTTTGGTGATCTTCTGGATGATTCTTCCTTAAAAAATATTACCCATTAAATTTCTTAACCGATTAATACCATTTAAATGTAGTGATGGATATTTTTTTTATAGTATTGGTAAGTAAGATTTATGCCATCTTCAAGTGAATGATCGGGCTTCCATAATGTGACTTCTTGCAATTTGGAGATGTCAACAGCAATATCACCTGTTTCAACTTTTTCATAATCTTTTGGCCAGGAAATAAATTCCATATCTCCGGATTTAACACATTCCAATACTAATTTAACCATATCCGCAAATTTTGTAGAAATACCTGAACCGACATTTAGGACTTCGCCGACAGCATCAGCAGACGCTCCAACTCTTAACATAGCTTCAATAATATCATCAATAAAAATATAATCGCGTAATTGCCGCCCTTCACCATATATTTTTATCACTTTATTTTCCATAGCCTGCCTGATGAACCAACCCACCAGAGAATATTTACTATGTTTTATTTGTTGACGGGGTCCATATGGATTTGTAATTCTCAAAATGGTTGAGGGAATACCAAAATCTTTATAATACATTAGCAGATATTTTTCAGAGGTTAATTTGTGAATACCATAAAGGCTCAAAGGATTTGTATCACAATTTTCTGTTACAATAGGTTTTTCTACCTTACCATAAACCATTCTCGAACTGGAGAACAAAATTCTAACTTCAGGATTATATTTTCGACATAACTCTAATAAATTCAGAGTTGCACGAGAATTTAGATCTAAATCTTCGAATGGAATATTTAGACTATCGATATAACTTATTTGCGCCGCTAAATGGAAGATACAATGAGATTTCTCAATTAGAGGTTGTATAACAGATGTATTTCTAACATCCGCAATTATCACTTTTAGCTTACTCTCGATTTCTCTGATATTAAAATAATTTCCTCCATAAAGGGGTTCCATATTATCAATTATTGTAACATTTGCACCTAGTTCAACCAATCGATTTGCCAAACTGCTGCCTATAAAACCTAATCCGCCGGTTATCAATACATTTTTATTATAATAATATTCCTTCATTCGAATTACCTTTTAATGATAAACTAACTTCATAGCAAACTGTCAAATAATTTTTTATAATTAACTGCCATTTCATTTAAAGAAAAATTCTTTTTCCTTTCCTGATTGTATTTTATACAAACGTCTTTGTTGTTCCGGATTTCCGAAAGATTTTTTAAATACCCATCAATGTCATTCAATTCGAATAATTGATGATCAGAATAACCCAGAACTTCCGGGTTACCGCCAACATTCGTTGCAAGAATCGGAATTGATGCATAAAGAGCTTCGATAAGGCTTATTGAAACACCTTCGTATCGGGAAGTTAGAGTAAACAGATCAAAACCCTTCAAATATTGATGTGAATTGACGAGTTCCCCAAGCAAAATAAATTCAGTTTCAAGACCTAGTTCTTTAATCATCTTTTCAAAAGATAAACGATCCGGACCATCACCGATAATTACAACTTTAATTTTAGGTACCTTTTCTTTTATCCTAAAAAAATTATTAATAAGAAATTCATAATTTTTTTGATGTGCTAATCGACCAGTAGAGCCAATTATAAATGAATTTTCTATATCTATGCCTGATAAATTTTTAAAGTGTTTTCTTGCATCTTCCCGCGATAAAAACTTTAAATCATTTTCATCAATTCCGTTATAGATTATCTCGGCGTTATTAATCATACCGGTACTTTTTAATTCGTCATAATTCATTTTACATTCAAAAATCAATTTATCAATTGTTCGTAAGAATATTCGAAAATAAAACTTTGCTAATGCTTTAATAAATAAATTCGGACTGAAATTATGATCGATAAATGACAAACCATGAAACGTAAAAACTGTTTTAGGTTTTTTAACTAAAAGATATCGCGAGAGTGAGCCAATTAGAGTGTTAGAGCTATTCAGATGAATGATATCATAGTTCTTTACTTTTAACAATCCATGTAATTCTGTAACAAAATAGAGAGCATTGAAAACACTAAAATCTCTTTTCAATGATTTTAAGTAGTGGAACTCAATTTTATTCTTTTCCAATTCTTGAAATAAAAAATCACCCTCTCCGGCAGCAACTTCTACTTCGCAGCCAAGTTTTTTTAGTGTACGTGCCAGGTTTAGTACAAATACCTGCGCTCCACCTAAGTCAGACTTCGTTATCACAAAGAGGATTTTCATCAATATTGTCCGAAAAAGAAATTAGAAAACTAAATCATTAAAGTATTTTAACAAAACCGGAGCAGTTACCTGGATTGAATATTTATTCTCCACCATTTGCCGACCATTTAGGCCCATTTTATGCCTTAACTTCGGATCTTCTTTTAACATAGTTAAATATTGTAACCACTGTTCTTCCGATTCTGCAAGAAAACCGTTCACTCCATGCTGTACAATATGAGAATTAATTCCAACAGGAGAAGCAACAACCGGTAAACCACATCCCATATATTGTATCAACTTAAATCCGCATTTACCTCTTTCCCAAGGATTATCTGGTAAAGGCATAATACCCACATCAAAATTAAGTATGTTGTCGATCTCAGAAGATTCATGCCATTCAATTGTTTCAAAATTGCAGCTCTCAATTGAAAAATTTCCAGAGCCAATTAAAATTAATCTTGATTGCGGGTCATTACAAATATTTTGAAGTACATTTTTTATTATGTGCAAATATTTAGCATTATTCGGTGATCCAATCCAGCCCACATTAAAAGTATCACTGTTGAAAGCTTTTTTTGTTTTATATCGATTTATATCAATAACAGTAGGTAGAATATCAACCTTTTGAGCCAAATTTTTTTTTGCTCTTTCAGCCAAATATTGATTACCGACAACAACTTGATGAACAGCACTCATAATTCTATCAATTTTATTACCTAAGACAAGTCTTACAATTTTAGAATTATTTAAATCATAACGATGGAAAAATGCATCGTCGTGATCATTGATAATGGGTATACAGGATCCTAAAAATAACCTTTCTATACTTGCTGGGAACCAGGGAAAAGCTTCTTGTTGAAGCCAGATTGCATTATACTTTCTCTTATTTAATAAGAGCCAGAATCTAACAAAATAATTTTTCAGGATTTCAAAAAGTGGAAAAGGTAATTTATAATATAAATTCTCTATATACTTATTACTTAACAGAAAATTGACTTTCACCTCCCAACCATTTTTCTGTAAATAAGGTATATACTGATAAATCCTATATCGGCTACTTGAGCCCAACGAACCATATCTAGCCAATATTAATAACTTCATTGAAATCTTTTAATAGAATTAGAAGAATGAATAAATTAATTTTTTATAACCGCGAATTATTTCTTTAATTTCAGTCAACGAACTTGTTCTCATACTGGAAGCAACAATCCTCACAATCGGTTCAATAAATATTGTTGCAATAAAAATTAGAATGAAGTAAAAAATTCCAAAATGTTTTTTAGCATATAAAAGCTTGCTTCTCAAAATATAAAACAATCTATCAGCTTTAATATTATCAGTCGTACCACCACCTTTATGATAAACCTGAGCATCGGCTAAATAATAACTTATATAACCTTTCTTAAATGTCCTTAAAGCTAAATCAACATCTTCATAATAGACAAAAAATCTTTCATCATATCCATCAAGTATTTCAAATAAAGGTTTCTTTATCATAAAGAAAGATCCCATCACCTGATCAACTATACGGTTTGATAAGTGATCCCAGTCCTTCATAAAATGACCGCTCATAATTTTAGGAAATAATCTGTCTAATCCTAGTGAAGCAAAAAACATTTTCAAGGGAGTTGGAAATCTTGCGCAATTGCGACTTACTTCACCAAATTCATTAATTAATTTAACACCGACTATACCAGCATTTTTATTTGTCTTCAAAAAAGAAATTGGTACGGACAGAGAGTTATCAAATAATTTTGTATCAGGATTTAAAAAAAGTAAATAATCGGCGGTTGATTTTTCTGCACCATGATTACATGCTTTTGCAAAACCTGAATTCGCGCTATTTTGTAGAATAATAAGTGGCAATTCATCTTGTTTTATCATCTCTATAGAATTATCAGTCGAGGCATTATCTACTACTACAATTCTTAATAAAATGAAATTTTCATTAATAGCACACTTTATAGAATTGATGCATTCTGAAATTAATTTACCAGAATTCCAGTTTACAATGATTATATCGAGAGACGAAATTGGTAGTTCTTGATCATTATTTTGTAACGGAACATTCAATTATAATGATCCTTTATTTAGAGATAAATTTAAAAACAATTAAAAGAGTTATTACATTATATACAAACCACAAAAAACCGAACACGCTATTGAAAAAAGAAAAGATAACACCGTAAAGCAGCATTCCATAAAGAGATATTTTAAGTAATGTTGGTTTATCGCGCAGTGAATAATATAAAGAGCTAATTCCCACACCTCCCCAAAAAGGAATAGCAAAAATCCCGAGTACTCCAAAATCTCTATAGTAAGTCCAAAATGCCGAATATGTGTTGTAACTACTAATAAGAAATGGGTTTTCAACCAATGCAAAATATTCACTTATCCAATGCTTTAACCCGGAAATTGCAGTTAAAAAATCGAAGGTGTAATATCCATAGGAAAATTGTTCGATTTTTTCGATTGATCTCGCAAAATTTTCAAGATTCATTGTTACATACATATACGGTTCAGTGAATATTGCATATTCAGGTGAATATTTCATTTGTGATATTTTGTAAAGGACAAGGATTATTATTTCACCAGCTCTGAATGAAGATACAAGAAAAAAGAATATAATTAACACTACCGATACAACGATAGTTGTCCTGAATTTTACATGGAAAGTTGTATAGTAGAGCAGCACTATTAAAAGCAGAATTGTCAAGAATATTTGATATCGCTGCAAAGTTAGAATATAAAGGAATGATATAATAAGAGAAAATATTATAAGAAATACTTTACGGGATTTATTATTACTCTCAAAGATTATATAAATAGCGGTTAAAAAAACTACCAAGACCACATTGTGCAGAAATAGCCCTATTCCAAACATCGTAAAATTAGCACGGGCAACTCCTGGTTTAGAACTAAATAATGGAATTTCTCCTGTTTTTAGAAAAATGATTATATAACTAAATATAAACAAAACGGATAGCACAACAGCCGCTATAAATACTCGATTATTGTTCGGCGCAAGTTTATTTCTATTGTTCCTTATCGCACCTATAGAATTAACATTTCTATTTAAATAAATAGTATAAATTAATCCCGTTCCTATAAGAAACGCTAATGGCCCAATTAATAATTGTATCCAAACTAAAGGAGGCCATTCATGTTGCAATCGGCTTAGCTTGAGATCGGTCAATCCGATTGCCAGAAACCATACAAAGGCAAATACCTTACCGGGTGAAAAAATATCCGACTTATTTCTGAATGAAATAGCAATAATCAAAAGGCATCCGATAAACGATATGACCGAAACCCAGCTCAAAAAATCAGAATCTCCTGAAGAGAAAATTATTTATGATTGATGACTTTTCAGATCCCGTGAATCCAAAAAAATACGACAAGGCTGCATAGAGTAAAAGCGTGATTATCATTGCTACAATGGTTGAATCGATTAAAAGAAATGAAAAGATCACAAGACCCAGAAGAGTTATTACCTTAATGCTATTAAACCATGCGAAGAAAAATTTACTGTTTGGAATAATATATCCTAATCCGACAAATAAGTTAATCCCTACAGATACCCAGGCAGCTCCGATAATTCCATAATACGGAATTACAAATGAATTAACAATAAGGTTGAGGATGGTTGCAGTTACGACTACATACATTCTTATCCTCTGCCTATTGGATGTTGTAAGCATTAAAGCAAATGGTTCAACAGAAAATCTTAGAAACACAACAATCGAAAAGATCTGCAATACAGGAATCGCCTCATAAAAATCCTTATTTCCGAACACAATCGAGATTATTTTATCAGAATTAAAATAGAGTAGTACAGAAACAGGTAGTGCGATTAAGAAGAGTATCTTGAACAAAAGGCGTCCGATATTACTCCATGATTCAAGGTTATAGACAAAAAATTTAGATAGCAACGGAAGTAGAGTACTGATCGCGATTTCAGGAATAAGAAGGAGCATGAGCATTATTTTAAATGCCGCCTGATATACGCCTACATCCTGATCTCCCCGCAATAATCCGAGCAGTATCGTATCAAGCTGAAAATAGAGGTTTCCGAAAAGAAAATGAATTCCAAACACAAGAACACTGGACAATGTAATCTTCCAGCCGGAAAAATCGAACATTAAGAAATTCGCCCCGGCCAGATTCCTTGATACAATAATTGAAATTATCAGTCCGACAAATCTTGCGAGAACAAAACTAATCATCAAAAGGACGATATCAACTTTCATGGAGCCGAGGACAATCAATAAAGCGAGAAGGATTAGGTTCGTTATGAATGAAATTTTCGTTTCATATTCGAATTTTTCAAAACCTCTGAATACTGCGTTGAAAAAGTTTGTAAAGGTTGTAAAGATCATATAGAAAACAAGTACGTAAATAATACTTCTACTTCCCTCGCTGAAAACCCGAAAGCCCGGGATAAGAATCATTACAATTGTACTAAGAAGTGTAAACAATATTTTCATTGAGAAAAACTTCTTACCGATAATAACTACCTGATCGCGGTTCTTCGCCACTTCAGTTGTAAGAAGTACGTCAAATCCAAAATCTGCAATTACAATACAGATGGTAGCCAGAGTATAAGCAATAGCAAACTGACCGTATTCTTGCGGACCATAGAGACGGGCAATACCGACAAAGATAAAGACGTTTGTGAATAATCTAATCAGCTGGGATAGTGTAACGAATAAAGATTTTTTCCATAGCGAATTACTTCCGGAGTTCATTTGCTTAACCAATTTCAGCTATTCTCTTTTGATTTAACTCTTAATGAAAAAATCTTTTTTTACGGATTTGATAAGAGAATCAAACCGGACCTGATCGATCCTTCTCAGATTTTTAATTCCTTCCCAAATCATTACAACAACGAGTGCTATCGAAAAAGAAATTGCGAAAGAGAGAAGAAGGTATAGAAGAACTTTCGGTTTGGATTTCCGTTCTGCCGGGCCCGCATAATCTAAAACAATTACACTCGGAGTATTCCTAACTTCCTCAACTTTGGCTTGCTCATAAAGAGGTTGAACGAATTCCAATATTTTATATTGAATTTCCAGATTGCGATAAATCTTCAGGTACTCATTTCCAAGTTCAGGTGCTTGCTTAAATGGTATTAAAAGTTTTACATCTTTTTGTGAGGCATCTGTTCCTTTGTTGAGCATATCAATCTTCTTTTTTACTTCGCTCATTTCTATTTCAGCCGTTAAAGTCATCGGATGTTCTTTACCATATGTTTGCTTAAACACATTTAACTCGATCTCTTTTTTATAAAGCTCAGCATAAATTTCCGACATTGATTTCACTGTTGCTTCCAGTTGTTCGGGGACTGCAATTACACCGTATTTCTCCTGAAATGCTCTCATCGAATTTTCAAGATTGTTAATATCCTCAATATTTTGATCATACCGCTTTTCAACAAATTCTCTATTTGCCTTTGCATTTGTAACACTAAGGTTTGTATTAATTTTATTTAGTTGTTCAACTAAATAGTTTGCCATTTCAGCAGCTTTCTTATTGTCTTTGCTATAAACAGTAATTGTTAAATTACCTTCATCCTGAACTTCTAGTTCTAGATTATCTTCCCAATCACTCACTACTTTATCATAATAATCTCCTTCTCTATCGTATTCTTTAATTAAATCGAACTTTTTAATTACATCATTTGTCAGTGTACCACTTTTTAATATCGCAATATATTTATCGGATTCCGTATTAGATCCTGTTAGAGCTGCTAAACTTCCTCCACCTGCAAATCCCTTTGCCAAACTCGAAAGCCCTGATAAACCTGATAAAAGATCATTCCTTTCTGCGGGGAAAACAGATGCTGTTGACTTGTACCATTTTGGTGAGAGCAAAGCATATAAAGTTGCTCCTACCGTAATTAATAGAACAAATAAAAACAAAAACTTTCTGTACCTAACAAGTATCTCAATAAAATCGAAGAGAGTGCTACCGACCTTAATTTTCTCTTCCGGTTTTTCAATTTGGTTAGCGTTCATTTTTAATCCAGCTTTTTTTTAATTTCTTAAATTATACTAAAGAATGAATTATCAACTTCCATTATGTTTAAAAACAATATTATTTACCGAATTGAGTTAATAGTAAAATAATTGTCGCAATACTTCCTACAATGGAAGCCACACTTCCGACTCTGGATAAATAAAAACCGAAAGTTCGAGGAATTTCTTTAGGAACATAAACAAAATCACCCGGTTCTATTTCTGTCTTGTCCTTATTTTCAACTATCCAATTTTTAGTGGTTCCTTTAATAATTGCAACCTCATCATCATCTCTAGCAAGATCTGCAAATCCACCTGCTTTTGATATATAATCTTTATAACTTTTCCCCTTTTCAAATGGGAAATACCCTACTTTTGGTACCTGCCCAAATACATATATATAATTGAATTGTTCGGGAATTAAAATCAGATCTCCGTCTTTAACTAGAAAGTTAGCATCTGCAGAATTATCGTCATAAATTGTTGAGAAGTCGAGGTACTTGTGATCTTTCATTATCCTCAATTGATTATCAATATCAAAAAAGATTGTGTCTTCGACCGTAAGATTTGATAATCGCTGAAGAGATAACTTTTCCTGCATTAGTTTACTTTCATAGAATTTAATCTGCCATTCAATATTCTGCGGGGTCTTTAAGTATTGTTCAACAATCTCATTTTTCTGTAAGATTTCAAGAGCATCATAGTTCCTGAGAAGTCGGGCTTCTTTTAATGATGCCAGGAGTTTTAATCCACCGCTTTTATCTAATACTTCTTTAATTGGTAATCCATTTTGAGTTAAATAAACATAACCAGGCTGATTTACTTCTCCTAAAACTAATGCCTTGTATTCTTTTCTATTATTTTCATCATAGACAACTTTTATTCTGTCACCTCGCTGTAATGTAAAATCATCTGATATTTTAATGGTAATCAATTCCTCTTTCTCACCTTTTTCATGCAATCTTGAAATTTCTGCCATTGTAATGTTTTCATATGCACGGTTTATTCCACCAGCAAATAAAATTGCATCCGAGAGTTTATCCCCGTCAACAAATTGAAACTTGATCGGGTTATTTACTGCTCCCATGATATCAATAAAATTAGTTTTGTCATTATGCCCCGGGAAAATAATTACATCGTCATTCATTAAGTATGGATTGTTTGTAAAATCACCGGTAAGCCGGTATTTAAGAAGATCGATTCTAATAGTCTCGCCTGTTACTCTTTTTAGCAAAATATCTCTTAAAGGATATCTCAATAATTCTTCATTTATTTTTTTAAGTACTTCAATTTGGGTAATGCTTGCAATTGATTTTTGCTGGGCTTCAGTAAAAATTTGCGTAATGAAGTGATCGATTCTTTGGGATGAAAATGCTGTAAAAGAACCTGTAACAACAAAATTCCCTCCGATTGTAACTGCTATTGGTTGTAATAACCTAGTATCACTCCCCTTTTGGAGCATTTGATCGGTTCTTTGAGCATTCAGTGATTGAAATACAAAAAATAAAGTTACTAATAAAAAATACTTTTGCACTTTCATAGTTCATTCCAATTAATTCTTATATAAATATTAAAAACAAATATAAATTATATCAGCAAATTGTCATTCAACATAGTAATGACAACTGCTGTAATTAAACCATTATAAACAATGAAAATAAAATAAATTTTCGGGCACTAATATAACTCTAAAAACTGAAGGATTGTAAAGATTTGTCTCTAGCGGTCTCCGTAAAGAGTTTTGTAATATTTTTGATATTCACCGGTGATTATTCCCTGCCACCAGTTTTTATTCTTCAAATACCACTCAATAGTCTCGTTAATTGCATTTTCAAAATCGAATTCCGGTTTCCATCCCAGTTCATTCTGAATTTTTGAAGAATCAATTGCATATCGTCTATCATGACCCGGTCTGTCTTTGACGTACTCAATCAAACCTTCCGGCTTTGTTAATTTACTCAAAATTAATTTAACAATATTAATATTTTTCATTTCGCGGCTGGCACCGATGTTATAAACCTCTCCTGCTTTTCCTTGCTCAAGAACAATTTCAACTGCTCTGTTATGATCAATTACATAAACCCAGTCACGCACATTTAATCCGTCGCCATATACCGGAAGTTTTTTCCCGTTCAAAGAATTAATGATCATTAAGGGAATCAATTTTTCCGGGAATTGAAAAGGTCCATAATTATTAGAACAACGGGTTATTACGACCGGCAAACCGAATGTATGAAAGAATGAAAGAGCCATCAAATCGGATGCGGCTTTGCTGGAAGAATAAGGACTGTTTGGTGACACCGGTGTTGTCTCGGTGAATAATCCTGTGGGACCCAAACTTCCGTATACTTCATCGGTGGAGATCTGTACGAACTTTTCTATTCCATATCTTCGGGAAGCTTCCAATAACACATTAGTACCTACAACATTTGAACGGAAGAAAACTTCGGAACCAAGTATGCTTCTATCAACGTGAGATTCAGCAGCAAAGTTAATTACATAATTAAATGAATATTTCTTGAACAGATAATCGACAAGCTCATTATTGGTAATATCGCCTTTTATAAAGGAATAGTTTTTATGATTTTCAACCTCTTTAAGATTCTCGAGATTACCGGCATAGGTAAGCTTATCAAGATTAACTAAGAATAGATCGTCACGGTTTGTCAGTATATAATTAACAAAATTACTACCTATGAAGCCCGCTCCTCCCGTAACAAGAATTTTTTTCATAATTTTTTAGAATCCAAAGAAACCGAAATAAACTCCGGTCTGAATAAAGAAATTATTGGTGGTTAATTCCTTAAAAACACCGCTGATATTTCTATCGTTATTAACTTTCCAGCTCTCATTAAAATTAAATATGTAGCCGCCACCTAATCGTACTGCGACAAAACGATTTATTGGAACATCAAGATTCAGAGTAGGGACCAGAGTAAAGAATGTATTTGAGATTTCATAATTAACATCATCATGCATCAGAATTCCGCTGCTACTTACTTTGCCCCATATACCACCCCATGTAAAATCATTTTTATTCTGGTAAATCTCAATACTTTGCGAACCGGCTCCAATAATAGCACCCACTGAAAGTGCCATATGTTTTATAAATGGCAAGGTATATTCAATTGTTACACCGCCAAGACCAAAATTATAATTGACTTCACGGTTATATCCGTTTACCATACCTTTGCTTCCTGTTGAACCGCCTATTCCAATTCCGCCTAAGCGTAAATTATCAATAAGCATTATGTAGGCATATCCGCCTCCGCCCCATAGAAACAGGCTTGAACCGGAGAGTTCACTTAATCCCATTTTCCGGACTTCAGCATTAAGAGGGTCTAAATTCGGAAAAACAAATGACGGATTAAATCCACCGGCTAATCCGAATCGTGCTACCCAGCCGACATCCTCACCTTCCTGTGCAACGGCATTGTGTATAGCGACAAATATTAATATAGCAATTAATAGTTTTTTCATTTTTATATAATATAATTTTTAGGTTGGTTAAAATTAGTAATTCCGCTGACAAAAGAAAAATGATAAACCCAGAAGCAAATTTAGAATTGATAATTGAGAACCGGTCGGCTGGCAGGCAAGGTTGAGTTTTTTGATTTGAATGAATTGATTGAAAGATTGATGAAAAAAGAAGCCACTCTTAAAAGAATAAGAATAGTTTCTAAAGATGGATTGATAATTATTTACACTCTCGAGTTAAGCACATAACAACTTCTTTTTTCAATCCAAAAGGTAATGCAGATACTGAAAGATGAGTTTTATTTTGATGAAGAATTTGATAGTTTTGAAAAGGCGAAAAAACATGTAGAGCAATCGATAATGATTTACAATACCAAGAGACCACACTTAAGTTGTTCAATGTTAACGCCCCAAGAGATGCATATACAAAATACTGTTTCGGTCAAAAAATGGAATAAAAACACCTCTCTGCTACTCAGAGAGGTGTATAAATAACAGTCAACCTTTTTTAGGACGACTCACTCATTGGTTCATCGAGGTTTGCATTTAGCTGGGACTTTTCTGGATGACTGACTATCTGTTAGGACGACAATGAATAAGCAAAACTTTTCCACTGCTGGCTCCATTACGCATCAACATATCGTCGCAGTAATCAATAGCTTTATTGGGAATGGGAGCCAAGAAAAGGAAGGTCGAATCCGCATTCTTGATGTCGGTTGTGGCGATGGTAGGCTACTGTCACACATTTTGGCAGTATTGCCGATGCTTCAGCCAAGTATTCAGTTTGATGCGTTTGGCATGGATGTTACGGACGCCGGACAGCAACACTCATCGTATATGGAGGGGACAAAGCAATTTTTGTCGCAGCGACATCCGCAAGTTAATTGGAACAATCAACTTTCCCACATCTCGGTACAAGACGTCTGGCCATTTCCCGATAACAGCTTCGATTTCATTACAAGCAACCAAGTCCTTGAGCATGTTGGGAACCACGACTTTGTTTTCCGCGAGATTCATCGCTGTTTGCATACAGGGGGAGTGAGTATCAACGTATTTCCCACTCGTGAAGTTTTGTGGGAAGGTCATGCGCTCATGCCGTTTGTACACAAAGTCAGAAATGTGAGAAGGCGAGCGAGGCTGATGCTTTTCTTTGCAAAGCTTGGATTTAATGCACACTACTATCGTGAAATGGACAGGCGAGGCTGGCAATCACTGGAAGAGTTTGCAGAGGTGTTCGCGCATGTCCTTGAGACAGACACGAACTACCTGACCGCAAGGGAGCTGGCTCGGGTTGCTGAACGTGCAACACTCAAAGCCTCCTTTACATACACTAAGGATTATTTTCTATCGAAGTTGTTCTCTTATTTTGGACATCGGCCATACATGTACAAAAATTTGGGACTGATCGATAAGCTCGGATACTTGGGCGGTAGATACATTGCAAGCGTCACTTTTTTGCTGAAAAAAAGTAACTAAGAGGTCTATCTCGTAAGTTTGGTGAAGTATTTTTTCTACACGGCCGGAAGCACCAAACATTGCAACCCAACCAACATCTTCACCTTCTTGAGCAATTGCTGTGTTTAGTGAAATTAATATCAAAACAAAGATAATAATTTTTTCATAGGATTAATTTGCGTGTCTTTTTAGGTTGGTTAAAATTAGTAATTAAGAGGGTAAAAGAAAATAGAATTACAAGGAATTAAGCTTTTCCCCAGCTAATTAATTAAATGAAAAAAGCACTTCGGGATTTTGCCAAAAGAATAAAAAAGGCTGCATTGATTTTCTTTTGATCCGCTCGTCACCACAACAAGGGAAAATCAAATACAGCCTTTACTGAAAGACTATTCTATATCAGATCTAAAGTAATGAAAGATCTTAAATGCCTTGTTCAACATAAGAACAATTACAAGGAACATTGTACCGAGTAAAATGAACCCTGTCATATTTCACCTTCAGATATTTAAAATATTCTCAATCCATAATTTTTCTTAAGAACGAGGAACTATCTTCTTCATCAAATTTCGGTTTGGAATAATTATCCTCTTCTTCCATATATATGTTAGGTTCGGTTTTAAATCCGCTCTGGATAATTGAATCATCCGGAAATAGTTCGGGATCGTTCCCCTTCGGTTTATATCTTAAAATAGTTGGGACATTTAGATCCGCATTCTGATCTACTTCCATTTTGCCTTTGGAGAATCCTCCGACTGCAACGGTTTTCTTTTCTTTAACTTTTTCCTCTTTCTCTTTCTTTATATTGCTTATAGTTTTAGTACTTACCTCTGTGCCAAATCCTGTTGCAATAACAGTATAAGAAATATATTCAGTCATATCTTCTTTGTTAACCAGACCAAAAATAATATTGGCTTCTTCACCGGCGGATTCATAAATAACTTTGTTCCCTTCTTCAATTTCCTGCATCGTCATATTTGATGAACCGGAAACATTTAGAAGAATATTCTTGGCACCTTTAATTGAAATACCCTCAAGCAGAGGAGAGGAGATTGCTTTCTGAGCAGCTTCAATTGCACGGTTTTCTCCGCTTGCAATTCCGCAACCCATTAATGCCTGTCCGCTTTCTTTCATTACTGTACGAACATCGGCGAAGTCAACATTAATTATTCCTGTGATAGTTATGATATCTGCAATACCGCGAGTGGCTTCATATAAAACTTCATTCGGTTTATCGAATGCGGCACGTGCCGCTGTTGAGCTGTCGAGTATGCTTAAAATTCGTCCGTTTGGGATTACAATAAGACTATCGACATATTGTTTTAATTCCTTAATTCCCTCGTCGGCATTTTTCATTCTCTGCTTACCTTCCCATGCAAATGGTTTGGTAATAATACCGATAACCAGGGCACCGAGACTTTTAGCTATCGAAGCAACGATAGGGGCTCCGCCGGTTCCTGTACCGCCGCCCATTCCGGCAGTAACAAAAACCATATCGCTACCTTCTAAAATATGAGTAAGTTTTTCGCGGTCTTCTTCAATTGCTTTTTTGCCAACGTTGGGATCGGCTCCGGCACCGAGTCCGCGAGTTACATTTGTACCGACCTGAACTTTGTGAAGAGCAAGACTGCTATCAAGAACTTGCGCATCGGTATTAACCGCTACATATTCGACGCCGTTAAGTCCTCGTTTGATCATGCTGTCGATTGCATTGCATCCCCCGCCTCCAACGCCTACGACTTTAATTTGAGCAGAAAGTTTTCTAGGTTCTTCCTTATCAAGAGTGACGAATTTAAGCATATAACCTCCTTGTTGTGGTATTATTATAGTTTTTCAAAAAAATCTTGAACTTTTTTAAATGCTTTAACTAAATCAATTTTTTTAGCTGATGAAGTTTTGACAGTTGTAAAACCTTCTGATGAAGATTTACCCGGAATTCCCTTTATCAATCCGGCTACTGTTGCAAACTCGGGACTTTCAACTTCGTTAGATAAACCTGCACCGAGTTCAAGCGGCACACCAATACGTGCCGGTAATCCGAATACATCTTCGGCAAGTTCCGTACATCCTTTTAGAAGTGACCCGCCGCCAGTTAAAACAACACCGGCTTTTATTTTATTTTTGAATCCAGTATGCCGAAGTTCATTTTCAATCAATGAAAAAAGTTCTCTCATTCTCACACTGATTATTTGTGTAAGAAGAGTTACCGGAATTTTAATATTACCCCGGGCGCCAACTCCTTTAATAAATATGTCTTCATCTTTTATAATAGCTGTCTCTATTGCATATCCATATTCTTTTTTAAGTTTTTCTGCATCTGCAGTCACAATTCCCAAAGTTTCGCGGATATCATTTGTAACCTGGTTTCCAGCAACACCAATAACCTTGGTATGTTTGATTGCCCGTTTATGATAAATTGCTATATCGGTTGTCCCGCCGCCGATATCAATCAACAGAATACCAAGATCCTTTTCATTTTCTTCGAGAACTGACAAGCTTGATGCAACCGGTTGAAGTATATAATCCTTTACAACGAAGCCGGCACGTTCAACGGATTTCTTTATATTCTGAATTGCCGGTACAGAAGCAAGCACAACGTGATTTACCGCTTCCAGTCGCTGCCCGCACATTCCAATCGGGTCTTCAATTCCTCCCTGGTAATCAACAAAGTATTCTTCCGGAATAATATGTAATATCTGCCGGTCGGACGGAATACGGATTGTTTGAACATCAGATTTCAAACGTTCTAAGTCGCTTTCTGCAATTTCATGTTCGGGATTATTTATTGTTACATAATTTCTATGACGCAGACTTGTGATATGCTCACCGGCAACTCCAACATTTAATTCTTTAACGGTAAGCCCGGCACGGTTCGATGCAATACTCATTGCTTCAGTAATTGCCTCGGCAGTCTTCGAAATATTTGCGACCAATCCTCTGTTCAATCCTTCAGAAGGGGCAACTCCAAAACCGAGTATGTTGATCGAGTTCTCTGTTTTCTCGGCAATGACAGCACATACTTTTGTTGTTCCAAGATCTAACCCTGCTATAATATTTTTCTTCATGATTGTTTATTCCCCTCTTTTGAGGTTTCTTGAATTCCTAAATAGACATGTCCGCCATAACGCAGATCCACATAATTCATAAAATTGTTAATTTCCTTTCCTTTCAGGTAAGTCCATAAATTGTTGAAATAAATAGTTCTTCTTATTTCGCTTCCTCTTCCAATAATTACCGGATAATCAAAGAATGAGAAATAGAGAATTATATCACCGCCATTTTGCAAATCGACAGTTGAAAATCCGTCATATAATTCCGGATTAATTAATTTTACGGCACTAATTATTTTGGAAGCAATTACTAAATCATTATTCTTATTCATGTACCTAAGCGTTTTCAAATTCTCCAATGCCGGATTTGAAATTATTGGGTAATCAATTTTTTTTGTTTTAGGAAGCATCGGAAGTATTTGCAGTTCTTCCGTTAATAAATATTGATTATCGCCGAATAATAGAATTGATTCGAATATTTTTTCCGAAACTTTTATTGATACTTTACCATTTCCATCATATCTAACATCTGCCCTTTCTACATAAGGATGCTTTCTAATTCTGTCTTTTATGGACTGTGTGGTCAGGTTACTATAGTTGTTTCTATCTAAAAGGTTAGCGAATTCAAAGTATTGCTCTTTTGATAAATGAAGGTTTCCATCGAGCGATATGATTTCAATTTTTTTATTCTCAAAATGACTTAATGAAACCGATAAATAGGTCAATAGACCAAATACGGTTATCATTAATGCCAGATTAAATATTTTCTGTCTCTTCGTCATTTATTTTTTTGCTTTTAATAGCTCAACAAATTTTTCACCGAACTTCCAGATATCGCCGGCGCCAAGAGTGATTACAATATCACCCTTCTTACATATCTTCTTAAGAAGATCCGGCAACTTTGTTTTATCTGGTTCGTAGTAAACATTTTTATGACCAAACTTCTTTGCTGCGTCTGTGATTAACTCCCCGGTAATTCCTTCAATCGGTTTTTCTCTTGCCGGGTAAACATCGGTACAAATGAAGATGTCAGAATTCAAAAATGATCTTCCAAACTCTTGAGAAAAATCCCTTGTACGCGAATAGAGGTGGGGTTGAAATACTGCCAACAACCTTCTGTTCCATCCTCTTCTGATTCCATCGAGTGTGACATTTATTTCTGTTGGGTGATGACCGTAATCATCAATCACCAGTATATCGTTATCATATTTTTTTTCGAACCGTCTGTAAACACCGGAGAATGATTCGAGTGCTTTCTTAATAACATCAAATTCAACTCCCATTTCAGAGGCTATAGTAACGGCTACCAATGAATTTCTAACATTGTGTAAACCGGGGATATTAAGTTTAATGCGTCCAAGTTCTTTCCCTTTGTAAACCAATGTGTATTCTGTTGATCTTTCTTTATGAGTAATATCAATCGCCCGAATATCAGCATGTGGTGTTAATCCGTAAGTAAAGATTTTTTTATTGATTAAAGGAATAATATCCTGAAGAGCCGGTTCGTCAAGGCAAAGAACAACAAATCCGAAGAAGGGAACTTTGTTTGCAAATTCTACGAATGCACCTTTTATATCATCCAGATCTTTATAGGTGTCCAGATGTTCTCTTTCAAGTGTTGTTAATGCTGCTATGACCGGTGTTAATTTTAAAAATGTTCTGTCGAATTCATCAGCTTCAACTACTATATAATCACTATGACCAAGGCGTGCATTAGTACCGCCAAGACTGCTAAGCTTCCCACCCACAATAATTGTAGGATCAATACCGGCTTCGGTTAATACAAGTCCAACCATTGATGTAGTAGTTGTCTTTCCGTGTGTACCGGCAATCCCAATTCCGTATTTCATTCGCATGCATTCGGCTAACATTTCCGAACGTTTGATAACCGGAATTTTTCTTTCCTGAGCTGCTTTCACTTCGGGATTATCGAGTGTAACCGCAGATGAAAAAACAACTACATCAGCTTCTTTCAAGTTTTCTGCTGAATGCCCTTCATAAATTTTTATTCCCAGACTTTCAAGCCGATCGGTTACTTCTGTCTTATTGAGATCGGAACCGGTTATTGTGAAACCCTGACTTAATAAAATTTCAGCGATACCGCTCATTCCTATCCCACCGATTCCGATGAAGTGAACATTCTTTACGGTTTGCATCATCATAAATAAGTTTCCTTTTTCAAAACTTATATCCTTTCAAGAAATTTCAATTTATATGTATTATTAATTTCCCATCAAAGTTTTTCTGTCAATCTAATTGCATCCTCAGCGATAATTCTGGCTGCCTCGGGTTTAGCAAATGCTGCGATATTTCTTCTCAATTGCTCAAGTTTTTTTTCGTCGTTTATTATTTTTTTTATCGAATCTGCTAAAGTTGAGTTCAAATTTTTATCTTCAATTAATATTCCGGCAGAAGCATCGCTAATTGCTTTTGCATTCTTATACTGATGATTTGCCGCCACATGTGAGGATGGAACAAATATCACAGGGATTTTGAGATATGAAACTTCTGTAATAGTTGTTGCTCCGGCTCGTGCAATCAACAGATCGCATGCAGAAAAGGCTGCTGTCATATCATCAATAAACGGGAAAACCCTTACAGATTCATTTTCGAACTTTCTATAATTATCAAAATATGTTTGACCGGTCTGCCAAATTAATTGGATATTGTCAGCCAATAATTCAGAAACTGAATTTGAAACTGCTTCATTAATATTTTTCGAACCGCCGCTTCCTCCGATTACCAAAACAGTTTTCTTTTTGCTATCAAGTCTATAATTCTTTAATGCTTCGATTTTATCTATTAATGCTAAGTTCATTCTAACCGGGTTACCGGTAAGTTTTAATTTGTTTTGGTTCCTAAAAAATTTTTTTGATTCCTCAAACGTTATGTGAATTTCTTCAGCTTTTTTTTCGAGCATTCTATTCGTAATTCCCGGATAACTATTCTGTTCAAGCAAAATTATTTTTGAACCTAATACCGAAGCAGCCCAAATTGCCGGACCCGATACATAAGCTCCGCTTCCAATTGCAACTCTTGGTTTAAATTTCATTACCAGCAGCAAAGACTGAATCATCGAAACGACAACCTTCAACGGGAAAAGAAGATTACTTAATGTTAGCTTCCTCGAGAATCCACTAATCCAGATCGATTTGAAATCAAATCCATATTGCGGAACAACTCTTGCTTCAATTTTCTTTTTTGTTCCTACAAATAAAATTTCAGCTTCCGGCTTTAATACTTTTATCTGCTGCGCAACTGCAAGTGCCGGATATAAGTGTCCCCCGGTTCCGCCACCTGCAAAAAGAAAACGATATATTGCTGTTTTACTCATCCTACCTGAGCTATCCTTAATCCTTCTGTCTTAAGACTTTCTGTTGCCACATTCACAATTATTCCGGTTGAAACTGCAAATAGAATAATTGATGTACCGCCAAAGCTTATAAAAGGAAGTGTTATACCTGTTGTTGGAAGAAGACCTGTTACAACTCCTGCATTAATGAATGCACTAACAAGAATATTGAATCCCAAACCGAAGACTAATAATTGTCCGAATTTATCCTGAGCTTTTTTCGCAATGATGAGGCAGATTACAAAAAGTGTTAAATAACAGAACAAAATTGATATCGCTCCTAGAAATCCAATCTCTTCTCCGAGTATTGAAAAAATAAAATCACCGTACGATTCAGGAAGGAACAGATCACTCTGCCTGCTATGCCCTAATCCGACCCCCAGCCATCCGCCACTACCTAATGCAATCTTTGCCTGAGTAACCTGAATATTTATATCATTACCTGTTGAAAGACTTTGAAAATATGACAACACTCGTTCCCTGGAGTGTTTAAAAATCATTATACCGATGCTCGCAAATCCAAAAGCTGTTATAAAGGTAAAAGCTATATGCTTGAGTCTCGCGCCTCCTACATATAATAACGTGAAACCGGTTACACCTATTATCAGACTTGTACTAACATTCGGTTGAATAAGAACCAGAGCACTTATCACGATAATCCAGATTAATGTAAAACCAAATCCTTCTTTGAAATCTGCAATTTTAGTATCGAATTTTTCAATCATCATTGCGAGATGCATTATTAAAATCAGTTTTGCCGCTTCCGACGGCTGAAATTGTATAAACCCTAAATCAATCCAGCGTGATGCACCTTTAACTTTTGGAGCAAAGAAGTAAGTAAGAATCAGGACGACAATAATCCCTATTAAAAGTGGTTTACTGTATTTTCTATATAAGTCGTATGGAACATGAGCAAAAATCCAGAATAAAAATCCTGCAGCAATTACTTTCCACAGGTGAGATTTGAATAAGTAATAGATGCTGTTGAATTTTGTTATGCTGTAAGTTCCGCTTGCCGTAAAAACCATTATTGCGCCTAAGAGCATAAATGCAACGACCAGAACTATCAATATTTTTACAAGACCTTTCATTAGGATAATCTATTCACTGCTTCTTTAAAAACTCTTCCCCTGTGTTCATAATCCTCGAACATATCAAAACTTGCACATGCCGGAGATAAGAGTAAAACCGAACCCGGTGATGCTTCTTCCCTCGCAGTAATGACACAGCTTTCGAGTGATTCTTTAATTTCCGTTTCAACTATTTGTGCGAAATAATTTTTCACTTTTTGCGCCGAGATACCGATTGCATAAATTTTCTTTACGTGCTGCTTAACCAAATTTCTAATCTGATCGTAATTATTTCCTTTGTCTTTTCCACCAAGAATCAGGTAGATCGGCTTGTTAAAACTTTTAAGTGCTACAGTTACCGAATCAACATTTGTAGCTTTCGAATCATTATAAAATTCAATACCATTTAATTCTCTCACAAACTCAATTCTGTGCTCAACACCTTTAAATGATTTGAATGATTCTCTAATTTTTTTATTCGGCAGATTCAATGTTTTTGCAATTGATAAAACTGCAAGAGCATTTGCAACATTGTGTTCACCTTTAATGAAGAGGTCAGTTACAGAACAGACTTCTTCAGTTGAACCGAACCACGAAAAAAACATTTTACCATTTTTTGAATATGCCCCGGCAGGTACTTCTTTCTTTAAGGAGAAACTTAATTTTTGCACCCGCTTGTTTTTCATTGTCGAATAAGTGTTATAATCATCTGCATTAAAAAGGAAGAAATCATTCTCATCCTGGTTTTCAGAAATTTTAATTTTGGATGCGATATAATTTTCAAATCTGTTTTGATAACGATCAAGATGATCTGGTGTAATATTCAATATGATTGAAAAGAAGGGTTTGAATTGATCAATAAAATCAAGCTGAAAACTTGATGTTTCAAGTGCAACAAACTCTTCTTCTTTCACATCGAGAACAATTTCTGAAAATGCTTTGCCTATATTTCCGGCGGAGTAAGTTTTAAGTCCACACTCATTTAATGTATGTGCCATTAATGCAGTGGTGGTTGTCTTGCCGTTTGTACCGGTTATAGAAATAATTTTACCTTTACAAAACCAGGAAGCAAATTCAACTTCGCTGATTATTTTTATCTTTCTTTCTTTTGCTTTACTTAAGATTTCAGATTCGGTAGGTATGCCCGGACTTGTAACAATAAAATCGCAGTCAAAAACTTTCTCCGAATGAATTCCGCATTCATAATCAATCCTTTCCGATTCAATCTGAAGAATTGACCGTTGCAATCTTTGCCGATCGCTGCTATCGCTAACAAATGGAATTGCACCAAATTTCTTAGCGAGTTTTGCAGCACCTATACCGCTTCTAACTGCCCCGATGATCGATATGTTATTTCCCTTTATATCCATTATCTAATCTTAAACGATGCCAGACTTATTATAGTTAGTATTATTGTTATAATGTAAAATCTTACTACAATCTTTGGTTCGGCCCAATCGAGTTTTTCAAAGTGATGATGGATTGGAGCCATCTTAAAAATTCTTTTCCCTTCGCCATATTTTCTTTTAGTGTATTTGAAATAGAGACGCTGAATGATCACCGACAAAGTTTCAGCAAAATAAATTCCGCCTAGAATTGGAATTAGTAAGTCCTTCTTAATCACAATCATCATAACACCAAAGGCACCGCCAAGTGCAAGTGAACCGGTATCACCCATAAATATTTGAGCGGGATAAAAATTAAACCATAGGAAACCAAGACCTGCCCCGATTAATGCTGCAATAAATACAGTTAGTTCACCGCTTCCCGGCATGTAAATGATGTTTAAGTAATCTGCATAAATTACGTTGCCAGTCATATATGAAATTATTGCAAGAGCAAGCATTACTATTATCATTGTACCTATCGCAAGTCCATCCAATCCATCGGTCAGGTTAACAGCATTTGAAGTTGCAGTGATTATAAAAACAATCCATGGTATATAGAGGTAGGAAAAATCCCAATTTAAGTTTTTGAAAAATGGCAGTGTTGTTTGAGTATTATATTGTGCAAACTCGGGTAAGAAATAAACAGCGCATCCGACAACCAGACCGACAAATATTTGACCTATAAGCTTGTATCGTGCGATTAATCCTTGAGGGAGTTTTTTAACTACTTTCAGATAATCGTCAAGGAAACCAACAAGTCCAAGAACAACTGTTGCAAACAAAACCAGCAGAATAAAAATACTTTTAATATCACTCCATAAGAGAACAGGTAGAATAACAGAGAATAAAATAATCAATCCGCCCATTGTGGGTGTACCGGTTTTCTTTTTATGAGATTGCGGTCCGTCATCACGTATCGGCTGGTCTACGTGATGTTTTTTTAATCTGGCAATTATTTTAGGTCCGATGTAAAAAGAAAGAATCAGAGCAGTAATTGCCGCAAGAGCTGACCGGAAAGTTAAAAACCGGAACAGATCGAATCCGGGCGGATTAAATTTTTGGTTGATGTAATCAAATAAATAGTAGAGCATTACTCAAACCTTTTCTCCAATATGTTTACAAATTCCTCCATCTTCATTCCGCGTGAACCTTTAACGAGTATAACCGAATTATCTATTTCTTCATATTGCAGATAGAGAGATAAAGCTTCCCGAAGATGAAAATGAATTGATTTTATTTTTTTCTTACGCAGTTCCGCAGTAAGATTACTCATCATTTTGCCAATTGTTAATACAAATAAATTTTTATCATAAGAAAATATTTTCGAAAGTTCTTTATGAATTTTGGGAGAATGTTTACCAAGTTCAAAAATGTCGCCAAGTACAACAATTTTTGATTTGAAAGTTTTAATATGTTTTACAAGATCATAAGCAGCATTAATTGAAGCCGGACTGGAATTATATGTGTCGTCAATAACTAAAGCGTTAGAATATTTTTTTACTTCCAACCTTCCATGAACCGGGAATAATTTTCGTGTACCTTTTTTTATTTCATCATTAGATAGACCTAATAACTTTGCAATTACGGCAGCAGCTAAAAAATTCTTTGCACCCGATTCACCATAAATTGGAAGATCAATTGCACTTTTGGAACCGGAAATTTTAATTTTTGTTTTTCCATCATCATTAAATCCGTTAATTTTTCCTTTGATATATGGATTACCTTGGAAACCAAAGCTTACTACATTCGAATAACGCTTAACATTTTTCTTAATTATCGGATCATCTGTATTCGCTAATATTATTCCCCCTCTTTTTTCTGTAGCATCAAATAATGCAGATTTTTCTTTATAAACCATTTGTTTGTTTTTTAAAAACTCTATGTGTGACTCTCCAATATTGGTGATGATTGAAATATCGGGTTCGGATATTTTTACCGAATATGGAATTTCTCCGATATGATTCGTTCCTTGTTCGAGAACTAAAACATCACATTTTTCATCTGCGGAAAGAATTGTAAGAGGAACACCAATATGGTTATTGTTATTGGCTTCTGTTTTAACCACTTTATACTTTTCCGAAAGCAGGGTAGCTGCGATTTCCTTAGTAGTAGTTTTTCCGGTACTTCCTGTAATTGAAACAACTTTAGCTTTTAGCTTATTACGCCAGATGTTTGCTAAGTTTCCAAGAGTGATTGTTGTATCTTCAACAGTAATAAGAAGAGTTTCAATTGAATTAAATTTCGATAACATTCTGCAATCAATAATTACAGCGCCGGCTCCTTTTTTCACAACATCCTTAACAAAATCATGACCGTCAAATTTCTCCCCTTTAATAGCAACAAATAGAGATCCTTTTACAATTTTTCGGGAATCAATCTGGACAATAGACACCGGTTTGTATCTGTCGGGATTATAAATAACCGCAGACGGTAGATTGAATAAATCCTCAAGTGTAATTTTTATTTTGCCCATTCTTCCAGATATTTTTCTGAAATATTTTTATCGGAGAAATCTTTCCTTACTCCGTTTATTTCCTGGTAGCTCTCATGCCCTTTACCTGCAACAAGAATAACAGCATTATCTTCGCTTTCAAAAATTGCAGTTTTTATTGCTTCATCCCGGTTTTCAATTACCCTGTAATTATTTTGTTTGATCCCTTTTAGAGTTTCATCAATGATCAAGTAAGGATCTTCTGTTCGCGGATTATCCGAAGTAATATAAACGCGTTCACTCATCGATGAAGCAATTTCTCCCATGATTGGTCGCTTGGTTCTATCGCGGTCGCCGCCGCAACCAAAGACAGTATATATAGGTCGTTCGTTTTTAACTATATGTTGAATTGCCGACAATACTTGCTTAAGACTATCTGATGTATGTGAGTAGTCAACAATAACTTTTTTATTTTTTCTGGAAATTATTTCGAACCTGCCCGGAACCTGTGGAGTACTTTTGATACCTTCAGTTACTTCATCGGGATTAATTCCATTTAGAACGGCAGCTGCAAATGCAGATGTTGCATTATAAGCATTAAAATGTCCTGCTAATCTGGTCGATAATTTGTAATCAACTCCTTTATAGGATACTGTGAAAGTGGTTCCGTCAAGGTTGAATTCGATATCTTTTATTTGAAAGTCGGATTTTGAATCAGTTCCATATGAATATTTTTTTGCTTGTGAATCCTTAATTAGCAAGGATGACTTCAGATCGTCAATATTATAGATTACTTTTCCATCGGGACCGATCATATCGAATAAAATCTTTTTCGAATTGAGGTAATGTTCTTCAGTCTTATGATAATCCATGTGATCAGAAGTAATATTAGTAAAGATTGCATTTGAGAATTTCAGGTAATCAACTCTATGCAGATCAAGTGCATGTGATGATACTTCCATTACACAATGTGAACAACCCTCATTTACCATTTGAGCAAGAAGTGAATTTACTTCATGTGGCTGAGGAGTAGTTAGTAATGTTTTTACCTCACTCTTTCCTATATAATTAGCTACCGTTCCAATTAATCCAGTTTTATTACCTGTATGTTCAAAAATATTTTTCAAATAAAATGCAGTTGTGGTTTTACCTTTTGTTCCGGTTATACCAAGAAGGTTTAGCCTTTTTGATGGTTCATCATAAAATTGATTCGCAAATTCGGCTAATGAAATTCTTGTATCTTTAACTACTATTTTTACGCAGTTACTATGGGTAAAGATCTGATCAGGAACCATTTCCGGTTTATGAAGAACTACCGCGCTGGCGCCTTTACTTATAACCTCATTAATAAATTGATGACCATCTATTTTAAACCCTTCGATTGCAAAAAAAAGAGAGTTTTTACCAGCGGTTCTGGAATCGATAGTAAGTAATTCAATTTCCTTCATTTCGGCTTTTCCAATAACCTGAATTACTTTAACTCGATTTAGCAAATCCGTTAATTTCATCAATTAACTCTCATAGAATTAGTTTTTCTTGATGGCGAACAAACTATCAGACATGTATCGCCGGCAGCAATGGATGAGCCGGGTTCAATACTTTGCTCAATTACTTTTCCTGTTCCGGAAATTTTATATTCCAATCCTAACTCATTCAGTTGAGCTACGGCATCTCTCATCGAACTGTTGACAATATTAGGCATAGTTGTTCTTGCTTCTCTAAAAAAATTTCTTTTTGAAATCCCATTTTTATTTTTATTCGAAACATTCAAATAATTTTTACCGTTACTTACCGGTGCTGTTTTCATCTCGGCAATAAATTGATCTACTATGTTTTCTTTTCTTTCAATTTTTCTTTTCTCGGGCACAATCGACAGATCGGTTTCAATAATTCTTTTGGCTACTTGTTGGAAAATAGGCGCAGCTACAAGTCCTCCGTATTTTCCGATTTTGGGGGCATTAACCAAAACCATGCAAATTATTTTTGGGTTTTGAGCCGGGAAAAATCCTATGAATGATGAATTGTGCTTTCTATTAGAATAGGAATTATCAACCAATTGCTGAGCCGTACCGGTCTTACCACCAACCATTACATTTTCTAATTGCGCCGTCTTACCAGTCCCCTGTTCCACAACTCCAACCATCATATCTCTAATCAAATCCGAAGTTTCTTTATCAATAACATTTCTGATTTTCTTGGGTTTATTTTCTCCAATAATATTTCCCAGATAATCCTTAACCGATTTCAGAATGTAAGGTTGATATAAAACGCCGCCGTTAATTAAAGCACTATAAGAAGCTATCATCTGAAGAGGTGTTGCAGATATTTCATAACCGAACGAAAGAAACGGTTTTGTAAGAGCAGAAAAGTTATTCGGTTTTTTTAAGAATCCCGATGTTTCACCCGGTAGATCGATTGATGTTGGATTACCAAATCCAAAATCTCTTAAGTATTTATAAAAAACATCGTCTGGAATCCTGAGGGATAATTTAGCCATGCCAACATTGCTTGATAGCTCAAGAATTTCTCTAACCGTTAAATTACTGTGAGGGTGTGTATCAGATATCTTTGCTGACTTATAATAAAAAGTACCATTTTCAGTATCTATTAACTCGTCGGATTTGGCAAGATGCTGATCCAGCAAAATTGACAACGAAATTGATTTCATTGTTGAACCCGGCTCGAAAGTATCAGTTAAAATTCTATTTCTTCTTACATCGTTCGAAAAGATTTCAAAGTTAGCAGGATCATAATCAGGTGAATTTGCTAAGGCATAGATTTCACCGGTGTTTGGATTCATAATTATTCCGACTGCAGACTCACCTTCATATTTTGTTAATCCTACTGATAATTCTTCTTCTAATATTTGCTGGTAAGTTTTATTAATCGTAAGTGTAATATTATTTCCCGGAATTGGTGCTCTCGATTGGTTCTCACTTATTGAAACAATTCTACCTAATACATCTCTCTCAAAAACATAAAAACCATCAGTTCCAGTCAATGTGTTATCGTAGATTTTTTCGATTCCGTCGGTTCCTTTCATTTTAGTGTCAACATATCCAAGGATGTGGGACGCTAAACTTCCATATGGATAAACACGTGAAAAATCCTCTTCATAAAAAAGACCTTCGATAACAACCTTTTTAAGTTTCAGGGCTTTATCCATGGATACTTTTTTCTCAAGGCAAACGTTTTTTACTCCCTGTCCAATAATATTTTTGTAGTAACTTTTGTTCTTACCGAATATGTCGGAGAAAACGCTAGCAATAGAATCCACCTTTTTATCATTCATCATTCGAGTATCTGCAAAAAATGAAATGTTATCTCTTGTGAAGGAAAGGACTTCTCCATTCATATCAGTTATTAATCCTCTTTCTGCTTTAACTGATTGTGGTTTATTCTGCTGACGATCAGCAATTAATTTATAAAATTCATTATTTGATATCTGGATGGAATAAAGTTTAACGATCAGTGCAATGAATACAATGAAAATAATCAAGGTCATTAAAAGTGCGCGGTAATTAATCATATTTATTGTTCAATATTTTTTCAATCTGTTGAATTTGTTCTTTAGAAACAGATATCGATTCTAAATTATCGACCGGACGTTCCATTTTTAATGTTTCGATTGCAAATTTCACCACCCTATCTTCAGCTGATAATTTTTGAATCTCTACCATCAATGCCTGTGTTCTATTTTGTTTTTCATTTAATGATTCTATTTTATTTAATCGTTCTTTGTTCATATTCTTAATTTCGGTTAATACAGCAACATAGATAAACACAATAGTTGCAACTGTTATAACAATGCCGAGAAAAATTTTAAGTGAAGATCCCTTCATATCAAACTCTTATTGCTGCCCGCAGTTTTGCACTTCTTGATCTTTTATTTTCATTAATTTCGTTTTCACCCGGTATGATCGGTTTACTATTAACAATTTTCAGTTTTTTTACTTTTCCGCAGATACAGATTGGTGTTCCCGGCGGACAAATGCATTCAAGACTTTCGTACTTAAATTTTTCTTTTACAATTCTGTCTTCCAATGAATGATAGGCTAAAACAACAATAGTTCCGTTTACATTTAACAGGTTAACTACCTTATCCAAAAAGTTTCTTAATTCTTCAAGTTCATTATTAACATAAATTCTAAGTGCCTGAAAAACTCTTGATAATGTTTTAGATAAAAATCTTTGCGGTACAATTTTTTCAATCAGGTTTCTTAACTGTGCGGTCGATTCAAATTTATTTTTCTCGCGCTCTTCAATAATCATTCTGGCTATTTTCTTTGCTAATCTTTCCTCCCCATAATTCCAGATAATTTGAGTAATCAGCTCCTGAGAAAATGAATTAAGTATGTGGGATGCCGGAGTTCCTTCATTTTTATTCATCCTTAGATCAAGGGGTGCATCTTCTCTAAATGTAAAACCCGATTGAATATTATCGAGCTGATAGGAAGAAACCCCTAGATCTACAAAGATGCCGTCAAATTTTTCAATGAACTCAATTTTAGCAATTGTATCTATATTGGAAAAACTTGTGTTGTAAACCGAAAATCTTTTATCGTTAATGAATTTTTCTTTACAAAAGGTGAATGCTTCAAAATCTTTATCTGTTGCAACAAGTTTTCCTTTTTTATGAAGTCTTCCTAATATTTCTGAAGAGTGTCCGCCAAAACCTACTGTACCGTCGAAATAAATTCCTTCTTCGTTCTTTACTAATAAATCAACGCTCTCTTTTAAGAGTACCGGCACATGTTGATTCATTTTTGTTTTTTCTGCATCACCTGTTTAGCGATTTCAGCAAATGGTTTTGAATTTTCTTTTTTATGTGATTCATATTTTTCAGGATTCCATATCTCAATCTTCTTATTCTGGCCAAGGATCAAGACTTCTTTTTCTATTCCTGCAAACTCCAATAAGTTTTTTGGAACAAGAAGACGCGATTGTGAATCGAGTTTATCCTCTGCAGCTAATTCCAATAACATTCTTTTAAAAGCCGATTCATCCGGATCAAAATCATCAAGCTGATTAATCCTTACCAATACATCTTCTTTCCAAAAATCTTGTGGATAAATATCGATGCACTGAACGATACCCCGTGTTATAATAAAAGTATCGTTGGCATCCTGGGTTACATACTTGCGAAAACGGGATGGAATACTGATTCTTCCCTTTGCATCTACCGAATATTTGAAACTACCTAGGAACATATACACCACTCTTTGGGAAAATTAAACACTATTACCCACTTGTATGCAAATTAACTCATTTTACATGGGATTGTCAAGATTTTTTTTGTGAAAAATTCTAAAAATCCAAGGATTATGAGTTAGAGCAAATTGATGTAAGATCCGTAACAGTTTTCGTACGACATCCTTATGATATCGTTTAAGGTTGGATTACTACAATATTTCTATTATTGCAATAACAAATTTGTGAAGTAATATGTAGAAACAATTCTGACTCTTTTTAAATGGAATTAATGTACAATCTTAAAAATAGATAGAAAATAAAATTACGTATAAGCGTTTTGAATATTCGAAATGAGTTGGATTAGAAAATGCGAAGTGTCAAGCAAATTCATTCAATACCAATTTACATATACAAAATCGACGAATTATAGATGAAGAAATTTTAGATATGGAATTATAATGATTGAGCCACCTATAGGACTCGAACCTACGACCCGCTCATTACGAATGAGCTGCTCTACCAGCTGAGCTAAGGTGGCTTAACTTAAGAAAGTATTACCTCAATTTCTTTTTGTGACGATTCTTACGCAAACGTTTCTTACGCTTGTGAGTTGCCATTTTGTGGCGTTTTCTTTTTCTGCCGCACGGCATATTTACTACCTCCTTTAGTGTGAATTAATTAATTCTTGTGCTCTCTTACCAATTGAATTACTTGGATCTAATTCCACTGCTTTTTTCCACCAATCAACAGCTTCATCATGAAGGTTAGCAGAAAGAGATACAATTCCAAGGTTCAAATGTGCAATCTGATGCTTCGGTTGATATTTTAAAGCATCCTTCATAAAACGGAGAGCTTCCTCATTTTTTCCTAACTCAAAAAAGCAAACGCCCATATCAACAAGAACGTCTGCATCTTTAGGATTCGATTTCAAATATGTTTGATATTTTTCAATTGCTTTTTCTTTTAATCCCGAATCATTAAGCAGATGTGCCAGTTCTAAAAGCTTTGAATCATCCGGGTTTATTTTGAATTCTTCTTCCAGGGTATTAATTCTTTGAAGATACTGAAGGTCAACACCTTTATGAACATCATTTTCGCTGCTCTGAGCTGCTGCAGAAATTCCCGGCTTATCAAATGACCCCGATGAATAAACTATTACCAGAGCAATCACTACGAAAAAAAATGCTAAATAAACTATTTTTACAGTCGATATTTTTTTTTGATCGGGATTGGATCCGATATTTTTATTTTCCAGACCTTTGCCTCTCAAACTTTTTTTATTTCTCTTCTCATTTGGAATTGACTTTTTAGAATCATCCATTTCTTTAGGCTTTATTACAGAAGCACCACAACTTGAGCAAAAATTATCCCTAGCATTTAAGGACTCGCCGCAATTAGTACATATTAAATTTTCAAGGTTATTATTCATTAAGTAATTATTCCGTACTATTCTTGTTCAACATTAATTGCTTTCATCCCCGAATCAACAGTACTCTTAAAATCCTTAGAAAATTTGAAAACCGGAACGAAATGATCACCGACATATACTTTTTCACCGGTTCTAGGATTTCGAGCATACCGAGCTTTCTTCTTCTTAACTTTATAACTACCGAATCCACGAATTTCAATACCATTACCTTCCCTCAATGCATGAATAACAGTATTCAAAAAACCCTCTATAATAGCTTCAGTTTCCAATTTAGTCAACCCTGTTCCAAGGGCAACTTTTTCTACAATGTCGGCTTTGGTCATTTCATTTCCTCATTTAACTTCTATTTTCAATTTTGAGCACGCAAAAATATCAAATAGTGGATTAATATCCAACGGTGAAAGGACTTAGCGTAATTATTTAATATCACGATAATATGAAATCCAACAAATTTTGATGTTTCATAGTAATACACAATCTACAAATAGGAACCGATAATAGACCAAAAAGCAAGAAAATGGTTCAAAAATGTTTGGTATGCCGATTGTATAATATTAACAGCAAATAGAGGAAAAAAATGTCACTTGTACCAATTATTTACACAAGTTTAATCCTGTTTTTTGGATTGATGCTTATTGTGTTAACAATTTCCTACTTGTCATATAAAACCCGGGGTAAAAAGAACCCTGTGATTGAGGAGGAAATACTTAAACAAAAAAGAATAATTCAGCCACCTAAACTAATTGTTAATCGAATCCCGCAAAATTCATTTACCTTTTTAGAACAAAATTTGGAAGTAAGGGACAAATCCATTAAAACAAAATTATCCGATCAACCAATTGTCCTGCCATATGATTACTTTAATAAAGAACAAAGAAAACCAAAATCATACAATACAATAATTAAAAGAAACACAGAAAGAATTGATGAACAAAAGAGAAATTCAAGATTACAAAAGACAATGATGAATAAATCGAGAATAGAAGTAATGAATGAAAATATAAAATACCGAACGAATGAGGTATATAAAACCGATAAAAAAACGTCGAGGGCAAATTATATTAATGATTTGTCTCAATTTAATATTTTAAGCTTTTACTCCGATAACTCTTCTGAGAATAATTTTGTAACAGCGACTGCAATACCCGCCCGTCATGCTGTTTAATCTTATAAACTAAACCATAATACTGATTGTTCGGTTTGGTTTATTTTTATATTTTTAAGCATGGAACTAGTCCCCATTATATTTACTACACTTAAGATTGTACTCGTTATAGCTATATTAGTAATAGGGTTCTCATATGTATCCTATAAAATAAAACTAAAAAGGGGTACTATTGTACTTCCAGGTAAAGGATTGACAAAAACCGGGGAAATCACCGAGAAGTCTGTAAAAAAAATTATTAATAGGATTACAAAACCATTACCACCTCCCGAACCACTTTTACAAAATCCTCTATTTAAAGAAGAAGTTAACAATCCACAACAAAAATCTAAGCAAAAAGAAACGCATAAAAAGAATCCGAAAGAATCAAAACATGCTTCCAATTCAGAACGAATTGAAATTGTCAAATCATTAACACCGAAATCATCGAGAGTGGCAAAGAATCAAAACGATATGGTAAATGATACTTCGAAAGAAAAAACCTCGGCTCAGGATAAGAATGTCTCCTCTCTGGGAGATAAAATTCTGGACAAGTATTCAGAAGATGATATCAATGAAATGTACACCCTGAATACAAAGAAAAAAGATTCCAATAAGAAAAAGTAAATTTCAATTTTCTTCTCAACCAGAAATCAAAAAATTTTTTAGCACACGTATTGTATATTTTGAATATAAAAATACTTTTATCAATGAATTTACTGGAAAGGGGAAAATAAATGACAAGTAAAAGATTTTTAATCGAAAACATGAATTGTCAACACTGTGTAATGGCAGTAAAAAAAGAATTATCTAAACTTGATCTGGTATCTTATGAGGTTGAGATAGGATCAGCAAAAGTAGATTTTGATGAATCAAAAACCTCAAATGAACAGATTGAAATAGCCATTGAAAATGCCGGATATAAAGTAAGAAAGGGCTGAAGCATGTTAAAAAAATTTGATTTTCCGGTTGAAGGCATGACTTGTGCTAGCTGCGTTACACGTGTAGAAAAGATAATCAAAAAATTTGACGGTGTAAAATACGTTAGTGTAAACCTTGCAACCGAACGGGTGAATTTCGAAGCTGAAAACGATAAGATTAATCTCCCGGAAATTTCAGAAGCAGTTAAAGAATATGGCTACGAATTAAAATTAGATGAAAAAGAAAAAATATCAGGTGATTTTTTAAGTGAAAATAAATTTGAAAAGTCGGACGACTTTTACAAATCATTAAAATCGGAATTCATCTTTGCAATTATTATAACGATACCGATATTTTTAGTAAGCATGTTAATGGATTATCAATTCTTCCAGAGCATATGGGAGTTCAATCAGGATGAAACAAGGAAGATACTATTAGTTCTCACTACCCCGGTTATTTTCATCTCCGGAAAAAGATTTTTCAAAGTATTCTGGAAAAATCTTAAACATTTCTCTGCCGAGATGAATTCTCTTATTGCAATTGGAACCGGTGCAGCTTACAGTTACAGCACATTAGTTACACTCTTTCCGAACTTTTTAAACATAGAAGGAAAAGATGTTCATGTGTATTTTGAAACAGCCGCTGTTATAATTACACTTATTTTGATGGGCAGACTGCTGGAACACAAAGCAAAAAATAAAACAACTTATGCCATTAAAAAATTAATCGAACTAAAACCAAAAACTGCAAATATTATTCATTTTGGAAATGAAAAAGTGATTAATATTTCCGAATTGAAGCGCGGAGATATTGTTGTTATAAAACCGGGAGAAAAAATTCCGGCGGATGGTGAAATAATTTCGGGAAGTTCATCAATAGACGAATCAATGGTAACCGGAGAAAGTATCCCGGTAGAAAAAACTGTTGGCGAAAAAATTATTGGAGGAACAATAAATAAAAATGGAACTCTTAATTTCAAGGTAACACAGATTGGCGATAATTCAGTTCTTGGTCAGATAATTCGTCTGGTTGAACAAGCACAAGCTTCAAAGCCACCAATACAAAAATTAGTTGATAAAATAGCGGGGATATTTGTTCCGATTGTCATACTGCTTGCAATAATTACTTTTATTGGCTGGTTTATTTTTACATCAGACCATTCATTCAATAATGCCCTTATCAATTTTGTAGCTGTACTTATTATTGCATGTCCATGTGCATTAGGATTGGCAACTCCAACCGCAATAATAGTTGGAACTGGATTAGGTGCCTCGAATGGAGTGTTAATAAGAAATGGTGAAAGTTTAGAGCTTGCAAATAAAATCTCTACAATTATATTCGATAAGACCGGGACATTAACGGAAGGCAAACCGGTAGTTTCGGATCTAATTACTTTTGGAATTGAGCAAAATGAAATATTAAAGTTAGCAGCATCGCTTGAATCTAAATCCGAACATCCGCTGGCAAAAGCGATTATTGATAAAGCAAAAAATGCTAATATCGAATTGAATGGGCCGGATAATTTTAAGAATTACTCAGGATTTGGAGTTGCTGGCACGATTGATAATAAAAATGTAATTATCGGAAATATGAACTTAATGAAAGAATCCTCTATTAATGTCGAAAACGGTCAAGCCATCTACAATCAAAAAGTGAACGATGGTAAAACAGTAGTTTGCATTGCAATAGAAGGAGAGCTTAAAGGTCTGATGTCAATTGAAGATAATTTAAAAGCAGATTCGGCTGATGCTGTAAAAAAATTAAACGAAATGAAAATTAAAACGGTAATGATCACTGGTGATAATAAAAAAATAGCGGAGCAAATCGCAAATAAAGTTGGAATAAAAGAATTCAAAGCTGAGGTATTACCTGATGAAAAAACTGAAATTGTAAAACAATATCAAATGAATAAAGAAATTGTTGGTATGGTTGGTGACGGAATAAATGACGCTCCGGCTCTGGCCCAAGCTGATGTCGGAATTGCTATCGGAACCGGAACTGATGTTGCAATTGAGACTGCGCAAATAACGCTCGTTAAGGGAAGTTTGAATGGAGTTGTAAAAGCGATTAATTTGTCCCACAAAACATTGAAGACAATCAAACAAAATTTGTTCTGGGCATTTATTTATAATACGGTTTTAATTCCGTTAGCAGCTTTCGGAATGTTGGACCCTATGTTTGCAGCTTTAGCGATGTCGTTAAGCTCTGTTTCAGTAGTAACAAATTCACTCAGATTAAGAAAAGCTCAACTTGATTAACAATCTGGAATATTTCAAAATAGATGACTAAGTACCAAAACAAATACCGGATTGAATCAACTAGATTGAATGAATGTGATTATTCAAATCCCTGGTGGTATTTTGTAACAATTAACACTAAAGCTCACATCGAATATTTTGGAATTATTGAAAAAGAAATGATGATATTAAATGAATTAGCAAAAGTAGTTGAGAAATGTTGGTTAGATATTGAGAAACATTTTATAAATACAGAATTGGATTATTATATGATATTACCAAATCATATTCACGGAATAATAATTTTGAATGATACTGGTAGAGACGTTGCATGCAACGTCTCTACAGAATAAAAGATAAATCCTTTTTCAAAAATATCTCTAAACCAAATTCACTTTCTGTAATTATTCGTTCTTTTAAATCTGCTGTTACAAAAAATATTCATAAATCCGGAAAACGTTCATTTCAATGGCAATCTCGGTTTTATGATCACATTATTCGTAATGAAAAAGAATTATTCAATATCAGAAAATATATTGAACAAAATCCTCTGAATTGGGATCTAGAAAAAAACAATTTTTATAATAATTATATGTAGAAACGAAACATGCTTCATCTCTACATAGGAGAATGTTATGCAAAAATATTTCATTCAAACAAAACCATTTGTGTTACCGACAACGGATAATAAATTAATCGAAGAGCATTTTGGTAAAGTAAGTATTGATGTTGGGGATTACAGTTTTGCTCATATGATTGCACCGCCACATTGGTCGGAACCATATCAAACACCGGAATTTGATGAAATAACATATATCATTTCAGGCAGAAAAAAATTTGAGGTCGATGGAAATGAAATAATCCTATCAAAAGGTGAATCTATTTGTGTTAAAAAAAGTGCACGGGTTCGTTATTCAAATCCTTTCGATGAAAAGTGCGAATATGTTTCCGTTTGTATTCCGGCTTTTACTATGGAAAGAGTAAAGCGGGAATTATAATTCCCGCAAAATGATTCATTATTTCATCGCTGACTTTTCAAATTTCTCAACATACTTTTCATGAAACTTTGCTATCGCTTTGTAGGCTTTTTCTAAAATATTCTCAGATGGGAGGAATACTATTCTAAAATGGTTTGTGCCGGGGACCTGACCGAAACCGCTTCCATGAACAACAACAACACCTGTTTCTTTAATCAATTCCTGTGTCCAGTGAGCGTCATCTAAAATATTATGAATTCGGGGGAACGCGTAAAACGCACCTTCAGGCTCAACGCATGAAATGCCAGGTATTGCATTCATCATTTCGACCGTCATGTTACGCCGGTTCGTTAACTTTTTCATCGCTACTTCAAGATGGGATTGATCACCAAGAAGAGAAGGTGCTATTCCATATTGTTCGGGATGATTTGCGGATAAGCGTGCACGCAGCAACTTATTAATCGCTTCGATATAATCTTTCAACACTGCTCTGTTGCCGCTTACTATTCCCCACCCTATTCTAAAACCGGGTACCATATAATTTTTAGAAAGTCCGCCGAATGTTATAACGGGAACTTCTGAGTTTAGCGATGCAATCGAAGTATGTTTCTTTCCATCCATTAAAAGTTTATCATAAATCTCATCGGCAAAAATCACAAGGTTATGTTCAATCGCAAGATCAATTAACTTCTTCAATGTATCCGGAGAAGCATTCGATCCGGTTGGATTATTCGGATTAATAATAATGATAGCCCGGGTTTTACTATTAATTTTACTTTTTATATCCTCGATATCCGGCTGCCAGCCGTTGCTTTCATCTAAGTAATACGGATTTTCGTACATCTGAAGTTTGCTTTGAATAGCCGTATAAAGCGGATAACCGGGTGTTGGTGTTAAAACGTTTTCACCATCATTCACTAAAGCAGTCAGACAAATATCAATTGCTTCGCTGGCACCGGTCGTTACAAAAATATCCTGAACATTTTTAATTCCTTTTTTATCTGCTTCCGTTTCAATTGCCTTCACAGCCTCTTTAATTCCCGACGAAGGGGCATAACCATTTAAGTTTTTCAACATTGCCTTATATGTAGCTTCAATAAGATGCTTTGGCGGTTCCCAATCAAATAAGTTAGGATCACCAATGTTCAAGTAGAGCATCTCCTTCCCTGTCTTAGCAATTTCATTAGCCAGTACAACAATATCTCTAACTGCATAAGTTACATTTTTAGTTCTAACAGCAGGTTTAATTACAAATTCTGTCATTTCAACCCCAACTCAATATATAATTGAATAATTACAAACAAAAGTTAGTTCATTTGTCCGCGAACTTCAATTTAGAAAGGAAAATTTGAAAGGGATTATTGATTAATACCTAACTGTTATCAGAATAAAAGTAGATGTAACCGGTTGTTAATTTAGATTTTACTAAAAGATTGATTCGCAATTTGGAATACACTATTTGGAATAATTTTATTAAAAAATATTAACCGGAAAAAATTGATGTGGGATTTTTTTACAATTGTAGTAATCAAAAAAGTAATTAGCAAAATCTTAAAATCCATTTTAAGAGATCCATTCATTTCATAGAAACTATCCAGCTCAATTAGATTTTTGATTCCGAGAATTCTATTACCAAAGATTTGCCAGACTCCCGTTAATCCCGGTCTGCTTCGAAATGAATTTCTTATTTCATTATAATCAGGATATTCATTTTTCATTATCAATAATTCCTGCTTCATTAAAGGACGCGGACCTACGAGACTCATTTGTCCAAATAATATATTGTACAATTGTGGAATTTCATCCATTCCTTTTCTTCTCAGCCATCCGGTAATTTTGTTAAATTGGAAATTTACGCTTGAGCATAGAAAGTTAATCTTAGGGAGGTTAGAGTTTACTTTCTTCAGTTGCGAACTTTTTATTGTCCGGAACTTTATGATCCTGAATCGAAAGTTGCTTATCGTCATTCCCCTTTCCTGAATGAAGATGGGATTTTCCTTAAATCCGATTAGAATAATAATATAGATAATAATCTGAATTGGTATGGTTACTATTATCAGTGGGATTGTAATAAGAAGATCGAAAAGCCTTTTCTTATAATAAGCTGACATAAATTCAAATCATAAGATTTGAACTAAATCTATTATAATTTTCGATAAGAATAAAGTAAAAAAGATTAGCTTAGAAAATTAAAGTCCACATTAAATAATCTATAATTAGTATCATAGCGGAACTTAATACGAAAGATCGGATGGTAGAAAGCCCAACACCTTCGGCTCCCCCTTCGGTTTTAAAACCAATATGACATCCAAGTAATGCAGTAATTCCGCCAAACATCATTCCTTTAATCAATCCGAAGATCAAATCGTTGAATTCAAAATATCTTCTAACTGATTCAAAAAAAACATTGAATGAAACGCCAAGAAACAAATTAGAGATAAAAAAGGCTCCCATAACAGCTATTGAATTTGCAAGTACTACCAGAATCGGCATCATTATTATTGCTGCAAAGAATCTTGGTGTTGCTAAAAACCTGGACGGACTAATTCCCATTGTATCAAGAGCATCAATCTGTTCGGTAACTTTCATAGACCCAAGTTCAGCAGCAATTGACGCACCTACTCTTCCGGCAATAACAATTGCGGTTAAGACCGGTCCTAATTCAGTAATTATCGCTCTGCTAGTGGAAGTTCCTAAAAACGAGAGTGGTGCAATTCCTTTTAATTGATATGCTGCCTGCCACGCAGCTACTGCCCCGGTAAAAATAGCTATTATGAATACAAGCGGGACGGAGTTTACACCGATATGTTCCATTTGATAAACAAAGTTTCTTCTGTTTTTTATTAAGGATGGTGCATGTTTTATTATCTCCCATAATAGCCTAGAGATCTGACCACACTCTTGAAAAAAATCCAGTGTCTTTCTACCGAGTATTTGAAGAAGTTTCATTTATATTTTTAATTTAAAATCAGGTATAAAACTACTAAAGTTGTTTCACTTTAGAAATTATTTCTTTTGAATCTTTTGAAGAAATAATCTCCCCTATGAAATTAATATCGTTAAATTTTTTCGCAATATCGGACAAAAACATTAGCTGCATTTCGGGTTTGTCAATAGGAGTTAATAGTAGAATAATAAGTTTAGCCGGAAGTTTATCAAATGAATCCCAATCAATTCCGTTTTTATGAATTGCAATAGCAACAATCGGATCCGTTATGTTAATCCTTGCATGAGGAATAGCTAGGTGTTTTTCCAATCCTGTCGAAATAGATTTCTCCCTTTCTAAAACCTTACTAAGGATCTCTTCGTTATTTAAATTATAATTTTTAGATATGGTCTCACACAATTCGGTAATAATTTCATTTTTTGAAACAGCATTTGAGAAGTTTATATTATTCGGCTTTAGAAATGATAGAATTCCAAAATTCTCCTTCCCTTTTTTAATAAAATAGCTCATTATAGGGGCACTGGAAATTGAAGTTACAAGAGCCATAATAACAAGAGCTACAAAAACCTTTTCTTGAATTAGTCCGGCTTGTAAAGCTAAAGTGCCGAGCACAATCTCCATAGCACCGCGGGAGTTCATACCAAATCCTATTGCAAGTGATTCATATTTTCCAACACCACCCCAGTATGCACCCAAACTGCATCCAACAACTTTTCCCAAAAAAGCAAGTAATAGAAAAATTGTAACTAATCCAAAATCAAAATGTTCAATAAAGTTTACCTTCAAACCAATTGTGACAAAAAAAAGCGGTGCAAATATATTTGTTACAAACTGGTAAATTATTTCACGTGTTTCTTCTCTAAGATGTACTGAATCTCCTATAGCAATACCCACTATGAAAGCACCGAATATTGCATGAATTCCAAGATACTCTGTAAAAGCAGCACCTAAGAATCCAAGTATGAAAATGAAGCTTAATATCCCTCCAGGATAAGAAGTAAACTTATGCAGATAAGGAATGATAAAGTTGATTAATTTTCTTCCAAATATTAGGACAAAAACAATAAATGTAAAAATTGAAATAAGTAAATACCCTAGCCCAATATTATTAGAACTATGTTGACCAATCATACCAAGTATTATAGAAAATATTATCCATCCCAATAAATCATCAAACATAGCAGAAGCAATTACTAAAAATCCTATCTCAGTTTTAAAAATATTTAGGTCCATTAATGTTTTTGCTACAACCGGTAATGCAGTAATCGATAAAGCGGTGCCAACAAATAATGCAAAGATAAAATGCATTTCCATATCATGTATTCCAAACCATTTTGGAAAGAAATATGCTGATGTGAATCCCACAAAAAATGGAAATATTATTCCAGCAATGCTTATTAAAAAAGCTGTTTTGCTCTGTCTTACGATAAGACTTAAATCAATTTCTAATCCAGAAACTAAAAGAAGCATTATTACACCCAACAAAGTTAGTCCTTGTAAGGCATAATTTACACCATCCGATTCATGAAAAAGTTTATTGAGAGTTTCCGGAAAGAATGCTCCTAGAATAGTTGGGCCCAAAATTATACCGGCAGTAATTTCTCCGATTATAATAGGTTGTTTCAAGTACCTTGAAAGTTCACCAAAACTTCGTGCAAAAAATAGTAGTACGCTTATACTGATCAGAAAGATTGTTATTTCATTAACTGATAATATCATTTTTCTAATTTCGAATTATTAATAGTGAACAGGGCAATTGGCTTAAAATAAATTCAAGGTCATGCTGAAAAATTTTATCGAAGAATTTTAATTTTTTAGGGGGCGATGGAACAACAAATAGATCACTCCCGTTATTCTTAACAAAATTCCTTGCTTCCCAACCCTGTTTACCAAAGAGGGCAACATTGTAATATTTAAGACCCTTTAAATTCAATTCCTTTGCAAAAATACCAAGTTTCTCTTCCTCTTCATGCTGCCATTGAAGTTTACTTTTTTGCGTGTCTTGAGTTGAACCGCTGTCATAAACTGTTATTGCCAGCCCCGGAACTTCAAATTCCTTTATCAAAACAAATTCTTCTGCCTTTTCAAGTTTCGCAAATTCATACGATTTTTTTACAGCAGTCTCCCCTAATGATGAAAACTCTACCGATACGCAAAATTTCTTGAATGATCCTAATTCACTTGAAGGATTTGTTATAATAAGTACCGAACATAAAGCCTCCCTCATCAGTGTCCTTGCAACAGAGCCCATGTAATACTTAATCACTGTTTCCTTTTCGAGGGCTCCTGCGATTAATAAATCAACTCCATTTTCCGATGCTGCATTAATAATTGCTTTTGAAGGTTCGCCATTCTGCCAAACAAGTTGATAAGATTCTTCGGGAATTCCGGCTTTTTCAATCAATTTTTTCATTTGAATTTCCGAATAATCAGTCTTTTCACCTACATGTATTAAGCACAATTTCGATGAAAAGAGGTTTTGAATTCGTGCTGCCGTTTTAAGCAACGGTAATCCGTTTGGCGAAAAAGTAATTGCAAGACCTATCTTAGTAAATATCATTTTCTTACAAAGATTTTTATTTCAAATTAAGTAAAACTTTTCTTATTGCCAATTAATACCAAATTCATATATATTTCAAGCATGAGAAACCAATTTTGGTTTATTGAATTAAAAAAATGAAAATTAGATTAAAAATATCGCTACTCATTACTATCATTTTATATTAAACCGATTTGATATGCCCGGTAATCTATACCGGGTTTTTTATTTATGCGTATCATCCATTATTATTATCTACAAATAAAAGTATGGTGACTATTATGAACGAATTAAACATTGATATCCTCGAGAGAGAATCAAAGGTTGTATTACCCGAGAACCTGGTATTTGGAAAGATTTATACTGATCATGTATTTGAAATGGATTACGATCCTGAATTCGGCGGTTGGCATAATGCCACAATAAAAAATTTCAGTAAAGTTGAACTCCACCCTGCTGCTATTTCACTTCATTACGGTCAATCGATTTTCGAAGGATTAAAAGCATACAAGCAGATTGATGGAAGAATTGCATTATTCAGACCGGAAAAGAATATTGAACGACTTAACCGTTCAGCTAAGAGAATGTGTATGCCCGAAGTCGATTCAAATTTTGTACTCAACTCACTTCTAGAATTGATTAAATTAGAGAGAGATTGGATTCCTACAAGACCGGGGCATTCACTCTATATCCGTCCTATTATGTTTGCAACCGAACCTCTTCTTGGTGTCCGGGCATCGGAAACGTACAAACTAATCATCATGCTTAGTCCGGTTGGACCATATTATCCGGAAGGATTCAAACCCGTTCCCATTCTTGTTACCGACAAATATGTTAGAGCGGTTAGAAAAGGAATGGGCGAAGCAAAAACTGCAGGCAACTATGCTGCCGGAATGTTAGCGCAAAAGGAAGCTAAGAAAGAGGGTTACTCTCAGGTTCTATGGCTCGATGGAATTGAACAAAAGTATATTGAAGAAGTAGGTGCAATGAATATCTTTATAAGATTTAAAGATGAGGTTGTTACTCCCGCTTTGAGCGGCTCAATACTTCCGGGTATAACCAGAATGTCTGTGATCCAGCTCTTAAAAGACTGGAACTATAATATCAACGAGAGATTAGTTTCTATTCATGAAGTTTTAGAAGCTTATGAAAATAAAAAGCTTGTTGAAATATTCGGAACAGGAACTGCAGCTGTAATTTCATCAATTAGTAAACTTAAATTCAACGAAAAACTTTTAATGTTTGATGAAGTCAAACCCGGAGAACTTGGGATGAAATTATACGAAGAATTAACCGGAATTCAGTACGGTAAAAAAGAAGATAAGCATGGTTGGATGACATACTTAGATTAACAAATTATCTTTCTTTAATTTTATTTCTGAAGACGCGCATCTGCGCGTCTTTTTTTGCTTCCCAATATCTATCTTCAGCAAATCTGCTCAATTTTATTTTACAAAAAAAATAAAAAAAATTACTTGACATAGTGATATTCTGTTCACTATATTCGTAGTGAACAAAGGAACACTATCATGAAAATCGTATTAACCGAACGCCAGAAAGAAATTTTAAACTTTATTCAGGAATATGTGGATTTTAATGGTTTTCCCCCTACTTACAGGGAGATCGGGCAAAAATTCAAAATAGTTAGTACATTCGGAGTTAAGCGTCATATTGATGCACTTGTCAAAAAGGGTTATTTAAATTCAAGTAATAATCTCAGCCGAACTCTTTCTCTAATCATCAATAATGATCCGGTTCAAAAAGAAGAAACAATAATTGAAATTCCTGTAGTTGGCCGTGTTGCTGCCGGTCAACCGATATTAGCTGAGGAAAATATTGAAGGGAATATTATAATCGACAAAAATTTCCTGGGAAGCCGAACTGAATGTTTTGGTTTAAAAGTCCGTGGCGATAGTATGATAAATGCAGGTATCCTGGAAGGAGACTTAGTTATCATTCAGCCACAGAAAGAAGCTTCAAACGGTGATATAATTGTTGCATTACTTAAGGATGAAGCAACTATGAAAAGATACTCTTTGGTAAACCAAAAAATTTATTTAATACCCGAAAATGAAAAATACGATCCGATTATAATCGAAAACAACGAAGATTTTTCAGTTGTAGGTAAAGTAATCGGAGTATTTAGAAGTTATAATTAAAATGGGAAGGGACATGAAAACAATATATTTTTCAACAGCGATCTTTAACCGAAACAGAGTGAAATTTCTGTACGGTCTGAATGAAATAATCCTGGAACCTTATTATATCGGTAAGAATAAAACCGGTAAGAAAGTTCTTTATGGCAGACTTAATGGTTTTAACGAAGTGCGCGGATTTGATTATGAAAAAATCTCGAACATAAAAATATTGAGCTATGAAAGATTTTCACCCATCATTCCGATAATGCCGTTATATAATTGATAATAATTGATAGATAAGATGTTAAGCACAAAAGAAAAAAGAGCAAAAGTTGATTCCTTGATCGACCATTTATGGCGTAATGGATACTTAACTATAAGCCGGAAATTCGGAAGATACCTCCCTTCTCCTAATCCGGTTGGTAATTATGAGGTTGATGCTATTGCAAAGTATAAAAAGAAGATTGCAATCGGTATTACATTATCCGAAGAGGAACTGAACGATCCGAATCTGATTACCAAACTAAATTTTCTTATACATCCAAGATCAAAAGAATCAGAAAGTAAGATAACTTTATTTGTCGGGGTACCTAACAAATTAATAATTAAAGCTGATATGATACTTTCATCTCTAAAAGAAAGCACGCGAGAAAAAATAATGATAGTTTCCCTTCCCGAAGAGAAAGAGAAATCCGGTTTTTAATTCAATTCACATATTCATCCATAATAAGTAACCTTGACATTTACTCACTATCACCCTATTTTTTCGAGCCTAAATTCGAAGGTAGTTAAAAAAATTGGCCGCAAGGTTAAACACAAAAGAAATCCGGTTAATAGAAGAGACTAAAGCAAAGGGTAATATTCCACGCCATATTGCAATTATTATGGATGGTAACGGTCGATGGGCAAAGAAACGTAATTTACCCAGAGTTGCCGGACATCAAAAAGGGGTTGATTCGGTTCGTGCAGTTGTTGAAACCTGTGTTGGCTTAGGAGTAAAATTTCTTACTCTTTATACGTTTTCCACTGAAAACTGGAAACGCCCTAAAGATGAAGTTTCAATGTTAATGCGATTAATTGTTAGAAGTCTTCAGAATGAGACCGATGAGCTCAATTCAAATAAAATAAGACTTACAACAATTGGTGATGTAAAATCTTTACCCGAAATTGTTCAGAATGAACTTCAACAAGCTGTAAATAAGACCTCTTCAAATACTAAAATGACTTTGAATCTGGCTTTGAGCTACAGCGGAAGATGGGAACTTGTAGAAGCGGTAAAGAATATAACTGCACAAGTAGAATCCGGTATACTAAAAACCGATGAGATCTCTGAAGAACTGGTCTCAAAATTTTTAACAACGTCGGAAGTACCCGACCCCGATCTTTTAATTAGAAGCGGTGGTGAATTAAGAATAAGTAATTTTCTTTTATGGCAAATAGCCTATGCCGAAATTTTTGTTTCTGATTTACTTTGGCCTGAATTTAGATCGAAGCACTTAATTGCTGCTGTCAAAGACTATCAGCAGAGAGAACGGAGGTTCGGTCTAGTTAGTGAACAATTATCGGATAACTTGGAAAAAAATAATAATAATGCAAATACTCACTCAAAGCAGCTGGCCTAAAATTAGTCTTATCTTTTTCTTTTTTGTATCTGCGATAATTTATCCGCAAATACAAAAAACTAATTATAAAATACTTGGTATTAACGTTATTGGAAATAAAACAGCTGATGCCAATACGGTCATTGCAAATACCGGTCTAAAAGTTGGTGATGAAATTGATATACCGGGTGATCAAACCAACAGCGCTATTAAGCGGCTCTGGAATCTAGGAATTTTTGAAGATATACAAATAATCATCGAGAAAAAAATTGACAATGGCGTGTTTCTCCAGATAGTTATTAAAGAATATCCGCGACTCGAGCAATTTGTGATTGAAGGCAATGATGAAATCAGTCAGACCCAGATTGATAAAATGCTTACTATTGTGCGCGGACAAACATTAAAACCTCAGGAAGTGGTTCGGATAAAAAATAAATTCTTGAGTAAATATGAGGATGAAGGATACCTTAACGCTAAAATCAATATTCATAATTTCAATTTCTTCAGGTCAGATACAACCGAAGATGAAATAATAATAACCTGGCGGAACGAAAAAAATCTCGCGCATGAATATCAGACTCGATTTGATATTAAGAAAGCAACATCAATCAATTCGGTTGAGCGTATAAAAGATAGAACAATCGTTATGCTCGATATTACCGAGGGCGATGAAGTTCTTATAAGAAATATTTCATTTAATGGTAACCTGGCTTTCGACGATGATGATTTAAAAAGCGAATTCGATAAGACGAGTGAAAATAAATGGTGGAAGTTCTGGTCATTCCCGAATTTTAAAAAAGAGGATTTTGAAAAGGATAAAGAGCTGCTTACGAAATTCTACCGTAAAAATGGATATCGTGATTTTGTAATTCTTAACGATACAATATTTCTCTCTGAAGATAAAAAATTTTTAGATCTTGTTGTAGATGTGTATGAAGGACCTCAGTACAAAATACGTGATATTCAATGGGAAGGAAATACAGTTTACGCAAAAGAAATTCTTTCGGAAAGATTAGGATTCTTTAAAGGAGACGTTTTCGATTTCGAAAAATTTAATATGAATCTTTATTATAATGAAAGACAATCTGACGTATCCTCATTGTATCAGGATAATGGTTATCTGGGATTCAGCCTTGATGCCAAAGAAATTAAAGTGGGAGAAGATTCACTGGATATTGTTATTCGCGTTAATGAGAATAATAGATTCAAAATCGGTAAAGTTGATATCCAGGGGAATTCAAGAACTAAGGATAAAGTAATTAGACGTGAACTATACACAGTGCCGGGAAGTTACTTCAGCAGAAGTTTTATTCTTCGAAGCATTCAACAGCTTGCAAATCTCCAGTATTTTAATGTTGAAAGTTTATATAAAACAGGCGTCGATTATCGACCCGTAAACGATAGCACTGTTAATGTTATTTATAAAGTTGAAGAGAAGTCGAGTGATTATCTAAATGCATCTGTTGGTTACAGCGGTGCTTTCGGATTCAGCGGTGCAGTTGGATTTACATTAACAAACTTTTCGATAGCCGAGCCATTTCAGATGGGCGGAGGCCAGATTCTTAATTTTAGCTGGCAGTTTGGTGTTGGCAATTATTATAGAACTTTTTCACTTGGTTTTACCGAACCCTGGTTTATGGATACCCCGACCCTGGTTGGATTCGATTTGTTTGATACACGCCAGCGATATGTTTACGACCTAAGACAATCAGGTATTACACTCAAAGCCGGAAGAAAACTTACCTGGCCGGATGATTTCTTCTATGTGCAAGGTTTACTAAGGTTCCAGTACAATGATGTTATTGATGGTCTGGGTTACTACAGGGAAGGTATAACCAGACAGTATACATTCGGAGCTACCATTTCACGAATTGATATTGATAATCCCATTTTCCCTTCAAGAGGTTCTAAAATAATTTTAAGCGGAGAGCTATCAGGTGGACCCCTATTACCCGGAAATGTAGATTATTACAAATTCGACTTTAAAGCAGAATGGTACAAACCATTATTCAATTCCAATAGGATAGTACTTTATTCAAGTACTGATTTAGGGTATATTCACGAATTAGAAAAAGGAACTCCTATTCAACCCTTTGAATTTTATTATATGGGGGGTAATGGAATGATAATTGCCACTACTCCATTACGCGGTTATGATGATAGAAGTCTTGGAACCCGGAACGCATTCGGAACAGTTATTGGGAGCCGTTTACAGGTTAAACACACTTTTGAATTAAGAGCCGCTCTTGCGTTGGAACCGATTCCAATTTATTTATTGGCATTTGCAGAAGCCGGTAACGTATATTTCGATATAAAACAAACAGATCTATTTAATCTGAAGCGTTCGGTTGGAGTTGGTGCTAGAATTTTAATCAATCCGATCGGATTATTAGGATTTGATTACGGATATGGTTTTGACCGTAGAAGTGTTGACGATCAAGAACCTCAGTGGTTATTCCACTTCCAATTTGGTAAAGGATTTTAACATTAATTAATAAGAGGTAAAAAGTGAAAAGAAGCATTTTTATTTTACTAATGATTTCTGCAGTTTCAATCATCGCACAAACTCAGCAACCGATTAACCTAAAAGTTGGATATGTTGATTCAGAAATAATTATGGCACAATTTTCTGAAGCAATAAAGGCAAAAGGTGACCTTGAAGGATTCGTTGCAAAATGGAGAAAAGATGCAGACAGTATGGGCACCGTTCTTCAAACAGCATATGCTGATTATCAGAAGCAATCATCAACAATGAAACCTGAACAGCAGCGTGAAGTTCAGACAAAAATTGTTGAAAAAGAACAAGATTTACAGAGATACAGAGAACAAAAATTTGGTCAGCCCAACGGAGAATACTTTGTACGCCAGGAACAACTACTCGCACCTGTAAAGCAAAAAATATTTAATGCTATTGGTGAAATTGCAAAAGAAGAAAAAATGCAATATGTTCTGGACAAAGCTGGTGAAGTTGTTGTTCTTTATGCCGATGAGCAATTCGATGTTACATTTAAAGTGTTAGACCGTCTTAAAAGAGGTAATAAATAATAAACGGAATTAGATCATGAAAAAGATTGGATTTTTACTTTCCGTATTTCTGCTAACTGCTTCAGTTTCTATTGCACAGCAAAAAATCGGATTTGTCGATATCGAAACAATAATGAAACAACTTCCGGAAGCTCAGGATAACCAGAAAAAGCTTGATGCCATAATTAAAGAATGGCAGGAAGAATTGACTAAGATGGAACGCGACTGGCAGACAAAATATGATGACTACGATAAAAGAAAACTTATTTTGAGCGAGCAGAAAAGAGTTGAGATTGAAAAAGAATTAGTTCAGCTTGAAGATCAAATCTCTAAATTCAGAGGCGGCAAATTCGGTGTACAGGGTGAATTATTCCAGAAATCGGAAGAGTTAATGAAGCCGATCCAGAACCGGATTTTTAATATTATTCAGGAAGTGGCAAAAGAAAATGAATATGATTTTGTCTTCGATAAAAGCGGTGATATTATTTTTCTTTTTGCTAAGGAAGAATATGATTTAACTAGATTAGTTTTAGAAAAACTAAAATGAGTTAGTATGAAAATTAGATTGAAAGATGCCGCCGACTTTGTCGGCGGTGTTGTTATTGGTAACCCCGAACTCGAAATATCAAATATTGCAAAAATCGAAGATGCCAAAGAAGGCGATATTACATTTCTATATCTACCTGCTTACCAGAAATATCTAAACACAACCAAAGCTTCGGCCGTTTTAATTTCACCCGAATTTGAAAAGACAAGAACCAATATCAGTTATATTGAAGTAAAAAATCCTAATGTTGCAATTCAAAAATTCATTATCACATTTCTAAAACCTTCATTCGTAATAAATGGTATTGATCCGAGCGCATCAGTAGATCCATCTGCGTTCCTTGGGAAAAATGTTGGAATCGGAAAAAATGTGGTTATCTCTGCTGGTTGTTCTATTGGTTACAATACTATGGTATATCATAATACAGTGATAATGGAAAAGGTTAAAATCGGCAATGAATGTCTTATCTATCCTAATGTTTCGATAAGAGAAAAATGTGAGCTTGGCAATAATGTTATTGTTCATTCCAATACTGTTATCGGTTCGGATGGTTTTGGTTACGTTCCAAATTCCAAAGGTGAATACGAAAAAGTACCGCAGATTGGAAACGTAATCCTTGAAGACGATGTGGAACTCGGCTCAAATGTTTCGATTGATCGTGCAGCATTTGGTTCAACAATTCTAAAAAAAGGTGTTAAGATTGACAACCTCGTTCAGATCGCCCATAATGTTGTAATTGGTGAACACACGGCCGTTGCGGCACAAGCTGGAATTTCAGGAAGCACTAAAATTGGAAAGAATTGTATGATTGCCGGACAGGCAGGATTTGTTGGTCATATTGAGATTGCAGACCAGTCAATTATAGGTGCACAATCAGGAGTTTCTAAATCAATTACAAAACCCGGGAAATATAGAGGCGCGCCTGCTCAGGATATGGCACAACAGCTTCGGCTGGAAGCCCAGATTAGGAACATACCCGCATTAGTAGAAAAAATTAAGAAATTAGAAGAAAAAATTGCATCTTTGGAACAGAAAATTTCATAATTAACCGAACCTTAAAGGAAAAAATGTTAGAACTCCAAAGAACAATTGGTAAACCTGTTTCTCTATCGGGAGTTGGACTACATACAGGTACATCATGTACAATGACTTTCAAACCAGCACCGGAAAATTACGGTATTAGATTTGTGAGAACAGATCTTGGCGGTAATCCTGAAATTCCGGCTAACGCTGATTACGTTATTGATACATCACGCGGTACAACATTAGGACTCGGCAATGCAAAAGTTCATACAATTGAACACGTTTTGGCTGCTGTTGTAGGATTACAAATTGATAATCTTATTATAGAACTTAATGGAATTGAACCGCCCATCGGTGATGGTAGCGCAATGCCATATGTTGAAAAACTAATGGAAGCCGGATTTGTAACCCAGGATGCCCCCAAAGACTATTTAGTAATTGATGAAACAGTTATGTATAGCGATGAAGCCCGACAGGTTGATATAGTAGCTCTTCCGATGAACAGTTATAGAATTACAATTATGGTTGATTATCAAAACCCGGCTTTAGGAAGTCAACATTCCGGTCTCTTCGATCTCGAAAAAGAATTTGTTACAGAATTTGCACCGGCAAGAACATTTTGTTTCTTAAGCGAAGTCGAAGCCCTTGCAGATCAAGGATTGATTAAAGGCGGAAATTTTGATAATGCTGTTGTAATTGTTGACCATGATATTGATGAGGAGGGATTAAAAAGATTAAAAGGTAAACTTGATCTCGACGAGGATCTTTCTGTTACACATGAAGGATTTTTAAGTAACAATAAATTACGTTTTAGAAACGAACCGGTACGTCATAAACTTCTTGATATGATTGGTGATTTGGCACTTATTGGTGTTCCTATCAAAGCCCAGATATTGGCAGCCCGACCGGGTCACAAAGCAAATGTTGAATTTGCCAAAAAGATCAGGAGTCTGTACCAGCAGAAAAAGCTTGTTAAGAAATACCAGTTCGTTAAAAAAGAAGGTGTAGTTTTCGATGCTAATGCAATTCAGAGAATTCTCCCCCACCGTTATCCATTCCTGTTGGTTGATAAAATAATTGACCTTGAATTAGATAAACGTGTTATTGGTGTTAAATCTGTTACAGTAAATGAACCGTTTTTCCAAGGACACTTTCCCGGTCAACCTATTATGCCGGGAGTATTAATTATAGAAGCTATGGCTCAGGTTAGCGGAATACTTGTATTAAATTCTTTTATCGATCCTGCTAATCATCTTGTTTACTTCATGAGTATTAACAACGCAAAATTTAGAAAACCGGTTGTACCGGGAGATCAATTAATTCTTGAAGCTGAAGTTATTAGTAAGAAAAGCAAATATTTTTCTATTAGAGGCGCTGCATATGTCGACAACATTCTTGTTGCCGAAGCTGAATTTATGGGTGCAATAATTAATAAAGAAAATAAAACCGAAAACTTGAACTAAACTTATGTCGAATATTCATCCAACCGCTATTGTAAGTTCCAACGCCAGGATCGGAGATAATATTGAAGTAGGACCATATGCAATAATTCAGGATGATGTTGAAATTGGAAACGACTGCAAGATAGGACCACATGCCGTTATCTATGATGGGGCACGAATCGGAAGCAGAGTAAAGATATTTCAGGGTGCCTCTATTGCAAACTTACCACAGGATTTGAAATTCGGTAATGAACAAACCTTCCTTTACATAGGAGATGATACTGTAGTTCGCGAGTTTGCAGCTCTACACAAAGGAACTACTGCAACAGGAAAGACAACTATTGGCTCTAATTGTTTACTTATGGCTTACACTCATATTGCTCATGATTGCACTGTAGGTGATAAAGTAATAATTGCAAATGCTGTGCAAGTTGCGGGACATGTAGAAATAGAGCACACAGTAATTATTGGAGGCCTATGTGCAGTTCATCAATTCGGAAAGATAGGTCAACACTCAATGGTTGGTGGCGGTTCAATGGCTAATGCTGATGTCCCACCATATTGTATGACGAGCGGTTACCCGGCACGTTTCATGGGTTTGAATGTTGTTGGATTACGCAGAAGAAGTTTTTCAGACGAAGATATAAATGCAATTAAAGATGCATACAGAATTTTTTATCAATCCGGCCTAATATTTTCAAAAGCGGTTGAAGAACTAAAAGAAAAATATTCTGAACACCCACTGGTAAAAAATATAATTCAGTTTATTGAAAAATCCGACCGCGGCGTAATCAGAAGATGAAATGGCATTTCCTGAACACCGGAAAAAGCTCCGGTAGTTTCAATATGGATTTTGACCTTAACCTTGCCCAAACCTGTAAACCCGATGAAGCTTTTTTCAAACTTTACCAGTGGCAACCGTATTGTATTTCGCTTGGTGCAAATCAAAGTTTTGACGACATTAATATTGCGAAAGCACATCTTGATAACATCGAGGTTGTAAAACGACCCACTGGAGGCAGGGCTATACTTCATTCCGAGGAAATTACTTATTCAGTTGTAATGCCAATTAGTAACTTATTAACTCCCCGCCAGATTTATGAAAAGATCTCCACCGCACTTATACAAGGTCTTGAACTTTATAATCCTATTTTGGCTGATTCAGAGCTCGAAAAAATGGAGCCGGATTTTCCGGCTTTGTTGAAGCAGCCGTCCGGAGTTCTCTGTTTTGGAAGTTCTGCTAAAAACGAGGTTAAGTTTGCAGGGAAAAAAATAATCGGTAGCGCTCAAAGAAAACTAAAGTCGGTTATACTTCAGCATGGATCGATCTTATGCGGGTCATTTCATAAAAAGCTGGTTGACTATTTGAATTACGATGAATTGACAAAGCAAATCCTTGAAAAAGAGATTAACGAAAAAACTATCGAGATCGAAACAATATTGAATAGTAAAGTCGATTATGAGCGACTATTCCTGTGTCTAACTAAAGGATTTGAGAAAGAGTGGAAAATCGATTTCGATAATAGATCTTAAGGTTACCGAGATTCTCTTACAATAAAAGCCGCCTATAATTTATTTGTCCCAAACAATTCCCTTCATTAACATCTATCTTAATGTTAAATTTCCAGCCATAATAGAACAAATTTCTTAAAAACACGGATTATGAAAAAAAATCTGATAATTTTCTTCTTCATTATAAATTTAACAACTTTTGCACAGGAAGAATTCGAGTTCGATTTCTTTTTAAGCGGCTCCGAAGTAACCGATATTTCTTCGTACGGAAACGAAATCTGGTTTGCAACTAATGGTAACGGACTTTTCCGATATTTGAAAAAAGAGAATAAATGGGATCAGTTTTCAACATCGCGCGGAAACCTGCAGCACGATTTATTCTATTGTGTTGCAGTTAACAATGAATTTATTTGGGCAGGTTCTATAGACGGACTTTTTATTTACGACAAAAAACGGAACAGCTGGACAAAAAGAAAATTCGGTTTAGGCGGGCAATTAAGTAATTGGATCCGTTCAATTGCATACGATGATTACGAAAAAGCCGTTTGGATTGGTAGATTCCAGTATCTTACAAAGTATGATGAAAAGACAAGACGTTTTACTGATTATAATCTTACTGTACGGGGCAACCAGAAAACAAATACAATAAAAACAATTAGGGTAGATGGCGATAGCCTTGTTTGGTTTGGAACAGAAGCCGGGCTTCATAAATACAATAAATCCCGGGATTTGAATAATCCGAATTCAATTACATTTTATGATAATAGATTTAATTATTTTAATGGTGAAGGTGAACAGGTTTCTATTTCAGCAATTTTATTGGAAAGAAACAATGTGTGGATTGGCCTGGATGAGTTTATTACAGCCGAAAGACCGGAATTTAATCTTGGCGGGCTATTCAGGTTCAACAGGAGAAATGATTGGTTAAGGTTCGATGGTTCAAGAGGTTTAACCGGAAACGGAATTCTTGATCTTGAACTGACGGGTAATTTCATCTGGGCTTCGGTTTACCAATTTGGTAAAGCTACAAAAGAAGTTTATGGAAGAGGTTTAGTAATTATTAACCGGCTTTCTAACCAGGTTGTGCCTATTAGAGATGAAAGGATTCCGCAAACTGTTAATAAAATATTTTTCGACGGAACTTTTCTTTGGCTTGCAACGGGAAAAGGACTGGTTAAAATAAATTTTTTCAATCAGCTTGCACAATGGACAAAAGGAGAAAGGTAATGCTAGATGCTTCTTTGAAAAAATTAAAAAGAATACAAAATAATTTTAACAACAAAAGAATTGCTGTAATTGGCGATATGATGCTTGATTGTTATTATTGGGGAAACGTTGTAAGAATTTCGCCCGAAGCACCGGTGCCAATTGTTGAGGTGGAAAGAGAATTCTCACGCTTCGGCGGTGCAATGAATGTTGTGCACAATATTTCGAAATTAGGTGGAATACCGATTCCTATCGGAGTTATTGGAAACGATCAGGATGGCAAAACACTTCGGAAATTATTAAAGGTAAACGGGATCAATGATTTCGGAATTATTATTGACAATGAAAGACCTACCACTACAAAGACAAGAGTTATTGCAGAGAATCAGCACATTGTAAGAATTGATAAAGAAAAAACTTTTCCCGTAAGTACAAGGGTAGAGAACAAAATTCTATCATTTCTAAAAAAAGAAATTAAAAAAATTGATGCCATCATTCTCCAGGATTACAATAAAGGTGTATTAACGCATAATCTGATATCAAGAGTTATTACAATTGCAAAAGAATCAAAAAAGATTATTACGGTTGACCCTAAATTCAATAACTTTTTTGCTTATGAGAATGTTACAGTATTTAAACCAAACCGTAAAGAATCAGAAGATGCATTAAACATTAGAATAAAAACCGCAAGCGACATTACCAATGCCGGTAAAACTTTACTTGATAATATAAAAGCAAAATATATACTTGTTACCCTGGGAGCTGAAGGAATAGCATTGTTTGAAAATGGAAAACCTGAGCGAAGGGTTCCTACCAAAGCGAGAAACGTTGCCGATGTCTCCGGTGCCGGCGATACTGTTATTTCAACATTAACAATGGCACTAACTGCAGGTGCGGATATTTACGATGCTACCTATCTCGCAAATTATGCCGGCGGACTTGTCTGCGAAGAGGTCGGAATTGTACCAATTGATCAGAAAAAACTTTTCAATGCAGTAATGGAAGAACTAAAATGAGTAACATCAAAACATTAGAAGAACTCGTTGAAATTAGAAATGAACTGAAGAAGCAAAATAAAAAAGTTGTCTTTACAAACGGATGTTTTGATTTAATTCATGCCGGTCACATTGATTACTTAACAAAAGCAAAAACATTCGGCGATATCTTAATTGTCGCATTAAACTCCGATGCTTCCGTTAAAAGAATTAAAGGGGCAAAAAGACCGATCGTTCCTTTTAAGGAACGCTCGTTTGTAATTGCCAATATTAAAGCTGTAGATTTTGTTACACAGTTTGAAGAAGATACGCCATTCGAGACAATAAAGAGATTGATTCCTGATATTCTGATCAAAGGTGCCGATTGGAAAATTGACGATATCGTCGGCAAGGTTATAGTTGAAGATGCCGGAGGTAAAGTAGAAACGATCGAGTTTGTTAACTTCCAATCCACTACAAACATTATTAATTCAATACTCGAAAGATTTAAAGAGTAATGGCAGAGCAAAATTTAAAACAAGAAGAAGTCCAATCCGGGAAACCAAGGCGATCTCTTTTCAGAAGAATAATTAATGTATTTATTCTGATTGTACTTGGTTTTATTGCCCTTATAGTTTTACTTCTTGGATTTTCGCAAACGGTTACATTCAGAGAAATATTGCGCAACAAGTTAATGTCGGAAGTTAACTCTTCTATTAATGGCAATTTATCTATTGAAAAGATTAACGGCACAATTTTAACGTCGGTATTCTTAAGGAACACGCTTCTTACAACGGAAGGCGATACACTTTTCTTTGCAAAAAATATAGAAGTGAAATTTAGCCCACTGCAGCTTTTACTTAAAAAAATATTCTTCAGAAAAATTTTAATAGAAGATGCAATTATTAAATTTCTTCAGGATAAAAATGGTGACTGGAATTACACTAAAATTTCAAAACCATCAGAAGAAGATACTGCCAAATCCGGATTTTCATTTTATATTCAGGCAAACGACCTTCAACTAAAAAATATTAATTATGTTCAGCAGTCCTATTCAAATTTAAACTCAGATAACAATTACAAGACAATCAATTTCGATGACCTCCGGGCAAACAATTTATTTCTAACGGCACAAGCTTTTATTGACATTCCGAATTCGGAATATTTACTAATTCTTAAGGAATTATCACTTAAACCAAATTTAAACCGTTTTACACTTCAGAATATTTCCGGAGAGTTTGCAATTACAGAAAATTTTGCAAGCATAACAAACTTTGCATTTATTACCGAAAAAAGTGATATCCGTTTGAATACCCGTCTGGACAGCCTGAATTTGTTTGAAAATATTGAACTGGAAGATTTTAAGAATTACCCTATCTCAATTGACCTGGATGCAAAATCATTTGATTTCGATGATCTCTCTTCATTCATTGAGGCAACTGAAATTCTTAAGGGAAATCCTTCGTTTGAATTGAAAGCTAAAGGCAGGTTCGGTAATTTTGATATTGAAAAACTTGTAATGGATTACCGTTCAACTCATTTTGAAATCGGCGGACAGGTAATTAACCTGAATAGACCTGAAGATTTATTTATCAAAGCAAAAATTAAGGACACAGATATAAATTATATTGATGTTAATGCTCTTCTTCCCTCCCTTAAACTTCCGGAATTTGCAAGGTTGAAAGTTTCTGGTGTAAATATAAATTATGAAGGTGAGCCGACTAATTTCAAATCAGTTTTTTCAGGTAATGTAGAAAACGGTGTATTAAAGTTTGAAGCCGCAATGAACCTAAACGAAGAACCGATGACCTATGATATAAAATTTGAAACTGTTAACATTAATCTCGATCCTGTAATCGGTATAACGACCTCACTCAATTCCAAAGGAAGTATGGTTGGTAAAGGCGTTTCGCCAATGGATTTAAATTCTCAATTCAATTTTAGTTCCAGCGCTTCAACTTTCAATAATATTCCTTTAGAGAAATTTAGCATAATATCAAAAGCTGCGGATAGAAAAATTGATATGGAAATAAACGGAATAAGCAAAAATTCCGAGGCTTTTATTACCGGCGAAATGGTCTTTGACAATGATACGATTCCAGCTTACAGTTTTCTGGGTAGTTTAAATCATCTCGACCTTTCATCCTTCATCGAAGGTGATTATAAAAGTGATCTCAATTTTTATTTCAGTGCAGAAGGAAAGGGTTTTGATCCTGATGAAATCACAGGGATATTTGCTATCGGAATTGACTCCTCTAAATATCGCGGAACCAGGATCCACAATTCAAGTATTGATGTTACATTCAAAACAGATTCTAATTTTAGAGAAATTAAATTTACATCCGATTTCGTTGACTTCAGAGTAAGCGGAGATTTTTCGTTCAAAGAAGGAATTGATATTGTTTCATACGAAGCCGAAACTATATCAAAAATAATTTCGGAAAAATTAAAAGAGTTAAATCCCCTTTCTGTTCTGAGTAGCGGGATTTCATATTCAGGTGATACTGAAACTCTTCCCGAGATTATTAATAAGAATTTAAAATTCGATTTCGACTTTATTTTCAAGGACTTTGCATTAATAACCGAACTGGTTGGTTTTGAGAGATTTGATATTATGGGTTCCGGTTTTGGAAGTGTTGTCAATAGCCCACCCAATTTTTCGATCTCCTCCAACTTAGATTTAAAATATATTGTCTTTACTGAAAAGAATTCAACTCTATATTTATCTGATATTAAAACCGAATTTAATTTTCTTAGGGATAACCATCATGTGGAATTCGATAAATTATCGGGATCCGCTCTTTTAACTGGAAAAAGATTTTATGCGGGAACTTACATAAAGAATATCTCTGCTGATCTAAGATTCAATGACAGCAGACTCTTTTTTAACGCATCTGCAAATATCGAAGATATGATTAACGCAAAGATTGACGGTTACGTTTTAATGAGACCTATCGAACAGCAGATTAGAATCGGGAATATTCAAGCCGATTACAATGGATTACTCTGGTCCAACAAAGATACAATTGATGTTTTCTTCAATCCCTATAGATTTAATATTGCCAACTGCGTTATTTACAACGATACCTCTTCCATTAGTTTGAAAGGTACTATAGAAAGCAGCGGAGAACAAAATTTGGTACTTCAAGCAAACAATATTTCAGGCAAAATTCTGAGTAAATATATCTTTGGAAAAGATGATTATAAATTAAAAACCGATGCTGATTTCAAAGCAATAATAAGCGGTGATTTTGAAGATCCGTACATTAATACCACTGTTAAATTAAACGATCTTAAATATGGAAATCATAAGCTCGGGTATCTTGATGGTTCAATCCGTTATTCAGATAAATTAGTAACTGCGGACATTAAATTTTTAGATTCAACATACAATCTGAATAAACCGTTATTAACTTTAAGCGGAACAGTTCCGATCGATTTAAGTTTTGCCAGTGTTGAGGACCGTATTAGTGATTCTTTGGAAATGCATCTTAAATTGCTCTCGAAGGATTTTGATTTAAGGTCATTTGCAAATTTAATCCCGTACATAGCCGACCAAAAAGGAAATCTATTAACAGATCTTACAATTAGCGGAATACTTAATAAACCGGTCTTCTCCGGATTCTTCAGTATTCAAGAAGGATACTTCAGATCGACCAATACAAATTTACCATATAGCTGTGATTTGAAAGTCAGCTTCGACCAGCAAGGTCTGCATATTGATAATTTAGATATTGCAAATGCAGGTGGGACAAAATATCCCGGGAAAATAAACGGAACAGGCTCTATCATTTTTGAAGGGTTTAAACCAAAGGATATGTCAATTAGGTTTAATGGTGATCTTGCGCTGTTTAGCGAAATATCACGTTCAACAAGCCCTTTTCTTTATGGTGATCTAAAAATTGGAACTTCGAGAGAATGGTTATTAACCCTACGAAACAACAGATTATTCTTTCAGGGTGATATTCTTCTTAAAGAAACAAACCTAACATTAATTACATCCGACCAATCAACAGTAACAAGCAGCAATTACAATATGATTTATGTCGTTGATTCGAGTAAGATCGATTTAGAACAGGTCCGCTTTCAAGAGATTCTTGACGAAGAAGAGTTACGCAATGAACAAAGTATAGATAATGGCGATGAACCTATGCGTATAGATTATGAAATAGGTGTAAGAATTGAGAATAGTGCACGTATAAACATAGTTCTTTCTCAGGCGGTTAATCAAAAACTTCTTATTGAAATGCGTGGCGATTTGAATTATGAAAGCATTGCCGGTGAAGTTCGAGCCCAGGGTGCTTTTAATCTAATGCCCGGATCCAAGCTCGAATTTTTCAAATCCTTTGATGCTGAAGGAAGGATCCGTTTTGAAACCGATATTACAAATCCTTATCTCGATATAATTGCAACATACAAGAGCGACTATATCGATCCGCGTAATTCAAGTGCAACACCTCAAGAAGTTGCGGTAAAGATTAAAATACAAGGACTGTTAAATGATCTAGGAAAAAATTTAGCAGGCAATCCCGAAAGCATGGGAGTTTATATCGGTTCACGAGATATTCAAAATAATGTTAGGGATACTCGCTACGATTATTCCGATGCCTTTTCTTTTATATTATTTGGAAAATTTAAGGATGACCTTACTGCCCAGGACCGTGCAGAAGTTGCCGGGCAGTCTAATGCAATTGGCAACACTGCTACTTCTTTTTTGGGCTCTGTTCTTACAAGTTTCGTCAATTCTACAGTCGGCGATTTGGTAAATAATATTGAAATCAGTCAGTCCGGCGACTATACAAAGTTTAGTCTTTCGGGACGAATACAAAACTTACGTTACAGTTTCGGCGGAACTACCGAAGTATTTCAAAATATAGGTAAAGCAAATCTTAAAATTGAATATCTCTTTAATCCCAAATTTTCTATAAGACTTGAAAGAAAAGATCCTATTGGTCAAACCTTTTATGTTCTTGATGATAAAATAACTGAAATGGCATTAAAATATAAATTCGAGTTCTAATGAAAAAAGAAATCAAAGCATTCTTTAAAAATCATCCTTCGCTCAAAGTTAAATCGAAAGAAATTGCAAAACATTTTGGAATAGTAGAGGAATATGCTTACTCCGAGTTAAAAAGTGTTTTGTACAAATTAACTGAGGAAGGATATCTTGAAAAACAAGGTAAGCGCTACTCCTTAAGCAGTTTTGGATCCGAGAAATTAATCGGACAGCTTCAAATAATTGGTGAAGGTGGCTACGGTTTTGTTGTTCTTAAAGATCAAACTTATAAGACTGATGTTTTCATTTCCGGCAAGAATCTGGGGACAGCATTCGACGGTGATGTGGTGCATGTTAATCTTCTTTCAAAAAAACACGGAAAGAATATCGAAGGCCAGATTATTGAAATAATTGAACGTAAGCAAAATGAAATTGTCGGCAGACTTGAAAAAAGTAAATCTTTTTACTTTGTAGTTCCGGACAATAAAAAAATTCACCGCGATATATATGTTTCTTCCGAGTTTTTAAACGGTTCTAAGGTTGGCGATAAAGTTGTTGTCGGAAAAATTGAATGGAAGTCGCCAGATCTTAATCCCGAGGGACAAATAACAGATGTGCTTGGAAAAGCCGGAAGCTATGATGCAGAAATTGCATCAATAGCAAGGGAGTTCGGATTATCATACAAATTTTCTGATAAAGTGCTTAAACAAGCCGAATCAATTTCGGAAAAAATACATGACGCAGAAATAAAAAATCGATTGGACTTGCGGGATGCTATTACATTCACTATCGATCCGGAAGATGCAAAAGATTTTGACGATGCAGTCTCTGTTGAATCATTACCAAATGGAAATTACCAGGTCGGTATCCACATTGCCGATGTTAGTCATTATGTAACAGAAGATTCACCAGTATACAAAGAAGCATTAAATCGTGCAACGAGTGTTTATTTGGTTGGCAAAGTAATACCGATGCTACCCGAGAACCTATCAAATGTAATATGCTCACTGGTACCAAACAAAGATCGATTGACTTTTTCGGTGCTGGTTGAGATGACACCTTTGGCAAAGATTGTTTCGTATGAAATAAAAAAGACTATAATAAATAGTAAACGCCGATTTACATACGAGGAAGTTCAACAAATTATTGAAAAAGGCAACGGTGATCTGAAGGATAAAATATTATTACTGAATGACCTTGCAAAAAAACTGCGGGCTAAAAGAATTAAGAAAGGAAGTATAAACTTTTTCTCGCCCGAGGTTGTATTTATACTTGATAAAAACGGAATTCCGGTAGAAATTAAAATAAAAGAAGTTCGAGAAAGCAATAACCTTATCGAAGAGATGATGCTTCTTGCAAATCAAATAGTGGCCGGACATTTAAAACCGAAAAAGAACAATTTACCGCTTCCTTTTGTTTATAGAATACACGATTTACCTGATAAGGAAAAAATAATAGAGTTCTCAAGATTCGTAAAATCGCTTGGATACTCATTTGATCCTAATTCGGCAAATAAATCGAAACAGTTTCAAGAATTGCTGGAAAGTTGTAAAGGAACAGAGGAAGAAGCAGTGGTTAATGAGGTTGCAATAAGATCAATGGCTAAGGCAGTTTACTCGACAAATAACATCGGACATTACGGTTTGGGATTTAAAGATTATACACATTTTACTTCGCCAATCAGGCGTTTCCCGGATTTAATTGTCCATAAAATAATTTTTAATTATTTACAGAATAATCAAGAGAAAAATTTTTCAGTAGAAGAATTGGATGAAATTTGCAATCATTCGTCCGTTCAAGAACGAAATGCAGTAAATGCAGAACGATTATCTGTTAAGCTGAAACAAATAGAATACTTGAAAGGTAAAGTAGGGACTGAATTTCACGGTGTTGTTTCGGGAATTACAAATTTCGGAATATTCATTGAGCTGAGCCAAAATTTGGCAGAAGGATTGATCAGGTACAAAGATTTAGAAGACGATTATTATACTTTCGATGAAAAAAATTATGCTATTACCGGAAAAAGAACAGGTAGAAGAATTCGTCTCGGTGATAAAATAAATGTAAAACTGGTGCGTGTCGATAACGAAAAGCGAGAAATTGATTTTACTTTACTTGATTAAAAAGAATATGTAAAAGGTGCAGCTATGAAAAAAATAATTTATTCTTTCATATTACTGATGCTTGTATCTGGTAATGCATCAGCTCAATTCGGTCAGAATAAAGTTCAATATAAAAACTATAAATGGTTTTTCATTCAATCCAGACATTTCGATATTTATTTTTCTGATGGCGGAGAAAGGATTGCTGAATTTACAGCATCTGTTGCAGAAGATGCGATTGAAAAGTTACATAATGATTTTAATTACAGAGTTAACAGCAGAATCTCACTTATTGTTTACAATTCCCATAACGATTTTAATGAGACTAATGTAACGGATGCATATTTGAGTCAGGGTATAGGTGGATTTACAGAACCTTTCAAAAACCGTGTCGTTTTCCCGTTTGAAGGTTCGTATGAAAAATTCCGGCACGTTATTCATCATGAATTAGTACATGCAGTTATGCAAGATTTATATTATGGCGGAAGTGTCCAGAATATAATTTCAAAAGGAATTACATTACAGCTACCTCACTGGTTTATGGAGGGGAGTGCTGAATTTCTTTCTCAGGGATGGGAAACCAACACCGATATGTTTATAAGAAACGCTGTTATTAGCGAAGTCTTGCCTAATATCAATCAGCTTACCGGTTATCTCGGTTATAGAGGCGGACAATCCGTTTTCAAGTATATTTCAGATACTTACGGAAGGCAGAAGATAACCGAGATAATGAATAAGATTCAAGGGTTGGGATCACTGGAAGCTGCACTGAAAGCTTCAATTGGAATTAATCTTGAAGAATTAAACGAACGCTGGAAAAAAAGTTTGAAGAAGGAATACTGGCCCGATATTGCAATAAAAAACGATCCGGATGAATTTGCTAAAAGACTAACTGATAATCGGAAGGACGGTGGATTTTATAACTCAAGTCCGGCTCTTTCGCCGCAAGGAGATAAAATAGCATTTATATCAGACCGCGATATTTACCTTGATGTATATATAATGGAAGCAAGTACAGGTAAAGTATTAAAAAGAGTAGTTGAAAGCGGCAGAACAAATGATTTTGAAGAACTCAATCTTCTTCATCCCTCACTTACATGGGCGCCGGATAATAAAAGAATTGCTCTCTCAATAAAAAGCCGGGGATTCGACCGCATTAGTATTATTGATACTGAAACCGGTACAAGTTCAGAATTACCATTTCAAATGCCGGGTATTGAATCTGTTAACTGGTCCCGTGACGGTAATAAAATTGCATTTAACGGACATAATTCGAAACAGTCGGATGTATATGTATATAATTTAGTGAACGGAGAACTTGATAATATAACCAACGACATTTTTAGTGATTTTGATCCCGTCTGGTCACCCGATGGAAGTAAAATAGTTTTTTCTTCTGACAGAAACGATATCTTAAATGGTTCAAAAATTCGCGATAATTTTATGATGCAGGACCATAATTATAATCAGCTGGATTTATATTTATGCGATGTTGAATCGAGGGTTATCGAACGATTAACCGATTGGTCTTTAAGCAATGAAAGGTTTGCCGCATTTTCAAGCGATGGTATAGAAATTCTTTTTATATCCGATAAAAACGGTGTTGATAATATTTACAGGAAAAAAGTCGTTCTTGATGAATCCTCCTCTGAACAAAACTTGGTTGACTTGAAAGCAATTCCGATAACTGATTCATACACTCAGATCAGTCAAATTTCACTTTCATATGACGGGAAAAAATTAGCATTTACATCATTGTATAAAATGGGTTATAATATTTTTATGATGAATAATCCCTTTGATATGAAGTTGGAATCCGATACGCTAAAACCTACAAGATACATGGCAAGTTTAATTAACAATGGATCCGAACCACTTAAATTATTCGTTGATGAAAGCTATAAAGAAATTGATGATACAGCTAAAGCACTTGTAAATGTTAGTGATTCAACAGATGAGAAATCTAAGAGAATATTTATTGGAGAATATGTTTCCGAAGAGGAGGCTAAAACAGATTCTGTTACATCAGAATATAGTCGATATGTTTTTGGAGGCCGGGATATAAAGTCGGATAGCACAAGGATTGAAAGCCGCGAACAGGTTTTCTCTCAAAAGCTTGATGACGATGGAAACTTTTTAGTTAACAGGTATAAAATTAATTTCACACCTGACCTGATATATGCCAATGCAGGTTATAGTTCCTTATACGGTTTGCTCGGTACAACTGTTTTATCTTTCAGCGATGTTTTAGGAAATCACCGTTTAATTGGAATAACGTCACTTCAAATTGATATTAAAAACAGTGATTACGGTTTAGCTTATTACTATCTCGAAAATCGTATAAATTTCGGGATAGAAGCATTTCATACTGCGAGATTTTTATATAGGAATTCATTTTTCGGATCGGAACTCTATCGCTTCAGAAATTTCGGTGCTGTGGTATCTGCGAGTTACCCGTTAAGCCGGTTTTATAGATTTGATGGTTCCTTAAGTGTAATGAGCGTAACATCGGAAAATTTAGATAACGTGTTTGTCGCTTCGGATAAAGCCACCTATATTGTCCCGGCACTTAGCTTTGTTCACGATAATGTAATGTATGGTTATACTTCACCTATTGAAGGGACAAGATATAACTTAACTTTATTTGGTAATCCGGGGATTTTCAATAAGAAGCAAAGTTTCTATTCTATGGTTTATGATTACAGAAAATACTTGCGCTTCTGGTTCGATAATTCATTTGTATTCAGGTTATCCGGAGGATATTCCGGTGGCGCTAACCCCCAAAAATTTTTTATGGGCGGAACTGATAACTGGATCAATCGCACTTTCGCAACACAGGATATTCCAATAGAAACTGCATCAGATTTTGCATTCTTGTCTCCCGCTTTGCCATTAAGAGGATATGATTACGCTGAAAGAATCGGCTCAAAGTATTCACTTCTTAATCTGGAATTGAGAATGCCATTGATTCGATATTTACTTACAGGACCAATTCCATTATTCTTCCAGAATATTTTAGGCGTTGCTTTTATAGATGCCGGTGCTGCATGGAATGAAACAAGCAAACTAAAACCGTTTACCAAAAATCAGTTTGGCGATACAATAACAAATGACCTGCTAATAGGTACAGGTGTTGGATTTAGACTTTATCTTCTATTCCTATGGCGTTTCGATGTTGCCTGGAAATATAATGTTGAAGGATTCTCCAGTCCACGTTATTATTTTTCGATTGGGTATGACTTTTAAAAAAGTGCCCAGGAAATTCGGGGCGTTTTTATTTTGAAGTTTTAGTCTCGGTTTTCGATTCAACCTTTGATTCCGATTTTGAAATACTCTGATTTGATTTATTTTTATAATCTGTTTGGTAGAATCCGCTCCCTTTAAAAATTGGACTTGAGCCAGCACTAATGAGCCGTTTAATATGCCCTTTACAATTGGGGCACTCTTTTAATGGATCCTCGGTAATCCTCTGAAACTTTTCAAATAAATATCCGCATTCAATGCATTTATATTCATAAGTTGGCATATAAACCTCTTTAATGAACAATATTAATTTAGCCGTGCAAAAATAGTCAGCATTCAATTCATATCAAATTTCTATTTTGTTTCTTATTATTTTTGCATATTGAATGTGCAAAAAAATCGAAACTCAAATGAAGAGAATATTTCCTGCATTTTTATTTCTATTAATTATTATCGGCTGCTTAGATTACACTCAGGTAACAACTATTAAAAAAGACGGATCCGGTAATATGTTCATTCATTACTGGATGAAATGGACATCCTCCCGCGATTCTATTATAGTTGAGCAGCTCGGCTTATTCGAAAAAGATTCTGTTTACAAAGAATTTACTTCCGAATTTAACATAATTAAAAATGTTGAAGTCTATCGTGATTTTTCAGATAGTACAATTCACGCAAAGGTTGAGTTCGGTTTCAACAGCCTCGATTCTTTGAATCAGCTTCCGGCTTTTAAAGATTCCAAGCTTTCAATAAAGGAGAGTGAGAACAATACAAAGATTTTTTCTCAATTTATTGCACCGATAGCAACTGGGTTTGGAATGAAAAGCAAAGACTTTACTATGACATATACTTATTATTTACCCGGTGAAATACTAAGTCATAATGCAACTGAAATTTCAAGGAATAAACTTACATGGAAATATTATTTGGATGAGATTGGAACGGGAAAATATATATCAGCTACGTATAGACCTTTTAAACTGAAAGAGACGCCCTCGTGGATCTATTATAGTGCTCTTTTCGTACTCATTATTGTTGTTATTTATTTATTCAGCAAGCGCTTTAAATAATATTTTTTTCTCTAACTTCTTGATTTATATAAACTTGCGAGAAATATTCAGGGTTGACTAACCCCAGTTATTTGCATATATTTGGCGTCTATTTTTTGAAAAATAAATAAAAAAACCAACTTGGAACAAGAACCGTTAATATTTTCCGGTACATCTAGTCTTGAATTAACTGTAAAAATCTGTGAATATCTGGGTTTACAACAAGGTGTGATAGATGAGAAGAAGTTCAGCGACGGTGAAATCTGGGTCAAGTTTAAGGATAATATAAGAGGCCGGGATGTTTATATTATTCAGTCTACACAACCACCGGCAGAAAATTTAATGGAGTTACTTATAATGCTGGATGCCGCAAAACGCGCATCTGCAAAAAGGGTAACGGCTGTTATTCCGTATTTTGGATATGCAAGACAGGATCGAAAAGACCAACCTCGCGTTTCTATTTCGGCAAAATTGGTTGCTAATTTAATTACTGTCGCCGGAGCAGATAGAGTAATTACAATGGATTTACATGCTGCTCAGATACAAGGTTTCTTTGATATTCCTTTCGATCACCTTTATGCTTCTCCGATCTTTACTGTTCTTTTCAAAGAAAAGATTGAGGATCTTATAGTTGTCTCTCCTGATATCGGAGGTATTAAATTAGCGCGCTCTTACGCGAACAAGCTTAATGCAGAATTTGTTGTAATTGATAAACGAAGACCGGACCATAATGTAGTTGAAATTATGAATTTAATAGGAGACGTTGAAAATAAAAATGTTTTACTGGTAGATGATTTGATTGATACAGGAGGAACTTTTGTTGCTGCTGTCAATGCATTAAAAAAGAATCTTGCAAAAAAAGTTTATGGTGTTGCCACTCATCCATTATTATCCGGTGAAGCGCTTAAAAAAATTGAGGCAAGTGATATTGAAAAACTTTATGTGACAGATAGTATTCCCTTAAAAAGTAATAAAAGTAGTAAAATCGTTGTAAGGACTGCATCCGGCTTATTTGCTGAGGCAATAATCCGATCAAATAGAAATGAATCAATAAGTTCTTTATTCGAAATAGATAAAGACAAATTATAGTTTTAAAATAATTATTAGGAGTCATTAAGCAATGTCAGAAATAACAATTCAGGCAAAAAAAAGAGAATTATCTACCAAGGGAGCCGTTAATAAATTAAGAAGAAATGGCGAAATACCGGGTATATACTATACTAAAGGGACTGAACCGATTCCAATTTCGGTACAGGAATTATCTCTAAACCCAATTGTATATACTTCTGAAGCTCATATCATTGATCTTCAACTGGGAGATAATGAAGTAAAAAAATCCATCTTGAAAAATATTCAATTCGATCCTGTAACGGATAAAATTGTTCATTTTGATTTACTTGGAATTTCTCTCGATAAGGAAATTGATATCGAAGTGCCGATTGCAATTGAAGGTCAACCCAAAGGAATTAAAGACGGTGGAATCATTCAGCAATCGATGTACAAATTACATGTTTTATGTTTGCCTGGTGACATTCCGGAACATATTACTATTAACATTTCGGATTTAGGCGTTGGCGATGCTGTACACGTAAAAGATCTTTCAATTGAAAGAGTGAAATTTCTTCATAATGAAGAAGTAATAATTGTTGCAGTTGTAATGCCAAGAGCACAAGTTGAAGCCCCTGTTGCAGTAGCTGAAACTTTAGGTGAAGAAAAAGTTGAACCCGAGGTAATCAGTAAAGGCAAGCAGGTAGAAGATGAGGAATAATTGAGTTTTGCGAGCTGTAATTGGTCTGGGCAATCCCGGAAAAAAATACGAGTTGACTAGGCATAACATCGGTTTTCATATTCTAGATTATTTTGCAGATAAACACAAATTAATTTTCAAGTCTTCAAAAAGAGAATATTTATATTCGGAAGGTACATTGCGATCTTCCGATTTTTTTTTAATTAAGCCTACTACATTCATGAACCTTAGCGGTGCAGCCGTACTCGATTTTGTAATTGATAACTCAATCGATGTAAAAGAAATGTTAGTAATTGTTGATGATGTGAACCTCTCCCTCGGTAAAATACGTTTAAGAAAAAGCGGAAGCGACGGCGGACATAATGGATTGAAATCAATTATTTATAGCTTACAAGATGATACATTCCCCCGCCTGAGATTTGGTGTCGGTAATCAATTCGAAAAAGGAGAATTATCTGGTTTTGTTCTTGATAAATTCTCCAAATCTGAAATGGAAACAATGCGCGAAAGTTTTGGTTTTTCACAAGAGTTGATTTATGAGTTCATCACCGGCGGCTATAACTCGATGTTGAATTTTTATAGTAAGCAGAATAAAATAAAAAAATCAAATCAACAAGAATCATTAGAAGAGCCCAATTAGGAGATTAATATGACTTGGCTAATATATATAATTCCACTATTTGGTTTATTTGCTCTGCTTTACTCATACCTTAAAAATTCCTGGATTTCTAAACAGGATCCCGGCACTGAACGAATGGTGGAAATTTCAAATTATATACGTGAAGGTGCAATTGCATTCCTTAAGACCGAATATAAAGTTTTAATATTTTTTGTTCTTGCAATAGCTTTACTGTTAGGCATTTCTAATAATGGAAGAGAAGATTCATCCTGGTTAATTGCAGTTTCGTTTATGGGGGGTGCTTTTACTTCTGCACTCTCCGGATTCCTTGGAATGATGGCTGCAACAAAAGCTAACGTAAGAACCACTAATGCAGCAAGAAAAAGTCTTGGCGCAGCATTACAAATAGCATTCTCAGGCGGTTCAATTATGGGTATGAATGTAGTTGGATTAGGAATTCTGGGTCTTGGTTCCCTTCTGCTACTCTACTCAAACATATGGGATATTTCTAACACTTTGGAATTAGGAAGAATAATAAATGTATTATCAGGTTTCTCACTTGGAGCTTCATCAATTGCGTTGTTTGCGCGTGTAGGTGGCGGAATTTACACAAAGGCTGCAGATGTAGGCGCTGATCTTGCCGGAAAAATTTATGAAGGAATTCCGGAGGATGACCCGCGCAATCCAGCTGTAATTGCTGATAATGTGGGCGACAATGTTGGAGATGTTGCGGGAATGGGTGCTGATTTATTTGAATCCTTTGTTGGTGCAATTGTAGGCACAATGGTATTAGGTTCAATATTTGCCAACCCTGATGTTCCAGAAATTGGACTGGAAGCGGTTCTACTTCCTCTTCTCTTAGCAGGGGCAGGAATTCTTCTATCGATTGTAGGTGCCTTGTTTGTAAGAGTTAAAGAAGGAGGTAATCCTCAAAAAGCATTAAACACCGGGGAATTTTTAGCCGCCGGGTTGATGATCATTGCCTCATTCTTTTTAATAACCAATCTCCTTCCGGAGAGTTGGTCATTTGAAGGATTTAATTACACAAGCATGGGAGTATTTTATGCTACTCTAATTGGTTTAGCAGCAGGTGTTTTAATAGGAATGATAACTGAGTATTATACTAGTACGGATAATAAACCTGTATTCGAAATTGCCAGCCAGTCAATTACCGGAGCTGCCACAAATATCATCTCCGGTTTAGGTGTTGGAATGATGTCCACAGCATTTCCAATTATCATAATCGCTGCGGGAATTATTGGATCATATCATTTTGCTAATCTGTATGGAATTGCTATTGCTGCATTAGGAATGTTATCAACGACCGGAATTCAACTTGCCGTTGATGCTTACGGACCTATTTCTGATAATGCCGGAGGTATTGCTGAAATGTCAGAACTTCCGAAAGAAGTACGTGAAAGAACAGATAAGTTAGATGCTGTTGGAAATACAACAGCTGCAATTGGCAAAGGTTTTGCAATTGGGTCGGCAGCGTTAACTGCTTTAGCTCTTTTCAGTGCTTACATGCATCAGGCACAAATTAAAGTTATAGATATTGCTCAACCAATAATAATGGGAGGAGTTTTTGTAGGCGCAATGCTTCCATTTTTATTCTCCGCTTTAGCAATGGGTGCCGTTGGAAGAGCAGCTAAACAAATGATAATTGAAGTCGGAAGACAATTTAGAGAAATAAAAGGGTTACGTGAAGGAACTGCAAAAGCAGAATATTCAAAGTGCGTTGAAATTTCTACTAAAGCTGCAATTAAAGAAATGATTTTTCCGGGTTTGATGGCCATAGTAATACCAGTCATTGTCGGTTTTGCAAGTAAAGAAATGTTAGCCGGTTTACTTGCCGGTGTTACGGTTAGCGGGGTATTAATGGCTATTTTCCAGTCAAATTCAGGTGGTGCCTGGGATAATGCTAAAAAGTTAATAGAAGGGGGAATTGAAATAGAGGGATTTACCTATGTTAAAGGCTCAGATGCTCATAAAGCAGCTGTTGTAGGCGATACTGTGGGTGACCCCTTTAAGGATACTTCCGGACCATCGTTAAATATATTGATTAAACTTATGTCGGTTGTATCTTTAGTTATTGCGCCGCTTATTAAATAGTCTTATTTTTGTGTCCTAATTTATTAACCCTGCTTACTGACATTCGCAGTGTGGTAGGCCAAACGTCCAAAGGGAGGTGAAAAGAATGCGAGCCAGAAACTACGAGAGTGTTGTTTTAATTAATGCTGCTCTCGAAGATGAGCAGATCGAAGCAACGATCTCACGAATACTTGAAGTACTCACTACCAACGGTGGTGAAATATTAGAAGTTGATAAATGGGGCAGAAAACGTCTCGCTTATCCAATCAAAAAAGCAAAGAGCGGTTATTATCTTGTATTGCGCTTTACAGCTCCGACCCAATTAATTACAACTTTAGAACGTAACTATCGTTTGGATGAAAACATAATCCGTTATATTACTATTGCTCTTGACAAGTTTGCTCTTGAAGCAATCGCCAAGCAAAAGGAATCTTCCAAAACAGTTGATGTGATTATTGAAGAAGAAGTTCCAAATAACAATGAAAGTAAAGTTTAACTAAACAAGTCAAGTAATGGAGGTCACGATGGCTGAACTAAAGATGCCAGAACTTAATAGTGTTATTGTTGCCGGCAATTTAACAAAGGATCCAGTTTTCCGACAAACATCTAACAATACGCCTGTTGTTAATTTTCACATTGCTGCAAACAGAAGATACAAAGACAGTAGTAACCAATGGCAAGAAGATGTATGCTATGTTGGTGTTGTTGCCTGGAATAAATTAGCCGATAGCTGCAAAGATCGTCTTAAGAAAGGAAGTGCTGTACTCATTGATGGCGAATTACAGAGCAGAACTTTTAAAACTGAAGATGGTAAAAACAGAACAGTTGTTGAAATTAAAGCAAAGAGAATCCAGTTCTTAAATAAATTCAGCAAGAATCAGGAAAACGGTGTTGATATTGCCGTTGACTCTTCTGTTGAAGATTCCGACTATGAAGATAATTCATTTGATAAATTTTTGACTGATGAAGAATCAGATCTAATGAAAAATGGTGATAAAAAATGAGAAAAGAAGTAAAAACTAAAAAAGTAAAGAGGATTATCGATAGTTATATCGATTACAAAGAATCAAAACAGCTCCAGAGGTTTCTAACCGATCAGGGTAAAATAATTCCGAGAAGGATAACAGGGCTTAGTGCTAAGCAACACCGCGAATTAGTTACAGCAATTAAGAGAGCCCGTCATTTGGCAATTCTACCGTTCGTTTCAGAAGCGGTTAAATAGGGAGTGATACTATGAAAGTAATATTAAGAAAAAACTTTGATCAGCTCGGAAAAGTGGGCGATGTTGTAGTTGTAAAAGATGGTTATGCCAGGAATTACCTCATTCCCCGACAAATAGCATATCAGGCAACACCCGGAAATATCCGTGCTCTGGAAGAAGAAAAAAAGCAGATCGTTAAAAAAGAAGTTAAAGAACTTGATGATGCTCAGAAGTTAGCTGCGGAATTAGAAAAAATATCGATTACAATTTCTGTTAAAGTTGGCGAAGAAGATAAGATTTTCGGTTCCGTGACTAATCAAATGATTGCAGATGCTATCAAAGAAAAAGGCTTTGAAATCGATCGACGTAAAATTGAAATTACAGAGCCGATCAAAGCACTTGGCATTTACTCGGTTTCTGTAAAATTACATCCAAGTGTTGCTGCTACAATTAAAACATGGGTTGTAAGAGAATAGAAAATAGCCGGAGACTTCCGGTTTTCAAAATAATCAATAACTTAATTGAAAAATTTTATTAACTAAACTCAAGATTCGGAATGAAAGAAATAAGATTTAGATTAATATTAATCATAGGTGCTATTGCTCTTAGTTTATACTTGCTTTATCCCACATATCAAGATTATCTGAACAACAAAGAGGTCGGAAAAACACTTGAATCTCTAAGTCAGAGTATAAAACAGAGCAATCCGGAAATCTCAGCGATCGAATTAAAAGAATTTATTCAAGCAAAAAAGGATAGCATTCTTTCAAGTAATCCCGATTACAAATCAGCGCGGGATAAAAGAGTTAAACTGGGCCTTGATTTACAGGGCGGTATGTATCTTGTAATGGAAGTTAATACAGCAAAACTTCTTGAAAGACTTGCTAAAGATCCCGATGAGCAGTTCAAACAACTTTTAAGCGACGCTGAACGAGAATCAAAATTGTCCGAAGAAAATGTTGTTACAATTCTATCTCAAAAAATGCAGGAAAAAGGGATCCGATTAAGCCGGTATTTCGGTACTATCCGTGAAGATGATGCGGATATTCAAAATAGATTACTTGAACAGGAATCCGATGCTGTAAGCCGTGCATTGGAAATTATTAATAACAGAATAAACCAATATGGTGTCTCTGAACCAAGTATTCAAAAACAAGGCTCAAGAAGAATTATTGTAGAACTTCCCGGCATCTCAAGAGAAGAAGAAGCAAAAAGACTCTTGCAGGGAAGAGCATTGCTGGAGTTCAAACTGTTAAAAGATCCAGATTTCGCAATTCCAATAATGAATAGAATTGACGAAGTGCTTGCAGCAAAAGATTCATCCTCTAAAACTATTGAAAGAGATACAACTAAAGATTTAACAGAAGCAGAATTTACAAAGCAACATCCTTTTTTTGGAATTGCTCGTTTAATTGATCCACAAGGAAGAATGGCAGATGCATTTGTAAAGGAATCTGACCGTGATGTATTAAACAATTTGTTAAGTCGTCCAGAAGTAAAAAAAGTAATTCCAGATAACGTAGAATTTATATACGAAGCTAAACCCGAAATGGCTGACGGAGGTATTCAATATTATAGACTTTATATGGTTAACAAGCAGGCTGAGCTGACAGGCGGTGTTATTGTTGATGCACAGGCAAACCTGGACCCCACAACATCTGCACCTGTTGTTTCAATGCAGATGAACTCCGAAGGCTCACGCGAATGGGCAAGGATAACCGGTTCTAACATCGGAAAAAGATGTGCCATTGTATTAGATGGTGTTGCTTATTCTGCTCCAACTATTCAGGGTAAAATTCCTTCCGGTAACTCACAGATTAGCGGAATACCAAATCTTGATGAAGCTAAACTTTTGGAAATCGTGCTTAAAGCCGGTGCACTTCCAGCCCCAATCGATATTATTGAAGAAAGAACTGTCGGTCCATCATTGGGTCAGGATTCAATTAGCCAGGGATTTAATTCTATGTGGTTGGGTTATTTAATGGTTGCTGTATTTATGATCGTTTATTATAAGAAAGCCGGATCAATGGCAAATATAGGAATTATTGTCACAATGTTAATTATATTGGGAGTGTTAGCTGGTTTCCAAGGGACATTAACATTACCCGGTATTGCCGGAATTGTTTTAACAATGGGTATGGCAGTAGATGCAAACGTTCTTATTTATGAACGAATTAGAGAAGAATTAGC
>JAGUYK010000018.1 GCA_020061355.1 Ignavibacteriales bacterium | reverse complement strand
TCTCAAGAAGACCTTATCCAACTAATTGAACAAGTTGGTTTAGAAATGATTTTAAATGGTAGACTATCGACACTCTCAGCCTGGCTTGATTCTCTACCAACAGATGTGTTAAATTCCAAACCATATATTATTGCTTTGCAGGGTAATGTAGCATGGGTATTGGGAAACACCTCTTTGGCAATGTCACTCTACAATCAAGCTTTAGATTCAATGTCTTTACCTGATGATCGGACAGACGTGATTACTACATTAAACATGCGAGCGGCTACATTACGATTGACAGGCAAACTCGAAGATTCGATCAAGGATTCAAAAGAAATTTTGTCATTAATTGGAGATGACGAATCAAAACTAAAACAAAAGGGAGAAGCTCTTCGATGTATTGGCTTATGTGATTTTCACAAAGGTAACTTGCAAAATGCTCTTTCAAATTTAGAGAGCTCTCTTTTTATAATGAAGTCCATTGATGAAAATAAAAATGTGGCCATTATTCAAATAGAAATTGGTCTGGTATATGAAAACTTGGGGAATTATTCTCAATCAAAAGAATTTTACCTAACATCTTTGAAATATTGGAAACATGTCGAAAATCCGCTATGGTTGTCTAATTTGCTCAATAATTTAGGTGTTTTACAGCAATTATTTGGTGATTATAAAAGCGCAAGTCATTCTTTTCAAGAAGCTTTAAAGTACGCCAGGTCTTGTGGGTATGCAAGGATGGAGGCGTATATATTAACTGGTTTAGGTGATATCTATGCCGAAATACAAGCTGATGAGCAAGCTTTACAGGCATATCATATGGCAGAAGTTATATCTGATAGCGCTCAGGAGCATTTTTTACAGGTTTACATAAAAATTCAAAAAGCCATATTATTGTCAAATCTAAAAGAATTTGAATCAAGTGAAAATCTTTTTAAGCAAGCTTATGAATTAGTTGGAGCAGATGGTTCTACAATGGAACGCCACCTAATTGATTTAGAGTTTTCTGGTGTAAAGATAAAGGAAAATAAAGCTATTGAAATAATCTCTTCCTTGGAAGAAACATCACGATTTTTCGAAACAGGTGGTCATAAAGTTCAATATGAAAAAGCCCATTTATTCTTGGCATTAGCTTACATTAGTAACAATCAACCTGAAAAGGTGATTGAACATTTATTGATTGTTATCTCGTCTTTGGATAGCGAATATCAAAATGCTGCATTGGTATCAACTGCTTCCCGTTTTAAAAAATACATTGATTCATTTATCCCCGATTTGTTGCAAAAAGAATATTCTAATTTTATTGGTCACATTAATTTGTTTTTAGAAAATTTACCTATGCTTCGACGGGAATTACGCCAAAAAGCCATTATTATTACTTATGACTCTCCAACAATTATTATTTGTTCTCTTGGGCGTATGAAGGTGATGGTCAATAATCAAATTGTAACCAGTTCTAAGTGGCAAACACAAGCAGCAAAGGATTTACTTTTCATGCTTATGGCACATCCAGAAGGGATGACCAAGGATGAAATCAGTTTAGTGTTCTGGCCAGATGCAACCATTGAAGAAGCTAAGTTTAGATTCAAAAATACCATTTATAGATTGCGACGTGCTTTGGGAAAAGACTGTGTCATTTTAGATCAAAACGTTTATCGATTTAACGACAAACTGGATTACGAATATGACGTGGAGAACTTCTTAAGAGAAAATGCTCTTGGAAATAAAGTGAAAAATCCAATTGAAAAATTATCACATTTTAGGGAAGCTATAAAGCTTTATAAGGGTGATTTCTTGTCAACGATTGATTATAATTGGGTTCTTAGCCCACGAGAATATCTTCGTCAAATTTATCTGAATATTCTTCTTCAAATTTCCATGATTTACTTTGACCAATCGAATTATGAACTATCTTTAGAATATTGTCAGAGAGCAATCAATGAGGATGTTTTATTTGAAGATGCATACAGACAAGCAATGAGAATTTATGCTGCAATGGGGAATCGTCCTGCAATCGTCCACCAATATCAACGGTGTATAGAAGTACTGGAACGAGAAATCAATGCTTCACCATCTCAACAAACTCATGAACTTTATGAGTCTCTATTGAAATAATAATTTTTAAAAAACTTACACCTCTCTGTTTAATAAAGCATTATTTTCATATAGAGTTAATTAAGAAATAAATAATTTTTAAAAGTTACATTTGTCATATGTGATGTCAAATGTTTCTCATGAGACCCATTTAATGCCTGCTTTGAGACCGGTTTCTGGATAATTATGATTCATTACTATATTTAAGGAGATGAGCTATGTTCACAAATACTATTAATAAAATTGGTTTAGTTGTTCGTTCTTTCGATTATAGAGTTCTTGTTTTTGTCTTGATCTTGACTTTATTTGTTATTGGAGCTGGTGCACCTGGAGCAACTGGAATTAACGGTGGATAAATTCCTACAAACAATTAAATAAAAATCATCAGTATGGGAATGCTATTAATTTAATAGCCACGTTAATTTATTCTTTATTGCGAACTTAATATTTTTATGATTTTAATACTGGCGATTGTAATTGGCCTGTCTGCGACTTTGATTCGAGCCAGGCTTAAGAATCGAACTTTAAAACTCCCAAAATTTAATTTGGAGTGGCTTGTTTTTCTCTCTGTCATTCCACAGGTTTTTGCTTTTTACATTCCCTCCGTTGGTCGTTGGATACCGGAGAGTGTTATACCTTATCTTCAAATCTCAACGATGTTGGGCTTAGTAATTTTTACGGCAGCGAATCTGGCGCACCCTGGATTTTGGTATTTAGGTCTCGGTTTATTAAGCAATTTTTTGGTTATTTCTATCAATGGCGGATGGATGCCCATTCTTCCTGAAACCTTACATCGTATGGTTCCTTCAAAACCAGTTGAAGCCTGGGAAGCAGGCACCCGATTGGGACTGACAAAAGATCGTATTCTCGTCCTGGATGATACCAAATTAGCTCTTTTATCCGATAGGTTTACAGTGCCAGACTGGATTTCCTACAAAGTGGCATTCAGTTTAGGGGATATCTTGATATCAATCGGTATAGTGGTCTTATTATGGTCACTCAGTCAAGAATAATAGGAGAAAAAATGATACCTTTAGCGCAAATTAATAAACTATCAACAGACCATTCAACAATAATTAAAAGCCATAATGTGGATATCAACGCTGAATTTGGTCGGTTAATCCATGCAGCCGTGATTAATAAAGGCTTTCGGGCAAAGTTGTTACAGAATCCTGTCGGTTGCATAGATGCAGGTTATTGTGGAGAAAGCTTTCACTTTCCGTTCGAAATAAAAAACATGATCAAACAAATTAATGCCAGATCCTTAGAAGAATTTTCCAGCCAAATCATCAAATTGATCAACAAGCCATCTGTTCCCGAATTGGCACCTGTATTTTGCAAATAGGAATGGTCAAGATTACCCCATTATGAACAATTATCCACCTGACTCAAATAAGCATGCCAAAGAATACACAGACCTGATGGAAGATATGCGAATTCAGAAATTCGATTCGAATTATCTGATGATCCCGATTGAGATCAACGCAAAGGACAATTCTGTCGGTCTATTTGTCTTTGA
>JAGUYK010000002.1 GCA_020061355.1 Ignavibacteriales bacterium | reverse complement strand
TCTTTGTTGAATAACTTGTTAACAAGATTAAGTAAATATTGAAGTTCTATGGACAGCCAGACTTAGTATTAGTAAAATTGCTTTTTAATTCCAATTTGGTAAATATGCATTTGTCGCTTTCGATTTGTTTGTAAAACATTTACTTTTTTATTCTGGTGGGGTTATTAATCTTGGCATTGAGGTATTACCGACAAAGAAAATGCAATCGCGGATGAGTAGTGGAGTAGCCTACTATGAAGGAGAGGTGTACAATGTTTTAAGACATGGTCGCAATAATCCACCGGTTCCATTATTGATATTAGGAATCGAACCCTAATAACTAAATTCAACTTTCGATTATCAATAGTTCTATTACTGTTTTCAAGTTTTTCAAAATTACACATTTCAAAAATATTTATCATTTCAGATGAATCAATTTGATCAGTTGAAAAAAATAATTGAGAGTAACAATAATTTCTTAATTACCGCACATGTAAATCCGGATGCAGATGCAATCTGCTCTGAACTCGCACTTTATCTAGTTCTAAAAAAACTTGGTAAAAAAGCTCGGATTGTAAATCATAGTTATACTCCTTACAATTTGGAATTTTTAGATGAAGAAATAGTTATTGAGCGGTATGATGAAATAATTCATGAAAACATTTTTAATGATGCAGATGTTATGATGTTACTTGATTTGAACCAGGCTAATCGTGTAGTAAGGATGGAAAATGGTTTAAGGTCATTTCAGAAAACTAAAGTATGCATAGATCATCATCAGGATCCCGAGAAATTTTACGACTTGTTTATTGGTGGAACGGAATACTCTTCAACGGGTGAGGTACTATATGATTTTATTAAATCAACTAACATCATAGAACTTGATTATCCAATTGCTTATCAGATATATACCGCGATTATGACCGATACCGGTTCTTTCAGATTCGAACGTACTTCTCCTAAAATTCATAGAATAATTGCCGAGTTATTGGAATTTGGTTTAAACCCGACTGAGATTTATAATAAGGTTTATGATCAATTCCATTTCAGTCGTATTAAATTATTAGGTGAAGCACTTAATTCAATTGAACTTGATTCCACAAAAAAAATAGCGATTATGACGTTGCCGAATGAAGTTCAGCAAAAGCATAATGCTGTGGAGGCGGACGTTGACGGATTTGTAAATTACTGCTTATCAATTCATTCGGTTCAAATTGGGATACTTCTTTATGAATTGAAAGATGGTGTGAAGGTTAGTTTTAGATCCAAGGGGAGTATTGCGGTTAATAAACTGGCATCGGAATTTGGAGGCGGCGGTCATTCAAATGCTTCCGGCGCGAGGTTTTTCAATATTAAAATTGATGATATTATAAATGAAGTAATCACTGCAGCAAAGAAATATATTAATGAAAAGGAGTGATGATGAATTTCAAATTAAATATTAAAGCTGAAACCGACCGGATTAATTTCGGTGATAGTTCTGCTCTGGTCAAATTTTTTATAGACTCAAGTAAAGTCGGAACTTTGCTGGACGGGTTCTATAAATCTCTCAACTTTTCATTAAGCAAAATTCAGAGGAAAAGTTTTCTCGATAAGAAAGCGGATGAACTGGTTTACTATTCTGAAAAGGGAGAGCCATCAATTCTATTTCTGAAAAAGATTAAGATTGATGAAGATTTTACTCCGGATTTTTTCAGAAATTACTTTGCCGGACTCGTTCCTTCGCTTAAGAAAAAACATCTTAACTCAGTCCATGTTATTCTTCCTGTTTACTCCCGGTTCAAGGATTATTTCGAGACTGAAACTTACTTTGTTCAGACTATGATTGAAGGCGTTCTTCTGGGGAATTATACTTTCGATAATTACAAATCTGAAAAAGAAAAAATAGAAAAGCTCGATTTCGTATTTCACTATAGTGATAAAAAACTTCTCGCCAATGCAATTGATAATTCCCAAAAAATAATTGATTCGGTTTATTTTACAAGGGATTTAGTAAACGAACCTGCAATCACTTTAACTCCTATGGAATTAGCATCACGTGCAAAAAAAGAACTCAAGCGATTTGGTGTTGCTGTAAAGGTGTTCGATAAAAAAGAACTTGAAAGACGAAAGATGAATGCAATACTTGCAGTCGGCGGTGCAAGTGCAAATCCTCCATGTATGATTGTAGCTCATTACAAACCAAAATTAAAACCGAAAAGAAAAATTGCTCTTGTAGGCAAAGGTGTAACTTATGATAGCGGCGGACTTTCAATTAAACCAACAGCCGGAATGCTTGAAATGAAAGCTGATATGGCGGGCGGGGGAGTAGTACTTGGAATTATTAGAACTGCAGCATTACTAAAATTACCGGTTGAAATTATTGGTGTTGTCCCGGCGGTTGAAAATATGATAGGCAGCAATTCATTCAAACCGGGTGATGTTATAAAAGCATCTTCCGGCAAGACATTTGAAGTAAAAGATACAGACGCCGAAGGAAGAGTAGTCCTTGCCGATGCTTTACATTTTGCTTCCCAGCAGAACCCGGATGAGATTATTGATTTCGCTACTTTAACCGGCGCCTGTGCAGTTGCACTTGGATTATTTACTGCGGGGTTATTCACAAGCAACGAAAAGTTGGCAGAAGACCTTACAAATTCCGGTTCTAAAACTTTCGAAAGAATCTGGCGTCTGCCATTCTGGAAAGAATTTAGTTCATTGATTAAAAGTGATATTGCGGATGTTTCGAATCTAGGACCGCGTTGGGGCGGGGCAATAACTGCCGGGAAATTTTTAGAACACTTTGTCGATAAAAAAATTCCATGGGCGCATCTTGATATTGCAGGTCCTTCTATCAAACATGAATCTACAAACTATACAAAGAATTTTGATACCGGATTTGGAGTTCGGCTTGTTACTGATTATTTGATTAATAAAGTATCATGAAAATAGAATGCGGATAACACGGATCAAGCGGACATCCGCGGATTAATATTTAAGATACTATTCCAATTGGAGATGTAGTTTTCCAGGCACCTCTCGTAAAATCAGGCACTTCAACACTTGTACTTTTATTCAATGTGGAAATTTCACTTAGTTCTATCAATGCTGACCATGATGCCGCATCATAAACATCCTGATCCAACGGTAGTCCATTCCTTAAACAGTAGATTAATCTCCAATCCATAATAAAATCCATTCCGCCGTGTCCGCCAACCTCTTTTGCTTTCTCTCCGATCTTTTTTGCAAGAGGGTGTTCATATTTTTCCATTACTAATTTATATTCGTCCTCTTTCAGCCATGAATGAGGATTTGGTTCAAGAGCAATTTTTTGCTGAGGCCATTTCATTGCAATTCCTTTTGTTCCGCTTAAAAGGTGTATTCTACTATAAGGTCGCGGACTTGTAGTATCATGCTGGATCATGATTGTGTGACCTTTGTTAGTCTTTACCAGAGTTGTATTCATATCGCCAAGTTTATAGGTTTGATTCGCTTCAGGTGAATTAGAACCGAATTTCTCTTTTGCGTAAATGGTCATTCCGAATTGATTGGTTGACATTGAGGTTAGGTAGTCGAATTTATCTCCGCGGTTTATATTCATTATTTGTGCAACAGGACCGATTCCATGAGTCGGGTACAAACTTCCTGTGTGTTTAATGCTATGTTTCAAACGCCACATGCCCTGGTAACCTTTTTCCTTATCAAACTTGAGCCATCTTAAATCATGTATGTATGCACATTCAGCATGAACAATTTCACCAAGTAATCCTTCTCTAACCATATTGAGAGTCGCCAGTTCAAAAAAATCATAACAGCAATTTTCAAGCATCATGCAATGTCTTGTGGTTTTCTCAGCGGTGTTTACCAATTCCCAGCAATCCTTTAATGTAGTTGCAGCCGGTACCTCAATTGCAGCATGCTTTCCATGCTTCATAGCATAGACAGCATTAGGTACATGAAGGTGCCAGGGTGTACAGGAATAGATTAAATCGATATCGTCACGTTCGCACATTTTCATCCAGGCATTATCGCTTCCATAATACTCAATTGCTTCTGGTCTGCCTGCTTTCTTAACCATTTCCTGAACCGATTTTACACGCTCAGGAAGTAAATCGCACAAAGCTTTTATTTCGACACCTTCAATTTTCATCATTCTATCAACCGCATCCGGTCCGCGCATTCCAAGTCCAACGAAACCGATTCTTACTTTGTCTAATGGTTCACATGCCAATCCTACTACATTGTTAGTTTTTTTACTTTGTTCAAAAATCGAATCAGGAATTTCAATTCTTCCTTCTTTGTTTTCGGCGAAAATCGGAACGGAGGATAATCCTATAGCAGCACCGGAAGCTAAAGCGGTTTTAATAAATTTTCTTCTCGAACTTTTCATTGAATTCCTCTATTTATTTTTTCTTGGTAAGAAGTCCATCTCTCATTTCGAAAATATTATGCGATATTTTAACCAGCTCCGGATTATGAGTAACTATTAAGAATGTCAAATTCAATTTACTATTCAGTTCCTGGAATAATTCATGGATTTTTGAACTGCTGAAAGAATCCAGATTCCCGGTCGGCTCATCTGCAAAAATTATAGAAGGATTATTAGCAAGTGCACGCGCTACTGCAACTCTTTGCTGCTCACCGCCTGAAAGTTCCGAAGGTTTATGATGAATTCGATCGCTTAACCCAACGAGATCAAGTATACTTTCAGATTCTTTCTTTGCCTGAAGTAGTGATTTACCGTTTATCATCATTGGTATTGCAACATTTTCTAATGCATCGAATTCGGGCAAAAGATGATGGAATTGAAATACGAATCCGATATTTTTATTTCTAAAGGCAGATAATTTTTCATCGCTTAATTTAAAAATATCAGTATCCTTAATTTTAACTGTTCCGTTATCAGGGTAATCGAGTCCGCTCAAAATATGAAGCAGTGTACTTTTCCCCGCACCGGAAGCGCCGACGATCATTGTGATTTTGCCTGCATCCAATTCGAATGAAACACCTTTAATTATATCCAGTTTCTGGTTATTCAGCCGAAGGAAGGATTTACGAATCTCTTTCGCTTCTAAAATTATAGAATTCATAGCTACTCGTATTTAATTGATTCAATGATAACTGTGCTTGCCGCTCTCTTTGCCGGGTATAATGAAGCGACAAATGATAAAAACAACGCCATAAGCCCTACTGCGATTATATCAGAAAATTTTATTTGCACCGGCAGAGAATCGATTATATATTTTGTCGGATCAAGCGGATAAAAATTATACTCGATTTGAAGATAGCAAACCGCAAGACCGATAATAAGTCCTAACGTTGTTCCGATTATTCCGACCAGAATTCCTTCGAACATGAAAATTTTTAGTATAGCATTCTTATTTAACCCCAATGAACGCATGACGCCAATATCTTTCTTTTTCTCGAGAACAGTCATTGTCAGTGATGCGAAAATATTAAAAGTTGCAACCGCTATAATCAGGCATAATAAAATATAAGCAGCCCATCTCTCGATAAGCATAACACTGAATAGATCTTTATGCAGATCGTACCAGGTGCTCACAGAAAAAAGATTATCCGGAATCTTTGACAAAAGTTGATCTTTTACATCCTCTGCATTTTTGATATTGTTTAATCGAATCTCATATCCGGTAATTCTGTTCTGCAATCCAAACAATTTTTGTCCGGAGTTTAATGATGTAAATGAAAAGGCAACATCATAGTCGCGATTGTTTGACTCGAATAAACCTGAAACAACAAACTTTTGAGTCCTTGGAATTGAAAGAGAAGTGATGGTCCGTTCAATATTATAAGCTGAAGTAGCATATAAAGTATCACCAACACGTGCCGAAAGTTTTAATGCCAGCGGAAGCCCTAAGATTATTTTACTTGCTCCGGAACTATCGTCAAGGTCAAACTTTCCACTTATTATTTTGGAACCAACGCCCCAGTTATCATTTCCATTTTGTTCTGCAATTCCTTTTAAGGTAACAATTTCGAATGTCTGCCGGTTTATTAAAACAACTTTTCCGTCAACAAAAGGATAAAACTCCTGAATATTTTTCATGGAACCGAGTTGCTCTTCAATTTTAGGAATTTCTGCAAATCCTCTTTCATCAATGACAGATACTCTAACGTGGGGATCAAAGCTGATCAAAATAGATGTGACTAAAGAACCGAATCCATTAAAAACCGATAGTACTATAATTAATGCAGCAACACCAATGGAAATACCGGCAGTGGAAAGGAAAGAAATTATCGTAATGAAATTTAATTTGTGTTTTGAACGTATATATCTTTTTGCAATAAAAAATTCTAGCATATTAATCGAACCTTATTGCTGAAATCGGTTTTATCTTTGATGCAACTTTAGCCGGAATGAATGAAGCGAAAAATGAAATAATTATTGTAACTGCTGTAACAATTAAATAGTTGTTTAACTCGATTGAGATAGGGACACGGGTAACGAAATAGATTTTCTCTGGTAATGAAATTATATCGAACCGATCCTGGATTATACTGAGTAAGTAAGCAAGTAAATTGCCGATCAGCACGCCGATAATTGTTAAGTAGAATCCATGGTACAGGAAAATCCTTACAACTTTTTTACGTGTCATACCAAGTGAACGTAAAATACCTATTGAGTTAGTGCGTTCAAGGACTATCATTAAAAGAGTACCAATGATATTAAACACTGCAACAAAAATTATCAGCCCGAGGATTATCGGTATCGGTTTACTCTGAAGCTCGAGCCATGTAAAGATATTCTGATGGACTTTAAAAATTGTTCTAACATAATAAGGATAACCCAGTAAATCCTGTAATTTCTCTGCCAGGGAATCAATTTTAGATATATCATTCACTTTAATATTGTAACCAGAAATTTCTTTACCCATTCCAAATAGTTTTGCAGCCTCTGATGAGGTGATATATGCGTTCAAATCATCATATTCCGACATTCCGCTTTCAAAGATTCCTCCAACAGAAAATTGTTCGATTGAAGGAGGATTTTCGATACTCGGAATTTGATTACCATGCAAAGAAAAAATTGTAACCCTATCTCCAACTTTTATAAAAAGTTTTTCCGATAATTTCCTGCCGATAAATATTGCTGGATGGTCTAAGCTATTATTGTCTAATGTTCCCTGTACTAAGAATTTTTTAATTGTAGAATTAATATTTTGTTCATCCAGACCGATTATAGTCAATCCCTCAGTATGTTTTCTGGATTTAATAATCGCAAGTTTGGAAATGAATGGCTCAATTTTTAGAATTTCATTTTGAAATGATCCCTCTATTCTGGGGATCACCGAAACTGGGTTGGGCAGGTTTCTATTGCCGAATGAGGAAATCTTAATATGTGAGTTTAGATCAATTATTTTTTCAGATACAACTTTCTCGAATCCCCCCAGTATTGTTAGTGCCATAATTACAACCGTTACTCCAAGTGCAATTCCAATAGCGGTTATTAAGGAAATTGTTGAAATGAAACGGGATTCTTTTTTTGATTTGATATATCTTCTAAGAAGAAACAGTGTAAGAGACATTTTTCAATTGTTTTATTCTTTGTAAAAATATGAATAAATAACGTTATCTGAAATTAGATATGCAAAATTGACATTTCACACCCAAAACCATATTTTTCGTTTCCATTTTTCGCACCATTTATTATAAGTTCATTAATAATAATGATTTCGGGGCGTAGCGTAGCCCGGCTAGCGCGCCTGGTTTGGGACCAGGAGGTCGCAGGTTCGAATCCTGCCGCCCCGACTCAAGTTTTTTGAAAAATTGCGCATGATTAATATTATTTGCGCCCATAGCTCAACAGGATAGAGCATCAGCCTTCTAAGCTGAGGGTTAGTGGTTCGAGTCCACTTGGGCGTACGAGTTTGATAATCAAGAATTTTATTGTACATGGTGACCATAGCTCAGCTTGGTTAGAGCATCTGGTTGTGGCCCAGAAGGTCATGGGTTCAAGTCCCATTGGTCACCCGTAGTTCTTAAAATGCTGGCCCCATCGTCTAATGGTTAGGACCTCGCCCTTTCACGGCGGTAATAGGGGTTCGAATCCCCTTGGGGTCACTTGTATTTAGTGCATCACCGATAAGCCGTATTTATTATTCAATGGCCCCATCGTCTAATGGTTAGGACCTCGCCCTTTCACGGCGGTAATAGGGGTTCGAATCCCCTTGGGGTCACTTGTATTTAGTGAATCACTCATAAATTAATTCTAAGATTACTTTCCCCATCATCAAATGTTTGCAACCTCTCCCTTTCATGTGTAATAATTAAGGTTCTGTCAAAGGCATTCTCAGAAGGAATCCCTTGAACCTTCGGGAAAAGCCTCTTGGGGGAACTCTTATTAAAACTTGATTCAAAAAATTGTTTTCATAATCTTTGTCCCATCCATAATCTAAAATATATTTATCTATGCATGCCTACAAAAAATTTCTTGCTGAAAATGACGAGTATATAACTTCAATAGTTTACAGAAAAAAACTATTACCATCTCTTTATTTTTATTTAATTCATGTATTGCGAATAGTTTTTTATTCCAACCGCCAGGCGGCAAAGAAAAAATATGACGATATAAACTGGGTAAACTCCTCTCTCGATATATTAGAAAGTATAGAGAAGACCGGAGTTAAAATTCATGTTACGGGAATGAATAATCTGAAAAAAGTTGATGGTCCGGTTGTATTTGTATCGAACCATATGAGTATTCTGGAGACGTTTTTATTCCCTTCATTTATTCAACAGGTAAAAAAAATTTTATATGTAATAAAAGCAGAACTTTCAACTTTCCCATTATTCGGTCCTGTTGCAATGGCCCGTAATCCCATTGTAGTTGGGAGAGAAAACCCTAAAGAAGATTTAATGACAGTACTAAATGTTGGAAGTGAAAGAATAAAGGAGGGATACTCAATCATAATTTTCCCACAAAGAACAAGAAGTAATGTTTTTGATCCTGCAATGTTTAACTCACTAGGTATTAAGTTGGCAAAGCGAAATAATATCCCTGTGATTCCAATCGCTATTGTAACGGATGCCTGGGGTAATGGGAAGCTAATTAAAGAATTTGGTAAAATTGATCCTTCCAAAGAAGTAAGGATTGCTTTTGGTGAACCGATGATAATTACGGGTACCGGAAATGAACAGCACGAAAAATCAATCGAATTTATTTCTAATAAATTAACAGTATGGGGAAGAAGCGACCTTATTTCAAGCATTTAATAGAATATTCTACACATTTCTAATACTTACAACCTACTTCAATCCATTTCTTAACAATTCCTTAACACACCCTTAACATTAAGGTAATATTCGAATTGTACATTTGTCCCGGAGAAATTTTTTATCTACACGGAGAGAGAAATGTACAAATCAATCAATGCAACATCGGGGTGGTATATCTTACCCAAATTTAAAACAATATTAATATTACTGCTTATTACTACCGGAATTTTAGAAGCCCAATCGAAGGGTTCGATTTCCGGAAGGGTAATTGATGGCTCCAATAACGAAGTTTTAATTGGTGCTAATATTATTGTTGTAGGAACTACTACCGGAACATCGTCTGATCTGGACGGTTATTTTTCAATCAAAGGATTAGAACCAGGCACTTATTCTGTAAAGTTTTCTTTTATTTCCTATCAGACCATAACTGTTGAGAATATCAAAGTTGAAGCAGGGAAGGAGACAAAACTCAATATTCAGTTAAAACCGACCACAACGGAAATCAGCGAAGTTGTTGTTACGGCTGAAGCATTAAAGTCAACTGAAGGAGCTATTCTAAATATTCAAAAAAATTCATTGAACATTGTTGATGGATTAAGCGCAGAACTGATAAGAAAGAATAACAGTTCGGACGGTACGGATGTTTTGAAAAGAATGACGGGTGTTACCATTTCCGATGGGAAATTTGCTTTTATCCGTGGTGTCGGTGATCGTTACAACAATACAATGCTGAATGGTTCTAATCTTCCAAGTACCGATCCCGAAAAGAAAAGTTTTTCCTACGATCTTTTCCCTGCAAGTCTTATTGAGAATGTTTTAACATCCAAAACATTTATACCGGATAAGCCGGCAGATTTTACAGGCGGACTTGTTGAAATAAATACAATTGAATTCCCCTCCAGATTTATCTTTGATGTAAGCGCTTCGTCAAACTATAATACAAGATCGACCTTAAAAGATTTTGCTTCATATAGTGGAGGAAATCGTGATTTCTTAGGATATGACGATGGTACACGAAGTATGCCTTCTGTAATCCCAGCCACACGTCTTGATCGTAATTACTCGCCTGCGGAATTGCAGAGCTATGGACTTGCTTTTCAGAACAATTGGAAAACATCAATTGCAAAAGCACCATTGAACGGCAGTCTCAAAATCAATCTTGGGAATCAGCTTGCTATCGGCAATGATGTTCTCGGTTATATTGCATCACTCACATATTCAAGCTCGAACGAATTAAAAGAATTAGAGCAGGCTAATTATACTTACGAAGGTCCCAGATATCAGTATGCAGGAACTAATAATATTTCAAGTGTAATGTGGGGTGCATTAGTAAATGTTAGTTATAAAGCGGACAGAAATCATAAAATAAGTTTGAAAAATGTTTATAATCAATCAGCTGATGATGAAACAACTATTTACGAAGGTTCATACACTTCCTATTTGCAGCATAGAAAGGTCACATCATTAAGATATGTGTCAAGGTCACTCTATTCTACACAGCTTATCGGAAGTCACTATCTTGGTTTAATGAACGGTTTACAGGTTGAATGGAATCTTAATTATTCAAATTCCAAACGCGATGAACCGGATGCCAGAAGATATATCTATGCTCGCGATTATTTCGATGAAACTGAACCTTTACGTCTGCTTCTCGACCAATCGTTATTCACACGATACTTCGGAAATCTGAATGATGATAATTATGGGACACATTTCAATTTTACCTTAAAGCCATTCGAGAACCCGAATCTTCCTTCCATAAAATTTGGATATCTGCTGGATAAAAAAGAGAGAGATTTCAATGCAAGAATATTCGGATTTAGAAATATCCCGGGTGGAAATTTTCTTGAAGAAGATAGAATACTTCAATTAGGTATTAATGAAATTTTTGCACCGGCTAATATCAACCCAACGTTTATTGAAATAACAGAAATAACACAGCCTACAGATAGCTATGCAGCCAATCAGACAATCCATGCCGGATACTTTATGGTTGATTTTCAACCTATTGATAATGTGAAAGTAATTACAGGTTTACGATATGAAAATTCTGTCCAAAAATTGAATTCTAAATCACGTACAGGAGAGCCGATTGTTGTAAACGCAAACTATAACGATCTTTTCCCGAGCCTGAATATTACATATCAGGCATCCGATAAAATTAATGTCAGGTTTGCATTGAGCAGAACATTAGCCCGTCCGGAATTCCGGGAAATTGCACCTTTCACTTATTTCGATTTTCTTGCTAATGAATTAGTAATGGGGAATACCGGCTTAAAAAGAAGTCTTATTACAAACTATGATATTAGATTCGAATACTTTCCGGCACCACGTGAATTATTTTCGGTTAGCGGTTTCTACAAGAAGTTTATGAATCCTATTGAGCAGGTATTAATTTCATCTTCTGGGCTTGAACCGATACGATCATACGAGAATGCTAAAACAGCTAATAATTACGGAATTGAATTTGAATTCAGAAAAGGTCTTGGATTCATAGCCTCAGCTATGGAAGAGTTTTCGTTAGTAGGCAACCTTAGTTTGATTAATTCTAAAATTGAATTAGAAGAGAGAGGATTCCAATTAAGCGAACGTCCATTACAAGGTCAGGCAGATTTTATCTTAAATCTTGGATTATACTACGATGATTTTTCGAACGGTTTCTCCGCATCAATAATTTATAATAAGGTGGGTGAAAGAATTTCTAAAGTAGGATTCGGCGGATTAGGAGATGTGATTGAAATGCCACGTGATCAGATCGATTTTACTCTTTCAACCAAGATATTGCAAAATTTATCGTTAAAAGTAGCAGCAAAAGATATTCTTGCTCAGGATATAAAGTTTATTCAAAAAACCCCTGAGGGTGATAAACCTTCGGAAATTGGGAAAAGGGGTCAAACATTCTCGGTTGGTTTCAGTTATAATTTTTAGTGGCTCATATTATGACGATCAAACCTGAGAATAAAATTTTGTTGGGATTCAATTTATTAATTTAATGGAGGTAAGATGAAGAAGTTGTTTGTACTATTCTTTATATGGATTGCAGCAATTAATGTCGTTTATTCTCAGGATGTTCCAGTGTCGGGTGATATTACTACAAATACAACCTGGACTTCGGACAAAACTTATATGTTAGTCGGCATTGTTAGAGTTCAGTCCGGTGCTTCTTTAACAATTCAGCCTGGAACAAAAATATACGGACAAAATTCAACTCAAGGATCACTTGTGGTTAAACCGGGTGGTAAGATTTATGCTGAAGGTACAAAAGAAAATCCTATAGTATTTACAAGTGAATTCACTAAATCCGGTTCAACAAGACAACCGACTTATGGTGATTGGGGTGGGATTATCATTTTGGGTAATGCGCCAATTAACGTGCCGGGAGGTACTGCAGCAATTGAAGGTCCCGGTGATACATACGGCGGAAATAATCCGGATGACAACAGCGGTATAATGAAGTATGTAAGAATTGAATATCCCGGTATTGCATATTCACTCAATAATGAAATAAATGGTTTAACACTTGGCGGTGTTGGTAGAGGAACTAAATTAGAATATATCCAGGTCAGTTACTCGGGCGATGATTCTTTCGAATTCTTTGGCGGAACAGTCAACGCAAAATATCTGATTGCATACCGCGGTTGGGATGATGATTTTGATACCGATTTCGGTTACAACGGTAAATTACAATTTTTACTTTCGGTAAGGGATCCTCAGATAGCAGATCAATCACAATCGAACGGATTTGAATCTGATAATGACGGAAGCGGATCGACTAACTCACCAAGAACGGGACCGACATATTACAATGTAACAATGATTGGACCGGCAGCAACAACTACAACACAGTACAACTCACTTTATAGAAGAGGAATGCATTTAAGAAGATCATCACAGAACAAGATATATAATGCATTGATAATGGGCTGGCCTGATGGTTTGTTGATAGACGGAACGAATACGGTAGCAGATGCGAAAGCAGGCGTGACATTTTTGAAGAACAGTATTATTGCAGGATCAGTATTAGGCAACTTAAAATCGACAGATGCAGCATTCCAGACAGATATGCCGGCATGGTTTACCGGACATGGCGGAAGAACTTTTACAACGAATGCAGATGTGAAGTTGGCAGATCCGTTTAATGTTGCTAATCCTAATCCGATGCCTTTAGCAGGTTCACCGGTATTTACAGGTGCGGCTACTCCTCCTGCTGATGGATTTTTTGATGTCACTGGCAACTTCGTCGGTGCTTTCGGAACTGTAAATTGGGCATCGGGATGGAGTTCATTAAGTTTTGCTACATCTGTAAAAGAGGATTACAATAATGAAATAATTCCACCTTCATTTGAGTTATCACAGAATTATCCTAATCCATTTAACCCGACAACAAACATCAGGTTTGCATTGCCTCAGGCTTCAAATGTAAAACTGTCTGTCTATAATGTACTGGGGCAGCAAGTAGCTCAGTTGATAAATGATTATAAAGAAGCCGGCAGTTATACAATCAATTGGAATGCAACCAATATTGCAAGCGGTATCTATATTTACCGAATTGAAGCTGCAGGTCAGGTGATTACAAAGAAAATGACTTTGTTAAGATAGATTTAGTCTCTCTCTCCATTCCTCTTCTCCGGGCGTCGAAAGGCGCCCTTTTTATTATCATACAACAAATAGATCTATTTGGCATTTTATCAATAGTCTCTTTTTCTTATTTTGTTAATGAATTTTGATAAAACAGAAAAAATGAAATATTATTTCCTCATAATACCGTTTCTTATAATTTCCGCATTTAACAATTATTATTCTCAAAATAATTTATCACAGATTGATACATTTGACAATCTTTTCAACATGTCGAATTTTTCGCGTCACATTAATTTCCTTGGAAGCGATTTGTTTGAAGGAAGGGGAACCGGTACTACCGGAGGAAATTTAGCCGCTAAATATCTTGCTCTCGAGTTTAATAAGATAGGATTGAAACCGGCTGGCAACGATAATACCTATTACCAGAATATCCCGATGCACGGCAGCAAAGCTCTTCCATCTTCCAGGCTAATTTTGCATAATGGTAGCGAAGCGGAAGAACTGAAACTGAATCAGGATTATCTGCTTTACCAATCCGGCTCACAAACTTTTATTCCAGTTCCAACTCAGCTTGTTTTTGTCGGATACGGTATTATAGCACCGGAATTTGATTATAATGATTATCAAGCGGTTGATGTTGAAGGAAAGATAGTTGTCTTTATTGAAGGAGAACCATTTTCTAATGATAAAAATTTCTTTGAAGGCGAAATCCCTACGATTTACAGTTACCCCGAAGCGAAACAAAGAATTGCAATTTCAAGGGGGGCAAGGGGAAGTATTCTTATCCCCTTATCTATAAAAGATAGCAACACCTGGGAAAAATTGAAGTTGGATTTTGCGTTCGAAAATATATCACTTGCTTATTCGGTTTCATCTAATTTCAGTGCAATGGTAAATGATTCTGCTGCACAAAAACTTTTTCATGGATCAGAATATACTCTGGATAATGTAATTGAAATGCACTCTACTCATAAAATAAAAAGTTTTAATTTGAATACCAGGTTATCGTTCAAGGGTCTATTTCAGGAAAGAGATTTTATTGCACAAAATGTTGTTGGTTTACTGGAAGGGAGCGACCCAAAATTAAAGAACAGATATATCATAGTTTCGGCTCATTATGATCACCTTGGAATCGGTCCGGTTGTTAACGGCGATTCAATTTATAACGGTGTTTACGATAATGCTGCGGGTGTAGCAGCTCTGCTCGAAATTGCAAATGCATTCTCTCAATCAGGTATTTCGCAAAAAAGATCTATCCTTTTCTTACTTCTTACGGGTGAGGAATTCGGTCTTCTCGGTTCAAAATATTATACAAGCAACCCGATCTTTCCGCTCTACAGAACAGTTGCAAATATCAATATCGACGGCATTACGTCGTTCGATAATTTTACAAGCATTATCGGAATCGGGAAAGAATACTCAACATTAAAATACTTCCTGGAAAAGGTTGCTCAAAAATATAATCTGGATTTAGTTGATATCCCGTCACAATTTGCATCTAGTGAGTCATTCTCCCGTTCGGATCAGGTTTCATTTGCAAATGCAGGAATACCGGCGCTACTTGTCGCAGAAGGACTCGATTATGTTAATCTAACGAGGGAAGAAGGTCTGGAAAAATATATGGAGTATTCAACTCAATATTATCATTCACCGTTTGATGATCTGCAGCTTCCAATAAATCATGGCGCCGCATTACAGCATATAAAAATTTTACATTCTTTAATTATGGATTTAGCCAATAATGATATTGAACCTGAATGGAATAAAGGTTCACCATATCTCAATACCCGGCTACGATCTATTGCGGAACAAAAATAAAATGAAAAAAACGATCTTACTCTCAGCAATTTTTTTAATTCTTTTAACGGGATGCAGTACAACCCGAATAAATGTCGCATCGATCAAGATAAAAGGTTCGGATACAATGTATCATCTGACGAATCTTTTAGCACAGGCATATATGGAACAAAATCCGGGAATTTCTATTTATGTCGATGGCGGGGGAACTGCTTCCGGAGTACGTTCTCTGATTAGAGGGGAGATCGATATCTGCACTGCATCAAGAAACCTTGAACCTGATGAGGTTAAATTGATCGCGGATAATTTTAGAAGTATTGGTATTTCATATTTGATTGCTAAGGATGGACTCTCTGTTTTTATTAATCCTGAAAATCCAATTCAAAATCTGTCACAGAAGCAGGTCAGTGATATTTTTACTTGTACTATCAATAATTGGAAGGAAATTGGCGGACCGGATAAACAGATCTCCCGTATTATCAGGACACCAAATTCTGGTACATATCTTTACTTTAAGGAGCATATTCTTGAAGGGAAGGACTATTGCGATGATGCTTCGGTTGGATTGACAACGGAGAGTGTTATTGAACAGATTAAGAAAAATCCGTTCGCTATAGGCTACGGAGGTTTTGCTTTCAAATCGGATGTTGTTCTTGCCAGGATTGATAATGTTTTGCCAACTGAAGAAAATATTATGAGCGATAAATACCCAATAACACGCTACCTTCATTTTTATACATTAACTCAACCAACAGGTGAAGTAAAGGATTTTATCGATTGGGTTCTGGGCCCAAAGGGTCAGAATATTATTAAGAACAATGGTTTCGTTTCGCTTTTTGAAATTGCATATTAATTCTATTTAAAAAGTTAATTACTTGTTCACAAAATAAATTATTAAGTTTACGCTTAGAAGTTAAAAGGAAATTTATACAGATGAAAACAGACTTAAATACGGAAATAGAAAGCTTAAAAACAAATTTGATCAAGATGGCATCAATTGTTGATGAACAGGTAGAAAGGGTAATTTATGCTCTCGAAACCGGCGAGGTAAATCATTGCAAAGGAGTTAGAGCTCGGGATCTGGAAGTTGATGCTTATGATAACCTGATTCAAACCCAATGCGAAAATTTACTAACATTATTTCAGCCTCTAGATGCCAATCTTAGGTTTATTCTCTCTACATTAATTATTAACAATCAGCTTGAACGTTGCGGTGATATTGCCATTAATGTGGCACAACGCTTGAAGAAAGCTGAAGCACATAATGAGTTAATTCTTGAAGCGCGGATTTATGAAATGGGTCAGAATGCAAGAAAGATGTTGAAACAGTCGATTGATTCTTTTATCTATCAGGATTCCGATCTTGCAATGCTGGTAATTCAAAGCGATGATAAAGTAGATCAGCTGAATAAGGAAACATTCAAATTCCTTGTTAAGAAAATGGAAACGGATGTTAAACTAATTGAACCATGCGCCCATCTTTTAATTCTCACACGAAATCTGGAACGGCTTGCTGATCATGCGACTAATATTGCAGAAAATCTTCTTTTCTTTGTCGATGGGAAGATTATCAGCCATAGAAAAAAGCTGGAAAATCCGCCAAAGGAACCGGACAACCCAAAAAGCTAAAAGATCTGTTTTTTGATTAAAAACATGGATATTTCATTCCCTTTGACCTACCTCAATTTTTTAAAGGAATTTTAAAAATAATTGCTTCAAGAATTTATTTTAACAGTATGAATTGCTATATTGAACCCAAGTTACTGACATACTTAATGCGAATAATCAAACCAAAAAAACTGAAACCCGGGGACGTGATAGGAATTATTTCTCCGGCATCTTCTCCTGATGATCTAACCAAAATTAACCGCGGCGTTGAATACTTAGAAAAACTTGGATACCGGGTTGAAGTAGGTAAAAATGTAGGTTTGCAGGAAGGTTATCTTGCAGGAACCGATCAGCAGAGATTAACAGACATCCATTCGATGTTCTCTAATAAAATTATCAAGGCAATTTTTTCGATAAGGGGTGGATATGGATCGGGAAGATTACTTGATAAAATCAATTATAAACTGATCCGCAATAACCCGAAAATATTTGTCGGCTACAGCGATATTTGTGCACTCCAGATGGCATTCTATTCCAAATGCGGATTAATAACGTTCGCCGGTCCAATGGTGGCTGTCGATTTTCATGATGAGGTTAGTAAGTTCACCGAAGAAGTCTTCTGGCGGACTATTACTTCAAATAAGAAAATCGGGAGGCTTTCTAATCCACGCAATGAAAAATTTTACACTCTTAATAAAGGCAGAACCTCGGGACGAATAATCGGGGGGAATTTAAGTGTGATGACTTCATTAATCGGTACCGAATA
>JAGUYK010000029.1 GCA_020061355.1 Ignavibacteriales bacterium | reverse complement strand
CTATTTTTGCATCACTTTTTTGGGCCCATAGCTCAGTTGGTTAGAGCAGCTGACTCATAATCAGCGGGTCGGAGGTTCAAGTCCTTCTGGGCCCACAAAGAAAAGCTCGAATATAAAATGTATTCGGGCTTTTTTGCTTTTATGGAGAGAGTTATTCCTGATGATTTACTATATGGAGTGTATGGACTTTGTATGGACTTTTGTATGGACTTTTGTATGGACTTTGCCATATCAGTTCGGTTTATAGATTATTTATTGTTGGTTAAAGATAAAAAATTTTCTGCACGATCTAAATATTTTTTATTTTTTCTTTTAATAGATTTTAGTAAGAAATTATAAAACAAAATTGCTTTATCAATTGAGCCAAAATTCCAGGAATAAAAACCACCATTTGGACTAAAAACATTTACAAATAATGATGTCTTAAAAAGAATCAACCGAATTAACCATCCATTAAAAAATTTCGAGCGAATAACGACACGACCGAGCATAGCACTCCAAAAAAATTAAAATAACGCCAGCTAAACATTTAGGGTGAGCGAAGCGAACCAAAAAGCCGTAAAGGTGGCACGCAAGGGCGGATTTTTGCTGTTTTTAAGGAGCGAAGCGACTAATAAAAACCGAAGCAAAAACCGCTTGTATACCCTTGCGTGACGGATTCCTTTATCGGCTTAAATTGAAAAATGCTGGCGTTATTTATGATTTTAATGAAGTGCGAACCCGCAAAGCGGGAGAGCACAAACAATAAAAAAAGAATGCTGATTCAGGAAGGGTGGTAATAAAGCAAGTTATGAGTTTGGATTTTGGCACAGATTTTTGACTTACGTAGAAATGGCAATGCCACAAAAATTGTGAGCAAAAGACAAACGAATAATTTGCACTTCGACAAGCTCAGTGCAGGCAAAAAATGAGTGAGCAAGTAAAAAAGTTTTTCATTTTTTATTTGCGAACCTGCCTACCGGCAGGCAGGCGAAACAAAACCTAAAAAGTTTTTGCAAAATGAAGCTTCAGCGGAATGAAGCAAAATCTTTTTATAATGTTTTATGAGCAAAAAAGTTTGGAATGAGCCGAAGGCGAAACGACAAATTATTTTGCGAAACAAAGACTTTTAGTTAAAGAAAATGTCCATCCCGGGAGAGGGCAGGTTCCCTTGGATGGACACAGAATTACAAATAAATATAATAATAAAATTAATAAATATAAAGTTAAGTTATTGCAAGCTCACCGGATTTGACTGTTCCGGAGTTGTATTTAAGCTTGAACATAAGTTTGTTATTTGTTTCATCAATCCAGAATGTAACGTCCTTATTACTGAGTAATGAATCTGCTGGAACTGAATTATTTGTTGAAAATACTGGAATGTTAGTATTGTACTTAATCCCCTTGCCTATATAGCAGGTAACTGTACCGGAGTTGGTTTTATTTAGTTCAGTTATTTTACCGCTATTATCTGTTAAATCGACTAATGAATCATCAATCTTAAGTTTACCGCCAGAATGATATTGATTAATACTCATTTTAATTTGAGTTTGACCGGTATCCCCGGCTGTGAAATCAATACTTGTTAGATCAATATTCATTCTTGGAACTGTAGAACTGGCAACGGGAGCCATTGTAAAGAATTTTTTAAGATTATTGAAGATAAACTTTTTAGAGTTTGGTGAAGTTTTCCCAGAAGCCCATCCAGGGAAATACCCAGAACCAATATCAAGACGAATGACATTTGTATTATCGTGGATTGCTATTATACCCTTCCATTCATCTGTGGCATCATTACCGCGACCAATGACAGAAAATGAATCAATAAGAAGACCACAAAGTGATGAGGTAGGATTTATGAATCTAAATAGAGTTCTGAAGTTAGTATAAGTCGCATCAGTGGCATCAAGAACCATATTTGTAACAAGAATAAAAACATCACTATGACAAGTGAATGCATCGGTAAAAGTTGAGTTAGGCATGATCTTGACCCGCCAACCGTTATAAACATAAATCCATGCAGGATTACGACTGCGAAAATGGATCTCAAAATTGCGACCACCAAGCTCGATAGATGAACTTTGTTGAAGTAGAGCCGGATTTGATGTGAATGTTTTACCAAGTGTAAGAAAATCAGGGTCATTTGCATTATTCCAGGTATCACCAATATACTCTAAGAAAATAATTCCATTTTTCTTTGATGTAATAGTTGGTAAGGAATAATTTCCTCCGGCTACGAGAATAAATGCATTATAATACATCATATTATCGGGTAAATAATTTAGTGCTTGCTGAAGAGATGTAAAGGCGGTTTCCCAAGATTTACCATCTTGGATAGAATTTGTATTGTTTGCATCAACAAATATCCGAAATGCTTTTTCACCCCAGGCGAACGTATGAATATCGTCAAATGGAAATTGGACGACACGATTAGCTTGTAAGCTATTAGATTTTAGAAAAGAATTTATTTTTCGCATGGCTGACCTCTTACAATAAGAGAACACGAATAAGTTCATCAGCACCGGAAGCGGAATCGAGAGTAAATCCATTATGTTCTCCAGATGAATAAGTAACTGCTTTACCGTTTGCATCGGAAGCTATTTTAGCTCCGACTGAAACTGCGGCTCCTGATAAGACAAGAGCAATACCTTTTGACATAACCGGCATTTGATTATTAATGGCTGTATTAGCATTGCAAACGCCAAGTGATTTAGAATTAGCACCGCAAAGATTTCCATCGAAGCCAATAAATTTATTTTTACTTGATGTATGGTCTGCAGGTGCTAAGATAGATGTAATTAATAGTGGCTGTTCAGTTTTCATTTTTTATCTCCAATAAGATTTTAGTTAATCAATTTCTTTTTGTTTTTCTTTTTTTGTTTGATTGATTGCATAATTTCAGTTGTTTGTAAAGGATCTATTTCGTTAACAACGGGTGTGTGAAAACTTTTTGAAACATCCATAAATGCGTCTTCTGTTACAGATGGTGTAATAACAAATTGCCTTCCTACAGCATTTACGGAATAAGTGTGGTCTTTTTTATCGTTATCAAAATCAGAATTTCTTTCTGAGACTAATTCTAAATAGCTGATAATAGAATCATCAGGAGGAGCGTCCATAGAAATTAAATCACCTTCGGGAAAGAGTTTACCGTTAATGAAAAGATCGGATTTGATTATTTTGTAGTACATGACCTCATCCTAAATCCCTCTCCTTGACTTCGACGTTGCTCAGCCTGACGGAGAGGGACTTTTTGATTATGCATAGTTCGACATACTCACTATAAAGTTTGACATGCTCACTATGTATTAGTGTCGTTAATTAAATAGCCGGCATCGGAACCAACAATCTTTGAGATAAAATTATCTGTTGAACGAACAAAATGGACTTTACCACCTTCATCATATTTATCAACAACCGGATTATTCTTTTTGCGTAAAGTATAGCCGAATGCAGGTTCATAAACATTTCTTTCAATATCTGATTTTTTGGGCGGTACATAAGCTACAATTACATTATCTGACCAAATGTCATTGAAAGCATTTGAATCGTTTACATAGACTGCATTACCAACATATAAATTTTCAAAACCAAGAAGTGTTTTGAGTATTTCCTCTGTTACAACAGCGTGCTCAGTATATTTTATCCGATCAGTAACAGATGGATGTTCTTTAAGTGCGTTAAAAGCAGAGGCACCAAGAATACAAGTATTAGGATATTTTGCAATCTTAGAACGGACTGCATTTTTAGCCGTGCTGAATATTGTAAATGGATTTGAAGTTGTAGTAGTAAATTTATCAGCACTTGAAAGAGTGACTTTATTACCGGTTGGATAGTTAGATAAATTTTGGCACAAATCAGCAACCATTTTTTCGAGTCGGAGATTTATTCCTTCTGAAACAACATAAGTTGCATAGATTTCAAGGTTATAAATATCTTCCTCTGCTTCGCGATAGTCGATAGGATACTCTAAATCGTGTTCAGTAAGGATATAATCAATTGTTGTTCTATCTTCAGGATTAATCCGATTTGATTTAGCTCTTATTGCTCTTTCAGTATTATAAACTTTGAAAGCTTCAGCCGGGAACTGAGGAATTTTTCCGGCTTCTTTATTAACCTCAACAAGAGGAAATAGATTAGTGCCGACAAATGAAGCATTAGAAAAACCGCGAGCAACATTTGTTAGGACTTCATCTACTACACGTAAATTTGATAAACGATCTGGCATTGTTTACTCCTTTTATAAATTTTGAATTACTTTTTGAACTGCAGATAAGTAAGAAAGATTTTGTGATTTCATTAATTGCGATGCTTTGCTATGGACCTCTCTGGAACGGGGATCTACTTCAGCGAAACGAAATTTTTCCGAAAGATTTTCAATGTGTTCTTGTTTTTCAGCAAAGTTTTGGAAGTTAAGAAATTTTGGAACTGAGTTAACAAATTCAGAAAAGAGCCGGGTTAAGTCGTTCCGAAATTTTACTAAATCAACCGACGAATAATTTTGAGTAGTAACATAATCCACAATTGATTCGATTTTATTTTTCATAGCAGGAGTAAGAGAACCGGAAGAAACTTTATCATCCAATAATTTTGTGAATGATGATAAATTAATTTTGTTATCAAGAGCAGATATTTTGTTTGAAAGATTTTCAAAATCATTGCGTTTAGATAAATCCTCTGAAAAGTTTTGAGATAGAGCAAGTAGAGCATCCTTAACATTTGAGAGTTCGTTAATTAATTGAGAAAGCTCCGGTTGCATTTGAGACTGATTTTCTTTTTCTGAAAATGCAGATTCTTCTTCTGTAAAAGATAAATCTCCATCATCGAGTTCAAAAGTAGTACACTCCCCTTCTGCAAATTGAATATCGGCTAAACCTTTTACAGCGGGTATAGCACCACCAAGGAAACCGACATGGCGAAGTTTGCCTTCCTTATCGAGCGATATACTTCTTTTTTTGTAGAGACCTTGTTTTACTGCTGTGACAAACTCCGGGATGATTTGTTTTGCTGAGGCGATGAGCTTGTCCCCCACAACTTTGAGTGAGTCAATCCATCCCATAGCCGGAGAATCATGTTTTGGGTGACCAACAACGATGGGAGCTTCGAGAGTTTTAGGATCATAAGAGTGTGCGATAAAATTAAGGTCATCAAGACAATAGTCTTTTGTGATACCCATATCTGAAGTATGAGTGCCAATTTTAAAGATTTCAAAATCCATAAAAATATTCCCCCCATAATAATTCATTTAGAACTTCACTAATGAGTCCTATAAGTAATATACAATTAATGTTGTATTAGTGTTGCATGATTTGGAATTGGAATAACTATTTGGAAGAGAAGAGAAAAAAAGAGAAAAGAAAATCAAGTTGGGTGAGGTGAGTAAAAATAATATTAGATGTATAATGTAGTGTGACAATATTTCTGAAAGGGGGAGATAAAAGAAAATGAAAAAAGAAAAAAATAAAGATGAAATAATAATTGAGAGACTCGCGAAATGCGGGTTAACAAACAAAGAGATTGCGGAGGCATTAGGGTATGATGAAAATACACTCAAAAGGAATTTTGAGATTTTTCTTATAAAAGGGAGAGCAAATCTCAAAGAGCGATTAAAGCGGAAACAGATACAAGTTGCAATGCAAGGAAATGTTACAATGCTTATATGGTTAGGAAAACAATATTTAGGTCAAGCTGAAAAGATTGAGGAAAGTGGTGAATATAAGATTATGGTAGAGAGAAAAAACATATAACTAATTGAGAATTGAGAACCCGCCAAAAAGACTACGGGTAAATTGAGCATTGAGAATATGAAAGAAATTAAATTACAGTTGAGCTACCATGAGAATCAGAGGAAGATATTTTTTGAATCGAATGCGAGATTTAAGGTAGTTGCCAAAGGCAGAAGGTTTGGGCTTACCAGAGGTTTAGCAAATTATGTAATTGAGAATATGGTTGATAATGTTTCCCCTATTCTATGGGTGGATACGATATATGGAAATATTGAACGATACATTGAAAGATATTTCCTACCGGTCCTTAGAGATGTGCCGAGGAATCTTTGGAAGTACAGGAGCAATAGAAATGATCTGAAATTATTAAATGCCGTATGTGATTTTAGAAGTGCGGATAAACCTGAAAATATTGAAGGGTTCGGATATGCTTTAATAATTCTGAATGAAGCTGGAATAATTCTAAAGAATAGAAGGTTGTGGGAAGAAAGCATTAGACCGATGCTCCTGGATTATAAAGCTAAAGTTATAATCGGCGGGACACCGAAAGGGAAAAGAATTAAAAAGAGTAATGAGAAGCATTTGTTTTGTGAGTTGTATGAGAAATGTGAAACGGAAAACGTGAAAGGTGAAACGGAAGACGACAGAATTAAGAATTGGGAAGCGTTTAACTTCTCATCTTATGATAATCCATTGATTGATCCATTAGAAATTGATGAGCTGGCGAAAGATATTTCACCGGCATTGAGAGACCAGGAAATTTATGGATTGTTCACTGATGATAAAGATTTTGGAATAATTAAAAATGATTGGTGGAATTATTATTTAGAACATGAGCTAAATACTTTAAGAGTATTCAAGGTAGTTCAGAGCTGGGATACGGCATTTAAGAAAAATGAGGAGAATGATTATTCGGTTTGTACTACATGGAAAGTTGCACAGAATGGATATTACTTATTGGATATGTGGAAAGGAAGAGTTGAATTCCCGGAATTGAAAAGAAAAGTTATAGAATTAAATGATGTTTATAAGCCGAATGAAATATTAGTTGAAGATAAAGCAAGCGGACAAAGTTTAATACAAGAACTTCAGCGGGAAACGAGATTACCAATTCTAAAGGTGCAAGCTACAAGTGATAAGGTTGCAAGAGTGCATTCTATTACTCCATTAGTTGAAGCCGGGAAAGTTTATCTGCCAAAGGATAAATATTGGGTGAAAGAGTTTGTAAATGAATGTGAGGACTTTCCTAATGGTGAATATGATGATGCTGTTGATACATTGAGTCAATTTTTGAATAGTGTTAAAGAAGATACTCTACCAAATCTTAAATCTATAGTACATATACCACGAAGGTTTACGATAAGAAATAAATTGAAAAGAATAAAAAGTTTAAGGGGGTGAAAATGAATAAGCGAAATAGACTGCTTCAAGAATATGCAACAAGAAAAAGAGCGAATGAACTTCAGAGCATTTATAAAGCATTACCCGATCCGGATGTTATACTTAAAGAGAATAATTATGATTATGGAATATTGCGCGATTTATTGAATGACCCTCATTTGATGGCGACTGTACAACAGAGAAAGATGCAAGTAATGCAGATGGGCTGGGAAATAAATTATGAAGGTGATAAGAGTATTAAAGAAAGAGTTATAGATGTTTTCAGAGAGTTACCATTGAGTAATATAATGAGTGATATATTAGATGCGATCTTCTACGGATTTTCTATTGCTGAAATTGAATGGACCCACGATAAACACGGGACAGGGTTTGTGCCGGTGAATGTGATTGGGAAGCCGCAAGAGTGGTTCATATTTGATAATGAGAATAAAATCAAATTACGGAATAAGAAAAATGGATTTTATTTGTTTGAAGAAGGATTGGAGCTGCCGGATTATAAATTTATACTTACTCAATACAACCCAACATATACAAATCCATACGGACAGAAAGTGTTAAGCAAATGTTACTGGCCAGTGATATTTAAGAGAGCCGGAATAGAGTATTGGCAAATGATGATGGAACGTTATGGAATGCCTTTTCTTATGGGACGATACCCTACTGGATATACTGAAGAACAGAAGAATGAATTTATTGAGCAACTTAAATTAATGGTTCAGGATAACGTTACAATTTTTGAAAATACATTAGGGATTGAGTTGAAAGAGAGTCCACAATATGATGTTGGGCAGCTATACCAGATATTGGTGGATTTTCATAATAAAGAAATATCGAAAGCTGTGCTAACTGTTACCCTTACTACCGAGGTTGGAAAAACGGGAAGCTACAAGGCAGCAGAGATCCATAAAGATATGCTTGAGTACCTGGGCGTTAGTGATAAAAAGTTAGTTGAAAAATCATTGAATACACTGATTAACTATTTTATTCAATTGAATTATGGAAATGTTCAAAGTCCGAAAATAAAGATGACAAAGAAAGAAGCTGTAATTGAAGAGAGTGCTGAGAGGGATAGAATACTTTCTGAAATAGGCTTGAAGTTCACTAAAGAATATTTCAAAAAACGATATAATCTAAGCGATAACGACTTTGAACTTATAAGATAGATCCTTCGCTCCGCTCAGGACAAGCCTTAACGATACGGATTTTGAACTTATGGATAGAATAGATCCTTCATCCCGATAAATCGGGATTCAGGACAAGCCTGACAGATGGAGATTTTGAGATGACTGAAAGCGTGAAACGTTAAAGGTAAGAGGTAAAAAGAAAATAGAATGGAGTGAGCCGAAGTTGTGCCGGAACGGCGAACGTAGGCGAACGACAGAATCAAATGTAAGCGAATGAGGGTGTGTGGCAAAGCCACGACCCGAATGAGCGATGATGAGGTGAAAAGGTAAAGTGCCGAGTTTACATAAGACAACTTTATGTAAAAAAGATAGAACTACTAATAAAATGTTGGGACTGCTTCAACTTGAACATAAAGTTACTTATGTAAAACTGGCTGTCAAATTTCTTTTGATGAGGTAAGACCACATACATAAGGTTGGTTGGATATTAATCATCTTTAGAAAGTTGATTCATCAAATTTGATTTCCATTTAGGGTGTCTATTTTCTCTAATTGCTGTAAAGAAATCTGTATAATCTTGTGGTGATAGGAAATAGAAAAAATAGTTCCATGCAATAGAAGAACTTTTTAGTTTATTATTCAATTCTTCAAAGTGTTTTGATGCATCTCTAAGTTTTGCTCTATTCTTGTTGTTATCGTCTGAATCAGATTTAATTTCTACAACAAGGATTTCATTTCTATTATTAATTTTAATGAAAAAATCAGGATTGAAGTTTTCATTTTTTACATGAGATTTTGCAATTTTTGAAGGTTTATAAGAATATGGAACTTGATAAAAACCTTTATCAGGAGATTTTAATATTGAATCAAATAGATTTGAATATTGAAGAAGACTTAGAGTGAATTTGAATTCAGGTGTGTCTTTTACGTATAAAACATTTAATGGAGATCTGAAGTTACCCCGCTCTACATATATAAAATTTTTATCAAGAAATTTTAATTCATCATTTAATGATGAAGAAACAGCGGTCAATTCTTTTACTTGGTTTAGATTTTCTTTTAGTTTAAGAAAGTTACTAAATAGTATCTTTTCTTCATAAACAAAACTATCTGAGGAATCTAAGGAATAAAATAAATAACCATTATTTTTAAGAGAGCTTTCACTGAAGGATTGTCTAACAATATTTTCAATTTTTAATTCAAAAACATTATCTGATTCAAGTTTATATCTTGGATTCTCTTCATCTATGTTTCTAAACATAGGACCAAACGATTGCTGAATTTTAACAAGGTTATCTTTGGAAATATAAGTTGAATCATTGCCACTTCTTTTTAATGCTTCTTCAATAAATAGTTTTAGTTTTTTATTAGTCCATTTTTCAGAAATACTTGAGTCTTTTTCATTTAGAAATATTTTCAATTGTTTTGCAGCGGATTCTATAGAAATAATATCCTTGTTTTCAATAGTACTCTCGACTGAACCGCTTAATAAATAAATACTCGTTTCAATCCATTCTTTTGATTGAGGGCTAAGTGATATATTTTCAGGTGTTGATGCTTTTTTCTTTTTAGTTTCTACTGTTTGAAGTGAAGATTTATAAGACAAATTATAAAGGGGGAAAAGAAATGCATTATTTTTTTCATAAAAACCCCAAGAAAGAGTATTCTCAATTTCTAATACTTCTTTATAAATGTTTTCAATATTTGGTGTCCACTTTTCGTGGTTATTAATTTTAACTAATATCGGAGGGTTAATATTAGGTGGGATTCTTAAACCACGACCTAATACTTGAGAAATTAGTAACTTTGAATTGAATGCACGATTTTCGTGTGGCATAATTTGAAAAACATTTTTAACGTCCCATCCTTCTGTAAGCATACTAACAGAAACGATCCATTCAACTGGATTGTCTAAATCATCTACAGTTTTAAGAAGCTCTAAATTTTCTTTCCTTATTTTTTCTGGCTTTTCGATTATACCATTGATAGTAGTTCCATCATTGCCACCGGGAATACTTGAAGTAATCCAAATTACTTTCTTTTTTGCCTCATCAAATGAAAGAGATTCTTTTTCAGAAATAAACTCAACAAGTTCTTTCCATACTTTAATACAAGAAACTATTTTATCTGTTATAACAATAGTAATTGGTTTTAATAAACTTTCATATTTACTTTGATATTGACGATGGTTTTCAAGAGCTTCATAAAATCCTTTTTCTTTTTGAGATTCTTCTTCAAGTTTATAATCTATTTTTTTTACAACACCTTCTTCTATTGCTTGTTTCAAACCAAAACGATAAATAATATCAGAAAAATAGTCGTCTTCGATATAAGGAGTACCAGATAAACCAACGATATAATAAAAACCAAATTCTTCGTTATTTAGAAATTCCAGCCATTTTTTTGTAGCACTATCTATACCGCTGTAAATATGATGTGCTTCATCATTTAAAACCAATACTCTTCTTCCTTTTCCTTTGAAGCTATCATAAACTGATGAACCGGTTCTTTCATAAACGGCATGAATATTTTCAACACATATATCACCTTCAAGGATAGGATCATTAGCACTTTTAATTGCTGGATTAGGATAAATAGCACCGAGTTCTTTAAGAATAGATTGTAAATTTTGATCGCCGCTAAAACGATTAAACTTATCTTTCAGACCTTCTTCAATAGTTAATGAAGGACATAGAACTAAAACTTTATCAACGAGACCTTCAGAAAGCATTATCTGAGCTATACCATAGATTGCCCAACTCTTACCAGTTCCGGTAGCAAGATCAAGCGAAACAGATTTTTTCTCTTTAAGATCAAAGCGGTTTAGATAAGCAGCAACATTTTCAAATTTCTGTCTCAACTTTTCGTTGTTATTATAATTATCTATCGCAAGTTCTTCAAGTGTTCGATACTTATCAGAAAAGAAAAATTTTATTACTTCTTTTACTGCATTTCGAAGAAAATAATATTTATCTGAACATAGAACATCCAGATAAGCATCATATTTATTGATTATACTATAAATTTGCTCAGTATTATCATTTACTTTAAGAACAAAGTCTGAATTTTTGAAGGTGATGCTCATTTGAAATCTCCTTTTTTCAGAACTTCTTTCTTTTCATTGCCATATTTATCAATATATATAACCATCATTTTAGATGTAGTAAATTCATCTTGAGGAATCCTAATATCAAGATTCTTACAAAGCTTTAATTTCTCTTCATATTTTTCTTTTACATTTTGAGATTCATTTCTTTGAAGTTCTTCTTTTACTAAATCTTCAGCCCAAAATACTTTTGAAAAATTAAAAACATCATCATTAAAATCTGTATCAACAAGTACCATGGAAAGAGTTTCAAAATTATCAAAATCATTAGGATCAGAAGCTAAAGTTTTTGAACGGAATTCTTTAAGCTTAATTACAAAATCCTTTTTACGTGAATTCAATAAATCCAAATTTTCAGGTTTTTCTCTCTTATAAATTGCTTTTACAATTGGTTGCGAAATAAAATCGAAACCAACGGCGTCAATAACTTCATTAACATCATTTTCATTTATAGGTTGCCTAAGTGCACCGGCTTCGTTGCTATTAAGTAAACGCATTATTACAGAAATAGGAACTTTCAAAAAGCAATAAATAGTTGTACCAATTTTGATTTCATCCATCATAAAACCCATTGCTGTAACAGGTGCTATTATATAAAATTTATCACCGCCTTTTCCTCTAATTGCATTATGTAATGATTGAACATAATCTTCATCAATAGTAAGTTTTTTCTGTTGCGGGTAATTCCATACATAAGCTAAATCTGTACCTATATAGCCGTCAATATCCAAACCATGAATTTTTTGAGATGCTTCTCTTACATTAAATAGTTTCATAACAAAAGGTTTGTATTCTTGCCAATTCATTTCCTTAATCTTCTCATTATCATAAATACCAGCATTATAAAGAATAAACTCTTTTGCTTTTAATGATTTTTCCTTTTCGCTTTTTTCTTTTGGTTGAATAAAAGAAATAAGAAAGGTAACACCATGAACTTTAATTATATAAACACCAGCAGAATAATCGTTATCGTTTTCTAATATTTTTAGAGAAGTTATTTTTAGCTTATCTTCTGGCAGTATAAGAGAAAATTCTTTTTCTTTGTTAGTAGTAAAATATGCTTGAATAAATTTTGCTAAATCTTTAAGAAAACTATCTGTAACAAAAAGATCACCATTTTTTATTTTTTCAGAGAGTATAAAAAGTGCTTGGCTTTTATTTTTAATATGTTCATCAAAATCAGATACACGTTCATAGACAGGGCGAACATCATTTAGTATAGCACCTATTTGTGTAGTCAAATTTAACATCCTTTTTTGCGTAGTATAAATAGCTAACTTCCCACAATCAATGCCGATCCATCTTCTGCCAAGTTTTTCTGATACCGCAATAGATGAACCACTACCAGCAAATGCATCTAAAACAATGTCACAACTGTTGGATGAAGTTTCAATAATTCTCGCTAAAAGTGATTCGGGCTTTTGAGTTGGATAACCAGTAGATTCTTTAGAATTGGATGCTATTAAAGGTAAATCATCCCAAAGGTTACCGATTTTACGCCCCTCGTAATTATCAAGGTATCTTTTATAACGAGGCCTATTGTTTTCTGTCCAAAAAATAATGTAAGGATTTTCTTTTATCCTCTTATCAAATGTTTTTTGAGTCCATCTCCAACCAATATCAGATTTCACTTTTCTACCTTGTATAATACGAGTTTCACCGGCACTATAAACATTTGAAGATTGTTCTAATTTTTCGTGTGTAAACCGTCTACCGGTTTCTTGCTCTATATAGGGAAATTTTTGGAGTAATTCTTGTTGTGTTAGACCTTGATAAGGTTGATTAAAGCAAGGATTACTAATTTTTTTATAGTAATAAATATTAGAAATCATATTATCAAGACCAGCTGAAAGATGATGACCAGGTGTACTTTGAAAAATAATTTCATTTAAAAAGTTAAATTCGCCAAAGACCTCATCCATAATTGCTTTAATGTAATGCCCCTTTTTCCAATCGAGATGAACATAAATAGAGCCATCATCAGCAAGAATTTCACGAAGTAATATTAATCGTTTTCTTAAGAACTCAATAAACTGAGATCCAATAACTTTATCGCGATAAGCTTTTTCTTTATCCTTCATAAAGTCTTGCTTTGTTGCAAACGGCGGGTCTATATAGATTAGTTTAATTTTATTTTTTGTTCCATAAATATTTTTATCGCGCTGATCGTCATATATAGTTTTTAGTGCGAGAAGATTATCACCGAAGATGAGCATGTTTTTCCAACCATCCGGTGAAGGATTATCGGAGTTAAATCGACGGACTTCTTGGAAAGGTGCAACCGGAGTATTTGCTATAATATTTTGTTTTTGTTCCTTTCCTTGATAAACAAGTTTATAATCTTTTGTTACTTCAATAAATTCAGAATCATCAGAAGCAAATAGTTTTCTTTTATAATTTGAAGGAATAGGTTTATTATCTTCAATAAGATTGATTAAAAATTCTTTTTCTTGTTTGGTAAGTTTAGACATAGTATTAAAGCGCAATTAGCTGAGGTGCATAAAATGAATAATCAATAATTGATTTTGTTTTTTCGTTTTTGATCCACGCCAATTCATCATGTGAAATAAGTTTTATTTCGTTTGTGGTTTTGGAATGAAATTTATGAAGAACAGAATTTAGGATTTCGATTTCAGAAGCATCAAACAATTTTTTATCAAATAATTTACACGGAACAAACTTATCATGTTCTTTTCCTTTTATTGTAACTAATTCTGTTGTTAAATAGCCCTTAGATTCAAGTAAACCGAATATAAGACTGTAATTATCTGGAACCGAACCCATATCGATTGCAGCATATTTACAACCAGAAATTGAACGACCAGAATATTTGTACTGTGCAAAGTCCGCATAAAATAGCAATTTATTCAAGCGAACTTTGAACGGTGCATTACTTATTAAAAACAGAACCATATTAGCAAATTTTTCAAAATCTGGAATCGAATACCCGGTAAATTTATTTGGTATTTTATTTTGAGGGAATAAAGATTGTTCTAAACATATAGTAAAGTTGTCATTAATATCTTTATCTATTTTTTGAATTATCTCATCATATTTTCTTGAAGACACAAGAGATGAATTTTTAATTAAAATTTCTTTGAAAGACATCGGATTGACAATAAGACTTAAAACAGTGGAGTTGCCACCTTCTGGCATTTTACCACTTTCGTAAAGACGAAATTGATTAGTTCCAAAACCAAGTATTTCTGACATTTTAGCACCAGATAAACCATAATGTTCACGAATGGAGGTTAATTGTTCAGGAAATGGAATAGAATATTTTTCACGATATTGGTTATAGACTTGGTGAACATTCACTTCATCCAATTCTGTTGTTGTAAATTCTTTACCACATTTTTTACATTTGTAATAATATGAAAACACATGGAATTCTTCTTTTCTGAATGTTCTGGTTTGCTTATCAATTTTTAATTCAGCTTTACTCTCGCAATATGGACAATCTAATATGAGTTTCATTTTATCATCCTTTTCTAAAAGGAAATTTCATTTTGTATTCAGCAATATGAAAAGAAATACAAATTACAGGTTTACTTTTCTTACCAATATTAATTTTTATATAAACGAAAACATTACGTACTTTAATACCAAATTCCCAATAATCGGGACGGGAAGTATCGTTCTCATCAGGATTAGGGCCAGATAGATAATCTACGGGTACAAGTTTTTTAATAATTTCTTTTCGTTGGGAAGGTGTAATCTCAAGGTCGAGTAATGCTTGGTCATTTTTGTCTCGCCTTTCAAATATAATGTCATAAATATCAAATTTTGTAAAGAAATCGCTTAAAAAAGCCGACACATCATCAATTGTTGTTTTTCTCATTGCAAAGTTCTTAAATATTATCGTAATAGTCAACTAAAAAGTTGAGAATAATATGAAATAAAAGATAATATACAACTATTAAGTTGAATTTATTGATTAACTGAAAAATATTAATCCATTTTCAAACTATATTCTTGTTAACTAAAAAGTAAAATGAGAATATTTTGATTAAAATAACGAAATTATTTACCAAAAAAAGATGAAATTATATTTTGCAAATAAAAGGTGAAAGAAGGGATGAAATTTAGACTGAATTACAAAAACAAATTTAAAAATGTAATGGACTATATAAAAAGGAAATGGTTGTTTCTGTTAATCGTTATTATTGGGATTGCACTGAATATATGGATATGGGTATTTGAGATTTATAAGGTGATACTATGAACAGGGTTACTTATACCGATCAGCATATGGATGAAGAGACAAGAAAACTTAAATATAAAGAATTACATAAGGATAAAGATATTAGTGGATTTAAGTATACTTCCAAGTATCTTAAAAAAATCATCAACGAAAAAGATTCTTTTCAAAAAATATTATTTGAGCTTGAGAAACTTGAAATAGAAATAAGAAGTATTGAAGAAAATATTGTTAATGAGACTAATCCGAGAATGGATGAAATAGGATTTATTATGAGAAGAACTTATGCAAGTGAATTTGTATATAATTTAAGTTCAGACATATTTGGAGAAGTTGGTACAGTTAAAGAAGTTAAATGGCTGGAAGAAAATGAACAAATTAAATACAAAAGAAAATACAGAGAAAAAATAAAAATAATTGAGCAGTTAGATGGGTTCTGCCGATTATTAGAAATTGAAAGAGATTATTACAAAGAAAAATTATTAAAATTTACAAATATCTTAAATAATGAAGAAACGAATACAATTAGATTAAATTGGTTTGGGACATTTACTGATTTCGCTTTTTTGATTGACAAACTAATAAAGAAAGGATTTTTAAGAAAGGGCTATAAAGATATATTGAGGCATTTTTATATCGAGGGTGAAGAAAAAACCGAAAGACAATTGACAGATTTAATTTCAAAAATAAACAATGTTTACAGAGACAATAGACAGAGTTCAGAAATTGATGCTGTATTAAATGATGTAACTGTAGATAAAAAGTAGACAAAACATAGGTAACAATCCCTTCTATTATTTGCTTTTTTTGTGGTAAGTAAAAAACAAAAGAAGGCAAATACAATGCAACAAGATCCAATCATTGAAAAACTAAACAACATAGAATCACTAATACTTGACAGAAGTGAATCCCCTTTTACTTTTGTAGAAGCATGCAGATATTTAGGATTAAGACCAAGTTACCTTTATAAGTTAACTGCACTAAAAAAAATTCCATGCTACAAACCATCCGGGAAAAAAATATTTTTCTATAAAAATGAATTGGATGAGTGGATAAAAGGAAGATATGGATTAAAAACACAGAATAAATATAAAAAAGAAACAAACAGAGGTAATAAATATGGAAAATAATGTAAGAGAAATAGTAAATGACATAAGAAACATGGCTTACCGATTTGAATTATTACGGAAAAGTTTTATTACAAAGGAACATGAAGATATTCAAATTTTTAATGGACCATTTGGGAATAGTAATAAAGAATCAATAATAAAAAATTTAGAAGATGCTGAGAAAGTAGTTTCGGTATTAGAATCAAAGTTGCAAGAGGTAGAAAAAATTGTTGAACAAGAAAAGAGGTTTAGACTTTCAAAAATAATTAGGGAGCAAAAATCTTAATGAGAAAGAATGCTTTAAATAATTTAAGTGAAACAGAAATTGAGAATAATGGAAAGAAGGAATAAATGAGGAATAATGGATACAAGTTTACTTAAAAATATAAGCGAACGGGATATTGAGAAGTTCAAATTGCTTGCTACTCTATTTAATGAGGTAAATAGAAAGGAAGTAATTACACTTAGAATTTTTGAAGATGAGTATATAAATTATGTAAAAGCAAACCTCTCCCCTTCTTATGTACGTTCAATACAAAGTTCATTTGTTCATCTTAATAATTTTTTAGGAATACAAAAAGTAATTTCGGAGATAAAATTAAAAGATGCTGAAAAATTTATGATTTGGCTTCAGGGGAAAACGAAACGGGGTTATAGAGTTTATTACCGGACTTTGAAAGCTGCATTTAATAAAGCTTTGGAGTGGGATTACATTAGTGAGAATCCATTTGTTAAGGTGAAATTGCCGAAAGTTCAGAGAGTAGCACCGAAGTATGTAACAGGTGATCGTTTGTCGGTTATATGTGAAAAGATTAATAATGAATTTGTTAGAGCGATTATTAAGACTGCATTTTATACCGGGTTGAGATTAAATGAGGTTGTGAATTTGAGGTGGAATAATATTGACCTTGAAAGAAGATTGATAATTGTTGGCGATGAACATTTTACGACAAAAAGTAAAAAGCAAAGGTGCGTACCAATATGCGAAGAGTTGATTAAACTTTTAAAGGTATTAAGCGAGAGGCAAGAGGTAAATGAGGGATTTGTGTTTTGCAAACCTGATGGAAGTGCATATACCGGAGATTATGCTTCTAAATGCTTTAAGGATGCTTGTAGGACATTGGGGAATGATGAAGGGATACATTTTCATTCGCTTAGGCATTCGTTTGCATCCAACCTGGTGCAGAAAGGTGTATCGCTTTATGTAGTTAAGGAGTTGCTCGGACATAGTTCGATAAGTACGACTGAGATTTATAGTCATTTGAATGTGGAATCATTAAGAGAAGCAGTAAAGAAATTAGATGGAAAGGATTCATGATTAGAAAGAGAAAATTTGATGGAAAATTTATTGAGTTTCCATTATGCTTTTTAATTTATGTTGGCGGAAAACCTGAAAGACTAAATGATATTATTATTTTCTATTTAATTGAGTGTGCTTATAGATCAAATAAAGAAATTGACTTGAATGAAAGAATTGCTGGAATAGCAAAAGAATACAATTGTCAGATTGGAAATTATGATCTTGCGTTTGATAAATACAAGTTGTTGAACGTTTTGTTTGCTCAAAGAATTCAAGAGACTGGAGCTGAGCCATACTGCAGAATTGGGAAAAATGTATTATTTGAAACAATTGAAGGCAAGTTTAGATACGAGCATTTTGCTTTTTTGTGCGGATTATCTTCTATTTTAGGGAAAACATGTGCGTATAAAAAAATTTCAAGAGAGAGATTGAGTTATGCAATGATAGGATATAAATCGAAAGATAATTTCCGAAAAGGTGAAAAAGGCAATCTTAAACCACCGGCTGATTGGACAATCGGTAGAATTGCGGATTTATTACATCAAAAGAAATTCTTTGTAAAATACACATATCATAGAAAACAGACATATTATTCAACTAAGTTAGAATCTATAGAAAAATTAGCAGAGTTGGTTATGGAAATGAAATTAAGGAGACAAGAGATGCGCTTAAAAACAAAACATATCGAATTATCAAATATGATTGACAAACGATTAGAAGAACAAAGAGAAAACCACATGAAAATATATCGATTAGGTAGGAAAGTTAAAGAACACACAGATGTTAAATATTTGTCCAGTTGATGTTCACTATATATTACTTGTTTATGTTACTAAATTATATTACTGATTTATGTTACTGATTTATACAAAAAAATAATTTTTGGATATAGTTCATTTTAGAAAACTTAAATAACTATATTAAGTTAACAGTTATACAAAATTTTAAATAATAATTCACTTGACAAAATATAAATAATAGAATAGATTGCTTACAGTTTTTAATAAGTTTTTCCTTATATGAATATCCGTTACGCCGTTAGGACGGCAAGAAACCCTTTGTGTGGATACGCAAAGGGTTTCGAATTTTAAATATGGAAAACATAACAATAATTTTAGATGCGCATTATGTTAGAATTTTAATTAAAGAATTAACGGGACTCGGTATCTCAGCTGTAAAAATTAAGAATATTTGTAATTCAAATATACTCCCAAATGAAAAAATAGTCTCCATATATTATTACGATTGTAATCCTTATGGTAAAATTCAAAATTTACCAATTTCTCTTAAACCATTTAACTTTGCAGATACAGATGTATTTCGAACATCAACAAAAAAATTGGATGAGATTAAGAAAGATGGTGATATTAAAACAAGATTTGGAACCTTAGAGTTTAGAGGTTGGAAAATTAGAAATGATAAATTATTAGAATTGAGAAATCATTGCAGACAATTACAAGACGAAGATTTTGAACCTAATTTTGTTCAAAAAAGAACAGATATAATGATTGGGGTGGATTTGGTTAGATTAGCTGAAAAACCATATATTGATGGCATATTAATTTTCACTAAAGATTCAGACTTTGTACCAGCAATTGAATCGGCACGCCAGAAAAAAAAGAAAATTATTTTGGTCACAAGAACAGTGAGTGGCGTGAAAAGAATCTTATTAAAGGCTTGTTCTGATCACCGAATTGCAAAGATGTTACCTTAAAATATTTCACAATAAATTTATTGCATCTTTTAAATTCTTTTGTTGTAAATGACTGTAAATTTGAGTAGTGGTAATATCTTCGTGCCCTAATAATTCTTTAACGATATAAAGAGAAACTCCCTTCTGAGCTAACAAAGAAGCAAACGAATGACGTAAAGTGTGAAAATGAATTTTTTCGCTTAGGTTAGAATTACGGACAGAGTTTTTAAATTGTTTGCTGACAAAATTAGGTAATAAATTAATCCCCTTTTTTTGATAAAATACAACTTCATTTGGATTGTGAGAAGCAGAGTTAAAACGATTTAATAGAATATTTTTAACCTTTACTGACATTGGGATAATCCTTTCATTCTTATTCTTTGTGATAAAATCTTCCGAGCATTTAACAGTGATTTGATTCTGGAAAAAGTTTATCCAGTGCCATTTCATATTTAGGATTTCACTTATTCTTAAGCCGGTGTAAAAAGCAACGATGAAAATTTCGCGTAAAAACTGCTGCCGACAATTTGCAAGGATTATTAGAAATTCATCTTCTGAAATAAATATTGGAAATGATTTTGATACTTTAGGAAATTTTACTTTAGTAAATGGATTAACCGAGATATAACCCCACCCTATCGCTTTGTTAAAAGCTGCCTTGAGTGTGCGATAATAGAGATGTGAACCTCTTTGAGTTCTTGTAAAAGTAGATGTTATAAATTGATCTACAATTTTTGAGTTAACAGAGTTTAATACTATATCGCCACAGAACAAAATCAATTGACGAAAAGAAAGAGAAATTGAGGTTGCATAGCGTGGGGATTTTATGGGTTTTATATGATTAAGGTATTCTCCCATATATTGAGATAAAGTTATAAGCTGTTCAACCGAAGGAGTTTCTTTTTGAGGTATTATTCTTTGAGGTTTCTTTAAGAGGTTGTACTTGAGCTTAAACAGAAATTCATTTGCTTGTTTTTCATCTTCTGTTTTAGTTGAGATAGTTGTTCTTTTACCATTTACAAAATAGACTAATTGGAAATATCTGGATTTGTTGTTTTTTGTTATAAACATAGCAGAACTCCTTTATTGTATGGACAGTATGGAGTTCCATCAAAAATCCTTTGAAAATCGCTGAAAAATGCAATTCTGTGTGACTCATAATCAGCGGGTCGGAGGTTCAAGTCCTTCTGGGCCCACAAAAAACCCCGATTTTTCAATCGGGGTTCTTGTTTTGTTACTTTATCTCAATGGTCTTCGGTTTAACTCTTTCATGCTTCGGAAGTTTCACGTTCAGGGTTCCATTTTCAAGTTTAGCATCTACTTTAGACTCATCAATACTATCCGATATTTTGAATCTTCTATAGAAATTACCGACTTCCATTTCCTTAAGGATGTATTTACGATTCATCAAGGAATCGTAATCGACACGACCCATGATTACAAGATTACCATCCTCAAGTTTAATCTTAACATTTTCTTTTGTAACGCCAGGTAAGAATGCAGTTAGAAAATAATCATCTGCAGTTTCATAAATATCTATTGAAGGAGCAATCCATGATTCTTTTTCTAAAGCTTCATCCCAGTTTCTTGAGGGTCTTACTTCAACTGCTTCTTTATTTTGTACCATAACTATCTCCATTTATTTATTTGTTTATTTATTTAATAACTTATTTTTTATCGTCATCAACTACTTCATAAGACGCATCCTGAACTTCGTTATCATCTTTCTTTTGAGATTGTTGCTGTTGCTGTTCAGCGCCTGTACCTGGTTGTTGTTCGGTAGTATGCTGATCACCAGTTGGAGCACCTTGCTGTTGATACAAATTCTGTGATATCTCATTCCAGATTTTTGTTAAACCTTCTGTTGCTGATTTAATCGTATCTGCATCATTTGTTTTAAGTGCATCTTCAACTTTTGTGATTTCACTTTCAAGTCTACTTTTAGCATCAGCGGGAATTTTATCTCCAAGTTCTTGAATCTGTTTCTTAGTCTGAAAGACTAAATTATCAGCATTATTTCTTATCTCAACACCTTCCTTCTTTTTCTTATCCTCAGCAGCATGTTCTTTGGCTTGCTGTTTCATTTTTTCAACTTCTTCTTTGGATAATCCGCTTGAAGAAGTTATTCGTATACTTTGCTCCTTATTAGTTGCTTTATCCTTTGCAAATACATTCAAAATTCCATTGGCATCCAAATCGAATGAAACCTCAACCTGTGGAATACCGCGTGGTGCCGGTGGAATACCATCCAGGTGGAAACGTCCGAGCGTCCTGTTATCTGCTGCCATCGGTCTTTCACCTTGAAGAATATGGATTTCTACAGACGGTTGATTATCCGATGCTGTAGAAAAAACTTCACTCTTTCTTGTTGGGATTGTAGTGTTTGAAGGAATTAAGACAGTCATTACACCGCCAAGAGTTTCAATACCGAGTGATAGCGGAGTAACATCGAGTAGTAATACATCTTTTATATCACCAGCGAGAACCCCACCTTGAATAGCTGCACCGACGGCAACAACTTCATCAGGATTAACACCTTTATGCGGTTCTCTACCAAATATTTTCTTTACAAGTTCCTGTACTTTTGGAATTCTAATCGAACCTCCGACTAAAATCACTTCATCAATTTGAGAAGCTGTTAATCCGGCATCTTTAATGGCTTTTTCACAAGGATCAACGGTCCTCTGGAAAAGATCATCAACAAGCTGTTCAAATTTAGAACGGGTAAGCATGATATTTAAGTGCTTTGGACCGTCCTGTGTTGCTGTGATAAAAGGAAGATTTACATCAGTTTGTACTGAAGATGAAAGTTCGACCTTCGCCTTTTCGGCTGCCTCTTTCAATCTTTGCAATGCCATCGGATCTTTTCTTAAATCAATACCCTCCTGTTTTTTAAACTCATCTGCTAAATAGTCGATTAATCGCTGATCAAAATCATCACCGCCAAGATGAGTATCACCGTTAGTTGATTTTACTTCAAAAACACCTTCACCAATTTGTAGGATTGATATATCGAATGTACCGCCACCGAGATCATAGACAGCCACTATTTGATCTTTATGTTTTTTATCTAATCCGTATGCGAGTGCAGCTGCGGTTGGTTCATTTATTATTCTCTTAACTTTTAATCCTGCAATTTCACCGGCATCTTTTGTAGCCTGTCTTTGTGCATCATTGAAATAAGCTGGTACAGTTATAACTGCTTCGGTAACTTCCTGACCAAGATAGTCTTCGGCGGTCTTTTTCATTTTCTGTAAAATCATTGAAGAAATTTCCGGAGGGGAATAGAGCCGGTCTGTAATCTTTACACGAGCCGAGCCATTATCCCCAGCAACTACTTCATATGGAACTTCTTTTGTTTCTGTATCAACTTCATCAAGCCTTCTGCCCATGAATCTCTTAATAGAGAATATTGTATTTCTGGGATTAGTTACTGCCTGTCTTTTTGCTGGTTGACCTACTAATCTTTCGCCTGTCTTTGTGAATGCTACAACAGAAGGAGTGGTTCTTCCACCTTCGGAATTTGGTATTACAACCGGTTCATTACCTTCCATTACTGCAACGCAAGAATTTGTTGTGCCTAAATCGATTCCTATAATTTTTCCCATTTGCTTTCCTTTTGATTAAGTTGATAAAATTAAAAAGAGCTGAAGAAATTACTTCAGCTCTATTACTTTTTCATTTTTTGGTTTTGGTTCAAGTTTTTTTAGATTGATCTTTAAAATACCGTCTTCAAATTTTGCGTCAACCTTTTCGGAATCAACTTCAGATGGAAGCGTAAAGCATCTTTTAAAACTGCCGAACACTCTCTCTGATCTGTAATAATTCTTTTCTTTCACCTCATCTTCTTTTTTCTTTTCCCCTTCTATTGTTAAAATGTTATCTTGTAATGTGATTTTAAGGTTATCTTTTTTTATTCCGGGAATTTCAGCAACAATATTTAATGATTGTTCATCTTCTGAAATATCAATTCTCGGATTAAAACTATCTGTGAAAGAGAATCCGAAATTTGAGAAGTCATCGAAGTATCTCTGAATTCTGTCATGCATACTTTCTAATTCTCTCAAGGGTTCAAATTTAATGAGTGTCATTTTTACCTCCTTTTTAGTTTTTTACATTATTTTTTTACTTATAAATTACAAGCGTTGTGCCAGTTAATGATGATTCGAGTAAGTTATTATATTATAAGTAGTTATGCTTTTTACAATTTTCGAGAATGCTTTTAAGTTGCCGAAAGATTGACATAAAGTCAGCCTCTTAATGCTTTTATGGCAGACAAATCGACTATTTTTCAAAAGTTTTGGAGGTTACAGTGTTCAACATTGAAGAATTTGATATTAAACTTGATACCGAATTTATCGGTAGAAATTTTATTTATTCTGATGAAGTTGAATCAACCAATTCACTTTTATTAACGAGCAAAGAATTCAATCAGAATGGAACTGTTTTGCTCGCCGAACATCAGACAAAAGGACGCGGTAGGAAAGATCGGACGTGGATAAGTAATGCCGGACAAAATCTTACGTTTTCAATATTATTGAAAAGTGATCTCAAGGATCATAAGATTAATTTGATAAATCTGGGCTCATCGGTTGTTGTTGCTCAGGCATTGGAAAATTTATTTCAACTGGATATTGAATTAAAATGGCCAAATGATGTTTTAGTTGCAAAGAAAAAAATAGCAGGAATTCTACTAGAATCAACTTCAAAAGGAAATAAGATCAACAGAATTGTAGTTGGAATCGGAATTAATGTTAATCAACCGAACTATCCAGGTAAGTTTGACATTCAACCCACTTCAATACGTAAAGAATTTAAATCCATAGTTAGCAGAGAAAGATTATTAAGTGAAATATTAAATTTATTTGAAGATATGGTCGATATTTGGAAAAAGGAACCCAATAAAATTTTAAATGATTGGCGTAACCGGTGTAAGATGATTGGTGAGCGAATTAAAATTATTGATGAAGAAAAAGTGAAAGCCGGAATTTTTATCGACATTGATGATTATGGATTTATGGAACTCAAAATTGCCGACAAAATAGAAAAAATTCATTTCGGCGATGTAAGTCTAAGATGAAAAGAAAGGAATTATTCTGTTGATGAAAGTATATTTTGATAATGCGGCCACCACTCAAATCCATCCAAAAGTAATTGAAGTAATAAATAAATACCTTACTGAAGAATTCGGTAATCCTTCATCCATTCATTCATTTGGACGTAGAACAAGGGTGTTAATTGAAGAATCCAGGGATATTATAGCTAACTTTATTGGGGCTGATCCAAGCGAGATCTACTTTACCAGCGGCGGAACAGAAGCAAATAATTTTACCATTTTTGGAATTGCAAAAGCAAATTTCACAGAGTCTAAACGAAACAAAATAATTGTATCAAAAGCCGAACATCATAGTGTTTATGATGCTGCAGAAGAATTAAATTCACAGGGCTTTGATTCGGAATTTGTTGGAGTTGATAAATTTACCAAAGTAAATGCAAACAAATTAGATGACTTATTGGATGACAACACTTCTTTAATTTCATTAATTCATATCAATAACGAAACCGGATCAATAAATGAGATTGCTTCTCTTGCCGAGAAAGCAAAGAAAAATAATATTTACATTCATACTGACGCTGTGCAGAGTCTGGCAAAGATTCCAATTAATGTAAAAGATATGAATGTAGATTCGTTAACCGCATCCGCTCATAAAATCAATGGGCCAAAGGGAATTGGATTTACTTACGTTAAAAGTGGAACTCCAATTATTCCATTAATTTATGGCGGTTCTCAAGAACGGAATAGAAGAGGCGGGACGGAGAATGTAGCTGCGATTGCCGGATTTGCTGAAGCAATTAAAATTGCTGAATCGAAAATGGGCGATAATTATCAACATGTAAAGAATCTTAAGAATGCATTCGTTAAAGGTATCCAGGAAATTGATCAACCCGGAATTAGAATTAATGGTGGACAGGATGCAATCCCATATATATTAAGTATTACTTTTATTTCTGATTTCTATCGTAATGATGCAGAAGCGATGCTGATTTATTTAGATATCCATGGTATTGCAGTATCGAATGGTGCCGCATGCACCTCAGGAACTTTTAAACCTTCCCATGTTATTTTAGCAAGTGGGTATTCGGAAGAAGATGCAAGAGGAACTATTCGTTTTTCATTTTCGGCACAGAACACTTTGGAAGAGGTAAATTATACTTTAGATGTGCTCAACAAACTCACAAAAAAAATCAGGAAATAATCAGGTCAAATAATCGATCAACTGAGAAATTTTTTCCTTTAGCTGCTTTCGATTAACAATAAAATCAACGAAACCATTTTCTAATAAAAATTCCGATCTCTGAAATCCCTGAGGTAAGTCTTTGCCAATTGTTTGTTTGATAACACGCGGCCCGGCAAATCCGATTAATGCTTTCGGTTCAGCGATAATGACATCACCAAGCATTGAATAACTTGCTGTAACTCCTCCCGTTGTAGGATCTGTTAATACAGAAATAAATGGAATTTTTGCATCAGCTAAACGGGCTAGCCGGGCACTTGTTTTAGCCATTTGCATTAATGAAAATGCACCTTCCATCATACGGGCGCCGCCGCTTTGACTAATTATAATTAACGGGAATCTTTCCTGATAAGCAACATCAATAATTCTTGCAATCTTTTCGCCCACTACAGAACCCATACTTCCACCGATAAAACCAAAATCCATGCATGCTAAAGCAACTTTTTTGTTTTCAATTTTACCTGTACCGGTTTTTACAGCGTCATTCAGTCCGGATTTTTTAATAGTTGCATTTATTCGTTCAGAATATTTTTTTGTATCGCTGAATTCAAGTGGATCACCGGACTTCATCTTTTTATCATACTCTTTAAAACTACCCTTATCAAACAGAACAGAAATATATTGATCGCTTCCTATTCTAAAATGATAATTACATTTTGGACAAACCCATATATTTACTTCTAACTGTTTATTATGAATTATTTCCCCACAGTCCGCACATTTAGACCACTGCCCATCGGGTATATCAGTTTTTATACTGTCCGGAGATATATTTTCTTTACTTCTTTTAAACCAACCCATTATTGTTTTTTCTTATCAATGTTAGCAATTATTGTTATAGTTTGATTTGGCTGTGAAGGATCATTTGTTAATAAAGATACTGTCCTTGTTAATTTGCCTGAACGATCGGCTGTATCAAGTTCAATTCTTAAAGTGCCGGTTTGTCCGGGCTCAAGTTTTTTACTGCTAAGAAGTGCTGCAGTGCAATCGCAAGTAGATTTAACATCCCGGATTTCCAAAATTCCATTACCATTATTCCGAAATGATATTTTTGCTATTACAATTTTACCTTCTTCCACGTTACCAAAATCGATCTGATTCTTTTCTAATATCAATTTAGGTACTTTACCGGTGGGATTGGATATTTTATCAACTATCAATGCTGAGAAAGATAATCTCAGTTGAGGAGAAGCGGGGTCATTAGAAAAAACATAAACATATTTTTGTTGAATCCCCATCCTATCACTTGAATCAAATTCAACACGAATACTGGTTTTTTCACCGGGTTTCAGAAGCTTCTTGGTTGGTTGAGCTGCTGTACAACCACAGGAGGCTTGAACTTTTTCAATTTTCAAGTCGGCAGTTCCTGTATTAATAATTTCAAAGTTATGTGTTACGATCTGTCCTTCTAGTATTTCTCCGAAATTATGATCCGGTTTTTCCGCTGCTATTTTTGGTGCCGACTTCTGTGCAAATGAAAATGAAACAATAACAAAAAAAACAATTAAAATATTGGATTTCATTTTTTTACCCTGGCAATAAATTGTTTTAAATAAAATGGTTCCAGATAATCGTAGTCAAAAGTTAACAAATCCTGTCCAAATAAATAAGCATATTTGCAAATATGAGCTGCGCCCGTACTAACTATTTTCTTAACCCCATTATTTGATTCCAAATCGCTGAATATAAGATTGCCCCCAACTAATTTTTTATTCAATTCATCTTTTTTTAATAGAAACACTTCCGATAACGGAGAGCAAACATTCCCATCATATAGGTATTCTGCAAAATATAAGTCTTCTATACTTGCATTGCGCAGTATTATGAATCGTGAATCCTTTTGCAAGTATTCGCTTATCTTTAAAGCCATTGCATTAAATGTTTGGATAGGCGTTAATGGAATATTACCACCAAGACCCAACCCTTTTGCAGCAGTAAGACCAATCCTTAGACCTGTAAACGAGCCCGGACCAATAGAAACGGCTATCTGAGAAATATCTTTCAATTCAATCTCCGCACTTTTCAATAAGTTATCAATCATTTCCAAAAGTTTCTTTGAATGGATATGCTTTTCCAGAATATTAAATTCGTAGAATGTTGTTTCGTTCAGCATCAATGCAACACTGCACAACTCCCCGGAGGTTTCAATGCCAAGTATCGGAAAAATATTTTTCATTGTTTAGAAATAGTAATTTTGCGTTCGTTTTCGTTAACAAAATCAATGTTAACTTCATAAAAATGTTTAGGGATTACCTCTTTCCATAAATTTGCCCATTCAATAAATTTGATTGTATTAATATCGTTCAGGTAATCTTCAAAGCCAAAGTCATAAAGTTCATTAACTTTTTTTATTCTGTAAAAATCAAAATGATAAACTTTTTTATCACCAGAATATTCATTCACAATTGTAAAACTTGGGCTTGCAACATTTTTAATACCGAAGTTATTGCAAACACTTTTAACAAAAAAAGTTTTACCGCTTCCAAGTTCACCATTTAATAATATCAAATCACCGGGTATTAAATTTTCGGCAAAGGATTTTGCAATTTTTTCTGTTTCATTTTCACTTTCGACTATTACAGTAAAAGGAAGATTTATCAAGCTTTACTCTCCATTGTAATGACAGGCAATATCATCTCTTCCATTGAAATTCCGCCATGCTGAAAACTATCTTTATAATAACTTAAATACTTATGGTATTCCGTTGGATAGACAAAATAATAATCTTCCTTGGCAATTATATAGCTTATCGTTAAACCATGTTTGGGAAGTTTGTAATCTGCCGGTTGCTTAATAAAAACTGCGTTCTTATCATCAGCTTTAAGATTGCGTCCAAATTTAAATCTTAAATTAGGCGAAGCTTCCCTGTCACCCAATACTTTAGCACCGCGCATTGCTCTAATACTTCCATGATCAGTTGTAACAACAATCCTGGCATTTGGAATTGTTGCTATTGCCCGGAATGTATTAAGGAGATAAGAATATTGAAACCAGCTATTTGTCAAAGAACGGAAAGCCGATTCATCCGGAGCAATTTCTTTAAGAATCTGTGAATCCGATCTACCATGCGCAATCATATCAAGAAAATTAACAACTACTGCCATGAAGTGAGTCTTGCGATGTGAAAGAACATTTTGTTCAAATGAACGGCCGACTTCCGGATCAATGATCTTAACATACTTTAATTCATTTTTAAGCTGGATCTTTTTTCTGCTCAATAAAAATTGAAGAAGCTCCTTCTCATATTTATTCATACTGTTTTCATCATCTGTTGCCGACACCCATAAATCTGGATAATACTTTTCAATCTCGGATGGGAAAAGACCTGCAAACAAGGCATTTCTTGCATAAGGAGTAGCCGTTGGTAAAATTGAATAGTAATAGTTTTTTTTGATAGTGAATAGATCAATTAAGTGTTTTTCCATAACTAACCATTGATCCAAACGTAAACAATCAATAACAATATAGAAAAGAGGCCCATTGAACTTACTTAAATGAGTAAGCACATATTTTTCTGTTATCTCTGTTGTAAGTGTTGGTGTTTCATCACTACCAACCGAATTGATCCAACTTATATAATTCTTTTCGATATATTTAGAAAATTCCTGATTACATTCACGTTTTTGATCAATAAGAGTTTGACGAAGATTAATTTCGGGATGAATATCGAGTTCCATGTCCCAACTTACTAGTTTCAAATATATTTCAATCCAATCATCATGGTCAGGACCCATTAAAAGTCTCTTAGAAATTTCATTGAAATCATTTAAGTAGTCTTTAGCAACATAACCCTCAGAAATTTTTCTGCTTTCGAGAAGTTTTTTACAAACCATTAAGACTTGTGAAGGGACAACCGGTTTAATGAGGTAATCGCTTATTTTACTTCCGATAGCATCATTCATTAAAGATTCTGCTTCATTCTTAGTGATCATAACAACCGGAATATTAGGGGAGATCTCTTTTAATTGCTGAAGAGTTTCCAGCCCACCCAGACCGGGCATCATTTCATCTAAAAAAATAAGATCATATTGTTTATTCCTAATTTCACTTATAGCGTCTTCACCATTTGTCACGGTATCAACTTCATACCCTTTTTCATTAAGAAAAATGATGTGTGCACGCAACAAATCAATTTCGTCATCAACCCAGAGAATCTTATTTCGTTTCATGTTAACCTAAATTTAATAATCAATTTTACTGAATGGCGATATGAACATCAATTCCGGCTTCATTAGTAACCGTTGGTGGAATACGGGATGCACCTTCCGGTTCAATACTTGTTCTTCGGTAAAATATTGAAAGAGTAACCCTTGAACTCATAACATATTTTATTTTAGGTTCAATTGTTGTATTCGTTTTCCCTTCCTGCGGTTTTCCCTCTTCCTTAAAATCATCCATCTCGTAAATTAAACTGGATGTTTTACCGCTTGTATATGAAAAAGAAATTTCCAAATCATTCTTTAATGAAATCCCAAATAGGGGGAGTTCAAATCCGGATTTACTATAGCTTGCAGAAATATTAATATCCCTGTTAAACGATTCAGTAATATTCCGCGTAGAAACTCCCAGACTGAAAGAGGATTTGGCGGAGTATCTTATTGTGCTCTGGAATATACCCCCAAGCAATTGGTCGAATTGAATATTCATCCCAATTAATGGCTGGAATCCGTAATCTATTCTCTGCGATTGTACTTCCTGTAATCCGTCAGGATTAATTTTCCACCCTTCACTGTAACTAGAGGAGTAAGTATGTTGAATTGATACACGTTTTGCAAAACTAAGTAATGGATATTTTTCTAATCCGGTCCAGTTAAAATTCCAATTCGGTCGGGGAATATATTTTGCAAGTTTAGAAAGTATTGGAATTTTAGAAAATACTGAAAAAGTTTCGAATCCCTTAACAAAAGCATCGGATAAACTAGCACTTGGATTCAGAGAACCTTTATCGTAAAGTTCACTTACTTTTTTAATCCCATTATCCAGGAATGAAAGAAAGAATACCGGTGGTAACGATAAGAACGATCTATCAATAGTCCCGGTTGAGACCAGGTTATTTACACTAACAAAACCTACAGAGTCTGTCTGCAACGTAGTATTTTTATTCAAACCCCATCCAACTTTCCAAGTGAGATCGAGTTGAGCGCCTTCCCATAAAGGTCGGGAGGTCTTTAAATCAAGATCATTTTTATGTGTATATGCATCAGATAAATTCCCTAGCGGTGCTCTCTCTCCAATATTATTTGAGAGTCCAAGCATGAATAATCTTGAAGGACCTTTTGATGTAACCTGTTTAACTCCCCAGAAATTATTGAACCCGGTTCCTTCACCGGCTAAACCTCCGCCTGTAAAAGAAGAATTCTGAGAGAAGTTAATAGAAATTTGATCATAATCGAAGAAGATCCATTTAACACCCAACTTCAAGAATTCCAAACCCACAGCAAGTGTACCGGGTGAATCATCCTCTTCCTCAACATCTTCGGATAATATTTTATTTGTATCTTTTATTGCAGCTGAATCGCTAATAGCAACAGAGTCGCTAATAGCAGCAACATCGCGCTTTTCATCACTTGGGCGTTCCAGCTCGATTCCTGTTCTTTGAACCTGGCTACGCCGTCCTCCCCTTCCTCCTTCTCGTGGTTGTTGAGTTTGAGGAACAGGAGCAGCCTCCTGGAATATAGGCGCAAAAATAGATTTTAATCTAATCGTAAGCCCTGTATTGATTCTATTAGAATATCCTGCGCTTCTTCCCAGTTCTTCCTGTTGAAAATTATTCTGCCAGTTATATGAAACACCATAGGAAGCATTTAAACTAATGTACCGGTTAAGATCCCAGATTGACGGAAGTTTGGGATTAGCTCTCAGATCAAAGTTCTGTTTAAAGTTGTAGTCCTTTCCGAAAAATGCCCCACTAAAGATCTCCCGCCATATTTCACTTTCAGATTTTTCTAAATCATCATTTGCAAGAAGATATGCAAGAGTTGAAGAAACATCAAAATTATATGTAAGAGCAAGATTTAAAAATCCGCCCTCAGTAAATGTCCAAGAAAATCCTGCACCCCTCGAAGAGGTAAAATCTCTCGTAATATTCGGTTTGGTTGCAAACAACCTGTTTTGAGTAAAGCTCCTTCTTCTGCTTGCTGTTAATGAGGCATTGATTGACTGAGGCGCAAAATAAATTTTTACATCTTTATAGTCTGTAAAAATGCTAAGTAAATCACCAATCAAAGGGATATCAAGAGGTTTAAAGTAAAGATCCCTGCTTAAGGCAACAGAATAATTAGCATTGGCATTCCAAATCCAGCTTGTGTTGGATTCAATAGTTGGGGACCTTCCAGCAGTTTTATTGTAATTAAATCCAAAGCTCAGATTATTAAATAAATCGTTTATATACCATGCATCAGTTGGAATCTTTATTCTGATATTTGACAGTGTCCAGGTTTCGGAAACAGAAATTGACTGAGTTTCACTCTTAAGATTTTCTACAGCTTGATCAATCTCTTGCTGATCAATATTCTGATCTATAAGAGATTTGCGTAATTCATTTTGAGCTTCTTCAACCTTAATATCGGTGCCGGGTAAAAAGATTGGATTGGTTGATTGCTCTTGTCGAGTGTAATTAATCCGCAGATTACTTCCGGGTAAATTCACCGGCAATAATTTTAGCACATCAAGATCTGCAGTTACGCCCCAATTCAAATTATCCTGCCTGCTTCCAAATCTGTCTGCAAGCCGATGGAAAAATGGATTTGTCTGGCTAATGTTAAAATTAACTTTTGCTAAATCTGCCAGTGTCAAAGAAGAGGAAGCACTATAAGCCCAACCCGGTGTATCGTCCGCTTCAAGAACACGCAGTTCATTAATCCACACACTTCCGGATACAGTTGAACCGGGCGTCCCCTTGTTGTTAGGATTTACAATTCCAATTGTAAAGAATGTAATTCTTGTTAAAGTTGGATTTCCAAATACACCATATGAATGACCCTCTTTATCATCAACCGAAACTCTATAAATCGTTTTTATATCAGTTGAGTCGCGCCGTTGTTTAATAGCAGTCAACAATGCAAATGGAATACTAATTTCATTCCAATTCCGATCCTGTGGAACCGGTTTAAGAGGTTGTCTATACTCATAAAAATTTGTACTATCTGCACCAAATCTAATGTAAACTTCCGATCCGTAATCATTGACATCTTTATAATATGAAACAGAACCTTCCAGTTCATTCTCATCTGTATGAACGAATAATTTCATTTCTTTATAGTTGAATACATCCAATGGGCGATAAAGATATCGTACTACTTCTCTTTTGTCTCCATCTTCCAAATTTTTTAAAATCAAATCAAGTGATTGTTCATTCTTATAAATCTGGTAATCCGGTTTCGTCCGATCCCTTTCCCTTAATACACCAGGAGGCGATTCATATTCCGGATTCTCTTCATAACTGATTGTTGATACTGTTAATACTTCATCATCAACAGTTACTTTTGAATTAAGAACCTTTTGCCATTGATTTCCAACCAGATTCATCTCTGCAAATCTTAAATGTACATCCTCTTCTGTATCTGAAACCCAGAAACGAATAAATTCTACAACCGAGAAACTTGGACTGCCTTCTTTATACACAAAATCTTTTAAAGGAACCTTAAATAGATACCATCTGTTATTTCCACCACCCTGAACAAATTGATTGTTTACTCTGTTGGTATCCATAGGTATTTCATATCTAAAGTAGCTGTTCACAAGATCAAGTGTAAAGTTGCGGTTAAGATCTTCCGAATCGGGTAATCTCCCAAGGTCTAACGACTGAGCATTTTTCTCCGTGCCGTTAATTCGGGAATAATCGGCATTTGCGGTTAGCTGAAATGAATAATTATCATTACTCGGATCAGTGTTTGTTGCCGAATTATAACCCGGTTCTTCAGAATCGACCCATCCATCAATTCCGGTATCTTCACCGTCGTCAACCAGGTCATTCTGATTCTTATCCTCTGAATCAAGTCGTCCATTTGGAATTACATCTTCACTAATCTGTCCAACATCAATATTCAACTTAAAGTCAGGCGGAGCTTTTACAACCTGTACCCAGAACTCGATGAATTCGATATTTTCTTCAATCAGATTATTTGCAGTTGATGAAAGAACTTTCATCATACCGCCCCAGTTTTTTCTTTTATCGCTAAGATCCGGATACCAGTTATAAGCGCCTTTTTCATTCGGTAAAAATTTGAAATCTAGAACTGATACAAGATTATCTTCCGGTGTTGCTTCTTTCCTATCCCCATAGATTTGTTTAACAGTTACATCGGATGGAGTAACGTTGAACCAGTAAGTTTTAGCTTTGTAATTCATCTGTGCATTCTGAGGTTGCGGATTTATCGGATTGTTGAATAAAGGCAGATTACTTATAAATGGTAAACTTGTCGGAACACTAATATCGCGCCATGAACCATATGCCATACCAAGTGGAATTATCCTTTTAGCACCTTCAAAATCGTCAACATAAGCAATACTTCTTCCACCATCACTTGTAATTGTACTTTTTTTGGTATTAGGATCCGGACTCATGTGAGCATATTCTGCAGTAAGTGAAAATGTTGAAGGAGTACTGGTTGAAATAACCTGATCTAAAGCTTTTGTTACAAACGGTAAATCTATGCGTGTGTTGAAATCAATTCCGAAAATTGTATTGTTCAGAGGTTCTTCACCTATCCGGACTTTGTCGCTTAATGTTTGCTGATTCAAATTAAGGTATGAAAAACCAAGTGTCGTTTCCTTATTAATCTCAAGAAGTCCTCTCAATCCAAGTAATGTTTTAGAAGCAAGCTGAAAAAGATCATTCTGTTCGAAGGTTACTCTTAAATCCGCACCAGGTACTAATGCTTCATCCTTCCGGATTATAATTTGTCCAAGATTATAATCAACTGTATAATCAACTCCTTCTTTCAATTGATTACCACCGAGCAAAACCTTAACTGAATTCTCAACTACATTAAATCCGAGACTATAAACAGATGAAACAGCCGCGGAATACTCGCCGGCAAAAATAAATTTATCCTTAGTACGTTCCTGCTTGGCAAATGTTACGGTAGTATCATAAATTGCATCATATTTAAGTGATTGATCTAATTGTGTCGGGAAATCATCACCAAATGGTTGAAGCAGAGGAAAAACAATTTCACCTGTATTTGGGAATACTGTTCTGTTCGGGAAGTAGTCGAATATTCCATCGGGTTGCGCAGCAGTTCCGCTCTTGTCAGTTTTATCAAGACCAAAGACCTGTAAAAGTTTGCTGCCATTAACTTCATTTTGCGGTTCAGAACCTTCAATCTGAAATTTAATATCGAATAAAAATCCTTCCTCTTTAATGTCCCTGCCGCCAATGGGATAAATATTTCTTAATTGAAGTTTCCATGCTTCTTTAAATTGAGGTTGCAAATTAGGCGGCTTTATTAGTCGTAATACTATTCGTGCAGTAGAATCTCTACCAACATCTGTAAGAAATTCACCATAATAAACATCATCATCCGGTGAAGATGTTGGACCTTCCAATCTAAATGCTGCAGCAATTGCATCCTGATCCTGAATAGTAGTTTTAAAACTTATATAACCGGTCTCTTCATGAATCTCGTAATCAACTCCAAGCTGCAATAGAATAAATCTTCTATCAATCTCTCTTTTACCGGGAATTGATTGGGCTGTACTATCACGTAAATCGTTATAAAGCACATTTCTACTTCTTCTTCTTAAATCGATATATGCGTTACCTTTCCTCTCGTTTGGATTTACCAAACCGGTTATTGTCTTCCAAACCTGGATATCTTTAACTCTTAATGAATCAACTATGCGCGGTAGAGGCTGACCATAATAATTGTTAAAAATATTCAGCCGCGGATCTGTATATACTTCATGTATAAAAAAGTGATTCGGTGAATAATCGTAAGCTCTGATTTCAAACTTTTGAGATTTAGCTCCGCCGCTTATTGAGACTTCCTGTACCTCACCTTTCTTTTGAGATGCAAGAGCAGTCAAACTGAATGGTCCCATCTTCATCAGTGCTTTAACACCAAAGAGAGCTTCACTACCTCCAATTAAAGGAGAAGTCTGCAATGAAACGTTTCCGGCTTCAATTGTTTGAATTATTTCATCCTCATAACCGGTGTATTTTAACTTTAGCTGGTTTTCATACTGAAATTGCCTCTCTGTATTCCAATCGGCAGATATAGTCAGCTTGTCACCAATTGTTCCGCTAAGATTTATCTGGACTTGCTGTTTGAAATCGGGTTCATTGCGTGTATTGCCTAAAGCTGAAGTAGTAATACCAGTAGTTGTCTCATTACGCCACGCACCATGAATATCAACTGCACCGGCTATTTTTAAATTAATCCTTGGAGGACCAAAAATACTTAAGAACGATGTGCTTGGTAATGGTATCTCAATATTAGTTATATCGGTAATTAATTGACTCAGGTCTCTCTTATCTTCTTTTAATTTGTACTCATATCCCTTTTCTTCCCAGAGTTTTCGCGATATTGCTTCCATTCTAAGTTTGATATATTCTTCAAGAGGAATTTCAAGAATGGGACGGGTAATTTGTCCACCAATTGATTCTTTTATAATGACTTTAGTACCGCTTGAATCAAGTTGAACAATTCTTGTTAGAGTTGCTAGGGAGGGTTTTAATAATAAAGAAGAAATTCTCTTTGGTCTGAATTCAGTAGTATAATTATCTTTTCGAACATATGTAAAATGTTTAATACGAGCCGTTGAATCCTGGGACAAAGAATCCACCCTTCGAAGCGAATCTTGTTTAGCAATAAGTTTTATTGAATCGCTTCTGGTAAGTTTTACAGCAATTGTATCATGAACAGTTATGGTATCTTTTGCAATTGTATCCTGAATTGCAATGGAGTCTTTTTTAACGGTTGAATCGGGATTAGTAAAAACTGAATTGAAATATTCAGTTTGCTTAAAGGAATTTTGCGGGATTACAGTCTGCTTTAATTCAATTCGATTTTCATTATTGAATTGCGTCATTAAATTAATAAGACAAGCATCGAAGAGAGCTTCCCTATTAAACCCCGGATTCTCATAAATTGTGAATCCGAAAGAGAAAATAATAACAGCAACAAAAAAGGGAAGCAAAAATAATTTGATTCCCGGTTTCGAAGTATTTTTGGGTGCAGAAAAAATAGTAGACCTATCAATTATTCGCATTAACTAAAGTATAAAGTATTCTATCGAACCTCCCTTAAATTAGGCGATCAAAAATTATTAAAATTTTACTTTAATGCAATCCTTTAAAAAAAATATTCAGGGTAATTCTAAATGATGTCGTTTAAGTGAGTTTTTTCGTCAATGGTTTCAATAATGCTACTATCATGAACAATAACTGCACTAAGCTTATTACCAACACATGCTCCTGTATCCAGGTAAACCGAATTGGAATCTTCTACAAGTGTAATTTCCTGCTGCTTTGTATGCCCTACAATTTGAAGTTTACCAAGGTTAAGAAGTGGGTCCCTGGTCCACATTATTCCCCTGTCTGATTTAATATCATTCCTTATATAAGGTTCGAGTATTTCCAGATTAATACGAAAATCCGGAGATAAATATTTTTCATATTGGGAGGATATTCCTGCATGACAGATGAAACAATCATTCAGGTTGTAATATAACTCGGCATTTTTAATGTAATCGAGATGAATAAACATTTCCTCCTGATGATTCTCATAAGATTCTAAAGTTGATTCGTTGCCATTGAAAAACCAGGACCTGGCAAAGACACTAGAAGGATCTTTAAAGAAGTGCAGAAACATGTAATCATGATTACCCGGAGTAAAAATAATATTGTTTTCAATAATGAACTTAACTACTTCATAACTATGATTTCCGCGGTCAACCAAGTCACCAACGGTATAAACCTCAATTCCAGGATAATTCCTTATTATCTTTTTGTAAAGTTCTTCTAATGTATAGAAGCAACCATGTATATCTCCAATAACAGCAACCATATAGATTCGATTAAATGTAGTAAGTTTTTTTGGCGAATTCAGTTAACTGATCTCTAAAAACCGGATGCGAAATTTCTATTAAAGATTTAACACGTTCCTGTATTGTCTTACCGAACAAATCAGCAACACCATATTCGGTTACAACATAATGAACGTCGCCGCGGGAAGTTACCACACCGGCTCCGGGTTTAAGAGTGGGAACAATTTTAGAATATTTCAAATCTTTGGTTGCAGATGGAAGTGCAATAATCGGTTTTCCACCCTCTGAATGTGCAGCACCGCGAACAAAATCTACCTGCCCGCCAATACCGCTGTAAAACCTTGTCCCTATTGAATCAGAGCAGACCTGACCTGTTAGATCAATTTCAATTGCGGAATTGATAGCAACCATTTTATTATTCTTGGCAATCAGAAACGGATCATTGACATACTCCTGGGGGTGAAATTCGAATATCGGGTTGTTATCAATAAAATCATAAGAACGTTTTGTCCCCAAAACAAAACCGGCAATAATTTTTCCTGCATGAAGAGTTTTCTTTTCACCGTTTACAACACCTTCCTGAACAAGATCAATCAAACCGTCACTAAACATTTCAGTATGAACACCGAGATCATTTTTATCATGAAGGTATTTCAACACTGCATCCGGGATGGCACCAATTCCCATCTGAAGAGTTGAACCATCTTCAATCATACCGGCAATATGACTTCCAATCTGATCGTATATTTTTAACATCTCGGTAGTAGCATCAGGATCTATTTGCGGTAATTCAAGTAACGGTTTATCTATCTCAACGATATAATCTATCTTGTTAATATGAATAAAACTGTTACCTAACCCTCTCGGCATTTGTTTATTAACAAGAGCAATAATACATTTTGATTTTTCCGCAGGTGTTTTAATATTACCTACATCAATTCCATAACTGCAGAAACCATGTTCATCAGGCGGCGATATATGAATTAATGAAACATCCGCCTGTAAAACACCTCTTTTAAAAAGCATGGTAACTTCCGAAAGAAAAATAGGAATAAATTCCGCTCTTCCTTCGTTAACAGCAGCACGGGTATTGCCGCCAATAAAAAAAGCTTTATGACGGAAATGTTTCTCCATTCCCGGT
>JAGUYK010000037.1 GCA_020061355.1 Ignavibacteriales bacterium | reverse complement strand
ATATGGCAACTTTAGGAGAGTAATATGAATAAATGCATTTTATGTATTACGTCAATTATTTTATTAATTGCTATTGTAACGTTTGGGCAATCCAAACCTTCTAGTGGAAAGTATCGAAGTGACAATATTATTACTGAATACTATGATAGCATTTCCAAATTTGATTTTAAGAAATTAAGAGAAATCTGTTCAAAAGATTTTCAACTAGTTGAGGAAAGTGGAGTTTACTCTTTAGAAGACCATATCGGTTTTTTAAAACCTGACTCTGGAAAAATAAAGGTGGAATATTCGATAGAAAATATTCTATTGAAAAAAGAAGAAATGGCCTCATGGCTTGTATACACAAAAACTACAAAAATAATTACTGAAAATAAAAATATTATAATTAAATCAAGAGAAACTGCAATATCTACTTATAAGAATGGTTGGGAAATACGATTAGTTCATTCAACACGTATGAAATAACTGCCATATAACCTGCAACTCAAAGCCGACTGCTGTAGCCGGTCGTGTTGTTAGCAGAAAAGTTTGTTTGTGCAAGAATATATTGAAGTAACTAAATAACATAATCAGTAAATCAAAAAACATTGGTAACGTAAACCTTTTGGCAGCGGTTTAGTTGCCACGTCGTTATATTGCTCTTAACTTGAATTGGAATTAAGAAAAAGAGTTACAGATGTGAAAAGTGATATTACATCTTGCCAATATTCTGGATAATTACATTGCCCGCAAAGATGGGGCAATTGATTGGATTCTTAGAAACGATGATTCTGATTCCGCAATGTCAGAATTATGGAAAACAATAGACACAGTAGTAATTGGACGTGGAACTTATGAACCTGTGATTAAAAGCGGTGCACCATTCCCGACCTTTCCTGGTGTAAAAAATTATGTTCTTTCGCGCACACTAACGGAAAACATAGATAATAATGTTACAATTATAAATGAAGATGCTGTCGTGTTTATTAATAAGTTGAAGCTAGAAAAAGGCAAAGACATTTTTGTAATGGGTGGAGGATTATTGGCGAAACCGCTTTTTGAAGCAAACTTAATTGATGAACTCGGGGTTAACATTCATCCCATATTGTTAGGTTCTGATATCCCACTCTTTCACAAAATGAGTCATCAAATTAAGTTAGAATTGATTCAGTGCAAGACGTTTAACAACGGTTGCGTATCTATTACTTATCGCGTGAAGCACTAAGTCGTAAAATGTATAACTTTATTGTAAATAATAGTCGCAATATAACCGCTTAAAAAAGGAAATAGTCAATAGGTAAAATAATAGCAGGAACAAAATAAAAAGTGAAGGAATTCAAAATGAAAACATTAATCGTGCTTATTTATGTATTCATATTTTCTGTGATAAATAGTTTTTCACAAGTCACACAATATGAAAAATCTGATCGAGCAAAATGGATTACATCGGTCGATAGTGGAATTGTTAAAATGATGAAAAATTTTTCAATACCAGGATTATCTATCGCAATTATCAAAGATGGAAGAATAAATTACACAAAATCATTTGGTGTAAGAAATATTAATACAATTGAACCTGTTACAGATAATACAATCTTTAATGCTGCATCATTAACGAAACCTTTATTTGCATACCTTGTATTAAAATTACACGATGAAGGAAAAATCGATATTGATATTCCACTGTATAAAATTATACCTAAAGAAATTATAGAAAAAGTTTTCATTGGACATTCGATGGAAAAGGAAGGATTCAAAGTTGATGAATTCAAAAAAATAACACCGCGATTAGTTCTTTGTCACAGTACTGGATTGCCGATGTATCAGGCAACTGATCCACTGGAAATTTCGTTCACTCCAGGCACCCAATTCAGATATTCACCTTTTAGTTATGAATTACTCGAAATTGCAGTGTTAGGTCTAATGGGTGTAACCTTGGATACTTTCACTGGGACAGAACTAAACGACCTAATGAAAAAATATGTTTTTGAACCCTTAGGAATGAATGAAAGCAGTATGCTATGGGAAGATAAATTTGAAAAGCTAGCAGTGGTTGGACATAACCTATTTAATACTACATTGGGTGAATTTCTAAAAAACAAAAAAGCTAATTCAACTGCTTCATTATATACCACAACGAAAGATTATGCAAGATTTATGATTGCCCTTATGAATGGTGAAGGATTAAAGAAAGCAACTTCGGAAGATATGTTGAAACCGCAAGTTGATCTGACTGAAAAGAATAACTTTTGGGGATTGGGTGTCGGTCTTGAAAAATCAGATAAGGATTTATTTTTTTATCAATGGGGCGATTATGGTACACACAAATCTTTGATGATTGGAACTAGAAAATCGAAGGACGGAATAGTTTTCTTCACAAATAGTTATTATGGTTTATGTTTTGGAGATGAAATTGCAAAAATTGTTTTTGGTGAAGATCTTACTTTATTTAAAAATGGTGTAATGAAAAACTATACTGGTATCATTAAGAAATGGGCATATCTTTTTTGCATGGAAGGAGTTGAAAAAGGATTAAAGTTTTATAATAGTGAAAGACAAAATAATCCAACCCCTATCACCGAAATATTTTTAATAGCACTTGGAGATGAATTTTTGATGGAAAAAAAGTATCAGGATGCAACAAAAATTTTTATCCTCGCTACAAATGATTTTCCGAATTCCGCAAGAGCTTTCAGTAAATTAGCTACAGCATATGAGAATACAGGCAATAAACAACTTGCTATAAAAAACTTCGAGAAATCATTACAGATAAACCCTAGTAATAAAACCGTTGTGGATAAATTGAAACAACTAAAAAAAGATTAGTCAATTAAGATGTAATGTTTCTAAGGATGAAAGGTGAAGACATTAAACCAATTTTATTAGCAGCTTTATTGTTATTTGAAAGTACAATAACATTTTGCCATGCTGAGCAAAAAGATTTTCCGTTTTTAAAAGGACCTTATTTTGGACAGACTCCACCTACATCCGCACCACAAGTATTCGCTTCTGGAATAATATTAACAGAAAAATGCTGGGAGGCGGCTTAAAAAAAACGTCGTTATAAGCTCATAGATATTTCAAAAAGATGTAATTAATGAAGCTATTAATCCAGTAGTAGAATTATTTGAATAAATCGCACTTTCTCATAAATTTAATATATGCGCAATTGTTTTTTTACCTCTTTTTAGCAGTAAAAAAAATGATTATACGCTAACATTATGCTCTATAAAAAACAGCGGTAATGATTGAATAAAAATGAATAATCATAAAGGGAAATCAATATGAAAAACCTTTTTCTTATCGGTTATTTAATGCTGGTGAGTATCATTTATGCCCAAGATCAACAGACAGACGCATGGAGAGACGACCTGGATTATCTGGTACAAAGAATCGAAATCATGCATCCGAATCCCTATGCTTTTTTTCCCAAGGAAGAGTTCTATAAATTAAAAGAAAAGTTATACAACGAAATTCTGAATTTGAGCAATGTAGATATAGTATTATCGATATCGGAATTGCTGGCAACTTTGCAGGATGGTCATACGCAATGGGCTTTTGAACGTTCGGATCCTCAGTGGCTGGTACAGTCATTCCACCTGCTGCCAATCATCCAGTATCAATTTAAAGACGGAATCTATGTAATAGCAGGGCTGCCGCAGTATAAAGAGTTGGTAGGTTTGAAGGTAAAAAAAATCGGAAACATGTCTATATCTGAAGTAACCTCCAAACTAGGCAAAATGTGGAGTCACGACAACAAATACGGAGAACGGAAATTCCTCTTCTACTCATTAGGTATTGCCGAGATGTTAAAAAAGGCGGGTGCCGTTAAGGATATGAACTCAATAGAATTTGTACTGCAAAATGCCGGCAACGAGGAAATCAAAGCTCATATAGGCGCGGTCTCTTTTATGAACATGGCGGGATTTTTAGCCGATACCTGGTATCCCCAATCCAGCAATGGGCTTGTTGCAATGAATGAAAAGGCGGAGAATGTACTGCCGTTATGGTTGCAAAACAAAGACAAAAGTTTCTGGTTTGAATATATACCCGAAGAAAAAATAATGTTTCTTCAAATCAACTCGCTTAATTTTCCCTACGGCGATGCAGATGATGAGAATTCGTTTGGTAAATTATGCGGGCAGTTTTTTGAAGCTTTCGACCGGAGCGCAGCGGAAAAGATTGTGATCGATATAAGGAAAAACACCGGTGGCAATCATGTGGAACTACCTTTACTAAAGGGAATTTTAGCAAGACCTCATATTGACAAACCAGACAGACTATTTCTGATAACAGGCCGGGTAACTTTTTCTGCCGCAGTACATTTAGCTACTGTATTGAAAAGATATACTAATATTACAATAATAGGTGAACCTGCCTCGGGCCGTCCAAACCACTATGGTGCCGGCAGGGGTTTCAGGCTTCCCAACCATCCTCAAATTGAAATCCGGTGTTCAATCGATTATTACCAGGATTCGGAACCTTTTGATTTTAATATCTTCAATGCTCCCGATATTTTAACAGAAATGACAGCGGCAGAGTACCGTAGTAATATTGATCCGGCGATGGAAGCAGTAAAGAATTATGATATGATTTTAAATCTGGTAAATACATTAGAAAAAAAATTGGAACAAGCTTATACTGATGCTGTAATTCCCGGGATGAAAGAAACATACCATTCGGAAAAACAAACATTGCTGAAAAGCGGTTATAATCTGGAGAAATTTCTCACCGATTTCTATAATAAATTTTTGTCTGATAAAAAGAAAAGCACGGACGACCTTATAGACTACCTGGCTTTTGCCGTTAGTGAGTACCCGGAATCAATAGATCTATGCTATTCCCTGGCGGTTCAGCTTGAATCCCGAGGACGGTTGGGTGGGGCGAAAACGATGTATAACCACTGCCTTCAGCTCAATCCTGCTCACAATTACGCAAAGATGAAGCTTGAACTGATGGCATTAAAAGAAAATATAAAAAGTGGCAATTGATATATGATTGGTCAATGAACAATAGAAAGACATTATTTATTTGGGCTAAACAAAAATACTTGAAGAGTTGAAACAGAAGGAATTAAAAAAATATACGATAGGAGCAATAAAAAAAATAAGATTTCTTATAATATCCCTGATATAATATTACAAGGATGGAATATTGTGAGATAAATAAATAATTCAAATTATAATAACGCTTATACCAGCCGCTCAACACGGACAGCCCGGCAAAAAACTGCCGGGTAAACAGTTTTTTCCCGCAAAGCGGGATCCCGAAAGACGGGACAGTTCGGCATTTTTATAATAATTGTGGTTGGTTAAAAAAAAAGTTGCTCTTTAAGGTTGTTAGTTCCAAGAAACATTTTTATAAATAAAAAGTTGTTGCGGTTAATTGGCATTGGTGTTCTGGGCTGCCGGTTAGCGGCAACGCCGTTATATAGCAAAGTATTTATTTATTTATCAAAAGGTGAGTATTATGAAAAAGAATGTTTCTATCGTTGGAATTATTATAGGATTGGCTATGTTGATTCTTCACTTCTTCCCATGGGCAACAACTGAAACAAAAATTGGTACGGCCTTTTCTGAAGGTATGTATCTGTTATTAACTATTCCAAATTATGTCACTGTTGTTTTAGCTTCTCTATATTTCATTTTTTTTCTGTTGATACAGATAAAAATATTCAAGAATATTAATATGATAAAGACTTCAAGTGCACTATTATCAATATTGATAGTTGCTTGTGTAATTGTAAATATTATGACCTTCCCAGATAATTTTGGTACCGTAATTATGGGTGAAGGTTACTCATTTGGCTTTGGTGAAAAAGTTAGTGTGGGATTCGGGCTCTATCTTTTAGCTATTGCCGCAATATTCGGAATTTCAATCAGTTTTATTTATTCAAAAAATGCAATTGCCGATTCAGTAAATAATTAGTTGCTATATAACCCGCGTCTCAGCCCGACCGCTTCCCTGCCTGCCGGCAAGCAGGTTCGAATCGGTCGTAGTGATTTATTCGGGTTTAATTTTTTCAGAGTTGGTTGTTCTTAAAAGTGTGATGGCAATACAAAACTGACCCGCCATTAAGATTGGCGGGCAGGTTTTAAAAATAAAGTTGCGTTGATAATTGTTGCATTGTTGTTATGGGCGGCGGGCTAAGCGCAACGACGTTATATTGTTGTAAATAAGACTAACAAAAAATAATTATTCTTTTACAGTTGATAATATTAAATTGTATTTAAAATTGGAGATCGAAATGGTGACCCAACTTAAAATTATGCATATTATTTTGTTAACAGGCCTGCTAAGTAATTTTGTAACAAATGCTCAAACATATAAAGAAGAACCTATCTCTTTTCAAAAGGATAATTGGGATCTTTCCGGATTACTAATAAAACCAAATTCAGAACCTCCTTATCCTGTTGTAATTCTTGTTCACGGAGATGGACCCTGGGATTGCAGAGGTTTTGGATTTTATCAATTCTTGTGGAAAGCATTTACAGATGCCGGATTTGCTTGTTTAAGTTGGGATAAACCTGGTGTTGGTAATTCAAAAGGGAAATACAACAGAAATAAGATAATGGAGGAAAGAGCGGAGGTATTATTAGCTGGAATTGAGTACTTAAAAAATAGAAGCGACATAGATACAAATTTTATCGGATTATGGGGTATAAGTCAGGCAGGTTGGGTAATGCCACATGCAATTTCTAAGTCTAAAGATATATCGTATATGATAGCTGTATCTTGTGCCGGAGAAAACAGCGTTGAGCAATCTGCTTATCTCCTAAAGCAGCAATTAATTTGCGAGGGATTATTAGAAGAGGAAGCAACAAAATATGCTGATCTGTTCAGAAAGCGTTCTTATGCAAAAAGTTATGAGGAATATTTAGAAAATGCAAAACCGATAAGTGAGCAATCTTATATTAAATCAACTCTTAAATGGGGCGGTATAATTTCAGAAGAAAAATTTGTTCCATACACAGGCCCAGATAATAATTTTTATTTGGATCCAATCACCTTACTGGCAAATATTAAGTTTCCGGTTTTAATTATTTTCGGAGAAAAAGATTCACAAATAAATGTTAAACAATCTGAAAATGCATACAGACAAGCGTTAACTAAGGCAGGCAATAATGATTTTATTATAAAAATATTTCCAAACGCAGATCATACTATAACCTTTTCAGAAACTGGTTGTATGAAAGAATCGGATGAAAGACTAGCAAATAATAAGATTGAAATCGCTCCTGGATATCTTGAAACAATGAGGGATTGGTTAAAAATTCTTAAATGATACAGTTGATTAATTAAGCTTTGGTTTCAAGATTTGAAAAAAAACAATATAACCAGCATCTCAAGCGGAACGCCCGCCAAAAATACGGTGGGTAAACTGTAGTCGGTCGTGGTATTAGCAGTTATTGTTGAGTTGGTATTTTCTGGTTTTTTGAAACAGAATTACTTAATCATTGTTGCGGATAAATTGTGGCGCCGCTTATCGGCAACAACGATATATGGCAAACTCAAATAAATAGAGTAATGATATGAATGAATATGATTATAAAGAGGAAGCAGACAGTTATGACCAAAAGGTAAATGAATATGACAGCCACAGTCACGATGTAATATTCGGAATGAGCTATGAATATGTTAAATCGGGCGAGAAAATACTTGATCTTGGAATTGGAACCGGCTTAGCGTCAATTAATTTTTCTAAAATCGGATTAAAAGTTTACGGACTGGATATGTCAGAGGATATGCTAAACATCTGCAGATCAAAATCATTTACAGAGGAGTTGAAGCTGCATAATTTATCCATCAGCAGAATACCATATGATGATCATTATTTTAATCATATAATCTGCTGCGGTGTTTTTCATTTCCTTGGTGATCTGGGAAATTTATTTTCAGAAGTGGCAAGAGTAATAAAAAAAGGAGGGATATTTGCCTTCACGGTTTCACCCGGCACGACAACAGAAGAATACAAAAAAGAAATGACAGACTGGGGAGTGCCGATATATAAGCATTCTCTGGATTACATTAAGAGATTATTAGATAGAAATGAAATGAGATTATTGAAGGGGCAGAGGTTGTTAATGAAAGGAGCTGATAAGGTGAACTATGATATGACGTTTTCCGTAATGATTGCAGAATATAAATAGTATTATCAAGCAGGCGAAAAAATATAAAACCGCTAATAAAAGACCCGCCCGGAATTCTCACTGACAAGTCGGGGTAAGCTAATAATCAGTAACCCGGAATTCTACAATAGTGTGCCGGCAGATAATTCACTCCAGGTATTTGACATCCATATCGTAGTTCCACTTATCAAAATATAAATTGCCCCCTCTCCACTCTACTTCACCGCGCTGAAAATCCACAGTCTCGCTTCGGGGATAGATCTTTGCAGGAAACAACGGTTTCGAATATCCGTCATTTACAATAAATCTATATGCATCAATTCCACCCAGATAAAAATATTTCTGAGAATCATCGAGATAATTTTTAATGCCGAAGCTTTGATCAACGGGAATCCATCCGTAACCATCTACATAAATTTCACACCAATCATGCAGATTAATTTCGGGCGGATGCATCATCCAGCCGCTCTGCCATTTGGCGGGAATTCCGTTATACCTGCATAATGTCATGAAGAGCAAAGTTTGAATGCCGCAATCACCATGTTTATGATCCAGGCTGTATTCAGGAATATTAGGAATAGTTGAATATTCCCTTGCACTTGCCCATGGAGTATTTTCATCAACCCATGTAAATATCTTCTTCAATTTTTGAACAGGATCTTTTTTATCATCAACTATTTTTCCGGACAATTCTTTTATCCGATCGGAAAAAACAATATGAGGGTACTCCTCTTTCGTAAATTCTGAAAAAACCTCACTGTTTCTTTTAAATGATACAGGATTTTCTGTTTCAAACAGGTTCACATACTCCGCTCTTGATGTATATACTAATTCCATTTCGAATTTTATCGGTTTATCCTTCACTGCCCTTTCTTCCATGTAGATTGTCCTCTGCAGGTTCTTATCATCTGCAATCACATATTCATTTTTATTGACACTAATAAGCTGGATACCGGACTGACGCGGGTTGGATTCTTTCGGATAAGGGAGCCAGCAGCGTATTATCTCTCCTTCGGGAACAACATTCGGTTTTACAGTAAGTGAATATTTGATCCCCATTTTAACCGGTTTGACAAACCGTTCTTTAGTCCTGTTAGCCGATTCAACAACTTCAGGAATATATTTTTCAAGAAAGATATCCAGTTCGCTTCTCTTGATACCATCGATCTTTTCCTTAACTTTTTTTGCTGCGGCGTTAACTCTGAAGAGGTTAGGAACGGCATTATTGAAGTACCGTTTTTCGCCATCAATGATTTTCATTTCGAGTGAGTTATCCATCTCCCAGTTAAGAAGCATTCCATCGGTAAGATCGGGATAATATTTTTTTAGTGAGTTGATTACATCGCTTCGAGTTCTTCTGAAATCGAGACGGATACGGTCGAGCAGTTCAATCTGAAATTGAAGGTCATACTTTTCACTTGCAGATAGTTCGTTACCCCTCAGTTTATCCTGAATCATAATTTTCGCCTCCGAAAAATTTCCCTTATTGATTTGCTCATTGATCTCCGAATACTTTGTCTGTGAAAATGACAAAACAGAAAATATCAGAACGATAATAGAGATTATCCGTAACATTTCTTTTCCCGCTTTTTTTCATAGTGTAAATATAGTTAGAGAATTATTTTTATTAGTAAAAATTTGGCCTAAAAGCTCAAATGATTGATTCATTCGCGGCTTTTGTAAAATTAAAACCTCATACTAAGAATTAACGAGCCGTACTTTTTTAATTCCAGAAAATATTTCATATCTTTTTAACCGTAAAACAAAACATTGATAACAAAAAGCAAAGAATCAGTTTGAATAAACGTTTCACATTATATATCTCCCTACTCACAATAATTATAACCGCTTCAGTATTAAGAGCCCAGGTATATCCGGATCAGCATTACGTCCTACGTATCGATTCAATAAAAGCTAAAATTGAATCGAGTGAAGGAATTAAAATAAGCGAAGACGGTAAATCGATAGTGCTTCAGGAGAATTCTCTTAATGGGTATTTTATTCTTAGCGAGCAATCATCCCAGCAACCATTCAACCAGGGATTGCCTTCATGGAACGGTACGGCACCTACAAGCGGAGGAAGTTTCAAAGTTCAGATCCGTTTCCCATACTTAAACAGCTGGTCACCATGGCTTACAGTCGGCTACTGGAAAACTAATATCTGGTCAGACTACGGTACAACAAGCTACAGCGGCGGAAAAATCAATTATGACTGGGCAAGTATTTATACTTATGTAAGTAAGTGGCAGTATAAAGTAATTATCACGCGAAACAATCTTACCGATACATCACCTTCAATTCACAAGCTAAGTTTATTTGTAAGCGATTCTCGCACAACAAGCAATGTGAACATCAGTCAGATTGTTGCCGACAATCCTGCAGCCTTTTTTATTCCGACAAGTTTTATTCACCAGTATTCAGTCGATTCTCAAATCGGCGGCGATATCTGCTCCCCAACAACAGTCTCGATGATCTTAAGGAGCTACAGCATTAATGTTGATCCATATCAGTTCGCTCTTTCAACTTATGATCCGTACTACAAGATGTTCGGTATCTGGCCAAGAGTAGTACAAAACGGATCGGAGTTTGGTCTTGACGGCGCTGTAACGAGGTACCGAACATGGAGCGAAGCAAGAAAAGTTTTAGAGAACGGCGGTAGGATCGGAATATCCGTAGGCTCTCCGCTTTATCCGAATGGTCACCTTATTATGCTTGCAGGATTTACGAATGACGGAAATCCGATTGTTCATGATCCTGCCAAATCAAATGGTTATTCACACATTTTTGATAAATCTCTTTTATCCCAATCATGGTTCATCAAAGGCGGAGTTGCTTATACTTTTTATCCAAAGGATAGTCCGGTATCGGTCGATTTTGCGGAATACAATTCCATCTCTGATAATTTTGAATTATATCAGAACTACCCGAATCCATTTAATCCGGTCACTTCAATAAAATATCAGATTACAGGTTCGGACTTTGTAAGTCTAAGGGTATTTGATGCCATCGGTCGCGAGGTTGCTGTTTTAGTAAACGAAACAAAATCACCTGGAATTTACGAGGTCACGTTTGACGCTTCGAATTTGACAAGCGGTGTTTATGTCTATCGTTTACAGGTAGGTAATAATTCCAGGACCAGAAAGCTTGTATTGTTAAAATAATTCATTTACCGGTCGAGCCTGATTAAATTGACCAAGAAAAATTTTAAGATAGCCCGGTTGATTATCGGGAAGCAATTAGATGCAGAATGAATTACAAAATATCGGGCAATTGAGTAATCAGGTCGGCGAAATAATTTTTGGTACAATTTTTTTGCTGGTCGGACTAATCTCAGCTGGAATTGCATTAATACGTCGTGGTAAAGGATTTCAGATCCTGATCTGGTTAGCAATCTGGAGCGGTGCTTACGGAATCCGGCTGTTATTAGGTCCCCCTGCTATTAAATTATTAATCCCGCAATACTTTCAGCAGTATATAACATTCTTAAGAGTAGCTATCAGTTATTTAATTCTAGTCTTTGCCTTGCTTACATGGTTTGAACTGACAGGTGGTATTGTTCGGCTCTATTTAAAGATTATGGTTTACATCAGTCTATTTATTGCTATTGCGGGAATAATCTTATTTGTAACAAGTGGTGATTCAAATGCACTGATGCTTTATAATAATCTTATAACTGCAATGACATTAATAATGTTCATTATAACTATCTCTAATAAAAAATTTTCAGAAAAACATTTTCTCCTTCCTAATCGAGGTGTACTCGCAGTTGGTATAATTATTTTTACTTCCGAAGCTTTATATAGTAACTTATCAGGATTCTTTGGTTACAGTACCTGGCCGATTCTCGGCTGGCTTGGATTTGCGGGACTAATATTCTCACTTGCATATGTAGCTCTAAAAATGATTTTTACAAATGAGCGTCGTTTAATAGAAATTGAAAATGAAATGGATACAGCCCGTCAGATACAAAACTCAATTCTTCCGGACGGAGTACCTTCACTTGAAAATCTTTCGATTGCCGCTTCATATTATCCTATGACCGCAGTAGCGGGCGACTTCTATGACTTTTTTGAAATTGATAAACATCGCACCGGTTTTCTGATTGCCGATGTCTCGGGTCATGGTGTACCGGCTGCATTAATTGCATCAATGATTAAAGTCGCAATGCAGTCAGTATCGGCTTATGCTAACAATCCCGGAGAAGTATTGCGAATGTTAGGAAACATCCTTTGCAACCAGCTTCACGACCAGTTTGTCACAGCATCTTATTTATACCTCGATACAGAAAAGATGACTGCACTTTATTCAGCAGCAGGGCATCCTCCCATTTTATATTGGAATTCTGAGACAGAAGAAATTGAATTAATTAAAAGTAATGGAATACTTTTAGGGATTCTTAAGGATTCCGATTATCCTGTTCGCGAGTTAAGCTTCAAAAAAAATGATAGATTCTTACTCTACACAGATGGATTAATAGAAACTGAAAATTCTGAAGGCGAAGCTTTTGGAGACCGGCGTTTGAGCGAAGTGTTTCGTGAGAATAAAAATATGACTTCAGATGAGCTGAATAATTATCTTCTTAAAGAATTAAAACTCTGGCAGTCATCTGAAACTGAACAGCAGGACGATCTTACCTGGATTTTAATTGATACTAAATAACTTAATGGAAATTTAAGGATGATCATTTTCATCAAATCACTTCACACTGTTATCTGGATTATAATGACAGGCGCAACATTTTACATCGGTTATTCGGTAATTACAATGACATTTGATTTGCTATTCTATATTTCCCTGTTTCTAATTGTCTCGGAATCAGTAGTGATTCTAATAAATTCCTGGCGGTGTCCTTTAACAAATATCGCCAGAAAATATACCCCTGAAGATTCACCCAACTTTGATATATATCTCCCCTATTCAATTGCAAAGTATAACAAAGAAATTTTCAGTGTAATACTATCAGTTATTCTTTTGATATACATTTATAATTTGATTGTATGAATCATTTTAAAAATAAAATGCTATCGGTTATACGGGGTGAGGAAACTTCCGGCTTGTTGTTCGTACCACGTCTCGACATCTGGTACAATTATAACACGGCTCACAATACTTTACCTGAAGGATATGAGAACCTATCGCTCAGTGAGGTTGCATCGAAGTTAGGTCTTGGATTTCATTCGGTTGTACCGGATTTTATACACTCAGCACCTGTCGAATCAATTTATCACCGTGCGCTCGGTTTCTATAACAATCCCGATTTCCCATACTCCGTTGATTTCAGTTCAGTCGATTTTGATGTAACGCAATCGGATGATGAACTCAAAGTTATTTATCACACCGGGCATGGTGATCTAACAACACGCTGCAGTTATGGAGAAGAATTATTCAACTCGGGTAATTCAATTCCGGAAGTGATTGAGCACGCAGTAAAAAGCAAAAAAGATTATACAGCACTTGCAGAGATCCTTTCGAATGTAAGGATTCAACCAACTCCCGATAATTATAAGAAATATAATGAACGAATTGGAAATGCTGGAATAGCAGTTGCATTCACATCATTAGCATGCGGACCGATGCAGCATATAATGCGCGACCTGGTTAAGTACGAGGATTTCTGTCTTGATCTATACGACGATCCCTTATTGTTTGATTGCTGCATTGAACCACTTACAGGTTTATACAATCAGATAATTGAGAGTGTCCTTCTTACGAATGCCGGGGTAGTATTATTCGGTGCAAATTACGACGAGACGATCACATGGCCCCCGTTCTTCGATGAATATATTGCACCATGGCTGAACAAAGCATACATTAAAATTCATTCAGCAGGAAAATTTCTACTCACACACACCGACGGTGAAAACGAGGGACTTCTCCCTTCTTATGAAAATTGTAGGTTCGATATTGCAGATTCCGTTTGTCCCGCTCCAATGACAAAATTATCATTGCAGGAATACCGGGATTTCTTCGGCAAGCGGACAACTATCTGGGGTGGCATCCCTTCCAATATCATGCTTAAGGATTGCTACTCATTCAAAGATTTTAAGGAGTTTGTCAGAAATGTTATCGATTCCTGCAAACCTTACGATCATTTGATACTTAGTATAGCAGATACGACTCCACCCGATGCGGACTTCGATCGGATTCTCTATCTTGCTGAAGAATGCGAAAAAACCATTCGTCGGTGAAAAGAGAAAAATATTTACCAGTAAATGAATTTCTACTCATCTTTTTTTATCTTGATTTTGAAAACAATTGGATCCTTTTCCATATTTAATAGGTCCAAAAAATTATCATGACATTTGAGAAAGGAATAATTAATGATCCATGGCAGAATAAATCCCGAAAGCATTGATGAATATATTGATTGCTATTCTGAGGAGATTCAATTATTTCTAAAGAGTATAAGAAATACAATCCGCAAAGCTGCACCTGAAGCCGGAGAAACAATAAAATATTCAATACCTACTTTTACACTTAACGGAAATCTTGTTCACTTCGGTGCTTTTAAAAACCATATCGGCTTCTACCCGGCTCCTTCGGCAATAAAAGCATTTAAAAAAGAATTATCTGAATACAATGTTTCTAAAGGTGCAATTCAATTCCCTTATAATAAAAAACTCCCGCTCGGTTTGATAACTAAAATTGTAAAGTTCCGTGTTAAGGAGAACCGATTAAATTCAATTAGAAAAAAGTAATATGGATTCATTTATTGAAAAATGGAAAGATATTTTCAGAAGATTTTCGGGTAAAGGTGTTTATCCGAATGAACTGGCTTTTTTATTGGATAATCCCATAAGACGCTTAATAATAAAAACAGAGATACTGGCAGATAATCTTCATCTAAAATCAAATTCTGTTGTTCTTGAAATCGGCTGTGGACCGGGATATTTCAGTACTGAAATCGCAAATAGAATTCCACTAGGTCGTTTGATAATGTTCGATATACAGAAAGAAATGCTGTTAAAAGCTCAAACAAAAATAAGAAGTAAAGAAATAATTAATGCTTTCCCGATAAACGGCGATGCCACTTCATTACCGTTTATCACTTCGAAATTTGATGTTGTTTTTCTTGTAACTGTACTGGGAGAAGTATCGAATCCTGAAGAGTGTATGTTTTCAATCAGTAGAGTATTGAAAGTAAATGGACTTCTGTCGATTACAGAAATGAATGGTGATCCTGACCTGCTCACTCAGGAAGAACTTTCCAGTTTGGCAAGTAAAGCAGGATTTACCTTTGAAGAAACCTATAGCACTTCAAGAGGATTCACTCTTAATTTTAGAAAAGTTAAATAAGGAACTGTTTACTTATGCCGAACTTTGTTTTTATTGCAACAAGTCTGGATGGCTACATTGCAAAGTCGGATGGAAGCATCGACTGGCTTTCAGAAATTCCGAATCCGGATAATTCGGATTACGGCTACAATGATTTTATAAAAAATATTGATGCAATCCTGATGGGAAGAACTACATTTGAGAAAGTGCTGACATTTGGATCGTGGCCTTATGACAAATCCGTATTTGTAATTAGCAGCTCGCTGAAATCGGTTGATAAGAAACTGAAAGATAAGGTTGAGATTGTTAACGGGAGTTTGGAATCAATTATGAAATCGATCAATTCAAGAAATTTAATAAACCTTTACATAGACGGAGGAAAAACAATTCAGAGTTTCCTTAAGAAAGACTTAATTGATGAAATGATAATTACAAAAATTCCGGTTCTGCTTGGTAATGGGATTCCCATGTTCAGTGATACCGGGATAGAATTAAAATTTGAGCATGTCAATACAAATATTTTCAGCGGTGGACTGGTACAGAGCCATTATAAAAGAATTAGAAATTAAGGAATGGCACACAGACCTGCCTATCGGCAGACAGGTTAAACAGATAGAACTGATCAAAACAGGTCCGTTGAAATCTTTGTGCTATTAGTAAGTAATAAATTGCCGAATTAAACCACGGTTAATCTATTATTTTAGAACAAATTAATTTATATTCACAACAAAAAAGCCGGTGTAGGAACAATTAAAAAGAGTTTGATAATGGTAAGTGCTCTCATTCTTCTCTTTTGTCAAATAAAAGAATTACTAAAGATAAACTGTAATCAATAATGGATGATCTATGAAAAATAACTCTAAAAATAAGTCCGGTATTACCCGCCGGGATTTTATTAAAGCAACATCATTAAGTGCTGCCGGACTATCATTTCTTGGTTCAGTGCCGTTAAACATCAAACACCTAATAGTGGAAAAATCAAACCGTATCAGAAGCAGAATTGTTTTGATTAAAAATCCGGATGTAATTAATCAGGAAGGGATTGTAAACACCCCCCTTCTAACTGAAATGCTTGAGAAAGCTATAATAAAATATAGCGGAGAAAAATCCGCCGCTAATTTCTGGAAAAACAATTTCTCCACAGATAAAATAATCGGCTTAAAAGTAAACACACTCGGATTAAATTCAATTTCAAATACTACATTAACAAATCATTTTGAGGCATTCACTAAATCGATAATTGAGAGTTTTAACAAAGCCGGTATTTCAAATGAACGTTTTATAATCTGGGATAGAAGCGAAGAGGAACTTGTAAGTGCCGGTTATAAAATTCAGAAAGAGAATGGTAATACAAGAGTGTTAGGTTGCGTTGAAACAAGGCGCGGCGATGGCGGTATTGGTTACACTGACGAAGAATTTCAGGTTGGTGAAAAGAAAACACGTTTAGCAAAAATTCTTACCGATATGTGTTCATCAATTATAAACATTCCACTTATTAAAGATCATGGTACAGCGGGATTTACAGGTGCGTTGAAAAATCATTACGGATCAATTAATAACGCTCGTGAGTTTCATAGCAATAACTGCACTCAACCCGGAATACCGGAAGTTAATACAATTCCAATAATTCGTGAGAAGCAGAAATTAATTATTACAAATGCACTATCATGCGTGTTTAACGGCGGTCCAAGGTGGGATAGAAAGTTTATGTGGAACTACGGTGGAATTCTGGTGGGAACAGATCCCGTTGCAATTGATACCGTTATGCTGAATATTATAAACGAAAAACGTAAGCTGGAAGGAATGTCTCCTATTTCACAAAATGTTGCAAAACATATTAGACTTTCAAGTGAAATTGGACTCGGTACAAACGATATTAATGAAATTGACCTGATGGAAATAAATGGATAATAATAAAAGCGAGGCGATAAAATGAAAAAGATACTCACAACAATTTTGCTATTTTTTGTCTTAACAATTTCACACGCTCAATCAAGTCTTGAACAAGACGTTATTAAAACTAAAAACGGTGACTTGAAGATTACATTTATTGGCCATGGCACATTGATGTTTGAGTATAATAACCTGATATTTCACATAGATCCAGTCGGGCGATATGCAGATTACTCCAAACTTTCTAAAGCAGATCTAATTCTGATAACACACCAGCATGGAGACCACCTTGATCCTGCGACTATTGGACTTATCAAGAAGGAAGGGACAAAGATATTCTGCAACCAATTAAGTCTTGAAAAAGCATCCGGGGCAGAAGTACTTAATAACGGTGCTAGAGCTGAATACAAAGGGATTACCATAGAAACAGTCCCGGCATATAATCTAGTTAACAAACGCGACAACGGTCAGCCTTTTCATCCCCAAGGAGAAGGTAACGGATATGTGTTAACATTTGCAGACAAAAAGATTTACATCGCTGGTGATACTGAGAACGTGCCCGAGATGAAAGAACTTAAGAATATAGACGTTGCATTTTTACCTATGAACTTACCATATACTATGACACCGCAAATGGTCGCAGATGCTGTAAACATTTTTCATCCAAAGATATTATATCCTTATCACTTCGGAAATACAAACGTAAAAGAGCTGATTGAGCTATTGAAAGATAATAAGGAATGCGAGATCAGAATAAGAAAGATGAATTAACTGCATGATAGAATATATTGCCTTTCTCAGGGGTATAAACGTCGGCGGGAAAAATCTTATTAAAATGGATCAGCTCAGTAAGATCTTTGAATTACTCGGGTACAAAAATGTAAGGACGTATATTCAATCGGGAAATGTTTTATTTGAATCGAATGAAACTAATCCGAAATCCGTGGTTAAAGAGATCGAAAAAGAGTTGCATAAGATATTAACCGATGATGTAATAGTTGCTTTGAGATCAGCTGAACAATTGAAGTGGATTGTTAAATTGAATCCATTTAATAAATTCAAATATGCGCCTACTGCAAAATTTTATATAAGTTTACTTAGAAATGAGCTGAATCAGAAACCAAAGCTTCCGCTCCTTTCAATAAAAAAAGACGTTGAAATTTTACATACAACTAAGCAGGATGTTTTCTGCATAACACGCGAGATTAACGGAAAATTCGGATTCCCGAATAATTTTATTGAAAAGAAATTCAATATTCAAGCAACAACCAGAAACTGGAATACAATACTTAAAATCTCGGAACTAATTAATCGTTGAAAGGGTCATTTCAATGGCAGAGTTAAAAACAAAAGTAAATGAAGCAAGTGTAAATAAATTTCTAAATTCCGTTGCAGACAAGCAAAAACGTGAAGACAGCTTTGTAATTCTTGAGCTGATGAAAAAAATCACTAAGTACGAACCTAAGATGTGGGGCTCAAGTATTGTCGGTTTCGGTTCATATCATTATAAATACGAGAGCGGAAGAGAGGGCGATATCTGCCTTATCGGATTTTCGCCGAGGAAGCAGAATTTAACCATTTATATTATGTCAGGTTTTTCAAAATATGCTGACCTGATGAAAAAATTAGGCAAGCACAAAACAGGTAAAGCATGTCTGTACATAAATAAACTGGAAGATATTAATATGAAAGTGTTGGAAGAATTGATTACACAATCGGTTAAGACGTTAACCAACAAATAAACTGATAAGGGCGAATAAAGAATTTATCCGCCCTTATAGTTATTAGAAGAAATAATAGACAGCAAATAAAAGCCGAAGGTTAGAAATATTCTTTACGTTCCCAACTTTACCTTTATTAAGATTATCAGGTGTGCCGTATCCGGCAGAAGTGTACTCAAGTTCGGTTGATATCCTTGCTTTTCCTGAATTCCATTGAACACGCGGAGAGATTCTCAATAAATTTTCAATATTAATCCCCCTCCCAAAATATGATCCGTTAATATTATCATCAGCACCAAGATTCTTTGTGTAACCGCCGAAGAGGGCAAATTCAATTTCTTTTCCGGTTGAGACTTCACCCCATAAAGAAAAGACACTTATGGGAGTGTATTCTTCCTCGCCTGTAACGGCAATAATTGATTTAATAGCATAACCGCCAAGCATTAGATGATCTGCAAGATTATTTCCGTAAATGATTTCTGTTTTAACTGTTACCGTTTCCACATTCAATTTAGCATAACCGATTGCAGATAATGTACTTATTGAATTATCTGTAACGACTTTTTTAGTAGTTGCAAGTCTTGGAGTTAGTTTTTTAAAATCAATTCCGGCTCCAAATAAATCTCCTTCTTTAGAATACTGTACCTGTGCATGCAGATTGGGGATCACAGAATTGCGGAGATATGAGCTGCTGAATCCATCGGGACCGTTACTTTGAAAATCGCGCTGCGATAAAGCAGCAAGGATGAACTTTATATTTTCAACCGAATAAGTAAATCTTATTTGAGGATTCCTAGAAAATGGCTGGAATGGCGCACCTGTATTGAACGACACAACGCCGGGAAACATTTCCGCAACAAACATCGGGTGCCATGTTTGACCCAGCAGCAGAGAAGTTTTTTCCCAATCGAATTTTACAAATGCATGTCGTAATCTAAATCCGTTGATATCGCCGTCGGCAGTACCAAAAAACTCTGCTTCAATTTGTCCTGATGTTTTTGCACCGAATGCATCGGGTCCTGTGATTCTGCCATGCAGGCGGGTTTGTATGGATAGTATGTTGAAACTTGATTGCGCATTTATGTCATTACCGTTTATATCAAGATTTTCACTTTGAGGGTAAAGGAAAAAATGTCCTTCCCTCAAAGAAACAGTTTGTCTAGAATCGTAAATAAAATCTGTTTTTACAAATCCTGAAAATGAAATACCGAAACTCTGCTTTTCAGATTGAGCATTAATTAAAATACTAAACACGAAAAGGAAAACAACTATTAATTTTTTCATTTTATCTCCAATAGATATCAGTAATGAAATTTATTCAGCTCCGATACCAAGGTATGTTCTCAATTTTTCGTCTTCGAATTTTTCCGAAGCATCCTTCTCTTCAGTTAGTAATGAGACAATTATTCCCATAAGAAAAGATGCGGTCATAGAAATGATTGCCGGGTTTTTTAATCCAAATAATGCTTCCGGATTTTTAAAAATATCAACCCATACTGTTGGACTGAGAATAATTAAAATAACGGCCAGACTTGCACCGGTTATGATACTAGCAACAGCTCCTTTTGTAGTAAATTTTTTCCAGATAATTGAAAGGAGTAGTGACGGAAAATTTGCACTGGCTGCAATAGCAAACGCCAATCCAACCATAAATGCAACATTCTGACCTTTGAATACCAATCCCAGGAAAATAGCCAGGGCACCGATAATAAGTGTGGCAATTTTTGCAACTTTAACTTCTCCGGCTTCATCCGTTTTTCCTTTTTTAATGACGCTTACATAAAGATCGTGTGATAATGTTGAAGCTCCGGAAAGAGTAAGCCCGGCAACTACAGCAAGAATTGTTGCAAAAGCTACAGCTGCAATAAATCCTAAGAAAAATTGTCCGCCAACAGATTCAGCTAATAACAATGCAGCCATATTACCGCCTTTGTCGATACTTGTTATTACATCCTGTCCAACCAGTACCATTGCACCAAAACCAATAACGAAAGTTAAAATATAGAAGTATCCGATAAACCCGGTTGCAACAAAGACTGACTTTCTTGCCTGCCTGGCATCCGGGACGGTAAAAAATCTCATAAGTATGTGAGGTAATCCTGCAGTACCAAGAATAAGTGCAATACCAAGAGATATTGCATCCCAGGGATTTGTTACAAATCCGCCAGGTGACAGAACAGCATCACTATATTTTTTTGCTGCTTGTTCAAAAAGATTAATCGGGTTCATTCCAAATTGCGATAATGTCATTATTACAAGAAATGTTGCACCGCTAAGAAGCAGAACCGCTTTAATTATCTGAACCCATGTAGTAGCAAGCATCCCTCCAAAAAGTACATAAGCCATCATGACAATTCCGACAATTACAACAGCGATTTCATAAGGAAATCCGAAAAGAATATTGACAAGCGAGCCGGCTCCAACCATTTGTGCAATCAGATAAAAAATTATTGTCATTAACGAGCCAATAGAAGAAGCAATTCTAACAGGTTTCTGTTTCAATCTGTAAGCAACAACATCGGCAAAAGTAAACTTGCCTAAGTTTCTGAGAGGTTCGGCAATTAAAAACATTACAAGAGGCCATCCGACTAGAAATCCGATTGAATAGATCAACCCGTCATAACCTTTTAATGAGACCATACCGGCAATACCAAGAAAGGAAGCTGCGCTCATATAATCACCCGATAATGCCAGACCGTTCTGAAAACCTGAGATGCTTCTATCGGCAGCATAAAATTCTGATGTAGTTTTTGTTTTCTTTGCTGCCCAATATGTTATACCCAATGTCACAGCTACAAAAGAAAAGAAAATTATAATCGATGCAATATTAACCTGCCCAAGAGTTGTTTGAATAGTTTCCAATTGAATTCTCCTAAATCTTTTTTTAGAAATTGTGAATTGGCTTATTAATTTTCCAGGACTTCGTTTCTCAGTTCTCTAACGGCTTTATCATATTTCTTGTTAGCCCAATTGATATAAATGCCGGTTAAGATCCATGCAAAAATAATAATGCCTATTCCGATCGGTAAGCCGAGTGTGAGATGTTCACCGATTTTTATTGAAAGGAATTCTTTGTTAAAGGCGATAGTAAGTATAAAGCCAAAATAAACGATTAACATAATTACAGTAAGTGTAATGGAAACTGTAATTCTTTTCTTTACTAGAGTCTTGAATTTTTCTGATTCGAGGATTTCTTTTACACGTTCCGCTTTAATGCCCATAATTTCTCCCTGGTTAATGGTTCAAAACACGAACTGATGGATAAGATATTAAACGAAAATTGGTACTAAAATTAGCCGATTTTTATTGAATACGAAAGACCTTTGTGTCTTTTATTTAGTAATGAATTATAAACTTATACCGGCTATCTCATTAAAGTCCCCTTAAAGTCAAGGTTTAATTTGTCTTTCATTTCTTTAAGGAGCTCAAAGAATCTTTTTAAAACAAGCAGATGCAGATCCGATAAAGACTGCGGATTAATTGAATTATCTATCGGTCTGTTGTTTGAATGGCAAACTGATTGATGCAACAGACGTTTCTGCATTAAAACGTTATAAGAATTAATTATGTTATTGAACATTGGTTCTGAAATTATTCCCTGCTCATGGATATACTCCAGCCGTTCAATTGTATTGCTTGTATTTAAGTTATGTTTAAGTCCATAGAGCCGGGCAAAATCTATAATCGGCAGCAATACTAATTTGAGATCAACCGATGACTTTAATTTAAGAATGCTGTCCGACAGTTCTGCACGGATGAGATTTTCTGAAAGATAGATGAAAAATGTGCTGTAGCTGTTAACAATCCGGTTAACATGTTTTTGTAACTGACTGGAAAGTTCGTAATCGCCAAAAACATACCGGAAATCAAAAAATATTTTCAGGTCGAGAAGATCCTGAGGGTCTGCTGTAGTAACCCATGTGGTAAAATACTTTTTCCAGATGGTAATCGGCTGGCACCATTTAGGATTCCTGGCCATAATTTCGCCTTTGCAATAAGTATATCCCGCAGAATTTAAATCATCGGAAATTTTTGTTCCGAGTTTCAGAAAGTAGTTATGAATATTTTCGAAATTATCTTCCGTGACATCCTCGAAAATAATCGCATTATCCTGATCCGTCGATAAAGTCTGTTCTTCGCGTCCTTCGCTTCCCATCGAAATAAAAGTAAAATTACAGGGCGGTTCACCGAGTTCATTAATTGCATTTTTGATTATTTTTTTTGTGACAGAATCGGCTACAAGGGAAATCATCTTAGTAATGCTTCTTAGATCAACATTATTTTTGATCATTCCTTTAATAAGATTGATCAGATGATCCCGATATTCTGCAAGTGCCCTGATATCCGGTGCCGTTTCAATTTTTTCTATAAAGAAAAGATAATTTGAATACGAAACTTCAAAAATGTCGTCTGTATCAATAATACCGAGCACATTATTACCTGAATCTTTAACGATCAAGTGACGTATATGCTTTTCTCGAAATAGAACTAATGCATCATAAATCGTTGATGTGGATTTAATCGAAGCAATAGGAGCTGTCATAATAGCATAAGCTGGCATATTCAAATCTTTGCCGGAAGTTATGACCCTGGTACGAATATCATGATCTGTTATAATTCCTATTTCCTCCCTGTTACTACCCTTTACCAGAATTGAGTTGCTTTTATTATCGGTCATTATCTTTGCTGCTTCCATAACCGTTGAAGTATAAATGCAGTAGGGAAGATTTTTAATATATGGAGCAATCTTCTGACTTAAAATGATAACTGAAGACTGCAAATCCGAGATCAGTTTCTCTCTCTCTTTATCCGACCTCTGCTGTTCGGTGAAATCTTCAATGATGCCGTCGATGAAACTGTTTTCATTCTTAATTCCTTTTACAATTACAGCAGAAAGAGAAGCAGTAAATAAATTGCCGTTCTGCTTTTGCAGTTTCATAATTTTGTTTTTAACAAATCCATTTTTACTTAATTCATCAAGGAATGCAGACCTGTCGTCGTTATCATTGAAAAATTCGAATAATGACCTGCCGATCACTCCATCTTCCTTCCTTATGCTGAAAAGTTCAGTAAGGGCCGAGTTAACTTCAGTAAACTCGGCTTTGTTATCGGAAGTTGCCCTGAAAACTCCTAGAGAGATCTGGTTGGTTAAAGAAAGATATTTTTCTTTGGTATAGTCGAGAGCCTCCTTCATTTCCTCGTGAAGGCTCAGATCTTTAACATTAATTACTATACCATTATTATTCATGAACGAAATCGGAGAAATATTCAGAATAACGTTTATCAGTTCACCGTTTTTCTTAATAAACTTTGCTTCGATCTGTTCATTGAAATAGGCATTTTCAGTTTTTCTTTTCAGGATTGAAAAGTCGAAAACTCCGGAATCAGGAATTGAGTTAAAGATACGCGTGAGTTCAAAATCATTGTCAGTATCGGAATACCCGAGCATCGTATAAAAAGTTTTATTGTAAAAAGTCTGACTATTATCCAGAATCATAATCAAACCTTCACCGGAAGCTTCAACAAGCGTTCGGTACTTTTCTCTCGATTCCTTGAGGTCATCCTCAGCTTTTTTTCTAAGTTTTTCGCTTTTAAGATTCTGGAAAGCTATGTAGAAAAGCAAGAGTGAACTTAGAATAGTGATTATTATCGATATTGTTAAAATCTTCTGTTCAAGACGGCTTATTTCGAGTTTAACATCCTCAACATAAATCCCAGTTCCAACAACCCAATTCCATGGTTTAAATTTCTTCACATAAGATAATTTGGGAACAATCTTGGTTGAATCATCCTTCCACTGCCACATATAATCGACGTATCCTTCACCGAAATTCTGAACTACATTAACCATTTCAACAAAGAGCTTCTTATCTCTAAGGTCTTCAAAATCGGTTAGATCATTACCCTCCAGATCGGGTCTGTAAGGATGTACAATCATCTTAGGATAAAGATCAGTAACCCAGAAATAATCCTTAAGTTCTTCACCGTACCTAAGACCTCTGATTTGATTAATAGCACTTATTTGCGCTTCCTTTTCGGATATCGAACCATTAATCTGCTGTTGATACCAGTTGTTTATCATACTTACAGTTGAATTGGTAAGCTCTCTAATCATCTCCCTTTTTCTGTCTATTATGATATTTTCGAATTGCGGGATCACAACGATAAAAATTGCGATGATAAACAAACCGATGGTGAGAAGTGTCGGCAATAAGGTCTTTGCGTAGGAAATATTAGCAATAATTCTTTTTAATAAATTCATATCACACCTTGAGTTTATTCTCCACTGATTTTATTTGTCCTTAACAGATTTTAAGGGAATAATTTTAAATTCCATTGCCGAAGAGTCTAATATCATAACACCGTTGCTTCTAGTGGTCCTTGCAACACAGGGGATTACAATCCACTGAACTCCATCAGATAATTTATAAATACCAAACTTTAACGAAGTAAAGCGTTCCTTGTTGACCATTATCGCACCTTCAGTGTGACCGTGTCCCGAAATACTAATGCTGCATTTGCTTTCAGTCATAAATCCGAAATGCTTTTCTAGGTGGAAAACCTCACCCGGGAAAAAGATGGCTGAACCGGAAAAGTCGGGATAGCAGAAGTGGGAAATCATTAATTGTAAATCTCCGCACTGAATAAATTCGACTTCTTTCAGACTTTTCAAATACTCCTTAGCATTATCGCTCAAGCTCGATTTAATTTCATTATCCTCATAGAGCCAGATTCTATTCCGGGATTTAGCAGCGCGAATATCATAATCGAGATTATACCAGTCATCGCCATATTCAAACCCGGCTTTAAAGTGAGGTACTTTCCTAACTGCATACAAATCATGATTGCCGGCAACTACTTTTAAACAGTTATCTTTAACAAGGCGAATAGATTCTTCGGCATTTCTAGATTCAATATACCGGTAAAAAGGAAGAGTAAAACCGACAATATCCCCCAAACAGATAATCGAATCACAATTTTCAATCGATAATAATTGGAGAGCTTTTTCCAAACTATGAAGGTCTTCGTGTATATCGCTAATAAATCCTATTTTCATTCCGGTAAAACCGCGATATTTTTTTGAGGATGTATTAAACTAGTTTATTCAAGTTCCGGTTATAAACCTAATGCACATTTTAGATAAAAACAACAACAACCGTTCACAAAACCAAATTCCTGAGCAGTTTTCATTCATGCAATGTCTCTTTAATTTTTGCTAAATTTGTTGCACTATATAAATGTAACTATGAAAAAACTGATCTTAATTTTAATTCTTTTTACAGGGATATCTGCAACGGCACAACGGAGTTCATTCGCTGTAATATCGAATCTTAAATTCTCGAATGGAGATAAAAAGGAAATTCTGGATTCACTTGTAAGGAATATTAATTCTTACGGTGAACTATCTTTCGTATTATTTTCAGGAAGCATCACTTCATACGGGACCCGAACTGAATTTGAATCAATCAAAAATTCCCTTGATAGCCTTAAATCGCAGTATCTCCTTCTCCCGTCCGGCCAGGATACCCGTGATGCAGAGGGATGGAATTCATTCATGGAATTCTTCGGAGAGGATAAATTTGTTTTTAATGGGAACGGTTTTGCTTTTATCGGGATCAATCCTTCACTTCCCTATCGCGGCATCAATTTTTATACTAATGAAAATGTTTTATGGCTGAAAGAAATTCTGGATGAGATTAATACAGATAAAGAGATTTATTTTTTTATACCTGTTGAATTCGAAAAAGTCAGTAACTGGCAGAAAGTATTTAATCATCTTCAGAAGAAGAATCTTAAACTGATTGTAAACGGCAGCACAGAAAAATTCGTTCAAAGAAATCTAAACGGAATAAATGTTGTTGATATTCCAGCATTTAACGAAACAACAAACAACGAACCGTATATTTCTTTTATATCCAAAGACTCGATTACAGTTACCAATTCAAAACAAAAGAATATTATTGTAATTGACAAATCAATTCTGATCGATAAGCAATCCGCAGATATCGGAAAACCTGTTCAGGAAAAAATTGATCTTTTATGCAATATACAGGGAGCCCGGTTGACCTATACATCTCCTTTATACTGGAACGGACATATTTATACTTCTTCTTATAACGGAATCGTAGCCTGTTATGATTCCACCGGTTCTTTTATGTGGGATTATAATACGTTCGGCAATATAATAGGAACACCCGTTATAAGAGATCGTGTAATAGCGGTTTCAACGCTGCAGGGAGACTTGATAACACTTAGTGCTATTACCGGCGAGCAGATTCAAACCATCGGATTTGAGGAAATGATTACAACGGATCTGGGAGTAATCGAATATCAAGGGAACAGAATTCTGATGATACCCAAGCTTACTCAATCCAAGTCCGCTATTATTTTTGGAACTTCATCGGGAAAGATCTTTTGCTATGATCTTGAAACATTGCAGGAATATTGGGTCAACTCGAATTCAACCGGGATGATCCGTTCTAATCCGGTCAGTATTGAAAATAATATTCTGTTCACGGGTAATGACGGATACCTCTATTGCATCGATTCACGGAACGGATTGTTGACATGGCGGTGGAAAGAAAAATCCGAAACTGATTTTTCCAATTCCGGAATTGCTACAGATGGTAAAAAAGTTTTTGTCGTTTCTAATGATGGGACCTGTTATGCTATCGATTTGATGCTTGGCAAGCTTACATGGAAATCTGATAAAGCAGCAGTATATGAAAAATTTACTTTTGCAGAGAACCAAAAAAATCTGATTCTGAAAGGGAAAGATTCAAAAATCTATTTAGTAAATATCGACAATGGTAAAATTGCACGAGAAATTAAATTAGACTTACCTTTATCATATTCAGAAACCGGTGTTATACAAATGGATAAAAATATTTTATTTACAGATAAAGATAGAATTTTCAAAACATCTAATGGTTCAAAACCGGAAATGATTTTCTTTGAAGATTATGTACCATACAATTTTCTGGGAAAGATCGATGAGAATAAATTTATTGCATCTAATTACAATGGTTTGGTTATAATCTTTTCCTTGAGGCAGAATTGAAACTATTTGACGGAATTATTTTCGACGTTGACGGTACCTTAGCTGAAACACATGAATTGATCTTCGCTAGTTTCAATCATGTTGCGGAAAAATATTTAAATAAACGTCTTACAAACGAAGAAATCGTTGCTCTATTCGGACCGACCGAGGATGTGATACTTAAGGAATGGATGAAAGAGGATTACGAATCGGCACGCAAGGATTATTACGATTTTTACGAATTGAATCACCCTCACATGGCAGAGATATTCCCGGGCTTGTCAGATGTAATTCATATCATAAAGGAGAAGAACATTCCACTTGGTATCTTCACAGGAAAGGGACGCGATTCTGCTACCATCACTCTTAAATCGATCGGTCTATATGATCATTTCGATTTAATTTTAAGCGGAGATGATGTAGAAAAACACAAACCTTCGCCGGAAGGGATCAATAAGTTTATAGAGAAATATAAACTTCAGCCGGAACGTGTATTGATGATAGGAGACGCTATTCATGATGTTATGGCTTCAGAAAGTGCGGGTGTTAAATGCGCACTCGTTCTGTGGGACGAATACTCACGTAATAGATGCAAAGAATGCAGGACAGATTACAGATTTTATACGGTAGAAGAGTTTATCGACTTCATTAAACAAAGTCTCACCTGATTAAAATTTATTCTCCGGAGTGATGTTATAAATTTAATTATACTTTTATAAGCAGAAAATTTTCTGTTTGATATGTTGATTCAGTTCTCTTAAATTCCATTCAGTTTTCCAACCAATAAAGTGAAGCTGACCATGAATAGAAGAAGAATTTCTCTAACCGTAATTTTCAACACGATAATGTTCATTCTTATTTCCACAGTTTTATCGGCTCAGGTTGATGTTAATAAATTAGGGACAGGAAAACTGAGGATAGCATCCTGCCAGTTTCCTGTTTCGTCAAACATTTCAGAAAATCTGAACTGGATTGAAAAGCAAATGATAGAAGCAAAACTTAAGAAAGCTGATATAGTTCACTTCCCTGAATGCGCTCTTTCGGGTTATGCCGGCGTAGATATGAAATCTCTTGACGACTTTAAATGGAATGAACTGCATATCGCTACCGATTCAGTATTGACACTTGCAAAAAAGCTGAAACTCTGGGTAGTGCTCGGTTCAATGCATAAGCTGAGCGGCAACAATAAACCGCATAACAGCCTTTATTTAATCAATTCACAAGGCGAGGTGGTAGACCGATATGATAAACGATTTTGTACGGAAGGTGACCTCGAATTTTTTACACCCGGGGATCATTTTGTGACTTTTAATATCAATGGAATAAAGTGCGGATTGCTGATCTGCTTCGACCTCCGTTTCCCGGAACTCTACAGGGAATACAGAAAGCTTGGAGCTGACCTGATCTTTCAATCGTTCCATAACGCCCGTCAGGGAAAAGGAAGCATCCACCCTGTTATAATGCATATTACTGCACAAGCTTACGCCGGAATTAATCACTTTTATATGTCCCTTACAAATTCTTCGTCTCCTGAAAGCTGGCCCTGTTATTTTATAACTCCGGACGGACTGGTTAAAAATAAACACGCTCTCAATGTTCCCGGGGTATTGATCTCGGATATAGATATGGCAGATAAATATTACGATGCCAGCAAGAGTTTCAGGATGGATGCTATAAACGGAAAACTAAACAGCGGTGAAACAGTAAACGATCCTCTCTCGGCAAATAGAAAAAAAATATATTAGCCGACCTTTTTTAATGAGTTGAAATTCTTAACCGGCGATATAATTCATTAGAAATTATTCAGACAATTGATAGACCACTTGCCCGTTGACGATCGTCTTTAAAATTTTGATCCGGAAATTTTCGACTGTAAAAAGAATAAGGTCTGCCCGTTTTCCAACCTCAACAATCCCGCGATCATCCAGATTATATAACCGTGCAGGATTTGTACTTGCCATCCGGATTGCATCTGCAAGTGAACATCCGGTTACTTTCATAATATGTCCAATACCTTTATCTAAAGTTGAAGCAGAGCCGGCAAGAACTTTCTGAGCTGGGTATTGTATCTTACCATCAGTGGTGAGTTCGATATCCTCTCCGTCGATGTTCTTATAAATACCAGGTGTTAAATTGGCATACATAGTTACATCGGAAGTAATGATTGTTTTACCAGGTCCCTTCACTTTATAAAAGGTACGGATCTGTTCGGGCAAAAGATGGAATCCGTCGCATATAATGCTGATCATCAATTCGTCGTTCGAAAGCTGGGGCCAGAGAGGATTAACATGCCTGTTGATCGTATTGCTCATTGCATTGCCGAGGTGCGTGCTTATTCTTGCGCCTGCTACAACTGCCCTGTTAATCACTTCTGTTGATCCATTATGATGACCCAGTGCGACCACTATACCTAATTCGTTGCATCGTTTTATAAACTCCATTGCACCTTCAATCTCGGGAGCTACAGTTACTGTTAAAATCTTTTCACCTGATGCTATATAATACTCCATAAATTCATTCCAGTCCGGCTTCCGTATATAATTGGCAGAATGGGCACCCCTGAATCCGTCGACGGGTGAAATGTAGGGTCCTTCCAGGTGAAATCCGGGAACCGAGCCGAGTAGCGATTCATTTTTAGATGCTTCCCCAAGGATTGTAAAATTTCTGAGTAGCAATTGATGGCTGTTGGAAGTAAGCGTTGGCAGGTAGGTTGTTACTCCTCTTTCCCAAAGTGCGCGTGTAGCTTTGATTAATGCCTCTTCGCTCAGTTCACCTTCTCCGAATGCGAAAGAGACGCCGTTGAAACCATTCACCTGGTTATCAATCAATCCCGGGGCTATATAGATATTTCTGCCGCTTGCGGGAAGCTGAGCAATTTTATTCACCTCAGCAATCTTACCATCTTTAATTACAATGGAGACCGGTTTTTCATCCAGGTAGAATAAACCTACAATTTTTTCCTGGGCGAATGACAAATTATACATAACGGATAGAGCCATAAATGCAGCCAGAATGCATTTTCTGATTAATAAAAAATGAGTTGTTTTCATAGGTCAGTATTTTAATGAAAGAATTAATTTTTAAACCAGTTTGTTTGTCGGATGAAAGCATATCCAATAATTAAAATAATATTCCGGTTATCTTGATTGCCCGGTCAATAATCATCAACAATATATTAATTTATTCAACTTCTGTCCATGATTTATCTTTCAAAGCGATAAATAGAAGTTAGGGGGAGCGAGTTGGAGTACACAACCCTGAAGTAATTATTTAGAACATTCAATATCTGTTTTATATTTCCTTGCATCCTGTCACCTGTTGATATTTAAATTCCAATAAGCTATGTTTCTGCCGTTCAACTTAGAGCACTGCCCTCCTCTAAGTAATTTTTTATACATAATTTATTGGATCGGCCAAGGGGGGTTTGAATCAATAAATTGCGTACTGATTTTAATTTTTCCTCTTCTTAAAACTATTAGTGCCCCATACCTTTTAATGTTATCACAAATTTTAATTAAGCAATCTCATTGAGAGCCGATGAGAAAATTAAATTTTATTTCAAACTTTTTTAGGGGGCAATATGCCAGTAGCAGTAATCAAAAAGAAAATAATAATAAACCCCAACACTGAAAATATTTCAATCGAGTTGGAGTTTAAGACTCTGCTGTTATGCGTTTACCGGATACAGATCAAAGAGGCAAACAGCAATAAAATTGTTCACGACTGGTCTGGTGATAACACCAATGACCAGGACGATAAGTACAGTTTAGGTACCGGTAAGAAAAATGTTGGAAGAACAGTTTGGATTTTTCTATCCATAATCGATCAAACCGGAAAAGGGGGTGATTATGAAATTACCGCAATCCTAAAGCAAAACGGCGAACCCGTACCGGATGGGAAATTAACCACAGGCAAAAAGGAATTAAAACCCGGCGAGAATAAGCATGATTACATTCTGGTCGCAAAATTAATTGAATAGCGCTAGGAGGAATTAAAATGAAAATTAAATTTACAATTACAGTTCTGTTAATTTCGTTTTTCTGGCTATTGTTCAATTCATATTCTTTTTCACAAGTAAAACCTGACGCATTCTTAAATAAAGTTAGGGTAGATTTTGCAGTGCCTGACGCACCGGCATTTAAGGTACTTCAAAACGATCCCTCCTCGGTATTAAGACCAGCAAGTGCAAGAGATGTTGCGATTACAATAGCCGATCTATTTCAGGGAGGAAAGATCCCCGAAAATTATGCTCTCGAATTTTCACCCGGGTTGATATTTGGTAATTCACTAACCAGGTACCAGGAGAACCCATTCTTTTATCGCGCAAGAATTTCATTCGCTACCAAATCATTGGAAAATTCGGCAAGACAGGTCGGCGCCGGAATCAGGTTAACATTATGGGATGAAACAGATCTGCGCATGGATAAAACTCTTCAAGCGGAATTAATAAAACTGGGTGAGCAAAGTGTTAATCTTTTGGCAGAATGTGTAAGCGAACTGGAAGATGAAGGAATTGATGATGAACAATCTGACTATCAGGGATTACTAAATGAAAGACTTGAAGAAAAAGGATTTGAGAAAATTTCACCACTGATAGACAAGAGGCGTGAAATTGCAAAAAAGAAAAAATGGAACGCACCAATTGTAGAAGTTGGATTTGCTATGTCTGCCCTTTCAGGAGATTCGCTTGCAAAGAATCTTGCGGTTGATAGTTACCGCTGGTGGCTTGCGGGTGCATTTCCTTTGGGCAGTGAAGGACAAATTGTTGCCGGACTGAATGGCGGAATAACAAAAAACACAAATGGTGAATTAAAAAATTCCGAGAGCAATTTCGGCTTAAGAGGTTATTACGGTAATAACCAGCAGAAAGTATTTTTTGAAGGAGGAATTCGTGCTGCTTCAGAATTTCTGCCATCTCTTTCCTTTAACATTGGCTACGAATACAATTTATTAAATGGATTATGGGCGGATATTTCACTCGGACTCATAAAAAAAGAAGGGAGTAAATTCGTTTCAAACAGTTCATTGAATTTCCGTTTTGCTACACCCGAATAATAATTGGAGGATAAAAAAGTGAAAAGAATTTTTTATTTCGTCTCAATTCTATTTTTAGCTGCGACCACATTCCACGCGCAGGTTAATTCGAGCAAACCGGTTCTGATAATGGCAGACGGACAGTTAAGATCTCACCCCGTTAAAGTTTTTATCGCCAATGCAAATATTAAACCCGAAATGAAGCCAGAATTATATCTGATCGGTATTTACCAGAGCACCCGCATACAATTCGGTGATATGCTGAATAGCGCACATCCATTCAAACCATATCAGGTTGCATCGGATCAGACCATGTCCTACAAAATAGATGGTGTTCCGATCACTCTTACCGGTACAATGATGATATTCAGTCTTGATACAATTAGGATGAAGTTATACGATGCTGGTATGAGGGTTCTTCCAGTCCTTAAATGGATCTCAAAAGAAACAAAAACAAAGGACGGGAAAACTGAAATTCAATACACTAAAGTAATCAGCGAAAACGAGATTTACATTGGCAACGGTATCGGGGCAATATTCTATACTATAATTTTACTTGTTGTATTAATAATGATAATATTTGCTTTCGAATGGGCTAGGAAGAAGCGACCGCTTGATGTAATAAGAACATATGATGGTAATATTTCTCTTTCGCTTACCCAGATGGCACTCTGGACTCTTGCAGCTGGCGCAATGGTCTTTGCTTTTGGACTGATGCATCTTGATGTGCCTGAAATTCCCGATTCTCTTATCGTATTAATGGGGTTGTCGGTAGCAACAGGCGCAGTCGGGCATTATCAATCTCACCTGTTAAAAGATCTCGATAATAATCTAGGAAGAGTCTCATCAACTAACCTGAAGGAATCAAAAAAATACTTTTCGGGTTTAGCTTCGCTTATAAATATTACAATCGAGAGCAAGGAATACCCTTCCATTGCAAAGGCACAATATCTTTTCTGGACAGTTACAACAATAGTTCTATTTGTATATAAAAGTTCTGTTGAAGGGAGATTGTGGTCGGTACCGGAAGAACTCGTCTTTCTGATGGGTATAAGTCAGGGTAGTTATTTAGTACGAAACCAAATGGAAATTACAAAGGATAATAAAGAGTTAGCTAAAAAAGAAGGTGAAGGTCAAACGGAATAAATGGATAGTAAAAAAATTCACTTTTTTGTGAAATGAAACAGGATTCTAAAATAAATTTTATTAGAGGTACCCTATGAAAATTATTTGTCCGGATCCAACATGCAATAGTACAAAACTTGAATTGCTGTTTGAAGGAATTTATAAGTGTAATGAGTGTGGCAGAGTTTTTTCTATTAATCATGATGGTGGAATTATAATTGGTGGTCGACGTAGCGGTTCATCAGGTCTGCCGGAATATCCTAAACCGTTAAAAATAGATGCACCTGAATTTCCAACTGTTTTTATAAAGATCGGAATAAAAGGAATTAGTCAGAAGCTGCTGACAAAAAAAATTCGAAATGTTGAAGGAATCTCCAAATACAAAATAAATTCTGTTCTGAAGGAACTGAAGATGAAATAAAGAGGAAGAATTGATGGATTTAAAGACAATTCAGGAGGTTATCACCGAGCAATCTGCTAAGTGCTCGGACATAGGAAGAAAAATAGGATTCGGACTTACAGCAATTACGTGGGCTTTTTTCTTTTCAGATAAAAAGTTTTCATCTAACTTTCTATTGTTAACCGCACTCATTTTAGAAATACTCTATTTCCTGGTAGATTTCACACAATACTATTTTATGGTTATCAAATACAAAAATTTATATACGAATTCATGGCTTGTATTTCAAAATAAGGATGAGTCGATAACAGAAGAGATCCTGAGAAATGCAATTATATCAACAGAAAGCGAAATTAATAGAAGTGGTTTCAGGTTCTTCTTCTTTAAATTTCCGCTGCTTCTTTTTTCTTTTATTTTTTTACTGCTATACATTTTTTTTGAAATTATAAATAGATAGCTGAATTCTACTATTGAATTTGAATATAGTATTTAAAATGTAATTGCCTTAAATTTCAGAGGCTTTAAAGGCGTTTATAATAAATAGTTTTAAAATGAAAAAAATTATTCTTCTTTTTCTAGCTCTTTCGGTCAATTCGATATCCGGTCAATGGATTAAAGTTAACCTACCTTTTTTTGGAGAACCATTTTTTGATGTCTTTCAGGATATGGTAATTAAGGATTCGTTGATTCTTGCAAGTATAAATCTAAAAGGTGCAGCGCTTTCAAAAGACTACGGTAAAAGCTGGGAGTTTATAAACAATGGCTTTACAACTTCTTATGTTACTGCATTAACCATCTCGCAAAATTATTTTATTGCAGGAACAACTGACAAAGGATTATTCAGATCAAGTGACCAAGGTAATAACTGGATTGAAGCAAACTCTGGATTAAGCATTTCCCGTATAAACGATCTTGTAATTAAGGATAATATAATATATGCCGCATCGAATAACGGCATTTATAAATCAGAAAATGAAGGGGCAGGCTGGCAGAAGTTAAATATTCCGCAGACACAAAATCTATTCGCTTATGTACTTAGTGTTAATGAGAACGGATTGTACGCAGGAGGAATGTCAGGTTTATTTTTTACCTCCGATGAAGGAACTACATGGAGGGAGATCGAAAACACCGGATACAGTTACGGAATTTATGACCTCTATGTTGACAAATCCCGAATATATGTAGCTACCGGCTACGGAATCTATTATTCACCTGACGATGGCGCTAACTGGCAACATATTAATATCGGTTCATATGCCGATAAAGTAATAAATGTAAGAAACAATATATTTTTTACTGACAACAGCGGTGTTAAAATTTCACCGGATCACGGCAGAACCTGGAGTCAGAATTCGCTTACACCCGGATGCCGATCATTCATTTTTAAAGACCAGATCCTTTTCATTGGTACTTTCGAAGGGCTCTATTTATTAACACAGAACGGGAAGAACTGGTGTATTACCAGATCTGAAAAACGCTTTGAGAATGTAAATGCTATCGCTGAGCTGAATGGAAATCTGTTTGCCGGTACAAGCTGGGGAATTTTAAGATCTGGAGATAAAGCCGAAAACTGGGAATCGATAAAAGTCGGGAATGTATGGTCGAATGTTAATTCGATTGCCGTACTGGATAATTTATTAATTGCCGGTACAATGCTCGGTGTCTTTTATTCACCTGATGATGGGAGTACATGGATAGAGCTGGACAGAAACCTGGAAGGTAAGGAGGTCCACTCTGTTATCAATATCAACAATACAATTTATGCCGGGACTAATTTGGGGATATATAAACTCTCCGATATCAACTCAGACTGGACAGCATTGAATAACGGATTAGGGAATTTGAATACAATGTATGTTTACTCCGACGGTCAGGATTTCTTTGCCTGTACGGACGGGGGGGTGTACATTTCAAACGATGCCGGAAATCAATGGCGACAGATAAATAACGGATTAAAAAACACTTATGCAACATCAATTGCCAGACTGAACGGGAAACTGTTTCTCGGTACTTACGGCGGGATGTATGTTTCGAGCAACGATGGAGAAACCTGGTCTGAATTCAATACCGGTATTTTAGGCAGCGGGGTTTATTCAATTACTATCTCGAATAATCAGGTCTATGCAACGACTTACAGCGGTGTTTATTTTCTTAATAATGACGGTTCACGATGGCTTCGTTCAACGGTTTCTTCCGGTAAGCCCATTTACTCAATTTTATTTACAAATAATGAAGTATATGTAGGAACAGGTACAAACGGAATCTGGAAATATCCGTCCCCTTCTCTACCACCTCCGATAACTTCTACCGGCGAGGAGAGGTTGATTGAAGAATATTACTTATACCAGAATTATCCGAATCCATTTAATCCGGTTACAACTATCCGCTACAATGTACCAGCTACAGGACATGTTAAGTTGGGAGTTTTCGACCTGCTCGGCAGAGAGGTTAAGCTGCTGGCAAATGAAAATAAATCACCCGGTAATTATGAAGCTATATTTAATGGCAGCAGTCTGCCAAGCGGGGTCTATTTCTATACTTTAATTGCGGGTGACAAAATAGAGACGAAGAAATTAATTCTATTAAAATAAGTACAGATCTCTAATCCATTCTATAATGATTGGTTAAAAAATTATCTTCTCATCAGCCAAACTTCAAGATTTTTGTAATTCCTTCGGTTCCGGAATTCGAAGTGAAATATATTCCCTTCCAGACTTTCAGTAACACTTCGCAGCACTTCTCGAGCTGCTACCTCACCACCGCAAGTTTTTGAGTTGCAGTAATTACATCACTCCCCTTCTTCACAATTACTTTGTAAAGATAGACACCATTTGCTATTAACGATCCGTCTTCATCACGTCCATCCCACTCGATGCGGTTAAAATCATAATTCAATTCTGCTTCCGGTTTAACAATATCTTTGATTAATCTACCGGTAAGTGTATAGATCTTAATTTTTAATTCTTCCGGTATTTGTGTCAGTGGAACGGAATCCTCCAGAGGCGGATAAATTCCGCTAATGGCAAAAGCAGGGGAAAATAATTATGAGTGTTAAATTTTGAGTTTTGAATTAAAAACAAAAAACAGAAGAATATTAAATTTGAGTAAATAGAAGCGACCAGGAAAAGTTTTCCTCCTGCGGCGGACAGTTTTAATTTGCTGAATAGTCCCGCATTTTGCGGGACCCAGCCCGTAATTAAATAGAACATAATACAGATATGACCACATATAAGCGGCCATATTTAATAATGGGTGCTAATTGTTTTTCCTGAATTTGATAGATAATTGGAATACAAAGTAAACCAGAAATAAAGCACCTATAGCAAATAAAGTATCACCAAAGGCTCTTGACCATCTTAGCGTTTGCATTAATTCGGTCTGTAAAAATTCCGCACTTCGGGCATACCAATATCCATCTTTAACTGACACATAGGTTTGCATCAATCCTACCGGTAAGAGACTGAAAGTAACCATAGTGAAAAGACCAATATTAATTAACCAGAAAGCCCACTTAATTGGTTTTTCATTCCATTCTATATTTGGCCGTAATCCTCTTAAAGAAAACAACATCAATCCTATACCTAACATACCATAGACTCCGAACAATGCTGCATGAGCGTGAACCGGTGTTGTATTTAATCCTTGCATATAATAAAGAGCTATCGGTGGATTGATCATAAAGCCAAAAATTCCTGCGCCAAGCAGATTCCAGAATGCAACAGCAACAAAAAAGTTTATGGCCCATTTATATTTTTTAACCCATTCAGTAGCACGTGATAATTTTATATTCTCCCAGGCTTCATAACCAACAAAAACTAAAGGTACAACCTCGAGGGCACTAAATACTGATCCAAGTGCAAGAACAACCATAGGTGTACCGGAAAAATATAAATGATGCAATGTGCCGATGATTCCGCCACTTAAAAATATTGTTGCTGATAGTACAGTTGCTTTGCCCGCAGTTTTTATTGAAACTAAATTTAATCTTGCAAACAAAAAGGCGACTACAACAGTAGCAAAGACTTCAAAAAATCCTTCAACCCAAAGATGCACAACCCACCAACGCCAATATTCAGCGATGGCAAGGTTAGTATGTTTACCATACATAAGTGCAGCCCCATAAAATGAAGCTATTGCGATTGTTGAAATTAGGAATAAAGTAAGTATAGGTTTTTGTTCATCATTTTTTCTTAGAGCAGGCATTATTGCACGCCACATTAAAAATAACCATAGGAATAAACCAATCAAGAGCGCGATCTGAAAAAATCTACCGAGATCTATATACTCATAACCGCTGTGACCAAAATAAAACCAAAAATTATCGGGTAATAAATGTTTTACACTTAACCATTCACCAGCCATTGAACCAAGAACAACAATTAACAGAGCAATAAAAAGAATATTAACACCAATTTTTTGTCCCTTTGGTTCAACACCGCTTACTGCGGGCACAATATATAAGCCTGCGGCAAGCCAAGCAGTTGCAATCCAGAATATTCCTAACTGAGTGTGCCACGTTCTTGTAATTACATACGGAAGAATTTCTGCGAGAGGAATACCATAAAATGCACCACCTTCAACTCCATAATGAGCAGTTATAACCCCAAGAACTATTTGTAATAAAAACAAACCTGATACAACCCAGAAATATTTTAAAACTGCTTTTTGCGATGGTGTTATAACAGCACCAAGTAAGGGATCATCTGCAGGAAAATCTTTGTGTTCAACCTGACCTTTTTGAGTGGCATACCACCAAGCCATAATACCAATACCAAGTAAAAGTATAATTATACTTACGCCTGTCCAAACTATAGTATCTGCAGTTGGTTTATTATCAATTAAATCTTCGTGCGGCCAATTGTTAGTATAAGTAACATCATCATCCAATCTATTTGTTGAAGCAGCCCAGGAACCCCAAAAAATGAACGCATTAAATTTTCTTATTTTTTCAGGATCACTTAATGTGTTTTTAGGTATTGCGTATTCATCTCTGCCGTTTGAAAAGACGTCACTATAGTGAGCCACGTTTAGTTTTATTGCTTCATATCGAAGATCGTCAATAGTAATAACACCGGTGTTTACATCATATGTATTTGTTTTAAAAATCCCTTTTACTTTTGACTTTATTGCAGATTTTTCGGAATCTGAAAGTTCATTAAAATCTTTTTGATATAAATGTACTGCCAGAAAATTTTGAGTACCTAAAATCTCTTTGTGCAGCCAATCGGCTGTCCAATCGGGGGCAACATAACTACCGTGGCCCCAGACAGAACCTAATTGCATACCGCCCATAGCCTGCCAAATATTTTGACCATACTGAATATCTGATTTAGTATAAACTAACTGACCACTTTGGGTAACTATTTTTTCCGGAACGGGCGGTTTCGCCTGATATATTCTTGTGCCCACCCAACCCAAAACGGCAAAGGATACAATCATTACTAAAGAAAACCCAATCCAATATTTTTTCATTTTAATTCCTTTTATATATACGAGAAATAATTTGATTCAATTTCAAATATCTATAGAGATAAAAGTTCTTCTTCCATTAAAATAGCTTTTGGGAAAAGAATGCTATTCTCAAGATGAATGTGAAAATGTAAATCATCCTGAAATTCTTTTAACATTTATAGAGTGACTTTATATGTGCTGCATCCATCTGAAGGCACAGTGTAATTATCCGTAAGTTCTTCAATTTTTTAAAATCGATCTCCTTCCGTACTCTGTTCTGCCATCATAATCTGAATAGGATTATTAACCGTTCCGAAAAGAGGCGCACTTATTTTTTCATTTTTTTTTGAGATATAACCATTTGCCTTACATAAGGGAAGAGAATAAGTTCTTCTTTTCTCCTATGCATTGCTAACTCACCAGCTGAAGCAGAAAACATATCCCGCACCTGGAATAATTCGGGATGATCATATCTTTGAATTATTGAAGAGAAAGAGAAATTTTTAATGCTTTGTCAATTTCGTTCATTTTGGATTTACTCAATGAACCAAATTTGGTAATTAGTCTTTCGTTTTTATCAATTGTTCTGATTTGTCCACAATCAACATAGCTTTCTTCATCTAATCCTCCGTCTCCTTTTTCTAGAAATATCATAATTGGGAGAGGTCTAGTTATTTCTTTTAGGCAAGAGATTGGGGCAATGATTGTAACCGGGCTAAATTTATTTCCAATATCATTTTGGATTATTACTGCTGGTCTAGCTTTGCCAATTTCTTTACCAATAATTGGATCAAGATTTACGAGATAGATATCCCCTCGGAGTAATGGAAAAATAATCCCAGTTTCAATCTTTGTCGGCATATTTCCATTCCTCTTGAGTTTTTAGATAATAGTCGTAATTGGCTTTATATCCAGCTTCGAGTTCAGTTTCTATTTTTTCTTTCTCTACTTGGTCAATAAAATTTTGTAATGCTTTTCTTACTATTTCACTTACCGGTAAATTAGTCTGTTTTGAAATTCTATTGACCTTATTAGATAATTCAGAATTAACGAAAAAACTCAATCGTTCTTTTTTGTTTTTCTCTTGGACGGTGGGCATGTTATCTCCATTTATAAATTTACGTTCAAAACATGCACAATATTTAGCACAAAAACAAGCACATATTTATGTGCAATAATTTAAGCGTAAATCCGGCATAACACGCCGCTCCCCGATAAAAAGCATCTGGACAGGTAACTTCTTTTTGGATTGGAGTTTTTATTTTCTGTTTAGCAATTACAAACGTTATAAAACATATCCTTTTAAATTCGGAAGTTAATCAATTAAGCATAATCATTTTAGTCTTTAGTCTCGGAACCTTTATTAAGTTGCTAAATTTTAATTGGTCGATCAGTAAATTATTAAAACAATGATATAACTATTTAAGTGGTTTATCTAACCGGTAAAGCAACCGTACGTCCCCGAAACAAGTTCGAGGTGAGCAATTTTCAAAGTGGCATTTGTGCAGTCCGCCAAAATTATCCGCCTTTTGCGGAAAGACGGCAGGTAAATTCTTTAGTTTTATAATTAATGAAAGTTAGTTCTACCCTGCGGGTTATTTACCCCACCGCATTTTCACCGCATAATAGCTAATTTCTGAATCGTTGTAATAGTTTCACTCCCCTTCCTCATAATTACTTTGTAGAGATAAATACCATTTGCAATCAGAGAACCGTCCTCGTCACGTCCATCCCACTCGATGCGGTTAAAATCATAATTCAATTCCGCTTCCGGCTTAACAATCTCTTTGATTAATCTTCCGGTAAGTGTATAGATCTTAATTTTAAATTCGTCAGGTATTTGGGTCAGTTTAAATGTGAAATAAGTATTATCGCTGAAAGGGTTAGGATAGTTATAAACGTAGAGAATCTGCGCTTCATTAGACACAAGAAATTGTTTCTGCACAATTGTCTGCTCTATTGTACTATTATTGGGATTCTTTGCTATTACTTTTAATGTGTACTCACCGTTTTCGAATGAAGGTCCATATTTTATAATCATCTTAGGATTTGTATTAGAGAAAGTGTAGCTGATTGTATTAGTGTGCTTTTCAAAGTATAAACGCTGGTTATTCAGATACAATTCAACTGATGAAGTGTCGGCAATCGGGACAACGGAATTATCGCTTATATCAATTTTAATATCCGGCTTAGGCGAGATATAGTCTCCATCAAAAATATCTACATCGTCAAATTTAATTTGGACTGCCGGACGGTTTTCATCTGCCTGAACAAAGAACGGTACAGTGAAATAATTGTTATCCTTATAGATCTCTGTAACCATATTCTGCTGATCGATATTAATTAAAAAATTATTTGTACCGGTTATCGAGCGCGTGTCGAAAGAAAAATCGAAGTTCTTTTTTTGGTCGGAACGAATTGAATCAGCTAATGTTTCAAAGACTTGCGATTTAGAATTATCGGATTTTAACAGATCAACAGTAACTTTGAAGTTTTTTGCAGTCCTTTCACCAACATTATAAACCGAAATCCTTAGATCAATATTTTCGCCTTGCTGTAAAGTATCTTTTGAGACAGACACTGTTTGATAGTTCGTCACAAGTTCCGGCGGTTTGGCGTAATCAACAATCAGAGAATCAAGTTTAACAACATCATTTATGTTTTTTGAATATAGGCTGAGATCAACTTTTATAAATGGATATTTGACCGCATCGATGGAGGAGATATCATATGAATCCTGTGCAGAATTTGATTTGAAGAGAGTATCGAAGCTTGTACCTCTCTTACCAAGTATGTCTAAACTAAACGAATTAAAATTTCCGGATGAACCAAGATTAATCTTATTCCATTTCCCAGCCGGACCAATCAAATTCGTTTTAAGTTCGCCATGCCTATTATTTGATAGTATTACAGAATCAATTTCAACTCTGCCTAAATATTGTTTAGCATACTTTTCTACAACCGAACCGGATGGAGCGCCTTTCCTTCCAAGCATTACCCATGAACTCCTAAACGAAACATTATCAATATACTTGCTGCCGAATTCTTTTATTTTATTTTTCAGGGCAGCAGAGCCGACCGTTCCTTCGTCTGATAATGTGAATGCAACTAAATATTCTGATGATAATGTATCAAGAAATTTGATGTATTCATTTGTTACTGCAGTTCCTCCTCCATAAATATCAAACAATTTATATCCGGCGAATTCATAATTATTCCCCTTGAATATGGCAACATGATGACCCCTCAAAGTATTTTCAGGAATATAATTTTGACCATCCTTAAGTATTAATGCAGTATTCCCATCGTTCAATCCGGCAGAAAGTAGTCTAAAAGTTATATAGGCAGAATCAAGGTAAAGACTGTTTCTCACTTTAAAATTATCTACATATTGATTTGAAAAACTTAACGAATCGAATAACGAAAAACTATTTTTTGTGGATAACTTAAATGAGATCGCAACATTGTTTGTATCATCCGGATTCATTTTTGCACGGAGCCACAACCTTTTGTTATACAAGTTTTGGTCAACAATAAAATCTGTCTTGATGGTATCTAATACAACTTGATAAGTCTTCGAATCAATAAAATTTTCATTCTCCGAAATATCAATCAATATTGAAGAAGGATTCTCCGGCAAATTCGGGGACAATATTCGAACCGGATTTTTTAGATAATTTTCAACAGGGGCGGTTACAAAATATTTTATTGAACCGCTAGAGACAACAAATTCAATCTCTGTATAATTATCATTCTCATAGATCTCATTTACCTGTTGCTCAGAATCAAGTTTAACGATTATTTTATTTAAACCATTCCTCCCTTTTATCGGGAGCTTAAAAAATATTGAATCGGCATAATCCGGGATGACTCTTGAAAATACTTTTGAATAATAGGAAATATTATTATGAAAAGATTCGATATTAATTTTGGACAAACCATCTACAGCCAAACCATAATTGTACAATTTCACTTTAACTGTCAGACTATCAGATGTATCGGAGAAGTTAGTGTCCATTATTTTTATGTCATTTGCTGAAATGATTAGATTCGGTTTCGCTGGAATTTTCAGCTTAACTATCGGGTCGCCGATTAGAGTGTTGGTTAATGCAAACAACTGGTAAACTCCGGTGGAACCATATTTTGCGAGCAATTCTAATTTGGCAAGCCGGTGTGCATCGCCTATGGTATAAACAGAATCTTTTAAAAGTTTCTTATAAAACATTTGCGGAAAATTATATGAGGTTGAAGTAAAACCGAGAGAAGAGTTTGCAATATATGCGATTGCCTGACCGCTATTTACGAAGCTTTGTGAAAAAGAAATAACATCCGGTTCGGCAAACCGTGCTGTTGAACAACCGAAATCGGTTATTAATGGATAACGGTCAACTTTATTCTGAAGCTGTTTCGGATCGGTAATTGAATTATCCCACGTTTGAGTGCCGCTATGCCCTAAATAAGAAATAAATACACCCCCGCTGTCAATAACACTATTGATTTGAGCTGAAGTATAAGGTCCGAAATTATTAACGGGATTAATTGTTTTATAAAAATGTGTGTATTGCGCCGAGTAGGGTTTAGGAGTGATATAATTATTAATAATAAATTCATTTACATTTCGAAGAGCATCAATTTGATTTTGATCATTGCCGGTTCCACCGGAAAAAAATATGGATTTTTTATTCCACGCATTAAATGGTTGATTTAAATATTCTTTGTGTTTACTAAAATACCAATCAAACTCCTCAGTTGTTGTAACCGGAATTCTTCCAATGCTAATCTCGGGGATTAAAGTCTTTGATGAATCGAATATCACAAACCATGAATCACTTACCGGAGTACCAAATGATGGCACGTAATTGTAGAAACGTGGAGCACCCTGGTATTTTGCTTTATTACCGTGATAATCATATGTAGCCCCTCCAACCAAACAAACATATTGTAGAGATGGCGGCTGCCAATTATAGTATGCATATTTAAGAAAATCTCTTATGGCTTCCGGGTTGAAAAATCCGTAACTAAATTTATCGTAGATATCATCAACATCAACAGCTATGACTCGCTGGTTGTAAGATTCCGCAACAAACAAACCATATTCATTTACTTTTTCTTTGAATTTATTGTGTGTGATCAATACGTAATCAAAGGAAAGACTGTTTGATCTTAAGTTTGAGAACTGTTTAGTATAATAAAATTTGGGGGATTTTATTTTTTCGACATGACTGATAAAAAAACGATCTTCCGAATTTATCGTATCAACAATAGAAATTTCAGAACCGGTCTTGTAAATAGAATATTTCTTACCATCCGTTCCGTATTTCCAAATTGATATCTCATCATTATTAATATTAGTGACTCTTACTTCATATATATTTTTTTCAGATAGATAAGGGAACGAAAAATTCAATATGTCATTTAGAGCTTTAAGCCGCCTCGAGTATTCGAGTTCAACCCAATCCATTGCAAGAACATTGATTGATCCGTCTGTTGGGAATGACTGAATTTTTAATGTGTTATTACCTTCGTTAAGTTGATTAGTATTTATCTCCGCACTCAGAACAGCTTGTTGATATCTCCCTACTTCTGTTGTATCATAGAATATACTGTTGTTGATTCCAATTGCAGCCACATGCGGTCTTGTAGAAATATTGGAAGCATAATCCTGAAGCTTTGCATAGATGTAGGCTTTTTGATTAGGATAAATATCGCTCACAGCCAATTGATAGTCCTTAATCCCGACATTCAGCAAGCTTTCGATCCATGTTTTATTTTCGGTCCAGTAAGGGAGCTCTTTACGGATAATATCTGCTATGGAATAATCAAGCGCAACATTTCGCTCGTAATGTGCGACTTCATAGTAATAATCCACTAGAGATTTGGGAATGATTGACGGATTTGCATCAGAAATATCTATGACTGAATTGTGATCGTCACGCCAGGTCAACCAGTAAACCGTCGTATCTGTGTATCTGCCAAGGTATTCTTTGTATGGCTGGTTGTATTGACTTGTTTCTCTGTGATTGCCTCCCATTTTTCTAATTCCGGCAAATTCGATATAATCGTTAACATCAATTCTGTTATCCTCTCTGCCGCTTACATAAATTGGAATTTTCTTACCGGAAGTGTAAAGAACTAATTTATTCGGGTTGACTGATCCGGGATTGAATCCACTTGCCAATAAATCATTGTAGCCGATTCTATAAATTCCATCTGCAGCAACGCCAATTTTTAGATGAGGCTTGCTGAAATCAATCCAGTTATCACTGGTTTTATTAAGAGCGAGATAGCTTTGTTCATTTTCTTTTTGCTGGGCACTAGCATCTAAAATAAATAGAAAGAAACAAGTGATAACTAATATATTTCGATTCCTCAGTCTCACCTTAACCAACTATTTTATTTTTGATATAGAAATATGACTTTGGTAAATCCAACAAGGAAGAAATTAAAAGATTGAACGGCCATAAGATACTACCGTGATCAAGATATTTCAATAGACCGGATTTGTAATTTTTAGTTGACAGATATTTAATTCTAACCGCTAGCTGATCATAAAAACTATTTGTGAATCTATTTTGTTTACTCATCATATAACTATTCCGGACAATTTCAAAAAGATTTTGCTGTGTAAAACTCTCACTGCGGAGACGGATATAGGTGAAATAATTTGTAAGATTAGCAAACCTTCCTTTAGTAATCAGCCTGAAAAAAAGGTCCAGATCAATATTTGGGAATAACTCTCTGCGATATCCTCCGATCTCTTTAACCGCTTCTGTCACCATCATTACTGTCGGATGAGAAATAACATACATTCCTTTGCTTATACCATTTTTGATTTCCACATCTCCATCCGGCATCTTAACTCCCCATGATCGTTCCATATCTTTAGTGCCAATATATTTTATAGAGGTTCCGACCAAGACAATATCTTTTTCATTTTCCAAAATATTAACTTGTTTCTGAAGTCTATCCGGGTTACAGATATCATCAGAATCCATGACAGCGACATATTTAGTTTTGACAAGATTAAGACCTGTATTCATTGCATCGGCAATTCCTTCACCAATGTTATTAATTATCCTTATTCGAGAATCAGGAAGTCCGTTAAGATATTCTATAGAATTATCAGTGGAATGATCATCCACAATGATCAATTCAAATCCACTAATTGATTGCGCTAAAATTGAATTAACTGAATCCTTCAAGTAAGGCATCCCGTTTTTCAACGGCATAATTACAGTTATTAAGTTTCCGTTCATTTCTTAATAATAATAAATATTCTTTTTGTAATTATTCTGAAATAAAATTGCAGCACACCAAGTAAATATCTTTTCCAAACTCTTGGGAATTCACTAATAAATTTATAAAGCCATTCTAACTGAATCTTCCTTAACAATTTGGGAGCTCGTCGCCTTGAACCGGATAAAAACTGAAACCAGCCGCCGCATGAGATGATTAATTTGCAATTCAGTCTATCATAATTCTCAACTATCCATTTTTCCTGTCTGCCGGCGCCTAAGCCGACAAATAATATTTCCGCATTACTAAGATTAATCTGCTTGATTGTTTCTTCGTCAGAATAACTGTAGCCGCTGCAGAATCCGGAAATATTTATGTCCGGATTGATACTCTTTAATTTTTCGACCGCTCTTTTTACTACATCATTAGAATCACCAAAGAAGAAGAGACTATTCTTATTTCTAATAAACTCTTGTAGAGATTGATCAAGAAGATCGGTACTGACAAGTTTAGAATATTTGCAGCTTGTAAATAGTTTCATTGCTATATAAATAGCTGTGGAGTCGGGGTACAAAATTATATTTGGATTATTCAGATTTAATTTTGAGTTGTACAAATAATTAATGACATTAAAATCAGCATAGAGCAGAGCGTATTTAAGTTTTGTCCTTCCTAAATAAGTGTGAAGACTATTCAAATAAGTTAATTCAATTGTGAACATTTTTTATTGAATTTAAGGTTTCTCTAAATTCTTTAATAGTTTTTTGCTCCAAAGGGAAAAAGTATTTTAAGTAATATCCTAAACGGTTCGGTATTCTTTTACCAAATAGATTCTTAAATATCGGTTGGGTTAATGCTCGTAAAATGGTTGCGGCGATTAATGATGGCTCTATGAATAATCTGATACCTAATTCTTTCCAATAGCTGAATGATTTTTTTGGATCCCCGTATAGATATTCACGCCAACCCCGAATAATTATTTCTTCATCTGCAGACAAATTAAATTCATCGACTAAACTATTTTTAAAGTAAGGTTCTTGAATTTTAAAGATGAGGTCTCTCCGGTTTGCAAGTGCTTCATTGCTTAAAGAATTTTCCCTCGCCCGATAATAATGGAGAACCTCGGGTAAGTTGTAGAATTTTAACTTGGATTTATTTCTTAACCAGACAACGTAATCGCCAAAAGGATCAAATTCTTTAATAACTGTGAATCCACCCAGAGTTTCAATCCGGCTTTTTTTGAACATTACAGAAGGGTGACAAATATCAGAATGAAGAGCTAAGTTTTTGACAATCTCATTGTGACTGATACTTCGATTAATAATATAATTAATGCTATCATTCTTAAACACTGCGTACCAGTTGGACAAAACATCAATACCCGGGTGCGTATTAATAAAGTTCACATGCTTTTCCAGTCTTAACGGATGAGCGATATCATCGGCATCCATTCGGGCAATTAATTCATTCGAAGCTTTACGAAGGCCATAATCAATAGTTTCAGAAAGTCCTGAATGCGATTTCTTTAAATATTTTATTCTGTTATCACTGAAGGAATTTACAACAGATTCTGTTTCATCTTCAGAACCATCATCAATAATTAATAATTCATAATCCTTAAATGTCTGGAATAAGATACTACGTATTGAGTCGCCGATAAATTCAGAGCAATTATATGTTGGCATTAATACGGTTATCATTTTGTTTCAATCCATTGCGTCCCGGTGAAATAAATAATTTTCGATACGTTTTCTTTCATTTTATTTGTAAGTTCAAATGTTATCTCCTTATATCCACGTCCACTATCACTTTCTTTTTTATCTTTAATTAAAATGAAATCAGAATCAATTTTGTGCTGGTATATAAGGAGATATATTAGAGGATCACTGGCAGTTATGATGTATTGTGCTCCATCTTTTCTACAATTAATAAAGTCTTTTTTGTAGAGTGAAAGATCATGATTTACCAAAACTAATTCATAGAAGATTGGAGTGGTTAATATATTATCGGATTTACCAAACGTTTTCTTTGAATAATAATGATATTTATAAGGTAGTATATCATAAGTATCAGAACATAATACAAGAGTATTGCCACTATTTATTTCAACATTACTGAAAAATTTTTGAAATTTTTCTTCTTTGAAATTATTTCCTTCAATAATTGCACTAGCTCTAATAATAAAAGAAATTGCTTGGAAAATAACAATAAAACCAAGGAAGATATATGCCAAGGATTTATTCTTTATATAACCTACAATAAAAAGCAAAAGTATACATAACCAAATCAACAAAACACCATTTAATCGCTGACTTCCAACTGCAAAGATTCGAGGGTATAAAATCAATGCTACCAGAATAGATAAATAAATTATTTTATTTTGGCTAATTTTCAATTTTCTTAGAAGAATTAATAAAATAATCAAAATGCTAAACCCAACAATAGCCGCTAGCTCCTTGTTTATTATAAAGAAATTATAAATGTAATTAGAAAAAATAGGGACAACGCTATGAAGCAGAATTCCAATAATAGTAAAAGGTTTTTTCCAGATGTTTTCTGTTATGCCTACCTGATCATGGTAAATAATAAAATTAAGAATTGAAAAACTAATCAGCATTATTAATGTAAAAATGAAGAATAATTTTAATTCCCTGATAATTGGGGGTTTCAACTTCTTTGTATATATAACAAAATATAAGAATATAAGAGGTAAATGTAATCCGCTTTGTTTAGCTAGTGCTGACATTAAAAAAAATAATGCGCTTAGTAATAGATACAATCTTTTCTCATGATCAAAATATTTTAAAAATGATATTGATGATAGAACATAAAATAATATCATTAATTGTTCAGTTCGATTACATATCAAAGATATCCATAGTAAACAATCCAAATGAATCGAAAGAATTAGGCTTACAAAAATCGCAGCAATATCATTAACATCAATATTGAATAATGTTATTACTCTCTTTAGCAGATAGTAAAATGAAATGATAAAACATATATGAAAGAACAGGCTAACTACTTTCATTGCTATATAGTTATCGGAAAAAAACGAATAATCAATCCAAAAACTAAAATAACTTAAAGGTCTTAGAAATAGAAAATACTGAGCATTTGTATCAGAAATAAATGGTTGGCTGATATTGTTTTGAATATACGCGAAGATTATATAGTCATCATCAAAAAATGTAATCGAAGAAAATATAACTGGTAGATAGAATAGCAGGTTTGTGATAATTATTATAATAATATACTTTCTATTGCTATTCATTTTGGTAAAGTTATTTTACAAGTCATTTAACTTATTTTTTTTATTTACTTCTTAACCAGCCACACCTCCGGATTTTGGTAGTTTCTTTCATTCCAGATTTCGAAGTGGAGAATATTTCCTTCAAGACTTTCGTTAACACTTCCGATCAATTTGCCGGCGGTCACTTTTTCACCTTCCTTAACGGAGATATTGGCAATATGTCCATAGACAGTTCTAAACTCATCGCGATGAGTGACAATGACAATTGAGCCGTAGCCGGGAATCCAATCGATAGCAGAAACAATCCCTTCTGCAACCGCATAAACATTCTGTTCCCCTTTAACGGAGATATCGATACCGTAATTAAGAGTAATTGTTTTAAGTCGTTCATTTTTATTTTCACCAAACTTACGGACAACATTTCCCTCGGCAACGGGCCAGCTTAATATCCCCCTTAGATCGGCAAATTTCTGGAAGTTGCTGTAGTTGTAACTCGGAACGGTAATTTTCTCGCCCGGTTTCTTCTCAAGCAGTTTAGCTTTCCTTTCGCGTTCCTCTTCAATCAATTTTGCAATAATATTTTTAATAAGTATCTCGGCTCTCCGTTTCGATTCAATCTCAGCGGTGATCATTTTCTGATCCTGCTTTAGCCGGGAGACTAAATCCCTTCTCTCCTTCTCCTTTTCGGTCAGTACATTCTGTTCGCTCTGTTTTTGTTCGACAAGATTTTCCTTTTCAGAACGTTCTTTTTCAAGCTGGAAAACCAGAGCCGTTAATTCCGATCTGCTTTTGTTAAGCTGATCAAGGGTTTTCTTGTTCTGCTGGGAAATATATCTTAAGTATCTGTAACGTTTTATTGTCTGATTGAATGAATCCGTATTCAATAAAAACCTGAAGACCGATAGTCCCCTGTTCTTATAAACCCATACAACATAATTTCCGTATTTTTCCTTCAGGATTTTAATTCTTGCCTCAACCGAAGCAATAACCTTTTCGGTCTCTTCAATTTCCTTAGATTTAGTACGCTCTTCGGTAATCAAGTTATTAACTAGTTTGTTAAGAAGAAGTTTTTGGCGGTTAATGTTTTCCAATGTCTGAAGTGATTCTCTTTCACTTCTGGTCTTACTTTTCAACTCATTTTCGAGGCGGGTCATTTCATTCTTGATCTTAGTCAGTTCAAGATTTTTTTGACCGATACTATCAGCGGTTTGTAGATATAGAGTTGTGTTGAATAATAGAAAGATAATTACAAGGCTTATATAAAAATATGATTTTACCATTCTACAATTTTCACATCGCTTGGGATTTCAAATTTCAAGCTAATTGAATTCTGGTTTACTTCTATTCTACGGTAATCTACTCTTATACTTTGTTTATTCAAAAGATCATTTAAGTAAATTTCCTGTGGAATCGGAACATCATCAAAGGTTCTGAAACGGGAATATTTACCTTCTAAAAGAACCTTTCCATTAATATTTCGCATAACATTCTGGCTTATTGCAAGGTCATCATGACGGACAGTAAAAATCTTCTCAATGTTCTGATCGGAATCAAGATAAGTTAGTTTATAAGAATCTCCATCCACATCATAATTATCAGGTTCCTTTCTTAATTTATCCGTAAGGTTAACGCTACCTGCCAATGCATCCACAAGTTCATCCAGGGAAAAATCCACTTTTAATACCTGCCTGATTATACCGTCTCTCATCCTGCCGCGATAAAGATTATTGTTTATCACATCGTAGAAAAGAAAATTATCCGGAGTTATTAATGCATGAGCGAGATCAATTCCGAACGGACCATAGAATGAAACCTTTATTGAATCGGGCTTTTTTAATATCACTTCAAAATTACTTTTTGCATTCAGCACTGATGAAGAAACACTTAAAACTCCTGTTCCCCTGAATGTTTTAATTTTTCTTCTGTTAGCTTCCAGTTTTTTTATTAATCGATCCGCAGAAATCATTCTTTCTTCAGTAATCAGTTTTGTTGGTGCACATCCTTCGGTGGAAAGAATTATTATTATCAATGAAAGAATGATAAATAAACTTTTTTTCACAGTTCACCTTTTTCAATTTTCTGTTTGATCTTACTATTGTCGGGTTCATTCTCCAATGCTTTCTGCCAGTATTCAATTGCTTTGTTATTATCTCCAAGTTTGAAATAGACATCACCAAGGTGATCAAGTACAGTAGCGTTATCTTTATCCAGTAATAGTGATTTTTCTATATACAATTTTGCCTTGTGATAATCATTCAGCTTGAAATAAATCCATCCAAATGTATCAAGGTATGAGGAATTCTCCGGTTCTTTCTCAACAGCTAATTTACTCCACAAGAATGCTTCATCAAGACGTTCACCTCTATCCGAAAGCGAATAAGCAAAGTTATTCAATATGAGGGGATTTTCAGGATCAATTTTCATTGCTATTGTATATAGAGAATCGGATTTATCAAACTCTTCCTTGGAATCATATATTAAGGCTGTAATTCCGAGAACCTGAATATCATTCGGATTAAGAATCAATGCCTTGTTTAAATATACTAATGCTTCATCACTTTGCTTCAACTGATTAAGGGTAAAACCCAATGCTGTCAATGCTGTCAGATCCGACGGATTAATCTTCAATGCTTTTTCCAAATACCCTTTTGCATCCCTATGGTTATTTTCCTGTGATAGAGACAATCCATAGATTAAATTAATGGCAAAATCATTGGGGAATAATTCAACACCCTTTTTTAAGAGTTCAATTACGGTTTTGTATTTGCCATTATCGAATAAAACACCACCCAACCTTATCCAGAGTTGAGAATTCCATTCGGCGAGCGAGATCGCTTTTTTAAAATATTCAACCGATGAAGAATCGTTCTTAAGACGAAGTTCAATTTCACCTAAGTAAGCATTAACCTGCCAATCGAGTGTATCCTGACTTAGACGACTAAATATTTCTTTTGCAAAGAATAAATTAGATGAATCTTTTTCAACAGCACTTAAAAAGATGGAACCAATTGCAAGTTTATTTTCATAGTTGATTTCTTCACTCTCTAAAAGTTTCTTGTATTGTTCAAAAGCATTTTGCCATTCTTCAGTTTGTACGTAAATGGCACCTTTCATTTCATATAGATTTAAATCCTCAGGAAAACTTACGAGAGCTTCATCTGCAAGTTTTTTTGCTTTATCATATTTTTTACTTTTCAAGTAAGATTCAATAAGAACTTTTTGAAGTCTGAGATCGGAAGGATTTAATTTCAGCAAATCTTCGAATGTACTTATTGTTTCATCAACGTTACCGAGTCTATCATTTAAATCAATAATACGGATCAGAACATTCCATTCCGGTCCTATCATATCGATTAGCTTTTTGTAGATAGCAAGGGCGGAGTTTGGTCTATTCTTTTCATTCAACAACGCCAACTGAAAATATGCAGCTGTATTTGTAGAATCATTCTTTATTATTCTTTCATATACGACAATTGACGAATCATTCAACCGCGATGCGGAATAAATGGAAGCTAATAAAAACAAATATTCGGTATTGTCCGGTTCTAACTGGACTGATTTGCGTGAGTACTCAAGAGCAGACGCAAGCTTATTTAACTTGTAATAATTCTTTGCTATTGTAAAATGAATACCCGGTTGAGGGTCATACTTTAATGCCTCAAGATATTCATTGATTGCATCATTCAATTGTCCTTTTTGTTCCAGAATTGATCCGTCAATAAATTTCTCTTTAGCAACTTTTTGCGGATAAGACTCACCCGAAACCTTAGATTTTTGATTATCTTCCTCCCGTTTCATCAGATCGGTGGAGCAGCCGATTAATACTGAAATAAAGAGCGGCAGAGTCAATAAATACTTCATATAATCCTTTAATTTGAACGAAAAAATAGTCTTTAGTGTTTTGATTAACAAGCCAAAAGATTGAAAGAGGATACTTCTTTCCATATTTTGGCACAAATTTTTTTAAAACTATGCAAATATTCGATTTAGCTGTCGCTTATACTTGGAAGTATGATATTGAGTTCATAAATCTGATCGAAAAATTATTTCAGAAGAACGGACTTAAGACATTCATTATTTACAAACAAAATATTCATGAAGTCGCATCACTTCTGCGTCAAAGAAAATTATTGTTTAAAGCCTACCTTGACAGGGCATCGGATGAGGACCCGGAATTTGAAATTATTACAAAACTGTTAATTCGAAAAAGATGCTATTTAATCAATCCACATAAGAAAACGAAGAAGGCAACTGACAAATCTTATTTCCATAAAAAACTTTTAAGAAAAAATTTCCGCTTACCAAAAACTTTCATAATTGAATCATTCGATAAAAGCGAAACACTTTATTTAAGTGATGCAAATCTGAAAGAATTGAAAATTCCATTCATAATTAAACCTGCAATTTTTTCCGGCGGTGGTCAGGGAGTTGTTAAAGATGCTTCAAGTATTGAACAGATTCAGACGGAAAGGATGAAAGGACATAATGAGAAATATTTGATCCAGGAAAAAGTGCACCCTGTTAAACTTGAAAATAAGCGTGCATGGTTCAGGGTTTTCTGGGCATTCGGAAAAGTTATTCCAACATGGTGGGATGACCATACACATATTTACCACACATTAACAAAAGAACAAATTGCAAAGTACAAACTACAGCAGCTAATAAAAATCACACAACGTTTAGCCAGGGTTGCAAATATTGACTACTTCTCTACAGAGATTGTACTTGCTAAAAATCATCAGTTCATTTTGATTGATTATATAAATGACCAGTGCGATATGCGGCTTCAATCGTTGCACGTTGATGGTGTACCGGATGTTGTCGTAACTCAATTTATTGAACAGATGAGACGTAAGGTTTCTGCCCTCTAAAAATTCATATCATCTTCAATGGTCTTTAATATATTAAGGTAACTTTTATACCGTTCATGGTGGATTATTTTATTCTCAACAGCTTCAATAATTGCACATCCCGGTTCATGCTGATGGGTACATGTATTGAATCTGCAATCTTTCATATATGGCGAGAAATCAAGAAAGAAATGGCTTAGATCTTCCTTCCTAATTCCATAAGGATCTATCTCCCGTATCCCGGGAGTATCAATTATAAAAGTATCATCACTTACTTTTTTAAGCAGCGAAGTAACAGTTGTGTGTTTTCCCTTTGATGTTGACTGACTGATCTCTCCGATCTTTAAATCAAGTTCCGGATAAAGAACATTTAAAAGTGATGACTTGCCAACTCCCGAATGTCCCCAAAACAGATTTATTTGACCCTTAAGTGAATCTCTCAAATTACTAATGCCCGTTTTTTCTTTAGCACTTGTTTCAAAAACATCATAACCGATTTTAGAGTATAGTTCAATCCAGTCCCGGATTTCTTTTTCAGTTGATAAATCGGCTTTGTTAATTACAATTTTTACACTTACATGTGAACTTTCACCTGTAACAATTAATCGATCCAACAGACGGTTATTAAATTCCGGTAACTTCCGGCTTGTAATAATTATCAAGTTATCAACATTGGCTGCAATAATTTGTTCTAGTCTTTCACCTCTTGTCCCGGCGCCTTTCAATTTAGGGACTTTCCTTGAAAGATAATTCTTTCGAGGAAGAACTTTATTAATAACACCGGAACCGTCTTTATTAAACTCAAAATCAACAATATCGCCAACAGCAACAATGTCAACCTTATAAAGTTTATCTGCTTTGAGACCAAATTCCTTTTTAAATTTGCCGCGGAGTGAGCATCGAATTTCATTTCCGCCATTATCGAGCAAGAAATAGTCTTTACTTTCTATTTTAAAAACTCTGGCTTGAATTGAATCCTCCATAAAAAAAGCGCCTTATAAAATAAGGCGCTTTTCGGGGGTTGTCAATCAAGGAGTAGAGATGTATGAAATTAAAAATAATACTTAACTCCCAGCATTAAATTATCTCTTGTAATATTCTGAAAAGTCCTCGAAAGATTTGAGCCGTAATTATCACCAATATCTTTCCACCATCCATGAGCATAACCTACATCAAACACGAACCGGGAACCGCTTTTAAAACCGATACCGGCAGTAAAAAACTTCTTGTCATATTCTGAGGTATCATCTTTAAATGGCGAAGGCATATAGATAAATCCACCTCTTATAGCAATACCGGTTAAAGGAAGAATATACTCAACCCCGGCATTCAGATTTAATACGCTTTTCATCAAGTCAATAATTTCCGTGTTTTTATTCTCTCGTGAACGGAAATCAAAACCTTCAGAAAATGTCATTCGTGAATAATCAATAAAATTTGCATCAAAGCTTAAGGTCATTCCCTGCATAGCATAAGATGCCCCAATAGCAAACTCGTAGGGTGTTTTTACATCATATTCAATCCGGCTTTCAATTGGAGGATCCAATACATATCTTTTTCCGGTACCATAGTCAGCATAGGCATCGACAAAATAGGCTTCTTTTATAGTCAATGATTTGGGAAATTTAATAGTTGCACCAATGTTAATATTATTATCCATCTTAGCAAGAATTCCTAGTGTACCATTCCAGCCGGAAACATCCCATCGAATTATATCCTTGAAATAAAATGCTTGGAAGTCTGCTGTCGCAGGATCGTTGGGATCCAATAGTAACTGAACCGGATAATTATTATTTGTATCTTCCTCCCAATAGTCGCGGTTCCGCTTAAAGTCGCCATTGATTATGTTGATTGTAAGACCGACAAAAATATTTTCCTGAATTTCAACTGCACCTGAAAAGAGCCAGCTATTCAATCCCCCCTCTTGAATTATGTTACCGCTTTGCTGGAGTTTCCCGTTGATGAATGTATCATCATAGAGATACTTATCATTATTATCATATACAGGATAGCTTAAGCCAAGTTCGTAGGCTATATCATCATTATCGAATGCAAGATTTTGAATCATTGAGTTATTGCCGCTATTAAATCCGCTGAATTTCATCGCCCGGTTAAAATCCTTGAATCTATTATACCCAAACGCAAGAACCATACTTCCACGATAAGTCGGCAGCGGAAAAGCAAAACCAATCTGATTAAAATTGGTAGAGGTGCTCGAATAGTTAGTGTTTCTGCTGAAGAACTGAGCATCATTTTTAAATGAGTTATAATTAAGTGTACCTGAAAATTCTGATTTTTTTATTAATGCAAATCCAGCGGGATTAAATAAGGATGCAGTAAAGTCATTACTGATTGAAGTAAATGCATTACCCATTCCCAGAGCACGCGCACTTGTTAAAATCTCAGGATCAGATAATCTGAGAGCGTCGTTAAAGTTCTGGGCTGTAAACTGTGAAGATGCCAGAATTAGAACTAAAAAGGTCGATGTTAGTATTTTTATTTTTTTCATATTTCCCCCAGTTTAAGTACCGAAGAATTTTTCAATTAAATGAGATGACAATTATCTTCTTCCACTATCAGAACCACTAGATCTACTGCCCGAACTACTACCTGAACTGCTTGAACCGCTGGAACGGCTACCAGAACTACTTGAACTGCTTTCCGAACTTCCAGATCTTGAAGAAGACGAACTGGAAGGAGGACTATATGAAGGCGAAGAAGATCTGGAACTACTTGGTGGATTGTAAGATGGTGTCTCTCTGCTCGAGCGGCCAGAGCCATTTGATCCATTTTTATTATTGGATGAACTTCTACTCTTATCACCGGATTCGACTTTTCTGCCGGAATCTCTTTCTCTTGATGGTGGAGGTGCTACTCTTTCTCTACTTCCACTACTAGCCGGTTTTCGAGTTGTACTTTCCTTTACTGCTGGGGCTTGTTCCCTTTTAGTTGCGGAAGACTCCCTTGAAATATTAGGAGTTTCATTTGTTTTCTCCTTGCTTCTAGAAACACGACTCCTATTAAGATCAACATCTGTTCCTCTTGTCGAACCATCACGTGTAGTGTAGGAGCTAGATCTTGATCCACTTCTATCGCGATCTGAGGTGATTCTGTCTCCACCACCTCTAGCGCCTGTATCTCTCAGATTTGTCGGATTATTTCGATATTTGTAAGTGTAGGAATATGGATAACCAGTATAACCTGGACCATAATTACCATAATAAGGATAGTTCCAGGGATTATACCAACCAAATGCATTATACCTATAATATCCAGGATAATAGTATGAAGAATAACCATACCATGGCCAATAATATCTATAATCACAGCAGTACCAGTCACGCCAGAACGGATCATAAAAATTCCCTATACCGAAATAAAAACTTGAAGCCGGGTAGTACCCAAGGTAAAACCTTCTGTAATTCTGATATTTATCATAATAATAATCATCTGTATAATTATTATCTTCATACACACCTTCTTCAGTGGCAAGTGTATCTTCTTCGGTTTCATAAGCATATTGATCTTGATTATAATCTTGGCTTTCTGTTTCTCTAAGTGCCAGTTGTGTAAAGCATCCCCCAAATGTTAACAGGGGAATCAAAGCGATTAATAACTTTATTTTTTTCATACAACCACCATTTGAAGTTTATTTTTAATTTGACAAAAATTATGCCTTATTAAGTTCAAAAAGCAGGCAAAAAAGGATGAGGAAAAACTGAGATGTATACTATTTGGGACAGAACTGTTTGAAATAGTCTACAGAATTAAAATAAAGCCTTAATATATTCGACAAAAATTCCTCTATCGGCCCGAGAACTACTAATTTTTTTATTATCAAGTAAGTCTCTTAAATTCAGCCCCAAAGTAAGGCCATCGCCTAGGGACCACCTTAATCCAAGGTTTAAATATCCGCTCCCCTCACCCAATGATTTACCAGTATTATCATTAATAGCAAAATCATATTCACAAACTAATGAGACTTTTGAGCTCAATGTTTTTTCAATTCCTACCCCCAGATTTAAGTCTTTATCTGCGTCATCCCGTTCAAGTGAATAATTAATGAGTCCATGAATACTCAGGTATCCGTAAAAGTCGAAATTTTTTGAAACAGCAGCAAAAAAACCCGGTGATTTTATTTGATACCTGTTTAATGTATTATCAAATTCACCTTTGCCCTGTGAATCGAATCCTAAAACTAGAGCAGGCAGGGCTTCGGATTCATTAATGATTCGAGCGCGTACATTAATTCCAGGTAATTTATAACCGTTTATTTTTCCTCTTCCAATTATATTGCTTCCGCCATAAGAAATTCCAAAACTGAAATTTTCGAAAACACCTACTTCAATTTTAGAAACGACTACACCAAGAGGCATAACATCAATTGAAATGCCGGCATATCCTTTTTCAACAACTCCTGCTGTTGGTAAATCAACTAATGAACGGTATTCAAACTTTGCATCTGCACCGCTTGATCCCTGCGCAAACAGAAGGGAATAATTGAGCAGGCAGAATACTAAAACACACAATTTGCTTTTCATTTATTTACCGGTTTTAATTCTAAAATTAAGTTATAGATAATTTTTCAAAATTGCAGTAAAACATTATCTGATCTTATAGGTGGTTCCTTCTTTCGTATCTTTCAGTACTATACCTAACTTATTCAAATCATCCCTGATTTGATCTGCTAAGAAAAAATTCTTCTCCTTCTTTAATTTAATTCTCAGGCTTAAGAGAATTTCAATTAATTTATCGTCCAAACCTGAAGATTCTTTTAGCCCAAGTTTTTCAAAATCGAGGATACCAAGAATACTTTGAGCCGTATCTTTTAAAAACTTTTTTAAGTCATGGAAAAAAGAAACATTGATATTATCATAATCTGCAATAACTTTATTAGCATTACGAATAAAATCAAAAATTATTGCAACTGCTTGAGGAGTATTAAGGTCATCATCCATTACTTTTTCGAATTCATCATAATAATATTTAATGTCAAATTCCGGACTGATACCTACATTATTATCTTTTTTTATTTCAGTCTCAATTATAGCAGCCAGGTTGAATATTTTTTCAGACCCTTTCTCGGCAGCTTTAAGAAGATCGAAACTAAAGTTTAAAGGACCACCATAATATGTCTGGGCAAAAAAGAGGCGTATTGATTCAGCTGTATATTTTTTAAGAATTTCTCTTGCAGTGAGAAAATTACCGAGTGATTTGGACATTTTTTCTTCGTTAATATTTAAGAATCCAAAATGAATCCAATACTTTACAAACTTATGGTTGTGTGCACCTTCACTTTGAGCAATCTCATTTTCATGATGAGGAAATATTAAATCATTTCCACCGGCATGAATATCAATTGTATCACCCAGATGTTTTGAACTCATAGCTGAACATTCTATATGCCATCCTGGTCTTCCTTTGCCCCAGGGACTATTCCAACTTGGTTCTCCTTCTTTAGCTTTTTTCCAAAGGGCAAAATCAAGTGGGTTCTTTTTTATCTCATTTATTTCAACTCTTGCACCGGCAGACAATTCCTCTAAATTCTTTCCGCTAAGCTTTCCATAATCATTAAATTTAGATACATTGTAGAAAACATTCCCATCAACATTATATGCAATCTCCTTGTCTTCAAGTTCCTGAATTAACTTAATCATATCATCGATATGCTGAGTAGCTTTAGGATATACAGTTGCCGGTTTCACCTTAAGTGATTTAATATCTTCGAAAAAAGCTTCTGCATAGAAATTTGATATCTCGCCAGAAGGTTTTTTTTCATCAATCGATTTTTTAATAATCCGATCATCTACATCAGTAAGGTTCATAACATATTTTACATGATATCCCTTAAATTCAAGGTACCTTCTGAGAATATCAGCCATTATAAATGAGCGGGCATTTCCAATATGGAAATAATCATAGATTGTCGGCCCGCAGACATAAAAAGTTACATTAGGAGGGTTTACCGGTTCAAAAACTTCTTTACTTTTAGAAAAGGTATTATAAAATTGCATTTTTATTCCAAAATTTAAGAAAAAATATACGAATAGCTTCTTGTTTATTCAAATCCTCAATGGAACGAATATTGACAACATTTAACCTGGATAAAAGGATTAATTTACAATAAATCTGAAATTTAGACTTTGACATCTTTATTAATATTTTTATATTAGACATGAAAATCGGTTAATAATTATCCAATTCTATTCGATTATAATATAGAAAGTGAAATTAATCATTAACATATTAAACAAAACTCTCTAATTATCATGGAGGAACTTTATGATTCGTAAATTTACTGTTATTATGCTGCTAGTTTTATCATGCAGCATGCTATATTCTCAAACAACTCCAATTAAATTTACAGTTGAACCGTACGGAGTATCACCCAGAGATGTAGCAAAATCGACTACAGATATTTATACCTTTGCTTCAACAGGTTTGAAGAATGTAGGCGTTGGTTCAATCATGTATTTTAAGGCAACCATCACTGGTGCGGAGTTAGCATCAACAGTTACATGGACGATTACAAGAAGACCATTAGGATCTACAGCTACTATAGGAACTACTGTTGATAAAATTGATAAAAATACTTTAGTTGCTACGTATACCCCAGATAAACTCGGAGCCTATGAATTAACAGCTACTTCAGGTGCATATACGGCAACTGTTGGTTTTAATGCTGCAAAATATTTAGGATATCAAAATACTTTTGTTGATGGCGTTAATAGAAATGTTAACTGCCAGACATGTCACCCTACTTTTGTAGCTGAATGGGAAAAAACAAATCATGCAACAATTTTTACTAGAGCTATGAATGCAACACCCGGATTAAGCGGACCGAATGATCATTATTCTGCAAATTGTATCAGCTGCCATACAACCGGATATGATAAAAATCCAACAGCAATAAATGATGGATTTGATGATTTAACCTTCACTTACCCAGCAGTTCTAACAAACGGTACATATAATCAATTAGTTGCTCAATTTCCTGATGCAATGAAAAGAGGAAATATTCAATGCGAAAGCTGCCATGGACCAGCAAGTACACACTTAGGTGCAACAAGTGATTTCAGAATTCAAGCTACTTATGATGCGGCTGTTTGTGCATATTGCCATGATTCCGGTACACACCACATCTTCCCGGAACAATTTGATGCATCACTTCATGCTAGACCAGTTGATGAAAGCGGTCCCGGAAGAGAAGCATGCGTACGTTGCCATACCGGTGCAGGATTTAAACAATACGCAGAAGGTGTATCAACTTCAGATCCATATTTTGACGTTTCCTATTCTCCGATTACATGTGCAGGTTGCCACGATCCGCATAATAATACAAATGCTCATCAATTAAGAAAAGCAAGTGCATCCTTATTAGGACCAAATGGAACTACAATTGCAATCACAAAAGCAAATGCAGGAAATGGAGCAATTTGCTATAATTGCCATCAATCAAGATCCGAAGCTAATGCAGCTGCAGCTGCAGCAACATTAAATAGCCGGTTCGGTCCCCATTATGGTGCTCAGGGAGATATTTTATATGGCAGCAATATGTTTGAGCTCGGCGGTGTAAAGCTAGCTTCTTCTAATCATTTTGGAATTACTCAAGCCGGGGGTTCTTGTGTAACATGCCATATGTTTGGAATTGCTCAAGTTGCTGATGCAACAGGAAAAATAAAACAAGTTGGTGGACATTCTTTCTCTGTTAAATATCCTGATGGTAAATCTAATATGGAAGCCTGTATGCCTTGCCATGGCGGAACACTAGGTCTTTCATTTGCCGATGTAACCTTTATGTTTAATGGATCATTAGATCATGATAATGATGGCGTTAATGAAGGTTTACAAGATGAAGTAAAAGGAATGATTGATAAAATCTATGAAGAAATTGCCCGTCAAACCAGTACAACAACTATTCCTCCGGTTCCAGTGACATCCTGGTCACCGGCTATAAGAAAAGCTTACTGGAACGCAAGAACAGCTTATTACGATCATAGCTTTGGAATTCACAATCCAAAGTATACTGTTTCTGCATTAAGAGGAGCGATGGCTTCAATAGGTATTCCTACATCAGTTGAACAGGATGAAGTAATACCGACTGAATACACATTATTCCAGAACTATCCGAATCCATTCAATCCTACAACAAATATTAAATTCTCATTACCGCAAGCATCAAATGTAAAAGTTACAATCTATGATGCATTAGGAAAAGAAGTAAGATCTTTAGTTAATAATTATATGAATGCCGGAACACATACTTTCGAATTCAATGCAAGACACCTTGCTTCCGGTGTTTATCTTTACAGAATTGAAGCTGATAATTTTGTGAAAGTTAACAAGATGTTATTGTTGAAGTAATAATCGATTCATTTTCAGATGTAAAAAAGACCCCCGAATTCGGGGGTCTTTTTTTATTGTGAGTAGGTTTGATAATAAAGGGGCAAATATTGAGTTTACTTATTCAAGATTTTTTTCTTAGAATAAAGTATCGAAATTATAATCAGAACCAACCCAAGAGCAAGAAATGAAATTATTTTATATGTTGTATCAGCATTGGTAAATCCAAGTATTGCAACATAAAATAATGTGAGCAAGAAAGTATAAATTGACATCCATCTATATTTTCTATTGTTTAATACTAGACTGAGTGCATAATAAATAATCGCTGTTACAATCCATGAAATACTAACAAAGTTTTCGGGTATAGTTAAATAGAGTGTATAAGGGATGGCAAAAAAGGCAGATATGAGATAAACATTGCGCATCTGCTCAGTTTTTAATTCTAATCTATTTTTATTCCAATTTAATATCCGAGCACTAAAAAGTGCAACAACACCAAAGCTGAGACCAAAAACAGTTACAGATTCAGTTGTTATATAGTATCCTAATAGAACAAGTGTGTAAATGAAAAAATTTGCTACCACAATGAGTTTGGATTTGAACCAAACTGCAGTAGCAATGACTAATAAGCTTTGCCAGCTCAACAAGATTAAATAATTTGGAATCTTAAGTGAAATAATCGCTAAACTAAGGGCAAAGTATCCCATCAAAGCATAAACAAAGGTGGAATACTTACTTTTTTCCTTAACCCATAAAATTATTGCAAAAATGAGAAATACAAATGAACCAAGAAAGTAATTATAGGCATAGCTTTCCGCTTTAAGTACATTTATAAATGTAAAAATTATCATCAATACAAATCCTGAACTGATTAATGCAAAGGCACCAAAACCTAAAGATTCCTCAATAGGTTCTTTCCTTTTCAAATTTCCTATAAAATAAATTATGCAATAGAGGAGCACAACAATGGAATTACTAAAAACAGATAGTTGCCCATCCAATATCTTTACATTTGCAGCATAAATAAAAAACCAGAGTAAAAGGGTCATATATGTTAGCGGCATAAAATAATTTGTTACTTTTTCCCATCCCAACTTTATTTTTAAGTAAACACTTAAAGAAGAGATAACAATAAGACTTAAATAGAGAAATAAAATTTCAGGATAGACCAGAGCAGTAATATAACCCAATGTCAAAGAAAGACTTGTAAGAAATACTGAATTTTTTCTTAATGAAATTATCGTATTAATTAAAACTACAAATGTTAATAAAATAGTTTCTAATTCAGGAGACTCAATAGCAACTTCTTTCCCGAAGAAATGTAATCTTAAGGTGCTAAAGTAAAAAAGTATTAAAGCACCACCAACCAAATACCTGGAGATATTCGAATAACTATTTCTAAGAATAATTGATAGGCTCATTATACCTGCTACTAAAAAATATCCTATTATCGAAGGTATTAAGGGCGGTAGTGTTTCATATGAAAGTGAGAGAAAGAAACATAAACCGATCACTATTACTATTGTACCAACTAACGCCATCCACGACTGTCCAATTGTAGACTCATATCTTTCTTCTCTTTCTTCAGCAGTTTCATATTTGGGTGGTTCAATAGTTTCTTCAACTATTGTTGGTGATTCACCAGGTTCAGCTTTTAATTTTATTTCCAGGCTCGTTAGTCTGTGTTCAAGTTCATTAAGTCGATCGACTAAATGATCGAAATTAGTTTTATCCTGTGTTGAATCCATTTTCACCTCAATATTACAATTGGTTAAATGTGTTTAATTAGTTTTTTTTCTTTTTTCGATCTGCTTAATATAAAGATACAGCGCAACAGCCAGCATCGTCATAATTAATACTGAAACAACCAATCCATATCTTCTAAAGAAATAGTTATCAATGGAACTTCTTGCTTCTTCTTTTATTTGAGATGTTGTTTTTAAACCTTTGTTACTAACAATCTCTTTGAATTTTTCATAATCAAAAGAATGCACCATTGTACGAGATTCAAGTTTAGCTTGGTTGGCATCTCTGAGTTTAAACTTTGCATCGCTTATTTCCATTCCTTTTTGTTCAGCTTCGTTTATAAGTTCGTTGGCGGTTTTTATTTCACTCTCCAAACTATCAATCAAGCTTCTCATTTTTTTTGCTATTGCAAATCCTTTAGTATTTTCTGTTTCACTATGACACTTACTACAAACAGCATTTTTTGAAACACCCAATAATTCATTAGAAGCAGTAACAATATCATGATACTTATGACATGTTTCGCACTCGGGGTATTTCTTTTTATCGAATACTTGCTTATGCGGACTTCCAGAAAATAAATCAGAATTCAAAACATGACAGGTGCCGCAAACTTTTGAAATTGATTCAACCCCCGGTGGAGTTGCAGCATGATTTCCATGACAGCTATTACATGTAGGTGCATTGAGGTCATTCTTTTCTAATAGTGCTTTCCCATGAACACTTGCAGCAAATTTTGAAAACTGATCGGTTGCTATATTGTATGATTTCATATAATTAGCATTACTATGACATACAGAGCAAGTTTCGGGAATATTTGTTGGATATACCTTCGATTTAATATCAGTTGCTTTTCGAATATCGTGACTTCCATGACAATCGGAGCAATCAGCTGCTTTAGTATCACCATTTAAGTTACGAATTCCATGTACACTTGTTTTATATTTTTGAAATTGATCAACCGGTAAAGAAGGATTGTACGAACGCATAAAAACAGTATTACTGTGGCATTTCGAGCATGTCTTTGGAAGGTTTAGAGAATATACGGGAGATGATGGATTCTTAACTGATACAATCCCGTGAGCATTATGACAAGTTGAACATTGGACAATATGCTCGGTACCTTTCGTTGATCTTTGCCAATGTACACTATTTCGTATCTGTTCAATTTGATTAGTCGGTAAATTTGAACCATACTTTTTCATCGTTTCACTATTGGAGTGACAATTAATACAGCGTGTTGATATTTGATCACCTTTGGGAACTCCAACATAACCGTTCCTTGGATTCATTGCTTCTTCCATATCTTCAGATTTATTATTCCCACCATGACAAGCAGAACATGAGATATTTTTTTGATAGTGGATATCCTTTTTAAATAATGTTGCTACATTATCACCTATCGACTCATGACAGACAAAACATTGATCTTGTTGAGATTGCGCTTGGGATAAACCACTCACTATTAAGATCCAGAAAGAAATAATTATTATTTTAATCACAGATTTCATAATAACCATCCAAGAATTGTTAGGACAATAATGAAAATAACGGCAAATATCCCTAAATAATTTACCAATCTATTCTTTTCTCCTTTAGAACTTTTTGTATCCCAAAAAGGTATCAACAACCAGAGAATTCCAGCTGCACCAAAAAGTAGAATGCCAAGAACCTCACCCTCAATAAACCAAACATGTGCCGGAAAATATTTTAAAGTTTGAAACATAAATAAGAAATACCATTCCGGTTTAATACCTTCCGGTGCTGAAGCAAATGGATCTGCTTTATGACCTAATTCAGAAGGAAAAAATACAGATAGAATTGCCAGGATATTAAGTACCAGTAACCAAAGAAGTAAATCCCGTAAAAAGAAGTTTGGAAAAAACGGCATTTTTTTCTCTTTATCTAATTCTTTCCCTTCCATTTCAATAGGTTGACTAATTCCTTGCCGTTGAACTAGCAAAAGGTGAATTACCAGAAGAAATGAAAATATTGCCGGAAATAGTGCTACGTGAAATCCAAACATTCTAGATAATGTAGCTCCAGTTACATCTTCGCCGCCTCTCATAAATATTTTTAAATCTTCTCCTATTAGAGGAATTGCTCCAAAAATATCCGAACCAACTTTCGTAGCAAAAAATGCAAGTTCATTCCATGGCAACAAATAGCCGCTAAAACCGAATCCTAATCCCAGAAAGAACATCAACATACCTGTTAACCAGGTGATCTCTCTTGGTTTTCGATATGATTTTTCAAATAAGACACTAAACATGTGAATAAATGCTGCTAGTATAAATAAGTTTGCAGACCATGCATGAATTGATCTTACTAGCCACCCAAACTCAACTTTTGACATAATAAATTGAATACTTTCAAATGCTAAATCTGAACTGGCTTTATAATAAAACAATAATAGAATCCCGGTTATTACTTGAATGATAAAAAAGAATAACGTAACACCACCAAAATAATACCATACCGAATGACGGTGAACCGGCACATATTTCTTCCCCATGAAATTGACAAGGTCTTCAAGTTTTACCCGTTCATCAAACCAATTGTAAATTTTTTTCATAAGGCTTTTCATAACCGGCTCATGATTGTTTGGAAATTATTATTTCATCACCTTTGAGAACCACATTGAACGGCTGCAAAGGTTTTGGCGGAGGACCGAAAATATTTCTTCCGCTCAAATCATATTTACCATTGTGACAAGCACACCATATTACTCCCATATCACTTTTGTACTGTACTGTACAATCAAGATGTGTGCAGATCGCATCAAATGCAAGGAGTTTATCATTTTGTGTTCTGATTAGAAGAACAGGCTTTGTACCAAATTGAATAATCTTACCAGTATCTTTTTCTAAATTATCTATTTTACCGGCAGAGACAGAAGAAACTTCTACATCTTCTTGTTTGGGAGGTTTAAGGTATGAAATTAGAGGATAGAAAATTGAAATTACGAATCCAGCTAATCCGCCGTTAATGATATACTTTAGAAAATTTCTTCTCCCTTCATGAGTATTTTTTAGGTTTTCCATATTACTCCAAAAATATTAATAGCATTAGTATTGCAATTAATCTTTATCGTTTCTTACAAATACTTTGCACTGATTAGTCGCTGCGCTTTGTCAATAAGCATACAATAATCTTCATTGAGAATTGGCCGTAATATTTTAATTAAATAATGAGAGGAATAATTGGAATGCCCGGAATGAGAATTTAGGTAATGGTATTCATTGTATGAATGAAGTGTATTAGTATAAATCATATTTAGTTATTAGCATTAACTGATATTGACGAAAAACATTGAACACTTATCCAATAATTTTAAGAAGACCTAATGACTTCTCTTTATAATTCAAACTAAGAAAAAAATAGAGTTTTTCCTAAATAATAATTAGATAATAGGAGTCAATATAGATTTATAATTTGTAATCTATATATGCATATTAAAAAATATTGATCTGTTCAAAATAACTGGAAGTACTTTTTGATATTTTTGTACTACCAAAAGAGATTATTTAGCTATGCGAACAGAAAAAGATTCATTTGGAGAAGTTGAACTACAAGAAAATGCTTATTACGGAATCAACACATATAGGAGTAACCAAAATTTTCCTGATTCAGGTGAGAGAATTAATCCATATTTGATAAAAGCATTCCTTCAAGTTAAACTTGCTGCTGCAGAAACTAATTACAAAAGCGAACTATTGTTTAAGGAAAAATTTGATGCAATGGAAGAAGCAATTCATTTTCTAATAAAAGAAACAGAAGACGCAATTGAAAATAAATCAGTAAGCATATACAATAATATTATAAGCGATCCATATCAAGGTGGTGCCGGAACTTCATTGAACATGAATATCAATGAGGTGATTACCAGCTCTGCTCTTGAAGTATTGGGTAAAAGCTTAGGTGACTATAATTCTATCAATCCACTGGATGATGTAAACATGAGTCAATCTACCAACGATACTTATCCAACAGCTCTAAAGATTGCCTCAATTTACCTGCTTCGTCAATTAGCAGATTCGTTTGCTAAACTACAGAATGCACTTCAAGTAAAAGAAGAAGAGTTTAGAAACATTCTTAAGCTTGGTAGAACTCAAATGCAAGATGCTGTACCAATTACACTCGGTCAAGAATTTGGTGCTTATGCCCAGGCAATAGCACGTGATAGGTGGCGAATCTATAACGCGGAGGAACGGCTCCGTTCGGTTAATTTAGGCGGGACTGCCGTTGGCAACTCTATTTCCGCAACAAAGGAATATGTGCTGAATGTAAATAGCATTCTAAAAAAAATCACAAAATTACCGATTGCAAAAAGTGAAGACTTGATTGATACAACTCAGAACCTTGATGTCTTTGTTGAAGTACATGGAATTGTGAAAGCCGGTGCTGTTTCAATTCTAAAGATTAGCAACGATTTGCGGTTTTTATCAAGTGGCCCGGCAGGTGGTATTGGAGAAATTAACATTCCTCCAAAGCAAGCTGGTTCTACAATAATGCCAGGTAAAGTTAATCCGGTCATTCTAGAAAACACAATTCAAATCTGTGAACTGGTTAAAGGGAACGATGTAATAATTTCTAATCTTGCCGGAAACGGTAATTTGGAACTCAATCCGTTTATTCCGATGCTAGGACATTTATTATTAAAATCACTTGAGTTACTACGAGACTGCATTAATAATCTTGCTATCAATTGTATTGAAGGAATAACTGCCAATGTTGAAAGGTGCAAACTCAACTTGATCAATAGTTCTGCTACCGCTGCGTCCTTAATTACAACATTTGGCTATGAAACAATCCAGGAATTAGTTAATTATGCTCATAAAAACAAAATTCCGTTTGTTAAAGCTTTGATGAAGAGTAAACTTTTAGACGAAAAAGAAATGTTCAATATCATATCACGAGACTTAGGAATTAAATTTGAATAAAGTAGCCCAATCCGAAAGATTGCATATTGCATTCATCGGAAAGCGGAATGTCGGTAAATCATCGCTGATGAATCGATTCATAGGGCAGGGATTTGGTAATTGTTAGTGAAACACCCGGCACAACAACCGACCCGGTAAAAAAAGCAATGGAATTACTCCCCTTTGGACCGGTAGTTTTAATCGATACAGCCGGAATTGACGACGTTGGCGAACTTGGACAAAAACGGATTAGTAAAACAACAAAAATAATTTCTGAAAGCGACTTTGCAATTCTCGTCCTCGATTCACAATCAAAACTAACAGAACAGGAAATTTCCCTAATCAAACATCTTAGAGAATTTGAACTACCATTCATTTCGGTGATAAATAAATCCGATCTTGGTATTAATTACGAGCTGATAGAAAAATTAAATGAACTTGATCTTAAATATCATTCTGTTTCTTGTATCTCTGAAGATGGTATTCATGAATTAAAAGAAAAAGTTGCAAAACTTCTTCCGGCTGATGAAGACTTACCGCTTGTATCGGACCTAATTAAGCAGCATGATGTTATTGTTCTTGTTGTTCCTATAGATCTTGGAGCACCAAAAGGAAGATTGATAATGCCGCAGGCTCAAACAATTCGCGAATCACTTGATGAAGATGCTATTGTTGTTGTTGCAAAGGATAAAGAGCTGCGTGCAGCACTTAGTAAATTAAATGGACCTCCCAAATTAGTTGTTACAGACAGCCAGGCAATAATGCGTGTAAATGCAGATGTGCCTGAAGATATACCGTTAACTACTTTTTCAATTTTGATGGCTCGCTACAAAGGTGATCTCCCTGAATACGTTAGAGGATTAAGAAGAATTGAAGAATTGGAAAATGACGATAAAGTATTGATTGCTGAAGCATGTTCTCACCACGCTCAGGAAGACGATATTGGTAAAGTTAAAATCCCAAGATGGTTACGGCTTCATACAAAAAAGAATTTAGAAATAGACATAAAGAGCGGTCATGATTTCCCCGAAAACTTATCAGAATATAAATTAATCGTTCATTGCGGAGGATGTACCTTAACCAGGAAAATGATGCAGACACGTATTAAGCAGGCAAAATATATTGGTGTACCGATTGTTAATTATGGGGTTGCAATTTCATATATGCATGGTGCAATTCCAAGAGCTCTTTTACCCTTTCCCGAAGCAATTTCAATGTGGGAAAGGATCAAAAAGAATTGATCAAGTTTTCTCTTTCTTAATTCTTCAACTTTTCAATCAACAATTTCATATCAGCTGGTAACTCCGAATCGAAGGACACTTTTTGTTTTGTGTTCGGATGGATAAAACCAAGTGTTTTTGCATGCAATGCCTGGCGGGTAATAATCTGCAATAAATTTTCAACGCGACTTTTCATCTTAGAAAATTCAGATCCGTAAACAATTTTTCTACCACCGTAAGTTGGATCGCCGAATATTGGATGCTTGATATGCGACATATGCACACGGATCTGGTGAGTTCTTCCGGTTTTCAATTTTAGTTTTACAAGTGAAGCAAATTCAAATTCTTCAATCACTTCATAAAAAGTGTGAGCGTGTTTGCCATCAGTCTTGCTTACCGTAAATACTTTACGGTCTTTATTGCTGCGGGCAATATTTCCAATTACTTCACCGGTTGAATTCTTAAAAATGCCCCAGCATACAGCCCAATACTCACGGTCAATAGTATGATTTGCAAATTGACGAGCAAGCTGCGCATGAGTCCACTCATCCTTGGCAATTAACAATAATCCGCTTGTGTCTTTATCAATTCTATGAACTATTCCCGGTCGTCCCGCTTCATTTAAGCTGCTAAGTTTTTTGGTATGATGCAGAAGCGCGTTCACGAGTGTCCCGGTATAATTACCTAATGAGGGATGGGCTACCATTCCGGGGGGCTTATTAACAATCAACAGGTAAGGATCTTCATATATTATATCCAAAGGGATATCCTCAGCTTCAGTATCTTCCGGCCGGGGTGTTATTGGAATAGTCAATTCAATTATTTCACCGGGTGAAAGGAGATAATTTGCTTTAACAACTTTTTCATCTACAGTTACTAAATTGGCTTTGATCAGTTTTTGGATTCGAGAGCGGGTTGCATTTTCAACTGAATTTGCGAGGTAAATATCAATTCGTTCTTTCTTTTTTCCCTCAGGAAGTACTATCCTAATTTTCTTTTCTGATATTATCTTCGACATCATTTGTGCCGGTAGCTGTTATTTCAAGATTTTCAGGTTGATCGGATTCAACTTTTTCGATTGGGACAACTTCAGAATCAGGTGAAGCACCTTTTTCAATTTCTTTTTTCTCTTCGGGAACCGTTCTATGGAATATCAATAAAAGAATGACGCCAATTGTAACTGTTGCATCTGCAATATTGAAGATAGGCCATCTATCGAAAGTCTTACCAAAAATTGTAAAATCGAAAAAGTCAACATTAAAAAAATCTACAACTCTGCCGTAAAATATTGGAGCGTAACCGTAAAATACCCCATAGAAAGTTCTGTCGATAAGATTACCAATAGCACCACCCAAAATAAATGCAAGGGATAATCTTACAATTAATTTTTGATCGCGTGATTTATAAAGGTAATAGAAAATTCCGATGCTTGCTAAAAGAGAAAAGAGAGATAAAAGCAATTTAGATGTATCATTTACATCTATTCCAAAAGCGAGTCCTGGATTTTCAACAAAAGTGATTCTAAAAAATTCACCAATCACATCAATACTTTGACCGTAATACATTCCTTCAACACGAAGATTTAGAACAGGTAATGTTCCTCCCTTGACAAAAAACTTCGTGATCTGGTCGGCTATTACAATAAATAGTGTTGTATATAATACTTTCAATAGTCGCTCTTTAAAACCGGAAAATTATGTTTTCAATTTCTGTTTTACTTGAAGACAATGCTGTGTATGGGGAACAGCCATTAAACGATCCTTTGGAACTAACGGGCATGTCGGACATAAATGCTGAGGTTCATCAATACATTCAATACAAATTCCATAAGTACTGTTCTCAATTCTCTGAAGAGCATCATCCAGATAACCTAAGAATTTATTTTCCCGCTGAGCCCACAAGTAAAGTTTTTCTCTTTCCATTGCATCAGTGCCCTGCTCGGCCATATGTAAAGAATAAGGAGAATTTTCATTTACATATTGCCCGGTTGTCGGATCCATCATTTGATCTTTTAATGCCTGGAGCTGTTCAATAATTTCATTTCTCTTATCAATAATAACTTTACGGAAATCTTCTAGATCCCTTTTGGAATATCCCTGAATCTTACGGATCTTTTTAGTCGGAGAAATCACTTCAACATGTTTGGATTTACCGGTTTTAGCCTTTACCGGTTTTTTAACTGCAGCTTTTGGTTTAGATACCTTTTTGGTTTTAACAACTTTTTTAGGTTTACTTACCGATTTTTTGACCGATTTCTTTTTCGTCGCGGTCTTAGCCGTTTTCTTTTTATCGATTTTTTTTGCCATAGTGCCTCCGATAATTAAATTTTTGCTTTAACTATTGTAATAATACAATCGTAATCACCAATTTTCCAATCCTGTCTATAACCATCAAAATCCGTAAGCTGATTTATACTTTCAGCAAGAACTTCGTTCGCAATATAATCAGAAAAGTTATTAATATACCCAAGTAATTTCCCATCCCCTTTTACATAAAGATTTATTCGATCGATAACGTCGAGCCCATAATCTTTCCTCATATTCTGAACACGATTTACAAATTCCCGGGCATATCCTTCAGCAATCAATTCTTCGGTCAATTCAGTATCGATAGCAACCGTAACACCTTCTCCATTTTCCACAAGCCATCCCTCAATTTCGTGACTGATAATTTCGACATCTTCACGGGATATTCTCAAAAGCCGTCCTTCTATTTGCAATTCATACTCTCCATTTTTTTCAAGAGCAATTATTGCATTCTTGTCTAAATCCTTAATTGCATTTGTTAGATCTTTAACAAGTTTACCATACTTCGGTCCTACAACTTTAAAATTAGGTTTAGCAGATTTATGAACAATACCCGAATCATCTTCAAGTGCAATTAGTTCCTTAACGTTAACTTCTTCGAGTATAACATCTTTCATCTTTTCTAATGAACTACGCTTATTCTTATCAACAACTACCATTAGTTTTTTCAATGGTTGCCGGACTTTCAAATTATGTTTGGCACGCATAGATCGTGTTAAGTAAACAACTCTCTGCGCCACATCCATTTTATCTTCAAGTTCCAATTCAAAATATGTGGGCTTTGGAAAGTCTGCAAGATGAACAGATTCAAATTTTTCCAGCTTTGTTATACCATTTAAGCTTTGGTACAATTCTTCAGCCACAAACGGAATGAATGGCGAAGATAATTTAGATACAGTTACCAAACATTCATACAAGGTCTGGTATGCAGATAACTTATTTTTATTTATTTCCGATTTCCAGAATCTTCTTCGGCTTCTTCGGACGTACCAGTTAGAAAGCTGATCGATAGTGAAATTTGATATTTGCCGCGCCGCTTTAGTAACATCATATTGATTCATCAACTCTTCATATTCTTTTACAAGAGAACTTAATTTTGAAATTATCCATCGATCAATTTCCGGACGTTCTGCATATGGCACGGGTGGTTCACTGTGATTGAATTTATCAATATTAGCGTAAAGTGTAAAAAATGAGTACGTATTCAATAATGTTCCGAAGAACTTCCTCTGTACTTCAAGGATACCATCTTCGTCAAATAATGTTGGTTTCCACGGTGGACTAGTTGTAACCAGATACCATCTTGTTGTATCGGCACCGTATTTATCAAAAAGTATAAACGGATCCACCGTATTACCTTTGCTCTTTGACATTTTCTGACCATCTTTATCGAGGATCAGTTCATTCACAATAAGATTTTTATAAGTAACGCTATCGAAGAGCATTGTCCCGATTGCATGGAGAGTGTAGAACCATCCGCGTGTCTGGTCAATACCTTCGCATATAAAATCGCACGGGTAATTTTTCTTGAAGAGTTCCCGGTTTTCAAACGGGTAGTGATATTGTGCAAAAGGCATTGCGCCGCTATCGAACCATACATCAATCAATTCCGGTGTACGTTTGTAAACTTTTCCATTGCGCTCAAACTTAACTTCATCCACAAATGGTTTGTGAAGGTCAATTTCTTCCTTGGCTAAATCTTTTACTGAAATTCTCTTTCCGTCTCGTTCAACAAATCCTTCTTTTAATTCTATAATTGAACCGACACAAATCATTTCGCCGTCATCATTCAACCAGATAGGAAGCGGTGTTCCCCAGTATCTGTCGCGTGATAACGACCAATCTTTATTTTCTTCCAACCAATTTCCAAATCGTCCGGAACCCACTTCCGGCGGGCACCAGTTAATTGTGTTATTTAATTCAATCATTCTTTTGGCAACATCTGTAGTTCTGATGTACCAACTATCGCGCGCATAATAGATCAACGGATTATCGCAGCGCCAGCAATGAGGATATGAGTGAAGATAATCGTTGGTTGCTTTGTATAGCAATCCTCTCTCTTTCAAATTCCTGATTATATCCGGATCGGCTCCCTTTTCTTCTTTTGCCTCGAATTGAATAGTTTTTACAAGTCGTCCGGCAAAATCAGTAACCTGATCGGTAAAACGTCCGCTCTTCGTTACCGGTTGGATAAAAGGAAGGTCAAATTTTTTGGATACTTCATAATCATCAGCTCCAAATGCTGGAGCGATATGCACTACCCCTGTTCCTTCTTCTGTACTGACAAAGTCTCCCGGTATTATGTACCACGCTTTTTTATCAACAGTGATATAAGAAAACAATGGTTCGTAATTTTTATTAAGCAGATTAGAACCTTTGAGTTCTTCCAAGAGTGTGTATTCTTCTTTAATTACAGATAATCTTGCTTTGGCTAAATAGAGAATTCCATGTTTTTCATGTTGAATTTTTACATAATCGATATCGGGACCTACGGCAAGAGCAACGTTTGAGATTAATGTCCACGGTGTTGTTGTCCAAACTAAAATTGCTGCGTCTTCATCTTTGAGTTTGAACTTAATATAAACACTTGGATCCTGAACATCGTGATATCCTAGAGCAAGTTCATGGGATGAAAGAGGTGTTTCGCAGTGAGGACATTGAGGAACAATTTTAAAACCTTTGTAGATCAATCCTTTTATATAATATTCAGAAAGTGCCCACCAGACTGATTCAATATATTCATTTGTACAAGTAATGTAAGGATCGTCCAGATTAATCCAGTAACCCATGCGTTCTGTTAAGGTTCGCCATCCCTCTTTCATCTCAATATGATGATAAACAAGGTCCTTTGCTTTCTTGTTAAACTCGGCAACACCAAATTTTTCAATATCGGATTTTTGTGTGAATCCAAGATCTTTCTCAAGAGCAATTTCAATTGGGAGGCCATGAGTATCCCATCCTGCTTTTCTGTTAACCCGGTAACCTTGCATTGTTTTAAAACGGCAGACAAGATCTTTTAACGTCCTTGCCATTACATGATGAATACCGGGTCTTCCGTTAACTGTAGGCGGTCCTTCATAAAATGTGAAAGGTCTATTTTCATCTTTTGACGAAATACTTTTTTCAAATATTTTGTGTTCCTGCCAGAATTTTAGAATCTTTTCTTCAATTTCGGGGTAATTAATTTTTTCACCTAACTGCCTAAACATCTTTGGTCTCTATATATGTGTAATGATTTGATTACAGTTTACAGATCATGATCTTGATCATGAATTAAATAGAATTAGTTCACTCTTCATCTGATTCATATTTTTTTATTAATTCTTTTTCAGCAGAGATAAATTCTTTCAATCTTATTTCAATCAGATTTTTTCTTTCGATCATATCATCGATAGTCTGCTGAGTTTCATAAAGCATCTGTTCGGATTTAAGTCTTGAATCTTCAATAATCAATTTTGCTTCATGATGTGTATTAGCCATTAATCTTCTGATCTCTTCCATTTTGTTTTTACTGCTGTCACCTTCCCTTTGCAGAAGGAGGAATTCACATACAACCATACCGAAAAACGCCATTGAGCCAAGAGTAATATTCCGAAGTATGTAAAGGATCATATTTTCTACAATCAGTTCACTTAATCCAAAGTATTCACTAAATATGGATACCAGCAAAACACTAATAAATGCCGAAGCTACAATTACCGAAAATACAACTTTACCGCCGTGATTATATCCAAGAGTTTTATTTATCAGCCAGCCGCATGCAAAAGAAAATATTGATAGAACAAACCAAACTGAGAAATTCTGGTATCCGGCTTTGAAGAGATCCGTACTTAAAAAATTCGAAGCGAATATAATTATTGTAAGTAACCCGGCTGTGGCATAATAGATCGATTTTTTTTGTATCATAGTTCTTTTATTACCTCTTTCATTAACAAAGTCATCTTTGGTTCAGCCTTCATTGCCGTAGCTATAATTTCTTTAACATCAACAGGTCTTAATGAATCCGGAAAACATTCATCGGTGATAATGCTTATTCCTAACACATTCATCCCGGAATGGTTTGCAACAATATTTTCAGGAACGGTTGACATTCCAACAACGTCTGCACCAATTGCTCTCAGGAAACGATATTCCGCTCTAGTTTCAAGGTTTGGACCGGAAACCGCTACATAAACACCTTTCTGAACTCTAATTTCATTTTTCAATGCAATTTGTTCTGCAAGGTTAATCAACTCATTATTATAAGGTTCACTCATATCGGGAAAACGGGGACCGAAATCATCTTCATTTTTACCGATCAGCGGATTATCACCCAAAAGATTTATGTGGTCAACTATCAGCATAATATCACCGAGCCGAAAAAGCGGATTCATCCCCCCACATGCATTTGAGACAAGCAAAGTCTTCACACCCAGGAATTTCATAACACGAACAGGATATGTAATTTGCTTCATCGTATATCCTTCGTAGTAATGAAACCTTCCTTGCATAGCGACAACATCCTTGCCGTTAATTTTCCCGAAGATCAATTTACCCTGGTGAGATTCAACAGTGGATAAAGGGAAATGCGGTAGTTCCGAGTAATCAATCTGGCATTCAACATCAATTTCTCTTACCAAACCACCCAAACCTGTGCCAAGTATAATGCCAACAGGATATTCTTTTTTCGTTTTCATTCGAATTACTTCGAGAGTTTCATTTATCATCTGTAAAAGCTGACTCATAATAATTTCTCCAGTATATCATCAACGTTAATTTCTGATTGATCATCTCGTTTAACGGGTTCTTTTGAAATTTCTTTTTTCTTAACTTTTTTTGTTTCTATGTTCTCAACATCAAATTCCAAAAGACTTGCTTGAGTATCAATCATTGCCTTGATACGCGAGACAAGCAGTTTTTTTTCTTCGCGCAATTTTAGAACTGAGTCGCGTATTGAATTCGCACTCTCTTTTGCCTTTTCGATTAATTGGGCAGCTTTAAGCTCTGCTTCTTTGATCATAAGCGCAGTCTGCTTTTTAGCTGAATCAACTGCCTTTGAAGTTGACTCGGTAGCACTAAGCATTGCATTCTGAAGATTTTTTTCAATACGTCTGAATTCTTTAATCTGATCTTCATTCCTCTCGATTTCTATTTTCAGTTTATCATTATCTTGCTGAAGATGTTCGAATTCATCGGATAATTTCTCGAGGAAGGCGCGGACTTCATCCTTGTCATATCCCCGTACCGATTTGTTAAATTCCTGATTCTTTATTCCAAACGGAGTGAATTTCATTTTATTCTCACTCTAAATTAAATTTCGTTCGCCAAAGATTGCTGTTCCAATTCTTAACATCGTAGCACCTTCTTCAATTGCAATTTCATAATCGTTTGTCATTCCCATGGAAAGTTCTTTAACCCGGAAACCTGAGCTGTTTAATTTCTCTTTAACCGATCTTAAAGTAACAAAACACTTTCGGATTATCTCCATATCATTAGTATAAGGCGCCATTGTCATTAAACCAACAATATCTAAATTCTTAGCAAGATTACAGAATGCTGCTGTATCAAAAATTTCTTTTTCACCACTCAAACCAAACTTTGAAGCTTCTTTAGAAGTATTAATTTCTAAGAGTACTTTTTGAACCTTATTAATAGATTCGGCTTTTTTATTTATCTCGTCAGCAAGTTTAATTGAATCCACAGAATGAATAAATTCTGCGGACTTAATTACATACTTAATTTTGTTCGATTGCAAATGACCGATATAATGCCAGTTAAAATCACCAGAGATCAATTCTGCTTTATCACGCAGCTCCTGAGCCTTATTCTCTCCAAGGTCTTTAATTCCGGCACTCAGAACTTCTTCAATAACTTCTTTTGATTGAGTCTTGCTTACTGCAATCAACTTTATTTCAGAACGATTTCTGCCTATTTCAAGGCAAATTTGCTCGATTTTTTCTTCAACTCGCTTTAGATTTTCAGCAATCATGGCTTAAAATTAAGGGTGAAAAGCTATCCCTTTTGAGTCTAAAAGTCAATGAAATCATGATGTAAATATAATGAAAAAGGGACTCGCATTAGTCCCTTTTCATTCAAATTATTCAAAAGAAAAATCAGGATTAAATTAACTGCATCCAGTAGTTGCTCCACATGTAGTACATTTAAGACAAGTTCCGTTACGAACCATTGTCATACTCTGGCACTCTGGACAGATATCACCAGTGTATCCCCTTTCACGAGCTTTAGCGACGGGGTCATTAAGAGTAATCATTTTTATTTTTGCTTTGACTGCTTCCTCTCCATTGGAATTATCATCGTTTAATCTGTGTTGATCCAATTCAATAGTTTTCTCACTAACAATTTCTTCCGATTCAAAATCGGGTTCTGCAACCGAACGATAATCACCTTTCATTGGCAGTTCATCATCTTCAACATGAGATAGATCGTTTCTGTTGAGATAAGTAACGGCTAATTCTCTAAAAATATAATCAATTACCGAAGTTGCCATCTTAATCCGTTTATGACCTGAGACAACACCGCTCGGTTCGAATCGGGTAAACACAAAAGCATCAACAAATTCTTCAAGGGGAACTCCATGCTGCAGTCCGAGAGAAATTGAAATTGCAAAACAGTTTAATAAACTTCTGAATGCAGCACCTTCTTTGTGCATATCTATAAATATCTCTCCCAACTGCCCATTATCATATTCGCCCGTTCTAACATAAACGGACTGTCCATTAATCTTCACTTTTTGAGTATATCCGGTTCTGCGATCCGGCAGTCTTCTTCTCTTGGCGATATATCTATGAATAATTCTTTCGGCAATCTTCACAATATCATTTTCTTCTTTCCTTTCAAGTAAATCTTCTATTTCTTCTTCAGTCATAGAGTTTAGCGGCTGAGAAAGTTTTGACCCATCCCTATAAAGCGCATTTGCCTTGCAACCTAATTTCCAGGATTGATAGTATGCATATTTAATATCTTCTATGGATGCATTATTTGGCAGATTAATTGTTTTTGAGATTGCACCGGATATAAACGGCTGTGCTGCAGCCATCATGAAAATATGTGCATCAGATTTAATAAAACGTGTTCCCTTCTTACCGCACTTATTTGCACAATCAAATACCGGGTAATGTTCATGTTTTAAAAATGGTGCACCTTCAATAGTCATTGTACCGCACACATAATCATTGGCAGAGGCAATTTCTTCTTTTGTAAAACCGAGTTCGGATAATAAGTCGAAACTGAAATCGTTAATCTGCTCGTCGGTGAAATTTAGATTACTCTTAAGAAACCTATCACCAATTGTATATTTGTTGAAAGCAAAACTTAACTCGAAAACGGATGGAAGGATTGCTTCAATCTTATTCAGCACATCATCTGTAAAACCTTTTGATTTCAGAGATTCATAATTTATGTAAGGACATCCAACCAGTGTTCCGGCTCCCTTAGCATATTTTACGATTTCCTTTATCTGGTCATCATTATATCCAAGTTTTTTAAGTGCCGGTGGAATCGACTGATTAATAATCTTGAAATATCCACCGCCGGCTAACTTCTTGAATTTCACTAGAGAAAAATCCGGTTCAATTCCTGTAGTATCGCAATCCATTACTAAACCAATAGTACCAGTAGGTGCAATTACTGTTACCTGGGCATTTCTAAAACCATAGTTCTCTCCGAATTCAAGAGCAATATCTGCATCTTCACGCGCAGCTTCAAGTAAATCTGACGGGCAAAATTCAGGATTAATTCCCATCGGATAAATTGTTAATCCTTCATACTCTTCTTTAGGGACATTATAAGCTGCTCTTCTATGATTACGAATAACACTTATCATATGTTCTTTATTTTCTTCGTACTTAGGAAATGGCTTAAGCTCTTTCGCCATCTCTGCAGAAGTTACGTATGCACGCATATGCATGATAGATGTTAAAGCTCCACATATTGCATAAGCTTCTTTGCTGTCATATGAAATGCCCTGGCGCATTAAAAGAGAACCAAGGTTAGCATATCCTAATCCGAGCGTTCTATATTCATAACTTTTCTGGGCAATTTCTTTACTAGGATATTGTGCCATCAATACGCTAATTTCTAAAACGATCGTCCACAATCGTGTTGCATGTCTGTAAGCTTCAATATTGAATCCTTGCGTATCGTCATTGTAAAATCGAACAAGATTTAAAGAAGCAAGGTTGCATGCAGTGTCATCAAGAAACATATATTCACTGCAAGGATTTGATGCACGGATTGGACCGCTTGCTTTACATGTATGCCATTCATTAATTGTAGTATCAAACTGTAATCCGGGATCAGCACACGACCATGCAGCAAACGAAATGTCATCCCATAATTTTTTTGCAGGAAGAGTTTTACATGCTTTCGGTTTTCTATTTTCTTTGAGAGCCTTGGCTTTTTCAACTCTCCAGTAAAGATTCCAATCACTGTCATTTAATACTGCTTGCATAAAATCATTTGTTACTCTAACAGAGTTGTTGGAATTCTGTCCAGAGACCGTTGCATAAGCTTCAGAATTCCAATCAGTATCATAAACCGGAAACTCGATTGCTTTGAACCCCAGTTTAGCAAGCTTAATTACCCGTTCTATATAATTCTCCGGAACACTGAATTTTCTTGCTTCAAGAATTGCTTTCCTAAGATGCATGTTAGTACGTTTATTAAACCGATCGTTCTCGGGATGCTCAGCATAACATGCTTTCATAATATTATTGAGATAGAGATTACACAATTTACTTCCTGATACTAATGCAGCTACTTTCTGCTCTTCTACAACCTTCCAATTTATATATTCATCAATATCAGGATGATCAATATCAAGTGTTACCATTTTAGCTGCACGCCTTGTTGTACCGCCGGATTTTATCGCTCCAGCTGACCGGTCGCCAATCTTTAGGAATGACATTAAACCCGAAGACTTACCACCTCCGCTTAATGGTTCATTAATACCGCGAATGTTGGAAAAATTTGTTCCGGTTCCGGATCCGTATTTAAACAAACGGGCTTCACGAACCCACAAGTCCATTATACCGCCTTCGTTTACCAGATCGTCACCTATCGATTGAATAAAACAGGCGTGCGGCTGAGGATGAGTATATGCATCTTCAGAGAAAGTTAATTTACCTGTTTGATAATCAACATAATAATGACCTTGTGACGGACCGTTTATTCCATATGCCCAATTTAGTCCGGTGTTGAACCACTGCGGTGAGTTTGGAGCAGAAACTTGTGAAGCCAGCATATACATATGTTCATCATAAAATGCTTTTGCATCATCTTCTGTATCAAAGTAACCAGCTTTCCAGCCCCAGTAAGTCCATGTTCCGGCTAAACGGTGAAATACCTGGCGTGCATCTGTCTCAGAACCGTATCTGTCTTTCTCAGGTAATTCATCTAATGTTTTTGTATCTGCCGCAGATGGTTGAAGCCACTTAGGAACGTTATCTTCTTTAATCTTTCGCAGTAATCTTGGTACTCCGGCTTTTCTAAAATATTTCTGTGCTAATACATCAGTCGCAACTTGCGACCATTCTTTAGGAATAGTAACATCTTCCATTCTGAAAACAACTGAGCCATCAGGATTTTTTATTTCTGAAGTCCGTTTTACAAATTCTAATGATTCAAGTGGGTCTTTTCCCGAAACGGTAAATAGACGATTTATCTTCATTTAATTCTCCAAATTTTCATTCTTCAGTCTCGGTGGACAAAACTTGTTAACTAATATTTATAATTTTTTTAATGAACCTTTTGAGCGGGGCGAGCAACATAACTAAAAAAAATTTTTTAAGCAATCTTATTAATAAGTTTTTTAAAATTGTTCAATTGATTTATTTATTGCTCGTAAGCAATATAAGAAATTATTGTTTGAAGAAAATATTGTTTTTTTATTTAATTTTATTAAAGGAATTTATATCACAAAATCTTTGGTGAACTTATGAAAATTGAACGATCTGCCGGAATCTTACTTCACCCGACTTCTTTACCCGGGAAATTTGGAATTGGGGATTTAGGGCCTGAAGCATATAGGTTTATAGATTTTATGAAAGCCGCAGGTCAAACACTGTGGCAGGTATTCCCTCTCGGTCCAACCGGCTATGGAGATTCTCCCTATCAATCATTTTCTACTTTTGCAGGAAACCCTTTATTGATAAGCCCTGAACTTCTTTATAGCGAAGGCTTATTGGGACATAATGATATTTCACATACTCCATCATTTGATCCTCATAAGATAGATTTCGGAAATTTGATTAACTATAAAACTTCTTTACTAAGAAAAGCATACAGTAGATTTATCCTTTCAAATAAAAATATTGAAGAGAGCTTCATTCAGTACTGCAATAAAAATAATTATTGGCTTGATGATTTTGCTCTCTTTATGTCAGTTAAAGAATTTCATAATGGTGTTGCCTGGCCCGAGTGGGAAGAATCAATTGCTTTTAGAAAAGGAAAAGCTGTTGAAAACTGGAAAGAAAAATTAAAAGATGAAGTCAATTATTATAAGTTTATTCAATTTATTTTTGATAAACAGTGGAATAACCTAAAGGAATATGTTAATCAAGCCGGTATAAAAATAATTGGCGATCTACCAATTTTCATTGCGTATGACAGTTCAGATTTGTGGTCGAACAAAGAACAGTTTACAGTTAGAAAAGATGGTTCCTTAGAATTCGTTGCCGGTGTTCCGCCGGATTATTTCAGTGCAACCGGGCAGTTATGGGGTAATCCACTATATAAATGGAAGGTTATGGAAAAAGATAACTTCCATTGGTGGCAGAATAGAATTTCTAAATTATTAGAGATGGTTGATATTATAAGAATAGATCATTTCCGCGGTCTTGATGCTTATTGGGAAATTCCCGGTGGAGCTGAAACTGCAATAAAAGGACGCTGGGTGAAAGCACCGGGTGAAAAATTGTTCTCAACTATTAAAAAGAATCTCGGAGAGTTACCAATAATTGCTGAAGATCTAGGAGTAATTACTCCATCTGTTGAAGCACTTCGCGATAAGTTCGAATTTCCCGGAATTAAAATTCTTCAATTCGCTTTCGGCGAAAACATGGAGAAAAAATTCTTACCACATAATCATATAAAGAATTGTATTGTGCACACCGGTTCTCATGATAATGAAACCACAAGAGGTTTCTTTGAATCGGAAAAGGAAAAAAGATCTGGTATTTATGAGTGGGCTCAAAATTATCTGAATTATTATGGTGATAACATTGTTTTTGAATTGATTAAGACGGCTTATGCTTCAGTTTCTAATATAGTAGTATTACCAATGCAGGACATTCTTAATCTTGGAAATGAAGCTCGAATGAATATGCCTTCAACACTTGGAGGCAACTGGTTTTGGCGTTTTACCTGGGATCAAATCCCGGAATATTTAGCCGCTTCCTACAAAGACATGACAATCTTATATGAAAGACCACCCGTTAAGAAAAATGATGATGTTGTGATTGAAGTTGAAGAAGAATAATTGTTTGTTTTAGGGATCGCAACTTTTACGATCCCTAATTTCTATTTCTTATTGGGATAATAATTTCTCAAGCAATGAAGTTAATTCTTCACTTTCCGGTTTAACTTTACTTCTAAATCTTCCTACAACTTCTCCATCTTTTGAAATTAAGAACTTTTCGAAATTCCATTTTACATCACCTTGTTCAACCGACTCGGAACTTATTAGTTTTTGATAAAGCGGAGATCTATCCTCACCAAGGACTTTTATCTTATCAAATAACGTAAATGTTACTCCATAATTTGCACTACAAAATTCTTTAATCTCTTCATTTGTACCGGGTTCCTGTCCTTTGAAATCATTACAAGGAAAAGCTAATATTTCAAATCCCTTTTCTTTATACGTTTCATAAATTTTTTGTAAGCCTTCATATTGCGGAGTATAGCCGCACTTACTTGCAACATTAACAACAAGTAACACCTTTCCTGCATAGTCAGACAACTTAACATCCTTTCCCTCTATGTCCTTAACTACAATATTATAAATATTGTCTTTCATTTTATCCCCTTTTGTATTAGATCCGCCATAATAGGAATTTGTAAATCCAAGAAGAATGATGGAAACAATTAAAAATGAATTAAAGTATTTCATTTTGAAACCTCATTTTATATGAAAAACTAATTTGAAGGAGAATAAGTTCAAATTGTTGGGACGGTTTTTACATCGTCCCAAAATCCCGGAGAAATTAGTCGGCCATTAGACAGGCAATTGCAGCAGTATTAACAATATCTTCTACACTGCAGCCACGGCTAAGATCGAAAAATGGCTTTTTAACACCTTGATTAACCGGTCCAACAGCTTCGGCTTTTCCTAATCGTTGTGCAATTTTATATCCAATGTTACCGGAGTTCAAATCCGGAAAAACCAATACATTTGCACGTCCGGCTACATCACTGCCCGGCGCTTTTTTCTTTCCAACATTTTCAACAATGGCAGCATCAAATTGTAATTCACCATCAACTTTAAGATCAGGTCTACGTTCACGGACAAACTGTGTAGCCTGACGAACTTTATCTACCAGTTCATGCTCTGCACTTCCTTTGGTTGAAAATGATAACATAGCTATGAAGGGTTCTTCACCTGTTAATTTTTTGTGATTATCCGCTGTTGAAATAGCGATATCAGCAAGCTGACCCGGATCGGGATTAGGATTAACTGCACAATCAGCAAAACTGTAAACTTTATCGGGATATGCCATTAAAAAGAAACTTGACAAAATTGAGATTCCTTCTTTAAGACCAACACAAAAAATTGAAGCTCGCGTAACATCTGCAGTAGTAGCAAAAGAACCGGCAACACTTCCATCAGCCATTCCTTCATTTACCATCATTCCAGCAAAGAATAAATCCCGTTTAATAGTATCCCTTGCCTGTTCAATTGTAACACCTTTGTGTTTACGTTTGTTATAAAAAATATTTGTAAAATCGCTTAGCTTATCGGACTTTTCCTGGTCAATTATTCTTACACCTTGCAGATCTACACCAAGTTTTTGTGCATCAGTTCTAATCTTTTCCTCGTTACCCAGAGTAATAATTGATGCAACTTTTTCTTTTGTTAATATTCCCGCAGCTTTTAAAACCCTTTCATCATGCGATTCGGGTAAAACAATTGTTTTCCTTCTTTGAGAAGCTCTTTCCCTGATTTGTTTGAGTAATTGAATTTCAACCATAATTTTTACCAATTTGTTATTAATTACAATACAAATATAGTTAAATCTTCCTATTTGAACTCCCGAATTAAAAAAGGAAGTTTCCAAAATCGATTGATTATTAAGGAATAATTAGGAATATTAGAAACGCAAATTGGTGAAAAACATGGCACTTACAGAAAAACAATTTAATTTGTTAAAGAAGATCTTTTTAATAGTCGTTTCTATTACCATCCTGATATATCTTGTTTACTTATTTGCTGAAATTATTGCTATGCTGGTTGTTGCACTCTTAATAGCAATGATTTTCAATCCTGTTGTTGACTTTCTTGAGAAGAACGGTTTTCCCAGATTCTTTTCTGTGCTGGCAGTTTTTGTATTAACCGGTTTGGTAATTTTTAGTATGCTCTCTTTTTTAATGCCCAAGATTGTAAGTCAATTCAACTCACTTGGAACTGCTTTAACACCTGAAAATATGAAATCACTAATTAGCCAGGTTGAAACAACTCTTAAATCATTCTTCCCTTTCTTAAACTCAGTTCATTTAGCAGATCGAATTATTGGTTTTGCTCAAAGCATGATTTTCGGATGGGTAAATAATATCAGCAATATATTATATAGCCTTGTTTCAGTAATCGCAATTCTAGTAATAGTGCCATTCATGACATTTTTTTTACTAAAAGACAATACACGAATTTTCCGCGGTATTGTTAACATTATGCCTAATAAATATTTTGAAGTTTCATACTGGGTAATCAAAAAAATTTCGAATGAGTTAAGCAGGTTTGTAAGAGGATGGATTTTAGATGCATTTTTAGTCGGGCTTATGAGTGGAATTGGACTGGCATTATTAGGTATTCAGAATGCCGCATCAATTGGTTTTATTGCCGGAGTAGGACATTTAATACCTTATTTTGGTCCAGTAATTGGAGGTATACCGGCAATTATCATATCACTCATTCAATTTGGAAATTTTGCAATGCTTCCGAATATTCTTTTACTTTTTGTAATCGTCTATACATTGGATAATGGATATATCCAACCAAATATTTTTTCGAAAAATACCGACTTACATCCATTAATAATTATATTACTGATTTTAATTGGTAGTAAAGCATTAGGCATATTTGGTATGTTGTTAGCCGTACCGGCTGCAACTGTTATTAGAACAGCTGCACGCGAAATCTATTACGGCTATAGGAAATACAAAATTATCCGTGTTTAATTTTATTCAAGTTTTTGTCCCGCTAATTTTTTATGAATCTGACCACTATAATGAGTGTTTTTTCAATAAAAACGGTTAGCATATGGAAATAAAATTTATAGGTGCCGCTAGAACCGTCACCGGCTCAATGCATTTAATCAAGACTAAGAATGTAACTTTCCTTCTTGACTGCGGACTTTACCAGGGTAAACGCAAAGAAGCATTTGAGATTAACCGTACATTTGAATATTTCGATCCGAAAGAAATTGATTTTGTTATTCTATCTCACGCTCACATAGATCATGCCGGTAATATCCCTACTCTGGTAAAACATGGATTTAGTGGAAAGATTTTTTCAACTTTTGCGACACATGACTTAAGTAACTTAATGTTGAAAGATAGTGCTCACGTTCAAGCAAAGGATGTAGAATTTGTTAACAAGAAGAGAAAGAAAAAAAAGCAAAATCCTTTCGAATTGTTGTATACTGAAGAAGATGTTATCAATTCATTATCACAATTTGTAAGCATCAATTATCACCATGAGACAGAAATTTCTCCAGGAATTAAACTAACCTTTTATGATGCCGGGCATATATTAGGTTCGGCTATTGTTTACTTATCTGTAAAGGATAATGGGACAATAACCAATATAGGTTTTTCCGGCGATCTTGGAAGACCAAATCTTTCAATATTAAAAGATCCAGAGAAAATACCTACTCCGGAATATTTTATATGCGAGAGTACTTATGGCGGTAAATCCCATGAAAATCCTAAAGATGCTGAGATATCGCTGGCCAAAGTGGTGTTAAAGGGAATTCAAAGAAAATCGAAAATAATTATTCCGGCATTTAGTGTCGGCAGAACCCAGGAAATAGTATATGCTCTAAACAGAATCTTTGAGTCAAACAAATCGGAAAGAATACCTGTCTTTGTCGATAGCCCGCTTGCTGTTAATGTTACCGAAGTTTTCAGACAGCATCCTGAATGCTTTGATATTGAGACCAGTCAATTTTTGCTTCAACATGACGATCCGTTCGGATTTAAAAAACTTACTTACATTACCGATGTAGAGGATTCAAAAAATCTTAATTATATAAAAGGGCCTTGTATAATTATCTCCAGTTCCGGGATGTGTGAAGCCGGAAGGATTCAGCATCACCTTGCAAATAATATTGAAAATCCCGATAACATTATTTTAATGGTTGGGTACGCGGCTATTAACACATTAGGTAGAAAAATTATCGAGAAGGAAGATACAGTTAATATTTTCGGGGAAGAATATAAATTGAAGGCAGAAGTCATTTCAATGGACTCATTCAGTGCTCATGCAGATGGGAATGAGTTGATTGACTATTGCAAACAATTCGACCGTAGCCGGATACAGAATATCTTTTTAGTCCATGGTGATTTTGATAAGCAGGAAATATTTAAATCCGGACTTGAATCGGCTGGATTTAACAATGTTTCGATTCCTGAAAGTGGTGATACTTTTCAAGTTTAATTAAGATTTATCACAAGAAAATTATTTTGGCGGAAAAGTAATTTGTTGAAATACATAAAATATCTTTTACTATTTTTTCCCCCCGCAGTTACTTATAGCCAGCTTGTTAATGATAGTTTGAATTTTTCAATAAATAAATTTGCCGTAAGGGATATTCAAAACAATTTCGACAAACAGTTAAATACATATAATTTTTCAACGAGGTTGCGTCAGTTTTACCAGAGCAATAAGTTCTTTATTGGTTTGAATGAGAACTTTAATTCTACTGTTATTAAAGCCACCGATAATAACTTTAAAGATGAGCAGTACTTATGGTTGTTCAGTCAGTATAATATATCAGAGTTTTATAAAATTGGATTCATGCTCAACAACAATCTTTATTCTGATGATAGGCGTGTTGCAATTAATAAAGCATCCATTATGAATGCATCCATGTTTCTAAAACTTACCCCCCTAAAAAATCTAGACATAACGCCATATGGAGGTTTTTCAAGCAATAGTCAGATTGGCGAAAAAGATAACGGCTTGTTATTCGGTGCCGAGGCAGGTTTAGATAAACTTTCCTTAGGAGAATTTGAAGTATCATCATTATTGAAATTTCAAAATGAAGACATTTCTCCAAGAAAAAATACCTTCCGTTATTTTAATATAGACGTTCAAAGTAATATAGATCAAGACTTTGGAAATACCATAAGTGCATTCTACGCTCACCAGAGAAAGGATTTTTACTTTACGGCAGATCAACCTACTATTGATGAATTTGGTATTGATAATAACATACAGAGCAGATTAGAAACTAATTATCACTTGCAGGATAGAATTAAATTCCTCCCTCAAAATTCACCTTTCTCTCTCGATGCTCAAGCGAGAGTTGTGTGGAGAGATATTGAAAGAAGTACAAGGTATGTAAGTTTAACAAATCCGTCATCAAGCGCATTTGATTCAAGGATCCAGGAATTCAGGTTAGAATTTTCTTCTTCTGCAGAATATAGAACTGATGATGTGAATTTATCTTTTAGATTTTCATTTGCAGAACGGGACGAAAAACACCAGCCCAGGAAGATCGAAGGTTTAAGCAATATCATATTTAACGAACGTGAAATTAATGAGGCTCAAAAAAATAATAGTTCTAAACTTGCAACCATAGCACTGTCTGGTAATATAAAACTCTCAAATTTTGATAATCTACTTATCAGTATATTTCACAGAAAACTTGTTTACGATACTCCAAGCAACGTAAATTTTGATGACCGGGACGAACTGTTAAGTATTGGTAGAATACAATATGAGAAAATATTTAATCCTTACTTCAAAGCATTTTTAAATTTAGAAGGTAGTCTGAATAAAATAGTTTATATCTTTTCCGAGCGAAGTTCAAACAATAATATAAAAAGAATACTAAAGCTTAGTTCGGGTGGTACATTTTCCTCAGGTAAATTAATCTCGACAAATTCAGCAGAAGTAATGGCAAATTATACTGTTTTCGATTACGAAGAGCTAAATCCGAATTTTCGAAGCTATTCATTCCGGCAGTTTGTGTTTCGCGATTCTACAAATTATCAGCTCACCAATTATTTTCGTTTATTCATAACGGGCTATCTTAAACTTTCCGAACAGGGTGATTTTAAGTGGACTTCATTTACAAGCAAACCTCAAAGATTTCTTGAAGAATTATATTCGGAACCAAAGTTTTTTTTTGATTTCAGAGGATTTAATTTCGGCATTGGCATTCGGTATTTTTCATTATCGACCTATAATCTATTGAAAGGAACAGAAAAACAGAAAATCTCAGAATATGAAAGTATCGGACCTGTTTTAGATATTAATATTAATATATTAGAGACGTTATCGTTTAGAACCTATGGCTGGTATGAGTTTATTAATACCGATAATAACACTAAAAGGGAAATGGCGACATTCAACCTAAAATTAGTCTATAAATTTTAATATAATTTTTTGATCTTTGTCACGCTTTATATTGCACGATTAAAAATCTAATCCTATTTTTTCGTAATTGTTTTATTGGAGAATTCATTGCCAGAGAAAATATATATAAAGATTGTTCCCAGCGATCCTGAAATTTTACCGGAGCTCGACGATTTTATTATTCAAATTGCTAGAGAAGCCGGATTGGAAGAAGATAAATTCAATAGCCTTTCACTTTCATTTTCGGAAGCAGCTTCGAATAGTATTGTACACGGTAATAAAAAAGATCCCTCAAAAAAAATTAAAATAACAGTTAAAATAGAACCCAAGCAGTTCATCGTAATTATTAAAGATGAAGGTAATGGATTTGATCTAACTTTGGTGCCGGACCCTACCAAACCGGAAAATATATTAAAAGATAGTGGACGAGGTATTCATATAATGAGATCATTTCTTGATAATTTAGAGTATAACTTCACGCCCGATGGAACCGAGACAATTCTTAAAATAAAATTAAACAGCTAAATAAAAGACATTCCGTAGAATTAAGAAATTTTATAAGTGTCATTTAGTATTAATCTTCCTATATTTTATCTGAAAATCTTTTTAACAAACTAACTGGAGAAATTATGGCCCGTAAAAAAATAGCATTGATTGGAGGAGGACAAATTGGCGGCGTTCTTACTCAACTAATTGCAATGAAACAACTTGGTGATGTTGTATTATACGATATCGTTGAAGATCTACCGCAAGGAAAGGGACTTGATATTGCCGAAGCATCAAGAGTAGATCTTTTTGATGTTCATGTTAAAGGCACAAATGATTATAAGGATATAGAAGGTGCTGACATTGTAATTATAACCGCAGGATTACCACGAAAACCAGGAATGAGTAGAGATGATCTTCTTGTAACTAACGCAAAAATAATGCATTTGGTTGCAGAGAATGTTAAAAAGTATGCACCAAATTCAATTGTAATAGTAATTTCCAATCCGCTTGATGCAATGGTAACATTATGCCAAAAAATTACAGGGTTCCCTACTCATAAGGTTATTGGTCAAGCTGGCATACTCGATTCATCACGATTTGCAACATTCATTGCATGGGAGTTAGGAGTATCCGTGAAGGATGTTAATGCTTTAGTTCTTGGCGGTCATGGTGATACAATGGTTCCTCTCATTAGATATGCAAACGTAAATGGAATTCCGGTTATGGAATTGCTCGAAAGGAAATATAAAGACAAAGCCAAAGCGAAAGAAGTTATGGATGCAATGGTGAACAGAACAAAGATGGCAGGTGGTGAAGTTGTTAAATTATTGAAAACCGGCTCTGCTTTCTATTCCCCCGCTTCATCGGCAATAGCAATGGCAGAAGCAATTCTTTTTGATGAAAAGAGAGTACTACCTACCTGTGCATATCTAAATGGTGAGTTTGGAATTAATGGATATTATGTTGGCGTTCCGGCTGTTTTAGGTGAAGGCGGTGCTGAAAAAATAATTGAGCTTACACTTAATGAAGAAGAAAAGGCTTTGTTAGATAATTCAGTGAAGGCAGTTAAAGAACTTGTAGTTGATATGGAAAGACTTGGTTTGTAAAATATACTATTTAAAACAGAAAACCCTCCAATATCAGGAGGGTTTTTTTATAACTTAAATTAAGTTCAAGCGTTTGTTTCATATACGCTGATAAATTTGCGGTCGTTTTTCTTTTTTTCAAATTTTACAAAACCATCAACTCTAGCAAAGAGTGAATGATCACTTGCTTTCTTTACATTTTTACCGGGATGAAAATTCGTTCCCTTTTGTCTGACAAGTATTGAACCGGCAGTAACTTTTTCCCCGCCAAATGCTTTTACTCCAAGATATTGAGGATTACTATCACGACCATTTCTTGACGAACCTTGACCTTTTTTATGTGCCATAATTAAACCTCCAGTAACTAAGCTATCTTAGTTACTTCTATTCTTGTTAAAAATTGTCTGTGTCCTCTTGTACGTTTGTAAGAAATAATTCTCTTCTTCTTAAAAACAACTACTTTATCATCTTTCAAGTGCTCAAGAACCTTAGCATGCACTTTGGCACCTTTTACAGATGGTGTGCCAATTTGGGTTGTTTTATCATCGTTTAATAATAAAACATTATCAAATACAATTTCGGTATCCGGATCGGCTTCGAGTCTTGGGACATAATACTTAGTATTTTCGGTTACCTTGAACTGTTGTCCAGCGATATCTACAACAGCAAACATCTATACCTCCAATTATTCAAAATTTGAGCGGTAAATATAGGAATTGAGTCTATTGAAGTCAATAAAAGGTTTATATGGAAAATCAATAAAATTAAATCAGTATCGAAAAAATAAAAAATATTACTTTTTAAGCGAAAAAGAGAAGGTGCTTCCCTTGCCAAGCTCACTATTCACATCGATTTTAGAGCCGTGGGCTTCTATAATATGCTTTGCAATGGCTAAACCGAGACCAGTTCCACCCAGAGCGCGTGAACGATCTTTATCAACTCTATAAAATCTCTCAAAAATACGGTCAATGTCAGATGCAGCTATTCCTATACCGGTATCGCGAACGTATATTTTACAGCGTTTACCCTCATTAACTACACCAATTTCTACCGAACCTCTTTCAGTATATTTTATGGCATTAATTATCAAATTGACCATTACCTGTTTTATTTTTTCTTTATCACCAAAAATTGCAGAATTTTTTTCATCGGGATAGAAGACTATCAGAATATCCTTGTTTTGTGCATGAGATCTCATTTCGCTAACCATTGAACTTATAAACTCATTCACATTAAAATACCTAAAACTCATCCGCATCTGACCGGATTCAATCATGGAAATATCAATTAAATCATTTAGTAAATTATTAAGGTTATGTGTATGCTGATTTGCCTTTTGAAGAAACGACCTATTAACTTTATCATCATACATAGCACCATCTAATAACGTCTCCAGAAAACCCTGAATAGTAAATATCGGGGTTCTTAATTCATGGGATACATTACCTAAAAATTCCGTACGAACCTGCTCTAATTTTTTCAAACTGGCAATATCATTTTTAGTTCTAAGAAACATAGCCCGTATTTCATCTTCTAATCCAATTAGATGTTTGCCAAGTTTTATTTCGTCAGGACTTTTATAAGAATTTTCTCTTATTGCTTTTATTATGATTCCAATTTTTCTTAATTCTTTTTTCCTTTTAGCACCAATAGAAAAGAGAATTAATAATGTTAATACCAATGATAGTATAGAAGAGATGATAAAAGTTCTTAGGTCAACTTCATTAAGTAATGAAAAAGTAGTTATAAAGATAATATCAAGAAGAATTATAACAGGTGCGTATATCCAGGAGAAGTAGAGATTCTTTATTAAATCAGCTAAAACTTTTGAAACGATAGCCAACTCCTTTAATTGTTTCTATTAGCTCTGTATGTGTTCCAAGTTTTTCTCTTATTTTTCTAATGTGAACATCCACAGTCCTCTCTACTACAAAAATATCTGTTCCCCAAACGTCAGCTAAAATCTTATCTCTATGAAAAACCTTACCGGGATTAGAAGCCAGAAAGGCAAGAATTTCAAATTCCTTTTTAGGGAATACTACATTTTTACCAACTAATGTAACGGTATATTTTTCTCTATCAATTACAAGCGGACCGATTTTAATTTCTTTAGCTTTTTTGGTTTCTGATGGTACTGTTTCACCTTTGCGAAGATTGGATTGAACCCTTGCGATAAGTTTTTTTGGCGAAATCGGTTTTCGGATGAAATCGTCTGCACCAAGATTTAATCCTTTAATCTCATCAGCTTCAGCAGATTTTGCAGTAAGAAAGATTACCGGTACATTTTTAAATTCTTTAATACTCCTTATTTTCTGGCAAGTTTCATATCCATCCATTCTGGGCATCAATACATCCAGAATTATAAGGTCGGGTTTCGATTTTAATTTTTCAATAGCTTCGTTACCATCATAAGCAGTAATAACCTCAAACCCCTCCTGGACAAGATTATATTCCAGGAATTCTACAATATCCTTTTCATCATCTACAAGAAGTATTTTCATACAATTTAAAGTTTTATTTCCTTTTTATTTTCGGCTGATTTATATAATGCTTCAAGCAATTTCATTCTTGTTAAAGCTTCATCAACTGAAGAAATAACTGGAGTTCCTTCACGCACAGCTCCAATAAAATGTCTTAATTCATTCTCATACGACTTGCGAAATAGATTTTGAACATTAGCCGTTTTATTCGGTGTGTAATCAATATGAATCGATTCCGTTTTCTTAAAAACTCTCAATGGATTCAAACATGAAGTTCCCTTGGTACCATGTGCTGTAAGATTAAAACTATCGGTGTTAGAATATAACTCCCAGCTAACTTCAAAGTTAATCACTTCCCCATTTTGAAACCGGATTAATCCGATCGCAGAATCTTCAATATCGTTTTTTGTATGATCAAACTTCTGGACAGAGACAGACTCAACACTATTTTCACCCATCATCCACAATGCAAGGTCAAGAATAACTATGCCAAGGTCAATAATTACTCCACCACCTGATAAGATTTTATTTACAAACCATTTTTGTATACTGCTTTTCTGTCTAAGCCAGCTGCAGTTTATATAAAATAGATCGCCTAACTCTCCGCTATTAATAATGCTTCTTAACAACATAGTATCAGGTCTGAATCTTGAGTTCATTCCTACCATAGCAACTTTTTTAACCCTCTTTGCGGCAAGGGCAATTTCCTTGGCTTCCTTTAAATTTCGGGCGACAGGTTTTTCTATTAATATACTTTTTCTACTTTCCAGACAATCCAGGGCAATAATTTCATGAGTATCTGTAGGAGTTGTAATAACAATAGCATCTAATTCTTCGTTTGAGATCATTTCCCGATAGTCCAAATATTGTTTTGCCCCAGGATATTTTTCTCCAACTGTTTTGAGTCTGTTTTTATTTATCTCTGCTATTGAAACAAGCTTCACTGTTCCCAATTTCGATAGAATAGGTAAATGAACCAATTGAGCAATCCCGCCAAGTCCAATTACTCCAACTTTAGTTTTATCCATCAGGCAATAACCTCTTTTGCGACTCCATGGCTTCTATAAAATTCAATAATTCTACCGGCAATCCCTGCCGGATCAATACCAATTAATTTATGCAGTTCTTCCTGTGTACCATGATCAATAAATTGATCGGGTATACCAATTCTTAAGATACTATTCTTATAATTTTTATCGGAAAAATATTCGAGTACACCCGAACCAAAACCACCGACAATACTATTCTCTTCGATAGTAATAATTTTGTCGAATCTTTTTGCTACATCATCCAATCGCTCGGTATCAAGAGGTTTAATGAAGCGCATGTTAATAATTTCGGTATTAATTCCTTGATCATTCAATAAAGGGACCGCTTTCTTAGCATTATCAACCATATTGCCAACAGCAAGAATAGCAATATCTTCACCACTTTGAATTAATTCACTGCTTCCTATTGGAATTTCTGTAAATCCTTCTTTCAATTGGACACCAAGTGCAGAGCCCCTTGGATATCTTAATGCAACAGGACCTTTTTTGTAGTTAACCCCTGTATATAACATGTTGCGTAATTCCGCTTCATCTTTAGGTGCCATAATAACTATGCCGGGTATCATACGTAAATAAGTCAGATCGAAAGTACCATGATGTGTTGGTCCATCTGCTCCAACCAATCCGGCTCTATCCAGAACAAATACAACATGCAATTTCTGTAATGCAACATCATGAATAATCTGATCGAAGCCTCGCTGTAAAAAAGTAGAATAAATAGCAACAACCGGAATAACATTTTGTGTAGCTAATCCTGCAGCGAATGTAACTGCATGCTCCTCCGCAATACCAACGTCATAATAACGATCCGGCATCTCTCTCTGTAAAATATCTAAACCTGTTCCATCTGGCATAGCAGCAGTAATTCCAACAACTTTTAGATTCGTTTTAGCAATTTCAACCAGTGCATTTCCAAAAATAGTAGTGTACGCCTGAGGTGCGCCGGCTTTCTTAATTGCCTGCCCGGTAATCTTATCGAAAGGTGTTGATGCATGCAATCTTTGTATATGACCTTCAGCAGGTTTATATCCTTTACCTTTTTCACTTAGGACATGAACCAGAATCGGTCCATTTAATTCTTTAACCTGTTCAAATATTTTTACAAGCTGATTTACGTTATGACCATTTATCGGTCCGAAATAACGGAAACCTAATGCCTCAAACAACATACCGGGCGTTACAATTGCTTTAATACCATGTTCTACACGCACTGCAACTTTTCTAATACGATCTCCAAAATCGTCCAGCTTGCCGGTTAGATCCCAAATAGCGCCCTTAAATCTATTATACTCAGGGTGGGAAATCATTTCCGTAAAGTATTTTGATATTTGCCATACGTTCGGTGCAATTGACATTTGATTATCATTTAATACAACGATAAGATTGCTCTTAAGCATTCCAGAGTTATTCATGGCCTCATAAGCCATTCCGCCTGTCATAGCACCATCACCAATAATAGCCACAACTTTTTTATTCGTTTTATTGATATCGTTAGCAACAGCAATTCCCAATGCAGCAGAAATTGAAGTGGAGGCGTGACCAGCTCCGAATGAATCGTAATTACTTTCAGAGCGTTTTAAGAATCCGCTAATCCCATTAAACCTTCTTATTGTGCCTAACTGATCCCTTCTTCCCGTTACAATTTTATGTGGGTATGCCTGATGACCGGTATCCCAGACTAATTGATCCTCGGGTGTATTAAAGACGCGATGCAATGCAACCGTTAATTCTACAGTGCCTAATCCACCACCAAAATGACCTCCGATTTGGGAGATTACATCTACCATGTATTCTCTGATTTCGGAACAAAGTGTTTTTAACTCATGTAGAGATAAGTTTCTGATATCCTTTGGTGAATCAACCTTAAAAAGAACTTCGTATTTGGACTTATCAACTTCGACCATTTCTTTCCTATTAAAATTTATTATTTTAGACCGGTTTCAAGCTGCTTTTTAATTTCAATTACTTTTAACTCAGCATCTTTCAATGTACTATAACAATTTTTTGCCAAATTAATTCCCTCCTCATATAACTTCATGGATTCTTCAAGTCCAATTTCACCTTTTTCGAGAATATCGGAAATTTCCTGAAGTCGCTGAAGAGAGTTTTCAAAAGAACTTTCTTTTTTCTTAGCCATATTAAATCTTTACCTCTCCATCAAAAAATTTAATTTCTGTTGATTTTTCTTTTTCAAAATTCCGTAAACGCGGAATAATTTTCCCGTCTTGTCTAACGATTACATAACCCCTTTTAAGTGTAGACTGAATATTAAAGGATTGAATTTTACTTTCCAAAAGTGCCAGCTTGTTTTTATCAATCGAAAATTTATTATCAAAAAAATTCTGGAAACGGAAAATAAGATTATCTAAAAATTGATATTCATTTTTTATTAAATCACCGGGATATCTGAATCCATAAGATGATGTTGTGCGACTGACTTCTTCTTTCAAATCAGAGATAATTTCAGAGATTTTTTGCGTGAAATAATAGGAAAATTCGTCTATAAAGGCAAAGAGATCATCCCTATTGGGAGTAGCAAGCTCTATTGCTGCCGAAGGTGTTGGAGCTCTAAGATCTGCAACGAAATCTGAAATAGTAAAATCTATTTCATGTCCGACTGCACTAATTATCGGGATTTTCGATTCAAAAATTGCACGGGCAACAACCTCTTCGTTAAATGCCCAAAGATCTTCCAATGAACCGCCACCTCGCCCAACTATGATTACATCAATATCATTCTGGTGGTTTAACATTTTAATACTTGCGGCAATTTCCCCGGCAGAACCTTCACCCTGAACACGGCATGAAGATATTACAAGTTCAGCTAAAGGATATCTTCTTGCGGCAATGTTTTTCATATCCTGAAATGCTGCCCCGTTAATTGCAGTTACAATTCCAATCTTCTTTGGAAATTTTGGAATTGGCATTTTATTCTGTTCATCAAACAATCCTTCGGCAGCTAATTTATGTTTTAATCTCTCGAACGCTGCTTGTAATTCCCCAACTCCAGCCGGTTTCATTGATCTGACATCAATCTGGTAATTACCGCGTGGCGGATATACAGTAACTTTCCCTTTAATAATAATTTTCATCCCATCTTGTGGAGTGAAGAAAACATAATTGTTTACTCCTTTCCACATGGTACAGCTAATCTGGGCATTCGCATCTTTGAGAGTAAAATACCAATGACCGGAAATGTGTGCTTTGAAATTTGATATTTCACCAATTACGTCAATGTCGGAAAATTGATCTTCAAGTGCAGCTTTTATCTGACTTGTAAGATCACTTACAGAAAATATGTTATCTATTTCATTCATCTTTTTTTATCTAAACCACTTTCTTAAAGTGTAATCATAAATTCAACGAGAAGAAATTAGAAAATAATCCGATGGAGAATTCATGAAAACCTGTTCCATCTTTACCAAATTGGAAATTGTACCTGTAACGGGAGTATAATGTGAATACATTCTGTATTCTGAGTAATCCTAAAGATAATTCAGGACTAATGCCGTTGTAACCTTTGAAATCAGAAAAGAAATTCAATCCGGCAGAAACATACTCAACAAATTTTAATTGTATTATTTGTTTGTACCCTAAACGTAAAAAGTTTTTCTTATCGGAATTGAATATATAAGCATACTCAGCACCGATGTAACCAAATGGATAGTTATACCCGCCCGAATAAAAAGAAAAGATTGGAATCTCCTTTGTCAGACTGAAAAATTGTCTATTACTTTTGAAAACAATAGTTGGCGACGGTAATCCGAAAATAACTCCACCGAAGCAGCAGATTTGTAGTAACCCGGAATCCTTCTGATTTTCGACAATGATTGTTTTAGGTATTTCAACCTCGTACAACTGGCTCTTGGATTTCTCACCATTTTTGTCAATCACAAATAAGAAATATTTTATTGCTTGAGTATCGTAAAAAGACTCTTTAATAACGATTTCAAACTTATGGTTATCAGTAAATTTTTCGGAAACCGAATATTCCTTATCATCCAGAATAAATACTTTGGAAATCGTACTATCGCTTGTAAAAAATGAAAGTGAAAATTTGTAAGGCTGTTCGGATGTTATATATGAATCAATTACAAATATCTCAACATTACCATAGGCAGTTGAATCAACTTGTGCGGTTAATGTTGATAATGATATTAAAGAAATAATGAAAAATAGAGTTGTTGATTTCATTGATATTTAAAATTTACTTCGTCAAATTAAGATTTTTTATCGAGAAGAAAGAAATTTTTATTCGATATTATAATAGACTTATTAATGCTATACTATATAATTAAGTACTACGCAATGGTTCAAACGAAATTGTTTATATTTGCTACATAATTATTGAAATCTACAATTAAAACGGTGACAAATTGAAAATCCTTATTTCAAACGATGACGGTATAGACTCCCCGGGAATTGCTGCATTAGCAAATGAAATGAAAAAGATCGGTGAGGTTACAGTAATTGCCCCGCGAACAGAACAGAGTGCCGTTGGTCATGCCATTACAATGAAGATTCCGCTAAGAATAACAGAGTATTACAAGAATGGAGATTTTTTCGGTTATGCAATTGATGGGACTCCTGCTGATTGCCTTAAAATTGGAATTCGAAATATATTGAAAACCCGTCCTGACATAGTTCTTTCAGGAATTAATAACGGATCGAACACTGCAATTAATATAATCTATTCCGGGACCGTTTCTGCCGCAAGAGAAGCTGCGATAATGGATTTACCTGCAATTGCGATTTCTCAAACCAGTCATGATGCAAAAGATTTTACATATTCTGCAAAAATTGCATCCGAACTTACCAAACAGGTGCTTAAAAGGGGTTTGCCTAACGGTACACTTCTAAATGTTAACGTACCAAATCTGCCTGAAGAAGAAATTGCAGGTATATTAATGACCAAACAGGGAAAATCCAAATGGGATGACATTTACGAGGAAAGAATTGATCCGTACGGAAAAAAATATTACTGGCTTACCGGCAGTTTAATGGAAACCGATGTTAAATTAGAAACCGACCAGTTTGCAATAAAAAACAATTATGTCTCCATAACACCCATACATTTTGATTTAACCGATTATGCGACTTATGAATCACTTAATAATTGGCAACTCGAAAATCTAATGAAGTAAAGAAACAATTTCATGAGCAAAGTAGATAGCATTAATATCTCTATCAATTCCGACATTTTTTGGATTCTAATCGGAATAATCTTGCTGGCGCTTTACTCTTGGTATTTCTATAAATTTACTATCCCTGCAATATCATCTTCTTTAAAGATATTTCTTATTGCAATCAGATCACTCGTTATAATTTTGACTCTAATCTTAATCTTCGAACCGAATCTTTCCATAAAGTATGTTGATACTATTGAGCCGGTTAATTTTCTTTTCATTGATAATTCGTCTTCTTTGGCTGTAAAAGATAGTTCACAAAGAGCGGAAAGTTTGAATAAATTAATTGATGATTTAACATCGGCAAATTCTTACAGTTCTAAAAAATATTTATTTGGAATAAAGCCAAGAGAAATTGATCAGAAAGAGAATTCTTCAATTAACTTTGTAGAACCTCTGACAAACTTTAATAGGATATTTGAAACACTTAAACTAACTAAAGACAATGTCGGCTCTATCGTAATAGCAAGTGACGGTATAATTACTGACGGTTATGAACCATTTTATGAAGCTGAAAAATTTAGTGTACCGGTTTTTACCGTCGGGTTAGGTGATACAACTACCTGGAGAGACCTGATAATAAAAGATGTTATTTACAATCAGTTTATCTATGCAGATACACAAACAGAGATTGAAGCAATTATAGTAAATTATGGTTATGAAGAGAGGAATATTAAAGTCAGTCTATATGAAGAGGATAATTTGATTCAAACAAAGGATGTGTCATTATTACCTGCCGGTGTCAATAAAGTCCTTTTTGATTACACACCATCAACAAGTGGAGAAAAAAAGTTAAGAGTTGCTGTAGCCAATTTACCTGATGAATCAAATTCAGCTAACAATTCAAAGATTTTTTACCTGGACATTCTAAAAAATAAAATTAAAATAACAATTATTGCAGGTAGCCCATCATCGGATCTTTCTGCAATATCAAGTTCTTTAAGTGCGGATAAGAATTTAGAAGTGAAAAAAATTATTCAAATTGGGAGTAACAAATTTTGGGAAGAACTAAATTTAACTTTAGCTGATAGTTCAGACGTTCTCTTTCTAATTGATTTCCCTAAGCAGAATACACCTGTTTCCTTAATAGAAAAAATATTTTCGTTAATAAGAAGAAACAAACCATTCTTTTTATTAGTTACACCTCACACCGATCTAAACCGACTAAAGCCCTATGAGGCGTTATTACCCTTTTCAATTAATAAAATTGATAACGAAACTCTTCCTGTTCAACCTGAAATAATTACAGCTAATTTTAATTCGATCTTCTCTCGTTTATCATCTGAAAATTTTATTTGGTCATCATTGCCTCCAATAAGTAAAAACAGTTCTGAGATGTTTGCTAAAACCGAAAGCACAATTTTGTTACGTTCAACAGTCAGAAATATCCCTATTAATTCTCCATTGTTAATTTCGCGAAGTATTGCAAAGCAACGGTCAATATCGTTTTTAGCTGGTGATTTATGGCGATGGCAATTATCTACAGCTGAAAAGAATCCTCTCTTCTTTCAAAACTTCATAAATGATATTGTGAAGTGGCTTAATGTTTCAGGAGAGCAAAAAGAATTTACTGTAAGAACAAATAAAAAAATCTATTCCACCGGGGAAACTGCTGAATTCATTGCTGAGTTATATGATCAGACTTTTTCGCCCATCAATGGTGCTAATATCAATCTCAATATTTCTAACGGGAATACCATTTTGGAAGTAACTTTAACTGAACTAAAAGATGGTATCTACCATGGTTCATTCGATCTTTTAGAGGATGGTGATTACACTATTGATGCAATTACAAAATTTAATGGGACAAACCTCACAAGTGAAAAAGTAAGATTCATTGTTACAAAGGGTGTAATTGAAATGCTAGATACGAAAATGAACTTAGGTTTTCTTAAAAAGTTAGCCGGGATTTCAGGCGGTAAATATTATCCAATTGATAGCTATGATAGTCTTATTGCAGATATCAATATGATTAATATGAAAGCATCTAAGGATAAAACCTCCTTTAATGAAATCGGGCTATGGTCAAATAAGTGGATTATGGTTTTAATAATTTGTTTATTTGCAGTAGAGTGGTTTGTGAGAAAGCGTGTTGGAATGTTATAAATAAATCCGAGTGTCATTATGCCTTTTATCGAATTCACAGATTCAGAAAAAGTAAATGTAGAATCAATTGACCAACAGCATCTGACCATTGTTGGTCTAATTAATAAGATCCATTCCGAATTTTCTGCAAATAAAAAGCAAGGAGTAATGTCGACTCTCCAAAACTTAATTGATGAACTTGAAATTCATTTTGAAAATGAAGAGAGATATATGAAAGAATTTCATTATCCCGGATATATTTCGCATAAACTTGAACACGACCGTTTCTATAATCAAATTGTTAATACTACAGACATGTTAAAAAAGGAACATCATAATATTAGTCTGGAGCAACTTGAAGGACTGCGCAGATGGTTTTTTAACCATCTCGATTTCAACGATAAAAAGTGTGGAGAATTTCTAAGATCCAAAGGAATAAATTAGAATTGAATGAAATGGTTAAATCAATTCTTTGATTTTTACCTTCCAAGATTCTGTGTTTCATGTAAGTCCAAACTCACTTTCAGTGAATCCTTTCTGTGTAATATATGCTTTAACAAGATAGAAAAACCTGATCCCCTAAGAATAGAACACGAATTCAAACGTAAATTTGAACCTGAAAAACTAATAAAAGAATTTGCTTCTGCTTTCGTATTTGAAAAAGATAAACCCTTACAACACCTGATCCATTCTCTTAAGTATGAAGATAATTTTAAAGCTGGTATTTATCTCGGTAGAAAAATAGGTGAACTACTTTTAGATAAGTTAACAAAGTGGAATCCGGATTTAATAATCCCTGTTCCACTTCATCGACTCAAAAAAGCTGAGAGGGGTTATAATCAATCATATTTCATTGCGAAAGGGATTAAGTCGGTGCTCAACATTCCTGTTGAGATTAATATCATCAAGCGTCATAAATTTACAAACACCCAGACTGAATTATCATTAGAAGAGCGTAAAGAAAATATTAAACATGCATTTGTAATAAAGAAAAAGAAAGCAGTTGAGGGAAAAAATATTATAATAATTGATGATGTAATAACCACAGGAGCTACAATTTCAGAATGTGCTGCATTACTCAAATTAAACGGCGCTGCTGATCTATTTGCTTTGTCGGTTGCAATAGCCGACTGATTTACATTTTATCTGGTGCGCTTACGCCCAGAATGGATAACCCGTTTGCAATAACATGTTTAACAGCAACAATAAGTGCAATCCTCGCTTCAGCAAGTTTCTGTTCACTTCCAATTATTCTGCACACTGTATAAAACTTATGGAACAGCGAAGCAATTTCTTCAAGATATGTTGAAATTTTATTAGGTTCAAAGTTTTCAGCACTGTGAAGAACTTCATCCGGAAATTCATAAAGTTTTTTAAGCAAATTCTGTTCTTCGGGCATATTCAGTAGATGTAAATTTTCAAGGGATTCATTAAAATTTTCTTCCGCAGCCATACGTAAAATAGATGAAATACGTGCATGAGCATATTGCAAATAAAAGACCGGGTTTTCATCCGATTGCTTCTTTGCTAAATCCAGATCAAAATTAAGATGACTGCTCATACCCCGCATGTTGAAAAAGTATCGGACGACATCACTCCCTACTTCATCAATTAATTCATCCAGTGTAATATAATTTGCTTTTCGGGTAGACATTTTAACTATCTCACCTTTCTGCATAATCGTAACGAACTGATGAATGAGTACTTTGACTTTTGATGAATCATATCCAAGGGCTTTTATACCTGCAAGTACATCGGGATAAGTCGCATTATGATCGGAGCCAAAAAGGTCAACCATTAAGTCATAACCGCGTTCATACTTAGTTATATGATAGGCAATATCGGGTAACCTATAGGTCGGTTCTCCGGTCGATTTAACAATTACTTTATCAGATTCATTACCAAGCTCGGATAGTTTCAGCCAGGTTGCTCCATCTTTTTCATAAGATAGATTCTGTTCCAAAAATCTTTTAAGCAGGCTGTCGATCTTATCTTCCTCATAAAGAGTATGCTCGTTATAATACCTGTTAAAATTAATGCCAAGTTTTTCAAGAGTTTTATTTATATCTGAAAAAATTTCTTTCTCTGCAGTCCGTTTAAAGATCCCTTCAGCGTCCTGTTCTTGCAAAGAATTACCGTGTTCATTAAAAAGCTTTGCTGCAATCTCCTTAATATATTCGCCCTGATAATAATCATCGGGAAAGATGATTTGATTACCAAGAATTTCTAGATATCTTAGTCTTACCGAATCACCAAGAACACGCATTTGCCGTCCAGCATTATTAAAATAGTATTCACGATCCACATCATAACCGATCCACTCAAGCATATTTGCCACCGTATCCCCTATTACTGCATTTCTACCGTGTCCTACAGTTAATGGCCCGGTCGGATTAGCGCTAACAAATTCAACCATAGCTTTTTTACCATTGTATTTCCCCCACTTTCCGAATTTTTCTTTCTCTACAAGAACCCGGGAGAGAATTTGAGGAATATAATTGGGATTAAAATAAAAATTAATAAATCCGGGGCCGGCTATTTCAATTTTTTCAATTACAGATTTATCAAAATTCAGATTATCAATAATTTCACTTGCTACTTCGCGTGGATTTTTTCCTATTTTCTTTGAGAGTAATAAAGCAATATTCGTGGAATAATCACCATAATTTTGCTGGTTTGGAATTGTAAATATTTTTTCGACTTTGCTTAGATAGGATAAATTAACTGACGCTTTTTCAAATAGTTCAACTAGATACTTTTTCAATCATTACTCCAGATCGGCTTTTTTGTTCTTCGTTTTCGATTTTGTAACTGCTTTCGGTTTTACTTCGTCTTTGATTTCAATTACAGGGGCATCGCCCCAGAATTTTTCTAGGTTATAATAATTTCGGGCTTCAGATTTAAAGACATGTACAATAACATCAAAATAGTCAAGCAAAATCCAGTTCATGGTTTCATATCCTTCCCGGTTAGAGCATTTGATTCTCTGTTCGGAAAGCTTGTCATCAACTTCATCTGCAATAGCTTTAACCTGACGGTCGGAATCCGCCGAACAGATTACAAAGAAATCAGCAATTGCCGATAGTTTTCTAAGGTCCAGAATTTTAATATCATAACCTTTTTTGTTCTGGATTAAATCTGCAATTAGTTTTGCAAAATTAAGTGATGTCAATTTAACCTCATTTAAGTGGTTGTAACGTAAAATAATCCCGCCCGATAACAATCGACACGTCGAGAAAATAATCATCGTTTAACTGTTGAATTACATTTTCTTTTTTCACTCCAAGAGATTTCGCAACACTATAAGCGTTAGCTTTATTACCTCTTCGATCTATGACTAGAGTTTCATCCATATCAAAACGAATGTAATTAGCAACATTCACAACATCAAACTTATTATTCCTTAAAAAATCTGTAAAGCGATCTGCTATTCCTCCTACTCCACAACCGTTCAATACTTCGACTTGAATGATATCCGAAGCTATTTGCTCATTCGTAATACCACTCTCAACATTTTTTGAATTCGAAAATTTGATATAGATTGAATAAAGCATAAAAAGTATTAAAGCAAAGAGAACAAATATGGCAATATTAAGAAAGAGGTTATTTGTTGAAGTTTTTAGATCAACAGATTTATTAGCGGTTTTCTTAGAAATATTTTTTTCCAATTCTCTCAGAGATAAAATGCAAGGAATAATTTGACGGGAAATTTAATAAAAATCTATTTCTCTTTCTCATCCCAACGGTTATCAAACCATGAAGAACGGTAAAAGGGATTATAATCATAGTAATAAGGTGAATAGTAACCTCCCGGAATACTTCTGTATTGAAGAATGATACTGGTATTTTCTGAAGGCTTATAATTGATTTGTGCTCGGCTTAAGTATAAACCATTGAGTTGATTAGAAAATTCTTTGCTGAAAGAATTATAAGGAGAATTCACCAAACTTATATCTGCCTGAATATTTAATTGGTCATTAAACTTATAAAACATGCTATTTGTATATGTTGTCAAAGCAAGGTTCCCGAATCCGCCGAATGACTGGAACGAAAGGTCGAACGTATGGCTCATCTTAAAATTATCAAGGTTGAAAAATCCGAATAGACTTGAAGAATTATCATTTAATATTCCACTTTTAATATCAGCAGGTTTATTCAATTCATCTCTGAATTGCGCTTGAATACTGAAAGTGAGACCGATAAGAAATATTAATAATACTTTTTTCATAATTGACCCGGATTTTTATGCTTTTAACAGTAACTCTACTCAAAAGGTTTCTAAATGTTGCCAATGCAAGTTTAGAATATCTATCTCAAAGTATCAAGTCAAAACAACATATTATTTGACCTGTACAGTCATTTCAATTTCAACTGGGGCATTCATTGGCAATTCACTAACACCAACGGCACTACGGGCATGTTTTCCATTTTCGCCGAATATTTGCACCATTAATTCCGATGCACCATTTGCTATTTTGGGTTGCGAATGAAATCCGATGGCAGAGCTAACGAATACTGTTAGTTTGACTACCTTTTCAATACGATCGAGGTCGTGAATTACGGTTTTAATTGCAGAAAGACAATTAATCGCAGATTGTTTTGCACATTCAATCCCCTTCTCTTCAGTAACATCATATCCAACCTTACCCTCTGATAATAATTTCCCTTCCTTAAATGGAAGCTGACCTGCTGTCATAACAAGATTTCCGGTTTGAATTGCAGGGATATAAGCTGCTAAAGGTTTAGGGGCCGTTGGTAAATCATGTCCGGTTAATTCCTTAATTCTTTGTTCAATCATATTATCTCCTGAATTTTTTATTACAAATATATTAAAAATGATTATCATCTATAGTTTGTAATCAGTTTTCATTCTACTATTTTTACAAACAAAAAGGATCGTAGAATGACCGGGGAAAAATTTCAGGAACTTGCAGGGATAATGCTGAGACTAAGGAAAGAATGTCCCTGGGATCGGGAGCAAACCCATGATTCAATAAAAGGGGCAACAATTGAAGAGACATACGAATTAATAGAAGCGATTGATCTGAAGAATTTTGATGAGATGAAATCTGAGCTTGGCGATTTACTTTTACATATATTATTTCATTCCGTAATTGCTGAAGAGAATAAACACTTTAATATTGATAATGTTATTGATACGATAAAAGATAAATTAATCAGACGGCATCCACATGTCTTTGGAGATGTAAAAGTAAACGGAACTGAAGAAATTGTAAAAAATTGGGAAGAGATAAAACTTTCTGAAGGCAGAGATTCTGTGCTTGAAGGTGTTCCTAAAAATTTACCCAGTCTTGCACGTGCATACCGCTTACAGGAAAAAGCTTCTAAAGTAGGATTTGACTGGGAGAACAAGAAGGATGTCTGGGAAAAAGTAATTGAAGAAATTGAAGAGATGCATGAAATGGAAGAAACTGATGATAAAGTAAAATTAGAAGAAGAGTTGGGCGATGTATTTTTTGCATTAACAAATTATGCAAGATTCCTTGGGATAAATCCTGAAAATGCTTTAAGATTTACAAATGAAAAATTTATTAAAAGGTTTTCATACGTCGAGGAAAAAATAAAAGAATCGGGGAAAAAACTAACCGATTCTACCTTACAAGAGATGGATAAATTCTGGGAGGAAAGTAAAAGAAATCATTAAGCCGTATAATTAATTTGCATTATTTTTTATTCTCCTTTTTCACGCCGTTGTCATTATAATGCTTTTCGTATGCATCAATAATATCTTTAACAAGTTTATGACGTACAACATCGCCTTTATCAAAGTAGACAAATCCAACACCATCAATATTTTTAAGAATTTCTTTTACCTGTACCAAACCGCTTTGAGAGTAACTTGGTAAATCTATTTGAGTTATATCTCCTGTAATAATCGCCTTTGAATTGGGACCGAGACGGGTTAAAAACATTTTCATCTGCATCCCGGTTGCGTTTTGCGCTTCATCAAGAATTACATAGGCGTTATTTAATGTCCTTCCGCGCATATACGCTAAAGGGACAATTTCAATTACTCCTTTTTCAATATAATTCCTTAATTGTTCTGAAGGGAGCATTTCTTCAAGCGCATCATATAAAGGTCGGAGGTAAGGGTCAATTTTTTCACGAAAATCACCGGGAAGAAACCCAAGACTTTCACCGGCTTCAACTGCGGGACGTGCTAATACTATTTTCTTAACAATATTTTTTTTGAATGCCGCTACTGCAAAAGCCACAGCAAGAAAAGTTTTTCCGGTACCGGCCGGACCGATTGCGAAACAGATATCATTTTCTTTTGCACTTTTTATATATGTTATTTGATTAGGGGTTTTTGCCTTAATAACATCCTTCTTTGAATACAAAACAATATTATCTAACTCATTATTATTTACAATCTCTTTCCCCTGTATAGTAAGATCGATAATTGTTTCAACATCTTTAGTTTGGAGTTTTCCGGAAGTATTTAATACATATACCATTTCTTTAAAGACTTTTTCTACAGCTTCAACCTCTTCGGTAACGCCCTGTATAATTACGCTATCACCTCTAACGGTTACATTTGTACTGAATTTCTCGCTTATCGGTTTAAGATTGGAATCATTATAACCGAGAAGTAAAAGAAGATTAACATTTTCCAATCGTAGTAATTTTTCTACTTGCGTAATGACCTCCTGACAAAAAAAGCCCTTTCCAAGGTATGAAAAGGGCTTTATATGTTAAAAACTAAACACCTTTACGACTTCTTTCAAGCCAGACTAATTAGCTGTTTGAGTCGGTGGAGCCGGTTTATAATTTCTTCTAATCTTATCGTATTTAGACATTTCTTCTTCTGTAAGGTTTGGTATCTTAAATAATTGCTTTGGATAGATTAGATCAGGATTTTTAATTTGGTCTCTATTGGCTCTGTAAATCATAGGCCAAGCAAAGGGATTATCATAATGTTCTTTCTTTTTTGCAATACCCCAGAGATGATCTCCTCTAACTACAGTATAGTTTATTTCCTTAGGAGCTTCTTCCCATGCATCTAATTTTCTTTGAAGCTGGTTATGAACTTTATCAAAAAATTCCGGAAGAGCTGAGACTTTATTTTTCTTCATAGCATCAAGTTCTGCCTGACGGTCTGCTTTTGGAACTTCACGGTTATCAATCTTTTTAGTAAGGTCATTCAGCTGATTTCTGAAATTATCAACATCAGCCTTAGATGCACCAACCAATGCATAAAGTTCATTAATACAATCATCATATGATTGCATCTTATCTTTTGTTGACTTCAATCCGGCAATTTCAGTCTTGAGTGTATTAAGTTCTGAAGTAAGAGCAGCTTTACTTTCAGTCAAACGATTAATTTCTTTCTGCCATTCTTCTTTGGTCATATCTTCGGTTCTATAATCTTGAGCAATAGCAGTTACCGAAAGAAGCAGAACCAAAGTGATTGCATATAAATATTTGTAAACTTTCATTATTTCCTCCTTTGGATTAAAAAGGTTTTAATTACATTCCCATTTTTTCAAGATTCTTTTTGGTTTCTGCTTTTAGCTTTGCACATTCATCTAATTTTGCATTTTTTTCTGCAATATCTCTTTCAAGAGCGGCTTTTTCACTCTTCAAAGAATTTACTTCTTTTTCCAAAGCTTTAACTTCGGAACGTAGTGCTTCCAATTCTGCTACTTGCTCTTTGGAAATGCCACTACAACCTGTGACACCAAGCATGCCTATAAATAAAGCAATAACAAGCCCGGAGCTCAGCATTCTCTTTACTTTTGTCATTAGCTACCTCCTTTATGATTCTGTGATTTTGATTTATTGTTGCTAAATATAATAATTTTTTTCCTAAATGGATTAAAATTCGTATTAAATTCTATGAATTTTGTATTAAATTATCCTTTTTTCAACCAGACTGGTAAAATTGTTCCCGGCAATAATTAAATGATCGAACACCTGAATTTCCATTAGTTTACCAGCCTCTACCATTTTTCTGGTCAAACTAATATCCTCATTACTTGGTTCAGGATTGCCGCTTGGATGATTATGGATAAGAATAATGTTTGCAGAGTTGTTTTCTATTGCGGTTTTAAATACTTCTCTTGGTTGTACTACACTTGAGTTCAAATTACCAATAGAAATCTTTTCATATTTAATTATTTTATTTGCAGAGTTAAGGCAAACCACAATAAATACTTCTTTTAGCTCATCCCTTAATAAAGGAATAAAGATTTCGGCAATGTCTGATGGAGAACTAATTTTTTCATTAGAATACCATTTCTCCTCGGAAGCTGCTCTTCTGCTTAATTCAAAAGCAGCCGCTATTGTAACTGCCTTATCTTTCTTTATCCCCAAATTAGTTTTTAAGGAATCAACATTTTGAGTAGCCAGCAGGTTTAAACTTCCATATCGTTTAATAAGATCACGAGCAATCTCAATTACATTTTTACCCTTTGTGCCAGTTCTTAGGAGAATTGCAATTAGCTCGGCATTAGAGAGACTTTGTGGGCCGCGTAATATTAATTTTTCGCGCGGACGATCATCAATGGGAAGTTCTTTTACTTTTGAAATAGAAACCTCCTATTAGTTATTTTTTATTCCCATTCAATTGTGGAGGGCGGTTTAGAACTAATATCATAAACAACTCTATTAATTCCCCTAACCGAACGGGTAATCTTATTTGATACGTATTCTAGGAATGAATGTTCAAAATGAAACCAATCGGCTGTCATTCCGTCTGTGGAAGTTACAGCCCGCAGTGCCAATACATTTTCGTAGGTCCTTGCATCTCCCATTACACCTACCGATTGAACAGGAAGTAAAACCGAAAATGCCTGCCAGATTTTATCATATATGTTCGCATTGTGAAGTTCGGTTATAAATATTTCATCTGCATCACGGAGAATATCAAGGCGTTCTCTGGTAATCTCTCCTAATACTCTAACTGCCAGACCAGGACCCGGAAACGGATGGCGTTTTATGAATTGAACAGGCAATCCAAGTTCAAAACCGATTGAACGAACTTCATCTTTGAATAATTCCCTGAATGGTTCTATCAGTTTTAAGTTCATCTTTTCCGGAAGTCCACCGACATTATGATGAGTCTTAATAGTCGAGGATGCTCCTTTAACTGAAACAGATTCAATCACATCGGGATAAAGTGTCCCTTGTATTAAAAATTCTGCATCCTCAATTTTTTTTGCTTCTTTTTCAAATACATCAATAAATGAATTACCGATTATTTTTCTTTTTTTCTCCGGGTCAGAAATCCCCGATAATCTGGTTAAAAATAAATCTGTTGCATCAACATGAATGATTTGCAAGTTAAAATTTTCACTAAACATTTTAATTATCTTTTCACTTTCATTCTTCCGCATCAATCCTGTATCGACATGTATACAGACCAAATTATCACCGAGTGCTTTATGCATAAGGACTGCTGCTACGGATGAATCAACACCACCACTAAGCGCACATATTGCTTTCTTGCTGCGAACTTTTGATTTTACTTCTTCGATTGCTGTATTTATAAAGTTTTCCGAGGTCCAGTCGGCTTGGCATTTACAAATCTTGAACAAAAAGTTGTTGATTATTTTCACCCCCTGTTCAGTATGAACAACTTCGGGATGAAACTGCAATCCATAGATTTTTTTATCAGGATCTGATATTGCACAAATTGGCGAATTTTCTGTTTTTGCCGTAACTCTGAATCCCTGCGGTAACATTGTTATATAGTCACCATGACTCATCCATACTACCGAATTATCATCAACTGTATTCAATAGAAAATCGTTCTCTAAAATATTTAAATGGGCTTTGCCGTATTCCCGGTTTTTTGCGGGTTCAACTTTTCCGGAATGATGAAGGGCAATTAATTGCAAACCATAACAAAGACCAAGAACCGGAATACCAAGTTCGAAAATCTCTTTTGCAATGTCAGGTGCATCCTGGTCATAAACGCTCATTGGTCCACCGGATAGAATTATTCCAGATGGTTTTTCGTCTTTTATTTTTTCAATTGGGTAATTGTGAGAATGAATTTCAGAATAGACTTTACTTTCGCGCACTCTGCGGGCAATTAACTGCGTGTATTGAGAACCGAAATCAAGAATCAGAATTTTTTGGGTATGTGTCATTTTTACAAAAGATGAATTTAAAATAAAAAGCAAAACCCCTTTAGAGTTTTGCTGTGATATTTAAGTTAATTATTATTGTCCAAGCTGGGTCTGGTAAGCTTCCGGAGTTAAAAGGTTTTCTAACTGGACAGCATTTGATATTTCAATTTTGACAATCCATCCTCCTCCATAAGGATCGGAATTGACAACTTGTGGATTATCATTTAAATTTTTATTCAGTTCAATAACTTTACCATCAACAGGGGCATACATATCACTTACGGTCTTAACGGCTTCAATTGTACCGAATGATTCCCCCGAAGTAATTTCGGAAAGATCGGGATTGATATCGATATAAACGATATCGCCTAATTCACCCTGTGCAAAATCTGTTATACCAATTGTCCCGATATTACCTTCAACTTTAATCCATTCATGATCTTTGGTGTACTTCAAATTTGCTGGAACGTTCATTTTTCCCTCTACAATTTATTTATATGTTGGTCTATGAATGACGTGTCGAAATCACCTTCAATAAATTTGGGGTGATCAAGAACTTTTTTATGAAAAGGAATAGTTGTTTTAATTCCTTCAATAGTAAATTCTTCAAATGCACGTTTGGAACGGGCAATTGCGTGCATTCTATCAGTACCCCAGACAATTATTTTTGCAATAAGAGAATCATAATTGGGAGGAATTACATAATCATTATACGCATGTGAATCAACCCTGACACCAAATCCACCGGGGTAATGTAAATATTCGATTCTACCGGGAGATGGTCTGAAATTATTATCGGGATCCTCGGCATTTATTCTAAACTCAATTGCATGTCCGCGAGGTTCTTGAGGTAAATTTTCAATTTTCTCACCTGCTGCTACAAGAATTTGCTGTTTAATTAAATCCAGATTCTGAACCATCTCGGTTACCGGATGTTCAACCTGAATTCTTGTATTCATTTCAATGAAATAAAAATTTAGATGCTTATCAACCAGGAATTCTATTGTTCCGGCACCTTCATAATTTACTGTTCTAGCTCCTAATAAAGCAGCATCCCCCATTCTATTTCTTAAATCAGTATTAGCGACCGGGGATGGAGATTCTTCAATTAATTTTTGATGCCTTCTTTGAATTGTACAATCACGTTCACCATAGTGATAAACATTACCAAATTGATCACCAATGATTTGTATTTCAACATGACGCGGATTTTCAATAAACTTTTCGAGATACAGATCCGGTACACCAAAAGCAGCCTCAGCTTCATTTGATGCTGTTTGAAATAACTTTTCAAGTTCACTCTCTTCCCAGACTATACGCATACCCTTACCGCCACCGCCTGCTGATGCTTTCAACATAACCGGATAACCCACCTCACTAGCGATTTTTTTTGCCTCTTCTGTAGAATTTATAACACCAACGCTACCCGGCACAACAGGGACACCAACTGATCTCATTGTATCTTTGGCAAAGGATTTATCACCCATTTTACGAATTGAATCCGGAGACGGACCTATAAATTTAATGTTAGATTCAGTACAGATTTCGCTGAAGTCTGCATTCTCTGCCAGAAATCCATAACCGGGATGGATTGCATCAGCGCCCGTAATTGTTGCCGCGGATATAATACTTGGAATTTTCAAATAACTGTCGGAACTTTTTGCGGGACCTATACAAACTGCCTCATCAGCAAATACAACGTGAAGTGAATCGCGGTCAACTTCGGAATAGACTGCAACAGTTTTAATACCCATCTCTTTGCAGGTTCTTATAATTCTAAGTGCTATCTCGCCCCGATTGGCAATAAGAATTTTTTTGAACAAAATTTCCTCTCAAAAGTTTGATATCACTAAGATCTTTCTATCAGAAATAGCGGTTGATTATATTCAACCGGAGTAGCATTCTCAACAAGGATTTTAACGACTTTCCCGCTAACATCGCTTTCTATTTCATTCATCAATTTCATCGCCTCAACTATACAAAGTACTGTTCCGGGTGATACGATGTCACCAACTTGAATATATGGATCCGCATCAGGAGCCGGTGCACGATAGAAAGTACCGACAATTGGCGACTTGATTTCATGCAAGTTTGATTTTGCTTCAACAGGAACTGCTTTGGGAGGGTTTTCATTTGTCTGTTGAATATTTCCCGCCATGGAATTAACCAGACGTGAATAATCAAATGAAGGTTGAAGATTTACATGAGCAGAACCTTTTGAGTTTTTCGAAATCTTTACTTTAAGATCACCTTCCTGAACAGAGAACTCGGTGACTTCGCTTTGCTCAACCATTTTGATGAGCTTTTTAAGTAGGTTTATATCCATGCTCTTCAGCTTTTAGTTTTTAACTCGTTCGACGTAGATGCCTGTTCTGGTATCCACCTTTAATAAATCCCCTTCATTAACAAAAAGAGGCACACTTATTTGAGCACCGGTTTCGAGTTTTGCAGGTTTTAGAACATTAGTAGCCGTATCACCTTTGAATCCGGGCTCAGTTTCAACAACCTTTAGATTTACAAACATTGGAATTTCTGCCGAGATAATCTGTTCCTTATCATCATACATAATTTGAATTTCATCCCCTTCTTTCAAATATACCTGTCCTTCACCCAATATATCTTCGGATACATTAATTTGATCGAAAGTTTCATTATCCATCAGAACAAAAAATTCACTGTCTTTAAAAAGGTATTGATACTTTCTTCTTTCTATTTGAATAACATCTAATGACTCACCCGAACGGAAAGTATTATCAAGAACTTTTCCGGTTCTCATGTTTTTAATAACTGTTCTAACAAAAGCGCCGCCTTTACCTGGCTTAACATGTTGGAATTCTATAACAAGGAAAGGTTCCCCCTTAAATCTAATTATCAAACCATTCCTTAAATCTGAGGTATCTGCCATTAATTGTTTTTCCTAATCTGTTGAAAATATAACCAGCATATCTATAAAATCAAGATATTAGATTTACCTAAAAATCCGGCTAACCTTCAACCTGAATTAAATAACGGTCAATTTCTTGAACTACCGGTGAAAACTTGTAATCATTCTTAATCTCTTTAAAAAGAGATTTTGCTTCTTCATTTTTACCAAGCTTCATTAGGTTGATGCCTGTCTTTAGTAGATATTCTGCATTGGAAGGATTGCCGGCAGAGATTTGAGCGGCTTTTTTATATAAATCTGCTGCCTTTTTATATTCATTTTTAGATTCAAAATATGATGCTTGCCCTGCAAGAGCAGTTGATTTGAAAAGTTTGTTCGAACCACTATAATCATCATATAACTTATATGCTTCGTCCAAATTATTTACAAAAGTGTATGCATTGGCAAGGTAAATTTTTGCAGTCTCACCGTTTTCAGTGCTGCCGTAATTTTCAACAATACTTTTCAAACCCACAATATTCGATGCCGGCTGTCCGTCAATTGCTTCCTGAAACGAACCGGATTCATAGAGAGTAACTACTTTTGCAAGCTGATTAGCTGCAGCAAGATTATCATTTGATCTTTTATTCGAAATAAGAACTATGGCAACTATAACTAACGCAACCGCTGCTAAACCTATTAAAATCCTTGCCTGGTTCTCCAAAAAATAATTATATGCACTATAATAAGAAGTAACCAGTTTATCTTCTTTCATTTCTTTCTTTGATATTCTTTTTTTCTTTGTTAACACTTTTACCTCTTTTTAGATTAACTTCCAAAATTAGGGGCGAAATTTAGTAAATATTATAGACCAATTCTAATATGATTTGAAAAAATCCAGGCATTATCGTTTATATAAACTTCAACTCTATAAGCACCTTTTTCATTAGCTGAAAATTCAGCATCAAATCCATCAATTGCACCAATTAAATGACCGTTATTAAAAAGTTTAATTGTTCCGCTTATACTGGGCAAGGATACTCTTAATTTGATTTTGTTCGATAAATTGACTGAATCACCCATCTGATAGATTTGCTTTCCATCTTCTGCAAAAAATCTAAAACCTGTAGCATCACCATGATAATAATTTGAGATATAACATCTGCCATGGTGAAGAGCATTATAAACTTGATTTTTTGCTCTTACAAAATCATTTCCATCAGATGAAGCTTCGATTTTATTATCGACGAAAACATGGGTTCTTATTGATTTGAATAAAACTTTGTAAGGAAAGACTTCAACTTCAAAAAATCCAAGCAAATTAACTTTGTGTGCGTGGGCATCAATACCACCGATTCCAACTACCCGTCTTTTTTGATTAAGTTTATCCCATACGTCTAAAGTTTCTTTAGGAGGAGTTGATATAGACCTTAACGGATGAATAAAATAGTTGTATTTATTCTGATCCGTTAATCCTTCCATCCATTCTGACATATGATTCCAAATTTCAATACCGGTAAAATCCTCAGTATCCCATTCTACCCAGGGATATGGGGGATGTTCTTTCATTGAGTTTCTATTTTCATGGGGATGTGCTAAGAATCCTAATCCGCCATTTTCTTTTACCAATCTTGTATATTCTTTAGCAGGTAAGCGTGTTGAATAAGCTTCATTAACTCCAAAAGCAAGCAAATGGTTTTTATTCTCTTTGTCATTTATTTCGCAACCGACTAAAAGAAGAGTGTTTCCATGCCAGCCCTCATAACCTTCGTGTAATGCACGTAAGGTATTATGGTCGGTAAGAATAATATAATCCAGCCCGGCTTCGTTAGCAAAACCGGTTATTTCTTTAATTTCACCGGAACCGTCGGAAAAGACAGAATGGATATGAATAGCACCTACTAATTCGTACATTTCACACCAGTTATCATGGGCGGGATAATATTTTGATCTTTACTAAATAACTTTTCAGTTATTAACCTCGAGCAAAGTTGTATATTGGGTTGATTGCTCTTTTATCATATCGGAAAGTTTCGTCATTAGCAAATCAATTCTCTCATCCTGATTATCATCAAAATTTTCGAAAGCCTCTTCTGAATTAAAGACATAGATTTCTTCAAAATTATTCGGTTTGTTTTTTTGTTCATAAACTGAATAACCATCCAACCCTTCAGCTTTTACTAAATTCTTTAGCTCTCTGATAACATCCAGGTATTCCTGTCTTCTTTCAGGAAAGACATGATAACGAATTGAAAAAATTACTTTACTCATTTATATCCTCAATTAAATTAAAATTTCACCTTTGTAAACAATTTTTGCCGGACCAATCAGCGAAAGGTCATTTATTTTATTTCCCTCAAACTTAAAATCAACAATTAATTCTTCTCCGCTTTTAGGAATAATTCTAAGCGGAGGAATTAATTTATCCTGTAAAAATGATATAATAGCAGCACCAACAGAACCGGTACCGCATGCGAGTGTCTCATCCTCAACACCGCGTTCATATGTTCGAATTTTTATTTTCCCTTCAACAATTTCAATAAAATTTACATTTGTACCACCAGGTTCAAAATCTTTTGAACATCGGATTTCGTTCCCAACCTTATTCACCGGAAAATCGTTTAGTGAATAATTATTTGAAGCCGGATTTTTAGGATTCTGCAGAACATCCGATATTTTAATTACCACATGCGGAGAACCAGTGTTAATAAAAGATGCAGTTATAAGCTGTTCTGCAGCTTTTATTTTGAATCGTTCCTTTAATTTTTGAGGTGGATTCAAAAAAAACTTTATTAAACCGTCTTCTAGTACTTCTCCTTGGTATTCCATCCCATTAGCTTTAAATCTGGTCCTGCTCCTGCCAATTCTATTGGTACTGAATGCATATTGTAAAGAACATCTTGCGCCATTAGCGCATAAACTTCCTGTCGAGCCATCGGCGTTGTAATATATCATCTCAAAAGGTAATTGTTCTGAATCATTAAAAACAATGATCCCATCAGCGCCAATCCCTTTTCTTCTATCACAAAATTTTCTTATTAAGTGCGGATTCAAGCCCAAATCAGGGTTTAATTTCATATCAAAAAGGATGAAATCGTTCCCTGCACCGCTTAATTTTGTGAAGAAAAACTGACTCATTACGGTTTCAAATTTAACTTAATATGAGTCGTAAAGCAACGAAAATTATGGCTTGGCACGGTTTTATATGTACAGAATTACTAAAACAGGCTAATAATTCAAACATACTGAAAGACTTCTTTTGAAAAAGTTAGGGTAAGCAGGATGATAAAACCATCTATGTCTGAAGCGCAAAATCAACAACGGAGTCAACATGAATCTGCAAACTATCTAATAAAGGGATTTGTGAATCGGATTGATTTATTAATATTTGAATTTCAGTGCATCCAAGTATTACTCCATCAGCTCCTTCCTGTTTCAATAATTCTATTATAGATAAATACCTTTATTTCGTTTTTGATTTATGATACCATAAAAAAGTTCGCTCATTATAGAATTTTCAATAAACTTTCTTTCTTCTAATTCTGGGATAAAAGTTTTTATTCCATGATGAAATAACCGGTCCTTATTAAACTCCTTTTCCATCGTAAGTCGCGTACCAAGCAAACCAGCTTTTTTTATTTTACTTTTTAATGCGAATTTCCCAACGGCATCAGCGACATGAACAATTGGAAGAGATACAGCTTGTTCGATTTGTTTCGTAAAGATATGGAGAGTATTTGCACATAATACGAGGAAATCAGCTCCAGCAAGTTTTAATTTCTTTGCCGCATCAATTAAAATAAGGCCAACCTCTTTCTGATCCGGATCTCTCTTTTTTATCCTGTCAATGTCTGCAAAGTTCAATGAATAAAGGATACATTTTGCAGAGTTGTATCCATCTAATCGTTTGTTAATTTCTTCATTAATCAAACGATAATACTTTAATGTGGAGATCCATCCAGTACCACCAACTATTCCTATAGTTTTCATTCGAGTACCGGGAGAATTGTTTCCCTGATAAAGATCGTTCCGACTTGCGGAGTAGTGTAGTTTCTTTCTGTAAAAGCAGCTACAATTTGATACTGGGGGAAAATATATACTTTTTGGCCTCCCGCACCTTCTGCAGAGATAACTTTTGTGGTTTTTCCATTTTTTAATTTCATTTCTCTGATCCACCAGAAAAAACCATATTCAGCAATGTCGAAAGATGTCTTGAAATATGGTTCAACAGATTTGGCAATCCAATTCTCGGAAATAATTTGATCTCCATTCCATTTCCCTTTATTTAAAACCATAACACCAATTTTTAATATATCAATCGGTTTCATTGAAAGTCCGCCACCAGCATGGCATAAACCGGTACTATCTTTTAACCAGAAATATTCATTTATATCAAGCGGTTTAAAAAGATGTTGCTCTGCAAATTTATCTAAGGTGAGTCCGCTAGTCTTTTCGATTATCCGGGCAATAATTATCGGATAGCCGCTATTGTACTTAAATTCAGTAAATGGTTCTACGATCACCGGTCGAGATAAAACATAGTCCAGCCATCTACCACTCTGGAACATCTTTCTGTTATCATTATCTGGATTTTCGAAAGGGATCATTTCTTCCCATTCAAATCCAGCTGACATTGTAAGAAGATGCTTTATTGTTAATTTTGATTTAATCTTATTCTTGGAATTGAAATACTCAGGGAAATAATTCTTTACAAAATCTTCTTCATTTTTTATATACCCTTTATCAATAGCAATTCCTAAAAGTAATGAAACTATACTTTTTGTTTGAGATTGTATTCTGTGCAATGAATCCCTATTGTAATTATGATAATACTTTTCGAATAATATTTTATTGTCTGCCCAAATAATAACGCTTTCAACATTTTTAAAAAATACTCGAGAATCTGTCGAAATTATTTTATCTCCTTTTGTTATTGCCGAATCTAACAATACATAATTAATACTCTGAGCGAAAAGACAATTTGTTATAATGAAATAAGTCAATATGACTGCAATATTTTTCATTCTAATCTCCACTATGATTTACTAACAACATAAAAAACAATTAATACCTTGTGATTAATCATTGATTATTCATTTTGGTTTTACTTGGAATGTTATTTTGTTTAAGATATTCTTCCAGCGGTTCCAAACCAACTTCTTTCCTCCAGACATTTACCATCGATTCATTTTCGAGCTGATAAAGCTCCATACTTCCGGTTCTTTCATTATAGGTGATATGTGTACCATACTTTTGAGGTTTATTATCATTGAATTGAGATCTATCATAAATTGAAGCATATCTTTCCCAAGGGAGTTCGTTCTCTTCGCATATTTTTTTTATCACCGGCAAATATTTTTTCTGAAGTTTGCTATTGGAATGCATAATAACAAGCCAGGCAGTAAATGCAGCCTCTCTACCAACATTTATTATTCTCGGCCAGCCTTTTTTATCAATCCACTCTACAAGTTCTATTTGGCTTTTTTCCTGGATCATGAATTTCAATTTCCATAATGCTTCTACAACTGAAGATTTGAAACCCAGTTTTCTTCCGGCAATTCCTGTCTCAAGAAAATATGCCTGGTCAAAGGCTCTCAATTTCCAGAGTACTTTTGCATAATCGATATCTTTAATCCCATTCTTGAATTTTATATTCAGATTAGAGATTAATCTGTTTTCAAAATCATTCCATTGTTCACTTTCTCTTGCAGTCAGAAAGTCCGGCTCAATCAATGGTGTAATTGAAGTATCGATCTCCGCTGCAATTTTCAGGTACTTAAAACAACTATCAATCTGTTTATTTTTTGAAAGGAACCGGGAGTAATTATAAAGATTACGGATATCCTTTGGATTGCGTAGAAATACACTTTTGCATTCTTCAATGCCTTTAAGAATTTCACCTTCGTTACGCAAGCTATCACTCTTGCTCATATTTGCTGATGGCAAAGTTTGAGAATAAATGACAACAGCACTATTAAGTATGAAAAAGAATATTCTTATTAAGTTCTTCATGTTATTCCTCTGGTTTCAGATCTTCAATAATTTTTGAAGAGACCCAGTAGATATCGTTATTACGATGGAAGAAAAAGTATTTACCATCAGGCGATACATTGGGGATATTTTCTGTAAATGTTTTATTGATTGATTTATCAAATTTTACAGCTTTCATCCATTTGCCATTTTTATCTTTAAAACTGATATATAATTGTGACTTCCCCATTCCTTCAGGTTGGGCATCAAATATCAAGTAGCTTTCATCAGGCGAGATAAAGGGATGGGCTCCGCGCAAATAATTTATTTCGTCCGGGAGAAATTCCGGTTCCTGATAAACTCCATCTTTGAATTCGGATTTATAAATGCCGAATTTTCTATTAAATCCGGCGGTGAAGTACAAATTGTTATTCATTGAAGCAGTTACAAACATAATCCAACCCTTATTTATAGTTTCTGTGAGATATTTTCCTTCACTCCATCCGCCGGGTGTTTTTTCAGAATACCAGATTTCACCGACCGCCGCCGGGTTATCGGATTTGGGTCTGTCTGAATTATAGAAGATTTTTTTTCCATCAGGGGAAATAAATGATTCGTACTCTATTAAATCCTTTGCAAATGGAGGCGGTTTCGGCACAGTCCACTTTCCATTAATCAATTCTGAATGCAATATTCTGTTTTCATTTCCCTGTATATTTTCTCTTCTTGTGAAGAAAAATTCTTTCCCGTCGGGAGAAAATGATATTGCAGCTTCCCATGCATTTTCTGTTGAGACAATTCCTGGCGCAAATATTTCAGGGATATTTCCGGGAGAGTTTTGTCCAAAATACGGGCCGGTGAGTTTTGGAAAATCTTTCTGTTGTGCTTTAATTGCAATTGCTGCAATAAGCAGCAGGTTAACGAGTAATAGTTTTTTCATTTTAAGATTTCCATTGATATAATTTTTATTCTTCCGGTCTCAACTGCTCAATGATTTTAATGCTCACCCAGGAATTATTTCCAAATCCCATAAAAATGTAATCTCCGCTGAATGAATAGTTCAAACTCCTTCCAATACTCTTCTCAATCTCAATTCCATCGGTCCAGCTGCCGTCATTTCTTTTAAAGCTCACAAAAGGTTTTCCTTTGAAATAGAGGAGGAATGTACCATCCGGGGAGATATAAGGCGCACCGATTAATTCACCGGTATTAATATTTTTACCCAGCTTTTCAGGAGGGAGATATTTACCGTTCTGATACACGGCGCAAAAAATATCCCGGCCATCCATTGAATAATAGTTCCCCTCTCTATCAAACGAAAAAGTGAAAAACATTTCCGAAGCTGATTCCGGTAAGGGCTGTTCTTCGAAAAGTTTTGGACTGCTCCACCCGTTTTGCTCTTTTTCAACATACCAGATTCGTTTTTGATTATCCTGAGAATTTGATTTATCAACAGGTCTGATAGATGCAAAAAATAATTTATTGCCATCATAAGAGAAGACAGGATGATCATCTCTGTACTCCTTTTCTGAAAAAGAGACTTTTTTAGGATAAGTCCAGACACCATTTACCAGTTTTGTCGATATTAAATACCCAGAAGAATAACCGCCCCCGCGCGGATTTATCATCGGATTCCAGAAAATTTCGTCACCATCGGGAGAAACAGCAACAGTAGAATGCGGATTATAGCGATGGAAAATAATTCCTGAACCGAAAGGAGCCGGTGTATTTCCCGGAGGCGTCTGTCCAAGGTATTTGCCTTCAATTACCGGGAATTCCGGATCTGAAGTTTCAGCATTCAAAGATTTCAAGTAATCCGCTAATTCCGGGTCATCTCTTTCAACAGCGATATTATATGCAGATTGGCCGAGCATATTTCTGATATTTATATCGGCACCATTTTGAAGTAATAAAGAAATTATTTCTTTATGTCCCTGTTCAGAAGCAAGATGAACCGGAGCCCAACCATACCTATTCTTATAATTAAGATCGAAACCTTTACTGATTAAGAATTCCGTAATTTTTTTTGAACCACCTCCGGCCGCAGAAAGAATTAGTGCTTTTGTATCAGAATTATTAATATCAATCGAAAAACCCAGACTGATCATTTTCTCAAATAAATTTTCCAATCCAAACGATACGGCATTACCGAAAAGCCGCTTACCCTCATCCCTGCCGATTTCCAGGTCAGCTCCTGCTTCAAGGAGAATATTGACAACATCTTTATACGGGCGCCATGCAGCAAGCTGAATTGGAGACCATCCTGAATTATCCTTAGCATTAATATCAGCCCCTAAATCAATCAGAGTTTTGATTGTTTCAACATTTCCGCCGTCTCTTGAAACGGCACAGAGCGGGGTTCTGCCCCAGGGATTTTTTAATTCCAAATCTTTTTTATTTGCTCCATTAGCCTGGAGATAATTAATTATATCTTTTTTTCCGGAAGAGGCGGCATAATAGAAAGGAGTTAGTCCCATTTTATTCTTAATATCAACTGCGGCCCCGCGCACGACCAGTAATTTAATTATATCGGGATTTGATTTTTGGACGGCATAATGTAAAGGACTTTGTTCATTCGGATCTCTGGCATTAACAAGATCAGGCTCCTTTTCGATTAATAATTTAACCTTATTGAGATCGTTGTTTTTAACAGCATCGAAGATTTCCTGAGCGTTAATGTTTGTTATTGCAGATAACGATAAAGCAATAATAATAACAGATAATAATTTTTTCATTTTAATCCCCGCTTTTAAAATTGCCCGTCAAAGTGACTGTTCGGTTTTATATAGAATTTTTTGTTGGAGTAATCAAAAATCAAGTTAAACCTGCGAAGGAGATTATTTGCTACAACAGCATCAGCCCCTCTTTGTCTGGAACGGACTTCAGCCGGAGCGAAAGCTGCGAATAGATTCTTTAATTCATAAGGGCCAATAACGACCTTTGAAATTTTACCGCGTTTCCCGTAAATATCCCCGCTGAGACCTCTGCCCAGATAGTATTCCTCAGTAACTTCAGGGAGTGAATACTTTTGATCGGGTTTTATAAGCAATTCAATTGATTCTGAAGATGCATAATCAATATAGCAGTAAAGAGTTACCGGAGTTTCGCCTTCAATAGATACCTTAACGTCGATGCACGGAATATTCCTTTCATTGAAAGTTACTGGAATTTCCGTCCATGCATAGTCAATTGTTTTCTGACCCGGAGGAAATAGAGAAATGGTCATATTATCATAATCAATTTCGATTAAGTAATGACCGAATAAAGAGTATCCGGTTACGCCGTCATTCCGGATTCCTTTGTAGTGATCACTTGTTAAAACAACAATCCTCTGGTTTTTAAATTCCGTTTTGTTAATAATGAAACTCATTGAATCAGAAAAAAAAGCCGGCTGCGGATTGCCGGAGCCCGCACCTCCCAGATTTGCTTCCCGAGGATTGATTAATTTAATGGAATCCTTCAGTCCCGGATTCATAATTAACAATCCATCCCAGCCCATTCCGCTATCGAGAATAATTTTTAATTCTCTTGAATCCCCTACTTTAACAGGGATGATTGTTTTATTGTTGGTTAGTCTGAAAGGAATTTGATCTGATTTTGAATTTGCGTGATTATTCTGGGATGAAACCCAGAGCGGATAGAACAAAATTAAGATGATGAGATAAAATTGTTTTCCCGGCATTTTTTCCCCCAATAATTATTAATAATTGATGAATGCAATGAGATCATCAACGGATAATACTTCGCCGTGTCCGGTAATAATCTGTTCAACGTCTGCTTTCCGTTCCAGCAGCCACTTTTTAACAATTTCCCACCGTTCAGATTTTTTCACTTTACCAATTTCGAAATGGGGTCTTCCATAACGCGAAAAGAGATCCCCTATAAAGAGGATTTTCAATTCCGGCAGATGAATTATTATATCACTTTTAGAATGCGCCGCGCCGAAATAAATTAAGCTGAAGGATAAATCACCGACGCTGAAAGTCATTTGATCACTAAAAGTCTTATCGGGATAGAGAATTCCGGATTGCTGATTGATATCATCCAGAGCGGATTGATAACGGATTATCTGTTTTTTAATCTCATCCTGTTCATCTCTATTGAATTCAGAAGAATTAAGCTGCTTATTGAGCTGATCAACAATCCTTACTAATCCATTTTTTACTTTTTCAGGTTCTTTCCAGTACTCCAGCATCTCACCTTCACAGTTTTCGTGACCAATAATAACAGATTCAGGGAAAGCAAGGTTGCCGCCGGTATGATCGGGATGAGAATGGGTATTAATCAGGTATAAAAAATTATCAAGTCCAAATTCTTTCCGGATTATTTCCCGGTATTTCTTTGCAAGCGATGATGATATACCTGAATCAATTACAACAATACCTCTTTTAGTTGAAATAGCGGTAATTGCATCGCAGCCAAGAGCAACCTGGATTGTTTTTGAATTTAATCTTTTATAAGTAATCAGCTGATTTAAAGAGTCATTTCTATTATCTATGCAAGCAAATAATAGATTGCTGAAGATCAATAGTAATAGGAGAGCAACAGCAGAAACTATATGGAGATCAATTATAAGATCAGGTTTTCTCAATCCTTTCTTCCAAAGAATTGCAAATTTCTAACATATAAGATGCTTTGCTTTACCTTTTGTTGCTAAAATTAATGGATTATAAATATTTTCAAAGTAAACTCAATAGGAGTCATCAACCTTGAAAGCTTCCCGAATTAATTTGTGTGCTTAACCATCAAGCTTGTCGTTCAATTTATAGCTTAATAGCACACAGATACAGCAGATCAAACAGATTAAAACAGATCTAAAAAAATAAGTCCAGCAATTCAGTCAATTAACAGATTCATTAAATCTCATTGTTCAAGATTCTTCGTCGTCCACAAAAAGCGGACTCCTCAGAATGACAGGTAAATTGTTATTCTGAACCGGACGGAGTGAGGTGAATGCTTAAGGCATCCCCAGCAGGCAGTACTTGGTCATTAGGGAGAATCTTTAATTTCTGATTAACCTTGAAGGTTCCCCGAATTATTTTGTGTGCTTAATCTTCAAGGTTGTAATCAATTTTAAGGTGGTTAAACAATAAAACGGATCAAATAGATTTCGTTTTAATTACAAAATCGTCTTGGCTAATTAGGAATGGTGGAGGTGCGGGGAGTCGAACCCCGGTCCGAAGAAACCGTCCGATGAACTTCTACACACATAGTCTGTTTTTTAATTTCGTCCAGTCAACATCAACAGACAGATTTTGATTAGACTATTCCGAAAATTGATTCGCCTTATCTATCCGGAAGTTCGATTCGGCTATCACACTGTGCGACGTTCTTTTCAACCCCCAGCGTGAGTAGAATTGAAGAACGGCTGCGTTTATTTACGCAGCGAGAGCGTAATTATATTCGCCATTTACTTTTTTTTACCGTCGTTT
>JAGUYK010000017.1 GCA_020061355.1 Ignavibacteriales bacterium | reverse complement strand
GCTGGTCAATCACAAAATAATCTGCCGAGGCAAAAACATCACAAGCTTTGTTCAAATCGGTAATTTTCCGTGCACCTTCTCGGCTACCGGCAATCTCTTTTAAGACTACAACTCCGGGATTTTCTTTTTTAAATCCTTCAATTATTTTTTCAAAAGGAATGGTTAAACTTCCGGCATGAAAAATTGTTATTCGATTCGATATCTGTGGTTTTATTGTAATTGTTAAAAAAAATGCTGCAATTAGCAATTTTAGAGCTGGAAGCAGCTTCATTTCACTTTCCATCAATTTTTTGATACAAAGTCTAATAATTATTTGGGTTTCATACAACAATCGCTCTTAGGTATAAATTTGGTTCATTGAAATGAGTTTGGGCTTGCCGGTTTCTGCAAACTTCCATGGAATGATGTGGAACCAAGAGATTACGCACCAACCGATGAACCGGCTAAAGTACCTGAATATGTTGATAATTATGTCACGATTTATAAAGCAGATACCGAAGAAGAATATTTATCAAGATAGGAACGATATGAAAAACAATTGAAAGAAGAATATGGCTATGATATAGAAGGCAAATCGATTGATGAAAAACGAGCTGCATTAAAAAAGTTCCGCGAGGCAAAACATGAAAAACTCCTCGATGCCGTTTATAAATTCCGCTGATGGGATATAAACGCGTTCCAGCTTTTGAACATCTTAAAAAGTTAAAAATAGACCTACAGGAACTTCTTGAGCTTGAGTCTAAATATGAAGAAATCGAATGGAAATTCAAATAAAGTTCCGTTACTAAAAAAATCCCGGATAGCTTCGGGATTTTTTACTGTCAAATTCCTTGAGTCTTTTTGTTTGTATCTTATACCTATTAAATCATCCGCCACTAATCATATGGATCACATCCACTTTATCATTAGGATGAATAGAAGCTATACCATAATTTTCTTTTGGAATGAATCGATCATTGATTTTAACAATCAATCTCGTAAAAGAAAATTTTTTGATCTTCAGAAGTTTGTCGACATTAATTTCTTCCAGATTAGTTTCTAATATTTCTTCTCTATTATTCAGAACGATTTTCATTTGTCTTTACCCAATAATAATTCCAGGACAATATTTGCCATCATGTTTGCAACAGCGCCAACTCGCGGAGCTAAAGGCGGATTCTCTTCGGATGTTTCGTTAGCCCGATCACCAACAATATATAAATTCCCGAATTGTTCAGTTTTAATTAAGTTATTGCCTCCCCATCCTGCAAGTCCAACCCCGCAAACCAAAGGAGTGGATGGGAATTGAGAAAGCACCGTTCCTACGATCATCTCTTTCATTTCAGATTTGTCGAATGCTTCAACTATAACATCACATCCCGCGAACATTTTAATTATTAATTCCGGATTAAGTGTAATAACATGATCTTCAACTGTCACTTCCGGATTAATTTGGGAAATGTTCTCTTTAAGCGCTTCAGCTTTGAATTTCCCGATCTGGTCATGAAAAAAATATTGCCGATTTAAGTTACTCACTTCTATCTTATCAAAATCAGCAATTATCAGATTTCCAACTCCTACACGTGCAAGCGCGACAGCAGCATTTGACCCCAGGCCACCGCATCCGGCAACGCCGACGGTTTTTGTCTTAAGTCTCTCTTTTATCTTAATGAAATTCATAATAGCAGTTTTCCAATGTTAAATTTAAGAAAAAAATCGAGCAAAGAGAGGTGGTTTTAATCAAGCTTCGTGATTATTTTGCTTCTTAAATAGATCCCTTCTTAATGAATGGAAAGCATTTTAAAGGAGAATTATATGAGACGCTGTTTAAACTATTTCATTCTGGTCCTTTTTATCTATTCAATCTCATACTCACAGACTGAATCAGAATTATTAAAACAACTAAAATCCTTCAGGGAAATTGCTGAAATAAAAGAGATCAAAACTGATACGACATATCAGGAAGGATATGAAATACTAATAAATCAACCAGTCGATCATAAAAATCCGAAGAGCAAAACATTCACACAGAAAATTTATCTATCACATTCTGATTATTCAAAACCGATGGTATTTGTAACAGAGGGTTATGCAGCAAACCGAAGTTCAAAAACCGAACTGGCTAGAATTTTAGAAGCTAATCAAATAATTGTTGAACATCGCTATTTCGGCAAATCCGTTCCTGAAAATCTTGATTGGAATTATTTAACAGTAGAGCAGGCTGCAAACGATCATCATGAAATCGTAGAATTATTCAAAAAACTTTACAAAGGCAAATGGGTTAATACCGGAGTTAGCAAAGGAGGACAGACGACTCTTTACCATCGTTATTTCTATCCTCATGATGTGGATGTGTCCGTACCATATGTTGCACCAATTAATCTTGCACAGGAAGATCCACGCATCTATATGTTCCTTAATTCAGTCGGTACGGAAGAGTGCAGAGAAAAAATTAAAAAGTTTCAACGGGCATTTCTTTCCAAAAGAGATGAAGTTAGAAATCTGCTAATGAAAGATGCCGAACAGGGTCAAATCCGTTTTGCATGGGATTATGATTTTGTACTTGAATATATGACACTTGAATACTCATTTGCATTCTGGCAGTGGGGACAAACAAAATGCGAAGATATTCCCGAACCCGATGCGAGCGCCGAAGTTTTGTACAATCACATGAAAGCTTCTAATCCTCTCTATTTCTTTACAGAACAGGCAATGAAAGATTTTGCTCCATTTTATGTTCAAGCTTATAATGAAATTGGTTACTATGGCTATGACCTTTCCCCCTTCAAAGATTTACTGACTGAAATAAAAGATGGTTCAAATATTATGTTGGTACCGGAAAGTGCAAAGATTGAATACAACTGCAGTTCGATGCAGAAAGTAAACAAATGGTTACAGAAAGAAGCGAGTAATATTCTATACATTTACGGTGGAAATGATACATGGAGCGCAACTTCAGTGCAGCTATTAGGTGAAAACAACTCCCTTAAGATGGTTAAAAAAGGCGGTGCACACGGAACCAGCATCAGGAGTTTTGATGGCGAAGAAAAAGAGTTAATCTACACAACTCTGGGAAAGTGGCTCGGTATGAAGGTTAATAGATTATAAAGAAAGCCCTCTTTACAAAGTGGATTTTTTCTTTAACAATAAACCCAAGCACTTAAAGATTTCTTTCATTATTTTTTAATTAGAAATTTTCCTCTCCTCCATTCAACCACAAAAATGAGGAGGTGAATTATGAAAGTCCTTGGTTCATATGAAAAAGCCCGCATCTATATCGAGAAACATTATGAAGAATCCGAAGAAGCAAAACGCCACAGAAGAAAATTAAATCCCGGTCCAATCATTACGATTTCAAGGGAAACCGGTACTGGTGCCGCAAAAGTGTGCGAAAGTCTGGTTGAATTTCTGAATCGACATGCCGCTGAAGAATATAATGATTGGGCTTACTTTGATAGAGAATTAATGGAAAAGGTTATGGAGGATCATAACCTGCCAGATCATTTCAGAAAATATTTGTCCGAAGAGAAGCCTGCAAAAATTGATTCGTGGTTCGGAGAAATGCTTGGAATAACGCCATCCAAACTATTACTGCTTCATAAAACTTCACATACGATCACAAAACTTGCAGAGTACGGAAATATAATTTTAGTAGGACGGGGTGCTAATATAATTCTAGATAACACACACCGGGCGTTTCATATTCGATTGGTGGCTCCAATAAATTTCCGGATAGAAAACTCGATGAAATTATATGAGGTTGACCGCAAAGCCGCAGCAGATTTTATTAAAACCGAAGATGAAGCACGTAAAAATTATATCTGGAAATATTTCCATAAGAACATCGAGGATCCGCATCTCTATCATGTAACCATTAATACCGACTTGCTAGGTTTTACAGAGATTTCCGAAATGATTGGACACTGTGTTATGAAACGATTTCCCATTTTTTTTACACGTTCAAAAATTGAATTGCCCGGCATTGAATAACAAACTATTTTTCATGAGCAGGATAAATAATTAACTGTGATTTTCCAATCCTGCTCATAATCTTAATATTAACTTCCCCATGGAGATTAGTATGGTATCAAGAATTAAAACCGCTTTTACATTTATTCTATTCTTTTTCATTTCAGCAAATCTCTTCGCTCAGCAGGACAGACTCGAAAAAATTGATAGCTACATCAAGCAAGCAATGAATGACTGGAAGATGCCCGGATTTGCTGTAGCGATTGTAAAGAACGACTCAGTTATCTTAGCCAAAGGTTATGGCCTTAGAAATATTGAAAAGAATGATCCGGTTGACGAAAACACAAATTTTATGATTGCTTCCTGTTCCAAAGCATTTACAACTGCTTCAATTGCAAGATTAGTTGATCAGGGAAAATTAAAATGGGATGATCCTGTTATTAAATATTTGCCTTATTTCCACATGTACGATCCGTGGGTTACAAAGGAAATGACTATAAGGGATTTAGTAACTCACCGAAGCGGACTTGCAACATTCAGCGGCGACATTCTCTGGCTCGGTTCCAATTATGATAAAGACGAGGTTATCCGTCGTTCTCAATATCTTAAACCAGCTACAAGTTTCAGATCGAGATATGGATATCAAAACATCATGTTCAGCGTTGCCGGCGAAGTAATAAAAGCTGTATCCGATACTAACTGGCACAGCTATATAAAACATAATTTTTTTGAACCGCTGGGAATGGAACGAAGCAATACAACTATAAAAGAAATGAAAGAAATAGGAAATAATGCATGGCCGCATAGAACAAAGGATGGTAATGTTGTTCCCCAAAGCGATTATTATTCAATAGAAACTGTTGCACCCGCCGGAGCAATTAATTCCAATGTTAAAGATATGGCTCAATGGATTCGTCTTCAGTTAAACAAGGGAAAGTATGGCGATATTAGAATCTTCAGTGAACGTCAATCGAATGAGATGTGGTCAAACAATATGTTTATTGGAAATAGCAATTATGGACTGGGATGGTTTATTGCATATAATAATGGAAAACGCGTATTAAATCACGGAGGCGGAATGCCGGGAATGATTTCTGATGTTTCGATCGTACCGGAAGAAAAACTTGGAATTGTTATTCTCAGCAATCTTGAAACCGGAATGGTGGGTGCAATTAGAAATTATATTATGGATGTTATGATAGGTGTTGAACCTAAAGATTACAATAAAACCTCCCTTGAGTCCTGGTCGAGAAGAATGGAAGCTTATGATAAAGAGAACAAGCGAAGAGAAGAAATAAGGGTAAAAAATACAAAACCATCTTTAGCGCTCGAAAAGTATTGCGGTACTTACGAAGATAAAATGTATGGTAAAACCGAAGTAAGTCTAAAGGATGGAAAATTATTTTTACAATTTGTACCATCTCCAACTTTCCGCGGTGAACTGAAACATTACCATTTCGATCAATTTTATATCGATTGGGAAGACGAATTCCTTACACGGGGCTGGATTAAGTTTGATATGAACTTCAACGGTGAGATAAGACAGTTTACTATTGAAGTCCCTAATTCACCGGATTTCATATTTACTGAGTTATTATTCGAGAAAGTTAAGTAGTTGAATTAAAGATCGTCCACTGATTTTTTAAAGGCAATCGGTTGAGGAAACAGGTTTTCTTATTTTTTTGACCGGTTGCCTATTAATATTACTTTCCCAGTATCATTTGGTAAATAAAAATTTCTTAAAAGACCGGCACAATACCATGCGACAATCCGTCCAAATAGACACAAATTAGATTGAGTATAAAAATGAAACGTAAAATTGGATTTGTTCTATTCCTTATTCTTTTCACATTAATTTCTTTGGTATCGCTCTCTGCTCAGAACAAGTTTTATGTAAATCTTAATGATCGCGCTGACGATTTGTTTAAGGTGACTTTGATTCCGGAGAAATTAACCGAGAGAAATAAAATCTATCAATTTGCAGCAACTGCACCCGGCACATATCAAATTATGGACATCGGTAGATATGTAAAAAGTTTTAAAGTATTTGATAAAGAAGGTAAGGATATTCCAACAGTAAATATTTCTACCAATCAATGGGAAATATCCGATCCGAAATCTGCTGCTAAAATTGAATATACTATTGCCGAAACCTTCGATACACCCATGGATAAAAACCCGGTTTACCCGATGTGCGGAAGTTCATTAGAAGAAGACCACGCTTTAATAAACGGTCAGACTGTATTCGGATATTTTCACGGAATGCAGAAATACCCGATCGAGATAAAATTGGAATATCCCGAAGACTGGATGATAGGTACAGCATTAGAAAAGAACAACCATGGATATTATTACGCACCAACATACGATTATGTCGTCGATTCCCCAATACTTTTAGGCAATCTTTCAAAGGCATCAACAAAAATTGAAAAGACTGTAATTGATGTGTTCACATATTCTAAAACCGGATTAATCAAATCGGAAAATATTTTATTCTCTCTGGAAGATGTACTAAGTGCGACCAATCAATTTCTACAGGGACTGCCGGTTGAACGGTATGTATTCCTTTTCCATTTTGAAAACTTTTCTGCCGGTGCATGGGAACATAATTACAGCTCTATATACGTAATGAAAGAAGATACTTTAAAAGAACAAAATATAATTGAGCTCAGATCGACGGCAGCACACGAATTTTTCCATATTGTTACTCCGCTTTTAATTCACAGCGAGTTAGTAGAAAATTTCAATTATGAAAAGCCGGTTATGTCCAAACACTTATGGTTCTATGAAGGCGTTACTGAATGGGCTTCGGACATAATGCAGTTAAGAGATTACATTATGAATCTTGATGACTACCTGCGTCAGTTGCGGCAAAAACTTTCAATCAATGATAATTTTGATCAGACGATGTCACTTACAACGCTCGGCATAAAATCAACCGAAAGACAGGATCAATACTTTAATATATACAACAAAGGTTCGGTTGTAGGAACTCTTCTTGATATACGGCTCTTAGAATTATCAAATGGAAAAAGAGGATTGAGAGAATTGATTCTTGAACTTGCCAAAAAATATGGTGCTAATAAATCTTTCAGCGAAGAGAAATTTTTTGATGAATTTGTGAAAATGACTTACCCGGAGATCGGAGTTTTTATTAATAACTATATTGACGGTACGGAGAAACTACCCGTTAAAGACTATTTTGAAAAAATCGGGATTGAATATACTGAGAGCGCTGGTGTTGATTCTTCTAGAATAGGTCTCGGATTTGGAGTCGGTTTTAAAGATGGGAAATTTATTGTGACAAATGTAGAGCCCTCTCAAATCGCTCAATTAAAAAGCGGCGACCATTTATTCAAATTTGATGGTAAGGAAATTACATTGCAGAATGCTCAGCAATTATTAGCTCCTATTGGCAAACTTAAAGTCGGCGATAGTTTCAAAATATCCATCTTAAGAGACAATGAAGAACGAGAAGTAAACATTACTGTTCAACCAAGACAAATTAGACATGTTTTCAATGTAATGGAGAATCCGACTAAAGAGCAGATCACTTTAAGGGAAGCATGGATGCAGAATCAAATGAACTATCAGGGCAACATGGAAAATAGATAGTATATAAAGAACATCAATTCCGATATTTATTTTACACTTTATAATATAAACAAATTAAAGTAGATTTAAACGGAGAGAAAAATTAAGAATTGGTGTTTTATGCTATTGAGCAAAAGAATTTTAGTGTTAACAGCTTTATTTATAAGTCTCATTACATTATCATGTACATCCGTTTATGAAACTGTTTACCCGGCTTTAACAGACGGAAAGTATGATAGTGAATTCCCATATAAAAGCACTTCAAAGCAGCTTGAAGAGATAAGCAATTCAATCAAGTTATTAAACAGTATAGCTTTTTATAACAGTTATGTGTTTGATGAATCCACCAAATTATTAGTAAACGACATAAAAAAAATTGAATTAGAAAAAAATGCAACTCAGATTGTCTATTTCAACAGGACATCATCCGGAACCGCAACTGTAGTTTTAGAAGATCTTGGAATTGTTGCGCTTCTTAGCGTTGCGCACATTGTAAACTTTCCTGATACAGTAATTTCGTATTTCGTAAAAGTCGATGGTTCTTTATCAGAATACGTTCAAAGTGTTTCTGTAAAAACTCGTCAGTCAAATTATATTCCCGACTTACCTGAAGGCGGAGAGCTTGAGATAATACTCATGGATAAATCTCTGGATATTTGCTTACTTGGAAAGAAATTCCATCCTACTAACACTGCAAGTCTTGCTGTTTTTAATTATCCCTGGGGTAATTCAACAGAATTGGAATGGGGCAGTTTTATTTATGTATTCGGTTTTCCGATGAATTATAAAATGATATCCAAAGGAATTGTAAGCAGCCCCGGCAGAGAGAAACACACTTTTCTGATTGATGCTGTTTTCAATCGGGGTTCAAGCGGGGGAATTGTGCTTGCAATACGCGATGGTGTCCCTAATTTCGAACTTGTCGGTTTAGTAAAATCTGTACCGGCAGATTATCAGTTTATACTTCATCCAATTTCCAAACAACAGGATCTGGAATTCAACCCCATGATTCCTTACAAAGGCGATATCTATGTTCAGAAAGAACAAGTACTGCGGACAGGTATTACAAAAGTTATAGGTATAGAATCGGTTGCGGAATTTATAAAACAGCATCGGTCTTACCTGCTAAGTAAAGGGTATTACTTTAAGAATTTCTTCTGATTCTTCCAGCTATCGTTTTACCCCATCACCTCTTTAATTTCACCTTTTGCAACGGAAATTATTATATCTGCAAAGAGATCAATCTCCGAAGTCAGCGTATAAACATTCGGAGTTACACGAATACCTTTAAACTCAGGATGAACAATCGGCACTACATAAATTCTATGCTTACTAAGCAGATAATCCACAAGCTTTCCAACATCAACACCATCAATATAAAAGTTAACCAGACCGCACCAGTTGGAAGGATCGTCAATATTCACTCTGAATTTGACATTGCTGAATCCACGGACCCTGTTTATCCAAATTGAATGCAAATACCGGAATCGTTCAGCTTTCCTTTCAATACCTATTGCTTCGTTGAATGCAAGAGCTTCTGCAATTGCATTATGTGTTGCTGCAGGGTGAGTACCTATCTCTTCAAACTTGCGGATATTTTCATCCATTTCTTTTGGTGCTGCCATTAATGGCCAGATTGTTTTAATCAAATCCTTTTTCATATAAAGCATGCCTGTGCCTACAGGTGCATACGTCCATTTATGAAGAGAGGTGCCGAAGAAATCACATTCAAGGTCAGAGAGTTTATACGGAATATGATTGAATGAATGTGCAGCGTCGCAAATAACCGGGATTCCGTGTTCGTGAGCTAATCTGCTCACATGAAGTATTGGTAAAATCTGACCGGTTAAAAAACAAATATGACTTACAAGAATTGCTTTTGTTTTTGAAGTAATTCCCTTTCGAAATGCATTGACATAATCTTCTTTATTCAGCAATGGAGTTGGATATGGAACCTGAACAAGTTTTACACCCCATCTTCTTTCAAGTTGAGTATAAGTTGTAATCATGCGCGGATAGTCTTGTGTAGTTGTTAGGACTTCATCACCGCTTATTAAATTCATTCCCTGCTGAACTATTTGAAGCGCTTCGCTGGCATTACGTGTTATTGCAACTTCCTCTTTGCTGCATCCAAATACAATAGCAAGCTTTTCTCTAACAGTTTCAATCTGAGGTTCAACATGCCGCCACATAAAATAAGCCGGCGCCTGGTTGGAATAATCTGTGTATCTCTTGAAAGTATCCATTACAACTTTAGGTGACGGAGATACACCTCCGTTGTTCAGATTGATCAATGTCCGGTCAACATCGAATGCGGATTGGATTCGCCCCCAGAAGGCATCGTCTGATGCAAGTTCTTTTGGTGACTTATCAATAGCAAGCTCTTCTACAGCTTCTGCAACTCTCGCAATTGCATCGGTTCTAAGAACTACAAATGTGGCACCTGTTGAAAGTAAAAATTTGTTAAGGAATTCCCGGCGTGATGACATGCTAACTCCATTTGATTTCCGAATTCAAATTTTGAAATAATTTCCTCAAAAGCAATTACTATTTATTATAAAAATTCAATGAAATGTGATTGATAATGGTTAGAAATATTCAATTCAGTTTCTTACCTTAATTATGTAATTATTTCCCAAATGGATTCTTAATGAAACTTTATGCAACATTTTTTATAGCGTTATTTTTATCAACAACATTTGCGCAAAGTACCGATCAGAGCTGGAAGCTGTATAATGATACTGAGGTAGCGTCTGTAGGGATTACAATGAACAGTGCAGATTATACTTGGATGATGAATAATCCGCATTCCGATTCACTTCACAGGTGTTCGATTCATTTTAAAAATAAATTTATCGATACAACTATTGCCGATGTAGGCATTAGAATTCGCGGCAACACTTCGCGCGACTCAAGAAAGAAATCATTTAAGCTATCATTTAATGATTTTGTTCCGGGCAGAGAATTTTACGATGTCGATAAAATGAATCTGAATGGAGAGCATAATGATCCATCTATAGCGCGGGCAAAAATAAGCTGGGACCTTTTTCAAAATGCTGGTTCAATTGCAAGTCGGGCTGCTCACGCAGCAGTATATATTAATAACGCTTATCACGGTTTATATATTTCGGTTGAGCATATTGACGACGAATTTTTAAAGAAGAATTTTAACGACGACAGCGGCAATCTCTGGAAATGTCTCTATCCCGCAGATTTAACATATAAAGGAAGTGATCCAAACTTATATAAACTTTTTTCCGGGAATCGGCAAGCATATGAGCTAACTACAAATGAAAGTAAAAACGATTATACTCAGCTTGCCCGTTTTATAAAAATAATTAATCAAACTCCTCAAAACGTTTTTGCGGATTCGTTAGAATCAATTTTTCATGTTGAACAATTTTTAATGTACCAGGCAATGAATTTAATGATTGGCGGCTGGGACGATTACTGGTCGTTGATGAATAATTACTATCTCTATTTTGAACCGACCGAGAAGAAGTTTAACTGGATTCCTTACGATTACGATAATACATTTGGTATAAGCTGGTGGGATATAAACTGGGCAGCGGCTAATCCATATAATTTCCCGAAGGTCGATAATAGCTCATCCCGCCCATTGATAGAAAGAATTTTAACAATTCCGGAGTACAGGAATCTTTATACTCACTTCATAGAGTTCTTTAGAAATAACCTTGTAAACATTAATAACCTCGCATCGAAGGTTAATACAATTCGCGATAAGATTACAGGATATGCCGTAAGCGATGCTTACAGGACACTTGATTACGGCTTTACAATGTCAGACTTTACAAACTCTTTCGATGAAATGAATAAACTTCACGTCAAAAGGGGCATCAAGGAATTTATCCAGGTTAGGTACAATTCTATATCAAACCAGATCAATTATGTAAATGCTAAACCGATTATTTATAAGATTGATTATTCACCCAAGAATCCCGGTCCGAATGATTCCATTTATGTCTATGCTTCCGGATTTGATAGCGGAACAATTACTAACATGACAATGCAATACCATCCAGGACTCTTAACCGTTATTTATTTTTATGATATGAAATTCAGTCCTGTTCAAAATGGAAAGGTTGCCGATAATGACAGATGGGTTGGTGTAATTCCTCCGCTTGGTCAGAACGGATTTGGACGATTTAAAATTGAGGCAACCGATAATGAAGGTAATAAAGTAATCTATCCGCGCAATCAGTTTATTGAAGTTAAATCAGGAGGATCGATTACAAACTCGGTTGTAATAAATGAATTTATGGCTGATAATTCAAATACAATAAAAGATCCTGCAGGAGAATATGACGATTGGATTGAACTCTACAATCCAACTGGTCAGCAGATATTATTAAGCGGAATGTATCTAACAGATAAAAAGGACAATTTAAAAAAGTGGCAGTTCAAAGATAGCAATCTGATATTAAATCCCGGTGAACACTTAATTGTCTGGTGCGATGAAAATCATAACGATAATCAGCCCGGAATACATACCAACTTTAAGCTTTCTAAAGATGGAGAGTTTATAGGAATTGTATCCCGTGACGGTACAACCTGGCTCGACTCTTTATCCTTTGGATCTCAAACTACCGATGTTTCGTTCGGTAGATTTCCGGACGGCTCTGACGTCTGGAGATTTATGTCTCCAACTCCAGGCTCATCGAATATTATCACTAATATAAAAGAGAAAGCGCTTCCGACGGAATTTAAAGTTGCTGCTTATCCAAATCCTTTTAATCCATCAACAACAATTTTATATCAACTGCCTACTGTTTCAGATGTTTCCATTGCTATCTATGATCCATTGGGAAGAGAAATCTGGACCACACAAGAACCGGATAAATCACCCGGCACTCATAAAATAAACTGGAATGGCAAAAATAATTTAAATACAAAAGTCGGTTCCGGTTTGTACATTTGCAAAGTAAGTAGTAATAAATATTCATCTATAATAAAATTGTTACTGATGAAATAAGAGAAGGAATTTTAAATTGGAAGATGTATTGAAAAAAGAATTATCAAGCAGGAAAACAATTGCATTGGTAGCGCACGATAATAAGAAGAAAGATTTAATTGAATGGGCAAAGTATAATAAGGATTCTCTTGCCAGCCATAATATTTTAGCAACAGGTACAACGGGAACACTACTCGAACAATCACTTGGTATTAAAATCAACAAATTGCAAAGTGGTCCGCTCGGAGGAGATCTTCAGATAGGAGCGATGATCTCTCAAAGCGAAATCGATCTGCTGATATTCTTCTGGGATCCGCTGGAAGCACAACCTCATGATCCGGATGTTAAAGCACTTTTAAGAATTGCCGTTGTCTGGAATATTCCAATTGCCTGTAATCGTGCATCAGCCGATTTTATTTTTTCTTCACCTCTTATGACAAGTGAATACGCAAGAATAATGCCCGACTACGATAATTATAGAAAAAGAAGAATTGATTCCGGGAGGTCATACAGTGAATAGACCTGACAAAACTGAATACGCTGAGTATTATCATAAATATGTTGAAGCTGTTCCGGATGGAGATATTTCTGATGTACTTGAAGATCAGTTAATTGCTGCTGTAAATTTATTTTCAAACATTTCAGAAGATAAATCAAAGCAGAGATACGCCCCGGGCAAGTGGAGTATAAGAGAAGTACTCGGACATATTATGGACGCAGAAAGGGTTTTCGCATACCGGGCTCTAAGATTTTCCAGAGGGGACCAGAAACCGCTTCAAGGATTTGATGAAAACGAGTATATCAACAACTCCAATTATGATAAGACAAATTTATCACTCCTAATTGAAGAATTTTTAAACCTTCGTAGATCCACCATCTCAGTATTCCGTTCTATGAAAAACGAAATGTGGCTTAAAAAAGGAAACGCGTCCGGTTATGATGTAACTGTTCGCGGTTTGGCATATATCATTGCAGGACATGCAGAACATCACTTTGAAGTAATAAAAGAGAGATATTTATAAATGTCGCATTTAGTAGTAGCATATCCAACAATTGATAAAAAAGATTTCAACTGGATTCAATCGATCCGAAAAAAACATGATGAACGTTTTTATAATATAGTTGATCCGCATTTTACAATTGTTTTCCCCGTCGCAAATATCGAATTTAATCTATTGGCAGATCATGTTAAAAAAATTACGAATAAGTTCGGAACATTTTTCTTTGTGCTTCGATGCGCTCAAATTGTAAAAGACTCATTCAGCGATTATACCGATCTATTTTTGATCCCCGAAGAAGGATACCGTTTGTTTGTTAAACTTCATGATGCACTTTACACCGGGATTCTTGAAAAAGAATTGCGTCTTGATATACCTTTTATTCCACACCTGGGAATTGCAAATAGTCTAAACCCGTTAAAATGTAAAAGTCTTGCAGACAGAATTAACAGTAAAAACATTGAGATTGTAGGTGCAATTAACAAACTCGATATTATTTCCTATGAGAACAATAGTGTAAAGACCCTCACTTCAATAGTACTTCAATAATAAAATTTTGTGATCGGATAAAACCAATTATGAAACCAAACGACTAATTATTTGAAGCTTGATAAAAGTATCATTTTCAAGTATTATCGAACCATAATTTTATGATCTATCCATGAATAGATTAAAAAACATAATAACGAAGATTAACTTTGAAGCCTTACTTTGGTCATTTGCACTTTTATATCTACTCTTTATAAATCCATATGAAGTTCAGGAATTTACATTCTGTCCTTTCCATAATATGGGTATTGAATACTGCCCGGGCTGCGGTCTGGGGAGATCAATTTCATTTTTATATCATGGTGATTTAACAGATTCATTTCAGACTCATCCGCTTGGAATTGCAGCATTTGTTCTAATTCTATTAAGAATTATAAAATTAGCCAAACAAACAATAAACAACTTTCAACAACCAAAGAGAGGTGCTTCATGGCAAACGTCTACGAACTAATGCCTGAAATTATGGGCGAAGAGCAAATGTACATTTCGAGCATTATCAAAAATCTCGATGAACAGAAAGCCCAGCAATTTGCAAATATTTACCGTGCTCGCAGAAGAGATCCGCAGGTGATTCTTCTTGTTACACTTGTTGGATTTTTAGGAATAGCCGGCATACAAAGATTTTTAACCGACCAGATAGGGCTTGGAATTCTTTATTTGCTAACTGGCGGTATTTGTATGATAGGTACAATTATTGACCTTGTTAACTATAAGAAGATCGCATTTGAATATAACCAGAAGCAAGCAGCTCAAATTGCAATGATGATTAAATAAATTTATAAAATCTTTTTGTTCGAAAACAAATTATTACTAAGTTTGATCCGAAGAGCAGAAAGCAATTACAAATTTTGGTTTCCTTAAAAAATTGTTCTTGAAATGTTGTTCTTCAAAAAAGTTTTATCAGTAATATTAATTGGAGTTTTAAATGGCAGAACGTGAACACGGAACCGTAAAATGGTTTAATGCTGCTAAGGGTTTCGGTTTTATCGAACGCACGCAGGGCGGAGATGTTTTTGTACACTTCTCATCTATCAAAACCGAAGGATTTAAAAGTCTTGAAAAAGGTCAGAAGGTTGAATTCACAGTTGGTGATGGACCGAAAGGACCGCAAGCTCAAGACGTCACATTTGTGAAATAATAGAATTATTATTTTAATCTCGTGCAGACCCCGCTTTGGCGGGGTTTTTATTAATAATCTTGCTCATGTACTTAATCATGATCAAGACAAGTTAATAATCAGGATGAAATTAATTTAACCAACTCAGAGTTTATTATTTCCCATGCAAGTTTAACATGCCTTTCTTCCATCCGTAGTCCGGAGATTACCACCCGTATTGTAAACTTTCCATTCAGTTTTGTATGAACAAGAAACAGTTTGCCAGACTTATTTATTGAGTCGAGTAACTTTTCGTTCAGAATATTTAATTCGTTTTCACTTAGAATATTATTAGGTATAGCACGAAAACAAATTGTCCCAAAATAAACTGGAGCTAATCTTTCAAAGTTAGGATTTTCATCAACCCAGCCAGCAAAAAGTTTTGCCAGTCTAAGATGTTCTCCCAGTCTCTCTTTGAGTCCTTCCACTCCAAAGTAGCGAAGCACAAACCAGAATTTGATTGCGCGGAATCGTCTGCCAAGTTGAATTCCGTAATCCATATAATTTATTGCAGTCTCTTCCGTGGTTTTTAAGTATTCGGGTGTTAGACTAAAAGCTCTTTTCAAAATCTCCGGTTTGCGAGTATAAAGAATACTGAAATCGACCGGGACAAAGAGCCACTTATGAGGATTGATAACAATCGAATCAGCTTTTTCCATCCCCTTAAAATAACTTTTCATTTCCGGAAGCATCGCTGTGACTCCGGCGTAAGCGCTATCAACATGAAGCCAGGTCTTTTCACGTTCACAGATTTTAGCAATTTCCTCCACCGGATCGACTGCTGTTGATGATGTAGTTCCGATTGTTGCAACTACACAGAACGGAACAGATCCTTTCGCTCTATCGCCTTTTATAGCGTCTGCTAACTTTTCCGGAATCATTGCAAAATTTTCATCGGTTGGAATTTTTCTTATTCCATCCAAACCAATTCCAAGCGTTAATGCTCCTTTATCAATTGATGAGTGTGAATGTTCGGTGCAATACAAAATTAATTTGGGTAGTCCTGATAAACCTTTAGAACGAATATCCAAACCTGTGTGCTCACGTGCTGCGGCTATTGCATGCATAGAGCTTACTGAAGCCGTATCATATACAACACCAAAATAATTTTGGGGTAATCCAATCATGTCCAGGAACCAATGGAGAACAGTCTCTTCAAGCTCTGTCCCCGAAGGATTCGATTTCCAGACCATTCCGTTTGCATTAATTGCTGCGGCAAGCAATTCACCAAGAATTCCCGGTCCGCTCGATGTTGAATTAAAATATGCCATAAAATTCGGATGATTCCAGTGAGTAATCCCCGGCATTATAATTCTATTCAAGTCCTCAATCATCTCGTCGAACGATTCATTATTCCTGGGAGCTTCTTTCGGTAATTGTGATTTAATATCACCGGGTTTCACCTGTGCAAGTACAGGATTCGATTCAATGTTATCAAGGTAATCAGCTACCCAATCGATTAATTGGTAGCCGTACTTTTTGAATTCTTCAGAGGGCATATCACCCAAAATCTTGCTCTTGATCTTGCTCATACTCTTGCTCTCTAAAATTTTAATTGACTTAACCATTCGCAAATAATTCTTGTAAGCTTTATTCTGCTATCGGAGAAGGAGTGACCGGTTTCTAAAATATGTTCTTCAAAATTTGCTGCGCCGGACATTTTCAATGCACCAACTAACGGTTTATGATGAATCTCCAGAGGTGCAATCGTATCATACTTAGAACTGACAATCAGCCAGTTTTTTCCCGAAAGAGTATCGAGATGATTTAACAGATTCCACTCTTTTTTATTCGATATCATTTCATTAAGTAATGTTACCGCCGACTCACACTTAACAAACTCCATTGCCGGCTGCATCGTATCTGCACTGAATTGAATCAACTCATTATTCCCTTCAATAAATTCACCAAAGAGCCCTGCATTGAAACCGGCAAGCGATGCAACATTGTTTATGTCATCATATTTAATTGAATTGTATGTAGCGGCAAATCCTCCCATGCTGTGACCTATAAGAACAATTTCATTCCTATCAACTTTGTATTTTTCCCCCGCTTCCCCGCTCTTCAAGAATTGAATAGCTGAATCGGTATCTTCAACAAGGTTTGTCCATAAATAATCGCCTTCACTTCCCCAGCATCCGCGGTAGTGAAATACCATTACGTTGTAACCCATTCTTCGCACAGCATGGGCAATGTCGTAATTAATTTCATTCCCCGGAAAACCGTGAAGCAGGAGAACAGTTGGATGAAGTCCTTCTCCTGATGCAAGAAAAAAGGTGCCGAGCAATCTACATCCTTTACTTGTAAATGAAAGTGGCTGCATCGAGGCTGGAAATTTGGGGTCGTTAGGCGCGTCCTGTGTTGCGGGATTAAAACCAATCATTTTCATCTCTTTAATAAAATAATTCTTTTATAAATTAATTATTGCAAAGATAAGTAGAAAATGACTAGTTCAGTAATTTTAATAGCAGTACGATATGAGGAGTCGTATAAACGTCTCCTCATAAGAAAAAAATAATTAAAATAAAGTTAGAGTTCGCAATCAAATCCGAAACTCATATTCAACATTGCAGCAACATGATAAAAATGTCTGATCGAATAATAAGTTACTGTCTCAAATTCTCTAGATATCCCATAGACTTCTTTATTTAAAGGTAAATTAAATTGAAATTCTAATGAAAAATTTTGACTTGTAAAAACGCCAAGCCCTAAAACCACATGTGGTACAAACACGGAATTTCCACTATATGTGTTGCCACCAAATTCCGCTTGAATATGAGCATTTATACCGAATATTAAATATTGTTTGGGATCAAAATTATAGTTTATTAATAACGAACCTTCAATGCCGCGATAAAGTCTGTCAAATATTTCAGTTTCAAAAATACTTCCCAATACAATCCCGGCTCTTGCATTTAGCTTTAAACGCTCAGATAAACTTGTTGTAAAAGAAATCTTTGGAATTATGCTAACCTTTACTTTAAGACTATTTGTTTCACTTTCTTCCGGACCATACTTAACTTTTTCAACACTTGCGGCGTAGATAAGTGGGTCAATTCTAAGACCTAAATAGGTTTGCGAGAAAAGTAATTTATTAAACAAAATAAAACTGAGTACCGTTATTAATTTTCTAACAAGCATATCATTATTAAGAAAATTCTATTATAAAGAAAAAACATTTACATGACTTAATGCTATAATTAATGAAATTAAACACTGCCTAATACTGCACCAGGTTTTCAAATATTTAATTCAACTCCAATTTTAATAATCCAGTATAAATATTGATAAAGCACCCAATTGGGATTGCTGAAATTAGTTCTATTACTTCCAGCATATTCGGTTAGTGTTTTATTTACACTTAGCAAAGCACTGAACTTGTTGTTTATCATTTTTCCTATTGATAATCCAGCTGTAAATGTGTGTTGTGTTGGATTATAAGAATTACCACCGCCACCAGAATGTAATTCGGTAGTAAAGCCCAATATTCCATAATATCCTTTCGGAAACAAATATCTCAAATAACTACCGACTTGTAATCCTTCAAAAATCTTTTCTGAAAAAAAGTAACCAGGGCGAATTTCTAATTGAATTTGCTTACCAACATTCCACTTTGCACTATAATAAACACCATAGCCGGAGAGAATTAATCTTTTATCTTCAGAAGTAAACTCTGAAGTTATAATTCCATTGTTTTCGATGTAAAGAAAATTTTCCTGATGCTTTTTAATAACCAAAGCTGCTGACTCAACAATGATGCTTCCTTGAAAACTTTGTGAAACTATTTCCTGACTAAGGAAAAAACAAAAAAACAAAAATGAAAACTTGAGTTTTTTCATATCTGCCTCTTAGATATCTTAATTAATTGAGCACTCTAGTTTCACTAGTTTCAATAATATCAGTTAACTCCCAACTAGTTATTTGATAATCATAACATGGATCTTCATAACCAACATAAGACCAAACATAGATATATTTTCTTTCGTGTCTCGATATAAAATGATTTTGCCAAGCATAATAGCAAAAATTAGCAATTGTGTTCCAATCCCCACCGTCAAATAACCACACTTGATTTTTACCTATATTTCTTGCATGCCCAATTAAGTCGCTGAATTCCTCTTGATCTGAATTTGCACTAATCCAAAGACAATTAAATTTATTACTAAACGAACTATTAAATGAGTTCCATGCGTCTCTCTGATCCGCCTCTGTATAAATAAAATCATATACTCCGAAAAAGAAATAACTATAATCCCGGTAAGAAGATTGATTCACAACATCAACCAAATCATCAAATTCGTGAACCAATCTATGTGTTCTGTCTCCTAATACAATTTTAGAGGAATAACCAAACTTATTTCTCCACAAAGGTATAATCGAATTTTGCAATCTATACCTTGCTTGGGCACATGGATATGTTTCAGATGGCTCATCGATATAGCAACCGGCTACAATTCCTCTATCCCATGTGGTTATACATTGTTCAATAGTCCCTTCGAAATCAAAACCTAAGTAGATCTGATCTCGGCTGAAAGCTCCATTATATTAATACAATTTCTAGCAGCCATTTCAGCTAATATAATATTAGAAAATCCATAATTTTTTAAATCTGCAAGAATACTTAAATTTGATTGCCAACCACTTGTGGGAAGAATACCTAACAAACCTGAATATGGCGTATATTTTATTAATGCCCAGTTTTCAGTCTCAATTCGATAGCAAGAACCACTCATTACTGATTTTGCATCTTCGTTTTTATCTAATTTTCCTATTGTCTTGCCCGGTTTTCTATTGGCCAAATACTCTCTTAAAACTTCTTCCGGACTTTTTAAAAGAATATATGGTTTTTGATGTTCAATTTTCAGCTTCTCAAATTTTGCTCTCTTATCTGGATTATCATCTCCAGGTTTTACACCAAGCACCATTTCAGTTACAACTTTTGACTCCGTTGTATGAGTTTCCTCCTTAGGCTGAAGCAGTTCTTCTTGACAACTGTTAAATAATGATATGACCAGTAACAGAATAACTATATGAGTGAGTGAGTGAGTGAGTGAGAAGACAATTCAACAAATGATGAACTTTTCATGATAGCCCCCTTTAAATTTTGTTAATTGCAACTACAAACTGCAAAATATTCTTCAAAATTTCAACAATAAAAAATAATATTCATTAAATGTACATTTCCGCTTGAACAATTCTTTTCTATTGCAAACATCATTTCTTATCTTTGCTCATTATTTTTCAACAACCCCGTGATATATGCGATTTACAAAGAACTTTTTACCTACTCTTAAAGAAGTCCCCTCGGATGCAGTCATTCCGAGTCATATTTTAATGATCCGCGCAGGAATGGTAAGAATGCTCTCGGCCGGAATCTATTCCTTTCTGCCTCTCGGATATAAAGTTGTAAGAAAGATTTCTGATATAATCCGCGAGGAGATGAATGCAATCGGCGGTCAGGAATTTCACCTGCCGGCACTTAATCCTAAAGAGATCTGGGACGCAACAGGACGTGTGGAAGCATTCGGAGATATTCTTTTTCATGTAAAGAATCGGGAGTATGTGTTAGCTCCCACTCACGAAGAAATTATAGCGTTTCATGCTAAAGGTGCAGTTACTTCATATAAAGATCTACCGCAAATCTGGTATCAGATACAAACAAAATTCAGAAACGAACCGAGACCAAGAAGCGGGGTTATACGCGGAAGACAATTTTTAATGAAGGATGCCTACACACTCGATAAAGACTTCGAGGGACTTGATGTTGGTTATGCAAAACATGATATGGCTTACAGAAAAATTTTCGATAGATGCGGATTGAAGTATTTCGTAGTAGGTGCTTCTTCCGGTGCGATGGGTGGAAGTAAGTCTGAAGAATTTATGGTTAAGAGCGATGCCGGAGAAGATACAATTGCTTATTGTGAAAAGTGCGGTTACGCTGCTAATGCTGAAGTCGCTCAATCGGTTGCTAAGTCGGCACCGAGGCATTTAGAGAGTAAATCGTATTATGAAATATCCACGCCCAATGTAAAATCGATTGATGAATTATGTGAGTTCTTAAAAATTAACGAACATGAAACAGCTAAATCGCGTGTTTATATTCATGATGGAAAACCGGTTCTTGTTCTAATGCTGGGCAACGATGAAGTGAACGAGTCTAAACTTGGTTCGTTGCTTGGCGGGAATGTTCGCCCTGCACATCCTGAGGAGTTAAAAGAAATCTCCGGTGCAGATGCCGGCTCAATCGGACCGATCGGATTTAAGGATAGAATAATTGCCGATAACCTATTGAAAGATGCTAACAATATTTACAGCGGCGCCAATAAGAACAATTTCCATATCGACGGTATTGACCTTAAGCGCGATGTTCCTAATATTGAATATGCAGACCTACGTACTGTTGAAAACGGAGAACCATGCATCCGCTGCGGTTCAACTCTTGAAGTCTTCAAAGCGATTGAACTCGGACACATATTTAAACTCGGCACTAAATATTCCGAAGCATTGGGCGTAAATTATCTTGACGAGAACGGTAAAGAGCATCCTATTGTAATGGGAAGCTACGGAATAGGAGTAGAGAGAATTTTTGCATGTTACATCGAACAAAATTATGATGATAAAGGCATTATCTGGAAGCAACCACTTGCCCCTTACGATATTCACCTAATCGGACTGAATATGAAAAACGCAACGGTTGCTGAAACTTCAAACAAACTTTATGAAGATTTGCTGAAAGAAGGATTTGAAGTTTTATTCGATGACAGAAATGATGTAAGTGCCGGATTTAAATTCAATGATGCAGATCTTCTTGGAATGCCTGTTCAGGTAATAGTAGGTGAAAAGAACCTGAAAGAAGGAAAGGTTGAAGTGAAATTACGGGCTACAAATGAAAAGCAGGTATTTGATTTGAATAAACTTTTGGTTGCATTAAATGAATTCCCTAAAAATTTATAAGCTATTATAAACGGCAAAAGAGAACTGTTTAACTGATTTCCGGATTTTTTCTTTCCGACTTCTAGCATAATACATTAAATACTTAGTAGGGACATAAAGTTTTATGACAACTGAAATGGTAATTGTATTTGGTGTAATCATTATCGCCGTATTTCTCTTCGCGACCGAAAAAATTCCGGTTGATCTTACTGCTATTATTGTTATGGGGATACTTCTTCTAAGCGGAATTATAAATCCGGAGGAAGGAATTTCGGGTTTTAGTAATACTGCAACCATAACAGTTGGTGCAATGTTTATCGTAAGTGCTGCTTTACAAAAAACAGGTGCAGTAAGCTATCTTGGTGTAATCTCTTCAAAAATATTTAAACATAATTTCTGGGTTGGACTTGTTGGTACGATGATAGTAGTTGGTATTGTATCTGCTTTTATTAACAACACACCGGTAGTAGCAATATTTATCCCGATTCTTTTAAGTGTAGCAACAGATAATAAGCTAAGTCCATCAAAACTCTTAATGCCAATTTCATTTGCTTCAATGTTCGGTGGAGTTTGTACTCTTATCGGAACATCAACAAATATTCTTGTAAGCTCAATTGCAGTTCAGCATGGCTTACCTGCTTTTACAATGTTTGAATTCTCTTCTTTGGGATTGTTATTCTTTTTTGCCGGAATGATCTATATGACTTTTGCTGGAGTAAAATTAATTCCCAAAAGAGAATTTGAGGGAGAATTAATTCAGAAATACCAGATGAATGATTATTTAACCGATATTGTCTTACTGCCTGATGCAAAGTCGGTGGGAACAAAATTAACCGAATCCCCGCTTATAAAAGAATTAGAGATCGATATTCTTGAAGTAATAAGAAATAAACACAGGTTACTTAGACCGTTATCTGAAATTTATCTTGAAGCAGATGATACTCTGCGGGTTATATGCGATATTAAGAAAATTCAAAAATTAAAAGACAGAGTGGGCATTACATTTAAAGCCCGGCATAACCTTCACGATTCGGATTTTAAGTCCGACGAATTAATCCTTGCAGAAGTAATTATTTCTCCAAATTCAGACCTGATTGGTAAAACAATTAAGTCATCCCGGTTTCGTAGTATTTTCAGAGCGAATGCTATGGCTGTTAGGCACAGAGGACAATTATTTAACGTTGGATTCAGCAACACATATCTTAATGCCGGCGATGCCCTCTTAATCGAAGTAAGAAAAGAAGATTATGACGAGCTAAGAAATAATCGAAACTTTGTTATTGTTTCCGATATCGATTTTCCAAAATACAGAAAGAGTAAAATTGTTCCCGCATTGTTAATAATTTTAGGCATTATACTGACTGCAACATTAGGAATTTTACCAATAATGGTAAGCGCCATAATTGGCTGCATCCTTCTAATTGTGACAAGATGCATTACCCTTGAAGAAGCTTATAAATCAATTGAATGGAATGTAATATTTCTTCTTGGAGGAATTTTATCTTTGGGTATCGCATTAGAAAAAACCGGTGCTGCTCTTCTTCTATCAAATAAGATGATTGAAATATTTGGAGGATTAGGACCTTATGCAATTATTGCGGTCTTTTTTCTATTGACATCTTTATTAACTTCAGTTATGTCTAACAATGCAACGGCGGTTCTTCTTGCACCAATAGCAATTGCCGCTTCATCATCTTTAGGTATGAGTCCCAAACCATTTTTAATGGCTGTTACATTCGCAGCCTCGGCAAGTTTTATGACTCCCGTCGGTTACCAGACAAACACAATGATTTATGGTGTGGGACAATATAAGTTTTCAGATTTTCTAAAAGTTGGAACCCCGCTTAATTTAATTTTCTGGATCCTTGCAACTATATTTATTCCTGTTTTCTTTCCTTTTTAAGGAGGTCATATGGAAGGAATTAAAAAGATAGCAGAAGATATAATTGAATTCCTGAGTGTTCCTGTATTTTCAATTGGTGAAACAAATATTACACTCTGGGCACTCTCGTACTTAATATTTTTGCTTTGGTTACTTTATTTATTAACGAGCAAAATGAATAAGGTAATCGTTTATAAACTTCTGGCAAAAAGTAAAATTGAACTTGGAGTTAGAATAGCTGTAGGTACAATCCTAAGGTATGTAATTTTGACTGTGGGATTCATTATCATACTGCAAACTGTTGGAATTAATTTAAGCAGCATAACCATATTACTTGGAGCGCTTGGCATTGGTATTGGTTTCGGGCTTCAGAACATTACCAATAACTTTGTTAGCGGTTTGATTATTCTGTTTGAGAGACCTATTAAAGTTGGCGACCGGATTGAGGTAGCCGGAGTAGCCGGAGATGTAATTAAGGTTTCGATGCGTGCTACGACTATTGTTACCAATGATAATATTTCAATAATTGTCCCTAATTCTGAATTCATATCATCAACGGTGATAAACTGGAGTCACACGGACCGCAAAGTAAGATTTAATTATCCGGTCGGCGTTTCATACATAGAAGATCCCCAAAAAGTTAAGAAAATTCTTATCGAAGTTGCTTCCGATAATCCCGGGGTGCTTAAAGATCCCAAACCCGATGTACTTTTTACCGAGTATGCTGATAGTGCATTGATGTTTAATCTGAGAGTCTGGACAAATGATTATATAGATCGGCCCGGGGTTCTCAAAAGTCAGCTCTATTTTGAAATATTTAAACGCTTTAAGGAAAACAATATTGAAATTCCATTCCCTCAGCGGGATATCCATATTAAAGAAATGCCAAAATTCAATTCGTAATTTTTTACAGGAAACAGATGGATTCACGAAGTAAATTATTTTTAGTATCAACTCCTATTGGTAATTACAATGATATTACTTTACGTGCCATAAATACACTAAAAGAAGTCGATTTCATAATCTGTGAGGAATTTAAAGAAGCCAGAAGATTATTATCCCACCTCAAAATAGAAAAAGAATTAACATCACTTAACGAACACAACGAGGAGGAAGTAAGCCGCGAAATTTTTACAAAGATCAAAGAAGGTAAATCCGCCGCAATGATTTCTGATTGCGGCACCCCCCTTTTTTCCGACCCGGGTTTGCTGCTTGTTAGAATGTGCATTGATGCTAAAATTGAAGTTATACCGATTCCCGGCGCAAGTTCAATAATGGCGGCACTTGTTGGTTCAGGTTTTAATCTCGATAAATTCTATTATGCCGGGTGGCTCTCACCGAAATCCGATCTGCGGATAAGAGAACTTCTTCGTTTAAAAAGTATTAAAGAACTTATTGTATTGATGGAAACGCCTTACCGACTAAAGGCAATATTGAGCGATATTGTAAAATCATTCAAACCAAGGATAGATATAGTTATTGGATTCGATCTTACTTTACCGACTGAAAAGTTTTATAGAGGGACCGCTTCCGAACTTCTTAATATTGCAGAAGAAAAAAAGCTTAAAGGTGAATTTGTACTCGTTATAGATAACAGCAAAGGATCCCGCCAATGAAGCGAAACATGTTCCGTTGGATTGAAGAAATCAAATCTTCCCGGATAAAAAAACCGATGCCGGTTCTCTCTTTCCCTGGGATTCAAATTCTAAATATCACCGTACGTGAAATTGTGGAAAACGGCGGACTTCAAGCAAAATGTATGAAAGCAATTGCAGACCGTTATGATACCGCTGCCTCGGTAAGCAATATGGATCTTTCTGTTGAAGCAGAGGCTTTTGGCGCTAATATTGTTTTTTCTGATTATGAAGTGCCGACGGTAACCGGATCTTTGATCAATACAGATGAAGAAGTCGAAGCGCTAAAAATTCCCAAAGTAGAAACCGCACGCACAGGTCAATATATCAAAGCGATTGAAATTGCATCTAAAAAAATTACAGATAGGCCAGTCCTTGCCGGTGTTATCGGCCCCTTTTCACTAAGCGGGCGATTGGTAGAAATCACCGAGTTCATGATGAAAACGATTACAGAACCCGATATTGCACACAAAGTACTTGTTAAAGCTGCACAGTTTTTAACAGATTATATTCTTGCATTCAAAGAAGCCGGCGCAAACGGAATTGTAATGGCAGAACCTGCTGCCGGACTTTTATCCCCTGAACTGTGTTCCGAGTTTTCGAGCGCTTATATAAAACAAATTATTGAGACAGTTGAAGACGAAAACTTCCTGGTTGTGTATCATAATTGCGGTAATACTGCTCCACTTATAAACGAAATTATATCAACCGATGCAAGGGTTATTCATCTTGGTAATGCAATCAATCTTGTTGATGTGATCCACAAGTACCCGGAAGAAAAATTAATTATGGGCAATCTTGATCCTGCTGGTGTATTTCTTAACGGGACAATTGAATCTATTACAAACTCAACCAGGTCTTTACTAAAGCAAATGAGTAGATATCCAAACTGGTTGATTTCTTCCGGTTGTGATATTCCTCCAATGACACCCCTTGCAAATATTGATGCATTCTTTAATACAATACAAAACTTCTATCAGAGTAAATGAAATTGGATGACAATCAAGAAATCCTCACTGATAAGAGGAAGCAAAGGAAATTTTTATGATAACATCTAAATTGAATATTAGAGTTCTTTCCCGTTATTTTTTACTCTCTTTGTTTGTTCTGACATACTCATGTAGTAATGGTCAGCCCAAAGAGAGTGGAGAGTTCCGACAACCGGATCTGGTTGAGCCGATAAAACTCGATTCAACTTTTCATCTTGATATAAAATATGCAACTGACAATAACTTTTTAGGTAAACCAGTTTATATGCAGGCGCGGGCATTCTTACAAAGACCCGCAGCCGAAGCTTTGATTCGTGCAAATAGAAAATTACAAAAAGAAGGATACGGAATTATTATTTTTGACGGTTACCGTCCCTGGTCTGTAACAAAATTATTCTGGGATTCGGTTACTGAGGAAGAACGGCAAGCAGGATTTGTAGCCGACCCACAAAAAGGTTCACGACACAACCGCGGCTGTGCTGTGGATCTAACACTCTACAGTTTAGAAACCGGTAAAGAAGTAGTAATGCCAAGTGAATATGATGAGTTTACAGAACGAGCCTTTTCTGACTTCAGCGGCGGAGATTCGGAAGCGATCCGCTTACGAGATTTATTAAGCAGCACAATGGAATCTGAAGGATTCCAGGTATTAAAGGAAGAATGGTGGCATTTCGATTATAAAGATTGGCGGCTCTATCCTATACTCAATTTACCATTTGAAGAGCTGTAGTCGATACAAATTGCTTCATCGTTTAATCATTTATTGACAGCGGGTAAAAAAATGTTGAGAGATAATAAATTGTTCGGGTCATTTCAAAACTTCATACGTTATACTTTAGGTATACTTCTATTATTCGCTGCACTTAATGCTTTCGGCGGCGGTTATTATGGAATGGCTGGAGCAGAGGGAGTTCCTGCTGAATGGCTTGAAGGAAGTCCGTTCAGCGATTACTTTATTCCGGGACTTATTCTTTTTGTAGTAGTTGGAGGTTCGTTTCTATTTGCGTCAATTGCAGTTATTGCAAAACTCTCAATTGCCAGAGCGGCAGTGATATGTTCAGTTATAGTAGTTTTTGTTTGGCTCTCTGTTCAAATTGCAATAATTGAATATGTCTCATGGATGCAGCCGGCAACTGCTATTACCGGAGGAATTATTCTAATTCTCTCATTTCTACTACCGAAAGTAGACCATTCTAAAAAGTCTTAATTAAAATACTGTATCTAATCTTGCCCGATTTTTCGAAATCATCTTTTATCATCCTTGAATCCTAATCTAAATTTTAATAATCTTGTAATAGAACTAATTGAAGAAATATTAAGTTTATTAGTTAAACGAAGGAGAAAACCATGTTAATTGTCCAGGATGTAGATTTGACGCCGAACCCTCAGGCATTGAAATTTATTCTTAACGAAAAATTATTGAATAGAGAAACACGTCATTTTAATAATAAAGAAGAAGCTCAGATTGATCCCTTGGCAAAAGGTATTTTTGAGATTGATGGTGTTGTATCAGTTTTCTATATGGATAAATTTATCACGATCGAGAAGGACTCCAAAATTCAGTGGGGACAAATTCAAAGACCGTTTGTTGAGTTCATTAAAAATTTTGACAGTACTCTAATTCCTCAGGAACAGGAATTCCAAGCTACAAAAGAAGAAGAGACCGTTCTACTTAAAAAAATTAATGAAATATTAGATCAGCGTGTTCGTCCGGCTCTTGCCGGTGACGGCGGCGGATTGGAAGTAACGGGACTTGAAGGTCTCACACTTAAAATCCGTTATCAGGGTGCATGCGGAAGCTGTCCGAGTTCTATCCGCGGAACCTTAGTTGCTATCGAAAACTTATTACGCAGAGAGATCAACCCGGCAATTGAAGTTGTCTCAGACTAGTTCAAATAATTGATCGAACAATTTATAGAGGCTATCTCAAAAGTAATTGTTCAATAAAAAATCTGCAAAAACCTTTCCGCCTCTGGAGGATCAGTTAAATCTGTATTATCCGTGGACTATTCTATAACAAAAAATTGCTTTTTAAACAGCCTCTTTTTTATTTATTCAAAGTTCTCCACTTCATCATCGTAAACATGTTCATGGAATATATTTTCTAATTCATCTTCGAAGAAAAATTTCTCTTCTCCAAAAGCCGGTTTTAAATCATCCAGCCAGGTCGCACTATCATCATATTCAGCAAAGAACGGGCGGGCAATCCAGTCCGGGTCTCTGCCCTGAAGAAATCTCATTACAATTACTTTTTCATCTCTTACATTACTTACACCAAGCACCTGAATTTTTCCCGGTGTGGAACTCATACTTGGACCACGCACAGTTCTGCAAACACCGCTTACTTTCTGATATGCTTCACGGAATATTTTCCATGCATCAACAAGTGAAACTGCAAAGAAATGCTGTGCTCCGGTATCACGCGCAACAAACATATAATACGGGATGCAATTATTGTTTACTTGCTTGCGCCATAACTCTGCCCAGACATCGGGTGAATCGTTGATATGTTTTAGAACGGGTGATTGAGTTCTGATCTGTGCCCCCGTTGCTCTTATCCTTCTAATCGCATCCTGTGCAGCAACTGTCGACAGTTCAACCGGATGATTGAAGTGAGCCATTATCGCAAGGTTTTTTCCGGACCGATTGATCTTTTCAAACAGACGCATCAAATCATCGGCATCGTCATCGGTTAAAAACCGATTTGGCCAGTATCCAATTGCTTTTGTCCCAATCCTGATTGTCTGAATATTATAAAGCGCTTCATCAAGCAAAGGTTCGATATAAGCAGAAAGAATCTTGGTTTTCATAATCATCGGATCGCCGCCTGTAAATAAAACATCAGTCACTTCCCTGTGCTGCATAAGGTAACGCGATAGCAGCTCAATCTCTTTCGTTGCAAATTTCAATTCGTTCATTCCGACAAACTGGGGCCAGCGGAAACAAAATGTACAATACGCATGACAGGTTTGTCCCTGACTCGGAAAGAACAACACCGTTTCTCTATACTTGTGCTGTACCCCGGCTAATTCAATCCCATCAACACTTGGTACATTATGTTTTTGTCCGGCAGGATGCGGATTTAATTCCATTCTAATTCTATTCGCCTCTTTAGTTAAAATTTCCCGTGACGGATTTTCTTTAATCAGTTTTTCCATTATTAAATAGTGTTTATCGAGAAGCATTTCTTTACGCGGGAATGTTAATGTGTATATCGGGTCAACAGGAATATTGTCCCAATTAATCAAGTTGTCTATTACATAATTATTTGTCTTGAAAGGAAGGACATTGCCAACAATTTCAATAGCCGTTTTGTCGCTTTGTGATAGTTTTTGTATTTGTGGTATATCGTTATAATTTCGAAGGGAGTAACTCTTGAAAGAATTAGCTGCCATACTTCCTCCTATTTTTTATTGATAAAGAATACTGTAATTCGAGTATTGACATTTCCGAAAAAGTTAAAAACCCGAGTTGAGAAGTGAACGATTCTGGTTTAATTGAACCGTTATATGAATAAAACCTTTAACAAAATAAAATATTTTAGGAGAATGTCAAGAAATGAAAAATTTTTCCGAATATATTAAAAAACCACCGGTGATCGGTGGTCTTTTTATTACTTAAGTGTAGCAACCTTGCTGATATCGTCTAATTTTACAAATTTTTCATGAAATTTATAAGAACCGTTAGCTGATTTTACTGTCCTTATAACTTTCACATTAACATGGGTTGAACCATGTTTCTTCTTTGCTTTATCCGCAAATGATTGTTGTTTTGCCATTACATAAACTCCTTAAAATTCGGGGCTAAATCTAAAAAAAATCCGGCTTAAATGAAAACTTAAGACAATGCGAATAGAAGAAAATCGGTCTTTTCTAAAGTAAATCCGCATATTTTCCACAAATTACGAATAATAAATCGGCAGGTGAAATAATCATCTGAATACCCTTCGAGCCGGCACTTACTGATATAGTATCGAAGAGCTGAGCAGTTTCATCTATAAATGTTTTGTAGTGTTTCTTCATTCCTATTGGAGAACAGCCGCCTCGAATATAACCGGTTAATGGCTGAATCTCTGTTACTTTTATCATTTCAACTTTTTTGCTTTCTGAAATCGAAGCAGCTTTCTTCAAATTAAGTTCATAGTTACCGGGTATTACAAAAACAACAATTTCGTTTTTATCAGTTCTCGCAACTAATGTCTTAAATACTCTTTCAGGTTCAAATCCTATTTTGAGTGCAACGGAAACAGCGTCTAATTTTTCTTCATCAACTTCGTATTCAATAAGAGAATGGGAAATATTTTGGGATTCTAAAATTCTAATTGCGTTGGTTTTCAAAAGACCATCCCAAACCCTTTCCAAAGAGAAGGGCTTTAAAAAAAATTAACCTACTTTTACTAATATTAAATCAGTTAATATTCTGCCGGATTCTCTTAACTCAAAATCACTAATAACGGAAGTCTGGGGTTGCACTTCCTTTTTATCCTCGATTTTTATTCCTGTCAATTTAGCGCGTTCTTCTTCCCTTCTCTTCTTCCTCTCTTCTGCTAAATCTCTTTCTTCTCTTCTGACACGTTCGTTTAAAGAAAATTCTTTCTTCTCACGGTTCTTAATAAACTCGTTAATCTCATCCACAACAAGTTGATATTCCGGATCTTTATTAACTCTTACCTCGTGTTTCTTTTTCAATTCATTAATAAATTTTGAAATGTTGCCATAATAAGAATAATCAGCCGGTTGAATCTGATCCCATGGTAACGCCGCCGGCATAGAGCTTTCTCCAAATTCTGCATGCGAATAGGGCGAAGGAAATTCAATATCCGGTTTAACGCCTTTATTCTGAGTACTGCCGCCGTCAATTCTGTAAAACTTAGCAATAGTGAGTTTTACCTGTCCAAGATTTCTGTCTCTAACCGGAATGGTTTTATTTAAGTCAATAAGATTCTGAACTGTACCTTTACCATATGTATTCTCGCCCAGAATTACTCCACGCCCATAATCCTGAATTGCTGCAGAAAAAATTTCTGATGCAGACGCACTGAACCGGTTGATCAAAATAGCAAGCGGTCCGTCATAAACAATAGAAGGATCGGGGTCCTTATTAATTTCAACAAAATTACCCGAATTTTTTACTTGAACGACGGGACCATTTTTAATGAAAAGACCTGTTAATGAAATTGCTTCCTGAAGAGAACCTCCGCCGTTATTCCTTAAATCAATTATAACGCCGTCAACTTTTTCCTGTTTGAATTTTTCGAGTATTTCACGTACATCACGTGTTGTACTTCTGTAATTCGGTTTGCCGGTTCTCTGTCCTTCAAAGTCGGTATAAAATGAAGGAAGTTTTACTACACCAAGCTTAAAGCTGGAACCGTTTTCTTTAATATTCAGTATCTCACTCTTAGCCGCCTGTTCTTCTAATCTTACTTCATCTCTTATCAATCGTATTTCAGTTGGAGCAGAACCGATATTATCCTTTGCCTTTAATAGCTGAAGCCGGACAACGGTACCTTTCTTTCCTCTAATAAGCTGAATTGCGTCATCGAGACGCCAGCCGATTATATCTACAAATTCACCTTCGTCACCTTGTGCAACTCCAACAATTCTATCTTCTTCTTGAAGCAGTCCGCTTTTATTTGCCGGACCTCCGGGAACTATACTCGCAACAATTGTATAGTCGTTCTCGCTTCTTAATGTAGCACCTATTCCTTCTAAAGAAAGTTTCATTGCAATATTAAAGTTTGTAGAGGCAGCCGGCGAAAAATAATCTGAATGAGGATCATAAGTTCTTGTAAAAGCATTCATAAAAAGTGAAAAGACATCTTCAGCTTCATACTGTAAAATTATTTTATGAAAGTTATGATATCGCTTAAGTAATAGTTCCGAGCTGCTTTTCCATTCCTTACCAGATAGCATTAGATTTAGAGCATCATTCTTAACCCTAAGCCGCCATAACTCATCAAGTTCCTCTTTTGAATTCGCCCAGGTTGCATCGGTACGGTCGGGTTTATATACTTCATCTATTGTAAAATCAAATTCTTTACTTAAAAGTTTATTAACGAATCGAATCCTTTCATCAACTCTCTTTTTATATAAATTGAAGATTTGAAATGGAACATCAAGTTTTCCTTCAATCACAAAATTATCAAACTGTTCTCGGTATTGAGTAAACGATTCTAAATCGGATGCTAAAAAGTAGAGTTTATTGTTATCAAGGTTTTTTAAGTACTCATCAAAAATTAAATACGAAAGGGAATCGTTAATTGTTTGTTTGCGGTAATGATAATTTGAAAATATCTGTGAAATTACCTGATTAATTCTTTGATAGGATTCGTCCGGTAAAATTACTTTTGTAGAATCTATTTTGTGATCTTTGGACAGAACCGCTTCCGGATTCTGTGCATAGCATCCATTTATGGCAATGAGAAATATTACAAGTATTATTAGTCTTTTCATTTCCTATTCTTTCATGATTTGATTTATCATACAGTAAAATACTGGATTTGTTTCAAAAGTGTAATTAATTGACTCACATATTTAGTACAAAAAATAGGCGTTGATAAATTTATTCAGATTTAGCAACACAATACCAATTATTCTATTATCGGACACAAGTATCAAGAATCCGGAATCACTCCACGTACAGGTATCTTTTAATTTTTTGAGTGGGTGTCTTTTCAAACGGTTCACGCTGTTCAATAATTTTATTTACCTTCGAAAAAGTATTCACCCGTTCATTTATTTTTATCAAAAGGTCTGCAAGAATTTTATTGATTATTTCCCGTGCCTGGGATTCATTCAATTTCTGGATTTTAAAAGCTTCATCAATCTGATCATGATTAAGATAAAGCTTGGCTATTAATCCATCCTCACGTTCAATAACCAGTGATTCTAACACATAAGGAAATTCATTAATAATGGATTCAATTTCTTCGGGATAAATGTTCTTTCCGTTCGAACCGATGATAACATTCTTCGACCTTCCTTTAATGAACAAATATCCTTCTTTATCAACAACTGCAAGATCGCCCGTTTTAAACCATCCCTCATCATCAAATACTTCTTTTGTCTTATCAGGGTCTTTGTAATAACCTTTCATAACATTAGGACCTTTAACAAGGACTTCTCCCTCGCCTGTTTTGGGATCAGGGTTATCAATTTTAATCTGAACGTTGGGGATTACTTTACCGGCTGATCTTAAACGGACTAACGCCGGATTGGTTCCGGTAACAAGCGGCGATGTTTCCGTTAGCCCATATCCAATTGCATATGGAAATCCACCTTCTTTAAGAAATCTTTCTACATCAGCCGCTAATGATGCTCCTCCGATACAGAACATTTTAAGTTCACCGCCGAATGTTTTAAATAATTTTTTGCCGGCTATCTTGTGAAGTTTTTTTCTAACGGTCGGCAACTTATAAAGTCCGCGCACTATCGGTTTTTTATTAATCTCAGGTAATATTTTTAAGCGGAATATTTTTTCTATAATTAAAGGCACTGCAAGCATTATTGTCGGTCTTACAATTGATAGTGCCGGTAAAAGAACTGCTGCCGTTGGTGGCTTATCTAAATATGTAACCGATGCACCCGCAATAAAAGGTATTACTAAACCAAGTGTTGACTCAATTGTGTGAAATAGAGGAAGGATGGAAAGCATCCTGTCTCCCGGTACAACATCCACAATACCAAGAGTGGAAAGAGCATTAGAGACTATATTTTTATGAGTAAGGATTACACCTTTTGAATGTCCGGTTGTGCCGGAAGTATAAAGTATAGATGCGATGCTATCTTCTTTTACTTCAGCGGGAATCAACCCAACAAATTTTAATGCGGCTGTTTTAATTTTAGCAAATTCTTTTTTTCCACCGGCAATAACTTCTTTAAGTAAATCAATCTTGGTTTCCGGCGGAATAATCGAAAAATCATCTAAAAGGATTCTTGCCTTCAAAAAATCAGCTTCGAACTCGTCAATCTTATTAAAATACTTTGCAGAAACAAAAATCGCCCTGCTTTCAGAGTGACGCATAATATGATGAACTTCCGTTGAATGAAATTCAGTCATAATTGGAACTGCTACCGCGCCCATTGTAGTAACAGCAAAATAGGCTATTCCCCAGTTAGGTTGATTTTCGCTAAGTATAGCAACCCGATCACCCGCCACTATTCCTTCGTTTTTCAAAAATCCAATAATCGTGTCTACTCTTTTTTTAAATTCTCCGAATGTGATTTTTTCTGAATTTAAAAAAGAAACTGCCGGAAGTTCAGAATATTTTTCGGAAGCGCTGTTCAATACCTGTAATAATGTCTTCGTTTTTAATTCATACATTTTTTCTTTTCCAATTAAATAATTTGGTAATAGACTAATTAAACGGGATCAACATGCACAAAAACTTTTTGGACGTCTTCAAGCTGTTCAAGTGTAAACCGCACATTGTTTCCAATATCGTGCGAAACCAGAGTTGAATAATTTTTATCGACCTCGATATGTACTTCAATATGAAATTTGTTACCAACATAATGCGACCGGAGATCATTAACTCCTTTAACACCTTTAATTGCAAGTGTAGTCTCCCTTATTCTTTTTTCAAAATTTTGATCAGCCGAATGCCCCATTAAATAATCAATATTTTGTCTGCCGACTTCATAACCCGTTTTAAAAATAAATGCTGCTACAAGAATTCCGGCTACACCATCAACAACTTTATATCCGAGACCGGTTCCCAACACACCAAGCAATGCAATAGATGAAGCGAGAATATCATTCAGACTGTCTACGGCTGCTGCTTTAATTGCCGGACTTTTATACAACTTCCCGATATAACTCTGGTATCTATTTAAAACAATTTTAATAACAATTGTAGAAATAAGAACAACATATACTGCTGGGATTGCTCTAATACCCTGCGGTTCGATAATTCTTTTAATTGATTCTTCAACAATATTTATACCTACTACAAATGCAAACACAGAGACAATAAAAGCGGCAATTGGCTGAGCGGCATTATGTCCGAACTGGTGATTAGGATCCGGCTTTTGGCTCGAAATATCTACCGCACGCTTTATAGCAAATGATGAAATAATGTCCGTTAATGAGTTTAATGCTTCGGAAATAACTGCAATTGAATTTGATAGTACCCCCACAATGCCTTTTATAATAAAAAGGAAAATATTTACAACAAGTGTTATATCAACTGCTCTTTTTAACCTGTGAGGCACTTACTTCTCCCGAAAAAAATACCCCGTCAAATACGGGGTATAAAAATAAGCAGAATTATATTGAAAGAATCTAATAATTATCTAAGATTTATCTTCCCAGACCTGGATCAAAGTAACAATATTTTTTACCGCAGCTTCCATATCCTGAACGGCAACATATTCGGTATAGGCATGAAAGTTATGACCGCCTGCAAATAAATTAGGCGTAGGTAGATTCATAAAACTTAAACGCGAACCGTCGGTTCCTCCGCGGATAGAAGATTTTAACGGTTTAATACCGAGACGGTTTAATGACTCTACTGCAAATTCTTCAACCTGAGGATGCTGATCCAAAACATATTTCATGTTTCTGTATTGTTCAATAACCTCAAATTCAAATGATGAACCCGGGAATTGAGCGACAGTTTTTTCTACCAAGCCTTTTAAGAAATTCTCATACTCTTTCAGTTTTTCAGCATCAAAATCTCTAATGATGAACTTAATTATAGTCTGGGTTTCATTTCCGGTTGTTGATACAGGGTGAACATATCCTTCTCTTTTTTCAGTTGTTTCAGGTGAAAGAGAATCCTTAGGCAGCATTTCTAAAAACCGGGCAGCAATTTTTATTGAGTTGATCATTTTCCCTTTTGCATAACCGGGGTGAACATTCTTCCCGTTAAATTTTATAACAACCGCATCGGCGCTGAAGGTTTCCGTTTCAACTTCACCGCGCGTCCCGCCATCGATTGTATAGGCATACTTCACCCCGAATTTTTTAACATCAAATTTTTCGGTTCCACGTCCGACTTCTTCATCAGGTGTAAAGCAGACACGAATCTTACCATGTTTAATCTCAGGATGTTTTATTAGATAATTCATAGCATCAATTATCTCTGCAACACCTGCTTTATCATCGGCACCCAATAATGTTGTTCCATCTGTTGTTATAATATCAAATCCAATCATGTCTTTTAATTCAGGGTTACCAGCAGCATCAATTATTTTTGTTGTGTCCTTCGTTAAAACGATATCACCGCCCTGGTAGTTTTTGTTTATTATCGGGTTAACATTCTTTCCGCTTACAGCCGGCGATGTATCAACATGTGCAATAAATCCTATTACCGGAACGGGTTTTTCTGTATTAGAAGGTAATGTAGCTATCACATAACCGAATTCGTCCATCTCAACTTCTTTCATTCCAATCTGTTTTAGCTCTTCGACAAGTAATTTAGAAAGTTCAAGCTGCTTAGGATCGCTCGGAAAAGTTTTTGATTCTTCATCTGAAGTAGTTTCGATTTTTGCGTATTTTAGGAAGCGTTCTACGACAGTAAATTTGTAATTAGGATCGAACATGATAACCTCATTTTCTATTATTAATGGATATTCTTGTTTGTAAGTTAATAGAAAATCTGTATCTGTTTCAATAAATAGGAACTTTATATTTCTCGTATTAATCTTTCAATTATATATTCCTGATCATGATCTTAATCTTGATCTTAGTGTTTAAAATGCAACATTAAATATGGAGAATAAATGAATCCGGTAGAATTAATTAGAAAAAAAAGGAACGGTAAATCCTTAACAAATGAAGAGATTGAATTTATGATTTTTAGTTTTACAAGGGGAAGAATACCATCATATCAATTTTCGGCTTTTTTGATGGCAGGATTTTTAAATGGATTTACAAAACAGGAAACAGCACAGTTAACCAGGTCGATGCTTTACAGCGGTAAAGTTATCAACCTTAATTCTATCAAAGGGAAGAAGATCGATAAACATTCAACCGGTGGAGTCGGAGACAAAGCCTCCCTAATTCTTGCTCCTATTGTTGCAGCTGCTGGCGTAAATGTTCCTATGATAAGCGGAAGAGGTCTGGGTCATACCGGCGGTACACTTGATAAGCTTGAAGCAATTCCGGGTTTCACAACAAATGTTACACTCCAACAATATAAATCGATAATAAAAAAATGCGGAGCTGTGTTAGCCGGTCAAACCAAAGAAGTTGCTCCGGCAGATAAATTGATTTATGCACTTCGTGATGTGACGGCAACAGTAGAATCAATTCCGTTAATTACTGCAAGCATAATGAGTAAAAAACTAGCTGAAGGAATTGATGGACTTGTACTGGATGTAAAAACCGGTTCGGGTGCTTTTATGAAAAGTTATGAAGATTCTATGGCTCTGGCAGAATCCCTTTCAAATACTGCAAAAGCATTTAAGAAAAAAGTAATAGCATTCATTACCGACATGAATCAACCTCTTGGAAATTACATCGGCAACTGGCTCGAAGTATATGAGAGCATAAAAGTGCTTCAAGGTGAAAAAGTGGATGATCTGCTTGAGTTGAGCTTATACTTATCCGGCGCTATGATTTACTTAGGGAATAAATCTAAATCTATAGAAGAAGGAATTTGGATTGCCGGTAAAATGATAGAAAGCGGCAAAGCATTCGATAAGTTTATGGAAATTGTAAAGCTGCAAGGCGGTGATTTGACTTATCTGATGCATCCTGCAAAATATCCCAAATCGAAGATACATGAAAAGTTATTTGCTAACAGTTCCGGTTATATTAATACAATCGATTCTTTCGAGATCGGCATGGCATCGTTAGAATTGGGTGCGGGCAGAATGACAATGGAAGATAAAATCGATCCGAAAGCCGGGATTATTTTCTATCCGAAAATAGGACAAAAAATTTCTAAGGGTGATCTTATAGCCGAATTATTTACCGATAAAAAAAAGAGTATCGATTCAGTAAAAAAGAAAATTAATAAAGCCATTATTGTATCAAGCAAGAAAAAGAAACCGGAGCAAATTATTAAATCGATTTCGGATTTTAATTAAAAAATAGATACGGTGGTAAATTGCGGGTATTAAAAATCGTTTTCATACTAATTCTATTTATAGTGTTTTCTTGTTCGGAGAAGAAGCAAAAAATTAATCAGCAGGATTTAATAGTTGATGACTTTGGAAATAGTTTCCAGTTTGATGAACCTCCCAAAAGAATTATCACATTAGCGCCCAATCTTACCGAATTTATTTATGATTTAGGATTGGGAAACCGGTTAGTAGGAAATACACTTTTTTGCGATTACCCCGAAGAAGCAAAGCAGGTTGAAAAAGTTGGTGACCTGCTTACATTCAATTTCGAAAAAATTTTAATGCTTAAACCCGACCTGATCTTCATTACCGTTGAAGGAAATACGAAAGAAACTTACGATAAATTCAGAGAGCTCGGTTTAAAAGTTTTTGTTTCCAATCCGCGCGGATTCCGGGGTATAAAAAAAACTTATCTGGACTTTGGCCGAATTTTCGGGAATCAAAATAAAGCACAGACAAGAATCGAAGAATGGAATTTAACTATCTCAGAAATTAGGGAAACAGCAGATAAACTGGATAAGCCAACAATGTATTGTGCTATTGAATTAAAGCCCGTGATGGTTGCCGGTAAGAATACTTTTATAAACGAAATTATTGAGATTTGCGGCGGTAAAAATTTAGCGGAAAATTTACCGTATAATTACCCTGTTTTAAGCAGAGAAGAAATTTTAAAAAATGATCCGGATTATTTATTATTTACAGCCCACATTGATGATAAGGTAGAAAATATTATTGACACCTACCCGGAGTGGAGATCGTTAAGTGCTGTTAAAAATAATCGTGTGCTTTTGATTGATAGAAATTTATTTGGTAGGCCGGGACCAAGATTTGCAGAGGCTGTAGAGACTTTATTTAAGCTTCTTCATCCTCAAATGTGAGGTTTTCTTCTTCGCTGGCAATAAAGAGCATAGCGCACTTATCACCTTTAAACTTTCCTTTCGCTTTACAATTGTTGTAACGTTCTCGAATCTTCTCAACATTAACTTCCGATAGACCAAAGAGTTCAAGTTCCTCTCCGCACTCTGCGCAGAAAGTAATTTTCTTCAGCGAAGCTTCATCCTTTTTATGAATGTATTTCTTTTTGCTCATATCCATTACTAACCGGTTCCCAATCCAATCCTTCACAAGGAAGATAATTAAGAGTAGGGTGTTTATCATTAATTAAACATAGAACCGCAGTTTTATCAAAATGTTTGCAGGTTGAGCAGAGAGTGTCTTTAATTATTTCTTTATTCTCCTCTAAAAACAACCTGTACTGAATTGCAGCCGGGTGAATTATTACACCGTAAACAGCCATAATTCCGAACCACCACCAGTATTTATACTCAATAAAGCCCTGCATCAGCCATAAAGCCGGAATTAATACGGCTGTTCTTATTATAGCCCAAAATATTATTCCGCCCATAAAACTTCTTTCTCTTTGAATTAAACATAATTATTGTTTCGGGCAGTGTCAAACCAATTTGAAATGTAATATTTCTGTAAGTCCAAAATTGATTTTAGTCCTCTCTTATTTTAACTTTGAATAGCGTAACATTTTTTAGATGAAATCACATAGAATTATTGGAAAATACATTGGACGAACAACAAAAACCCGACGTTCCTACTAATCCAGTACAGCAAACAATCCCTGTACAGCCTGGTGCAACTTCCGGCAAACAGGAGCCGCAAAATAAAAGACCCGGTCGAAAATATTATTACAACAGAAAAAAATTCAAGCCGGCACCGGGGCAGCAGGAATTTTCTCCCAGAGAAAAGACTAAGCTAACATTCAAAAAAATATCTATTGTTGTACCCCTTTTTAATGAAGAAGAATCTCTACGCCCATTTTATGCTGAATTGAAGAAAGCAATAAAAAGTTTTACATGCGATTGCGAAATAGTTTTTGTAGATGACGGCAGCACAGATAAGTCCCTTGCGATAATTAAAGAATTTGCGCGTACTGATAATAAAATTAAGTATTTGAGTTTTAGAGCCAATTATGGAAAATCCGCTGCATTGCAGATGGGTTTTAGACATGCATCGGGAGATGCAATTATTACAATGGATGCTGATCTTCAGGATGATCCTTCTGAAATAATAAATCTGCTGCGAAAACTTGAGGAAGGTTTCGATCTGGTTTCCGGCTGGAAAAAGAAAAGATATGATCCATTCATCAAAAAGATCTCTTCAAAGTTTTTCAATTTTGTTACACGTGTTTTAACAAGAATAAAAATACACGATTTCAATTGCGGACTTAAAGCATACCGTAAGGATGTCGTTCAAGCAATTAATGTTTATGGTGAACTACACCGTTATATTCCGGTACTTGCTAAATGGAAAGGATTCACAATTTCCGAGGTTGTTGTGAATCATCATCCGCGCCGTTACGGAAAAACAAAGTTCGGAATATCCCGCTTCTTCAAAGGTTTTATCGATCTGATAACCGTAATATTTACTACACGTTATATTACACGCCCTATGCACTTATTCGGATTTTTCGGGTTGATTGCCGCCTTTGCCGGATTCCTGATAAGTTTATACCTGACCTATGAAAAATTTATACTCGGTACTGGAATTAATAATCGTCCGATTTTCTTCTTGGGTATTCTACTTATTATAGTAGGAATTCAATTCTTTGCAATCGGTTTGATAGGTGAATTGATAGTCCATTCAAATCAGGATGAGAAAGAATACGTGATCAAAGAAAAGAAGTGATTTAGTTAAAGTGTAAAATTTCGTTGCTCATTTACCAACACTTTGATCTATAATCATTTTTGATCAAACAAAAACAAGGGATAGTATAAAAACTATTATCTGTGCGGATAAACCGATCACAAACGTGGATGAAGAGAAAACCTTCAGACTTTTATTCACTTCGATATTAGAGAACTTTGTAACTACCCAGAAGTAACTATCGTTAGTATGAGAAAAGATCATTGAGCCGGCGCCCATCGAAAGTACTACTAATATCAGCCCCATCTCCGTTGCAAGCTGAAGTTCGTTAAGCATTGGCAGAACAATTGAAGACGTAGTTATGATTGAAACAGTTGAGGATCCCTGTGCGGTTTTAAGTCCGGCAGCAATTAAAAATGGAATAAAAATTCCCAGTCCCGAATAAGAAAGATACTCGCCGATTACCGCACCAATTCCTGTTGTTTTAAGAACAGAACCGAATGCCCCGCCTGCGGCTGTTATCAGTAAAATAACTCCTGCATTTTTAATTGCTTCTTCCATTACGGAATGAATGGAGGCGAACTTAAATTGCGGATTTACAAATAAGCTTGTGAAGAGTCCGATTAATAGTGCAATTGAGGGATCGCCGATAAAGATTATTAGAGATATAAAAATTCCTTCAGAACTTGCAGAGTACGTGGTTAGCACAGATTTTATTGCAATCAGAATAATCGGAAGCAGCACAGGTAAAAAGGATAAAAGTGGATTTGGCAATGATTCATATTTGGTTTGATCTGATTCTGTATTGATTGCTTCTTCTGGTTCTGTATGATTCTTACCAATATACTGTATCCAAAAAAAAGTAATTGCCAAGGAAAACATTGCCACTGCTAAACCGATGAGCATCAGTTTGCCGAGTGAAGCGCCGATAATTCCCGCAGCGGCAGTTGCACCGGGGTGAGGCGGAATTAAACAGTGAACAGAATAAAGACTGATGCCTAGTAGAGAGCCCATAATTGTCATGGAGCGCCGCGTTTTTGCGGCTACAGAACGATTAAGAGAACTCAAAACTACAAATCCGGAATCACAAAAGATCGGGATACCAAACACATAACCTGTTATAGTCATTGCAAGCGGAGCGTTTTTGTTACCAACCTTTCGAAGAATGAATTCCGCCATGCTGTAAGCGGCTCCGGTTCTTTCCAGCATTACACCTAATGTTGTTCCGAAAACTATCACAAGACCAATTGATGCAAGCGTATTGCCGAATCCTTCTTTTAGTGACTGAATAACTTTATCTGTAGGCAGACCGGAAAGAATTCCAACACAAATCCCCGCAAGAATTAAAACGTAAAATGCGTTTATTTTTAATTTGGCAGTGAAAAATATTATTGCAATAACACTGATAATAAACGAGGTGATAAGAATAGCTTCGTGACTCATAGGTAAGATTTTTTGCTGTTAAATATATCCCTAATTAATATTATTTCAAACGCAACTATCGGAAAACTTATAAAAGCTATCTGTTGAAACTTGTCATTATTCCGCCCTAAATATTCTAACCAAAAATTCTTATTTTTGAGCACACTATAGGATTACAATAATGAAATTCCATCTCGTTTCAGGTGCTTGCGGATTTGTAGGTCGCAATACTGTTAAACAACTGCTTAAGCGTACAAAGGATAATATAATAATGGTTGATGACCTTTCGGTTGGGACACACCCATCGAAGTGGTTACCTGACTTCTCATCAAAAAAGATTAAAGATGTTGAGATCATCGGTAAAGAAGAAAGGTTGTTTTACTGGAAAATGGATTTCAGGAAATTCCTTCATAAACTTCAGGAAAATCCCGATTGGTTGAAAAATGAATATGGATTGAATGTTGAGTTAGGAGACGCTTTCCACTTTGCCGCAATAGTAGGAGGAAGGGCTAAGATAGAAGGGGACCCCATGGCGGTTGCACTTGATCTTTCTATTGATGCTGAGTTTTTTAACTGGATTGCAAAAGCAAAACCGGAGCGTGTATTATATCCAAGTTCATCAGCAGCTTATCCAATTAATATGCAGACCGAAAGTGATGCTGTTGCATTAAAAGAATCCGATATTAATATTGATGGATTTACTCTGGGGATGCCCGATTTAACCTACGGCTGGTCAAAAATGACAGGTGAGTTTTTAGCTAAGATAGCTGCCCGTCATTATGGAATTTCAATCGTTTGTATCCGCCCGTTTTCAGGATATGGTGAAGACCAGGATTTAAGTTACCCGGTTCCAGCAATCGCACGGCGCGCTGCACGAAAAGAAGATCCATTTGAAGTATGGGGATCCGGTAAGCAGGGTCGTGACTTTGTCCATATAGATGATGTAATGGACTGTATGTTTACAGCAATGGATAAGATTCATGATGGAACTGCAATTAATATCGGTTCCGGTAAATTGACTTCATTTATTGATCTCATAAAATTATTCAGCAGTTTTGCCAGTTACAATCCGACCATTAAACCTCTGATAGATAAACCAGTTGGTGTTCATTCGCGATATTGTGATATGAGCTTTGTAAAGGAACGGATTGGATGGGAACCGAAAATTTCATTGGAAGAAGGAATGAAAAGAGTTTATGATGTTGCTGTTGAAAATCTTAAGCGCGAGAGGTGAAACGTGAGATCAGAAATTCTTCAGTTCGCAATTTTCCATTCTCAATCTATCCGCCTTCTTATTGGCGGATTCTCAATTGAATTATGAAAAGGGTGATCATCTTTGGTCCCGGTCCTCAATTCAAGGGAGGAATTGCAAACTATACTACCTCTTTAGCAAGAGCAATTGACCGACTTGGAGCTGAAGTCCACATAGTTTCATGGACTCAAATGTATCCTTCAATTTTTCCTCGTGATCTAATTGACCGAAGCAGTAAGTCAAATCTATTGGAAGGAACAAACATAACAGTTCATTACATAACGAATTACAACAATCCTTTTACTTGGCGCAATACAGTAAAGTTAATTCAACAGCTAAAACCTGAAATTGTAGTTGTTCAATGGTCTGTTTCAATTCAGGGTTTGCCGATAGGATACATCTCGAAAAAATTACGGAATGTTTGTGACTGTGAAATTATTTTTGACCTACATGTTGTTGCACAGAAGGAGGTCAGTGCAATAGATGGAATTATGCTGAGGTACGCTCTTTCAAAGCCGCATACTTTTATTGTGCATTCATTAAAAACTTTTGAGGAATTAAAACAAATCTTTCCTACAAAATCATTTAAGCTAATTAACAAAGAACCAAGAACTAAGAACACTGAATTTCAATCAGTTATAAAACTCTATCACCCTGTTTACGATATGTTCACACCGGATCCGAATTTCGATAAGGAAAAAGTAAAGACAGAGTTAGATTTGAAAAAACACGTCTTTCTCTTTTTCGGCTTTATACGCAGATACAAAGGGCTTCACAATGTGATCCGGGCATTTGCAAAACTTGCTGAGGAAAGAGATGATGTGTCATTATTAATTGTTGGAGAATCTTTCTGGGAAACTCTTGACCCTAAAAAGTTCTCAACAAAAATTAAAAAAAACCTTTTCGGTATAATTAAGAAAATCCTTGTAAGGAAAGGTGATGATGAAACTGATTACAGACCTCTTGATCTAATTGATCAATTAAGAATAAAAAATGAGGTTGTTGTTATAAACCGTTATGTCGGAAATGAAGAAGTACATAAATATTTTCAGGTTGCGGACTGCAATGTTCTCTTCTATTTAGTCGCCACACCATCGGGTGTTGAATCGATAGCATATAACTTTAAGCTTCCATCCATTGCAACGAGAGTTGGACATTTTCCCGAGACAATAAATGACGCTTACAATGGTTATCTTGCAGAGCCTGAAGATATTGACTCGATGTGTGAGGCGATGAAAAAATCCTTAACTAAACCTATTCCGCCAGAACATATTGAAGAACAGGCAAAACAAATGAGCTGGGAGAATTACGCAAAAGCAATACTAAATTGATAAAATAAATACTAAGTGCTTCCGCATAATAATCCTTTTTTTAACAGGAGAACAAATGACAAAGCATCATAAAAAATCGGCACCAAAGAAAAGTTCGAAAATCGATTTTTCATTTGATAAAATTATTCCTGAAAAATTCCAGACACCGGCATTCCTAATCATAATATTGGTCATGATCTTAATCTTTTTTTCACCAATCATGTTCGGTGATAAAACCACTTCATCCGGCGACTTAATTCAGGTAAAAAGTCTGCGCGAATACGCAACCAAAGACTATGAAGGATTTTCACTCTGGAATCCATATATATTCTGCGGAATGCCCGCAGTTGCAACTTCAATGTCATTACGCTGGTTCGATTTAACCGCTGTTATTTATTCATACACAACTCAGGTTTATTCTGCTGCATTCAATGATTATAATGCAATTTACACATTCAGTTTTGTAATTCTCGGTTTCGCGTCTTTTTTCTTTATGAGAAGATTTGGAGCCAGTCGGGGTATCAGCTTTCTTGTTGCTATGGGTACAATATTTTCTACCGGGATACTTGTCCTTTTTTACATCGGACATATAACCAAATTAATGAGTCTCGCAATTTTTCCATTTATACTTCTTATGCTTTTCAAATTCCAGAAAGAAATAAAATTAATTGACATACTCCTCTTTATATTCGGAATTCATCTTCTTGTACTTGCCGCACATGTTCAAATCGTTTTTTACTTTGTACTTACAGTATTAATCTATTTCATTTACTTTTTTTTAAGAGCATATTTAACTAAAGATAATTTTCTGAAGAAACAATTATTGAAATCTATTGGGATATCTGCTCTTGCGGGTTTAATTGCACTTTCGATGTCATTCGATACCTATTCACAACTTTACGAATATAAACCTTATTCAACGAGAGGAACAAAAAGCATTAATGAATTGCAAAATCCCGGCACACCGTCTCAATCAAACTCATATGAATATAATACAAGCTGGTCTTTCTCGCCCGCGGAAATTCTTACTTTCATAGTACCGTCTTACTATGGGTTTGGCAAATCGACTTATAATGGACCGCTTTCGCAAAATCAGGATGTTGAAGTAAATACTTACTTCGGTCAAATGCCATTTGTAGATTCAGCAATGTATATGGGCGTTGTAATTTTTACCCTCGCTCTGTTTGCTTTATACGCAAGAAGAAAAGAACCGGTTATACAATTCTTCGGAATTTTAGTAGTACTGTTTATTCTAATATCATTCGGTAAAAATTTTCCATTAACATTCAATCTATTCTACTACTATTTCCCGTTATTCGACAACTTCCGGGTACCATCAATGATTCTTCATGTTCTTCAGATTATTTTTCCTATTCTTGCCGGATTCGGTGTAATGAAAATTGTTACTCTTCGAGAAGAAAATAATCCAAAATTTGAAAAAGGGTTTCGCAACACAGCAATAATATTTTCCGGAGTGTTCATTCTTTCAATTTTGCTGGGTGATATTATTTCAAGCTGGTTTAGCGGAAGGGTTAATGCATACGCTACGGGACTCGGTCAGTCACAACAAGCACAAATGCTTTCAGCACTTGCAGAATATATGTCCAATATGTTCCGTGGAGATCTGCAGATTGCCCTTGCTTTGCTTTCTCTTACTTTCGGTTTGAGTTACTTCTATATTTCGTCAAAGATCAACAAAGATATATTGTTATTAGGATTGGTTGTTGTAATTATTTTTGATCTATTCAGAATCGGAAATCGCGGGGCAAGTTACATACATGCATCTCAGGTCAATGAACTATTTAGAGAGCCGGAATATATTTCAGTTATCAAGCAGCAAAATGAAAAGGGGCCCTACCGGATTTTAAATCTTAAACAGGATGGCTCGATGGGCACCCTGCAAAGCAATAGTAATTTTAACGTCTATTTTCTTCAAGAGGATTTCTACGGCTACTCCGCTGTTAAACCGCGCAGCTATCAGGATATCATGGATGTCGTTGGTCCGATGAATGTTACACTCTGGCGAATGCTCGGAGTAAAATATGTTGTAACCGATAAACCTTTTCAGCCTGACGGATTTGTTACTATTCATACAAAAGAAAATTTATTGGTGCACAGAAACGATAGAGCATTACCTCGAATTTATTTTGTTGATTCCGTTGCGCAGAAATCATCAATAGAAATTTTAAATGAGATTAAAAATGATTCATTTGATCCGGGGAAAGTTGCATTCGTTGAAAAACTGGAATTTGATTTCGATCCAATCAGTGAGTCATCATCTATAAAGATATCTCAATATAAAGACGAAACTATTTCTGCCGATGTAAATGCAAGCGGAAATAATTTCCTTTTCTTTGGCACCACATATTTACCGGGATGGAAAGCCTTGATAGATGATAAAGAAACTAAAGTATATAAAACCAACCATGGGTTTATGGGAATTATTGTTCCTGAAGGAAATCATAAAATAGAATTTGTTTACAAGCCCGGCGGATTTATAATCGGGAAATATTTGTCTCTGATATTAAACATTTTGTTGCTTGGTGGAATAGTGTCTCTCATAGTAAAAGCGAGAACAAAAAAGCCAACAGAATAAATTTTAATAATCGGCGTTCTATTATCTGAATGATTGAGCGATTAAAAAATACGGTTAAGCATACTTTCATATACAGCATTAGCAATATTGCTGCCAAGGCTGTCGGTGTTCTGCTTTTACCGCTCTATATATCAAAACTATCACTTGCCGAATTCGGCGTCTGGGATTTATTGGATGTTACGATTACTATTCTTGCAGAAATTTTTATTCTTGGTCAGGCAAGTGCTATAATATTTATCAACAACTCTGATGAATTCAAGGATCGCAATGAATCTTCTCTTTTTTCAATAACTGTTTTCATTTTATCCATCTCTGCTCTGCTTGTTATATTTGTCGAGGCGGTTACATCTTTGTTCCCGGCATATTTTGAAAACACATACTTCCCTTCTCCATATTTAAAACTTGCAGCTTATATAGTTTTATTACGGGTATTAAATAATTTATTCCTTGCCAAAGTTCGTGCCGATGAACAATCGGGTTATTATACATTAATAAGCGTTTTACGAGTGTTCCTAATTACCGGTTTAACAATTTATTTTGTTGCCTTTGCACAAAGCGGAATTCTTGGAATTCTTTATTCCGCTGCAATGGGTGAAGCATTTATAATTTTACTGCTTCTCGTAAAAGTTATCCCTCACACGAAACTGAATATTGATAAAATAATTTTGAGGGAAGCTATAAAGTTTGGTCTCCCATTGGTATTCGTAACGATTGGATACTATCTGCTTAATCTAAGCGATAGGTATATCATTAAATATTTACTCGGGGCTGAAGCTGTCGGGTTATATGGTTTCGGTTACAGGATTGCCGGTGTATTAAACATGCTGCTTATACTTCCCTTCAATCTCAGCTTAATGCCAATTGCATACAAAATCTTTGGTCAGCAAGATGATAAAAGATATTTCAGTAAGATGATGACATATTCTACATTCTTTTTTATTTGGGGTTTTGTATTTCTATCTCTTTTCAGTAAAGAACTTATCGACGTTTTTTCTGCCAGACAGGACTATTACAGTGCTTATTATTTTATCCCTGTTATTTTACTCTCATATGTATTCAGCGGGATGAGACTTACTGCAACACTCGGAATGCTTCTTACAAAGAACACAAAAAATATTGCATGGATAACAATCGGTTCGGCACTTTTAAATATCATACTCAATTTTATTTTTATTCCTGTTTACGGATTGATCGCAGCGGCAGTAAACACACTGATTGCATATGTACTGTTTTATTACATCACCCAACTCGTTTCAGACAAGTATATTAAAATTCCTTATGAGAACACGAAGCTTGTTACAATGATAGTCATTGGTTCGGTTTTATCTGCCACCATTTATTTCTTACCCGATATAAATTTTGTTGCAAGTTTTATTATCAAAATAGTTCTTGTAGGAATTTTCCCTTTGATATTGTATCTATTTCGTTTTTACGAAAAAGCAGAACTTGATGTTTTATTAAGTCCCAAAAAATTGTTCGGTTTCATAAAAGGTGTTTTAACACAAACTCCAGCCCGTCAGACAGATTCCAGGGAGTTGATTCAGGAATGAAGAAGGTATTGATAATTTCATATTACTGGCCTCCATCCGGTGGAATTGCAGTTCATCGCTGTTTGAAGTTTGCAAAATATCTTCGCGAGTTTGGATGGGAACCTATAATTTGCACGGCCGATAATCCGGAATATCCGGTTCTGGACGAAGGAAATTTTATCGACGTTCAAAAAGGAACGACAATACTCAAGACAAAAACATGGGAACCGTATAATCTTTTTAAGTTCATAACCGGTAAGAAAAGAGAAGATAGGATTCACAATGTCTTCCTTGAAGAAGAAGAAACGACCTTTGCACACAAACTCGGAATATGGATCCGTGGAAATATTTTTATTCCGGATGCCCGCAGATTCTGGATTAACCCTTCCGTAAAATATTTAACAAAGTACTTGAAAGAAAATAAAGTTGATGCTTTGTTTACAAATGGACCACCGCAATCTACACATATGATAGCTTACGGTGTTAAAATGAAAACCGGGATTCCTTGGCATGCCGACTTTCAGGATCCCTGGACACAGGTTGACTATTTTCCGCAGCTAATGCTTAACCCGATCTCCCTAAAAATTCACAAAGCAATGGAAAGAAGAGTTTTTAATAACGCCGATAAGGTTACTATATGCAGCGACACTTGGAAAAAAGATCTGGAGTTAATAGGTGCAAAGGATGTTGGCGTTATCGTTTGGGGTTACGACGAAGATGATTTTGCAAATATAAAAGTTGAAATGTCACCAAAGTTTACTATCAGTCATTATGGAAGTTTGGGTCCCGATCGGAATGCTAAAACTCTTTGGAAGGCACTTTCAATAATCTCGGAGGAGAACAAACAGTTTGCAGATGACCTTGAAATAGAACTTGCTGGATTTATTGGTCATTCAATAATTAACAAAATAGAATCCCTGGGTCTAAAAGGCAATTTGAGCTTTTTCGATCACCTGTCACGAAAAGAAACACTGGAAAGAATGCACCGCTCGCAAGTCCTGCTACTTATTTTGAATAATATGCCGAACGTAAACGGAAGATTGCCCGGTAAACTTTTTGAATACCTTGCATCGAGAAGACCAATAGTTGTTATCGGTCCGGAAGAAAGCGATGCCTCTCAAATTGTTGGCGGTTTAAACGCCGGTTCAAATTGCGGATTTGATGATCTTGAGAAGACTATAGGCTTAATAAAAAATTTATATGAGAAGTTTAAGAGCAATACCTTGCTCTCAAATGAAACCGATATTTCAGAATATTCAAATAGAAATCTGACTAAAAAATTAGCGGGTTATCTTAACCAAATAAGCAGCTATCATCAATAAAATTAAATTGCAGGAATATATTTATGGCTAAGAAATTCAAAGTTCTATGCTTTACAGATGATGCTGTGGGGCGGGATGTTGAGATGCTTCTACCAATACGTTATTTCGCAGAACGATTGCTCAACTGTGAATTTCAACATGCGCTCAATATCGAAATTCACCGGATATATAAACTAAAACCAGATGTAATTCTTCAGGCAAATACAATTGGTTCAAATCTCTATTTCGAAATTTCTAAAATTGCTCACGAACAAAATATTCCGCTCTTTGCATTGATCTCCGAAGGCAACTTCAGGACTGACGGCAGTTTCAACTATTGGGGATTTAACCGCGCTAGAAAATTTTACCAGGATTATGTCTGCTGCTGGAGCGACAGAACAGCCGAATTCTTAAAGAAGGAAGTGCCTGACGCGGAGAAGAAGATCGTTGTAACCGGCGGAGTTGGATTCGACCGCTATAAAATTTACCAGTTTTTAAAGAAAGAAGATTTTCTTAAAAAATATAATAAGCAACAGTATCAAAAGGTAATCGGTTATGCCGGCTGGGCTTTTGGTAAACTTGATCATAAGCGGGGAAAAGAAGAATTATTAGCATGGGCAAAAGGTAATAAGAATAAATTAGACTGGATTGAAGAGCAAAGAAAAAAAGTCAGGGATATTTTACAGTTAACAATTGAAAATAATCCTGATACACTTTTCATTCTTAAGCAGCATCCCCAAGAGAATGCACCGGAAAGACCTGAGTCTGTTAAGAATGAAATGAGTGAGCTTACACATTATAAAAATGTCATTTATCTCTGCGGAGAAGAATCAATTCATGATTTAATAAGCGTATCCGACCTGTGGACTTGCTTCGAATCTACAACTGCGCTTGAAGCATGGTTAATGGGTAAACAGACAGTTTTTATAAATCCCGATCCTGATTTTAACCGAGATCCTCTTTATAAGGGCTCCCCGCTTATAAAAAGCCACGAAGCTCTGCAAAAAATGATTGATCTGTACTATTCAAAAAATAGAATCGAAGATTTTTTTAATGAAGAGAAAGATACAATCAGAAAAAAAATGATTAAAGACATTATTGGATTTGGTGACGGATTAAACCATATCCGCGCCTCAAACTATTTCGATAAAACCCTTCAGAACTCTACAATCCAAAAAGCAAAATATGAATTTCATTTATGGCACTGGTTCGTTTACATTCTAATCCGAATTGCCGCGCCTTTTTACAACCACTCAATTTTTTCCCGGATATATAAACTAAAAAAACATTTGTGGGTTTTTGAAAATTACAAAATGGATAAACTGGAATATCTTTATAGTACCTATAACCAGTATTTTGACGAATTTTATCGGGAAAAGAATATAGAGAAAAAATTCAAGGAAGGAATCCTTTTTCAAAACTTATAGCAAAATCAGCATTTTAAGTCATCTATCAATATCGATTTAAACCGTTTTTCTTTTTTTCTTAAATACAAAAATTTTAACTTTGCAAACCCTAATCCAAGATGGAGGTTTTATTGAGTTCAACAAAACTAGCATCCCGAATATTTAACAAATCATTAGACTACATTGAAATTATTGGCAACAAACTTCCTCACCCGGCAACTCTTTTTGGAATTCTTGCATTATTGGTCGTTTTTATTTCGTGGCTTGGTGATTTACTTGTCTGGCAGGCAATTCACCCCGCAGATGGATCAACTATCTCTGTTAAAAGTCTGGTTAATGGCGATGGCATCCGATGGATCTATACAAACATCACCTACAATTTTGTAAACTTCCCGCCGTTAGGATATGTACTTGCTGTCATGATAGGAATTGGTGTTGCTGAGGGATCCGGTTTGTTTACTTCTATGATTCGTTCTTTAGTGTTGAATGCACCAAAAAAACTTATCACCGGAACAATCGTATTCGCCGGAATAATTTCGCATCTTGCATCTGAAGCCGGATATGTAATTTTGATTCCACTCGGTGCGATTATATTTCATGCACTTGGAAGACACCCGATGGCAGGTTTGGCCGCAGCATTCTGCGGTGTAAGCGGTGGATTCGGCGCAAATTTTCTGATCGGTTCGGTTGACCCTATACTTGCGGGACTTTCGCAATCTGCGGCTCAAATTATTGACCCGAATATTACAATTAATGCGGCGGTTAATTTTTATTTCATGTTTGCTTCGGCATTTCTAATTGTAGTTGCGGGCACCTGGGTAACAGAAAAAATTGTTGAACCAAGACTAAAGAATTATGACGGAAGTGCAGAAAAGATTCCAGTTGAAGAAATAACTTTTATTGAAAAGAAAGGATTGAAATGGGCCGGAATTAGTTTGATTATAATTATTGCTCTTCTTGCCTTAACCGTAATCCCGGAAAATGGTTTGTTCAGAAATCCTAAAACGGGTGAAATCCTTCACTCGCCTTTTTTCGATGGAATAATAACAGGAATACTTATTTTCTTTCTTGTACCCGGACTGGTTTATGGAATTGTTGTTAAGTCAATTAAGAATGATAAGGACATGATGAAGCATATAATTAAATCGATGGGTACAATGGCAACATATATTGTTCTTGTTTTTTTTGCTGCACAGTTTGTTTACTTTTTCCGTTACAGCAATTTAGGGTTGATTTTTGCAATCCAAGGCGCCGAGTTTCTTAAAAATATTGGATTGACGGGAGTTCCCTTAATTGTAATGTTCGTTCTACTTGCAGCTTTCATTAACATGTTCATGGGAAGCGCCTCTGCTAAGTGGGCAATTATGGCTCCGGTCTTTATACCGATGTTCATGCTGCTCGGATATCACCCGGCACTTACACAAGCAGCTTTCAGAATTGGTGATTCGGTGACAAACCTTATAACACCAATGATGAGCTACTTTGCATTAATAGTTGCATTCGCCCAAAAGTACAATGAGAAGTATGGAATTGGTACCATCATCTCTACAATGATTCCCTATTCAATTATCTTTACAATTTTATGGACATTGCTACTTGTTTTATGGATGTGGCTCGGTTTACCAACCGGACCGGATGGACCATTATTTCTAAATTAATCCTGAAGAGACGCGATTTATCGCGTCTCCCCCTTTTATACCTTAAGTCATATCAAATTTTCACAACAATAAGATTAATAATTTTCCTAAATTTGCCTTTAGTTAAACAAGAGGATTTATGAACGGCAAGACTATTCTTATAACCGGCGGAACCGGTTCTTTCGGCAAAAAGTTTGTTGAAACGGTTCTCAAACTGTATAACCCGAAGAAAATAATTATTTACAGCCGGGATGAATTAAAGCAATACGAAATGCAAAACAACTCTAGATTCAAAAAAGAAGGTGTCTTGATGCGCTACTTTATCGGTGACGTTAGAGACGAAAAACGCCTTGTTCGTGCAATGGAAGGAGTTGAAATAGTAATACATGCCGCTGCTCTTAAACAGGTTCCGGCTGCAGAATACAACCCCTTCGAAGCGGTTAAGACAAATATTATCGGCGGACAAAATGTAATTGATGCATGCTTTGAATCGGGAGTAAAAAAGGTAATAGCGCTAAGTACTGATAAAGCCGCCGCTCCTATAAACCTTTACGGCGCAACGAAACTCACCTCCGATAAACTATTTATTGCCGCAAACAATTACCGCGGAACACATGATATTAAATTCTCTGTGGTACGTTATGGAAATGTAATGGGAAGCCGCGGTTCGGTCATTCCGTTCTTTATCGATAAGAGGAAAAACGGTTTACTTCCAATTACAGATGAACGAATGACCCGATTTAATATAACCTTGCAAGAAGGTGTAGATTTTGTTTTAGCATGCCTTAATAGAATGTGGGGCGGTGAATTGTTTGTACCTAAGATTCCTTCATTCACAATAACTGATCTCGCAAAAGCCGTTGCGCCAGAATGCAAAATTGAAATTGTTGGTATTCGTCCCGGTGAAAAAATCCATGAGGAAATGATAACCGAAGCTGACGCATTAAATACAATTGAGTTCGAAAAGTATTTTGTTATCCTTCCTTCGGTTCAGCTTGGATTAAATGAGCAGTTAAAATTATGGGATACTGAAAAATTCAGAACAACCAGTAACAGTAAACCAGGTAAGTTTTGCGAATTTAGTTTCAAGTATAACAGTGGTACAAACCCCTGGTTTTTATCTGTGGATGAGTTAAAACAGTTAATTAGTAAAAATGTGACCAGTAACCGGTGATTTTTATTGGTAAATAGCATGAAAATTAATTCGTTAATCAACTCTATTAAATCGAAGATCAAATGAAAAAACCAACTACAGATCACAAATCACAAATAACAAAAGTTTTTTACTACGGCAAACAAACAATTGATAACTCCGATATTAAAAGTGTAGCTGAAATTTTACCTTCACAATTCATTACTCAGGGACCTGTGTCTCAACAATTTGAACAGGAACTTTGTAAATATTTCGGCGCCAAATATGCCTCAGTGGCGGCAAACGGAACTGCCGGACTTCATTTAATTGCTCTAGGACTCGGTTGGAAAAAAGGTGATCTTGTTATTACCTCTCCAATAACCTTTCTTGCAAGTGCTAACTGTGCAATTTATGCAGGTGCAAAAGTTGATTTCGCTGACATCGACAATAAAACATATAATATAGATCCAAAGAAACTAGAGAAAAAAATAAAATATTATCTCGCAAGAAATAAAAAAGTTAAAGCAGTTGTTGCTGTTGATTATGCCGGTCATCCATGTGATTGGGATTCACTTTCACGGCTTAAGAAGAAGTACGGTTTTCAATTAGTAAATGATTTCTGTCATGCTCTCGGTGCCGAATATAAAAACGACCTTCATTACGCCGTTAAATATGCTGATGCCGTTAACCTCAGCTTTCACCCGGTAAAACATATTACAACCGGTGAAGGCGGTGCTGTCCTCACAAACAATCCTGAACTTGATAAACGAATTAAAATCCTTCGAACACATGGAATGACCAAAGATGATTCAATACTCGAGAAGAATGATGGTCCATGGTATTATGAAATGCACGAGGTCGGATTTAATTACCGTATAACTGATTTTCAGTGCGCGCTTGGAATCAGCCAATTAAAAAAACTCAACAAGTTCTTAACCGAAAGAAGAAAGATTGCTGATTACTACAACAAATTTTTTACAGGTTATATTAATTTAATAACGCCTTATGTTTCAAAACATACAAAACACGCTTATCACTTGTACCCGCTTCAAATAAAATTTGATAAGCTTAAGCTTGATAAAAAAGTTTATTATAACCGTTTAAAGGAATTGGGGGTTGTTTTCCAGGTGCATTACATTCCAGTTCATCTACAACCGTTTTACAGAAAAAAATTCGGATTTAAACCGGGTGATTTTCCGGTTGCTGAAAAATTTTATGAACGTGAAATTTCTATTCCAATTTATCCGGGTCTAACTAAGACCGACATAAAATACATTTCACGTGCAATTGTTAAAGCTCTTGAAACCAAATGAAAGTTTCAATAATTACAGAGGGATTCGAAAACACCGGGCACGGACACATAACACGATGTCTCTCTCTTTACCAGGCATTTGCTGAACATAATATTTTTCCAACTATTTATGTAAACGGGGACAAACATGCTCAGTCTTTGCTCGTTAATTGCCGTTATGAAATTATGGATTGGCTTACTCACCCCACAAAACTTACAACGGAAATTAACAACAGCGATATTTTAATTATTGATTCTTATCTTGCCGGAAAGGAATACTATAGTCACTTCTGGAAATTAGCCGGCAACTCCCTTTATATTGATGATAACCTAAGAATAGAATACCCTGAGGGAATAATATTAAACGGAACTATTAATTCAGAAAATTTCCCTTATAAAAAAACAGGAAATGAGTTTCTACTTGGTGCTAAATATATTCCAATAAGAAAAGAATTCTGGAATGTTCCGGTTCGAAAAATTAATAAAGAGGTCTCTTCAATACTCATTACATTCGGCGGACAGGATATAAAGAACTTAACGCCCGGTATTCTACAAAGCTTAAATGATAATTATCCTTTGGTAAGAAAAAGTGTAGTAATTGGAAGCGGATTTAAGAATAAAGATAAAATAGAAAATCTGAAGAATGATAACGTTGAATTTCATTATTCACCGGATGCGAATCAAATGCGCAACCTTATGCTTTCAAGTGATTTTGCTGTGACCGCTGCCGGTCAAACCCTGTATGAACTTGCCGTAACCGGAACGCCTACAACAGCCATTGCTGTTGCCGATAATCAGATGAATAATATCCGCGAATGGAAAAAGCAGGGATTTTTACTAAATGTGATTCTTCATAACGACCGTTTTTATATGCGTAAACTAAATGATGAGTTAAAAAAATTAGAAAGTATTTCTATCAGAAAAAAATTGAGTAAAATAGGAAAAGATAATGTTGATGGGCAGGGTTCGAGAAGAGTTGTAAATTATCTGATTGAAAAAGTATGCGATATGAATGGTTTTTATTTCCGTTATGCTATTGAATCGGATTCCGAAATTGTCTACGGATTATCAAATGATCCCGCTGTCAGACAGAATTCAATAAACACTCAACCAATTGGGTGGAATGAACATCAGCAATGGTTCACAAAAAAGGTTACACAAGAAGATTACAGATTTTATCTGGTGTTCGATAAAAAGGATGGCTTCATAGGTCAAATTAGATTCGAATTAAGTGATAGCTCGGCAGTTACCAGCATCAGTATATCAAGTGAATATCGGGGCAAAGGTCTTTCCAAAAAAATTATAAAATGTGCCTGTTCAAAAATATTTGCTGAAAAACATTCACTTAAAAATATTATTGCATTTATCCGTCCAGAAAACAATGTTTCGATAAACAGTTTTATCTCTTCTGGATTTATTTTAACCGGTGATGAAATAATTAATGGTCACATTTTTATGAAATACATTTTAGAGCGTTCGTAATTATGAAATTAAAAATCGGAAATATTGAATTCGGAGAGGATAATAAAGTATTTATAATTGCAGAACTTTCTGCCAATCATAATCAGCAATTTGATGTCGCGGCTGAGTCTATTAAGGTAATTAAAGAATGCGGCGCTGACGCGGTAAAATTACAAACATACACAGCAGATACTTTAACAATAGACAGCAACAAAGAATATTTCAAGATTCAACAAGGGACTATCTGGGACGGTACAACGCTTTACCAGCTTTATAAGAAAGCATTTACACCATGGGAGTGGCAGCCGAAACTAAAAAAAATTGCAGATGAACTTGGTTTAATCTGTTTCTCTTCTCCATTTGATAAAACTGCAGTTGATTTTTTAGAGCAAATGAATGTACCGGCTTACAAAATTGCATCATTTGAAATTGTTGATATACCATTGGTTGAGTATGCCGCTTCAAAAGGAAAACCAATTATCATATCAACAGGAATTGCAACTGAAATAGAGATACAGGAAGCAATTGATGCCTGTAAGAGAATGGGTAATAATCAAATAGCACTTTTAAAATGTACCTCAGAGTATCCAGCAAAAATTGAAGATGCCAATTTAAATTCGATTCCATACCTTCAAAAAAAGTTTAAGACTGTTGTTGGACTTTCAGATCACACACTCGGCACAACTGTGCCTCTTGCGGCTTCTGCTCTTGGAGCAAGAATAATTGAGAAGCATTTCATACTTGATAAAAAACTTGACGGACCCGATTCAGAATTTTCACTTGAGCCGGATCAATTTAAGAAAATGGTTGATGAGATCAGATCGATTGAAATGGCACTTGGTAAATCCGGATTTGAGCAGTCGGAGAAAGTTAAAAAGAGTAGAACATTTGCACGTTCACTTTTTATTGTCGAGGATATTAAACAGGGGGAATTGCTGACGGAATCGAATGTCCGTTCAATCCGACCATCAAATGGATTGCCGCCAAAATTCTTAAAAGAGATACTCGGTAAAAAAGCTAAAGTAAATATTGAAAGAGGTACACCATTAAGTTGGGATTTATTGAGTAAAGAAATTTCATCAATGAATAAAGTCGCAATAGTTCAGGCAAGGTACGGCTCTACCCGGTTACCGGGAAAAATACTTAAAGAGATTTCCGGCATGCCAATGCTATGGCACGTCATTAATCGTCTCTCATTTTCAAAATTAATTGATAAAATTGTAATTGCTACTACAACAGATTTTGCTGATGACAAGACAGAACAATTTTGTAAAAATTATAAAATAGATTATTTCCGAGGAAGCGTTGGTGACGTATTATCCCGTTATTACGAAACAGCAAAACTCTTCAAAGCAGATATTGTTATTAGAATAACTTCGGATTGCCCCATTATTGATCCCGCGATCATAGACAAAATGCTGAAACACTTCTTATCAGAAAGTGATGAATACGATTATATGAGCAATGTGATTGATAGAACTTTTCCCCGCGGACTTGATACGGAGATATTCACTTTTAATGCACTTGAAAAGGCAATGAATGATGCAGCAACACCTTATGAACGAGAACATGTAACACCATATATTTACAACTATAAAGATAAATTTAAAACAAAAAATTTTTCTAACAATAAAGATTACTCATTTCACCGATGGACAGTAGATACTGAAGAAGATTTCAGACTAATCGAAGAATTATATAAAGCGTTATACAACCCTAAAAAAAAATTTTTATTTGAAGATGTACTAAAGTTATTTAAACAAAAACCTGAATTGATAAAAATAAATCAGCAT
>JAGUYK010000024.1 GCA_020061355.1 Ignavibacteriales bacterium | reverse complement strand
GGGCGTTGGTTCTTTCTCATTTATCTGTTACTTTTGATGAGAGACTTCAAAATGTACTTTGACTCTAAAACCCGTTTACACAAAATATTTTACAGCCTCTTGTCTTATGCAATTTTGAATTCAATTGATCGTAATAGTTATCCATTTCTATAAAAATATTAACATCGATATATCCCAAATCTTTCGAGAAATTGAGCCATCCTCTAGTTTCTTCAGATGATCCTAATGCATCTACAAGATGACGAATAAAAATATTTTCATATTTACGTTTAGCAAAACCCTCACGGATATTCATTGCAACAGATCGTGAAGATCTTCTTATCTGATCAATAAGTGAATACTTTTCTTCTTTAGGATAGGTATTGGTCATAGTATGAATCTTTAGCGCCAAATCGTAGGCAGATTTATATATTTCCAAATCATTTATGCTTTTAATCATAATCAGTTTTCAGTTTTCTGTTTTCCGTTTTCAGTCCTCCGTTCTCTGTCACTTTGTTACTCTGTCACTTTGTTTCTCTGTTACTTTGTTTCACTGTTACTCATTCATGCCTTATTAACCTTATCACTCTTAATCCCCTTCCTCTCAAACACATTTCTCGTATCCACTATCAGCTTTGCGTTATCGGCTATGAGCTGATAATCTAATGAGTCGTGGTCGGTGGAGAGAAGAACAAGGTCGTAAGAGGCAAGAGAGCCTGAGGTGAGAGGTACGGAACTCATTTCAAAATTATATTTGCGTGTCGGGGGAAGCTTTGGAATATAAGGATCGTGATAATCGACATTAGCACCTTTAGCTTGAAACAATTCAATTAGTTTTAGCGAAGGTGACTCCCTCATATCATCTATATTTTTTTTGTAAGAGATTCCTAATATTAATATGGAAGATTGACTTAAGGACTTTCCATTCTTGTTTAATAGATCCCTTGTTTTTTCGACAACATAATAGGGTTGGTAAGTATTTATTTCACCTGCGAGTTCAATGAACTTGGTGTTAATATCATACTCACGTGCTTTCCATGTAAGATAGAACGGATCGATCGGAATGCAGTGACCGCCTAAGCCCGGTCCAGGCTGAAACTCCATAAACCCGAACGGTTTAGTTTTAGCAGCATTAATCACTTCCCAGATATCGATATCCATCCGGTCGAAGACCATTTTAAGTTCGTTGACCAGAGCAATATTAATCGAGCGGAAGATATTCTCTAAGAGTTTTGTTGCCTCTGCTGCCCTAGCCGAGCTAACGGGAACTGTTTTCACGATTACCTGATCGTAAAGAGCGCAGGCAACCTCAAGGCAATTTGGTGTAACACCGCCTACTACTTTTGGAATTGTTGATGTGGTATAATCCGAATTGTTCGGGTCTTCGCGCTCGGGACTAAATGCGAGGAAGAAATCATCTCCTACCGTGAAACGTGAGACGGAAGACCCGCCAATAAGATGGCGGGCAGGCGTAAGACGGTCTTCATCATCAGGATCGAGACCAATAACGGCTTTAATCCCCTGCTCTAAAATCGGGAGTAAAACTTCATCGGTTGTTCCGGGATAAGTAGAGGATTCAAGGACTACGAGTTGACCTTTTTTCAAGTATTTAGAGACTTCATAAGCTGAGTTTTCGACATAACTTAAATCAGGTTCTCTATGTTCATCAAGCGGAGTAGGAACGCAGATGATGATTACATCTGTAGACGTGAGACGTGAAAAGTCAGACGTAGCTTCAAAATTTGTAGAATCGACTGCTGATTTGATTCTGGATGAAGGAATATGCTTTATATAGCTCTCACCATTATTAAGCATTGGTATCTTCTTTTCATCTATATCGAAGCCGGTTACTTTAAATCCCTTTTCAGCAAATGTGAGAGCGAGGGGGAGTCCGACGTAGCCGAGTCCAATAACACCTATTTTAGCGGATCGGGAGGTGATTTTAGTTAGTAATTGAGTTTTGTGAGTCATAAGAACCTACTGTGTAATAAGTAAAAAGGTAACAAAGTGACAAAGTCAGTAAAGAGTTCTATTTGCATGCTTGATTGTTTGTTTGCATGGAGAATAAAGGTTCTTAGTTCCTAGTGCTTGGTTCTTGGTTAAAGAGTAAAGTAACAAGGATACAAAGAGACAAAGTGAGTAAAGAGTAAACAGTAATCAGTAAAGAGTTCTATTTGCATGCTTGATTGTTTGTTTGCATGGAGAATAAAGGTTCTTAGTTCTGAGTTCGTAGTTCTTAGTTAAAGATTTTAAAGAGTATAGTGACAATATAACAAGAAGAAAGTATAAAGGAGAATTTATAAAGTAAAAAGTAAACAGTGATCTGTGATCAGTAAGCAGAATACGGAAGTCTGAGGACGGAAGACTGTTAGGGACAAATAATTGAATAAATTTGCAATTACTTATACTCATTTATTCCTTATTCCAAGTTTAGACCAGACTTCAGAAAGACCCCTATTTACAATGTGAGTTAGAAGGAAATTATAATCAATCAAATCCCCGGAATATTCAACAACGGCTTTTATATCCGTCAAATGTTTTTCACCATTTCCTTCTTTATAAAACTCTAATTTTTTAATTATCAGATATTCAGGCGGGGCAATGAAAATATTTTTATCATAAAATTGAATGCTTTTTCTGTTTTCCATTGCCCATTTCTGGAACGGATCATTTCCAATCAAATAAATATCTGCTTTGAATCCTGTTTCATGATGAATGATTTTAAAGCGTCCATTGGATTCGCGTCTAACTTCAGTCTTTATAACTTCTTCCGGCGGGCAGTAGAATTGATTAATATTAAATTCTGAAATAATCCTATCAACAATTTCCGGGTAAAGGGAAACAACGAGGTCGATATCATGAGTCAATCTAGGTTGCCCATAAACAATTGAAGCTACTGAGCCGGTTATAAAATAATCGATTTTCAGACGGTCCAGTTTATCCAAATAGATTGAGAATAGATTAAGATTTTGCACTTAGGAATATCTCTGTAATTTTCTTCTCGATTTTTTCATTATCCAAATCAGGATAGAGTAATTTTAATCCTGCTCTTTTCAGTTCACGCGCTGTATAATATAATTTTAATGCCTCATCCAGTTTCTGCTGCGGAGAGAGTGATTTAGTATGGCTAGTTTCGTTATTCTGTTTCATAATCAAGTAAAAAGAATTAAGTAAAAAGTTAAAAGAGACAATGTCAGTAAAGAGTAATGAGTAAACAGTAATTAGTTAAGAGTAACGGGTTGTGGCTGATTGATTGATTCTATGAATGATAAAGGTTCTTAGTTCTTAGTGCTTGGTTCTTGGTTAAAGAGTAAAGTAACAAGGATACAAAGAGACAAAGTCAGTAAAGAGTAATGAGTAAACAGTAATCAGTTAAGAGTAACGGGTTGTGGCTGATTGATTGATTCCATGAATGATAAAGGTTCTTAGTTCTTAGTGCTTGGTTCTTGGTTAAAGAGTAAAGTAACAAGGATACAAAGTCAGTAATCCTTAATCAGTTCTCTGTTTTCCGTCCTCTGTTCTCAGCTACTTTGTTACTCTGTCACGCATTTCTGATCACTCATAACTCAGGAACTTTCATTCCAAGCATACATTCCGGATACAGCTCCGCTTAGGTCAGTCACAAAAACTGATAATTGGTCTTGAAATGGAATAAGCCCAAAAGCCCTCATTGGAATATGCAGAATTTTATCCATTACCCTATTTTCAAGTAAGAATATAATGAAAATTTATATAGAATAAATAGTGACTTTTAACAAAAAAATTCTATGGAAAAAGTATGGAAGTTTGGATGAATGTATGAAAGTTCTTAGTACTTAGTTCTTCGTTCTTAGTTTTTGGTTCTTCGTACTTTGTTACTTTGTTTCTTTGTTACTGATTACTCATTACTGATTACCTAAACAGCTTTTATTTTGTAAATCTTAAAATTACAGATTCTTTTTCCCTATCGGTCAGTCCATCAGATTTATTAGTCGACTTAAAAAGATCGAAAACATTTTTTACGCGTTCTTCAGATTCTTTCTTTACTTCCGGCTCTATCTTAGCGGGCTGTTTTTCTATTTTCGAATTTAATTCAGTATCTATGTTAAGCGCCTGTTTAAGGAGCGAAATAATCTCTTCCCGCAGTTCCTGAACCTGATTAGGATTGGGAGGATTTGGAGCGTTCATTACTTTAACCGCAGGAGCTTTATCCTCTGCAATATTACTAAGTGATACGGTAGAATCAGTTGTTTCAGCCGTGGCAGGTTTTGCTATACTTTTACGCGGAACTTTTTCTTCCTCATCTTCTATAATTCTCTCTTCCAACTCCCCGTCGTTATAATTAGGATCGAAAGCAAAAATTGCATCGGCAAAAATTTTATCGTTCTGATTCTGAGCTTCCACTGCCCTCAAGTCGAATTTGAATATCTCCGCAAAATCAGGTTCGCTCTGCCATTGGGTGACCGATGTGAGACCGACCTGCTGGATCTTAAAGCGGAAGTGATTCGGGTTCAGTTCAAACCTCAAATGTCTTAAATCTTTTATGGCAAAGATCGGATCGAAATAGATCAGTTCCATCTTTTCGTTTATTTTAATAAAGTAGCCGTACTTGGTAGAATATGCATCAAGGTTAGTTATGTTAGTAAGAAGTCTATATATGATTAAATTTTTGGGAGCCGATTCTTTAACAAAATTACACACGTCAAAGTAGCTGATCCTTTGAGGCCGCCTGATCTTTTCATTTTTATAGATGATCTTAAAACTGTCATTGAAATTGAAGAGATTCTGAGAGTAGATCAGAATGTCTTTGGTTCTAAGATCGAGAGTTTCTAGGAGCATAATTAATAGTTCTTAGTTCTGGGTTCTTTATTCTTGGTTGATGATTCATTTAAAGGATTTTTTAAGTATTTAATGAAACCGCCAATTAATTTCCTGATCTTTTCAAGCCGATTATTAAGTTGTTCGAATTCCACTTTTGAAATATAACCAATATCAAATGCAATAAATAATAAAGATTGTACCTCTGAAGAAGAACCAAAAGAATGATTTAAGTAATTAATAAATGATTTTTTAGAACCGCTATCGAATCCTTCTGCAATATTCGACATAATCGAAACTGATGCCCTCAGTAATTGATCCTTAAATCCATAATCCTTTGCAAGTTTCTGATTAGAAGTTAATGCATAAATTTCAGCTGCAAATTTTCTTGATTCCTTCCAGGATTCAATTTCAGAAAAAATCGAAATTGACATTTTACAAACAGCTTATATGTTGATAATAATTCTTACAAATAACAAAGCACAAAGAACAACGAACCAAGAACTATACTCTCACGCCCAGCGGATAAGACCGAGCTCAAATTTATTGATCAATATATCATTCTTAGGCAATATCCTCAAAGTAAATCCAAACTGACCGGTATTTTTACAATCGATCTCCCCTTTATAAGAATATTTGCCCGATTTTGTTTTCTTCGGGTTGCAAGTCATTGTGACATAGGAACTGTTTTCGCTAGAACCATTTTCCACCTTTCCGACATAGATCTGAACATCTACGTCATCCGGGGTTAAATCGCCTAATTCAACTTCGGCAAGAATCGGATATTTATTACCCACTAAGAGGATGCTATTCTTTTCTTCTTCAAGAATCGATACAAATTTAATTTTATTCCAATTCTCATACACCTTACTTTTCCATGCCGAGTATGCTTTCCCCTTTTTCCAATTATCTGCCATCAGTTCATGCCGTTTCTCATAAGAGGCAAAGTAGAATTTCCGGGCATACTCTTCAACCATCCTGTGCGTATTGAATACAGGTCCTAATTGCCGCATTGAATTTTTCATCATTTTAATCCAGCCGCGCGGAAGTTTATCCTCGCTTCTGTTATAGAAGAGCGGAACGATTTCCTTTTCGATCATCTCATAAATGAGGCGTGATTCAACTTCATCCTGATAATCCAGGTTATCATACTCCTCACCGTTACCGATTTTCCAGCCGACATTAAAGTCATAAGCTTCATCCCACCAACCGTCCAATACACTAAGATTAAGACCGCCATTAGCGATCACTTTCATACCCGAAGTGCCGCTTGCTTCAAGCGGTCTTCTCGGGTTATTAAGCCAGATGTCGCATCCTTCAACCAGATAGCGGGCAATATTCATATCGTAATTTTCGAGGAAGACAATTTTCTTACGTAAGTGGTGCTCTTTAGTTAGAGCAATTACATCCTGAATCAGTTTTTTTCCTTCCTCATCCTTAGGGTGGGCTTTTCCCGCAAAGATAAACTGAACCGGATAATCGGGATTACTCATTATACTAACCAGGCGTTCAATATCCTGGAAGATAAGAGTTGCCCGTTTATAAGTCGCAAACCGTCTTGCAAATCCTATAGTTAGAGCCTGAGCATCGAGAACTTCCTTCGCTGCTTTTATTTCAGATGAAGAGCCACCGCGAGCGATGATCTGATTTTTTAATCTCTTTCTTGCAAATGCAACGAGCCGTTCACGCCTGCGTTCATGAGTACGCCAGATTTCTTCATCGGGAATTTCATCGATACGCTTCCAGGTATCTCTGTCCGACGGATTACGCATAAACTTATCGCCTAAGTAGCGGTAGAGAAGCTCCTGCATATCATTGGATAGATGAGAATGAACATGAACTCCATTGGTAACGTAATCGATCGGGATTTCGTCAAACGGGACTCCGGGGAAACCTGCCTGCCACATTTTTTTAGAGATAGTACCGTGAAGTTTGCTTACACCATTAACATAACCCGACATATTCATTGCAAGGTGAGCCATATTATAATTACTTGCAGGTCTATCTTTTATGATAGTGCCTAAACTATAAAAATCTTTATCACTTATTCCTAGTTCGGATCTATAATAATTCCCGAAATATTTTTCGATCAATTCATTCGGGAAGATATCGATTCCTGCCGGGACGGGTGTATGGGTTGTAAATACATTCGAATAGAAATTAGTATCGCGTGCCTCTGTAAAGCTTAAGTCAAAGAGTTTCATTAAGATTCGGATTCTCTCTAATGAAAGGAAAGCCGAGTGACCTTCATTCATGTGGCAAACGATCGGTTTAATACCCATTGCATGGAGCAGACGGATACCGCCGATGCCGAGTATAATCTCCTGCTGAATTCTTGTTTCGTTATTTCCGCCATAGAGACCGCGGGTGATCTTTTTATCCTCATCTGTATTTTCGGGAACATTTGAATCGAGCAAGAATAGAGGGACTCTTCCGATCTGAATTTTCCAGACCTGAACAAAAACTTTTCTACCCGGGAAATCGAGTTCTATCTTAAGCGGGCTTTTATCCTCCTTCAGGACTAAGTTCATCGGCTGATTATAGAAATCGGTAATCTCATAGCGTTCCTGCTGCCAGCCATCGGTAGTTAGGTACTGCTGGAAGTATCCTTCCTTATAACAGATGCCGACTCCAACGAGCGGTAGACCTAAGTCGCTTGCCGATTTAAGGTGGTCGCCCGATAGGACGCCAAGACCGCCAGAATAGATCTGGAGGCATTCTGTAAGACCGAACTCGGCAGAAAAGTAGGCAATCACATTTTCTTTATCGAAATTAAAATTCTTATGGTACCAGGTTTTCTCTTCCATATAGACATTGAGTTGAACATAGACACGGTTCATATGAGAGATGAAAGAGTCGTCGTTAGAGACTTCCTCCAGTCGGACCTGGCTTATTTTCCCCAGCATTAACACCGGGTTATGATAGGTTTCATCCCATAATTTACCGTCTAATCTTCTAAACAAATCGATCGCATCGTGATTCCATGTCCAGAAAAGATTAGATACGATCTCACGCAACGGTTCTAATTTTTCAGGGAGTGAGGGGACAACATTAAATTTTCCGATATAATTAATCATTTACTCCTCTTTCCTTTAAGTTCTGATACATTTAAGCGCTCAAATTTAATAATTTTATTCTTAGGATAAAGTTAAAAATTAACACAATATGTACTATCAAATCATTTGTATGTTGGGAAAATATGATAATGGTTAGATAATAAAATTATGACCGAAAGATATGTAGTTATTCTTCAACAAAAACTATCAAGTTGATTTGTTATTTATTTCTTGAGCATTTTTAACTCGTTGATTTAAGTCATACTCGTTCATTTCTTCAAAGGTCTTAAATTTCAGGATGCCGCGCTCAATTTTATGGTTGGAAAAATATCTCTGCAATTTAAAAAATTCAGTTAGTCTATTCAGGTCAACAGAACCAACATTCTTAAACTTCAATGCATTTTCAGCTTCTTCAAATGTTTTATACTTATAAACCGGCATTTTTACTCTCAATAATTTTTTTAAGAAATATAACATCTGCAGCATCAATTTCTCTATAAGAATTTGATTTCATTTTTAATAAAGTCTCTTCAGTCGCAATTTTTATTTTATGGCCTTCCCATTCCAGTTCTTTGTACTCAAGATCAGAAAAAGAAAATAATTCTCCTATATTAGAAATAATATCAATAAAAAAATTATCTTCCGTACCATAGCGGATTACTGCATATTTTTCGAGTTCAGCGACGGTAATTTCATTTATTGATTCATCCTTATAAAGAGACTTTAGAGCAGAGCGTAAATTCTCAATATTACCCTTCTCAAGTTGTACAAATATATCGATATCCTGTGTACCCCTTTGAAACCCGTAAATATTTATAGCAAATCCACCAATCAAAACATAATTTACTTTAAACATATTGAAAGCATCTAGAATATTTAGAAACTGCTCAACCATATTCATATCTTAAATTTTCCGAAATAATTAATCATTTACTCCTCTTTCTAAAGTTCTGATACAATTAAGCGCTCAAATTTAATAATTTTATTCTTAGGATAAAGTTAAAAATTAACACGAATCTCATGAAGTCGATTTTAATATAAGAGGATACAATTAATTGTTTCGCAATGGATAGCTATTTTTTTTCGCCCATTCTAAATACTCCTCGATTTTATTACATAAATAAAACGGAAGATTGAGTAATTTGAATTCTTTTCCTTCTACTGTTCTTTCAGTTGCGAGTTGTAGTTTACCGGAATAGAATCGGACGGCCAAGTTTTCCAGAGATGGAGAAATATTTATAAACTGATGAAGAGAACGGAGTTTACCGGAAGTCCCGGATTTAATTTCTATTGGAATCAGATCCCCTTTATGATTATAAACAAAATCAATTTCAGCATTTGTTTGCATTTTATCCCGAATCCAAAAATTCAGGTTATAGGAAGGTGAGTTTTCTAAAGATAAAAGTTCCTGTCCAATAATATGTTCTGCTATTCTTCCCTTATAAACATCTGTCAAATCCTGTGAATCAAAAAGATCCTTTTCAATTCCACTATAAAAATTTACAAGTCCAGTATCTAATATCTGAAGTTTCGGCGATTTTCTTTTGTTAGGAATAAAAGGAAGTTTTACGGAAGTCACAGGATAGACTAATTCTATTAACATAGTTTTCTCAAGAATCCTAAAACATCCGCCTACTTCTCTTGAGCGATAATCGGAGTTAGCGAACCGGTTAAATTTGATCCTTTCAGCAGCGAAATAAAAAACATTATCTATTATGTGTCTAATAATTTTATTTACGGTTTCATTACGAGCATATTTTTCAATGTCGGATTTATATGATAATATTAGATTTCCGATTATGCTTTTAGTCTCGTTCAGGTTCATATTCTCTGCATAGTTTTTAATAACTGCAGGCATTCCTCCAAGAAGAGTATATCTTCTGAAAAGCGTCATTAGTTTCTGATGGGCAAATTCCGGGAAAGGAATTGTGTTCATTACTTCAAGTGCATTTTTCTCTTCCAGGGCTGATAGAAATTCAATAAATGAAAAAGGTCTTACAGCAAGAAATTCAACCCGGCCAACCGGATAAGTTACATCCTCATTTAATAATGTTTCAAGAAGAGATCCGGCGGTAATAACAGCGTACTCTTTTTTGTTTTCATAAAAGTAACGCAAATATTTAATGGCCTCAGGACAATTCTGAATTTCGTCAATAAAAATAAGTGTATCGGAAATTTTTCTATCACCGTTTTTATTAAAGAAGAGAGCATCCAAAACCTCATCGAAGTTCTGTTTTTCTTCAAAGATTTTCCGGTCTGAAGGGAATTCCAAATTAAGAGAGATATATTGTCTAAATCCTTTAGAGAAGATTTCAACAAGTGTGGTTTTTCCTACCTGACGAGCACCTCTTATGACCAGTGGTTTCCGATCAGATTTTATGCGCCAATTATTTAGAAATTTTAGTGTTGAGCGATAAAACACAGCAATCCTTAAAAAATGTATAGATATATTATTTATTTTTTGTAACAAAATCAACCCATCTTTTGAATATTTTGTAATATAATAGGGGCATTATTATTCATATTTTGTAACATAATAAGGGCATTTATCTTCATATTTTGTAACATAATAGGGGTATTTTTTAAAAAAGCCTTAAAATGAACTAAAAAGAGAAGAATACTCTAATTGCAATTCAGATGGCGAATCTAAAAAAAGAAGATATTTAGATCATATCAAAAGTTATATCGGGTTAAAAGATACTTTTTGCAGATATGTAATTTTTTCTTTACAAAAATTTGCATATTTGTGAATATTCCACAACAAATTTGCTTCTGCTTTTAATCAGCCAGTAAAAGACTACCCCAAGGGAAATTGAATAAATAAACAGAACCAATATCCATCGATATCTTATGTCAATGAAGTTTACTTAAAGAAAGAGTAAAATTCCTTACGAATAAAGCAAACCTATTTAAATGTGAAATCATAGATCTCATAAATGTGATTCCGCTTCTAAAGATAATGATTATTGGTTCAAGATAATGCGGGTTTCTGAAGTTTTACATTTCACTATCAATAAAATATGCTGGTTTAATTGAAACAAAAATTGAAAAATGAAAGTATGAAAGAGGATCGATTTTTGATTAAATTTGTCAGTCAATAAATAAAGATTAATTAATGGAATATGTAGCAAGCATATTAATCGGGATATTACTCGGTTCAATCCCTACGGCATACATAATCTTAAAAAAATTTAAGAAGATAGATATCACTTCTGACGGCTCTGGCAACGTAGGAGCCATGAACTCATTGCGTCTTTCAAGATCGAAATACTTAGCCGCCGCTGTATTGATTATAGATCTTTCAAAAGGATTTTTTACCGTACTTTTTATTTCGCTTCTCTTCGGTGAAAATTTTTCACTTAAAGTAATCGGATTAATTTCTGCTGTGCTAAGTCATTCGTTTTCTTTCTGGATAAAGTTTAAGGGAGGGCGCGGATTAGCAACGACAGCAGGAGGAGCGATATTAATATCGATTCCACTTTTATTAATATGGCTGGTAATGTGGGCAATTGCATTTGCTTTCAGAAGGAGCATTCATTTCAGCAGTTTTACTTCATCGCTACTTACAGCAGGTTTATCTTTTACTTCAGCAGATGTATTGAATAAATATTCCAATCCTCCTGCAGAGAGTAATCTAGAGTTTTCCATTCTTATTTCGACCCTATTAGTAATCATACTAATCAGGCATATTGAGCCGATAAAAAATTATATAAAACAACAAGCAGAAAAATCAAGGAAGGTTTCAAATGAATAAGGTAAGAATAATTTCAATTACGGCACTTGTAACACTTCTTATTGCATCAGCTGCATTTGCATTTATTTATGATAGATCAACCGGGAAGGATTCGATCTTTAACTCAACGGAAGGCGACTCGAGCTTAAATGTAATTGAAGCAAAGTCTCAAGGGCAATTGCAGCAGGATATATCGGAGAACAGAGAGACAATTATCACCAAGACAGCCGCCAAGGTCTCCCCAGCCGTAGTTGGTATAAACGTTACAGAGATCAGGCAGGTGCGTGATATATTCTCTATGGATCCGATGTACAGATATTTTTTCGGGGACAGAGTATATAATCAGCAGATAAAAAATTTGGGTTCAGGTGTTATAATTTCTCCCGACGGTTACATTTTGACGAATGATCACGTTGCCGGAAATGCTATTGAGATAATTGTTACAATGACAGACGGCGCTCAGTATGAAGCAAAGATCATAGGAAGTGATCCGTCCTCGGACATATGTTTACTTAAAATAGAAGAAAATAACCTTCCATATGTTAAGATTGGCGACTCAGATAAAGTGTTAATCGGTGAGTGGGTAATTGCCCTTGGCAATCCGTTCGGATTATTCGACATAAACGATCAGCCAACAGTAACGGTTGGAGTAGTAAGTGCCAAAGGGATGAACTTAGGAGTTGAGAAGAACCGGTACTATGTAAATATGATTCAGACAGATGCGGCAATTAATTCAGGCAATAGCGGCGGACCGTTAGTAAATGCATTCGGGGATCTGATCGGGATGAACACTTTAATTTATACGGCAGGTTCTGCCGGAAATATCGGTCTGGGGTTTGCAATACCGATAAATAAAATCAAGAGAGTACTTGACGAATTAAAAGAGAACGGGAAAGTCGACCGTGATTTCTGGACGGGCTTAAGCATTCAGACAATAGACCAGGCAATTGCGAAGGCATATAACTTAAAGAGCACAAGAGGGGTGATCGTAACGCAGGTTCTGCCCAACTCCCCTGCCCAGAAAGCCGGAATCGCAGTCTATGATATAATTACAGGGCTGAATAATTTTAAGATCAACAATGAGACTACAATGATCGGAAAACTTCAGGAATTTAGATCAGGGGATGAACTGGATGTAAAAATCATACGCGACGGTAAATCAACAACAATGAAAATGAGATTGGAGAAAAGGAAATGATAGTTCGTTACACACGACCTGAGATGGGAAAAATATGGGAGGAGAGTTTTAAGTTAGACACCTGGCTTAAGATTGAGATACTTGCATGCGAGGCGCGCTCTAATATGGGATTTATTTCTAAAGAGGATTTAGAAGAGATAAGAACAAAAGCAAAGTATGATGAAAAAAGAGTTTTAGAAATTGAAGAAACTACTAAGCATGATGTGATTGCCTTCTTAACAAATGTGGCTGAATACGTGGGGCCTGCATCGCGTCATATTCATTACGGGATGACATCCTCCGACATATTGGATACAACTCTTGCCTACCAGATGAAATCGGCAGGTGAAATTCTTCTAAAAGACTTATCGGAATTCAAGTCCGTACTAAAAAGAAGAGCTATTGAACATAAGCACACGTTGTGTATCGGCAGGAGTCACGGTATACACGCCGAGGCATATTCGATGGGACTTAAATTCGCACTCTGGTATGAAGAGGCAAAGAGAAATATTGAGAGATTAGAGAATGCTATTAAGAGTATCAGTGTTGGTAAAATTTCGGGTGCAGTAGGAACATTTGAACACCTATCCCCCAAGATTGAAGAATATGTGTGTGATAGATTAGGATTAACACCCGAGCCGGTTTCGACACAGGTAGTGCAGCGCGACCGTCACGCAGAATTTTTGACAACTCTTGCAATAATAGGTGCTTCACTTGAGAAGATAGCCATTGAGATCCGTCACTTACAGCGGACAGAAGTTTTGGAAGCAGAGGAATATTTCTCTTTGGGACAGAAGGGATCCTCCGCAATGCCCCATAAGCGTAATCCGATAATAAGCGAAAGGATTACCGGGCTTGCCCGACTTCTAAGAGGCAACGCACAATCAGCTTTGGAGAATGTAGCACTCTGGCACGAGAGGGATATATCCCATTCATCGGTTGAACGAGTGATAATTCCCGACAGCTGCATTGTGTTAGATTACATGTTAGGACTTGCTGCAAAGCTGATCGATAAATTGATTATTTATCCCGACAAGATGCTTAAGAACTTAAATCTGACGAGAGGATTGATCTTTTCTCAAGCGGTTCTTTTAATGATGACAGAGAAAGGAATTTCAAGAGAAGAGGCATACCAGATTGTTCAGAGCTGTGCGATGAATGTCTGGCAGAATGAGAAGAGTAATTTAAAGGATGAGCTGATGAAGAACGAGAAAGTAAATAAACTTATCAATTCTGATGAGTTTGAAAATATATTTGATAATAAAAAACTGCTTAAGAATATTGATTATATATTTAAGAGAACTGTTGAGGGTGACAAAGGCGGAGGAGATGAGTAATCGGTGGTCTGTGATCGGTAAACAGAGGACGGAAGACAGATGGCTAAGAAGAAGATGAGTTCTTGGTTCTTAGTTCTTGGTTCTTGGTTTGATGATGAATTGATATTTTGTATACAATAAGTAATTAATATAAATCCCATTTTTGAATCTACTTAAATTCTAAAAGCAGAGCCATCCTTAAAAAAGACTTTATAACTATGATTTAGACCCCTTTCTTAAAAACCAACAATTTCCTAAGATTAACGGGATATTGACAAAATTGAATCGGAATGTTATATTAGCACTCGACTTTTAAGAGTGCTAATCAAAATAAATCATATTAGGAGGTAAAAATGGCTCAATTTAAAATCCAACCGCTTCAGGATCGAGTAATCGTAAAACCAAAGGAAGCAGAAGAGACCACCAAAGGTGGAATTATTCTTCCCGACACTGCAAAAGAAAAACCTGTTGAAGGAACTATCGTTGCAGTCGGCAGCGGTAAAGTAACAGACGACGGAAAAGTAATTGCTCTTTCACTTAAAGTTGGCGACATTGTTTTATACGGAAAATACTCCGGAACAGAAGTAAAAATTGAAGGGGACGAATATTTAATTATGCGTGAAAGCGACATTTACGGTATTATAAAGTAAGAGTCACCTACTCCTTCGGACGCAGGGAGTATGAAAAGTTTTAATAAGTAAATAAGTTTGATAAAATAAAGGAGACATAATATGGCAGCAAAAATAGTTGAATATAGTTCGGATGCCCGTTCGGCTCTAAAGAACGGTGTTGACAAATTAGCAAACGCAGTAAAAGTAACATTAGGACCAAAAGGACGCAACGTAATCCTCGATAAGAAGTTCGGTGCTCCAACTGTTACAAAAGACGGAGTTACAGTTGCAAAAGAGATCGAACTCGAAAACCCGATTGAAAACATGGGTGCCCAGATGGTTCGCGAAGTTGCTTCAAAAACCAGTGATGTAGCAGGTGACGGAACAACAACCGCAACAGTCTTAGCCCAGGCAATTTACCGCGAAGGTTTGAAGAACGTTACAGCAGGTGCCAACCCGATGGACTTAAAGAGAGGAATCGATTTATCAGTAGGCAAAGTTGTTGATTACTTAAAATCGATCTCAAAGGAAGTTGGCGGACGCGAAGAGATTGCCCAGGTCGGATCGATCTCAGCTAACAATGATAAGACCGTAGGTAATTTAATTGCCGATGCTATGGAAAAAGTCGGCAAAGACGGAGTTATCACTGTTGAAGAGAGCAAATCTGCAGAGACAAGTTTGGATGTAGTTGAAGGTATGCAGTTCGACCGCGGATATATTTCACCTTACTTTGTCACCAATTCAGAGACAATGGAAGCAACATTAGAAGATCCCTACATTTTAATTCACGATAAAAAAATCTCGGCAATGAAAGACCTTCTCCCTGTTTTAGAAAAAATTGCTCAGGCAGGACGTTCCTTAGTTATTATAGCAGAGGATTTAGAAGGCGAAGCTTTAGCAACATTAGTAGTAAATAAATTACGCGGAACATTAAAAGTAATTGCCGTAAAAGCACCCGGATTCGGAGATAGAAGAAAAGCAATGTTAGAAGATATTGCTGTACTTACAAGCGGAACGGTAATCTCAGAGGAGAGAGGATTCAAATTAGAGAACACTACATTGGATTATTTAGGCCGTGCAAAGAAAATTGTTGTTGATAAAGACAATACTACAATCGTTGAAGGTGCAGGACAGTCCGATGAGATTAAGAAGAGAATAAACGAGATTAAAGCTCAGATCGAAAAGACAACCTCGGATTACGACAAAGAAAAACTACAGGAACGTTTAGCAAAACTCTCAGGCGGCGTTGCAGTGCTTAAAATCGGTGCAGTAACAGAAGTTGAGATGAAAGAGAAGAAAGCAAGAGTTGAAGATGCATTGCATGCAACAAGAGCAGCCGTTGAAGAAGGGATAATACCGGGCGGCGGAGTTGCATTCGTAAGAGCAATTGCTACATTGGATAAATTAGAAGGCGAGAACGTCGATCAGAATACAGGCATCAAGATCATTCAGAAAGCGTTAGAAGAACCGTTGAAACAAATTGCTGCAAATGCCGGTTTAGAAGGAGCAGTTGTACTGAATAAAGTATTGGAAGGCAAGAACGATTACGGATTCAATGCAGCCACCGAGAAATATGAGAACCTAATTAAATCAGGTGTTATCGATCCTACAAAAGTTGCAAGGACAGCATTAGAGAACGCGGCTTCAGTAGCATCATTATTAATCACAACCGAAGCAGTTGTTTACGAGAAGAAAGAAGATGAAAAACCGATGCCTCAAATGCCTCACGGAGGAATGGACGGAATGTATTAAGAGAGTTGATTAGTTCTTAGTTCTTTGTTCTTAGTTTAGTGATTCAAAAAAAGTCCCGCTAAAAAGGCGGGACTTTTTTTATACTTAAAACATTGTGGAGAATAAAAAATTAAAGAGAGAAGATAAGACCAAGCTTAAAAGCGAGATATGAATCGTTGCCACCTGCCTCGCCTGCCCCTATTGCACCATCCGTCTTGGAATCCGATGTAATGTAGAATCCATACTCGCTTAAGATCTTAATATTTTGCGAGATGCACCATTCAATCCCTACACCAGAATTAATTTTAATATTAAAGCCGTTGTTATCAAGGGCTGCAGTTGCCTGATTATCAAGTCTAGAATAGAAAAATCCTAATCCGGAATAAGCATAAGGAGAAATGGATGAGCCCGGAATTATATAGAAGAGGAGATCAAAATTCGATTGGAGAAGATCTACCTTTGTAGTCTGATCAAAGCTAACAGGGCTGAACCAGTTATTCTCCATGTGGGAATATTCAAGAGAGATACGCCCGACGAAACTCTTATTAATGTTATTCTGGAAGGAAAGAAATGCGCCGTAATTAGTGTTAGATGGATCTGTGTTGATACTGTAAAAACGCGGATATTTAACACCTGCAGATAATTTCCAATTATCCTGAGCCGAAGCGTAATTGGAGAGAACAAAGATTATTATAATTATTGTAAATAATAATTTTCTCATCTATTTCTCCTTTTAATTATTTTTTAAGAAAAGGATAGCTGAAATAAAATACAAGTCCCTCCTGCCTAATATTCCCCTTTCAAACTAAAAAACTAAGTAAAAAATAACAACTGTAAATCACTAAACGTAATTATTACGAAGCGGAACTTTAAAATTCAGGCTATCATTTTTGCAAAATAGTTGAGTGTTTTCCGGAAGCCTTCAGCTCTGGAAATTTCCGGTGCCCAATTCAGAACAGCTTTAGCTTTCGAGATATCGGGCTGACGAATTTTAGGGTCGTCAACGGGAAGATCCTGATAAACAATTTTGCTTTTAGATTTTGTTATACGAACAACTTCTTTTGCAAAATCCTCTATTGTAATCTCCTCGGGATTACCGATATTAACCGGTGAAGTTTCATCCGACATAAGTAGCTTAAAAATTCCATCGATCAAATCACTTACATAGCAGAAACTCCTTGTCTGTTTGCCGTCGCCATAGACGGTGATATCTTCTCCTTTCAATGCCTGAGAAAAAAATGTTGGAAGAGCTCTTCCGTCATCCAGGCGCATGCGGGGTCCGTAAGTATTAAAAATACGGGCAATCCTTGTATCTAATTTATGATAACGGTTATAAGCCATAGTAATTGCTTCTGCAAATCGTTTTGCTTCATCGTAAACGCCACGCGGACCGACTGGATTAACATTTCCCCAATAGTCTTCCCTTTGCGGATGAATCAGCGGATCGCCGTAAACCTCCGAGGTGGAAGCAAGCAGAAACTTCGCCTCTTTTTCTTTAGCAAGACCTAATGCCTTATGAGTCCCTAAGGATCCGACTTTAAGAGTCTGAATCGGTAGTTTAAGATAATCGATCGGGCTTGCAGGAGAAGCAAAATGAAGAACGTAATCGACACGGGAGGGAACATGAATAAAATTAGTAACGTCAAGTTTAATGAATTGAAAGTTCTCGTTACCAAAGAGGTGTTCAATATTCTCAAGACGCCCGGTTAGCAAGTTGTCCAGGCAGATAACTTTAATATTTTCGGATAAGAGACGATCGCAAAGATGAGATCCTAAGAATCCTGCACCCCCGGTAACAACGGCAACTTTCTTATTCATTTTTTATGCTTTTACTCGGCTCTTTTTAGAACCATTGGTTGGATGTGAATAATAGTAATAATATTTATAATAGGAACTATAACCTGCTCTGTAGCTAAAATTATTTAGAAGCACACCCAGGAAAGAACTTTTATCGCGTTTTAGAATCTCAACCGATTTCTCCAACAATTCCATTTCAGTTTGATTAGCCGAAACGACTAAAATAGTACCATCTACAATTTGAGCTAATATTTCTGAATCTGTTACAGCAATTAAAGGGGGTGAGTCAATTATTACATAATCGAAATTGTTCTTAAGTTTCTCGATAAAGCTCTCCATCTGGTTCGATCCTAAAATTTCAGAGGGATTAGGCGGAATTGTTCCGGCACTAACATAATAGAGATTGTTAAGAGTAGTCTTGCGTATAATCTCTTCAAAAGAAGTTTGTCCGAAGAAGTAATCAGTAAATCCGGGGAATCTTTTATGATTAAATACGGAGTGAACTCTCGGTTTTCTTAAATCGGCATCAAGTATAAGTGTTTTGAAGTTTGCCTGAGCCAGGCTACCGGCTAAGTTAACCGTAGTGGTAGTTTTACCTTCCTGAGCAGTAGGCGATGTAATCAGGATAACTTTTAATGATTCCTTATCGATCTTGGAGAATTTAATACGCGTCCTAAGTGCACGGTAAGCCTCACTTGCAGAAGCATCGGGTTTTTTAGCAACAATAAATTCAAACTCCGTATTATTAGCATCGATCCCTTCAATCTGCGGAATCCATGCCAGGATGTTGATATTCCTACTTGAAATATCTTCTGGTGTTTTGATAGTATTATCGAAATGATTTCTTACAAATGCAAAACCGACACCCATACCAACTCCTAAGACTAAACCTACGATAACAATAAGAAGACGGTTTGGTTTAGCAGGTGAACGTGGAATTAAACCTTCATCTACAACAAGCACATTACCCGGAACCGACTGCTCGTTGATAATAGCTTCCTGGTATCGCTGTTCAACCTGGGTAAATAACTTCTCATAAGCCGATTGTTCTCTTTGAAGCCGGGCTAAATCGATTGTACTTGTCGGAAGTCGATTAAGCCGCTTATCATATTCGGCAACTATCTCGCTTAATTTCCGGTAAGAAGCCTGAAGGGACTGATATTTTATTTCTTCTTCCAATACTTTACGCGTTAGGTCTTTTATCTCAGCAGGGCTAGATGCTAAAATTCCGGCTCTGTAAACAGATAACTGGCTATTAAGTTTGTTCTTAAGCTCTTCAATTTTCAGGTCGTAGTCTTTAAGCAGTTCATTTTTTCTCTGTTGATTTGCACTTGTAGACATCGCCCTATCTTTCTGGGTTTTGAGATCAGCAATCTGAGTCTGAAGGTTTCTAATATAAGGCTCGGTAGCAAAGCTTTCGATATAATCTTTTATTTCGGGATCCTGTTTATTCAGTTCACTCTTGTATTCATTCAACATTTTTTCTGTGATAGTCATATCGATCTTTGTAGCATTCATCTTAGCTTCGAAATCCGAGACCTGGGCAATAAGAGTTCTTGCCTGTTCCGGTAGCTGCACAATTCCTTTCTGCTCCTGGTAGGCAAGGAGTGTTTCCTCTACATTGGAGAGTTCGGCTAATTTTTCTTCACGCTGTTTGGCAAGAAACTCTTTAATTGCAGTCAGCTGCACACGATTGATAGCAAGGTTTAATTCACGGTAAGCTGTTGCATAAATATTGGCAATCAATGCAGCTTCTTTTGGAGATTGAGACTCGATCGAGATTTCGACAATATCCAATCCCCTCTTCTGATCGATCGACACACTGCCGCCGATTACGCTTATAATGCCTTCAATGTTTCTGAGTTTGGATGGATTCCTTTGATTTTCACTTTTATCAATTATCAGAGAGTAGCTAATCCTGTCATTGCTTAGACTGAATGAATCAACTAAAGCTTTAGCTACCCGTTCGCGAAGTTTATAACTTTTAAGAATTTCTATTTCGTTTGCGATAAAGCGGTCGCTGCCAAAATCCTGGAATTCAGGCATCAAAGATCCGGAGAGGACGCTTCCGGAAGGTTTTGCGATTTTTAAGACAGTAGTAGATTTATAGATATCAGGAGCGTTAAAGGCATAGATGATGGCAATTAAGAGTCCAGTAATACTGATAATCACTATCGGTACAAGATTTAACCGGATAAGACTTAAATAATCTTTCAGAGTATTTATTTCGGGTTCATGATTGTTGTTCATGTTATCGCCTTAATTCTTCACAAGATTTAATACTAAAATTGTAATTGATACAAGGGCACTTAAGATTGTAGCCCACATAGAAACCAAGTCACGCGAATAATACCTTGGCGAGCCGGGAACTACTAAAATGTCTCCAGCTTCTATAGTAGGTACATTTCTATTTTTTGAATCGAGATTTGAATCCCAGAGTATATCATTAAAATCATAAATGATCATCTCCTGCGAGCCATCCTCCTTATTTCTATATAGCCTAATATCATCTAAGTGAGTATCATTACTCGGGCCGCCTGCATAGGATAAGAGGTCAAGAAGCGTAGTATATGAAGGGACCATATATTTCCCCGGGTAACGGACAAAACCCCATACAGCAACTTTAATATTTATTGCCTCGGGATCGGAAAGGTCATAAAATCCCGTCTGCTGGTATTGTGTACGGCTTAGTTTCGATCCTAACTCATAATCACTTATTTGACTATAAGCTAGACCCGAGATAAAGTAAAATACAAAGAAGAAATAGATCAGATATTTTTTCATCTTCTACCTAAGATTTAAATCATTTTCAGAGATTTTAAGAGATACTTTCATCGATGCAAAATAACTGCCCAAGAGACCCAAAGAAAAACCGATAACAAATGTTATTATATGAATCCCTCCAAAATCGAATGAGAATTTAAGATTAATATTAATTGCTGTCAATAAATGCAATATCATATAATTTATAAAAAAGCAGATGACAGAAGAAATAAGACCGATTAAGAGACTATAAAGTATTATAGGAATTTTAATGGCAGAGATTTTTGCCCCTACAAATTTCATAGTACTATATAGGTTTTTGTTGCTTTCATACTGGAGGCGGTTATTACTATAGACTAAATAGATTGAGAGAAGAAGGAGCAAAACAGATGCAGCATAAACAAATAATTCAATCGAACGGAAAATTTTTAAGATACGGATTACGACAGTAAAATCATAAACGACGTCGGATATACCTTTAATACTTTTAAGTTCACTTACGAACGAGTCGAAATTTTTCTCGGTGATAATATCCGGCTTAAATTTTACAACTATTGAATTTGGAAGCGGATTATCATTTAGAACAGCACGGAAATCTTCACCCGTCTCCCTTACAAATTCTTTAGCTGCTAAATCTTTAGAGACGAACTGAGATGAGAGAATAAATTTCTTTGCGGTGATCTCATCCTTAATTTTTTCAATCTCACTATTGCTCAAAGTTTCAGATAAATAGAGACTTACTTCGATATTTTCCTTTACACGTTCTGAAAAATCACGCGACATAAAAATAAGAAATACCGAAAGAGAGCTTAAGAAAATAGCAATTGTAGTAATCGTAATTGTAACGATCGTTGCAATTGAAGATCGCCTGAAGATTTTCAATGTCTCTTTAAGGTAGAAAAGTAGCATATGAGTTATAAATTGTAAATGATAAATTATGAATTATAAATTAGAAATTAGATTCGTCCGTCCAGCGAACGATTTTCCATTTATCCTGATTATTTTTTTTCAACTCAAGGTTAACCCTCCCGTCGACATAGATGATATCCGTAGGATTGAATGTTATTGTTAAGTTAAAACTCCTAACAATTACACTCGAGTCTCCTGTCATTGAGATAATATTATTCCAGATCAGATCCAGGCGTTGTGTATTTTGAAAAAGACCGTATGTAACTTTCATTTCTTCATCTCTGCCCCATGTTACATCGACTCCCAGGTTATAATCCCTAAAGGTGAAGAGAAAGTCCCGGTCCAGGATCCCGCTATAGATTAAGGTATCTTTGAAAGTATAAGCATACTGAAAATTTTTAAAAATACCATCCACCGATTTCTGGTCGCTAATTAGTCCCCCCTCAAATCCGAGGTTTTCATCAATCTCAGGAGCAAAAGGATTAACACAACTGTTTACAATAAAAGCAAGAAAACAGAAGAGCAATACTTTTTTAATAGGTCCTCCCTTTCAGATCACTCCAGCATAATAAATTTTCTTTTTTAATATCCTGCCAGTCAACAATAACCCATTGGTTGCGGGAATCCAAAAAAATCTTCAACAGAGCCGAGCCGGAATACTGACCGGCAAATGTAAGATTATTCGACGTAATTTGTAATGTATAATCGAGTGAATAAATTGCACTATCGCCAAGCGGAGTATTTACAGCATTAATAAATTGAAGAGAAATATTAGCTCCCTGACTTAAATTGGATTTCAGGTTATTAAAATACTGTCTCTCGGAGGAGAGGTCCCAGATATTGAGCACAGGGTATTGCGTAACAGAGCCAGTAGCCGGTACAAATTGAAATTTTTTCTTTAAGAAAGACGAATCAACAAGGCAGGCAAGGTAATTCTCCAGGATTTTTTCCTCCATAGAGGATTTAAGATTCTGCAGAAGAACCTGAGGAGATGTTGCAGGTATATTGCTCGATCCGAGTTTATCGGGATCTTCGGGATCCCTGGTAGTCAATAGATCGCATGAAATCAGGAATGCAGAAAGAAAAGTTATATATAAAATATTTTTTATCATTTTTGAAATATCATTATCAATCGTTCTGATTTAATTTCATCGTAAGGATGTCCTTCATAATCACCAAATAACTTAAAATAACTATAACCAAAAGAAATAAATTGTTCAAGGAGAAAATCTTTTGAATAGAGTTTGACCGATTCATGAAATATTTTTTTCTTACCGCCTCTTTCAATTAAAATTTTCTTGATCACCCGATCATTTTTAATCTCACGAAATTCTTCAAGCACAATATCACCGATTAAACGTTTAGAATACGGGATAAGATTTTGAGTCAGATAACTTTTATTCAAGTAATCGAGCACGTAATAACCATTATCGTTCAGGAAAGAAAAAGTTTTCTTAACAAAGCGGAAATTTTCCTCGTCCGTTTCAAAGTATCCGAAGCTGGTAAATAGGTTAAGTACCAGGTCGAATTTTTTCTTAAAGCAGACTTCTCTTATATCTGCCCTAAAAATTGCCGGGTTGACCTTAAGACTTTTTTGCTTAACTTGAAATAAAAACTGCATACTTAAATCAAACCCGATCACATTTAATTTTAGTGACGCGAGATAATTTAAGTGACGTCCCCTGCCGCAGGCAGCATCAAGAAGAAGTGAATTATTATTCAAAGTGATATGAGACAAGATAAGGTCTATCAGCTTTTTAGCATCGTCTTCGTCACGGTGGTTATAGACGGAATTATACTCTTCGGAGGCAAACCAATCTTTAAACCAATCTTTTTCCATTTTAATATTAACTAACCTTTAGAGGGAAATTCTACCGATAAAAGCACGACCGATTGTTGCGGCGTCAGCAAATTCCAGGTCCCCGCCTATCGGGAGTCCCCTGGCAATCCTGGAGATCTTAAGAGGATACTCTTTCAATAATTTTATTAAGTAAAGAGAGGTTGCATCGCCTTCGGCATCGGGGTTGAGAGCGAGGATCACTTCTTTAATCTCCTTCTCATCTATCCGCGTAATCAGTTCCTTAATATGCAGCGAGTCAACACCGACATTAGCAAGGGGGTTTAGGACGCCGCCTAAGACATGATAAAGACCGTTAAATTCATTAGTTCTTTCAATAGCTATAATATCACTTGCTTCTTCTACAACACAAAGAATTGAACGATCACGTTTGGTACTATTACAGATATCACATTTCTCATCGACTGAAAGATTAAAGCATGAGCTGCAAAACCGGATTTTTGATTTCAGTTCTGTTAGTGATTGAACTAAGGCCTCAACATTACTTAAATCGCTTTTGAGAAGATGTAGAGCGAGTCTTTGAGCGGTTTTTTTCCCGATCGAAGGAAGCTTGCTTAGTTCATCGATAGCTTTTTGAAGCGGTTCTGCTATTAACAAATTAAAACCCCGGGATGTTAAGGCCGGGAGGGAGCATTCCCTTAGTTACACTTGCCATCTCTTCTTCGGCTAATTTACCTGCAGCCTGAAGTGCTTTATTTACGGCAGCAACAATCAGATCTTCCATCATCTCTTTATCGCCGCTCTTTGCAATTTCCTCATCTATATTTATCGATACTATTTCCTTTTTCCCGTTGCAGACAACTTTGACCATACCTCCGCCGCTTTCTTCAGTAACCGTCTTGTTTTCCAATTCAGCCTGCACTTTTGCCATATCAGCCTGCATTTTCTGAACCTGTTTAAGCATACCCTGCATATTTAAGTTCATTCATCCTCCTAAAGTTATAATAATCAGTTGAAGTTCCCGAGTAAGAATAATCCGATTGAAAAATTAGCAAAAATATTAATCATGAAGAAATTAAAGCGGGAAAATATTACATTTGTTCCTGCATTCAAAAGAAAAATAGTTTGCCAATTATGATAACAAAGTACGGTTTAAATACATTTTTGATTAGTGCCCTTTTTTCGATCGGACTAATAATTCTCTCATTCTTTATTAGCTCCCCATGGGTTAAATACCCTCTACTTATTTTAGGAATTGCATTTTTGATCTTTAATCTCAATTTTTTTAGAGACCCGGAACGTACGCCTCCCAAAGATAAGAACGTTATTGTATCCCCGGCAGACGGTAAGGTTGTAATTATTAAAAATGTTTATGAGAAAAGATTCTTAGATCAGGAAGCAATTCAGGTTTCGATTTTCATGTCCCCATTAAATGTCCATGTCAACCGGATTCCAATTGATGGATCGATCGATTATTTGAATTATGTAAAGGGGGATTATTTAGTAGCTTTTCACGAGAAAGCAGACCTGCGAAACGAGAGGAGCGAAATCGGTATTACAAGCAGATACGGTAAAATGTTTTTCACACAGGTCGCCGGATTTATAGCACGACGGATAGTATTCGACCTAAAGTTAGGAGACTTAGTATCGATCGGAAATCGTTTCGGAATGATAAAATTCGGGAGCCGATCTGATATTATCGTTCCAAAAAACTGGAAATTAAAAGTTAAATTAGGTGAAACGGTTACAGCCGGAGAGACAATATTATTTGAGTATACCGATGAATAAATTTTTCATTTCTAAAGCATTTATTGCCAATACCGTTACATCGATGAATCTATTCTGCGGTTTCATGTCGATCATTTACACCTCGCAGAATGATTTCAAGCTTGCGGCAATATTCATTATAACAGCAGCAATTTTCGATACACTTGACGGAATAGTTGCACGCCTGCTTGATACAACCAGCCGTTTCGGAGTCGAGCTTGATTCACTATCCGATGTAGTAAGTTTCGGAGCCGCTCCGTCATTTTTAATCTACAAAGCTTTTGCGTTTCAGTACGGTCCATGGGGAATTATTATAAGTTCGGCGTTGCTTATTTTCGGTGCACTCCGTTTAGCTCGATTTAACGTTATGACAGAGGAGATAAAAATAAAAGGTGATTTTACGGGGCTTCCTATTCCGCTTGCAGCAATAACGATTACCGTTCTAATCTTCTCATTTTATAAAGACGGAAGAATTATAGAACCGTATCATTCATGGGTAATACCTCTTGTAATTATACTATCCATATTAATGGTTAGCAGAATTCGCTATAGCGCAATCCCGAAATTAAGGGACAGGAAGTTCAAGGAAAAAATATTTTTATTTATTGTCCTCATCTTTACACTTTTTCTTACAATACTTACAAACGGACAGGTACTTCTATTTATACTGCTGGCAATAATTTCATTCGGCGTTTTAAGGCATCTGTATTACTTAATAACCGGTAAAAAAAATGAAAACGGAAACGGAACAAAAACAACGGAGAATTAAAATTGTTTAAAGCCACCGTCATTGTAAAACGAAGACCAAAAATTTTAGATCCCCAGGGGAAAGCTGTAGAACAGGGGGCAAAATTATTAGGATTTAATAATGTAAAGAATACACGGATCGGAAAGTTTATTGAATTCTTTGTCGACACGGATGACAAATCCCAGGCAGAAAAGGAAGTGAAAGAATATTCTGAAAAATTATTATCCAACCCGATTATGGAAGATTTTGAGTTCACACTTTCCGAATGGAACCCTTCGGATAAGGAAGTAAAATGAAACCGAAATTCGGAGTTGTAGTTTTTCCCGGTTCAAACTGCGATTACGATGCTTTCTATGCAGTAAAAAAAGTATTGGGTTACGATGCGGAATTCTTATGGCATAAAGAAAAGAACCTGAAGAACTGCGATATAATAATTTTACCCGGCGGTTTTTCATACGGAGATTACTTAAGAACAGGTGCAATTGCCCGTTTTTCTCCCATTTTAGATTCGGTAATATCATTTGCTGACAAGGGCGGAATGGTTTTCGGAATCTGCAACGGTTTTCAAATTCTACTTGAGGCAGGACTGTTACCCGGAGTAATGCTTCAGAATAAATCTCTCAAATTTGTCTGTAAAGATATTTATCTGAAGGTTGAAAATACTGAAACACCATTTACAAAGGGAATAAAGAAAGCAACAATTAAAATCCCGATCAAACACGGTGAAGGAAATTATTACACTGACGAGGCGACACACAGGGAATTAGAAAAGAACGGACAGATTATTTTCAGGTACTCATCACATGAGGGTAAGGTAAGTCAGAAAGTAAATCCTAACGGTTCATTAGATAATATTGCAGGCATTTGCAACAGAAGAAAAAATGTAATGGGAATGATGCCCCATCCGGAGAATGCATGCGATCCGATAATAAGAAAAACTGACGGATCACTAATTTTCAAATCGATTGCCAAATACTTAAAATAGTATCAATTGATTAATAATTGAAGAATAAATAAAGAGGTAGTTATGTTCGGAAATATTGGATCAACAGAAATAATTCTTATAGTTCTGGCAATTCTAATTTTATTCGGAGCCAAAAAAATTCCTGAACTTGCCCAGGGTGTTGGCAAAGGGATGCGTGAATTTAAGAAAGCACTGAAAGATGTTGAAGACGATATAAAGATAACCGAGAATTCAGAGTCAAAAGAAGATAAAAAGCGGTAATTCCGTACGTTTTTAATTGCTGGTTACGATAATTGCATAAATATAAAAATCATTCCGAGAAATTAGAACTTATCCGTACGGGTAAATTATCCCTTAGCGAAAATGTTGAGTATTTTCTTAAGCGTATTGAAAGCGAGCGGCAACTAAACGCATTCAATTTTGTATTTACCGACTGTATCAATGATGCCGGTTTAATCGAAAAGAAAATTAAGGAAGGCACGGCAGGGAGACTTGCCGGAATGGTTATAGCAATTAAAGATGTTCTTGCAATCAAAGAAAAACCCCTTACCTGCTCATCCAATATCTTAAAAACCTTTGAATCGATTTATACCGCAACTGCAGTTCAAAAATTAATCGATGAAGATGCGGTCATAATCGGTAAAACGAACTGCGATGAATTTGCCATGGGTTCATCAAACGAGAATTCCGTATTCGGTCCTGTTCTGAATCCACATGATAATTTAAGAGTACCCGGCGGTTCTAGCGGCGGATCAGCTGTTGCGGTGGCTGCTAATCTTTGTGATGCTTCGCTCGGCACGGACACAGGCGGATCGATCAGGCAGCCGGCAGCATTCTGCGGAATATTCGGACTTAAGCCGACATACGGGAGGGTATCGCGTTACGGACTTACTGCTTACGGTTCATCGTTCGATACTATCGGTCCATTCGCACGCAACATCGACGACTTAGCTTTATTAATCGAAGTTATTTCCGGTTTAGATGAAAAGGACTCAACCAGTTCGAATCAACCTGTAATAGATTATACAAGTTCATTAAAACAGAAGAGAAATTTTAAGATCGGATTACCAAAAGAATATTTCGCAGAGGGACTAGATAGAGAGATTAGAGATGCAATTGAAGAACAAATTGAGAGACTAAAATCGTCGGGAAATGAGATTATCGATATCTCGCTCCCCCACACTGAATATTCAATTCCGACTTATTACATATTGACAACAGCAGAAGCATCCTCAAATTTAGCCCGGTATGACGGAGCTCATTACGGATTCCGAGAAAAGCAATCAAATAACCTGAATGATATGTACAGGCTTTCAAGATCAAAAGGATTCGGAAGTGAAGTTAAGAGGAGAATTATGTTAGGCACTTATGTTCTATCCGCCGGATATTACGATGCTTATTACCGCAAAGCTCAAAAAGTAAGGCGACTATTAAAACAAGATTTTGATAATGCATTTAAGATGGTTGATTTAATACTTACGCCTACAACTCCGACAACTGCATTCAAGATAGGCGAGAAATCGACCGATCCGCTTGAGATGTACCTGATGGATATCTACACAACATCGGCAAATTTAGCAGGGATACCCGGCATTAATATTCCGATTGGAAAAAATTCGGAAGGATTACCGATCGGGATGCAGGCAATGTCGAAAGAATTCGACGAGTTAAGTCTGCTTCAATTCTCCAGTCAATTATAAAAAAGCTCAATCCCCTTTTTTGAAAGGAATTGAGCTTCATCAAAATAAATTCCTTAGACTTTTTTGCCTAACGCATTAGAATCATCTTTTTTGTCTCAACAAAATTACCGGTTCTCAATTGATAAAAATAGATTCCGCTAGATAATTCCTGATGAAGGTCATTGGTGCTGAAATTAAACTGATGAGTTCCGGCCAGCTTAAATTCATTTACTAGAGAGGCAACTTTCTTCCCTAATAGATCGAAAACTTCGAGAGTAACGTTTGAAGGTTCAGCAATACGATAAGAGATTAGAGTTGACGGATTAAAAGGATTCGGATAGTTCTGGAATAAAGAATAGTCAGATGGAATAAAATCATCCTTTCCCTCCACAGAGACAATTCCGCTTTCGTTAAATAGCGCCAAACCGGCATAAGTACCAATCCATTTATTTCCGCTTGCATCAATTTTAATAAAATGAACGGTGTTGCTTGGCAGACTCGAATTGGAAGTGTTAAATGTTGTAAAGGTTGTACCATTGAATTTTGCAATACCAAATTGATCAGTCCCAACCCAAATAACAGAGTTAGATTCAACAGCGACAGAAGTAATCGAGTTAGAAGGAATGTTTGAGTTGGTAGTCTTGTAAGTTGTCATCGCTACATCATCAAATCTTACGAGACCGCCAGAAGTCCCGATCCATTTAACTCCATTAGGTGCAATAGCAATCGACATAATATTGTTATGCGGCAGTCCGGTACTTGATATCGGGTTATCCGGTTTAAAAATTGTCCATGCCTGGCTTCCGTTAAATCTTGCCATCCCGTCCGATGTAGCAATCCAGAGAATATTATTTTGATCAACCGTCATATCCCTAATTTCATTATACGGAAGAGATGAATTGCCGGAATTATATGTAGTCCAATTTTGTCCGTCAAATTTAGTTAATCCTCCGAGTGTCCCAATCCATTTGTTACCATTATTATCGAGAACTATCGAATATCGAATATTATTATTAGGCAAACCGGAATTGGAAGTATTATAAATAGTCCACCCTGCCGTACCGGTAAAGAGTGCAAGACCGCCGCCATTAGTTCCGATCCATTTATTACCGTTACCATCTAATGCGAGTGAATAGATAGTATTATTAGGCAAACCGGAATTTGATGTATTATAAATAGTCCATGTTGAACCGGTTAGCCTGCACAATCCATCATACGTTCCAATCCATTTATTACCAACTGCATCAAAGACAATTTTATAGACACGGTTATCAGGTAAGTTAGGGTATTTGTAAACCACCCATTGATTTTGTGCAAATGTAGAAGTAAAAAATATCAGCATTAATAAAGAAATAGATTTTAGAAGTCTCATCTCTCCTCCAAATTAAATTAATATGCGCGCTTTAATGATAAATGTGAGTAATACCTGCCTCCTTCAATTAAGAATGAGTTTCATATTTATGCGATAAGCTTTATTGCACTCTTATAATTGAAGTAAGGGTAGTTATATTAGAAAAGAGTGCTTATTTTATTTAAGATTAGAGTAATTCTATTGGGTTGTTATAAAGTTCGAATTATTGATTACTCTATTTTTTGTGTTAGGAATACAATTATAATTTATGTGAGTAATTACAATTAATCGGAGTTCTAATCAGATTCATGTATCTTCAAATCTAAAAACAGTATAGAAATATTAAAGTTCTGAGGCAAGCAAAATCGGAACAGGACTAATATGAATCTGACTCAGATCAAAATAATTTTTGGGATAGGAAAAGTAAAATGAGAATCATAAAAAAGCTTCACAAATTTAATAAGGTATATTAGAGAATCCTTTCTTAATTTTACCAAAACAATTTTTGAAAATTATCCCAGGGAATTAAAAATGAGTATACTTCTCGACAAAAAAACACGGGTAGTAGTTCAGGGAATAACCGGAAGCGAAGGATCATTCCACGCAAAGCAGATGATTGAATACGGCACGAATGTAGTGGCAGGTGTAACGCCGGGTAAAGGCGGATTGAAATTTGAGGATACAAATGTTCCGATCTTCAATACAGTTTCCGAAGCCGTTAAAGAAGCAAAAGCAGATGCTTCGGCAATTTTTGTCCCTCCGGCTTTTGCAGCAGATGCAATTTTAGAGTCAGCAAATGCGGGCATTAAGCTGATTGTTTGTATTACTGAAGGTATTCCAGCACGCGATATGATTTCGGTTTACAATTCGATAAAAGGTAAAAGTGTAACATTGATCGGTCCAAACTGTCCCGGATTGATTTCACCGGGTAAAGCCAAAATAGGAATTATGCCGGGATTCATTCATAGACAGGGAAAGATCGGCGTTGTCAGCCGTAGCGGAACTTTGACCTATGAAGCTGTAAAACAATTATCCGATCTTGGAATCGGTCAATCAACATGCGTTGGTATCGGCGGCGATCCGGTAATCGGATCCCAATTCATAGATATTATTAAATTGTTCAATGAAGATACGGGTACGGAAGGGATTGTAATGATCGGAGAAATCGGAGGTAGCGCCGAGGAAGAAGCTGCTCAGTTTATTAAAAAGAATGTCAAGAAGCCTGTAGTCGGATTTATAGCCGGAAGGACTGCACCTCCCGGACGAAGGATGGGTCATGCCGGTGCAATCATTTCCGGAGGTAAAGGCACAGCTGCAGAGAAGATGGCAGCGATGATGAAGTCAGGTATTTATGTTGTTGAAAGTCCGGCTGAAATCGGAATAACAATGAAGAAAGCCTTGGAAAAAGGAAAAAGTAAAGTATCAAAAGGAAAAAGTAAAAAGGCAAAAGTAAAAAGTGCAAGAAAGTCGAAAGCAATTAAAAAAATTAAAACCGTGAAGAAAGTTGTAAAAGCAAAAAAGGTAGTTGCAAAGAAAAATGTTGTCAAGAAAAATAAGTGATTGGTGATTAGTCATTGAGACAGAACTTTTTATCAATCAGAATTGATGAATAATTATCCGGAGAAATAAATTGAAGAACAGAACATTAGCAATCCTAAAACCGGATTGTACAAGGAAACAATTAGTCGGTAAAGTAATTTCACATATTCAGGGTGCTGGATTTAAGATTCTTGGACTTAAGATGGTAAGACTTAATAATGAATCGGCAAAAGGATTTTACGAAGTTCACAAAGAGCGACCATTCTTCAACGACCTGATCAAATATATGACGTCAGGACCATGCGTGCCTATAGTACTTGAAAAAGAAAATGCTGTGGAAGAATTCAGGAGATTGATCGGTGCCACCGATCCTGCCAAAGCAGATGAAGGGACAATCAGAAAATTATATGCTGAAAACATACAGGAAAATATTGTACATGGTTCCGATTCAGATGAAAATGCAGAAAAAGAAATTGCTCATTTTTTCTCACGTAAAGAACTGCTTGAGATAAACGGCTGGAAGTAAAAATTTTACTCCCTTCTTTAAGGGGAGTTTTTCTTTTAATAAAAAAATAGAGAGTGGAATGAAAAAAAATATTGTAATATCATTTTTAGTGACTGCATCAATTCTTATTCTAATGGCATGCGGAAAGAGTGAGGAGAAGTCTACCACCGTAACTGCTGATATGGACAAATTCGAACCGATCGAAATAAAAGACGAAAACATTCAACTTCGCTACAATTTCAGCAAAGGTGATAAGTTTAAGTATAAGCTAACAACAGTTACAAATTCAGAGGAATCGGTAAAAACCGATTCGACCATCAATTCGAAATTATTTCAGACGCTAACCTACATATTCGATCTAGATGTACTTGAGATTGATGAAGATAAAGTTACCGAAATAGGAATTACTATTTCATCGATCAAGTTAGAAGCAAACGTTAATGGTCAGCTTATAACATTTGATTCAAAGGGAGAGTATACACCGGAGGAGAAACAAAGATTCTTAGAATATGCAACAATCTCAAATTCACCTTACCGTGCAAGGGTAAGCAGCAGAGGTGAAGTAATTGAAGTAACAAGACTTGATAAAATGATTGAAAAGATGAACGAACTGCAGAACGAGCCGCAGAAGTTAACCATTGAACAAAAGGCTCAGCTATCCAAGAATTTAAGTGAAGCCGCTCTCCGTCCGCTTACCCAGTTAATCTTCAGGGAGCTGCCCGAAAAATCGGTTGCAAAAGATTCAACATGGACAAGAAATTATCCTGCTCAAATGAATGTTTTCAACATTCAGAATGTAGCTCTTTTTAAGATAGATGACTTTATTAATATAGACGGCAACAAAGGGGCAAAAATAAGTGCAAACCTTTCTGCCACCTGGTCGGGTAATAAGAAAGGTGAAGAAGAAGGAGTTCAGTACCAATTTGATGACCCGATTATTTCGGGGAACGGTAAGATTATCTTCGATATTGACAATGGACAATTAATAAAAGCTGAGACACTAACAAGTATTGAGCTTTCAGTTGAAGTAAAATCGAAAGATTCTTTGCAGAAGATGCAGACCGCTAAGAGAAACGAAAAATCAACAAACAAAAATACAGTCGAACTTCTATAGAGTTAATGAAAGTAGCACGTCATCAACGTGCTACTTTCTAATATCGACAACTACTTTCGAACCTTCAACGGATTTAACAATAATATCAGTTCCGTTTTTTATAAAGTCCCCTTCTGTAACAACATCAACTCTACTGCCGTTTATAATTGCCGTGCCCGATGGTCTAAGATCCGTAAATGCAACTCCCTGTACACCAACTAAATGTTCGAAAGCCAATTTTGTACCGTAACCTGATTTTGAAATGACCTGTGCTTTTAGAATTAATTTATTCCACATATCTGTCTTTGGTAAATATTTTAGCAAAAAGAAGACAACAATAAATGTGAATAAGAATGTAACACCAAGTTGAATTATAGCAAGAGATATCATACTCCAGTCGATAATATCAAAATCGGCAAGCAGTCCCAGGAATAATCCTCCTACCATAAAGATAATTCCGAGTATTCCGAAAATTCCAAAACCGGGGATGACAAAAATTTCTACTACAATCAGAATTACACCTACAATAAACAAAAGGATTTCGATGATTGAGGCTAATTCTAAAATATATCCGGTCCCAAAGAAAATTGCTAAACAAACAACACCCACAGTTCCGGCCAATCCCCACCCAGGTGTTTTAATTTCAGTATAAAGTCCAATTAACCCTAACATGATTAATAAAGAAGAAATAATCGGATTATTTACAAATCGGACAAAATCTTCAGCCCAGTTAGAATCAAGAGTTATTATATCAGCATTCTGGAGGTTGAAAAATTCTTTTACCTGTTCAATAGAAGCAAGAACTGTATCTGCCATTTGATATTTGAAAGCTTCTTCGGAAGTAAGAGTAACAAGCTTTGTACTATCATCTTTTATATCGGGGATAATAATTGTTTCGTCCACCATGCCCTGAGCGATATCTGTGCGTCTTCCATTCTTCTCTGCTGTTGCTCTCATTTCAGAACGCATATAGGATTGATATTTCTCAGATTGCTTTTGTCCGGTTTGATCGACAACTGTTGATGCACCCATTGAAGCGCCCGGTACCATTACAATTTTTTCGCAGGAAAGTGCTATAAGAGCACCGGCAGAAATAGCTCTTTTATCAATAAAGGCAATAGTTCTAATTTTACTGTTAAGGATAGCATCTTTAATCTGTGTTGCAGCATCCACCCTTCCGCCGAAAGTATTTATACGGAATATTATTGCCGAAGCGAAATTAGTTTCCGCTTCATTAACAACGCGGCGAATATAAGGTGCAAGTCCCAGATCAATATCACCTTCGATATTTGCATAATAGACTTTTTCCTGAGCAGCGAGCGAGAGACCGAATAATAAATAGATGAGAATGATTAACCGTTTCAATTTATTCTCCAAAGAATAATTATTTCCAACAGTTAATTACTTAAAATGTAGGAATAATTCAATACAAATTACTAATTTACAAATGCATAGTTGAGCATTTTATAGACAAGTTTGGCTGTAATAAAACTTGATGACTGATGATATTTTGACGGCGCAAGTTCAACAATATCGAAACCGACAATATTTTTATCTAACCCGATTATTTTGAGTAGATTCATTGTCTCATCCCAGAAAAGTCCGCCCGGTTCCGGTGTACCGGTTGCAGCTAATAATGACGGGTCAAATCCATCGACATCAAAAGTTATATATACGTTTTCTGTCAAGGATTTAGATACGAGTTCCTGCCAGTTATCTCCGTACATACCAAGTTTAATTTCACGCATATAGAAAGTTTTAATCTGATTATTCTTTCTGAAATCAGCTTCGTCCTTACATTGAGCACGGATACCAACCTGGACAATATTTTTATTGAATTCAGCAACACGCGCCATAACAGATGCATGAGAATGAATCGAGCCTTCATAACTTTCACGAAGATCCGAATGAGCATCAATCTGAAGTATTGATAGGTTTTCGAAGCGTTCGTGGTGGGCTTTAATCGGTGCTACAGATAAAGAGTGCTCGCCGCCAAGTGTTACAACAAACTTTCCGGCATCGATATGCCTGCCTACTTCATTATAAATTTTTTGAATCCCTTTTTGAACCGATATTTTCTTAAAATCAAGAGGTGCAAGTGTGCATATTCCCTTGTCGAAGCAGAGCTCCCGGTTTACTTCCTCGTCAAAAAACTCGACGTAATGTGACGCATCTAAAATCTCCTGCGGACCTTTAGCAGTTCCTTTGCCATAGCTGACTGTTTTTTCAAGGGGTGCAGAAATAACGACTATCTCAGAATCCTTGTAATTGGAATACTTCTTATCAATAGCCAAAAAATTTTGTTTAATGCCGAGTTCTTTCATTTATACCTGCTCAATAATGTTCAAATAAGATAAAATAGTTATACGGGAATATTAGTGTCTTTGAGGGAAAAAATAATCTAAAATGCCACAAAGACACCAAAACACAAAAAATAAAAATGCTAGACAAATACGAACTGTTAATCTTTAATAACAGTTGCGATTGCAGATCTATCGAATTTCATTTTTACGTTATTACCAACGTCAATAAGACAGGTCTTCTCTTCCAATCCGGCTACCGAACCGTAAAGTCCGCTGCTTAAAATAACCTTATCCCCTTTTTGAACAGAGGAAAGGAGCTTTTCACGTTCCTTGGTTCTTTTCTGCTGTGGTCTTATAATCATAAAATAAAAGATTGCGAAGATAGCACCAAACATAATTAAAGTGCTCATCAATCCACCTCCGCCACCAGATCCATCAGCCGGCGGTGCCATTGCTAATAATATTTCCACTTATTCCTCCAATGTTGATTGTACGTTAATTGAAATTACTTTTGAAAATTTGTTTTTCCATTCAATGAATGTTCCGTCAATAATCCTTTTCCTTGCTTCACGAACTAAATTGAGATAAAAAGTTAAATTGTGTATCGTTGCCAATTCAAGAGCGAGTATTTCCTTTGCATTAAAAAGATGGCGCAGATAAGACCTTGTAAAGTTTGAACATGTGTAGCAACTGCAATCGGGATCGAGCGGAGTATAATCATCTTTATAGGCTGCATTTCTCATAGAAACAATTCCCCGGGATGTAAACAGATAAGCATTGCGTGCATTACGCGTCGGCATTACACAATCGAACATATCAATTCCCTGGGATATTGCTTCAAGTATATTTTCCGGTCTTCCTACTCCCATAAGATAACGCGGTTTATCTTCCGGCATAAAGTCTGTCGTAAAGTTAATCATTTCATACATAGTTTTAATCGGCTCCCCGACAGCAAGACCTCCAATTGCATAACCATCGAAACCGATATTGATTAAATCTTTAGCAGAACTTTCCCGCAGATCCTTAAAAACAGAACCCTGAATAATACCGAAGAGGTATTGATCAAACCCGAACAAAGGTAACGAAGAATAAAAAGCTTCTTTATTTTTCATTGCCCAATTGGAAGTCAACTCCTTCGATTTTTTTGCGTATTCATAATCGCATGGAAACGGAGTGCATTCATCAAGCGGCATCATTATATCGGAACCGATGCTTCTCTGAATTTGGATCACTTTTTCCGGAGTAAATAGATGCTTCGAACCATCGAGATGACTGCTAAACTCAACACCATCAGGTTTTAACTTTCGAAGGTCGGATAAACTGAATATCTGGAATCCGCCGCTATCGGTAAGTATCGGTCGATTCCAGCTCATGAATTTATGAAGTCCGCCTGCTTCTTCAAGTATCCGTGTACCCGGTCTTAAATAAAGGTGATAAGTATTTGAAAGAACAATTTCAGCATTGATCTCATTTTCAAGGACACGCTGGGTTATAGCTTTTACAGTTCCCTGCGTACCAACGGGCATAAATATAGGAGTATCTACTATGCCGTGAGCCGTAATGAACGAACCTACTCTTGCTTTTGAATTACTATCTTTATGCTGAACAGAGAACTTTAACAAGATTTATCTTAAAAATTTGGTGCAAAAGATAAGGTTATTTTAGCTTTTCTTCCATTAAAACGACAAGTGTAGATTTCAATCTATAAAAAATTCTTTAACGTTTTCAGATGGGAGCATGCATAGATCTTTTCTACCAAATAGTCGATACCGGTTATGTGCAACAAAATCATATAATTTATCTCTTAGCCGCTTTGGAATGAATCGAATAATTCCGAAAAATTTCCAAGGCACGGGTAGAAGTTTTGCGATTTCTATTACAGCATCGGACTTAAGATATTTGTTACTGCCGTTATAAAAAACTACAGTTTCAAATGGTACCGATATAAATGGTTTTAATGTTTCAATTGACCGTGCAAATTCAGACTGAAGATTAGAATATCGAAGAATCTTTTTTCTATCAACTCTTAAAAGGAAACGTACAATGAAATTACAGAGATTACAGACACCGTCAAAAAAAAGAACCGGACGATTCATTTTAATTAATTATTTTCAACGGGACCAAACCACTGAATGATACCGCTTTCGAGGTTATAAACTTTTTCAAAGCCCATTTTCTGCATCTGAACTGCAGCGTGATGGCTTCTGCTGCCCGAACGGCAGTAGATAAAATAAGTTTTGTTTCGATCAAGCTTTTCAATTTCACCAAGGAAAGTCGGTTTGTAGATATCAATTAAAATTGAATTAGGAATCCTTACTGTTTTATATTCATCCTGAGTTCTAACGTCAAGAATTACAGCGTCATCAATTTCGTTTATCATTTTTTCGAATGTTTCAGAATCAAGATTTGCCACAGTTTGTCCCCTGCCGAAAAGTGAAGATAAAATAGATCCCATATTTCCCTTAATTTATTAGATATAACAACTGATGTGATAAAAAAGTTTATTCCGCGAGGTCATGCTCAATAGTAAGTTTCAGGAGATCAATTTTTGTTTTATCAGATTTCAGAACAAGAATTGAAAAATTATCGATCTTAAATGTTTCCCCTTTAACGGGAATTCTGCCGAGCCTTGATGTAACATAACCGGCAATTGTTTCGAAATCACCTTCTTCATCAATCGTGAAATCGAATTCTTCATTGAGGTAATCGATTTCAACCTTACCGCTCATAATAAATGTTGAGTTATCAATTTTTCTAACCACTTTTTCATCTTCATCATATTCATCGCTTATTTCGCCAAAGAGTTCTTCTATTAAATCTTCGATTGTAAGAATTCCGGCAGTCCCTCCAAATTCATCAACAACAACTGCAAAAGTAAATTGTTTAGCAAGAAATTCATTTAACATTTCGAGACTTTTTTTTGTATCCGGGATGAATACAACATCTCTGATCATTGATTGAAGATCTTTAGGGCGCTGGAAGAAATCTTTAAGCAGAACCATACCACATATGTTATCAAGATTTTCTTCATATACGATTAGTTTTGAATAACCGGTTTCAATAAACTTATCCATCACTTCCTCGAGTGAACTCGTAATATCCACACCAACAATACCGGTCCTTGGGGTAATTGCTTCATAAACTCTCTGTTCACGGATTTCAATTACTTTTGTAATGATGTCGGATTGATCTTCGTTCATACTTCCGGCTTCGGAGCTCTCTTCAATTAAATTCTGAATGTCTTCCTTATCAAATATCTGGAGGATTTCCTCCTCTTCCCTTTTATTCATCCGGTTAAGTATTGAAGAAATTTTTGAAGTAATTTTTACAACTGGATAGAGGACTATCAGAACAATTCGTAAAGGGATGGAAGAAATCAGAATAATGCTGTCGGCAAGTTCACGCCCGATATATTTCGGTATTAATTCACCGAAGAAGAATAATAATACAGTTGTAATTACCAGTATCTCAAATTCTTCAAATCCGAAAGATGAAATAAGGAATACAGAGGCAAGTGAAGCAAAGGTAATGTTCACAACATTGTTTGAGATAAGAAGCGTAGAGAAGAAGAAATCCGCATTTTTAATAAAGTAATAGGCGTTACGTGCATAGAGGTTATTTTTCCTTGAACGGAGTTCAATCTTGATTTTATTTGAAACTATATAAGCAATTTCGGTTGATGAAAAAAATGCACTCAACAAAAGCAATGAAATCAATATTACATAATCGCCTATCATAAAATAATCCTATCAGAAGTATATGATATAAAGTGCAGCAGTTATAAAAAGAAAAATATTTATCAGCATAGGTAAATCAGTTAATAATAATTCAACGACGTTTTCGCCCCTATTCTTTTTAATTGCAAGAAACATATAACGAAATATGCCGAAAATTACAAAAAGTGTTGTGAATACAAGTTCTTCGGAGCCAAATGCTTTAATAGTTCTTTCTGCAACAGTATAGAGAGCGTAGCTCAGGATAACACATGTTGCTGTTATTGCTGCAATCAAGTCGATGAAATTAAGTGAATAATCTTTTAGAACCACACGCTGATCCGAAGCCGAAGGATTACTGGCAATTTCAACACGCCGTTTCATAACAGCAAGGAACAGGGATAAAAATATTGTGGTAAGTATCAACCAATTTGATAGATAAACCAAAATTATAAATGCACCTGCAATAACTCTAAGTAAAAATCCCGCCGCAATACAAAAGATATCTGCAATAACTATTTTTTTAAAGTAGAGAGTATAAACAATATTAATAACTATATAAGCCCATAATGTTAACACAAAATTTTTCTGAAGATAAATAGAGAAGAAACCGATAATTATTAGAAGCAGAGCAAGCGTAATTACAGCATGTGGTTTACTTATCGTTCCGCTTGCAATAGGTCGGTCTTTTTTTAGCGGATGGAGCCGATCCCTTTCTGCATCAAAAATATCATTAAAGACATAGACAAAGCTTGATGTAAATGAAAAGGCAAAGAATCCGATCAGGACATCATAAATGTAATTAATATCGAACAGATGTTTGGAGAAAACAAGCGGGACAAAAACGAAAATGTTTTTCAACCAATTCGTTATTCGCAGCAGTCTGAAATAATTTTTCAATTTAGAAAACAACTGTTTCCTCGTAAGTTCCGAAATGTTGTTTTAGCACTTCAACCATTTCACCGAGAGTTACATAATTGTCGGCTGCTTCAATCAGAACAGGCATAATGTTACTACCGGAAAGCGCTGCATCAGAAATCTTTGACATACTTTTTTCAGCTAATTCCTGATTCCTTTCGGCTTTCAATCTCGTTAATTTTTCATGTTGTTTCTTCTCAACATCGGGTGATATCTGCAAAATCGGGATACTTACCTTTTCATCCTCCTCTACAAACTCGTTAACACCAACTATAATTTTTTCTTTTCTTTCCAATTCTTTCTGATATCTATAAGCCGAATCCGCAATTTCTTTCTGGAAATATCCGGTTTCAATTGCCTGAATAACACCGCCCATATAATCAATTTCGTTAAATATTTTATTTGCATCCTCTTCCATTTTATTTGTAAGAGATTCAATAAAATAACTACCGCCGAGGGGATCGACAGTATTAATTACGCCAGTTTCATATGCAAGAAGCTGTTGGGTTCTGAGGGCAATTTTTACGGCTTTCTCACTCGGAAGTGCTAAAGTTTCATCCATAGAATTAGTATGGAGTGACTGTGTCCCTCCCATAACAGCAGCAAGTGCCTGGAATGCTGTTCGAATAATATTGTTTTCGGGCTGCTGGGCAGTTAGTGTACATCCGGCAGTTTGTGTATGAAATCTGAGCCACCATGAACGTGGATTTTTAGCACCATACTTTTCTTTCATTCGCTTAGCATAAATTCTTCTGGCGGCTCTGTACTTTGCAATTTCTTCAAAAAAATCGAGATGAGAATTAAAGAAGAATGAAAGACGCGGGGCAAACGAGTCTATATTCATTCCTCTTTCAATGCAAGCTTCGATATAAGCAAAACCATCTGCAAGTGTATAAGCCAACTCCTGAACAGCAGTTGAACCGGCTTCCCGAATATGATAACCACTGACAGAAACGGGATTCCATTGCGGTACTTCATTAGTACAGTATTCAATCATATCGGTAATTATTCGCATCGAAGGACGCGGGGGAAAAATAAATTCTTTCTGGGCAATATATTCTTTGAGAATATCATTCTGCAAAGTACCGCGTAGTTTATCGAATGAGACTCCCTGTTTTTTAGCCACAGCAAGGTAGAAAGCAAAAATCATAGCGGCAGGTGAATTAATAGTCATTGAAGTAGAAACAAGGTCTAATGGTATTCCATTAAAAAGAGTTTCCATATCCACAAGCGAGGAGATCGAGACACCGCAAATGCCAACCTCTCCTTCACTAACAGGTGAATCAGAATCCCAGCCCATTAAAGTTGGAAGATCGAAAGCAACAGATAAACCAGTTTGCCCATGTTCCAGTAAATACTTAAAACGCCTGTTAGTATCCTCAGGCGAACCGAATCCGGCAAATTGTCTCATGGTCCAGAATTTACCGCGGTAACCGTTTGTATGGATTCCTCTTGTATAAGGGTATTCACCCGGAAATCCAAGATCTTTGAGATAATCCATTTGAGAGATTTCATCGGGTGTATAGAGCGGATTAATTGGTTCGCCTGAAACAGTTGTGAACTTCCAATCAATTTCCTTGGAAGCTGCGAGTTTATCTTTGTAATTCTTTTTTGCTTTATTCAAGTCTTCCATTTTATCTGCTTATTATTATTCAATTAAAAATGTTAAGTGATTTCGAAATAAAATACAAAACTCAGGAGGTACGTCCAAATCTTTTATCGAATTCCTGAATTGGAATTTTAATAACAATCGGTCTTCCATGCGGACAAACATACGGCATTGAAGTTGCAAAGAGTTTATCGACAAGAATCCTCATTTCATTTTCGGAGATTTTATCACCGGCTTTTATTGCTGCTTTACATGAAAATGATTTTGCAAGGTTGTCCCTTGTTTCCAATTGTTTTTCCAGCTGGTTTTTCCTGTACTCGTGTAAAATATCAAGCAGTGTATCGGATTCGTGGTCGGTTTTCAGGTCGGAAGGGATTCCGATAATTTCGACAATACTCTTCGGCTTAAATTTAATTGTAAAACCAAGATTCGTAAGATAAGGTTCAAGTTCTTTTGTAAGCTGGTAATCAGCCGGGTCAAGTTTTATTGTCTGAGGGAATAATAAATGTTGCGAGAACGGAATATTCGCTTCGAATGATTGCAGAGCAATCTCATACAAGATTCTTTCATGCGCAACATGGGCATCTATTATCATCAACCCGCTTTTAATTTGCGAAAGAATATATTTATTGTGGAGCAGAACAATAAATGGTGTATCCGAGGCAGCAGAAGTCAAACGATCAGATTCGTGATATACTTCTTTCTGCACACTATCAAAAGGATGTTGCGAACCAGAACCTGCATCTGTAGAATTGAATTCACGATTAAGGTTTTCGAAGAGCTGATCGATATCATTATCAGAAAAGAAAGGACCGGACTTCTTTTGTTCGTTTTGAATTGCAACTGGTCGATCGCTGAAATCCTTTCTGTCGGTGCTTGCAAAGGAATTAAATCGAAGTGCTTCTTTATTTGAATCCTTATCACCGAATGAGACAATGGGGACAAGGTCGTAGCTACCAATTGTCTTTTTGATCACCGCATTGACAAACGAGTAGACTTCTTTTTCATCGTCAAATTTCACTTCTAATTTAGAGGGGTGAACATTTACATCAATTCTTTTCGGATCGATCGCAAGAAAGAGTACAAAGAAAGGATAGTCCCCCTTTTCCATCAGGTTTTCATAAGCTGTAAAGACCGCGTGGTTAATTACCCGGCTTTGAACATATCTATAGTTCAGAAATAAATACTGTTCACCTTTGCTTCTTCTCAAATATGCAGGTTTGGTAATAAATCCTGTCAGGCTGAGATAATCTGTAATCTCATTTGCTTCGATTGTAATATCAATTATATTTTCACCAAAAACCGATTTTAATCTTTCCTTATAATTCTGCTGACTTAAATCGAAGACAAGATCATCATCATTGAAAAGTTTAAATGAAACTTCAGGGTGACTTAAAGCAATTCTCTTAAATACTTCTATTATATGTTTTAACTCGGTTGTGTTTGACTTTAAAAAATTTCTCCTTGCCGGAATATTATAAAAAAGATTTTTAACCGTTACCGAAGTTCCCTTAGAGCAGGAATCTTTCTCTTTAATTATTTCAGAATTTTCACCAATTTTAATAAAAACCCCGAGTTCATCCTCTTCACGTCTTGTTTTTAATTCGAATATAGAGACCGATGCAATTGATGCAAGGGCTTCACCGCGGAATCCGAGAGTTTTAATAGCTTCCAGATCATCTATTGAAGAGATTTTACTTGTAGCATGGCGCTGAATACAAAGTACGGCATCATCTTCCGACATACCGAATCCATCGTCAACGACCTGAATTAAATTTTTACCAGCATTCTTTATAAACACTTCTATCAGTTTTGCACCGGCATCTATCGAATTTTCCATCAATTCTTTAACCACAGATTCAGGTCGGTTTACAACTTCGCCGGCAGCGATTTTATTTGCGAGATTTTCGGGTAATATTTTAATTCTTTGATTCAATTTAATTTTTCAATCTGCTCGTTTATAAACATTAATTATAAAATCCTTTTTATCAATCTCAGTTTCGAGTTTCCATTCCAGTTCATTAATATCCGGGAAATAATTTTCGCCTTCCGCCTTAAATTTCATTTTAGATATAATCATTTTATCGGCAATCGCAATAGTCTGTCTGAAAATTTCTTCTCCGCCTATTAAGAATATTTTTTCTTCTCCCCTATCCTCACAAAACTTTACAGCATCTGAAATTGTGTTGCAAATTACAACGTTTGAATGAGAAAATGAAAAGCCGGTATTCCGGGTTAGAATTACATTTAATCTGTTAGTGAGGGGTTTTTTAAGAGAATCCCAGGTTTTGCGTCCCATAACGACAGGAAAACCCGATGTAGCAATTTTAAAGTGTTTTAATTCTTCGGCGGAGTGCCAGGGGATTCTTCCTCTATTTCCTATGACCAAGTTTTCCGAGACTGCTGCTATAATAATCTTTTCCAACTAATCCCATGTTAATTAATAATACCTGAAGGAAATATTAATATATCTTTTCTCATTAGGATGAATATTAATTATAACTATTGAATCTTCATACCCGATAAGTCGTAATTTCAAGGAATAAGAACCCGCTTGGATATTAACCAGGCTATCAGGTGTGGATTTACCGATTCTATAATTATTGAGAAAAATCTCTGCGCCTCTTGGTGAGGAATCGATATATATATTACCGGTTAAATTTAATTCAGAGAATTCAACAATATCTTCTCTACAACTAAAGAATAGAAGAAAAATTGTAATTATAATGCCGCCAAGAAATAATTTCATATCTCCCCCGAAATTATATTAAAGACGGCAGCAATATCTAATCGTGGTTTTAGAAAATCAATCCAATTATTATATCACTTATCAATTAATACAATAACTTAATTTTTTATTTCATCTTTTTGAAGATCAAGCAGGGATGAGCATATAAATCATCATCAACTCATTCCCATGGTTTTTCTATACCAAGTCTTTCTAATTTTTCTTCAAACTCAGCACGTTCGATATTTTTTGTAAATCTTTTATCAATAATTTTCAACCAGCCATAACTATCAGCTAATTTATTAACTTCGGATTTATTACCCTTATAAATCTCTTTAAGAATTTCAAGCTCCTGCAAAGAAAAAGACAGGGCATTCATCCTATAATCTTGAAATGCCTCCCATGCAACGGGGCACCAGCGGTTTACAATTTCATTACCTATGATATTTGCATAACTACGGATTTCATATTGAGCATGACTCTCCATTCGTAATGCTAAAAAGTGGAGTAAGTTTTGAAGATCAATTTTCCAGTAGGCTTCCGTGTAAGTAGAGAGCGGAAGGTCTTTCCTTGCCTGCTCACGTGCTACACCGAGTGATAATCTTTCCTGGTAAATCCCGCGCGCAAAATCCTGAAGTTCTTTTTCACGTTCAGAAAGTTTTGAACCGATTTCATCAGGAAAAAATCCTTCGCTTCCCTGTTTATTATTTTTAGCCTGAATTCTCCATTCGGATAAATTAGTTTTTTGAGATGCATCGATTGCAATAGAGTAACGCGTTGAATATTCATTCACATTTGCAGTTCTGTGTCTTATCCACTGCCGCCATGTATCCATTGGGACACGGACATGTAATTTTATTTCGCACATTTCAAACGGAGTTGTATGATGATGTCTCATCAGGTATCTTATCAATCCCCTGTCTTCGGTAACTTTTTTTGTTCCTTTACCATACGAGACACGGGCAGCCTGAACAATCGATTCATCACTACCCATATAATCAACTACACGAATAAAACCGTCATCCAGCACCGGAAATTTCTTACCAAGTATTTCATCCAATGCCGGTACTTTTATTTTTTCGAAAGAATCGAGGTTTTCTTCCATTTATGTCCCTTCTGATTTTAATGATGAATAGATGATGAAAAATGCGAGCGAAATATAATTCAATTATTGAATTGATGCTTTACGATTTTTACTCACTTTCGTTCAAAGATAACTTTCCAAATGCTTCAATCAGATTAGTTTTGGTTTTAATTAAATCCTGAGAAATAATTTTTACATCTCCGAGTACAGGCATAAAATTAGTGTCGCCGCTCCATCGCGGAACAATATGAAAATGAATATGATCGTCTATACCAGCTCCTGCGGCTTTACCGAGATTTGCACCGAAGTTAAATCCCTGCGGTTTCATTATGATATCCAAAGCTTTCATTGATAGTTTTACAGTGTCCATCATTTCTGAAACTTCCTGTTCTGTTAAATCATGAAGATCGGAAATATGTCTTTTGGGTACAACCATTAAATGACCGCTGTTGTAAGGATAAAGATTTAATATTGTGTAACAGAGTTTATTCTCAAATACTTTCAGGCATTCATTCAAATCGATATTTTGATCTATCGCTTCACAGAAGATGCATTTGTTGGTTTTATTTTCCTGATTAAAAGATTCGATATAATTTGAGCGCCAGGGTGACCATAACTTTTCCATACTTTCCTCAAATAGAAAAAGAGTTTATCCCGAAATATATTTCGGGATAAACTCTTAATATTAAATTGACTCGTTTTACTCTTCTTTTACTCTTCGTCTTCCTGTTTTGACTTCTGATATTCTTCGATAATCTTACCTTCAATTTCTTTCGGTACTTCTTCGTGATGTGAGAAAGACATTGCAAACATTCCGCGTCCCTGTGTTAAACTTCTAAGCTGTGTAGAATACTTGTGAAGTTCGGCAAGGGGAACTTTTGCTTTTATAATTTGGAAAGGAGTTTCGGAATCCATACCCTGAATTTTTCCCCTACGGCTTGAGATATCGCCCATTACATCGCCCATATACTCTTCCGGTATTTTAACGGTTATGTCGTAGATCGGTTCAAGAATAATCGGTTTTGCTTCCATAAATCCTTTTTTGAATGCTTGAGAAGCAGCAATCTTGAACGATACTTCATCGGAGTCAACAGAGTGATAAGTTCCATCGAACAATGTAGCTTTAACATCCACAACCCTGCTTCCGGTCAATATACCTTTGGACATAATTTCTTTAAGACCCTTTTCGACAGCCGGAATAAATCTGCCCGGAACAACGCCTCCGACAATTGCGTCAACAAACTCATATCCTGCTCCGCGGGGCATCGGTTCCAATTTTAAGTGAACATGCCCGTACTGTCCGCGTCCGCCCGACTGCTTTTTGTGTTTATATTCTGAGTCTTCACATTTTCCGCGTATTGTTTCCCTGTATGGAATTCTCGGTTCAACCAAATCAACCTCAACACCGTAACGGTCTTTCAATAATTTAATTGCAAGATTAAGCTGAAGTTCTCCCTGTCCCGAAACAATTGTCTGTGAGATTTCGGGATCGAATCTAGAAATTAATGAAGGTTCTTCTTCATGAGCAGTATGCAAAGCGGCAGAGATCTTATCTTCATCTCCTTTTGCTTTCGGTTTAACGGCAAATCTAATTACAGGTTCGGGATATTTAATTTCCGGAATTATGACCGTTAAATTTTTTGAACAGAGCGTATCGCCGGTATGACTATCCTTAAGTTTAACAACAGCGCCAATATCTCCTGCACTTATTTTTGATATTTCCTTTCTATTACGACCATTAAGGACGAAGATCTGACCCATTCTTTCAATTTTCTCTTTATGTGTATTCATCAGATCCATTCCGGGAGTAAAAGTACCGGAGTAAACCTTGAAAATGGAAAGTTCACCGACGTGCTGTTCGGAGAGGGATTTGAAAATGAACAAAGCAGGCTCACCTTTAGGATCACATTTCAGTTGAATCTTTTTACCGCCCTCTTTCATAGTCACTTCGATCGGCTCTCTCTCATTGGGTGCAGGAAAATATTTTGCAGCGAAATCTAAAAACGTATTAACGCCAACACCTCTGGAAGCTGAGAAAGCGAAAGCCGGAATCATACCGCCTTTAACAATCGAAGCTTTTATTCCGCAATTCAATTCTTCTTCAGATAATGTACCTTGCTCAAAAAATCTGTTCATAAGTTCTTCAGATGATTCGGCAACCTTTTCAATCAGTACTTCCCTCAATTTATCTGCCTGTGCTTTTAATTCACCGGGTACTTCCGATTCAGTAACCTTTTTTGAACCGGCATCTCCGTATGTAATAAGCTTCATTTTTACTAGATCAATAACTGAATCGAAATTCAATCCCTCTTTAAAAGGGAAAGAAATAACTGTAACATCCGGACCCAGGCGGTTCTTTGCCTGCTGGATGGTTTCAAAAAATTTGGAATGTTCATTATCAACTTTATTGATGACAACTGCAGCGGGAAGTTTATTCTTTCTTACATATTCCCATGTTAATTCCGTTCCGACTTCAATTCCTTCTGCACTTTTAATAACTGATATTGCCAAATCGGCAACCTGCAAACTGGAAATAACCTGACCAATAAAATCAGGAAATCCCGGTGTATCAAGTACATTGATCTTGCAATTATTCCAGTCCAGATGAATCGGTGAAGCAGCAATTGAAATCTGTCTATCAATTTCATTCTGATTAAAATCGGAAGTGGTGTTTCCCTCTTCAATCTTACCTATTCTATTGATTTCACCGGCAGTAAAAAGCAACAACTCAGAAATCGTAGTTTTACCACCTCCGCCATGACCAACAAACGCTATATTTCTTATAGCTTCTGGATTATACTCTTTCAATATGATATCTCCTTACTTTGAACAAAAGATTAATTTCTTTTAACCGCCTGCCAGAAAGCCGAAAAGCCTTTTGAAAAGGCTTTTAAATTTTTGATGAGATCTTTGGCTGGATTCTCCGCATCGCGGAAAAAGTTCAGGCTTCTAATATCCGACACTTTTTCTTTAAGTTTTTTGATTGAGCTATCTAATTCTTCCCAATAATTTTCCGCTTCTGTAACAATTTTATTTGCCCGTTGGGAAACATCTGCAAGTTCTTGTAATACAGGATTTGCTTTTTCAATAAAATTGTGAATATCGGAACTAACGGCTTCAACTTTAGTCATTAAAATCTTTAGTGAAAAAATTAAATAAATTGCTAACGCTGAAGCCGATAGAATTAATATGATTAGGAGTAGATCAATTACAGTCATGATCTCTTAAACTTCTTTTTCAGAACGATAAGCATCCATTCCGGCTTTAATAGCAGTCTTTAAACGCTCACCTTCTTTTTCTACTTTCACTTTTCCGGTTTCAACAGCATGACCGGCTTTATCTTTAGCATCAGTCAGGATTTTTTCTGCTTCACCGAGTAAAGCATCGACCTTTTCTTTTGCATCAGATACTAGTCTTTCAGATTTTTTTTTACCTTCGTTTATTAATTGCGAAGCTTTGTCTTTTGCACTTACCAGATACTGCTCGGCATCATCCATAAAATCCTGGGACTTATTTTTGATATCCTCACGCAATTCTTTTCCGGATTTAGGCGCGAAAAGAAGAGCAATTATAGAACCGACGGCTGCTCCGGTAAGAAAACCGATTAATAAACCTTTACCAACTCCATTATCGTCACGCATCTTAACCTCCAATTTGATATGATTTTTGCGCTGCCAAAATAAGAATGAAAGGGGCTAAAATCAAGGATAAATAAGTCGTTTTGAGCCGATTATATGAACGAGTGTTAATGTGCGTGAGACGGGAGAGGCGAGAAGTAAGAAGTTAGAAGTAAGTAGTCAGAAGACGGAATTCAGAAAACAGAAGTCGGAAGTCAGATTTAATATTATAGAATGTGCAACTAAGCTTGCCCGCCGTCTTCCGCCAGAGGCGGATAAATTTTGGCGGGAACCAAGAACTCAGAACCATGTCCTGAGCTTGTCGAAGGACTAAGAACAAAGCCTGCCCGCTCTTCCACGAGAGGCGGATAAATTTTGCATGAGACTAGAAATACACCGCTCTATTAGCTGGGAACAAAGAACTAAAAACAATCTTACATCTCATCAATAATTTTATTCAAAATGTTGCTCGGTCTCATAATAGAAAAGGCTTTTTCATCAACAGGCATATAGTAGCCGCCGGTATCTACGAGTTTACCCTGCACTGCTAATAATTCCTCTGCAATTTTAAGTTCGTTCGTTTCAATTTCCTTTGCAATTTTAGTAAAACGATTTTTCATTTCAAGATCAGAATTCTGCTGGGCTAAAGCTTGTGCCCAATACAACGCAAGATAGAATGAACTACCGCGGTTATCAATTTCGTTTACTTTACGCGAAGGTGATTTTGAATTTTCCAGATATTTTCCAATCGCTTTATCAAGAGCATCAGCCAATATTTTTGCTTTCATATTTCCGGTTTTATTAAAAATCATTTCTAAAGCAGGGACCAATGAATTGTATTCCCCCAATGAATCCCAGCGTAAATGATTTTCTTTTATCAACTGCTGAACGTGTTTTGGCGCAGAACCGCCTGCACCGGTTTCAAAGAGACCGCCTCCGTTTAATAATGGAACTATTGAAAGCATTCTTGCACTTGTGCCTAATTCGAGTATAGGAAATAGATCAGTTAAATAATCACGCAGAACATTTCCGGTCACTGAAATTGTATCTAATCCTTTACGTGTTCTTTCGAGTGTATATTTCATTGCATCAACCGGTTTAAGAATTTTTTTTTCAAGTCCGGTTGTATCATGCTCAGGTAAATATTTTTTAACCTTAGCAATAATTTCTTTATCGTGACCTCTATTTTCATCAAGCCAGAAAATTGCCGGTGAACCTGTTGCTCTTGCTCTAATAACTGCTAATTTAATCCAATCTTTTATTGCCTCATCTTTTGCCTGACACATTCTAAAAATATCACCTGATTCAACTTGCAGTTCAAGTAGAATTTCATTTCCCGAATTGACAATACGAACAGATCCGTTTCCTTTGGCTTCAAAAGTTTTATCGTGTGAACCGTATTCTTCAGCTTTCTGTGCCATCAATCCGACGTTTGATACGGCACCCATCCTAGCCGGATCAAACTGCCCTTTTGTTTTTGCATCTTCAATAATCTCTTTATAAATAGTTGCATAACAACGATCCGGAATCATAGCAATACAATCCTGCAATTCATCTTTGCGATTCCACATCTTGCCTCCGTCACGGACAACATTCGGCATCGATGCATCAATTATAATGTCATTAGGAACATGCAGATTTGTTTTTCCTGTTCTTGTATCAACCATTGCCAGGGAAGCATTTGTGTCAAGAATTTTATTTATATCATTTTCTATTGCAGTTCTTTTTTCATCAGGTAATTTTTTAATTTTCTCAAGGATATCCATTAAACCATTATTAACATTAGCACCCACCTCTTTTAAAGTACCTGCGTGCTTATCAAGCGCCTCTTTAAAATAAATATAAACTGCGTGTCCGAACATTATGGGGTCGGATATTTTCATCATAGTAGCTTTAAGATGAAGTGAAAGAAGGACGTTATCTTTCTTTGCAGCTTCGATTTGCTCTGCATAGAATTCTCTCAATTCTTTAACATTCATAACTGAAGCATCAATAACTTCACCGGGAAGCAGTTTCATTTTTTCTTTCAGGACAGAAACATTACCGTCTGCATCAACAAATTCGATTCTTACAACATCTTCTTTCTGAAGCGTTATAGATTTTTCAGTTCCATAAAAATCTTTCTGCTTCATATGTGCAACTCGTGTTTTAGAACCTGATTGAGGCCATGGTTTCATCATTTTGTGAGGATATTTCTGAGCGAATTTTTTAACTGATGCCGAAGCTCTCCGATCTGAATTCCCTTCTCTTAAAACCGGATTAACAGCCGAACCCAGAACTTTTGCATATCTATTTTTGATTCTCTTTTCTTCTTCCGTCTTAGGTTCTTCAGGATATTCCGGGATAATGTAACCTTTTGCTTGTAATTCTTTTATTGCTTCCTGAAGTTGGGGAACAGAAGCACTGATATTAGGGAGCTTTATAATAATTGCACCGGGTGATTTAACAAATTCTCCCAGCTCGCTTAAATAATCGGGTATTTTTTGTTCTTCGGTTAAATTATCGGGAAAGTTTGCAATTATTCTTCCTGCCAGTGAAATATCTTTCTGTTCAACTTCTATTCCGGTTCCCTTCACATATGATTTAACAATCGGCAGAAAACAGTAAGTAGCTAATGCCGGAGCTTCATCAATTTTTGTCCAAATAATTTTAGTTGCCATTTAATTTTTCCAGTGATGTTTACAAATCTATTTATTGATAAGTGAATTTGTATATTGTCTGTGAAAGAAAAATAAAACAATTGCACCTAATAATACTGCAAACCATAAAGTTACTACTCTAATTATTAACGTTGCAGCAACTGCTATTTCCTTTGATATACCGCTGCTAATCAGGATTAAACTCAGAGATCCTTCAGTTACTCCAAGACCACCCGGCAGCATGGAAACAGCACCTGCAATTGTTGATATTGCATAAACAAACGTCGGGAATAAAATTGTAACGTTCAAATCAAAATTAATTAGAATAAGATAAAATGCAAAGCATTCAAAAAACCATGAGAAGGTGCTTAATAAAATCATTCTTAAAAGCGGTTTGGGTTGCAATAATAGATTAGCACTTTCGTATAGATTAATAATTTTTGATGAATGTAATTTTAAAAAAGAAAAATTGTTAACGGCTCTGATAAGAAATCCGGCAATCCTTCTATTGCTTATAATAATTATTACCATCATAAAAAAGAATAGAACAAAATAGATCCAGATAGCAGAATACTGGAAAAAGTAGATTCCAATAATTGTTAAAAATGTTAAGGAGAGAAAATCGGTTAAACGTTCTGCAAAAATTATTGAAGCAGTTTTTGAGATCGGTTCGTTATAAATTTCTTTTAATAAAAATGATTTCAGTACCTCCCCCATCTTTCCCGGTGAAGCACTCATTGATAATCCGGAGAAAAATATTTTCATTGATTGATCTAGCGGGATTTTAATATCCAGCAAACGCAAATAATATTCCCATTTGATAAATCTGACGATATAATTTCCAAAAGATAAAAACAACAAAACCGGTAATAACAACCAATTAAATTTTTCAAAGGAGTCAATTACAGAATTAAAATCTGCGTAAATGGTAATTGCAAAAAAAACTAATGCGGTTATAAGGAGTGAAATTATCAGATTTTTTTTCAGCTTTTCAATCAACTTACAAAATTTCCATTAATGATTTGTAAAGTTTAGCAAGCGGCAAACCAACAACATTATAATAGCATCCGTTAATTTTTTTAACAAAGACCGCACCGAAATCATCCTGAATTCCATAAGCGCCGGCTTTATCCATAGGACTTCCGGTTCGGATGTAATCAATTATTTCCCTGTAGCTTAACTTTTTGAAAGTAACAAATGTCTTTTCGTGACTTATAATTCTCTTTCCGGTAATGGAATTGACTATTACAAAACCTGTATAGACTTCATGAGTTTTATTACTTAGTTTCGAAAGGATTGCAAAAGCATCTTTCCTGTTTTTTGGTTTTCCTATTATTTCCCTGTTCTGAACTACAATTGTATCCGCAGTGATTACAATACCCTTTTTTATTTTCTTGAGTGCTAATTCAGCTTTGTGAAGAGCTAATCTTCTAACTGTTTGCACCGGATGTTCTCCATCGAGGATTTCTTCATCCAGATCAACTGAAAAAGATTTGAATTTTAGACCTAATTGTTTGAGAAGTTTTCTTCTACGCGGAGATTTGGATGCAAGATAGATATTAAAATTAGATTCAATCATTTTTTAAGTGAGTCTGGTTGAGTTTGAGGTAAGTAAGAAATGAAATAACATTAGCGGAAAAGTTGTTTAATACTTCCCCATGTTCTTTTAACGCTTGATACGTTATGATATACAGACTGAATAGATGAATAAGAAGAAGACCCGTCGTTATCAACAATTCTAAGACGGTATGAGTAAACAGCATCAAGAGTTTTAAATGCAGATTGATCGATATACTGATAATTCTTATCACTTCTCGGTTCTACTATTGCAATATCGAAATAACTGCCGTCCACAGATTTTCTTTCAACTACAAAGTGTTTCAGGTTTGTTTCGGAGGAAGTCTGCCAGTTCAAAACAACATTCCCGTTTTGGCTTTTGGCATTAAAACTGACTAATTCCGCACCGGCATAAATCACCGATAACGTAACTATGAACAATATGAAGAATTTGGTTTTCATGTTCAATTTTCGAATCAAATATATCTTTAATGGACAACTTTGTCAAGCATTTTTAATATGGACTAAATCCTTTTATAATTCTCCCAGGTCCCGTACTTGAATTTGACAAAAATCACAAGGGCGTATAGCACAACATAGAATGGGAGAGCCGACCAGGCGCCTATCAATCCAAAATCGAATACAACGCCCAACAAGAATGCAATAGGTACAAATACAAACCAATTAGCAATTACCTCTGCAAGCATAACAAATAAGGTTTTGCCTACAGCCTGTAAACCGTTAGCCAGAACTACTCCAACCGAGTAGAATACCTGACCCAAAGCAGCAATTCTTAGAGCCGGGACAGCTGCATCTATTACCTGCTGATCATTTGTTGTAAGATATAATACCAACCTGGGGAATGTAAAAAAGATAACACCAATAAAGAGTGTATAAATAGTAGCAATTTTACTTGTTTCAAAACCATAATGTTTTGCAAGTTTTAAATCCCCGCCACCAACGGTGTTACCAACAATGGTTTGAACTGCAATTCCAAAACCAAAACACGGCATAAGTGAGATAAGCAAAGCAGTAAATACAACATTACTTGCCGCCTGTTCTAAAATTCCGATCAACCCGGTTATGGCGATAAAACTTAAAAATCCAACTAGAATGAAAATATTCTGGAGAGAAACGGGTAAAGAGATTTTTATTATTCTTTGTGCAATTTCTTTAATAAATCTGAACCTCTTAAAATAGTTGAACTGATTTTTATAAACCGGCGACAGTGACACTGTGAAATAGAAGATTGCATCACATATTGTTGCTAATGTAGAACCGAGTCCCGCACCTGCCAGTCCCATTCCTTCAAATCCAAATCCGCCATAAATGAAGAAATAGTTGAAGATAATATTCAAGAGATTTGCAAGAACACCTGAATACATAAAAATTTTAGTTTTACCAATTCCGAAGAAAAATCCTCTATAAGAGACTGTCACAAGGAAAAAAGGGATTCCCATAAACCTGTAGTGGAGATAGTCGCCGGCTAAAACTCCAACTCTTTTATCAACGGCAAAAAAACCAGCAATATCTCCAGAGAAAAAAACCACTAACAATGAAACCACTATACCGATCAAAAAAGAGAGAATAATTGCTGTATTTAAAACCTCTCCGCATCCATTATCATTTTTTTCACCGTAACTTCGGGCTATTAAAACGTGTGTGCCTGTTGCCAGACTGGAAAATAAGCTCACAACTGCCCAGGTAGCAAAAACACCTATTCCCATTGCTGCAAGATTATATTCGGCATCCGGTAATCGTCCAACCATTGCAGTATCAACTAGGGAAACAACCATTTGAGTTGAAAGACCAGCTATTGCAGGTAGAGCAAGATTAAGAATATATCTCTGGTCTTTTGTCAAGGAGAATAATTTCATACACTGTTAAAATATTCAATAAATTGTTTTAATAACAAGAAAATTATTCCTAATGCAGAGCTTATGACTTATTCAAATGAAAAGAACAGTTAATTATTTTGCTAAAAATTACTATTTTGCATTGTGTATCTGATTTAAAGATTAAAATGGGAACATCCAATGACCAAACAGGAAGAAATTAGATACCTGATCCATACTCTGGGAATTAAGATGAGTATGATTTCTGAAAAACTTGGAATTAAAGTCCAGACACTCTCCTATTTATTAAACGAATCAGCTCAGTTTGATGATGACCTCTACAAAAAAATCAAAGAGATAATTGATGATTATCAATTCGAACTAAATCTTTTTGAAGGCGAGTATAACGAAGCTCTCGATCTTTTTACAAGTGAAGAGAGTATGCATTTAGGAATTGGTGAGCGGATGAGATTATTTGCAAAAAGAAAATACGGTACGCTAAAAAAACTTGCTGAAGCTATGAAAATTTCCCCGCAGCAGTTACAACAGTATATTAGCAGTAAGAGAGAACCGGGCTCCAGAATATTGACAAAACTTTTACGATTAGGATGTGATATCAACTGGTTATTAGGCGGAAAGGAAGCATTGGAATCGTATAAAATCTATAAGCTTGAAAGCGAGTTAAGAAGATTACAGCAGAGTTTCAGTCAGATTAATTCCGTAATGCAAAAGGTAGAGAGCGGACATTAAACGCAATTTATAATTTAGATCACAAATATCGCCCTGATCCGCTTGCTTTCCCCGCCGGCTGGCTAAAAAATGGAGAAAGTCCTTTAGAAGCAATCAAAAGAGAAATAAAAGAAGAAACTAATTTCAATGTCCGCCCAATTCGTTTATTAAGTATCGGATCCTCAAAAAGATATTCCCACCTGGAATTTGTTGTAGAAGCTTTGTATATCGACGGAGAATTCATCCCTTCAAACGAAGTAGGTAATTACTCCTGGGTTAATCCTGAAGAAGTCTCGGAATCCCTTAATTCTCTCGTATGCACAATAAATCAAGATGGTATATCAAACCAGAATAATATTGTTTCGGAATATTCATGTAATATTCTCTAAAATATATTAGTACTTTTTACTTGAGTTTATACTTTTAATAAATTATTTCTTGCAACTATAAATTTAATCTGTTAATTTCTTTATGCCTTCAAATCAATATTGGTTTAAGTTGTATGAGCTTAATACCTTTACTTCCCCCAGATCTTTCGATAAAAACAAAATTAAATATAGATAGCACAGTATCCTTCAAGGGATTTGTGCTTTTTAGATAAAACAAAACAATACTTGCGGATTTATCCGCCGTCTTATTGGCGGACCTGGCCGGCATCTTTTTGACGGCCTATTCTTCTTAGGATAAGATATCCGCTCGCAGTATAAATTTATGTTTAACTTTTATGCAAGAAAGTATTATCATACCTAAAAGTTTGTTTAAATATGGCCATTTTGATGAGAATGGTTACTATAAAAATGTTTTCGCGAAGAATGCATTTTATTTTTCTTCTCCGGCTAAATTTAATGATCCATTTGATTGTAGAGTTTTTCCAAACTATGAAATAGGTTCTGACAAAGCAATTATAAAGAAATTGCAAGAACATATTAAAAGGGAAAACCCAGCTCTATCTTCTGCTATGGTTTCTAGACTTGCTCAAAATGAGTTTAGCAAGAATATTAAAATTATCCGTTCACCAGAACTTATGGTGGACCGCATGAAGGAAGTAATAGATAATTCTTATGGTATATTATCACTGAGTGAAACTAATGATAATTTGTTAATGTGGTCACATTATTCAAAATCTCATCAAGGTTATTGTGTAGAGTTTAATACAAATAGAATAAATGAAATCGTAAAAAATTACTTACTGATACTCAAAGAGCTAATATTATTTCACAAAATATCTTATGAATCAGAATATCCTTTGTTAAATCCTTATCTCCCTTCATTTACCACTGAAGAGTATCTAAGAGTTGTAACGACGAAATCTAAAGATTGGGAATATGAAAAAGAATGGAGATTAGTTTATTATGATAATGCAAACCAACTTTTAGACTTCCCAGATGATATCATTAAATCAATTTATTTCGGTGTAAATTGTTCATCAGATCGAGTAAAAGAATGTATTGAGTTACTGCGAGTTAGAAAAAGTATTCCAGAATTATTCCAAGCTATGCTTAAACAAAGAGAATATGGTATTAAATTCGAAAATATTAATTGAAAAAAGTATAATAAACTTCTCAAGCGGAACGCTGTGGACGGTCGTGGTATTTGTAGTTATAGTTGAATTTGTTCGTTTTGTATTTGTGTAATTGAGTTTTCTAAACAATAAAACAAGAAATAAGTAGCTGCCACCCTGCGGCGTTCTCTTAAACAAAACGCCGTAAGACAGTTTGTTGAATTGCCCTGTATAAAAGCTTGGCTTAATATTATTTACACTGCTAAAAAGGAGGAATAATATGTTCACACTAAACAAAATTGTTAAAATAGTTTGGACCTTTCTATTTATTTTTTTTATCACGGATAATTTAATTTACGCTGACAGACATTATTGGAGTTTCTCTGAATTTAGAATGGCTAATGGATGCGTTAGGCATACTGCCGTACTTACCGTAATGAATGGAAGTGTTAGTCAACATTGGTTCTCTCATGTAGACTGCCCTCCTGGTACTCCATACAGAATAAATCAAAGCAATTATTTTTCAGAACTGCTAATTGAATCTGGAAAAACAGTAATTAAGAAAGGAAACTTTGATGATTACGATTTAACATTGTTTGAACTTATGGAAATATTTGATAATAAAAACATAGTTGGGAAAAAATTGACAAAATCCAAAATGGATGATCTTATTAAGGAACGAGATAAAATAATTCATGAATATTATGGAGATAAATTAATTTCTTTTTCGTCTAGACCACCAAGAGACTGCGATGAATGTGACATTAATAAGGAAATAGAGTCTCTTAAAAAAGAACTTACAAAGAAGGCACGGTAAAAGATTTATAATATTAAATAAAACTGCCTAGCCACTTTAATAAGTAAAAAGTCAATAGAGAAAAATAGAATAAATTATGTAAGAAATATTGGCGTTGGCTTGTAGTTCTGCACTGCTTTTCTGGTCTAAGGCTTAGTTGCAACGCCATTAGTTTACAAAAATGGAGTCATTAATGAACATTGCAAAATTTGAAAACCATTGCACATTTTGCAAAAAAGATGTTAAAAACAATGCTCATGTTTTACATGCTACAACGGGAATAATTGTTTCTAACCAAATTGACGAAATAAGAAGAGTAGACCCAGTAACTATTAACCAAAAAATAACTACACAGTATACTGAAACCCAAGATCATACTTATACGCTATGTAACGACTGCTGGACTATTGCAAGGGTTCGTCTAATGTTACTTCTTTCTTCTCCGGTAATTTTGTGGATTCTATTTTTATTTGGTCGGTTTGCAATAAATATTCAACTTTTTACAGCGGACGAGTCGGTATTCATTGTATTTTTTCTAAATGTTCTACTGTGGGTAATTGGAATACCATATGCTCGTTCTCATGAACCCTGGCATCGATTGAAGAAAATGGCGATAAAAGAGCGTGGCGGAGCTCCTTATGTTGTATTCTCCGGAAGTAAGGAGAACTCAACATGGATATTGCCAGTATAATTGCTAATATGAAAAAAATAAGGAATTTATTATGGCAAATTTCAAGAAAACAATTTGGCAAATTCTCCTTATAAGTCTATGGATAAACATTTTTGAAACTTTTAGGTGGATATTATTTGCAAAACCAGATATTGATATGCACTTCAAAGCAATTAATCTTGTATTGCCCAACGAACCCTTAAATAACATTCTCTGGCTTATATGGGGAATAATAATTGCAGTTATGATTTTTATTATTTCACAAAAATTCAAGGTATTACAAACAACTTTTATTGTGTGGGTAATGGTGTATGTTACGCCTTGGATTGCTTTATGGAATTTTTCTGTATTACCAATCAATATTTTATGGCTGGCTGTTCCGTTAACTTTTATTAATGTATTTGTCGGTGCTTTAATATGTAACAGATTTCTAAACAAAGAAAGTAATTAATAAAAAACACCTAACCCGCTTTTCCACACGACCGCATCTTCATTACGGTATCATTAAAGTTATTGGGTTTGGTGAAAAAGTAAATATTGCTTATAACATTGCTCTAATAGATAAATTTGTTAAAAATTATTGGCAGAAGCTTTTTATTCGTCATTGCTGTTCTGGGCGGCGGCTTATCAGCCACGCCGTAATATACCCTGGCGGGTTAACTAATAGTTAGTTGAAATATATTAATAGTTGAGAAGTCATATGAAAATTGTCTCTACATCTTTCTTTATTCTCTTTGCTGTTTTTTCTCTTTTATTATCAGATATTTTTTCTCAAACCATCAATCCCGGCTTTATAACTGAGGAGATAAGAGTAATTAATCTCTCGGAAACAAGAAATGTTGAAGATTCTGCAAAAAACCTTCCATGGTCAAATTCTGTTTTTATATCAGGTGGTTATGGTTCGCAACAAGGATTAATATTTGAGCTGGGATATAATATCGGTTCTTATGTTAGCCTGGCTGCAATTTTAGGTATGCATAACAAATGGACTGGCCACGAAAAGGTCACTTTAGGAATTATTGGAAAGATTCATTTTCTGCATATTGAATCAATTTCAAACTATATTTTAATCGGCTATGGCGGTGCACCTGGTATTTTAGGCGGTTCCGATACTTATTTCATGATTCATCTTGGTTCAAAAATTCCTTTTGCTGACTGGTTATATCTATGTCCGGAATTTGGTCCCTTTTTCGCGTCCGACTATATTAGTGGTGGTAGAGGTCTATTCGGCGGATCTTCACCTGAAGTATATCAAAGTAAAATTTTAATGGGATTTAACATTTCCTTAGAAATCGATTTTCGCCAAATATTTTGAATATCTTAGTTTTGAAAACATTTATAATATTGTTAATCAATAGTCATTCTGAAAAAAAAGATTTAAGTTATCATAATTCATTAATCCAGCTGTAATTTATAATTCTAAAATCATATCCCGCCGCAAAAGCACGCCAGCAATAAATCATTCCATACTGGCTTTACATAACACCACATTATTTGCTTTTCATACTTTCCATTTGTAGTTAATCATTCTATTTGTAAAAAAACTAAAAAACATATATCGCAAATAATGGGCATTATGTAAGCTTTTGCGGTTACATCTATAGTATTCAACCTCAAATATTTAAAGATCACAGTTTTGATTTCATAAGCATATAAAGCATTTAAAAAAACAATCTACCTACCCATCTATTATTTTTTCGGTGCAATGATATATCCTTTACTCCTCGCCCATCCTATTGTTTCAGAAATAAATCTTTGATTCCCCGAGTTTAGATAATCTTCTGCCATATCCCGGTCGCCGTATTCACGCAATGCATCTAATAATTTCCCTTCATTATTATCGAGTTTCTTTTGGAGATAATATTTATAAGCTCCGGCTATAATTGGCAGATCTCTTTTTTCAAGTGCTGTATCAAAGTATCTGATTATTTCTTTGTTTTTTGTCGCTGAACAAATCTTCGCTAAATCTTTTTTAATTGTAGCATTACTTTTTCCCAATGCTTCCAATATTCCTTCAGTAGATTTTTTTGAATCATATTTAAGTAAGTTCTTCGCAGCAGTTGTTTTAACACTCCAGCTTTCTACTTTGAGTGCTAATAATAATACATCTTCAATCCTATTATCCTTCCTAGTTCCTAATGCCTCCGTTGCAATGCGTAATTTTTCAATTCTTATACTCCTTTCAAGTGTACCCAACCCGTCTAGAGTTTTTTGATCCGAATACTTTAATATTATTGATATAAGTGAATCAGTAATACTTTTAGTATTAAATTCAGATAATGCATATAACACATAACTATATACCTGGTTATCGTTCATTATTCTAAATAGAGGATCTATGGCAACCGAATTTTTTGATTTCCCGAGGAAAATAATTACACTCCACCGCAGAGATACATTGCTATCATTTATTAAGCTTAATACCGGCTCAATAAATACTGGATCCTGGTATTTCCTCAAAATTTCCTTGCTATCCAATTCAGTTAATATTTCTACAAAATAATTTTTCAGGTCACTATTCGTCTCTTTTTTTAATCTTTCCATTATATAAACTGCCGGAGTAATACCGAAAGATAATAACAGATCTTTTGCCAATGGCGGATGCATCTGTTCATTAATAATCCTATCAACTACCTGTTGAAAAACTCTTTTGTCATTTATTTTTCCCAATGCTCTCCCCGCTGCCGTAATTTCATCTCCATTTCTGCTTCTCGAATAGACTTCAATTAGCCCTAATACAGCTGAAGTGTCTTTTAAATTTCCCAGTAATTCTGCACTGAATATTCTTACATCTGTACTACTATCCTTCAGGGCATTTATAAGAACGGGCGTATCCTTTCTTGTTATTTTAATTTTAGAAATGTCTACTTTTTTCCCTTCGCGTATTTCATTCAGCAGGTCAGATACTGATTTCTTTTGGGCTTCTATATTCCTGAATGTTAAGAGGAGAGTTAAACAGATTAGAATTCTATAAAATCCCGAAAGTGAATATTTCATGTCATCCTCCGGAAATATATTACGCAAACTAATTAATAGTATCTAACATATCAATCAATTAATAGACAGTAGGTTTTGTTTCGCAAAATAATATTTGTCTGAAACAGTACGCTTAGATGTAAGAAGATAATTTTACACTGGAGGACACAATTTAAATTGCTATGATGAAAGTATTTTTGTTAAAAAAAATTGTGATGTAATTGTGATGTTTTTTGCTTCAGTCGACACCATTTTACACCAATTTTTGATTTTACTAGGGTAACACAAAATAAAAAAACCTTGATTATTTATTATAATCAAGGTTTTCATGTGGAGCTAAGCGGGATCGAACCGCTGACCTCTTGAATGCCATTCAAG
>JAGUYK010000003.1 GCA_020061355.1 Ignavibacteriales bacterium | reverse complement strand
AATGCTCTTCTAAACAACCGGATTGCTCATGCATATCTGTTTGCCGGACCGCGCGGAGTTGGAAAAACAACTACAGCAAGGATTCTTGCCAAAGTATTGAATTGTTTACATCCAAAGAATGGTGAGCCGTGCAATGAGTGTGAAATGTGCCAGTCATTCCTTACATCGCAGACACTGGATATTATTGAAATTGACGGTGCATCAAACAGGCGCATAGAAGAAATACGAACTTTACGGGAATCTGTTAAATATGCACCTACAAAGGGTAATTACAAAGTTTATATTATCGATGAAGTGCACATGCTTACAAATGAATCTTTCAATGCACTTCTAAAAACTCTGGAAGAACCGCCCGAGCATACTGTCTTTATCTTCGCTACGACAGATGTTCATAAAGTACCGCTTACGATCATTTCGCGCTGTCAGAGATTTGATTTCAGGCGTATCGAAATGGCTGCAATTAAAAAGTTATTGAAAGAAATAGCGAATGCTGAGAAAATAGAAATTGACGATATGGCGCTATCAATTATTGCAAAAAAAGCCGACGGCGCTTTAAGAGATGCACAAAGTTTATTCGATCAGGTGATTTCATTCAGCAGCGGTAATGTTCAGAGTGATATTATCTCTAAAATGTTAAATCTTATTGATGAGGAGATCTATTTCACAATCTCCGATTCGATACTTGAGAAAAATTACAAAGCTGCATTTGATGTTACCCAAAAAATCTACGAGAACGGATGGAATTTTATCGATTTCCTCAATGGTTTGAATGAGCATTTCAGGAATATTATGACGGTTGTAATAAGAAAAAAGAGTGATTTAATTGAATCCGCCGAGATTTACAAGGAAAAATATCTTGAATATGCAGATAAATTTTCCGAAGGTGATTTACTTAGATTACTTAATTATATCAATAAAACTCAGTATGAATTAAAAACATCGTCCAACCAAAAACTGAAGATTGAAATTGCACTTTGCCACTTAATAGGATTGGAACGATCTGCTACCATCTCGGAAATATTATCGAAAATAAGCAGCGGAACAATTTCCGAACCTGTTAAAAATTATTCTACCGGTTCAGGCGGTGATTCTATTAAACCCCCTGTCAGTTCTTTTTCGAATGTCCGTATAGTTGACAAGAGTGAAATCAAAATTCCCGTAGTTAAAGAATTCATTCCCCCGATGGCAAAAGATTCATCTGAATTTGATCAAATAATTTCCAAATGGGAATCGTTCGTTGAGCAGGTAAAGACAGATAAATATTTCTTTGGCGCTATTTTGCTGAATTCAAATCCTGTTGACTTTAATAATGATAAGCTGAATATCGAAGTAGAACACAACGATGATTGGGATATAATAAGTGATAACAAACTGTATCTTGATAAGAAGACAAAAGAAATTTTCGGTAAGAAGGTAGAATTTATAAATGTTGGGGAGAAGAAATCAGCTGGTGTAAAAAAATCATCATCCGCTAAAACTCCGAGACATAATAGTTCTACATCAGCAGATGAAAATCCTTTAGTGAATGCAGTAATAACACAGCTTGGCGGAAGAGAGATAAAGAAATAAAAAACCTCTCCAGGACAAAGGGGGATGACCTGAAGAGGTGGAGTTGTGTAAGAAAGGTTAACATGCATCGAAAAATATTATTGTCAACCTATCATTAATAATCAATTTAGCTTTTTTACAAATCCTCCTTGAGTTTTTCCTCGAGTTCTTTTTGATGTAAATTTTTTGCAATGATGATCCCGTTTCTATCTACAAGAATGGTAGTAGGTAAATAGGAGATTCCATAAAGTGTTGCTATCTCAGCCGGACCAAATGGTGCCGGAGGCTGCGGGAAACGGTCGATAACATTTTTCCATGGAATACTGTTTACTTCCATAGATTTCAGCCATGCTTCTTTTTTGCTGTCGTTGGTAACACCAAGAATTTCAAAACCTTTCCCTTTATACTCATCGTATAATTTTTTCATTTCAGGTATAGATGCTATGCACGGTTTACACCAGGATGCCCAGAAATCGATAAGTACAACTTTTCCTTTTAGAGATGATAGTGAGAAATCTTTTCCAACGGGATCGGGTAAAGTAAAATCCGGAGCCGGTTTGCCGGGCTGAATTCGTTGAAGGATCTCTAATTCCTCTTTGTTCTCTTTAAAGTATTGGGACTTTTTTACATTTTCAGTAAAATTATCCATTACCGATTGCAAAGTCTCGACCTTATGATATTGATCATTCAAGATCCGGCTCATCAAAAAAGCTGAAACCACAGAGGAATTATTCTCTTTTACAAATTGCAGGATTAATGAATTTGATTTCTCGGTTAATACATCTCTAAGTTTATCTATACTCTCCAGAATTTTTTTCTTTTCTTCAGGATCCTTTGTCTGCGAAAGTAAATTGCTTGCATTCCTTAAATCAAGAGCTATTACCTCATACTGCTTATTGAATGACTCATAGATCTCCTGCTCAGCAGATCCTTTTACAATCGGGACTAAAGATTTTGCCATGTTTTCTCCAACACGTGATGTATCTAGATCAACTTCAATAGTACCCGGTACCATCCAGAAAGCCGAATAATACTGAGGAGAAGATGTGATCAACCTTACCAGAACCGGAGAATCAAGTTTACCCGAGAAATGAAAATTCCCATCACGAACAATAACTTGTCCAAGAGTATCAGCGACTCCGGGTTTTAAGGATGAAATAAGAGTAAGATTAGCACCATCCAACCCTGCCGCTTTACCTTTTATTTCAAAGCTATCATCCTTTTCCGGGTTACAGAAAAGTAAAAGAATCACCGAACTCACGCAGAGCAGAAATATGATACTACGAGAAAAGATTTTTTTAACTAAATCTGATTTTACTGATTTCATATTATTTCCTAATTCCAATTTTAAAGTGTTAAGCCGGTGAATTGAATACCAAAGGATACTGTCCTTGGCTGTGTAACCGCAGTATTAATTCTTTCAAAGCTTTCATCATCTGTAAGATTATCAATATGGAGATATCCTGTCAGTGATTCAGTAATTCGTTGAGAAATTCCTAAATTAATTTTGGTAAAGGACGGGTATGTTATGTAATAACCTTTTGGGTATGGCTTTACTGCAGCATTATATTTCCCTCCATAAACATCATAAAGATATCCATAGAAATCAGCAGCAATCCATTCTCCAAACTTGAAAGCACTGAGGGTAATTGTAGTACCATCAATCGGTGTAACTTCAGCGTTTATTGAAAAAGTATATTCCGGCCGGCCAACTATTTCATCATCTACCCTCAGATCTCCCGTGTAATTGGACCCGAGTTTTAGAACAGTACTTGTTGTCTTACCATAATTAACATTGAAAGTTAACCATTGAAGAGGATTGAAAATTCCTTTGATTTCAAATCCCTGATTTTTAACCTCACTTAAATTCTGATATTGATAAAGTACACGGTTCTGGCTATCCCTTCCGAGGTTTACCATTTCAATTAAATCTAATGGCCTCTGATCAAAGTAGGTGATGCTAACGGATAGAAGATTCATATAGTAAACATCTGCTCCAATCTCATAACCTCTTTGAATCTGTGAAAGCAATGTAGGATTAGGTGTAACAACTGAGGTAGCAGTTTCAGCACCGGCAATATATCTTTCGTCGGGAACAATAACCGATTGTCCCCATGCAATTCTTCCTTTAATCATCCACTCATCCAATTCATAAATTCCACTTAGACCTAAACGAGGTGACCATGTAAACGCTTCTTCAGCAGCAGAAGGCCGTTTATCAGCACGCAGACCTGCAGTGAGGAATAAAAATTCATTGTACGAAGTTTGTGTCTGTGCGAAAAATCCGAAGTTTTTCTTTAACCCCGGGTTTTGATCAATAAATACATAATTCATACGGTCAGCAACGTTTCCACTAAAGAAAGGCAATGAATATTCCGTCCAGTCCATACCTAAAGTTATTGCAGAATTAAGCATTTCACTCAACTTTGCCAGGTAAGAAGTATTATAGGTCATAGAATAACGCTGATCGGTACTTTTAGAAACACTGTAGAGTTTAGTAGTTGTATTAGCAGCCCGGTCATAAGTAAATCGATCCAATGCATTGTATCCAAATGTAAAATTATGAGACCAATTTTCACTTGCTTTATAGATTAAATTAAGAGCATAAGTTTGATATCCACTTTCCGATACTCTATTTGGTGCAGTTAGGGGGCGGCCTAATTCACTATCGCGTTTATAAGTTAATGGATCCCAACCAAAAACATTGTTTCGTTTAGAATAATTAATTGAGAATCCTCCCGAAAAATCACCTACGGAAAATCTGGTAGATCCCGAAAGATTTAGTGACTGTTCTTCAAAAAGGTCAATCCATTGAGGTTCATTCTTGTAATTTACTCCAACATTGTAATTAAAAATACTGAAGCCTCCACTTGCATTAAGTGCAGATTCCTGTCCGAGAGGTGTTTTATTACCAACATACTTTCCATCGATTGTTTTCATTCCAAGTTTTCCGGATAATCTGGTTTTACCCGATACACCTTGTTTTGTAAATATCTGCATAACCCCGCTAATAGCTCTTGAACCGTAAATGGTAGAAGCTTGCGGTCCCGGAACTACTTCAACGCGCTGAATCGAACTTGGGTCCATATAAGTAACATAGGCTGGATCAGATACTTCTACGCCGTCCACATAAACTTTAAGAGTTGAAGCAGCTCCTTGAATTGAAGAAACCCCGCGAACAGAAAACGCACCATAAGTTGTGCCTACACCTTCGTCGGAATAAAAAGCACCAGGTACAGCCAGACGCACAGCTTCAGCAACATTTGTAGGATTCATTCTTTCTAGATCCCGCGCTGTTACAACAGTAATTGTGTTAGGTAGTTTTTTGACAGGTGTTGGAATAACCGTACTGGTTGTAACAACAACCTCAGACATTTGAATTTCCGACTGATCAAGCTGGAAGTTTATTTCGATAGTTCTGTTTTCAAGAACATTCACAGATTCAGTTTTTGTAATGTAACCCAGGTATTTTACAATAACCGTATAAGTGCCGGGTTCTAATTTCTCAAGTCGATAATTTCCTTTATCATCTGTCGCTGTTCCTAAATTGGTACCTTGTATTAAAATATTTGCCCCGATTAGTGCTTCACCTGTTTTTGAATCGGTGATTTTACCTCTAATGGCACCATTTTCCTGAACAATTACTCTTTCAACATTTTCGGTATTCGTCCCCTTCTTAATAACAATTTGTCCGTTAATTCTCTGGAATACCAGGTTATATTGTGATGCAAGAGTTTTCAGAACTTCATACAAAGATTCGTTAGTTACTTCGATTGTCACTTTTTCATTAACAGGAATCTCATCCTTAACATAGAAGAATTTAAGATCGGTCTGTTTTTCCAAATGATAAAGAGCAGATTCGAAATTTACTTTATTCAAATTAGCAGTTACTTTTATTTGATAGAGGTTCTGTCCTTCGCTTGAACTAACAGCAAAGAGTATATTCACTAAAAGACCCTGCAGTAACAATCCGAGAAATGAATAGTAAGCCGTCATTTTGACTACCTGTAAAATATTTTTTTTCATATCTTTTACCCGTCAGATGTTAAACATTATTTAATTACTTGCCCGCCTATGGCGGAATGATGTTTAGCTATACCGGCCGTGGCAATCTCGACCATTGTCACGGCATTTTTCTTACCCCGCTCTTTTTGCGGGATTAACCGCTCCCGGCGGTAAGAACTCTCATAACTTTTTTACCTCCTTTTTCATTTTTGATAAAAGATGATTTTCTGAAGCTCATTATTTTTGCTTACAGTTTTATATTCAAGATTTGTTGCATTCTTAATTACTTTTATGATTGTCCAGAAGGATTCATTCTCAAAATTCGCTTTTATTTTCAGGCGGTTGAAAGTAGTATCCTCAAGTTCAAATTGAACTCCGTATGAACGTCTGAGAGCAATAAATACTTTTTCGAGCGGTTCATTATCAAATACAAGAATATTGTCTTTCCAGCCGATTGTCTGCACTAACGAAAACTTATCGAGTATTACAGTTCCGCTATTTCTATAAAAGCTTAACTGTTCATTAGCTTTCAAATAAACCGGTTCTTTATTGAAATTCATGGATTTGTTTTCAACTTTCACCTTACCTTCCACTAACGACACTTTTATTTCTTTTTCTTCATTGTAGGCTTTCACATTGAATTTGGTACCGAGAACAACTGTAGAGATATTGTCCGAGTGAACTACAAAAGGTTGCGAAGGATTAAACTTGACCTCGAAGTATGCTTCTCCTTCGAGATAGACTTCGCGTGTTGATGTACCGAATTTACCGGGATATTTCAATTTACTTTCGGAATTAAGTGTAATCCTTGTCCCATCAAATAATGTAATAATTGAAATTTGTCCGGATGCTGTAGATTTGTCGTTCCAGGTAATCGATTCCTGGTTTGAAATAACTCCGGTTACAGATAAAAGATAGTAACCTGCAATAATCAAAAATGCAATCGATGCAATTGATTGTACTAATCTGTTTTTAAGAAACCAATATAAAATTGGAATTTTTTTCTGCTCAACTCCATAATCCGATTCATACTTTTTAATCTTTTCAGTTAGCTTTTCAAATCCAGCTTTTCTGTTAAAATCAATAGGTTCGCCAACGTTACTTTGACTGTTCCATTTTTTTCTAATAATTGAAAACTGTTCGTCATATTGATTTTCATTTAATAGCTGTTTCATTTCTTCACGTTCAGATTCGGAGGCTTCATTTGAAAGGACTTTTGCAGAAAGTTCATAAAACTTTTCGTCGTTCATTTTTCTCACCGGTATGTAAAAAAGATTTCTACTAATTAGACAAGAACTTGAGGGATTACCTACTATTGCAGATTTTCAAGAAATAGAATGCGGATTTAGCGGATAAGCGCAGATTTTGATAATCATAAAGATCAGCGTTAAATTAAATCTCGTTTATGGAAGCAATGAAGCCAGAAGAAGAACAAATAATTTTTTGATTCTCGGTAATTGTTCAGTCAAATATTTTACGGCATGGCCCATTTGATTCTGAACGGTATTGATGGAGATTGAAAGGATTTCCGCAATCTCTTTGTAGCTTAGTCCGTCGATACGGCTCATCCTGAAAATCAACTGCCTCTTATCAGGCAGGCTCTGTATAATTTTTTCTATTTCATTTTTAAGCTCTTCATGAAAAAGGAAATGATCGGGTGCAAGACTTGTTAAAATCCGTTCTTTATCTACAACTTCAAGGTCTTCAAAATTATAATCTTTTTTCTTCAGGTAATTTATTGACTGGTTGCGGACAGCTGAATAAAGATAGGACTTGATACTTGTCTGGATTTTTATCCTTCCCCTTTTCAGCCAGATATTCAGGAAGACATCCGAGACAGCTTCTTCGACCAAATATTTATTGTTGAGGAAACGATTCGAGAAAAAACATAAAGCCGCGTAATACCTTTTGAAAAGCAATTCAAGTGCTTTTGAATCACTTTCGGTAATTCGCGTTATTAGTTCTTCATCAGTGATATTTTTTCGAAAAATCATATCAGATCAATAATTTTTTAATTGTTTTAAAAATGTCTGTTCAGAACTAATAGATGGCTTGTGAAATCTACTAAATATTTAATTAAAGAAATAGTTTAGGTTGTAGCTAAATAAAAGGAAACTAATGATAAATATATAAGAAAGCCTGATGTCTCCATCAGGCTTCGAAAGGTTTTATTCGGTAATTAATTTCAGGAATTCATCGGCGTTAACAAATCCTGTAAGGCGGTGAATTTCCTCACCCTGGGAATTAATTAAAAGGACTGTCGGCATTCCTATCACATTGAATTTTTTACGGAGTTCTTCGTTAGCATCAGTCATCTGTGTCATATCAACTTTATATGAAGTAAATCTTTCCAATTCTTTAATCACTCTTGGATCGGAGAATGTTAAAGCATCAAGTTCTTTACAAGGAATACACCAATCGGCATAAAAATCGATCAGCATGCTTTCGTTATTTTTCAAAGATCCTTCATATGAAGCAATGCTGAATGTCTGCCATTCGGGCGAGAGTTTTTCAGAAGGAATTAATGCCCAGATGGAAAGAGCCAGAATGATTAAAGAAAACAGAGTCTTGAAAATTCTAAATCCTTTAATGTGGTTAGCAGTCTTATCAATAAACAATAGTATGATAGCAGCAACAACACCAAAGATTGGAAGCAAGTATCCCTGGATTGATTTAGGTAGTATTGGATCTACAAAATAGAAAGCCATACCAAGAAGTAGAAAACCGAAGATATGTTTTACGCCTTCCATCCAATCGCCGGCACGTGGAAACTTTTTTATCTTTCCGCTAAAAAGAGCCAACAAGAGATACGGTAAACCGAGTCCAAGTGCCAATACGAAGAACATCAAAAATCCATACAATGGATCGCCTTTTGCTGCAACATAAGTTACGAGTCCAAGTACGAATGGTCCGATACAAGGTGCGGCAACAATTCCCATAGTTAAGCCCATAAAGAATGCACCGAAGACTCCCCCTTTAGCACCTCCGGCTTTCATAACTAATTTATCGGGAAGTTTAAATTCATAAACACCAAACTGACTGAGAGAAAGAATAATAAATAATAGAGCAATTCCTATAATAACAAATGGATTTTGAAGCAGCGTTCCGAATACAGCTCCGCTAAGTGAAGTTACAACACCTATCACAGAATATGTAAGTGCCATACCCAGGACATAAAGAACCCCCATTAAAAATAACCGGCTCGTTTTACCTTCTGCCTGTCCTCCAAAATATCCAATCGTAATTGGAATTAAAGGATAAACACATGGTGTTAGATTAAGTGCAAGTCCGGCAAAAAAAACAAAAATTAAGCTTAAGAAGATACCGCTCGATTCAAGTGTTGAAGCGATTGAACCGTTATCCTGTTTAATTTCCTGCTGCTGAATAGTAATCTCTTCTACTTTTTGTTCAACCGGTAATTGAGTTTCATTTTTTGCATCATTGGATTCGGTTATTGCACTCTCAGTTTCAGTTTTACTTTCTTCTTTTTCGAATGCAGCAGATAAAATTTCTAAAGTCATATTTGCAGATGCTGAGTTTGGCGGCAGGCAGGATTGGTCGTTACATGCCTGGTAATTGAGTCGCACTTCTATTGTCTGTTTACCCGCAGCGGCAGATTTATCAATAGCAATTGTTAATTCAAATTTTACTTCGCCCTCGTAAACAGAAACGGGAGTATCTGAGAATGAAAGGGTTATATCATGTGCCTGAGGATATTTTACGCTGGTTAATTTTACACCATTCCCTTTTACGGCAATTACACTCGGAATAAGAAACTCGTCGTTCGGTTTATTGGAATTTATATGCCAGGTGTTATCAATTTTGGCATTGAGGATCAGATTAATTTCAGAACCGGCTTTAGCCTGCTGAGAAGTTTTGTCCAGATTTGCAGAAACAACCTGAGGTTGGGAAAAAGCTATATTAGAAATTGCAATTATTATAACAGCAGAAAGGAGAAGAACTTTCTTAAAGACCATAAAATACCTCAAATAATTTATTCTTTAGTAATAAGACAACAGAAAATAAGAAAACCACTATCCAAAAATAAGAACAAATAAAAACCTCTCCAAAGATACACTAACTCCTTGAAGAGGGAAAAAGATCTGAATAGCATATACTATTAATAAAAATCTAGTATTTGCTTGCCAAATTAATCATGGCACCTATTTCTTCAACAAATTCGTCAGGCTTGCTATAGTATCCAGAACTTTTAAATCTGATTGTACCTTTTTTATCAATTACAAATTTTGTTGGTACCCCTAGAACCTTATATTTTGACATAACATCATTGTTTTCATCTATTAATACATGAAATGAAAAATTCTTTTTAGACATAAATTCTTTTACATATTCTGTTTTTCTCTCGGCTGTTTCTTGAGTATTAATGAATAAGAATTTTACGTCTCCATTTTTCTCATATTTTTCTAGTGCGATTTTCATTGCTGGGAAAGATGCTATACACGGACCACACCATGTTGCCCAAAAATCTAATACAATTATCTTTCCTAGATAGTCTTTTAATGAAACTACTTTACCATCCAAATCGAATAATGTGAACTGAGGTGCAGGTTGATCAAGTATTTCTTTTTCTAGTTTTTGGAGTATTTTCTTTTTGAACAAATTAAGTGTTTCATCTAGAAACTCCGCAAAGCCCGATTCATTTCCGTTTTTTCCAATATAATTTTGTTTTAATAATTCTTTTATTTCATCAGTTACCATTCCTTGTTCTATAAAGCTGGTAATCTGTGTGATTGCTTTGTAATACATTTTTTCTCTTGTTAATAATTTAAAATATTCCAAAACGAATTGGGGAGCTAGCCATTTTGAGTAGAGATAATTAAAAGATTTTTCATAATTCTCAATTGCAGCAGAAACTTGATTATTCCTTCCTAGATATTCAGCATAAGTTTGCAACGCCACCGCATAAGTGCTTTCTCTCATTTTTAACCAGAGGAAATCTGAAATTATTTTAAGTTTTTTAAATTTTGGGGATGTCAATTCATCACCAGTAAGTTTTATGCTTTCATTTATCAATACCAGAGTTGTATCGACATTATAATTTGAACGCAGCATCGAAGACGCTAAGTTAACATAGTGTGACGGATTAAATGTATTCTTAAATTTTGTAAGTAAAGTAGCGGCATCCTTTATATTATTTTGACCAAGAATTCCAAAGAATATTTGATTTAATGAAGTTTCATAATTATCCGTATTAGCAAATTCACTCAAATATTTTTCAATTAGCAAAAGCTTCTTGTCGAAATTCTTCTCACTAGTAATTTTCAACAATGCAATATTAGCAGCATTTTTACCTTTAGGATATTCTGTCAGTGCTTTGTTTGTGAAATAGTTTACTTTTGCTGTATCATTAATTTTTCCATACCATGTAGATAAAACATATAGTTCTTCGTCAGATAAATATTTTTTTTGTTCAAGAATAATTAGCTCCTTCTTTATTCTGTTTTCGAGCTCTTCTTTATTTTGAATAATTGCACTAAGAGATGGTAGGTAATCATTTAGATATTCTGTTTTTAGCAATGGATACTTTTTAAATGCTCCCTCGAAAATATTATTGGCTTGTTTCATGTCTACATCAATGCCAACCAGGGCTCCGATTGTTGTGAACAACAAGGCTTTAGACGCAAATGAATTTACTACTGGATTACCTTTTTCATCATAAAATACAATTATATATCCCCGCCCACCGTTCGATTCTTCTATATTACCAGATATAAATTTCATAGTAATAAGTGATGTTTTTGTATCTGGTATAATATACCCTTTCCATCCTTTACTATCCTTAGAAAGACTAATCGTTTTTAAGCTATCGAACTTATTACTCAAAAACATTACTTCGGCATCAAGCACTTCCGCATTTTCAAAACTAGTCCCTGATGCATTAAATCTGATTTCAATTTTTTCTTTTGTAGTGGGTTTTAATGGAGTATATTGAAATAAACTAGCAGTTTGAGCACAAACAATCGAATAGAGAGAATAAAATATTACAAAAAAGAAGATTCGGTTTTTCATAATTGCACCTATAAAATTTTAATAATTGTGAAAGCAAAGTGCACATTATTCTGTGCACTTTGTTAAATAGAATTCGTCAGTAGGTTATATTTATACCAAAACTTACACTTCGCCCAGGGAAAGGATATACACTTCCTGAAACTGGTTCTTGATTATTGGTTAGATTATAGACATCAAAAAATAGAATTAAGAAATCAGCAGTATAATAATTTGCCCGAAGATTTATTTTCGAATATCCATCAAATAGTTTGAAATAAGAATTCTGATTCGGGTAAGGAGTCGGTGGCTTCCAATTACTTAACGCTCGATAATACTCTAGGTAATCTGGGTTGAGTGCGCTACCATTATATCTGTATTCCAGACTAATACTTCCACCCTTATTCGACCAGTTAAGTATTGCTGGAATTTGATAAGATAATCTTACAAAAAATGATCCATCGGGCACAAATGGAAAAATCTCCCCTTCTTTTACGAAAGGAGCTCCAGTAATTGGTTTTGTTCCTTTACCCCATAAGGTTTTGGCTGAAGAATATGATAAGTCCAGAGTAAATGGTTCATAAACAAATTTACCTGATAACTCGAAACCACTGTTATCAACAGCGGCTGTGTTTTGATATTGAGCTTCAAGTTGAGGAGTAGTTGGATCATCAACCAGGTTAAATGAGACCAAATCTTCAACTACTTGATTATAATAAGTTGCACTCAATACAATATTTTCTCCATAATAGAAATCAGCACCTATTTCAAATCCAGATTGTCTCTGTGGTTTTAATTCCGGATTTGGTAGCTGTATAAGAAAATTCATATTCTTTCCGATTGCATAGTCAGGCGGCAAGGGATTTGAAGAAACACCCCAAGAAAATCTTGGTTTCAGATTAATTCTATCGAAGGCAAAATTATATGTTAATCCAATTCTAGGTTGTGGATATAAACCAACATTCTCTCCGTAACCAGAATTGTTTTCCATTCGAAGACCAGTTGTTAAGAATAAGTCATTATAAAATCCCCAGACAACTTCTCCAAAAATACCTGTTGTTGTAGTAGGGACAACTAATTTACTTCCGGAAACTGGTTGTTGATCTAAGTAATCTTTATAAGGTGTTTTAAAAATATTATAACCCGTAGTAATAGTAGTATATGTGTACTCAAGACCACCTGTTATATCAATGCTAATATCAGTACTTAAAGGGAACTTTAGATTAGAAAAATATCTTACATTATATTTATTATAAGAATTCAAATTGTTCCGATAACCGCCACTTACGAGAGTATTTGAGTTTTCATCGATATTATTTGTAATATAACCTGCTGTCAAATCATGATACAAATCGTCAGAGATAACTTGAGATAAATGAAGGCTGCCTAATAATCCTTTAGTTTTGGTTTTCAAGTCATTAAATGAAACGGGCGTAATTGATATCCCTTTTGATAAAAGATATTTTTCCCTGGATGGATCAATATATGAACCATATTCGCTTCGTACTATCTGGAATTTCAAGTTAGCAACAATGTTTTCAATCTTTCCATTTAAGTTTGCATCATAACTCCACTTAATATCATCAATTGCATTAGTGATCGGGTAATGTGAATAAGGAATTCGATTATTTGAGACTCCAATGAGATAACCAAAATTTTCTGATCCGCCTGATAAATTTAAACTGTAATCCTGCTTTAATGGAATGTCAGTTAAATAATCACTTGAAGTTGAAGTTAACATACTTCGGAAATTAATTGCTGTTTTAGAACTTGCTGATTTTTTAGTAGTAATCAGAATTACACCACCTGCTGAACCAGAACCATAAAGAGTTGAAGCCATAGGTCCTTTAAGCACATCAATTCTATCAATCATGTTGGGAGTTAACAATTCTAAGTATGTTACGTCCGACACTTCAATTCCATCAACATAAAACTTAACTACACTTGATGATGCCGGGATTCCACCACGCATTGAAATATAACTCATAATATTATGTGCTCTTAATTCTGATTCTGCCCCAAAGGTTAATTGGACTCCTGGAATTGCTTCAAGTACCGCCGGTAGCCATGTTGAATTTCGATACACAATTTCATTAGATGTGACAGTTGTAATTGGATTAGCAACAGCGCGTATTTCTCTTTTACTCAATGAACCGGCAACTACTATTTCGTCAAGATTTACTAAAGAAGCTGATAAAGAGAAGTTCAGCTCTAAAGTCTTGTTGGGACTAATGTTTATTATTTCTTGCTGAGTAGAAAATCCAACATACTTAATTACAATTGTATACTCACCGGGTTTTAAATTTTCAATTCTATATTCGCCGTTTTTATCAGACGCAGTTCCTATTAAAGTCTCTTTTATAGTTATGTTTGCACCAATAAGAGGTTCATTTGTTTTTGCATCTGTTACCCGTCCTTTAATCGATCCGAATTCAGCAATTGCAGTTATTTTCTCCGGCTCTCCTCCTTTAGCTTTTTTAATTGTTATCTGGTTATTAATCCTATTGAAAATTAATCCATAATCATTCGCAAAGACTTCAAGAATGTTATAGAGGGATTCATCAATTACACTTAGAGTAACATTTTCTTTGAGAGGAATCTCCTCGCTGATGAAATTGAATTTAAAATCGGTTTTACGTTCAAGGATTAGCAGGGCATCCTGGAAAGTAACATTAACTGCTTTAACTGTGACTTTTACATCGCGTAGATTCTGCCCCTCTGCGGGCACTGAAGCAAACAAAATATTTACGATCAGAGCTTGAAGTACTATCCCCCAGAATGAAAAAACAGCGGTCATTTTAACTGTCCATAGAATATTTTTTTTCATATTTTTATTCCTGTTGTTGTTAAACACTTGTTGACTGGTGTTTGCTTTTGACGAGCCATGGCAATCCCACACATTGTCATGGCTTTTTTTCTTATCCCGCAATGCGGGTATTAACTCTCATAATTTGTTTACTCTCCTTTATTATTTATGATTAATAAAAAACGATTTTTCTGATGACATTATTTTTTTCAGTTATCGTTTTGTATTTAAGTCCGGTTAATTTCTTAATTACTTCTGCGACTGTTTTGAATGACTCATCCTGGAATTTAGCGGTAATCTTAAGATCAGCCTTAGATTTATTATCCAGTTCAAATTTAACTCCGTAAAATCTCTCAAGCTTGACGAAAGCTTTATGTAATGGTTCGTCAGTGAATTTTATCACATTATCTTTCCATCCAGCTGCTTCCTGATAATCAAATTTCTCTACGGTACTGATATCGTTTTTCCTTGAGTAGATCAGTTGCTGATCGGGATTCAGTAAGACAATATCTTCTGTAACGTTTTTGTTTGTTCTGGAAATTTTTACGTTACCCTCTACCAGAGAAACCATAATTTCATTTTCATCAGGAAATGCCTGAACATTGAAAGATGTACCCAGGACCGTAGTATTAATATTCTGAGAGTAAACAACAAAAGGTCTCGATGGATCTTTTGCAACATCAAAGTAAGCTTCACCTTCCAGATAGACTTCTCTTAATTCTTTGTCTGAATTGGTAGGATATTTAATTTTGCTATCGGCATTAAGAGTTATTTTGGTTCCGTCTAAAAAGGTCAGGATCGATTTTTCGCCAATTTGGGTGGACTTTTCATTCCATGCTAGCGAAGTTGATGTTGAAGAAAAACCTCCGTTTAAGTAGAGAATTCCACTTAATACACTTACCAGCAAAACGATTGAAGCTGCGATTTTCAACATTGCTCGAGAACCAATAAATTTCCGGAAAGAAGATTGTTCTTCTTTTCCAATCATATTCATTACGCCAGAGAAAATTTTTTCTTCTGTTTGCTTTTGATTACCCATTTCATCTTCATTCCATTCTATATTCCCATTTTGGAATGAGTCTAAAAATTTTGATAGTGTTTCATTTTCTTCCGGTTTGGTTTCTCCATTCTCGTATCTTTCTAATAATTCAAAGAATTCTTTCTTGTTCATAGTCTTTTCCACGTGATTTTCAATAATAATTTTTTTCTACATACATAAATACCTTGAAGTATAAAAAGGTACCATCTTATTGTAGTTTTTTTTAGAAAATAATTAAAAAAGTATAGTATTGAGATTTTTTAGAGATTTGCGAAGGAATTGAAGTGATTTACTTATCTGGTTCTTAACAGTTTGAACAGAAATATTAAGTTTTTTTGATATTTCTTTATTTGAAAGTTCTTCATCCCGGCTTAATTGAAATATCATCCTTCGTTGTTCCGGTAACTTTGAAATAGAATTATTTACAAAGGATTGAAATTCCTGTGAATCGTATAGTTCTGCAACTGTAGGGTTGTTAAGAAATATATTAAGTTGATTTAGAAGTTCCTCTTTGTACCTTGTACTTCTGAAATGTTTATAAATTTGATTTCTAACTGACTGGTAAAGATAGCTCTGCAGATTGGAGATTTCTATTTCATTTCTTCTAATCCACAGATCTGAAAAGATTTCCTGAATAATATCTTCGCAGAGATCTTTTTCTTTGAGAATATTGAAAGAATAGATATAAAGTTTAGACCAATATCGTTTGTAAATTTCTTTGAAAGCGATTTGATCGTTTTTCTTTACAAGCTGAAATAATCCGATATCGGTTAAATCAATTATCCTATCTGGTATCATTCTTACAATTAGAATTTTTATTAGAATAATGGACAATTGAAACTAAGATTTTTTTTCGAAATAAACCATTTATGGGTTGGAATGGTAAACAAAAAAATGATTAATTGATGATGTGAGGGAAATAAAAAACCCTTCAACGAAAATCATTGAAGGGTTGAAAATAATAATCCTGGCAGCTACCTACTCTCCCACACACCTGCGCATGCAGTACCATCGGCGTATAAGGGCTTAACTACTCTGTTCGGAATGGGAAGAGGTGTTTCCCCTTAGCAATAGCCACCAGAAAAACTTGCCCTCGCGTAAGCGAGAGTCTTAATCTGTTAAAAAAAATAAATGAAAGATTGAAAGAACTGAGTCTATATTAATTAGCAACTATCTTGAAACAAAATTAAATGGCTAAGTCTCACGACTTATTAGTACTGCTCGGCTGAATTCTTTACAGAACTTACACCTGCAGCCTATCAACCTTGTAATCTCCAAGGAGTCTTTAGTGGGGCTAAGCCCCAGGGATACCTAATCTTGAAGTGTGCTTCGCACTTAGATGCTT
>JAGUYK010000043.1 GCA_020061355.1 Ignavibacteriales bacterium | reverse complement strand
TTACCATATGAGTTCTAAAACTTAATTCCGACTGCTATGCCAAACCAAGGAAGAATTGAAAATATTTCATCATTTAACAGAGGTGTGAATGATAGTTTCCATATAATACCTTCATTATCGGGGTTATATCTATAGCCAAAAGTTACAGCCGGAAACCATGTTTCAAGACCATAAGAAAGACCTCCACCTAATTCCAGATAATTATTTTTACTTATGTGGATAAAATAATTTGACATAATAGTTCCAATGAATTTGGAGTTAGATCGTTTTCCGGTATTAGTAAATTCTGTGATAGGCATTATCGAAATACCCAAACGCAGGTTTAAATTATTCGTTACCTCTTTTTCATAATTAATTGAATAAAATATATTATTTCCACCCAGTTCAAAATAAAGAATATTTGTTGCATTGGTTGTTTTTTGAGACCAACAGCTTGATGTCATTATTAAAAAGGTGAAACAAACAGTTATAAAATTCTTTTTTAATTTATCAGCCGTACCCGAAATTTTATCTTCAATCAGATCTGTGTCTTTAATTATAGTTCTCAAGGAGATGCTATGCGATTTCATCTGGTGTTTTAAGAGAACTGGAAAAATATCTGTTAAAAAGAAATTTGTTGTCATCGCAAATTGATTCCGCTAATTTATTATTATTTTTTCCTAGCTCTAATAAGCATCATCATCAGAAGAAAATTGGCTTATAAAACGTTGATAATCATTGATTCAATTCAATACCGCATTTAAACATCCAGTACATTTTTTCAGTAGATTTAGAATAATATGATTCCCGATAACTAACTGACCAGTTTTCACGCCAATTATTTTTAAGTAATACATAATAACCAAGAAATATTGAAATCCTTTGAGAAAATGAATAACCTAAAGATGCTCCCGGGGAAAAATATACTCCTCCTAATGAACTTCGCTTCCATGAGAGTTGTCCTTCACTAAATCCAAAATTATAATGAATATTAGAGCCATAAATCGCAAAAAGATTTTTATACAAGTTTTGTCTAAAATAAAAACCAACATCTATCCCCATCAAATCCGGATCACTTATAAATATTCCCGGTCTGACCTCAAACAATAAAGTAAAAATGAAAGGGAATCTCCAGGAATAGTAAATGCCTATTCCCGAAGTAGTCCCTTGCTGATAATGTTCATTTGTTAATTGTAGATTTGTATATTCTTGGAAGAATGATTCGGTTTTAATTAAAGGGACTTCTACAACAATGCTTTTGCCTATGCTTTGTGGTATCACCTGATAGCAGAGTAAAAAAAACAAAATGGTTGAGAGAATTTTGTTGTACATTTTTCATTCCTTTAATTATTCTACCATTTTTTATCTTATCGTAAGTTCACCAGTATCAATAATATCTATTAAATCCCAAGTTGTTTATTGATAATCTGTACAGGGGTCGTTATAAGCATATATGAATTTTCTCTTATCTTCGATAACTGTGGAGGAAAGAGAAAGAACAAGAATCATGGATATCATAAATAGTATTCAACACCGAGTTTAATTATCCAGTTTAAATATTTTTTGTATGCAGTCTCATAATTTTGACCATAACCTGAGTATTCTTCAAGAGTTTTTAAATATGTAAGAAGTATTGAAAAATCTTTATTCAGTTTACAACCAATTTTGCTCCCAATGAAAAAAGTTAATCTCTTGGGATCGGTATAAAATACAGTGCCATGTCCACCTTCAAAAGTCAGTTTAGAATCGATACCAAGGGCAAAAAAAAGAGAATCAAAAAGGTCTCTTTTTATAAAGAGACCAAGTTGTGGTCCTGAAAAAAAGTAATCATTTTTAATAAAAGAGCTCAAGTATCCAGCAGTGATTTCTAATTGATAATGAGGACTAAGCATCACTTTACCACTATAAGACAAAGCAAAAGCACCAATAAATTCTCCATCTTTCTTGTCGGAAAAATAGTCGGTCTGGCTGGTGGACAAACCCCCAATTTCTGCGATTATACTACTTTTATAACTTTGGGCAAAAGCAGAACAAATCAGAAAAAAAGTTAAAATATAAATGTTGAGTAATACACTCCGCATCACGCTAACTCATTTCTCTTTTCAAGAAAGTTGAATTATAAAATAAATCCAAATTGTATTCCAATAAGTACAGTACTAATTGATTCATTATCTTTTATTAGTGAGAACTCTTTAGGAAGATAATTGTATTTAATTTGGGAAAACATTATTGAATATTTCAATTCAAGCCCAATAAAAAACCAAGTATTAACATTAATTATTGATCCTATCTTACTACTTATTCCGAAACAATTTTCTCTTGTTTTCCCGGTAAAATAGTATGGCGGTTGAATGTCAGAAATAAAAGAAGCATTACCTTCACGTTCTTGTTTAATAAACGAATTATATGAACCACCAAGTGTTAAGTATAATCTATTGCGATTCTCTTTTAATAAATAGTAACCAACGTCCATTTCATATGTCAAAAAAGAAAAGATTTCTTTACCATCTTTAGTCATCAACGCTCCAATATTAGGTCTTATAAAAAAAGAATTTTTCCATTCTATTGCATAGTTTACATTGATTGATAAGCCACTACCCCAATAACCTCCGAGACCAATCCGTTTATCTTGGGAATATGTTGAGTTTGAAATAAAAAGTAATATATAAAGAAGTAATTTTATGAACATTCTCATCGTTTACCTCACGAGATTATTACTTGTTATAACCAAAGTAAGTTCAAAAAGTGTAGATATATTATCATGTTTCTTAATACCAACAAGAATAGCGTACTTATTTTTTTTGCATATTTTTAAAAAAAAAATTACGATATAATCTTTTTATGGATTTAAAATTCTTGTTTCACTAGTTTCAATAATATCCCCTAATTCCCAACTTGTAATTTGATAGTCATAGCAGGGATCTTCCGAACCAACATAGTAATAAATATAGATAAATTTTTTTTCCTCACGTTTCAAAAAGTTTTTTGAAAATGCATAATAGCAATATTGAGACAACATTACATCAGAATTATCTTCAAAATCTTCCAGCTGATAAAACCAGGGTGAAATGTTATTATCTTTGCAATAACCTAAGAGATAATTAAATTCAGAACCATCAGAATTTGCTGAAATCCATGTTCTATTAAATTTGTCTTGATAACTACTTTTAAGTTCATTCCAAAGTTCTGTTTGATCATTTTCATTATAGTAACCCACATATCGCGTACACATTACAAAGTTAACAGAAGTTGGATTGTAATTTATTACCCAATATCCATTCCAAAAATATGGATTATGTGTGTAACGATTAGCAGAATACTTTGTGGTCTCTCCAAATCCGAAAAGAGAATTTGGGCGTAATTGAACAATGTAATTGCGGAATTGTTTAAAATCATACTGTGTAATATGTTGCTCTGAATAAGGCTCATCTGTATAATAAGCCCAAAAATATGTACTTGGACTTAAACCATTCCATATATTTGCGGCTGCGTCTCTTCCAGCCTGATTGCATGAAATACCAGCAATATAATTAGTAGCAATTGGATAGCCAGCATTTACAATTGCCATTATATTTTCATAAACACCAATACTTGCAAGTATATAATTGAAGCCCCATTTTGATTTTAATTCATTTAATTTCTGTATTCTATTTGGATCCCCAGAACTACCAGCATATTGTCTATTAGTATGTGGGAGTATACCAAATTCAATTCCAGTTTTTGCTTCATATCTTAGTAAAGCCCACACATCAATTTCTAATGTGTAACAAGAATGTGTTCCTTGTACTGAATTCAATTTGGGATTTATTGATAATTTAGAAATAGATTTGTTTGGTGTTCTTGATTTAAGTTTTTCGGCAAGTAGCTTTTCCGGTTTTTCAATTACTACATATGGTTTTTCGTGTTCTTGCTTTAATCTCAAGACTTTTGCTTTTTTCTCTTTCAATGAAATTGAATCCTGCAGTGTACTTAGCAGATCACCCTCCTTAGTCAAGGTTAGATTGTCTGTAGAATTATTTAACTCCTTTTGATCAACTACTAATTCATCATTGCAGCTTATGAATTGAAAAAAGAAAAGAGTTGCAAAAATTGCAATTAATCCGCGTTTCATTTCAACCTCCAAATTAAACTAATTTATTGTTATTGAAATTAGCTTAAGCTTATTGCAGGCTCAGTCTATCTACAATACTATGGCAATAAGTCCAAGTACCGGGGTCTGAACAGGTACTTATTTGGTAGAGGTTTAACAGGATTTGGCTTTTTATTGAATCATCTCCCCTTAAATAATTCAATAAAATATTTATATAGAATCTTAGAGGAGGGGAGTTCTCTAAGCGGACAGTTGCAACATAACTTGTTGGAATTTAAATGTCAATATAAATTTTTAGAATGACGGTATTAAAAATTTGCAAGCAGACCTGTCCGCCTCTGGCGGAGGTCGCAAAGGAACCGCGAAGCCCGCAAAGTTTATTTGAGGTAAACCATCTTCTTTGTCTGGACAAAACCGTTGGATGATAATTTGTAAAAATAAATACCGGACGAGAATTGAGAACCTTGCCTGCCGGCAGGCAGGTTGAGAATGGAGAATTGAGAAGTATGAATTCCAGCGGTCTTATATTCGTTAACAAGAGTTGTAACCTCTCTTCCTAAAACATCGTAAACTTTTAATTGAACATGTCCGCCGACGGGTAATTGATAACTGATAACCGTGCTTGGATTAAAGGGATTAGGATAGTTCTGGTATAGAATAAATTCTGCAGGGATCTCCGTGTTCTCATCAATGTCCGTTATAATTTCTTTTCCGTTTTCAGGCGATGGAATTTTCCTGGAAGTGTAAATTCTAAACTCTCCCGGTTGAAGACCGATTGTTGAATTCACATTCGTTACATCAAGACTGTCGTTGCTAAAATAGTCATACCACTTACCCGTACTCTGAAAAGAGGGATTAATATTACCGGCAACAACACCGAAGTTACCGATAATAACTGCATTCATGGAATTATGTGTGAGGATTATCTTTTTAAGCGATCCCGAGACATCCATACTGAAATTATCGGTTAAAAATGTTTCGTAATTTGTTTTAAGATTGTTAAGAGCAGAGAATGTTTGAAATAGCTTTTGCCTTTCTGAATGAGTAGTGCTGGTGTAATACTCCCAACGGATCGGTTTTCTGGAAAGCCGTCCCCCTTCATTAATTGAAACATCGTAACCGAGCTCTCCGAACTGCCAGATCATTTTTGGGCCGGGTACGGGAATAAAAAATGCAGCTGCAAGTTTTATCCTGCTTAATGCGAAGTTGAGTTTCTTAATGTCGTACGATTTATCCGTATTGGAATTCCCGAACTGTAAATTCTTGTACATCAAACGTTCTTCGTCATGACTTTCCATATAACCGATAAGATGAGGTTTTGTCCATCCTCTCGATTTGTATGATATTCCGCTGAAGTTAGAACTGTTGATCCATCCCATCGTTGCTTCGTTGTAATTGTAATTCATATTGCCCCACATCAGAATTCCATTGCCGTGATGGGCAAGTTCGCTGTCTTCCTGATTGACTGCAAGGTGTTCAAAGATCATGATAGCTGTGGGGTCATTCGACCAGATTTTATTGACCATCCTTTTAAGCAACCGTATCCTGTCTGCGTCATAGTTGCTTCCCCAGGGGTCCGACAATGTTTTAATCCTGTTGCCGAATCCTTTTGTGAAGTCGAAACGGAAACCGTCGAACTTAAATTCTGTAAGCCAATATTCTAAAACTCTATCAACAAAATATTGTGTATGAACGCTTTCGTGATTAAAGTCGTTACCCCATTGAGCGTCTGGGTTTTGAAAGTTCGACTGAACATTGAACCACGGATTACTTGCTGCAGGACGTCCGCTTTCCCAGTACATTTGCGCCATCGAATTAGAATTGTATGCGTGGTTAAGTACGATATCGAGAAGCACAGCAATTCCATTCTCGTGGCAGGCATCAATAAATTTCTTCAGATCGTTTTTGGTACCGTAATATTTATCCGGTGCGAAGTATGTCATTGAATTATAACCCCAGCTATCGTTCCCTTCAAATTCCGATACAGGCATAAGTTCAATTGCATTAATGCCGAGCTTTTTGAAGTAGCTTAATGTATCAATCAGAGTTTTATATGAGTGAGTGCTTACAAAATCGCGGATCAACATTTCATACACAATCAATTTTTCTTTTGCAGGTCTCTGAAAATTATCTACTTTCCATGTATAAGGAGTCTGTCCTGTTTGAATAACAGAAACAATACCGCCCGTTTTCTGAGAAGGATAGGATTTAAGATTAGGGTAAACACCAGAAGAGATAACCTCGTTATCGTGCGTTGGGTCAAGAATTTTGTCTGTGTATGGATCATAGATCCGGAGTTTTCCATCAATCAAGAATTGATACGCGTACTCCTGCTGCGGTGTTAGGTTTGAAAGTTTAATCCACCAAATTACGCTGTCGGGTTTCGGTTCGTATTTGTTTAGTATATAATTAACGTCAACTTTCCAGTCGTTGAAGTCTCCGATCAGGTAAACGAACTCTTTGTATGGAGCAAAGAGAGCTAATGTAACCTCATTTCCGTTGTAATTGATTCCGTGATGGATTCCCTGCGGAAGCGGGGAAATGTTGATCTCCGGGTTTCTGAGTATTACAAATTCCGACGAATCCTTTTTACCTGCGATATCGGCAGCAGTAATTTTTATATCATTCCTGCCGGCAGAATATTGATCTGAAACAAATAGATATTCAATTGAACTGGTTGTTGATGAAACTTTTTCCGTGCCATTTACAAATATTTTCATTGAAGAGGTTGTGGTGCCGATAGCAGCAGCCGAAGCAGAAATATTAATTGTCTCTCCAGGTTTTGCAAATACGGGTGATCGCATCGGATCACCGAAACTGACTGAAACAACGGGCGTATAAATAACAACCGTAATACCCGATTCAAATATTGAAACGAATATATCTTCTGTCTGTTTGCTGCCATCCGAACTCCGAAGTACAAAACAGAGTTCGGTAACATTCTGAGATAAATTGTTTACCGAATAATAGAGTCGAGGGTTATCAATCGTTAATTTATAAACATCAGTTGAAATTCTGTTGAGTTTTGCTTTCGCTAAATTAGTACTCCATGGAGCTATCACATTCTGCCAGCGAGCAGGAGAGCCGGACCCGGTTTGTAATGTAACACCTGTGTGTGCGTAAACATCACCTGTGTGACCGGAAATTTTATTTGCATGAGTCGAGTTTTTAACATCAAATGTCAAAGTTATATTATCAGTCTGCCGGGGATATTGAGGAACTGTTGTTACAATTGTCTGTGCAAGTATACTAACGCTTATAAAGAATATTAAAAGGATTTTCGATTTCATGAAGAGCTCTAAAATTTTATAAATGGAATTAATTCAAAAACAATTTAGACAGAGATATGGTTCTAATCAAGGAATTCCCACGCCACACCCAAACGGAGTCCGTGTTCCTGTTTAGGATAGTAGGGAACAATGTAATATTTCTCATTAAGCAGATTTTCGAATACGAAATAAATTGTTGCAGCATCCTGAATTTTTCCGGCTAAAAAGAAATCAAACTGAACGGAGGGTTTAACATCAACATAAGGAGGAATTACAAATGCGTTTGTTCTGATCCATCTGGTTATTTCGAAAGTTTCGAAATTGATGAATTGATAATTACGATTACCAATCAACCAGTAATTAATTCCCGCTTTCAGTTTAAGGTTAGAATTGAATAATGTGTCGATATAATAGAATCCTCCGTTCGATGTGAAGTCGGGCAGTTGAAAATTATCTTTATCATCCTGAATGAAATAATAAGTTGAATTTGTACTCAGCAAAAGTTTCCAGAGATGCCAATCGAACTTTAAATTTATTCCTTGCAGTGTCTTGTAATAGCTGCCATCTATTGCAAGTTCTTGAAGATAGTATCCCGTTGAAACATTCATGAATGAACTTTTATAATTCAGGCTTGCTTCAAGAATGCTAAAATCTGATTTATAGCTCCCCGAGTAAATGAATAGATGATTAGGTGGTTTTTTGAATTTTGATAAACCTAAATACATTAAATAGTTTTCATTAATATGCCAGGAGATGTCAGCCCCGGCGCCAAAATAACTGTTACCATCGTAATTTAAAAATTTACCAAAGACTGATGGGATGAATTTTTGTTGTTCCCTTTGTAGTTGGAAACTTGCCTTTGACATTGCAGAAAAGGTATTAATTCTGTTATTCCTCTTTATCAAAGAAGTATTAAGTAAAGTGCTTTCATAAAGTGCTTCCGTATAAATCTTAAGAAAGTCGGTTTCAAATCTTTGAGAGAGTTTAGCGCCATAAGTATTAAACTCATTATCATGAATTATTGTATCATGCCGGGAGGGCCAGTCCCATCGCCATGTGTCTCGTATAGCACTTTTATGTTCATTCTGTCTGAATTCAATCAATGATGATTGATAATAAAAAGTTAGATCGGTTGGTTTATTGCCAATAAGATTTGCAAGTAATCGAACATTCAGGTTATGATTTGCTACCTTTTGATACCTGTCGATGTAGTTTACGGGAGCTTGAATTGTACTGTACAGTATCTCGTCAATCTGGGGAGGCAGGAAACCGCGTTTAATACTATCGAGATCAACGCCGCCGTTTAACCCTACATTGCTCTGATAATAAGTATACCCACCGATAACATTGAATTCGTTATTAATAAGGTATCTTAGTCGTATCGATCCAGCCCACATGCCGTAATCTGTATTCTTATACTTCGGGTCAGTGCTTTGATGTGTAATCTCTGTAAATAAACTCAATCTCCGGCTGAAGTTAGAACTGAATATTCCATCAAAGAACCCTTCTTCGTTAAGTGCCTGGTAAAAGCGAATTCGACTGTAGGGCTTAGAAGTATGAAAGTCTCTTGAGATAAAATTAACTGTGACAGGATTATTCATTTCATTATATAAAAAACCTTGTGGCAATGGAATTATTTCAATAGAATCAACGCTTTCCGATTGAAAGAGGTTAAGATCCAGAGCATTTGTCAAGCGATTATTAATGCTTATTCCATCTACTGAATATGATGAGTTGCCGAAACCGTTTCCGTAGATCACTACTTCGTTCGGCTGCCCGATTGTACCGAGATCCCGCACAAATCCAAACGGTGCATAAGAGAAAAAATCTCCAGTATAACGCGTATCTAATTTTTGCAGTTCGCTACTTCGTAAAATATTTTCTTTTCTAATTGTCGAAAGAAAATTATTTGGAATTATCGGAGTTAATCTTTCACGCGGAACTGTTTTTATGGAATCACTTAAAACCTTTTTTGTTGTATCAGAAATTTGAACCGATTTCGATTTAATTGTATCGGCAAAGATTGAGTCGGAAGATTTTTTTTGTTTCACTTCCTGTTGAAGTGAGTAGATATTTAGACATGAAAAAAAAATTATTACGAGTGAAAGAAGTTTTTGCATTAAGTGTTCAAAAATTTTTTTACTAAAATACTTTTAATTCCCGATTGAAAAAAGATTAAAAAAGAGAAACTCATCCTGACCGTATAAATATTGCTTAATAGGCACATTGTAGTATAAGTCAATCGCTAAATAAAAAAGACAGAAACTATTTGTTTTGAAATAAAAAAGTGCTAAATTTCACTTGAATTTACATCCAATAAACAAAGGGGTTACATCATGGCAATGACAAAAAGCCAAATTTTAGCTCATCTTGCAACAAAAACCGGCGTTAGTAAAAAAGTTGCCGGTGAATTTATGGGCGAATTAGTAAAACTCGCTTACAAAGAAGCAAAAAAATCATTCGTTCTTCCAGGATTAGGAAAATTAGTTTTGGTTGATAGGAAAGCAAGATTAGGCAGAAATCCAAAAACCGGAGAAGCAATCAATATTCCAGCAAAGAAGGTTGTAAAATTCAGAATAGCTAAACAAGCTAAGGATGCAATTTTAGTTTACAAAGCATAAGACGTATAAAATTTAAGCCCATCAATTTGATGGGCTTATTTTTTTCTTTCGATTCGCAACTCCTTCATATTATTCAGCAAATGATCGTATAAATGCTGCGGTATATTTTTTAAGATTAGCGTAACAAGTTTCTGAAATTTTCCAACATGAGAGTAGAAACCAATTACTATGTTTTGCTTACCATCGTGTATATAAATTGGTCTGGTCGGATAGCCGCTGAATATACCTCCCGAAATAGATTCAATATCAGAATGATAAATCACAATTTCTTTTTTACTGAATAAAAAATCGCAACAGATTATTTTCTCATTATCAGCAATTATTTTGAAAGGGAAAAGTTTATATGTCTTTATGAAGTATTTGTTAATTAAGAATATAAAAAATCCGTTTATCAGGGCGAAAAGAACAAAATACCACTTATCAAACATCATTAGGAATGATGTAAAAAAATGAACAGCGAGAAAAAGTGTTGCTATAACATTACCATATCTATAAATCACCTTAGCAAAAAAAGAGTATTTAAAAGTTTCCATTCGTGATTGTCCACCCGGGTTTTTTCAGGCATTAAAAGTAATTATTATGTTTTGAATAGTGAAATAAACTTTTGCGGGGTACTGGCGAAAAAGTTATTTATGCTCGTTTTTATACTTCCTATAATTTGTACTGCTCGGACAGACCACTTTGGGGATTTCGATCAAGTACACCCAGCATTAAAATCCGGGTCCACGGTATGAGCTATGACTCACTATGCAATATCAAAATTTGTTATTGACGGAAAGGAAGAGAAAGCACCCTATGCAATAGGTAGTATAGATCTAAGCAAATTCGAATATTTTGCAAAAGGATCCGTATGGAATGATAAAGCATTCATCTCGTGTTCGGAAACAGTTCTGATATCTCATCCACGTTGCAGTTGTGTGCTGAATGATGTGAAGCTCAGAATTTATGATAATGATAATTTGGAATTATTTACACAATAGATTGATCCCAAAAGTTATGATGTGAAAATTGATGAGACTTTCTTTGCTTCGATAAATAACGTAGTAATGACGGGGCGGTTTTCCTGTATCTAAAATGATCTATTTAAGCAATACGAACTTTTTAGTATCTACGAAATCGTTTATTAAACCTGATGAATTATTAACAATTAAACTATAGAAGTAGACCCCACTTGACAATGGCCTTTTTTCAGTTATTCCGGCATTAAACTCAACATTGTAATTTCCAGCCGGCCTGTGTTCATCTACAAGGGTCGTGACTTCAGTACCAAGTGTGTCGTAGATTTTAAGAGAAACATTTCCTTCTCTGGGAATTTCAAAACTTATTTTTGTAGCCGGATTAAATGGATTAGGATAATTCTGAAACAGCTTATAAGATTGCGGCATTAAGTTTAAACCAACTTTTGTCGAAGTCCCTCTAAGCTTGTAGATCCTGCCGGTTGAATAATTTGCAAAATATAATTCATTATTCTGATCCATTCCGAAAGTAGAAATACTATGATTCGTAGAAAATAACAATTTGTTTGTTGCATTTGAACCAATTAATTCCAACGACCAGATATTACCCGATACAAAATCCCCGTAGATATATTTTCCGTTTAACTCTGAGGCAGATGAACCTCTGTAAACATAACCACCAGTTATTGAATAACCGCCTTGATCATTACGACCGTATTCCCAAATGGGCATAGTTAAATTAGTTGTGTTACAATTTGTAGCCGGGTTATAGCAATGATTCCCCTCCATAATGCGCCAGCCATAATTTTTACCATTCTCAATTATGTTTATTTCCTCCCAGGCATTTTGTCCTACATCGGCAGCCCATAATTTCCCGGTCGGCAGATCAAAACTAAATTTCCATACATTTCTTAATCCGAACGCATAGATTTCCTCCCGAAGATTGTTTGTATTCCCTTTGAATGGATTATCATTTGGAATGTTGTAGTTTAAATTTCCTGATCTATTATTCACATCAATCCTCAAAATTTTTCCGAGTAATGATCTTAAGTTCTGAGCATAGTTTTGAGGGTCGCCACCCGATCCTCCATCACCTAAAGAGATATATAAATAACCGTCAGGACCGAAAGAAGTCTGTCCGCCATTATGATTTGAGTATGGCTGGTCAACAGTTAATAGAATTAATTCACTGCTCCTGTCAGTGGCATCGGGATCAGTTGAGCTAACCTTAAACCTGGAGACAACAGTTCGTCTTGGATTAGAGGTTGTGTAGTTAATATAGAAGTAACCATTATTTTTATAATCAGGATGAAATGCCAATCCTAACAAACCCTGTTCGCCGCCGAACAGTACTTTATCGCGTATGTCAAGAAAGACTTTTTTTGCAGTAACGCTGTTATTGTTTTCAAAAACATAGATCGTTCCCGGTTGGGAAACAACGAAGAGCCTGTTTGAGCCATCATCAGGGTACTGAAAATCAACTGGTTGCTCAAAACTAAGATTCGGAAAAGCCGGCATTATCTGAAGCTGGGCGGTTGCTTGCTTGCATCCCGAAATAATAAACAATAATCCAATTAATAAATTCGATATTCTCTTCATCTTCATCCCTTTCTTTATTTCCTGTTAAATATAAGATATTATTCAAAACGGTTTCAATTGATAAATGGTTCAATTACGACTTTAAGGTATGAGTTTATTTCTTTTAGGAACTTTATTCGCTAAAATATGTTTGACAGATTATGTATTTGATAAATATCTTTGCCGCTCAATCAATCAACAATCAGGAGAAGAACCATGAAAAACCTAAATAAAATCCTATTAACAATTGCACTATTTACATCATCAATTCTTTTTGCCGGCGATGTGACCAAAGTGGAAGATTTCAAGCTAAAAGATTACAATGGAAAAGAACATTCTTTAAGCGATTTCAAAGACTCAAAAGCAATTGTAGTAATTTTTGTGGCGACACAATGCCCTATATCTAACGATTATAATTCAAGAATGGCTGAAGTTTATGCGGATTTCAAGGAGAAAGGAATAGCGTTTGTCGGTATTAATTCCAACAAGCAGGAAAGTGTAGAAGAAATTAAGAATCATGCTAAAGACAACAACCTTTCATTTCCGATATTGAAAGACGAGAAAAATGTAATTGCTGACAAATTCTCTGCATCTGTCACTCCGGAAGTGTATGTTTTGAACAGTAATTTTGAAGTTTTATATCACGGGAGAATTGACGATTCAAGAAAAGTAACTGAGGTTAAAACTAAGGATTTACGTAAAGCCCTTGACGAAATTCTTGGCGGTAAAACAGTATCGAATACCAAAACAAAAGCATTCGGTTGTACAATTAAAAGAGTTTAATAAATATGAAAGATTTTTTTTCGGCAGTTATAATCTTACTTCTTGCAATCAATATTTTAGCTTCTGCAGATGAAAAATCCAAGCAGAACAATAAGACAATTGTTGAATTAATTGATAAGGAGAAACTGACTAAACTTATCAAAGAAAGAAAGGGAAAACCACTATTCCTGAATCTCTGGGCAACATGGTGCGTACCTTGCAGAGAGGAATTTCCATCTATCAACAAATTGGCAGAAGAATTAAAAGATGTTGAATTTATAGGAATAAGCGTTGATTTCCCGGAAGAAGTTGATTCGAAAATAATCCCGTTTCTGAAATCTCAGAATGCAAAGTTCGTTTCTTTTGTGAATGGTTTTGAAGGTGACGAAGAGTTGATAAATACACTTGATAAAAACTGGAACGGCGCACTTCCCGCAACTTTTATATATGATAAAGCCGGAAAAAAGATTTCATTTCTGGAAGGAAAGAAATCGTATGATGAGTTTAAGAAAGAGATAGAAAAAGCAAGAAAGAAATAAAAATCTTTATATCAACCCCTCTGCTAACAAGAGGGGTTTTTTTAGCATTATGGAACTTTTTTCTATGCGATTGATCTCATCATTATATTAATAAACACTCTACAAGTATGATAATTCTTTTATTGATTAAGAGTGAATTAAGATAAGTCCCTTTATTTTTTTAATATTTCCCCATATATATCGGGTCGTCGCTGTTTAATAGGTCCATTTCCAATTTTTTCATTCAGTTCTATTTTTGCAAGCACAATATTTTCGTCATGCCATCTGCTCTGCGAAATAATTGAGCCTTCCGGATCGACCACAAAAGTATTCCACGGATGGACATGAACGACATAGACACTATTTTCATAAGCACGCGCACGTAAAAGTATATCTTCAGAAATATCGTCAGTCCACCTGCCGAATGCCGGTATAATAATAATTTGTGCTCCCTTTAGTGCTAATATCCGTGATGTCTCAGGATTCTGACGGTCAAAGCATATTAATATTCCAATTCGTCCAAGCTCTGTTTCAAAGACCGGGAAAATGTTTCCTGACTTGTTAAAAGGTTCGCCGGCACCGCCACTATGTGTTTTCGAATAATGCCCGATTTGTTTTCCGGAAGGATCAAAAAGTATTGCTGAGTTATACATATCGTTTCCTCTGCGTTCAGCAAATCCAAGAAGTAAATGTACTTTTAACTCCTTTACAAGCGACTCAACTTTTTTTAAATAAGGACCATCGAGTGATTCACCTATTTCCAGGTAACGCTCATGTGTCATATCCGATGCTAAATTTGGATTACCGACATAACCCTCGAGGAATCCTTCCGGAGTAATAATCAATTGTGCACCTGCTGCAGCAGCTTTTCGCGCCCACTCTTCCAGCTTAATTAAATTGGCTTCTTTATCCCACTGAGTTGGGACTATTTTAAGACCGGCAATTGTGAAGGTTTGTGCATGAACGTCTGCTTTTCCTAAATAGCAAACTAAAAAACAAAATAAGATCAAAATAGTTTTGATTTTGTAAGAGGTGTTAGTCATATATAGATTCTCCATTTATTACTACTTGAAAAATTGATATGAATCCAATTTAATATATTAAATACATTTGAAAATATTTCAGCAAACTGAATTTACGTATCCCGGACTTATTTTGAATACTTACTTGGAAAGAATCATTTTCTTAACTTGAAAATTATTTTCAAATTGAAGTCTGTAAAAATAGACGCCTGAAGTTAGCGAAGGTGGAATTGAGAAAACTGAACTAAAATTTCCGGGTTGCATAAACTTATCCACCAGTGTTGTAACTTCTTTTCCGAGAATGTCATATACTTTTAATGTAACATATCCCGGGTATGGAATGTTGTAACTAATTGTTGTTGATGGGTTAAAAGGATTAGGATAATTCTGGTAGAGTTTGAAGTCGAACGGAATATTGTTACCGGATATTTGATCGATCGAAGTAATAATTCCATATCTGCTTTTTAATTCAATAATTTTCGTATAGGATTCTTCAATTCTACTTAACGGGATCACCCCTTTTTTAATTTTGTCTTCAATAATATTTATGATCTGTGATGCAAGAGATGTTCCGTTTCTTAAAGTTGATGTATAAAGTAAAATGTCATTTCCGGCATTTACTGTATATTCAACCGCCTCCTCAAATGAATAATTATTTGTAATTGCCTGCATTGCCATCCCATCCGTGATGGTAACACCTTTGAAGCCGAGCTGTGTGCGAAGAAGATCCGTAGTAACTTTTACGGAAAGTGAAGCCGGATAATAATCATCAAGAAAAAAATTGTATAGATGTCCTGTCATTATCATATTATTATAGTTTTCGGCAATTAATGATTGGTATGGAATCAATTCGTTGAACGACCATGTATTTGAAATGTCAGTAAAGCCATAATGAGAATCCTGCAGTGCGCTCCCATGACCCGGGAAATGTTTAAGGCAGGTGATTATTTTTTTCTTATTGAATTCTTCAATGAACCATTTGATATGATTAAAAACTATATCAGGATTTTGCGAGTAACTTCTTTCGAGTCTCCCTATTGCGGGACTATTCGGATCGATATTCACATCTGCAACCGGAGCGAGATTTACATTAAAACCGCTTTGACTCAACCATCCCGACATAGTTCTTGCGGATTTTCTCGTTGAATCCTCATTATTAATAAGCGTACCTAGTTTATAAGGAGTTGGGGAATCGTCAAAACCATTGTTCTTATTAAGCCTTGCAACCCTTCCGCCTTCCTGATCAACGGCAATAAATGGAGGAGTATTTGATTCTGATTTTATCTGGGCAGTTAATTGTTTTATTTGAGCCTGACCTGTGATGCTGCCTGCAAATAAAATCACTCCCCCAAGATTTCTTTTTTGCAGATCATACTTTATTGTATCATGTAAAGTAGTGCCGGTAAAACTTGTCCATACCATCTGCCCGATTTTTTCTTTTAGGCTCTGGGCATTTAGAAGAATATTACTGCAGATAATAAAATAAACAAGAAAAGAATAATGGATGTTTTTAATCATAACAAGGATACCAAATTAGTTTTAGAAAAGATAGGTGCAAACCGGAAACTATGATTCTGCTAGTAATAATATGTAGCTCTATTTTAAAACAATCATTTTTTTGTTTGATGAAAATTTCCCGATGATAATCTGTAAAAGTAGACTCTACTGGTTAATTCTCCATTCGCAATTATATCTCCCCGCTTGTTTTAATTCATCCACTAATGTTGCAACTTCTCTTCTTTGAATTTTTTCTATCGGTAATAGTTTTATTGCTTTTCTAATTTAAGAAGTAATAACCGGAATTAAGAATTGTAGCAAAACTTACCCACAGCAAGTATGGAATATTTAAATATGCCGCGATTGGCTTTATTTTGTAAAAGAGATAAATCATTGCAACAATGCTTATCCACAATAAAATAATTTCCAAAAGAGCAACGCCTATCAAATTGAAATAGAAAAAAATAAAACTCCACAAAAAGTTTAAAAGTATCTGGATTGAAAAAACTTTTATTGCCAAGTTTCTATACTTAGAAGGATTTTCTTTCCAAATAAGATAAAATGAAATTCCTAGAAGTATGTAAAGAGAAGTCCATACCGGACCAAAGACCCAATTAGGAGGATTAAATGAGGGTCTATTTAAGGACGCATACCAAGTTGGTACTGCTTGAGAAGTAAACATCCCGGCCGCAGCTCCTACTGATAGAGGCAATAATAATGAAATTGCCAGTTTAACAAGATTCAATCTGCTCATATTAATGCTTCTCTTTTCTTAACTTGTTTATAATGTATAGGATACACCAAATGATAAGTAATGTAGTAAGGCAAAATTGTATACTTCATCATTATCTGCACCTCCCTCCAGAATACGATAACCGGCTTTAATCCCAATCTGATTGGATAATTTATATGATGCGGCAAGAAGAACATCAACCGCTCTTCCTTGTTTGGCCGCTAAAGCATCACCTTCAAAAAGAAAACCAATATCATCATTATAGTGCCAGGACAATCTGAAATTAATAATTGGAACAAAGCCAACATTGAATTTCTCGGCAGATATTCCTTGAGACGAAATTGTAATTCCTGCATCTCTTATTTTTGCTGTAAAACCTAAACCAAATTCAATGTTAGGATTCTGCACAAAATCGTAACGGTAGGTTAATCTGTAGGAATTGAATTTATATGAACCGCTTAAATCTTTATTTGCGGAAAATATCTTTCCGGCAAAGTTAACATCTTTATTTAATCGTCCTTCCGATTCTACAGTTAACGGAGCGTATAATAAAGATAAAGTATGAGCAGAGCTAAAAGTGTAATTGAGTTTTATTCTATAAAAAATATCTAAACTTGGTTTCAAATCATCTTTCAAAGAGATAAAAGTACCTTGGTTACCCGGTATGCGCACATCGTTATAACCGGTGCTTACAAGACCAGTTTCAACATCCATACTTACCTGGGCATTTAATGATGCTGTTATACAAATGCTTATCAATAAAATTAATGCTGCAGTAAATAAAAATCTCTTTTTCATTTTTTTATAAATCCACTTTTGCTTTATGTGTAATATTTAATAGTACCATAAAATATTTTCTTTAATATAGTATAAAATATGATATGTCAATTTACTCTTTTGCCAATTTCTCTTCCATCTTAATTATATGTCCTTTCAGTTGCCTAAGAATCTAATCATATAAACATGAGCAAGAGGAAAAGTTCCCATGACTGTTATTGACATTTAAGACTATTAACAAGATGATAAAAATTTAATACTTAGATCCATCGCATAATAATCTAATTTTTTCTCGAATCGTGTTTAACCAGATTATTTGGTGTGTTATTCATCAGTATAGTTTTATAAAATCAATTTCTGCATTAAATGTTCCTTCTTGTTTCTCTCCTATCAGCAGTGCGATTTCCTTTATCTTGTTCAAAGGTATTTGCGGATTGGAGCGGACTTCCTTTCCAAAATAATAAAGGGCAAAACTTGTAAAAGGAATTTTTAAGGTGATCCATTCATCTTTAGTAGTTTGGAAATTGACAGTATAAAATGAACCGCTAAAATATGATGTCTCTTTCATTGATATGCTGTACTTCTTCCCATCTCCTTTAATGCTGATTTCTATACCCGAATAGTTTTCGAATTTATAATCCTTGATCGGGCTTCTTAAAGATGCAAAGCCTCCGTTATTCTTAAGAGAAACATTACCACCGAAAAGGATTTTGCCTTCATCATTTACACTAACTGTTGAAGAACTTAATCCTCCCATAACCCCATCGTTAACAATTCTCCATTTTGAATTAGTATTCATAATGTTGGCATTTATAAGCACATCATTAATTTCGGAATTCTGGTTAACAATATTTGTTAGCAATGCAATAAACATGAATAATACCATAATTTACCTTTTATAAAATATTATAATTACACGAGCAATAAATGATAGTTTTTGGTGCTTTTGCATTTAACTTTTTATATCTCTTATAATATCTTTTTTAACTTTCTCTAAGTAGTTATTTCTTTTTTGCTCAGATACAAAAGGCACAGACCAAAACTGCCGGGTTTTAGTTTTAAACCAGCCAAACACAAAAGAATAAACACCCATTACAAGACGGAGCTTCACTGAATTAACATAAAGTGTAAGAACGGGTAAGGCAGGTGCTCCGTGAGTTAGATAAGTTCTTACTTTTTTTTCTTTTAATAAGGGTTTTGGAAATCCCAACGATTTTGTAATGGGAAAAAACCTATATGCGAATCCAGGGGTAAGTACTTGATCGAAAAAGGATTCCAGCAATGGAGTGCATCTAAACCACCAGACAGGAGATATAATGTACATCCGGTTTGATCTATAAATTAATTTCTTATAAGAATTGGTTTTTTCTTCATCCCCGAACACATCGAATTTATCGTCGTATAAATCTATGATATCAACATTTTCTTTGTTGTCAACTAAAGTATTATTTATGGTTCTGAAAATACCATTATGGCAAAAACTTTGTTTATCGGGATGCGCAATAATTATTAAGTTATTCATTGATTCATATCATATTTAATAATATTTCTTGCCATTCCATCAAACACAAAATAATGAAAGGGGAAAACAGAATACCAGTATAATCTGCCTAATAATCCTTTGGGACGGAATGTTGCTGTCTGTTGTAAAAAGTATTTGCCGTTCAGAGCTATAATCTTAAACTCAAGCCAAGCCTCTCCGGGAAGTTTCATTTCGGCATAAAGTAGCAATCTTTTATTTTCTTTATCGGCAATAAGAACCCGCCAAAAATCTAAGGTATCTCCGGTGTTTATAGCCGAAGCATTAGTTCTTCCTCTGCGTAATCCAACACCGCCAAAAACTTTATCTAGAAATCCTCGTAAATGCCAGAGCCAATTGCCATAATACCAGCCTCTATCTCCGCCAATAGACCATACATTACTCAGAATCTGTTCAATCATACTTTCATTAACTTCTTTGATCCGCTTATCGATTAAGCATCCATTAACCGGAACATTAATGTGGGGCTGCAGCGTGTTTTGTTGAGAGCTTGATACAAGTGAGTCTTTCCAACTGGAAGGAACAATATTTTGTTCAATTTTATCAAAAGCCAAACGTACTGCATCTTTATAAGAAATCAATTTTAAGTCAAGCATTTTAGTTAATGAATCATCTTTTGCAATAATTTCTATCTTCATACTGTTAACAAGATTAACCGCCAGTTTATAGGAAGTGGCGGTTACAAAATAGAGCCAGTAGGAAGAGAGACGAGGGGTCATAACCGGAAGAGCTAATATCAAGCGTTTTAATCCACGCACCTCGGCAAATTGCAAGAGCATTTCTTTGTAATTAATAATATCGGGTCCGCCGATATCGAATGAGTTGTTATAAGTTTTTTCATTCATAAGTACACCGGTAAGGCATTCAATTACATTTCGAATTGCAATTGGCTGATGTTTTGTTTTAAGCCATTTGGGAGCAATCATTACCGGGAGTTTTTCAACAAGGTCTCTAATTATTTCAAACGAAGCGCTTCCGCTTCCTACAATAATTCCCGCCTTTAATACGGTAAGAGGAACGAAAGAATGCTTTAATATTTCTTCTACGTTTTTTCTTGAGGAGAGATGGCGCGACAATTTGTTTTCGTTAGTAATACCGCTTAAATAAATTATTTGTTTTGCCGATGTCTGTTTAATCAATTCTACAAAATTTTCGGCAGAATCAGATTCCAGTTTTTCAAAATTGCTAATACCGGAGCTCATAGAATGAATTAAATAGTAAGCTGCGTCAATATCTTTTATGATAACTGGTAATGATATCTTACATAAGAAATCTATTTCGACAACTGATATGTTGGGATGTGAATAAAAACCATCTTTGCGAAATCGGTTTTTATCCCTTACACAACAGATTACATAATGCCCTTGTTGAAGAAGGACCGGTAAAAGTCGTTTACCTATATATCCGGATGCGCCAGTTAAAAGTATTTTCATGATTGCTTAACACCATTTTAATTACAATAATTCCAAAATGCTAATATTTTATTTTTTAAATAATCACGTGAGGAACTATAATAATATTAACTGCATTTAACTTTTTTAACAATGCTACAACATAATAGAAAGTTAACAATATGAATAAAAGAAAGGTAACAATATGAAAAAGCAACTTATATATACATTTATTATTGCAATGCTGATATCTACATCAATATTCGCACAGAAAAAAGATATTGTCGATACAGCGGTAGGTGCTGGTACATTTGAAACACTAGCAACTGCATTAACCGAAGCTGGTTTAGTAGAGACTTTAAAGGGTATAGGACCATTTACTGTTTTTGCTCCAACTGATGAAGCATTTGCAAAACTACCAAAAGAAACTTTAGAAAGTCTATTAAAAGATAAAGAAGCATTAAAGAATGTTTTACTTTATCACGTAGTAAGCGGAAATGTGTTGGCTAAAGATGTAGTTAAGCTAACTAAAGCTACAACTGTTGGGGGTAAAGATGTAATGATTAAAGTTAAAGATGGCAAAGTAATGGTAAATAAATCTAATGTTACAGCCACAGATATTGAAGCTTCTAATGGAGTGATACATGTAATTGACGTAGTATTAATTCCTAAAGAGACAAAAAAAGCTAAATAGTTTTTTCAAAAAAGGGACTTAAAGTGTAAGTCCCTTTTTTTACTTACCTAATTGTAATTATTCCTTATATTCACTCATAATTTATAAATAACAACTAGTTTTTGCCTTATAAGAGGACGATTTATAAAATGGATAGTATATTTAATCGGTTTTATAGTGTATTGTTGTCTATTTACATTTACAATGAATACGTAGGATATACAGAGTTAGACAAGCTTCATGCAGCAATAATTAATAAGTATCCTCAAGAAAGTGAATTTATTGCCTCAGTTCGAAAACACGCCGATGATGAAAAGAAGCATTACTTAATGTTTAAGAACTATTTTCACAAAAATAAAAGCATGCCCTTTGTAGTTACAAAAAACTATGGTTACATAGATCTTTTTATTAAGCATATATTCAAAACCGACCTGCAAACTCTTGATCAGAACGAGCTAATAAATGATGAAAAAAAGTTTATGAATTTATGCCGCTTGATAATGATGACAGAATTCCGGGGTATGAAACAAGTAAAGACTTTATTAAATAGTCCACTTATAAAAAGAAATGAATCCCTCACAAAAATTTTTAAAGTTGTTGAAAGGGATGAACCTTCGCATTGCTATCCTTACCAATACTGGTTAAAGAAATTCAACAGTCATGAACCAAGATTAAAAGAAAAACTTGTTGATCTTTGGATTCATTATTCATTAATGCTTTTTAAAGTACCTATTCTTTTACTTAACGGAAAACTTAAAAGAATGAAAGAATTTTATGTCTAAACTTGCCGCTTATTTACTTCTAAGTGACTAGTTGTTAGTAAATGTCATTTAAGTAAAATCATTTTTTTTGTTTGATGAAAACTTCCAGATGATAATCTGTAGAAGTAGATTCCGCTCGTTAATTCTCCATTAGCAACCTGCCTGCCGGCAGGCAAGGTTCTCAATTCGCAATTATATCTCCCCGCTTGTTTAAATTCATCAATTAATGTTGCAACTTCTCTTCCAAGTATATCATAAACTTTTAATGTAACATAACTACTTACTGGTAACTGATAACTGATTACTGTTTCCGGATTAAACGGATTCGGATAATTCTGGAATAGATAAAATTCATGCGGTATTTCAACAAGATCACCGGTCGAAGATGGATCAGCCGACAAACTGAATTTAACAGCATCGGTTCTCAATACGTCGCCCACAGTAGATTTCCCATCATCCGCAATTTTAATTTGAACCGGTACGTTCTTCGTCAAAAAAGAATTTTTAAGAAGAACCCAATTCCCGCTAAGCGAGTTTTGATCTACATAAAGAGAATCAATCCTTGTATTCGCTTGTTTGATTACATAAAGTGCATTGTTTGCTGAGTTTACGGTTTTAGGAACTATGTAAGAAATATCATAATAACCATCTTCTCTTAGTAAAGTTGTGAAGAGAGCATATGCTTTGGGTGATTGTTTTAATAACGCATATCTGCTGGAAGCACCAAAAATCTGTGTAACACTTGTTGCCCAGTTCCCGTATTCCTTATAGCTGTCGATTTCCTCGTTATCAATCAGTTTGAAATAATTTGTAACCTCTGCAATGAATGCAATAGGGACAATCGGATTGAATGGGTCATCGCTTTGTATGATTAATGTATCTATTGTACTTCCCAGATTGGCTGAATAGAAATTAACTGGTATAATTATTTTACTGAATTTTGGTATCGTAAACGGGAGATTAATACTCGAAGAAATAAAATTATTCCTTGAGCTTATATTACGAACATTCAGCCCTTCTATTCCACGGTTAGAAAGTTCTATACTCAATTTGGTTGTATCTTCTTTAATTACTTCTCCTAGGTTGACCAATCCGCTGGAAGTTGTTAGCCATTTCTGTCTTACGAGCGGAGTTACTTTAACAACGTCGGCGGAAAGAAGGGTTGATTCCTGTCCGGTTCCCTTTGCTGCCATTTCAATATAATTATTCGGTGAAGGCTCAAAGTAGTGAGTGGCAAGATAGACCCAATCCATTTGTTGAATTGGATTACTGAATGTAACCACTTCCCTCAGTTGATTATTAGCGAAAATCTTGAATTGAATATTTTTACATGCCTGGCCAATCTTGGGAACTTGAACAAATATATTATAATTATTTGACTGTTTAATCTCGAAAGCCCATCGTGCTTTAGATGAATCATTTGCCTGCAGAAATGATTTACGTGAATCCAATCCCCATGCAGCTTTAGTCTCTGTTATCCATGTTCCGTTTAATTCACTATACCCTGCATCTTTATTGTCAACATAAATATCCTCAGGTAAATAATTAATAATCTTTGTTGTAAGATTTCCCAGTGTATCAGTAACAGCTAAACCAGCTTTTACAATATTTTTTTTTATGAAGGTATTAGCACTTGTCCATTCGTTATTTCCGGTTTTTGTAAAATCGACGACATGATACGATTCATCCATATACTTTATAGCAAGAAACGGCTGATCCTGAAAAATCGCTTTGTCAACTTCTACTTTATATGCGATATTATCGCCGGAAATAATTTCCTGCATATCTGCTTTAGGCGAATTGAAATCATTAATCTTTCTCCAGAGCTGCATCCCTTCAACACCTGTAGTGTATTTAAATTTTACCGTAGTATGCAGATTTGCAGAAATTTTTGCAAGAGAATCAATTCTTTGCACATACTCGGGGAATAGATCATCCCAAACATGACCCCACAGACAGACAACCTGATCAACTGTTTTAGCTTTTGTAAAGATAGTATTCATTTCCGTTTGAGTAACATTGCCGACATACCTCGAACGGAGGTTCCATCCTTTACCATTGCCGTCAATTTGATAATTCTGAGGAGAAGGTCTGTACGGAACAAATTCCTTACTTGCCTGGCGCCAATCAAAAACGTTATCTATCGGTTCTGTATTACTTGTCCGGTAAGCAGGTGCTTCGTTATGCATCGAATAGGGGAGGAGCTTATCGAGCTCCGCCTGCCATTCGTTGCACATGTGGTTCCAGCCGCTCCGGAATGACACAGGGAAAATATTTTCCTCAATTAAGAGTTGTGCAAGCGTATAATAGAAATCATCTTTCGATTCATGAAATTCCTTTGCCTGATTCCAGTAATACTTTCCGTCACCATCGTAATCACTCCAGACGAATGTATGATAGTGAAGTGAAAGTTCATCTCCGAATTGATCAAATCGTTCTCCATAATATTTTTTTGATTGGTATGGTACTATAAGGTTTGGATAAGGGACGTTTTTATTAGTTGCGTAACGGAATATGTTTCCGCACATCAGCCACCATGTGAGTTTCACTTTGTTACCGTACGAATCCGAGAATTTATCACGGTATGCCGGCTGCATTACTTCGTAGTAGTTTCTGGAATTATCCGGAATGACATTGTAATTGTAGTAGCAATTGTATTTTGCAACATTCATCCCGTCCCAAATTGCTGTATCGGAGCCTATTATCAGGTAGACATTTCCCTGAGCATTTATAAATCCTTCGGGAAGGATCAATAGAAAAAGAATAGAAATTAATTTTCTCATATAACATGCTATTTCTTTAATAGAAAGGTAAGAAATAAAAACTTGGACTGACTACCTATTTGGTTAGAATCATTTTTCTGGGATTAGAAAAAAGAAAAATTGTTTAGGAAAGAGGGTTTATATTATTACTAATATATTTCTTTACGTCAAACTTTTTAGCGCAGCCGTTATAGTTCATGTATCTGATTTTACCATACACCGGTCGCTCGAACCAGGCTCTATCATGCACACCGCCGATTGACCATGCAATTCCCGTATAACCGCTTGGGTCACGCCCATCCAATTCATATTTATCGTTAAGATAAATTGCGATTCGCATTGCATCCTCAGGGGATTTTGTCCACTCAAGAATTTTTTTTGCCCAGTACATTCTCATATATCCGTGCATCTTACCTTTGTTCACCATTTCCATTTGTGCTGCGTTCCAGAGGTCGTCGTGAGTTTCGGCAAGTTCAAATTGTTTTAATGAATAAAGATATTCCCGTTTATCTTTCCGGTGAAGATTGAGTGAATCCTGTGCCCATTTGTGAAAACCTTCGAATGAATCGTAGCTCTTGTTAAAGTAGCAGAAATTATCGGATAGCTCTCGTCGGACAATCATTTCCTCCAAAAAAGCTTTATGAGATTCTGCATGATCAGTCAACGGCTGAATAGCGAGAGCTACGCGCTGCGGGGCAATATGACCAAAGTGAAAATATGGCGATAGATTCGATTGCGCATCATGAGTTGGAAAATTTCTGTCTGTACCGTAGTTCACAAATTTTTTGCTAATGAACTCTTGAAGCACTTTGTGGGCTGCATTCTCGCCGGGTAATAACCAATCAACTTCTTTCACATCATTATTGATATTTAATGATTGGTAAACGGAAGTCCAATCAGTTTTATTTTTTTCAATCTTAGTTTTCATTTTCTGCAAAGCGGGAAATTCATCTAAAAAATCAGGAAGTAATCTTTGAATCTTCGGTCGAATTGTGTAAGCAGCGAATTCCTGTTTATCTGATACATGAAGACACGGAACAATATTATGCGAATCAACTTCATGAAAGGGGATGTCAATTTTATCGGCAACGGATTTTTTCCACCGTCGAACAATTTTAAGAGGATTAAAATCCGTAACAAGCAGTGAAGCGTTAACTCTTTCAACAAACTTCGGAATTTCTTCTCCGGCATCCCCGGTAGTTAATACAAATGAAATGTTGTGCTTCTTCAATTCCGATTCAACTTCCTGTAATCCCTTAATCATAAATCCGTATTGACGGATTGCAGCTTCTAAGAAACTTGGAACGAAATTGAACAGAACAAAGAGAGTTGTTTTCTGCTCAAGGGCTTTTTGCTGTGCGTATAAAAGTGCCCAGTTATCATGCGCCCGCTGATCGCGCTGCATCCAATAAACAACTGGACCAATTTTACTATTGCCTTCTTTTAATATCCTTAATCGTTTTGGATTCATGATAACCGTATTAATGTTTTGCCAAAAGAGAAGAAGATCGCTTTCAACAAAGTCTATAAATAAAAACTAATTTCATTATTTTAATAAAAACTCTATGTAGATTAAGAAAAAATTTATAACATTTCACTATCATTTTACAAAATTAAACAGATATTCACCACTTACAAGTTCCGTCTGTTTTTTAATGGTTGCAGTAATCACTAAATAGAATTTACCGACTTCAAATCTATCAAGAACATAATTATGAACAACCAGACCAAATCGCATTCACTATCAAAAGAAAAAATTAAAATCCTTCTGCTTGAAAATCTTCACGATAACGCTTTGAGTTATTTTGAGAGTAACGACTATCCAAATGTTGAATGCCTGAAAGATTCATTTAACGGAAAAGAATTGATTGAAAAAATCCAGGACGTTCATTTACTTGGGATAAGATCCAAAACACAAATTACATCGGAAATTCTTGAAAATGCTCATAAGCTGATTGCTATCGGTTGTTACAGCATCGGTACAAATCAGGTTGACCTGCAAGCCGCAAAATTAAAAGGGATTCCGGTTTTTAACGCCCCGTTTTCAAATACACGTTCTGTTGCAGAACTGGTAATAAGCGAATGCATCTTTTTGATTAGAGGAATTCCGGAAAAAAATTATTATGCTCATAATGGGAAATGGTTTAAAGAAGCTACTAATTCATTTGAAGTAAGAGGAAAAAATATTGGCATCATTGGCTATGGGCATATCGGTTCTCAAGTATCTATTCTTGCCGAGAATCTTGGAATGAATGTGTTCTATTACGACATTGAAAAAAAATTAAATCTGGGGAATGCGAAATGCTGCGGCAGTTTGGAAGAGCTGCTTAGAATCGCCGACATTGTAACACTTCATGTTCCTGAAAATGAAACCACAATTAATATGATTACCAAACAGCAACTTGAAATGATGAAGAAAGGTTCATACCTGATAAATATTTCCAGGGGAAGTGTTGTTAATCTGGAAGACCTCGCCGCCACTTTAGAGGAAAAGCATCTTTACGGTGCCGCCATAGATGTTTATCCGGAAGAACCCGCGTCTAACAATGGGTCGTTCACATGTCTGCTTCAGAAATTCCAGAATGTAATTTTAACACCTCATATAGGCGGCAGTACACTGGAGGCACAGGCAAATATTGCGCTTGAAGTATCTGAGAAGCTGGTTAAATATTGCGATGTGGGCTCTACAATCGGCGCTACAAATTTTGTTGAAGTGGCACTTATACCGAATGACACTAAACAGCGGTATCTTCATATCCATAAAAATATGCCGGGTGTGTTGAACAAAATCACAAAAGTTTTTATCGAAAGAAATCTGAATATTGCTTCTCAATTTCTGCAAACCGATCCATTCATCGGGTATGTAATTATAGATGTTGACAGCAAAGAATACGTTAAAGATATTATGACGGAGCTAAAGTCTATTCCCGGGACAATTAAGACGAGAATGCTATACTGAGTTAATCTCTGATTGATTCCCATTTTAACAATCTCTTCAACGTTTCGCAAATACACGCAGGACGGAATTTTCCCGCTAAATTTCCTACGAAGAATTACTTTTCAAATACTAATTTTCTGTCAACGAAGCGAAAACCCCCGGCTTGAGGGTAGGTGATGTAGGCGGTTCGTTTTCTATTTTTTAAATAAATCTAAATAATCATTTCTACTATACAATCCTGGACTTGCATGCGAACCATAATCCATCTCAATCCTAACAAATTTTATTAAGTCATTTTCTGTCAATGTGAATACAGTCTCTCCGAGAAAGCAATATGCCCCAGTTGATCCCATTTGTTCCGTAAGGTATTCGTCATTGTTGATTTTGATAGTAATTGTATCTCCTATGATATCTACATATTCGATTTTACAAATTGGTTTACGTCTATTTAAAATATAAATCAATTCAGCAGGTGATTGAGACAAAGAATCTAATAATATACCTTTTTCTAAAAATTCTTTATTTAGAATTGTGTCATAATCAGTATGCCAGTAGATGTCAGTAAGATTCAATGAATCTAAGTTGTAATACTCTTCGCATTTATTAAGTTCATAGTTCCATCTGCCACCTTTGTTGAGACAAGCATCTATTTTCAAAAACTTTGTTATCCATTTAATACCAAATATCGAAATGGTAATAAATCCTAAAATCGCTGCAATAATTATAATAGATCTCTTTTTCATCGTCGTTTCTTAAAATGACCGATAACGATTTAGGCAAACCGCCGTTGCGAGCACTTTAGGTTTAGCCAATCCTTGATTGAGCATTACCTATCAAGCGTGCGAGCGCCGTGTTGCCGTTTGTTATATGCCGGCATGCCGAGTGACTCCAGTTGTCATTTGTCTTTGAGTCGGATAAGCCATGCATCTGCAACACCGGGACCATAGGATTCAGTATAGCCAGCGAGTATCAAGTTCCTATTCTTAAGCTCACGGACGCAAAAGCCGAAATCAGAAGCAGGTCCACCGAACGTCCGTGTCCATAGCGTGTCGCCTTTGGAGTTCGTGCGGAGAAGCCAAAGATCGTATGACCCCGAGCCATAGGAATTTGTGAAACCGGTTACAATCAAGTCGCCATCCGAAGATTGCTGAACAAAAGTGCCAACGTCGTAACCCTTTCCCCCGTATGGCTTCGTCCAAAGGGTATCACCAAGAGAGTCCATTCTGAGAATCCAGAGATTGCCGTTATCCAGTCCGGAAGGCTGAGTTCGGCCTACAACAGCGAATCCGTTTTCGGAAGTTCGTGAGACGCAAAAAGCCATATCGTAGCCGGTTCCGCCAAATGTGCGAGTCCAGAGAGTGTCACCAGCCTCATTCGTCCTGATGATCCAAACATCAGAGCTACCTGCGCCAAAAGAGTTCGTAAGACCTGCAACGAAGTAACCCCCGTCGGCTGTGCATTGCACGGACTTGGCTGCATCGTCGCGTGGTCCGCCGTAAGTACGACGCCAAACAATGTTTCCGGATTCATCGTATTTGATGAGAAGGGCATCAAAATCACCATTCGGCGTTGAGTTGGTCCATCCGGGAATGATAAACCCTCCGTCGGTCGTTTGAGCCACATCATCCGCCCAATCGTCTCCTTTCCCTCCGAAAGTGCGCGTCCAAAGTGTGTCACCCGAACTATCGGTGCGAATGAGCCAAACGTCGATGCCGCCAGACCCAAAGGATTTTGTCCCTCCTACAATCAAGAAGCCGCCGTCGGACGTTTGAACAACTGCTTCGCCCCAATCGTGGTTCTTGCCTCCATAGGTACGTGTCCAGACGGTGTCGCCGACCTCATTGATCTTGAGCAGCCACACATCGTAGTCCCCTGAGCCGAACGAATTGGTTTCACCTGTCAAAATAAATCCGCCGTCGAAAGTAGGTTGAAAGAAGTACCCTTTGTCAGACTTGGCTCCACCATATGTTTTCATCCACACAATGCTACTCTTCGATTCGAGTGGATAACGTTGTTTTGGATTCGCTGCGAGAACAAGCAAGCTGGAGCATAGAACGACTGTGAATGTGTTGAACTTTATTTTACTTCCCTCCTTTCGGCGTGCTGGCTATAACTTATTATTTACCACAATAATAACTTTTTAGACCAATACAAAATAAGAATATACGAATGGAAAATACTAAAATTAACATGATGTGGAAAACCCCATTAATGCAAACCAAACTAATTATTATGCACTTCCCATATTTACAATCTCATCATACTCTTCTTTAGTAACCGGTATAACAGAAAGCCGATTGCCCCGCTGAAGAAGCTGCATCTTCTGAAGTTTTTTATTCTGACGCATGCTATCAATCGAGACATAGTTCTTAAACTTTTTAACAAGCTTTACATCTACCATCATCCATGCGGGATTATCTTTCTTACTCTTCGGATCGTAATGCGGATTTTCCGGATCGAATGCCGTAAAATCGGGATAAGCTTCTTTGACGACCTCACAAATTCCGGCG
>JAGUYK010000007.1 GCA_020061355.1 Ignavibacteriales bacterium | reverse complement strand
GGGGAATATTTTGCCCCTCCGGGGGGTTGTGCAGGTTATGGGCCAGGGGGGAGGGGGAGGGCACTCGTTCAGAGGTTGAATAAGGAAACACTTGAAAAATTCTAGATATGGAAATAATTACTTAGCTATTCAATCGTGGAGGTAGAGATGAGACTTCTTGCCTCGGATCCGGATACTCAAACTTTGGTCAATAGAATTGAATCAGGGGTAATCAATTTACAACCTGATTTCCAAAGAGGTGAGGTTTGGGGTCTACAAAAAAAGAAAAGATTAGTTGATAGCATTTTGAGAGACTGGCATGTGCCACCCATCCACGTAATCCTCATTGATGAAACAAGAGAGTTAGAAGTACTAGATGGACAGCAGCGGCTTGTAGCGATAAGAGATTTCGTAAGGGGCGAATTTGCAGTAGATGGGTTTATGGAACCAAAGTCAAGTTCCATGCAAGTTTTGGATGGATTGAAATATTGTGAGTTGCCACAAACAGCAAAGAGAATCTTCGATCAGTTTGCAATAAGAATGTTTACTATTGTTGATTATGAAGCAAGTGAGCCGGGAGAACTTTTTTATAGGCTGAACCAACCCACAAATTTGACAGCCGCAGAACAAAGAAATGCTTATTTTGGAACTGCTAGGAAACAAATTAAAGAACTAGTAAAGGAACTCATTGATAGCGGCATAGATAAGGAAATAATTGGTTTTTCAAACTCTCGGATGGCATATAATGATGTATTGTCAAAGTTTTGTTTTTCACTGGATTGCGGAACGCTAAATACAAAAATTACTGCTAGTACTATTACCGCTAAATATAGGGATGGAAGTGCATTTAGTGAAAAGACTTACGATACTGCACGTAAGACTTTGAAGATTTTTATTAAAGCGATAAAAAGCCAGAATGAGCAATTTGTTAAATTAAATAAGGCAACGTTTTTTAGTTGGTTATGCTTTATAAGCTCACTTGTGCTTAACAAAAATTATATTAATGAAGAAATTGTTGGCAATTTTATTCTTGATTTTGAATTTTTACGAAATAGTTATTATGATGACTTAGACAGTAAGGTGCCAAATGATCAAAAATTTGTATATGACCTAATTGACGTTTTTAATGATAGGGCCAGTTCGAGAGTCGCAGATGTGTCCTCTGTCAAAATACGTGATTTCATTATATGGTACTTTTTTTACATTAAAGTAGTTCAAGATAATATAAGTATTGATAATAATTATAAAATAGACATAGCTAAGAATCTTCATAATGTACCAAGAAAAGATAACTTTGCATTTGGTATTTTCAAAGTTATTGATGAGACCTGGGGGAGCTTTCGATGAGGAGGGCAAGGGTCCTTGATTACTGGCGGAGGTGGACAGAAAAACCAACAACTTTGCAGCTGATTTCTGCGAATATGGATCACCTCGGTTTAATAAAAACTCATGAATTTGGGTTTAATTATGGAATAAATGTAATAACTGGACCCAATGGGTCGGGAAAAAGTACTGTATTAAAAACTCTCTTTTCAATTCTTCAAGGTAATTTTGATCCTAATAGTGTATATTACAGTAGAATCATGGAATCCACATGCATAATTAGATTGAAATTTAGAGGTCAAGATCACGAAATTATCATGAGTGAGGGAAATTTGATAGATACTAATAATATAATTGAAAATTTAAATGCAATTTGGCTTGATGTTGGTAGAGAATGTACAGAGCTTCGGGCTCAGCTTGAATCTGATTCGGATATTGAAGCCCTGATGGATCAAGCCGAACCTCGGAATTTGCCTTTAAATGAAGCTGAAGTTTATTCTTATGTTGTTGAGAAAAATTACAAAAAAATTATTGTATATGAATTTAACGATGTTTATAATACTGATGTTGTGCCATTTTTTGTAGTTGAGCATAATGGTATTGCTTATGATACGCGTACGATGGGTCTTGGAGAATTATCAATTTTTTATTTATTATGGCATTCAAATAAAATAGAACAAGATTCAATTTGGTTCATTGAAGAGATCGAGTCATTTATATCTCCAAGATCACAAGAAAAACTTATGGATGTTGTGGCAAAAAATTGCTCAAAAAGAAGAGTTTCTTGCCTTATGTCAACACATTCACCACATATCCTTTCGAATATACCTGAGAATCATATTAAAATATTGAAACCAGTGGGATTGAACTCTTCTATTTATAATCCGACTTGTCATAGTGAATGTTTATGCTATTTGGGGCTAAAGGCTGAAAAGAAAGCGATAATATTCGTTGAAGATAAAAGGGCTGCAGATTTTTTGCAATTTTGTTTTATATATTCTGAAGTGCAATATATAAATAGGCACGTTCATATTTCGCAAATTGGTGGTGATACAGAAGTAATAGCTGCTCTTAATTCTATGCCGAAATCAATTGAATTCATGAAATTTGTTGCTATATTAGATGGAGATTGTAAGACAAAAAAATATTCTAATCTTCACCCATTACTTTTTTTGCCAAGTACGATCTCGCCAGATTTAATTTATAAAAATTCAATGGCTAATTCATCCTTTGCTGAATCAGTTGCAGTTTTTTTAAATTTCAATAAAGATATGCTCGCTGAAATTTTAACTGAAATAGAAACTGTTGACCCGCATGAATGGTTAAGTGAACTAGAAGTAAAAACTTCATTGCCTTCATCCTCACTCGCTTTTTCCATTTTTAATGTTTGGGTAGAGGGTCAGAGTAATAAGAAAGACGTTTTAATTCTTATCGATGATTTGTTTTACGCTTTAGGTTTTTAGTGCCTCACCCCAACACCGCATCCGAATACTTCCCAATCCCGTACTCCCTCCTCCTGAAAAACTTCTCCGGGCTCGGGCCGATGATCTGCATCTCCGGGTGCCG
>JAGUYK010000015.1 GCA_020061355.1 Ignavibacteriales bacterium | reverse complement strand
TAATCAAGGTTTTCATGTGGAGCTAAGCGGGATCGAACCGCTGACCTCTTGAATGCCATTCAAGCGCTCTCCCAGCTGAGCTATAGCCCCATTTCAATTTAGAATTGAGAATGTAGAATTGAGGATTAAAAGAACTTGTGCAAATGTAAAAAAGTTTTGATTAATCAACAATCGTTATAAAGATTTTTGAACCACCTACTTTTTATACTTCAGCTCATTTTCATTTATAGAGTAATTCCACAATTCCTTCCCATCAACATTAAACACAGTGCATTTTAAGACTCTGTTTTTAGAAGGACCGGAGAAATTAAAAATTGCAAAATTATGTTCATCTGATAAAGTGCCCGGAACACGGAGAATGTTCTTTTCATCTTTGCCGGGTGATACTCCTGCTGTAAAAGAAGAAATTGTAAAATCATACAAAGGATAATCCTCTTCACGGTCAAGTTTTGTCAATTCCGAATGATGCCTATCCCCTGTTAAAAAAATTACACCTTCAATTTTTTCCTGCTTTAGCAATGATAACAATTTTGCTTTCTCTTCCGGAAATTTGTCATAAGTTTCAAGGTAAGGTTTATCATCAACCGGATTAAGAACCTGTCCGCCAACAGCAATGATCTTAAAAGGAGCTCTACTGGTAACAAGATTATCGACAAGCCATTGAATCTGAGGATCGCCCATTAATTCTTTATAACCGGTTTTCCGGTCATTAGGTGTTCTAAAATATCTTCCATCCATCAGAAAAAAATCGATGTCACCCCATTGAAAGTAAGTGGTCATAGAAGATATTCCGTTAAAACCAAAAGTAGGATTAACCCAGAATAGCTTATTCGCTTCAAGAGTCTTTTCCTTAAAGAAATATCCCCTGTCACTGTCATTCGGACCAAAATCATGATCATCCCAAATTGCATAATGGTGCATTGACCCGAGTACAGGCTGTAATTCAGGTAAAGAACGTGTGTGAGTTATTCTTTTCAGGATACCCGTCCATGAATCCCAATCAACTTCGCGCAGGTAAAAATTATCTCCAAGCCAAATCATGAAGTCGGGATTTTTTTCATAAATGCTCTTCATTATATGATAATCGCTTCCGTATGGTTTACCAGGGCGATCATATTGCGTTTCATTTACATAAAAACAACTGCCGGTTACAAAATTAAATTCTGGCGGATTCTCCCGCCATTGCCAGAGTTTCTGAGTCTGAAACTGCAAACGGTAATTTCGTTTAACAATTCTATTATTAATATAAAGTTCATAATTATATTTTTGACCGGGTTCGAGCTGATCTGCTACTAATTTGGCAGTGAACCAATTACTTTTTTCAGTAGTCACTTCATCTGTGAAATATTTTTTCTTCGGTTCATTAATATTCCAGTAAGCGAATTTTACTTTTGCCGGAGTATTGGTTTGGACCCATAGACCAGCTTCCCTCATTGCCGAATAACCAACCATTGGTCCTGACTGCAGAAGATTCTGTGAAAAAGTTTCAAATGAAAGAATCAGAAGAATTATTAATGGCAGTATAAAATTTCTCGTTTTCATATAATAACCTAAAAAGTTATTGTCCGATTCAAAGATAAAATAAATATGTCTTGGAAAAAAGAAATGGATTAGTGATAAAATAAAAATATCTATATGTTTGATACGGAACAGAAAATTAATTTATCATAATCACTGAAAGGTTAAATGAAAAATTCAATAACATTGAAAAGGTATTCGATAATTATTTTGCTGGCACTAATTACAGCATGTGATGATACAATCAACCAGGAGGAACTTGATTCTGTAGTAATTCCTTCGAGTAATGTAAGTTTTAACAAGTATATCCAACCAATATTCGATGCAAGATGCAATAATGCAGGCTGTCATAACGGTACCGACAGAGCTTCGGGATTAAGTTTGTCAAATCATGCAAGTGCAACTGCAGATTTTCTTATTGTTGCACCCGGCTTACCGGATAATAGCAAATTAGCATGGGCAATTGAAGGGCGTACAACTTCACTTATGCCTCCATTGGGTTACAGACCCTTAACAAAGAATCAGAGAGAGGGCATCATTACATGGATTAGAGAAGGTGCTAAAAATAATTGAGAATTCAGGTGTATATATTCTGGAGATTTCTGCCCAATACCCATTCACTCTAAATCTGAGAAAATATTCCGGAAAGGTATTTAGAAAAGGATTCTATTATTATGCAGGTAGTGCACAAAAAAATCTTAAGCAGAGACTTAAACGACATCTGCTCAAATCGAAAAACATTCACTGGCATATCGATCATATTACGACTCTTAAGCAAACAAAAATAGAAAGGATTTTCACATTTAATAATAGTGCAAAGTCACTCGAGTGTTTGCTTTCCGGAGAAATAAGTTTACTATCGGGAGTCGATATAGCGGCAAACCATTTTGGAAACTCCGATTGTAAAAATTGTAAAACGCATCTCTACTATAGCAGAAAGAGAATTGATCAGAGCCATTTCTCTTCACGATACCAATCAACAGTTTGTTTTATGCCATCCTCAAGGGAGATTTCCTGACGGAACCCTAGCTCATTTACAGCCTTTGAAACATCACAAGTCCAATATTTCTGAACGAAGTCGCGAGCTTTTTCAATATTAAAAGTAGCAGCTTTAGAGCTGAAGAGTGCGAATGATTCAGCTACTGCCGCTACTGTAAAGACTAAGGAATGAGGAACGCGAATTATAAGAGCTTTTTTTCCCATTGCTTTTGAAATTACTTCACCTATTTGAACCCAATCATAATATTCTTGCGATCCAATAAAATATGTTTGCCCTATGGCTTTCTCATTTCTTGCTGCTAATATAATTCCATTTACTAAATCATAAACATGAATAAGGTTTACTAGTTTCTTATCAAACCCTATCAATCCCATAAAACCCTTCTTATAGGTTTTAAAAACTAAATAAATTTCAGTATCTCTAGGCCCAAATACCGCAACAGCACGAATTATACTTATTTTTAGTCGATCCATATAACTTCTTGCAAGCTGTTCCTGAGTAAATTTACTTTTACCATATCGAGTAATTGGATTTTCTTTAGATTCTTCTGTGCATGGAATTCCGTTTATTGATGGACCGCATGCAGTTTGACTGCTTACAATTATAACCCGTTTGATATTAGGATTGACTTCCAACAGAACTTCAAGCAATACACGGGTGGACTCAACATTTCCATCGATGTATTCTTCATTAGATTTTGCTTTAACTACTCCAGCTACGTGAAATAGATAATCTGCATCCTTCAAAACTTCTTTCAAAGATTTCTTATCAAAAAGTCCGCAATCAACTATTTCAACCGGTTTCCCTTCAAGCCATCTTTTTGAACTGGTCTTTCTTAAAATACATTTTACATGATGACCTTGCTCTAACAATTTGTCAACTAAATGACTACCGACAAAGCCTGATGCCCCGGTTACGACTGAAATTATTTTTGAATCCATAGTGTTAAAAAAATGCTAAATTTGTTTATATTGTTTTAGTTATTTACAAAATCTGCAAAATAATTTTCATTAAGATATAAAAAATAAAGGACGAAAAATAATCCGGAGGAATATTGGACTTATTCAATAAATGTTATGAATTCACCCGTGCTGATGATATTAAAGCTTTGGGTGTATATCCTTACTTCAGACCAATCGAAGAGAACGAGGGTCCGGTTGTACAAATCGAAGGAAGAAAAATAGTAATGGCCGGCTCAAACAATTATTTAGGATTGACAGCGCATCCAAAAGTTAAAGAAGCAGCTATAAAGGCAATCGAAAAGTATGGAACCGGATGTTCCGGCTCGAGGTATTTAACCGGGACATTGGATTTACACATCGAATTGGAAGAAAAACTGGCAAAATTTTTCAGTGCCGAGGCTGTTTTGCTGTACAGCACTGGTTATCAAACTGCACAAGGTATAATACCAACACTCGTACAGCGTGGAGATTATGTCGTTTCCGATAAAGATAATCATGCATGTATAGTTGCCGGACAAATCATGGCAAAAGGCGCGTCAGCAAGTCTAGAAAGATATAGACATATGGATCTAAATGATCTTGAAAGAGTACTGAAAAAGATACCTATGGATGCAGGCAAATTAATTGTAAGCGATGGAGTCTTCAGCACCGGTGGTGCCATCGTTGATCTTCCTCATTTAGTATCTCTTGCCAAAAAGTATAACGCAAAAATTCTGATAGATGATGCTCATTCTGTTGGAGTTATTGGAAAAGGAGGAAGGGGTACAGCAAGTGAATTCAATCTCGAAAAAGAAGTTGATTTAACAATGGGCACTTTCAGCAAAACATTTGCTTCTTTAGGTGGATTTGTTGCAGGACCCGAAAGAGTGATTAATTACTTAAAACATCATTCAACTGCAATGATATTTAGCGCGTCTCCAACACCGGCCTCAGTAGCTGCTGCTCTTGCAGCTTTAGAAATATTAGAACAGGAGCCATGGCGTGTTGATAAGCTTATCAAAAATGCAGCTAAAGTAAGAAGCGAATTAACACAAGCCGGATTTAATGTTCCAGAAGGTCGTACTGCCATTGTTCCCGTTATAGTTGGTGACGACCTGTTAGCTTTCAAAATGTGGAAGATGCTTTATGATTCCGGAATTTTTGTTAACGTTTTCATTTCTCCTGGTGTTCCACAAGGAAAACAGATGATGAGAACTTCTTATATGTCGTCACATGAAGATGAACACCTCGATTTTATTATTGACACATTTAAGAAAATAGGTAAGGAGTTAGGTTTAATCTAAAAATCAAATCTTAGGAAGCATACATTGGGATGTATGCTTCTCTACCTTAGAGGGATTGATGGCCAAAGTAAATATTGTAACCGTATCCTCAAAAAAAGATCTACTTGATTTCATAAAATTCTCATGGAAGATTTATCAAAATGATAAATACTGGGTTCCGCCTCTTATATTCGACAAGAAAAAAATACTGGATAAGACTAAAAATCCTTTCTTTAAACACGCAGAAATGGAACTCTTTCTTGCCAGAAGGAACGGAGAATTAGTAGGAAGAATCGCAGCAATAAAAAATGATCTTCACAATAAATATCATAACGACAATGTCGGTTTCTTCGGATTTTTTGAATCGATTAATGATCAGGAAGTTGCAAACGCTTTATTCGATTCAGCAAAAAAATGGTTGAAAGAAAAAGGATTAACAGAAATGCGGGGTCCAGCTAATCCGTCTTCAAACGAAGAATATGGAATGCTGATAGATGGCTTTGATGATGAGCCCCGCATAATGATGACATACAATCCTATATACTATTTAGACCTTTGTAATAATTACGGATTTACAAAAGCAAAAGATCTATATGCCTATAAACTTGAAAACAAAAAAGTAATTGCGTCAGATAAACTAAGACGTGTTGCAGAAATCGCTCAGAAACGATCCGGTATAAAGATTTCCCAAATCGATATAAAAAATTTCGACCATGAATTAGAAAAAGTAAAACTTGTTTATAATAATGCATGGGCCCCTAACTGGGGCTTTATACCGATGACCGATGAAGAAATTGATGCCATGGCAAAAGATTTAAAACAGATTATCGAACCCTCACTTGTTCTGTTTGGTGAAATTAATAGTAAAATTGTCGGTTTTGCACTCGTACTTTTAGATTACAATTATATCTTTAAGCAGATGAATGGGAAATTATTTCCATATGGAATAATAAAACTTTTAACACAAAAGAAAAAAATTAAATGGGCAAGAATTCTTACTCTCGGAATTATACCAGAGTATCAGAAGCGTGGACTTGATGCGGTGTTCTACTGGGAAATTGTTCAGCGTGCAGCAAAAATAGGGATCTTCCTTGGTGAAGCAAGCTGGATTTTGGAAGATAATGATATGATGAATCGCGGTGCAGAGACAATGAACGGTGAGATTTATAAAAAATACCGTATCTATGAAATTAAGATTTAGTATAGCTCATTCTATTATTAACCAAATAAATAAACGAAAACATTTTTATTTTAATGCCTCATCATATTTTGAAATATGCGGAGCATCAATTTTCTTAAGAATATTAAAAATATTTTGATCCTTATAATCTTTTAGATACTCAACAAACTCCCCCGCTTTAGCATCAAAAAATACTTTTAAGAAAACACTTCGGGGATCGATCTGATCTTTAGTCTTTTCAAGATTTCTAACCAACTTAACGATGTTTTCCTGGGCTTCTGCTTTTAAATCCGGTGAATGATAAATATCGAGTCCGTTGTAATGGTAATCAAATATATCCTGCCTTAATTGCTGATATTTTGCATTTAGTAAATTTTCGACCAGTCCCCTTCTATTATAGGCAGTACTTTTAGTTTGCCAACCTTCCGAAAACGCTCCGCTTGCACCGCGAACTGAAATATCAAGGGCCCTGGAGAATAGCTCCGATCCACCGAGTCGGTAATAGGAATCCAGGTCAAACCCAATGATAATGTAGGCATAAAAATCAAGCAGACTTGTAAGAGGATCAAAGTCGGTTTGGTTAAAGTACATAGCTTGATTTCTTTCGTAACGGAACTGCCAGCTGTTATCCATAATGTTCAGCATAAGTGAACTTCGTCTTGAACCTTCAATTGCACGTTGGCTTGCAACAACAAGTTGTGCACTATATGTGAGCTCATCGGATGAGGCGGTAAAGAAAATATTGATATTACATTTGATTTTATCCCCTTCCCAGTTCTGCCTGGTAAATTTATTGTTATTTAAATAGTCTTTAACCTGTGCCCCGAAATTGACAAGCCTTTCTTTTGCGGCAACCGGAAGTTGTTCGTAATTAACAACTACCGTGGCTTCTATTTCCTGGGAATAATTATTACCTGTAATAAAAATGATAATAACTAATAAGAGGATGAATCTTTTCATGATGCTCACTTTTTCTTTTTATTCAAAATAGGCATTTGACATATTTATTACAATCATTTAAATTTGAAAGCATGAAAAAGCAATTAATTATATTGCTTTTTGTACTCATTATTCCCCAACAAAGTTTCAGCCAGGTGAACCCCGGTGCCCGTCAAATTGCGTTAGCTCACTCTGACATCTCATTTGCCGAGGATGTATTCACTATTTTCAATAATCCTGCTGGATTATCCAACATTTCAAGCCGAGAGATCGGTTTCTTTTATTCACCAACTTTATACGGGTTAACAGAGGTGAGAACCGGATCCGGTTCATATGTAGAACCAACCAGGTTTGGATCCTTCAGTTGCGGCTTCATTTTATATGGATTCGAGCTTTACAAGGAAACAAAGATTGCTTTCGGTTACAGTTACAAAATCGCTGATAAATTTTCTTTAGGATTCACTTCGATTTATAAAAATATCTCAATCCGTAATTACGGCAGCAAAGGATTTTTTTCTATTAACCTTGGGGGAATTGCCGATCTAACAAAAAAATTAAAATTGGGTTTCGTTTTAGAAAATTTAACAAGAACATCAGTCGGTAATGAGTCCAACCAGTTTCCTGTTGTATTTTCTAGCGGGATCGGATATAAGGCTTTTGAAGCATTAACCTGCTTTTTAACAATCATAAAAGAATTGAATTATAATCCTTCATTCAGAATAGGAGCCGAATATTCCCTACTCAAATTTATTCAAATACGTTTCGGAACTTCAAACGAACCTAATCTATTTTCGGGGGGAATCGGAATTCTTTATGAATTTATTCAAGCAGATTATGCTTTTACTTCACACCCTGACCTTGGTTTAAGTCATCAATTTGGGATAGTAATTCGATTTTAAAAAACAGATGAAGAAGTGCATGAAGTATTTTTACTTCCATTTAATCTTTTTTATCCTTGCTTTGGATTTTTATTCCCAGCAAAAAGATACGGTAATGACTTATGATAAATTAGAAGATCTTCTTGAAGATGCTACATTAGAGAATGAAGATTCGCAGATATATGATTTGGTAGAGCATCTTATAAACAACCCTATTCATTTGAATAAAGCATCAGTTAATGACCTGCTAAGAATTCCTTTAATGGATATTCAGACTGCCAGAGCGATAATCCGTCATAGAAATCTAAAAGGCGGGGTTTATAAACCGGAAGATTTACAGAATATCGAAGGTGCGGATCAGGAGATAATTGATAGAATATTACCCTTTCTAAAACTTGGTGATGATATTGAGACTTCTTTTTTTGATAATATCGCCAAGCAATTATCCAATGTAAAATTCAATTATAGATTCAGAGCACAGCAGGATCTTCAAGTTCGCAAAGGATTTTCAACCGGGAAATTTGAGGGTTCCAGACAGAAATATTACAATCGCATTAAAATCAATGTTGCAAATAAAATATATATCGGCACCCTATTAGAGAAAGACGCCGGGGAAAAATCATTTGCCGATTTTTCTTCGTTGCATATCAGAATAAACGACATTTCAATTTTCAAAACAATAATTCTTGGTGATTATATCTTTGAGTTCGGGCAAGGCTTAGCAATCTGGAGTCCCTATTCATTTTCAAAAGGGACAGATGCTGTAAATGTATTATCTAAGGGGGATGGTAATGCAGTCCCCTACACAAGTTCCGATGAGAATCAATTTTTAAGAGGGATTGCACTTAAACTTAATTTTGGACGCTTCACAATTTCTCCTTTTTTCTCGTACAATAAAAAAGATGCCTCAGTTGATTCCATATCAAATCGAATAACATCTTTGATTATTGATGGCTTTCACCGGACCCAAACTGAACGTCGAAAAGAAAATATGATAAGTGAAAAAGTTTTCGGTACATCCATTGATTATAATCTGGATCAGGATACAAAATTTGGTTGGCTCTATTACCGCTCTTCTTATAGCAATGAATTTGTGAAAACCAATCAATTAAAAGAATCCGGAAACTTATATGAATATCTCTCCGGAACCTATTCAACAATTTTGAACCAGCTCTACCTTAGTGGTGAAATTGCTTACAATATGACATCAATAGCCTCTATCCATAATGCAACTATTTTAGTCGATAAAAATTTTTCAATCGTTTTTTCATTTCGAAATTTCCCGCGTAATTATTTCAATATACATGCTAGCAGTTTTGGTGAAAGAGGAACCGCCCAAAATGAATTAGGTTTTTACTCGGGAATCCGGCTACGAACAGATTACGGAATATTTAATATTTATTATGACCAATTCAAATTTCCTTTAGCAAGCGGCAATTACAATTTTTCCTCTACCGGAAATGATTTCTTAGTCTATTACACAAACAGTATTTTCCCTAACACTGAGATAAGACTCAAATACAAAACCGAAACAAAAGATTTTGTGCAGGTATTAAATAATGGATTGGCTCTTGTTAAACGGAATCAACAGAATTTTAGAGCAGAGGTGAATTACAAGGCAGCGAAAAATGTCCAGCTCAGAACGCGTATTGAGTATGTTTATCTAACATCAACGCCTTTGCAATCAAAAGAAAGCGGATATTTATTTTTTCAGGATATCAAATATGTACCAATATCTAATCTAAATCTAAGCGGCAGATTCGTTTTTTTTTCAACCGATTCATACAACTCGCGGATATATGAATTCGAAAATGATTTAATCGGGATAATGTCTAATCCTGCATTATATGGCGAAGGGTTACGATGGTATTTTATGGCACGTTATTCAACAAAGCTCGGGTTGAATCTTTCTTTAAAATATTCCGAATTATATAAACCAAATGAAAGATATTTGGGGAGCGGTGATTCTGAAATAAAGGGTAACATAGATAATAGATTAAATTTTCAAATTGATTTTAATTTTTGATCTCACTTTTTCCATTCGATTGCACCAGATTCCCTTGCCAAAGATGACTATACTATCTAAGTTGCAGATAGAAATTTTAAAACAATAAGGATTAACAATGAGAACAATTGTTGCACTTCCCGGAGATGGAATTGGAAAAGTTGTATTGCAGGAAGCAATCAGATTACTGGATTCTTCCGGATTCAAAGCTGATTATGTTTGGGGTGATATCGGCTGGGATTTCTGGTGTAAAGAAGGAAACGCCCTTCCTCAAAGAACAATTGATTTAATTAATCAACATAAGATCGCACTGTTTGGAGCAATTACAAGCAAACCGAAAGATGCTGCAGAGAAGGAACTGGATCCATCTTTACAAGGTAAAGGATATGTCTATTTTTCACCTATAGTTTCTCTTCGTCAAAAATTCAATCTCGATATTTGCATTCGCCCTTGTATTTCATTCAAAGGAAATCCACTCAATTTTATTCGTAGAAGTGCCGATGAGGGATTCGAAGAACCAATTGTTAATACAGTAATATTCAGACAGAATACAGAAGGATTATATGCCGGCGTTGAATGGACTAATCCACCAAAAGTTGTAAGGGATGCTTTAGAGACAAATCCTAAAATGAAAGCATTCAAAGATGTTCCAAGTGAAGAGATGGCAATATCAACACGAATTGTTACAAAGAAAGCAAGCGAAAGAATTATTAGAGCTGCATTCGAATATGCAAAAAAATATGGGTATTCCAATGTTACACTTTGTGAAAAACCAAATGTCCTAAGAGAAACTTCGGGTATGATGTTTAAGATTGCAAAGCAAACTGCAAAAGAATATCCTGGCATTACCCTTTGGGATACAAATATTGACGCACAAATGATGTGGCTGACTAAGAATCCCGAAGAATACGGTGTTATTGTTGCTGAAAATATGTTCGGTGATATCATTAGCGACGGCTTTGCCGGTTTAATAGGAGGACTTGGATTTGCATGCAGTGCTAACCTTGGAGATAATTATGCTGTGTTTGAACCTACGCATGGAAGTGCTCCAAAATATGAGAAACTGAACCCTTCGATAGTTAACCCTATAGCAATGTTTATGAGCGCCGTAATGATGCTTGATCATATTGGTGAGAATCAAATTGCAACTAAGATTAAAAATGCAATTGCAAAGGTTATTGAAGAAGGAAAAGTAAAAACATACGATATGCTAAAACTTAAAGGCGGTGCCGATGTTTTTGAAAAAGGGGCAGCAACTACTCAACAAATGACCGATGCTGTTATTAAGAAACTTTAATAAGCTTGAAGCGAGATGTTAGAGGTAAGTAATTTACTTCTGGCTTCTTACATCTTAATTAAAGAGAGCAATTTCTATGAGCGGTATAATTATAATTCTATTTGCAATGATTGTATTCGTTTTTTCATACAAATATTACGGCGGATACATTACACGCAAATTGAGTGTAGCGAATTCCAATGAAACACCCTCCCATTCCATGTATGACGGTGTTGATTACTGTCCGGCAAAAACTCCTGTTTTAGTCGGGCATCACTTTGCATCAATAGCCGGTGCCGGCCCAATTGTCGGTCCCATCATAGCAGCAAGTTTTGGCTGGATACCCGTTTATGTCTGGGTACTTATCGGTGCAACATTTATCGGTGGAGTTCACGACTATACTGCAATAGTAGCTTCAGTAAGACATAAAGGTAGATCGATCGGTCAAATAATTGACACTTATATGGGGCATAATGGTAAAAGACTTTTTTTACTTTTCGCATGGGCAACTCTAATCCTGGTTATTGCCGTATTCATGCTGATCGTTGCAAGTACATTTTCAAGCATACCAAGTTCCGGGACATCATCATTACTTTTTATTTTATTAGCAGTTGCCTTTGGAATGACAGTTTATCGATTTAAAGCACCGCTGTGGATTTCATCAATTGTAGGAGTCGCATTTTTATTCTTATGTATTTACCTAGGTAATTTATTTCCGATTCAGCTAAGCAGTGAAATTTGGATCTACATTTTAATCGGATACATTTTTGTTGCATCGGTAACACCAGTCTGGATATTATTACAACCGAGAGACTATCTAAACTCATTCTTTTTATATGCTTTAATGATTGGTGGAATAGTGGGGCTTTTCTTTACAATGCCCGAAGTTCATCTTGCACCTGTTACAAATTTTTCTGTTGATAAGCTTGGATATTTATTCCCCGCTCTATTTGTAACTGTAGCATGCGGAGCTATTAGCGGTTTTCATTCCATTGTCGGCAGCGGTACTACATCCAAACAACTTGATAAGGAAACAGATGCAAAGATTGTTGGATATGGAAGTATGCTGATCGAAGGAGTTCTTGCTGTTCTCGCATTATTATCGGTTGCTTCTCTTGATCAGCAACATTTCCTTGAATTGTTAGAGACAAAAGGTGCTGTTGCGGCTTTTTCTATTGGAGTAGCGAATTTCATACATAATATTCCTCTACTTAATATATCGACCGATGTTGCGACAAATTTTGCTGCATTAGCAGTCTCCGCTTTTGCTTTAACAACACTTGATACGGCAACACGTCTTGCCCGTTTCTCATTCCAGGAATTCTTTGAGGTTAAAAACAAGAAAGAACAGAGTATTTTAGTTAAGAACCGATACGTTGCCACAACAATTACTGTCGCATTCGGTGCAGCTTTAACATTCAGCGGGCAGACAATGTCTCTCTGGCCTGTTTTCGGAAGTGCCAATCAGCTACTTGCTGCAATTGCTTTACTTGCAATTACGGTTTGGATTTCAAATCTAAAATTAAATTATTTATTCACATTGATACCGATGATATTCATGTTCACCGTAACATTAACGGCATTAGTCAGTTTGTTTTATACCAACATCATTGGTAATAATTATATACTATCTATTATTTCCATTTTACTTTTTGTTCTGGCAATCATTCTTGTATTTCAAGCCTACCAGATATTACGTAAAAACGGAAATGAAGTTGAATTAGTAAAATAATATGGAGTAAAAATGTTAATAGAAGAAGTAAAAAAGTTATGGCCTGAATTAAATTGGATTAAAGACGAATCATTGCGCGACAAAACATTAAATGCATGGGTGTATGCAATTAAGAATTCTGTCCTAACACCTAATGACCTGGAGGTAATACCATTTTCACTTTTAATTACCGATTGTAATATATCTTTCATGAATCATAAGAGAACCTGTGTACAACTTGCAGTTGATATTGCAAACAGAATGAAAGAAAACTTCGGTGATGCGATTAAGATTAATATGGATTACCTTATATCCGGGGCAATACTTATTGACGTAGGCAAGTTGATTGAATATGATATGGTAAACGGAAACTTAACTACAAGTCATGCCGGTAAATTACTTCGCCATCCATTTAGCGGAGTTGCCATTGCCGATAGATTCGGTTTACCTCCTGAAGTGCTCCATATTATTGCGTACCACTCAAAGGAAGGAGATCTGGGAAAGCGTTCCGTAGAATCGATAATAGTTCACCATGCAGATTTTGTATCGTTTGAACCCTTTAAAACGTGAGACGTGAAAAGTGAAACGGGAGACGTATGCTCAAGTTAAATCATAAAAAGCTTGACGTTTGGAAAGTCAGTGTTGAGTTGGTAAAGGATATTTATAAACTTACTTCAGATTTCCCAAAGGATGAACAATATGGATTAGTTTCGCAATTGAGAAGAGCTTCTGTTTCCGTTGTCTCAAATTTAGCTGAAGGTTTATCAAGAAGTACCGAACTTGATATCAGAAGATTTCTGCAGATTGCTAGATCTTAAATAGTAGAGATCGATTCGCAAATAGAAATTTCAATAGAATTAGGATACTGCAAAAGCCAGGATATTAGTATTACTGATGAATTATTAAATCGTGTTTTCGCAATGCTCACAAATATGATAAAGAAATATTCAAATTAAATTTTCGTCTTCCTTTTCACGTTTCATTTTTCACGGAGAAATTAAATGAATCAGACTTTAGTCGAAAAAATCGCCCAGAAATTTGCATACGGATTAAATAAAGATCAGATTGTTCACTCCGGAGATTATATTTCTATAAAACCGGCTTATGTAATGACACACGATAATACCGGTGCAGTAATCCCAAAATTTAAAAGTATAGGTGCTACAAAACTTGCCAATCCAAGACAGGTAGTTTGCACACTCGATCATGATATTCAAAACAAAGACGAGAAAAATTTAGTCAAGTATAAAAAGATCGAAGAGTTTGCTAAATCGATGGGTGCGGATTTTTATCCGGCAGGCAGAGGTATTGGGCACCAGATAATGTGTGAAGAAGGATATGCCTGGCCCGGCACTATGGCGGTGGCTTCAGATAGTCATTCAAATATGTATGGCGGATTAGGATGCCTTGGAACTCCAATTGTCCGCACTGATGCTGCTGCAATCTGGGCTACCGGGAGAACATGGTGGCAAGTTCCTCCTATTGCTAAAGTGGAATTAAAAGGGAAATTGAATAAAGGTGTTACTGGCAAAGACGTAATTATTGCATTGTGCGGATTCTTTAATCATGATGAAGTATTGAATCATGCAATAGAATTTACAGGTGATGGAGTTAAATTTCTTTCAATCGATCAACGATTTACTATTGCAAATATGACTACCGAGTGGGGTGCAATGGCTGGCGTCTTCCCCATCGATGAAATTACAATTGAGTGGTTAATAAATCGATCTCAGTTTATCAAAAAAAGAGGACTAGAAGGAGTTGCTTCAGATATTGATGGAAACGGTCAACATCCAAGAATGAACAAAGAACGTATTGCAATACTCGAAAATGAATTGACCGATCTGCAACCTGATGATGATGCATTTTATGGAAAAGAACTTTTAATTGATTTATCAACTATCGAACCGAATGTATCAGGACCGAATACTGTAAAAACAATGACAGCAGTTTCAGAAATCAAAAACAAGCAGGTAAAAATTCATAAAGCATATTTAGTATCTTGTGTTAACTCGCGGGTAGATGATATTGCTGAAGCAGCAGAAGTTTTGCGTGGTAAGAAAATTTCAGAAGGAGTTAGATTCTATATCGCTGCAGCTTCGAGTGAAGTTCAAAAAGAAAGTGAGAAGCGTGGAGATTGGAAGGTATTGCTCGATTCTGGTGCTATTCCACTTCCTCCGGGATGCGGACCTTGCATTGGAATGGGAGTTGGGCTACTTGAAGACGGAGAAGTAGGTATCTCTGCAACTAATCGTAATTTTAAAGGAAGAATGGGTTCACCAAACGCTCAAGCATATCTCGCATCACCAGCAGTAGTTGCTGCTTCAGCGCTTGCCGGATTTATAACTTATCCCGGTTCTGAATCTTCAGGTAAATTAATAGGCGAGATAAAGGTCAATTCTAAAACCACCAAAGTAAAATCTTATGTCCAAATTATTGATGGCTTCCCTTCAATTATTGAGGGTGAGCTAATATTCTGTTATCAAGATAACCTAAACACCGATGGAATTTATCCTGGTAAATACACATACCAGGATGACATGACACCTGAACAGCAAGCTTCAGTAGTTATGGAAAATTACGATCCGGAATTCGGAAAGATTGTTGAGAAAGGTGATTTGCTTGTTGGCGGATTTAATTTCGGTACCGGAAGTTCACGTGAGCAAGCTGCTACAGCACTAAAGTACCGCGGAGTACAGCTTGTTATAGCAGGATCGTTCAATGAAACATACAAACGGAACGCTCTAAACAATGGTTACTTGTTAATTGAATGTCCTGAATTAGTAAATGACCTGAAATTAAAATTCGGTAAAGAAAAATTAACTGTTAAAACGGGCATGAACGCTGTAATTAACTTCACGAAATCTATCCTATCAGCAGGTGAAAAAATCTATTCAATTGACCCTGTAGGAGTTGCAGCACAGGAATTGATAGTCGCAGGTGGATTGGAAGGGTGGGTAAAAAATAGAATTACTTGATAGAATGAAAATATGGATCACTAGATAACTGCAGATTTTATCATTAAAAACAGCTAAATATTAATTTACAAAGTCCTTATTCTCTTTTTTTTAAACAGGCAAAAAGATAATTTAGCATCAGAGATTTTTAATAATAATAAAGATCAATGCTGAGAGAAAGATCAAATACTACAAAACAATTCTTCCCTTTCCTCAATTTTCCGAAGATATTTGAAACCAACTGGCATAATAAGTAATCCCTTTTTCCAATTAACATTATAAGGATAACCACAATGGAGAAGTCCATATCGCGTGTTATTTCTGAGTTCGCTGTTAACCTGAAATACGAAGATTTACCAAAAGATGTAATAAATGAAGTAAAAAGATATTTGTACGATTCCATCGGATGTGCATTTGGTGCGTACAAAACAAAAGATGTGAATATAATCCGTGATATCTGCAAACAGATGGGCGGACGAGAAGAAGCGACTGTTTTTGCTTTTGGTGACAAAATTCCTGCGGTGAATGCAGCGCTTGTAAATTCATTGATGATCCGTTCTCTCGACTTCAACGATATCTACTGGAAGGAAGATCCATCTCATCCATCGGATATTATTCCGGCAGCATTATCGGTCGCAGAAATGGTAGGCGCTTCAATGAAAGAAGTAATTGTTGCGATCGTGCTTGCATACGAATTTGAACAACGGCTCTGTCTTTTTGCAAAACCCGGAATACGTGAAAGAAAATGGCATCATGCAACTCTAACGCAGTTTGTTTCTCCGATTGTTGCCGGAAAAGTTCTTGGTTTAACTGTTGATCAGATGGTAAATGCAATTGGTATCAGCGGTTCACATAATCATACTATCGGATGTCCTACAGCCGGAAAACTTACAATGATGAAAAATACAGTTGACCCGATGGCTACACAGAGCGGAGTATTTGCAGCATTAATGGCACAGAAAGGTTACAGCGGAACTGAAAAAGTCTTTGAAGGGAAAGAAGGATTTCTGGATTGCTTCGGCGGTTGGAATGCAAAAGATGAAAATTTAGAACCGGTGATTATGAAAGGTCGTGAAGGTGAATCTAAATGGAGCTGGGATATTGAAGCACTAATCGGGGGACTTGGCAAGACCTGGAAAATACTCGAATGCAGCATGAAGGCATTTCCCACAGAAGCATTGACTCATACACATATTTCCGCAACACTAAAGACAATTATAAACCACAATCTCCAATACGATGAGATTGAAAGTGTAACGATTACAACTATAGCCCGTGCATGCGATATTCTTTTCGATCCTCATAAATACAGACCGGAATCCCGGGAAACTGCAGATCACTCGCTTCCCTACTGCATTGCGGCTGCAATTGTTGATCATAAAATTACTACACAATCTTTCAGTGATGAGAAATTAAAAGATCCGAGAATCTGGGAAGTGATTGATAAGATTAAAGGTGAAGCTTCAATTGAATTCGAGAAAATGTTTCCTGCCAAACAACCATCCAAGGTTGTAATAAGAACAATTGATGGAAGAGAGTTTTCCGAATACCTGGAATATCCTAAAGGTGATCCTCGCGAACCGATGACAATGGAAGATCTTGAAAATAAATTCAACGGATTATCATCCGGTTTGTTAAATTCAAAACGTCAAAAAGAAATTAAAGAGATGATTTTCAATTGCGATATAATGAAGGCAAAGGATTTTATGGATAAATTAGTTCTAAGTTAAAAAATAACTACATTGTTTTATTGTTCAATTGTTTATTGGAGTTTATTTTTATTAACCATTTAGCAATTGAACCATTCGGTTTAACACAAGAGAAATATTATGGATAAAAAAGCAAAAATTGGTACTGCCGGAAAATGCGGAGATAAAGTCAGATCCGATTGTTATATCGAAATCGAATTGACTAAGGCAGGCGGGATTAAAACTTCGCTACAAAGTAAGGTTGATTCGATGTACGGCGATAGTATTAATGATTTGCTCATTGAGATGTGTGAATTTTTCGAATTGAAGAATGCAATCATAACCATTGAAGATTATGGCGCACTTCCTTTTACAATTGCAGCACGTTTTGAAGCTGCATATAAAAAACTTTTTCCTGATGATCAAAGAGAGTTCTTGCCGGAATTCAATAAGAAAAACCTATATACAACCACTAAAGACCGAATGCGACGAAGCCGGTTGTACCTTCCCGGTAATGAACCCAAGTTTTACCCGAATGCCGGACTTCACAATCCTGATGCAATTATTTTGGATCTTGAAGACAGTGTCGCTCCATCGGAAAAAGATGCTTCACGTTACCTTGTTCGAAATACGCTTTGTGCTAATGATTTTTATGGTGCAGAGAGGATGGTGCGAATTAACCAGCTGCCCCGCGGTTTAGATGACCTCCATTTTATAGTTCCTCATAATGTTCATGTTATATTAATTCCGAAATGTGAATCGGCACAAACTGTAATTGACGTAGAAGAAGAAATCAAGATGATTAAAGCTGACAGAAATATATCAGCTACAATTTACCTTATGCCTATAATTGAAAGTGCACTCGGAGTACTAAAAGCATATGAGATTGCTTCTTCCTCTGATAAAGTTTGTGCGCTGGCAGTTGGACTTGAGGATTATACGGCAGATCTCGGAGTTGAAAGAACAAATGAAGGGAGAGAGAGTTTTTACGCACGCAGCGCTGTTGTTAATGCTGCAAAAGCGGCAGGTGTTCAGGCAATAGATACTGTATTCTCGGATATTAATGATATGGAAGGATTGAGAGCGAGTGTAATGGAAGCTAAGTCCCTCGGATTTGAAGGAAAAGGTTGTATCCATCCACGTCAGATTCAGGTTGTACACGAAGCATTCGCACCGACTGAAAAAGAAATTGAAAAAGCAAAAAAAATCGTTCTTGCATTTGAAGAAGCTGAGAAAAAAGGACTTGGTGTGGTTGCTCTTGGAAGTAAAATGATAGACGCACCTGTTGTAAAAAGAGCAAAACATACAATAGAGTTAGCATTACTGAATGGTTTAATTAATAAAAACTGGAAAACTGAATAGCACACAGATTGAACTGATCAAACGGATATCAACTGATTTATCTGCTTTAATCAGTAAGAATCGTGTCATCCGTGTTCTATTAAGAGGTTAATATGAAGTTAATAAAGAATTCTGCTCAAAGGTTAGTGCCTGAAGTAGTGAATGGTCAGAAACAGATTCCCTTTAAAGGAGTTGGCAAATATAAACCGGATGGTAGAATTGCAAATCCTCCCATCAGATCATGTTCTTTCTATCCAGAGGATGGTAATAAATTAGTCAAGACACTTAAGGAAGCACTAAAGAAAGCTGGGTTAAAAGACGGGATGACAATATCGACACATCATCATTTAAGGAATGGCGATGCGGTAGCAAATTTAATTTTTGATGCAGCGCATTCTCTGGGTGTAAAAAACCTTCGTTGGTTCCCTTCAGCATCATTTCCTTGTCATTCACATCTGCTAAGATACTTACATGACGGAACAATCCATCATATCGAAGGAAGTATGAATGGTCCGCTTGGTAAATTTACAAGTGAAGGAAAGATGAAAGGGATGGGAGTTTTACGATCGCATGGAGGAAGATATCAATCAATTCAAGATGGTGAAGTTCGGATCGATATTGCCGTAATTGCTGCACCAACTGCCGATTCATTCGGTAATGCGAACGGGGTTCAAGGTAAATCCGCTTGTGGAGGATTGGGATTTGCACTCGCCGATTCCGAATATGCTGATAAAGTAATTGTGGTTACTGACAATCTTGTTCCTTTCCCTTGTGTGCCGTGGCAGATACAGGGAAACAATGTTGATTATGTTGTTCAGGTTGATTCGCTAGGCGATCCTTCAAAAATTGTGAGCGGTACTACGGAAATGACAAAGAGTCCGGACAGATTACTGATTGCCGAATACATTGCAAAGTTTATGGACGCAGCAGGTATTGTGAAAGAAGGTTTTTCGTATCAAGCCGGTGCAGGTGGAATAAACCTCGCCGTTATTTTATTTCTTAAAGAGATAATGAAAAAGAAAGGTGTGAAAGCAAGATTTATTAGAGGCGGTTCAACAAAATATTTAGTTGAGCTACTTGAAGATGGCTTAACCGATTACATTCTCGACGGACAGACATTTGATCTGGAAGCAGTCCGATCTATGAGAGATAACCCCAATCATGTTATGACCTCTCCTTTCACAAGCTATAATTACCATGGTAAAGGAAATTTCGCATCAATAGTTGATGCAGCAATTTTAGGTGCAACAGAGGTTGACGTTAATTTCAATGCTAATGTTGTTACACATTCCGATGGATATCTTTTACATGGTATTGGCGGATGGCAAAACTGCCTATTCTCCAAATGTACAATACTTGCAATCCCCTCTTTCCGTGATCGTATCCCTGTAATTCTTGATGAAGTAACAACACTTTGCGGACCCGGTGAATTGATCGATGTAATTGTAACTGAGAGAGGAATTGCGATCAATCCGAGAAGAAAGGATTTAATTGAAGAAACAATGAATTCCGGATTACCAATTCGATCAATTAAAGAGATTCAGAAAGAGGTTTATGAAATTTGCGGTGGTCCACCCGCAAAACCAAATGTAGATAAATCCAAAGTTGTTGCAATAGTAAAATGGGTTGACGGAACTGTATTAGATTCTGTTTATAAAATTAAATAATTCCTTTTGTCAACCCAACTTGTAAATTATCTTATGCAGCAAATACTCATTCTTCCAATGTAGAAAGATTACCCGGATCCAGACCCAATTCTTGGGCTTTAAGTACCCTGCGCATAATTTTACCGCTTCTTGTTTTTGGAAGCGAGTCAACAAATTTGATCTGTTCAGGTTTTGCAATCGGACCGACTTCATGCCCCACATGCAGCCGCAATTCCTCCATCAGTTCATTCGAAGGAGTTTGACCGGATTTAAGAATCACATAACAATAAATTGCGTTTCCTTTTATTTCATGAGGCAATCCGATAGCAGCCGCTTCTGCAACGGATCTATGACTTACCAATGCGCTTTCAATTTCAGCAGTTCCTAATCTGTAACCTGAAACTTTTATAACATCATCGACCCGACCGATAATCCAGTAGTATCCATCTTTATCTCTTCGTGCACTATCTCCCGTCAAATAATATCCGGGATATTTACTCCAATACTGTTGAACATATTTTTCAGAATCACCCCAAAGAGTTCTTATCATTGATGGCCATGGATTTTTAATTACAAGATATCCTTCTTCATCAGATTTTACACTTTCGCCTGCTTCATTAAGAATATCAAACTGCAATCCAGGGAATGGTTTTGTACCGGAACCGGGTTTTAAAGGTACACATGGCATAGGAGTAATCATAAACATTCCTGTTTCAGTCTGCCACCAGGTATCCATGATGGGGCATTTTTCTTTCCCGACCGTTTTGTAATACCATTTCCATGCTTCGGGATTTATTGGTTCACCAACCGAACCTAACAATCTTAAAGAGCTAAGATTATGACGGTTAACCCATGCGTCACCGAATCTCATCAATCCTCTTATGGCAGTAGGAGAAGTATATAGAATATTGATCCCGTATTTCTCTATCATCTGCCAGTATCTGTTGGGATACGGAAAATTCGGTGCTCCTTCATACATAAACGATGTTGCGCCGTTAAGCAATGGACCATAGACAATATAACTATGACCGGTTATCCAACCTGGGTCTGCGGCACACCAATAACGGTCTTCCTCTTTGATATCAAAAACATATTTTAACGAAGTATAAACACCAACCTGATAACCACCGTGAGTATGTAATATGGCTTTAGGTTTTCCTGTTGTACCGGATGTGTAAAGAATAAATAATGGGTCTTCAGAATCCATAATTTCGAGTGCACAATCATTAGTTGCAATCGGGAGATGTTTTAATTCATGATACCACATATCACGGCCGAATTCCATATTGACCGGCTGCCCGGTTCTTCTAACAACTATTACATGTTCAATTCCGCCGGCTCTTTGAAGAGCTTCATCTGCAATATCTTTTAAAGGAACAATCTTGCCTCTCTGATAAGCACCATCAGCCACTATTAATACTTTTGATTGACTATCTTCAATCCGTTCATGAAGTGATTCAACAGAAAATCCACCATAAACCACCGAATGAATGGCACCGATCCGGGCACAAGCCAGCATTGCAATTACAATTTCTGGAATCCTACCCATATAAATTGTAACTCTATCTCCTTTTACAACTCCCATACTCTTTAGAATGTTTGCGAACCTGCATGTTTCCTGATGAAGGCGGTAGTAAGACATTGTTTCCGATTCGCCTTTTTCACCTTCCCAAACAAGAGCAAGCTTGTTACGTCTGTATGTTTTAACATGAATATCCAAACAATTGTATGAAATATTAGTCTTAGCACCTGTGAACCATTTAAAAAAAGGTTTTTGTGAATCATCCAGAACCTTTTCCCACTTACTGAACCAGTGAAGTTCTTTTGCTTTATCCTCCCAAAAACCGAGATAATCTTCATTAGCTTTTTTATTTAATGCATCCCAATCATTTATGGTTGCATTATCTATTATTTCCTTACCGGGATAATATACTTCGCCGGATAAATTTTTATCATTCATTTTGCCTCCAGATAAAACTTAATAAGATTTTTGAATTGAAACTGAGATTAAATTATTGTTTGCCGGAAAGAAAATCAAATTAGAAGTGTGTGTATTTATAAAATGTTCTGATATTAAGACAAGTATGGCTGAAAAATAAAATCAACAAAATGATTTTAAAAGAAATTCTAGATTCCTGACGGTAATAAGTTTTTAATCAACCGTCAGGACAAAAATCAGCGACATTTATAATTAATTACTCTGCGTTCTCTTTTTTCTAAAGTAATTTTTAACTTTTTCACCAGCATGCTCAAACATCACATATAGAACTGGGATAACAATTAATGTTAAGATTGTAGTTGCCGATAGACCGCCGATCACAGCTCTTGCTAACGGTGACCATGTCTCAGCACCCTCTCCTAATTCAATTGCAAGAGGAACCATTCCCAGTATTGTAGTTAGAGCCGTCATAAGTACGGGTCTCATTCTTGCTTTAGCACCAAATTCAACTGCTTCAAATAATTCCATCCCTTTTCTTCTCTGTTGATTTATATAATCAACGAGAACGATTCCATTATTAACAGCAATTCCAACGAGCATAACAATGCCGACAAGTGCCATAACACTAAATGAAGTACCTGTAATTGCAAGAAAGATAAATACACCTATAATAGACAACGGAACAGTAAACATTATAATAAACGGATCGATAAGTGATTCGAATTGTGAAGCCATAATCATATAAACCAATATTATTGCAGCTAAGAATGCCAATGCCAGATAGAAAAATGCTTCCTGCTGATCTTCAGCTGTCCCACCTAAAATAACCTGGAAATCTGAAGGGATAGAAGTATCGGCAATAATCTTCTTAATTTCAACAACTGCTGTTGAAAGATCGGTACCAGATAATGCACAGCCGACAGAAACAAACCTACTCTGGTTTTCTCTGAATATAGTAGGACTTGATTCCTCTTCAACTATCTCTGCAACATCCTTTAATTTTATTCTTCCGCCAAGAGGCAATGCAATTTCAAGCTGTTCAAGAGATTCTTTTTTATTTCTGTATTCTTTTGCAAATCGAACATAAATATTATATTCATCACCCTTTTCTCTATATTGCGAGGCAACACGACCCTGAATAGCCGTTGAAATATTTCCCGCTACCTGAAGTGTAGATAGATTATAATGATTCAATAAATCTTTATTAAGATGAACCTGAAGTTCAGGAGTAGTTTCTTTTGTATTCAGAGAAATATCAACCAGACCTTTTACTTTTTCCATTTTAGATTTCAGTTCACTTGCAATTGCTTTGGCACCGGAAACGTCAAACCCGATTATTTTTACCTCTATATCCTTCTCCATACTGAAAGCACCGCCTTCCTGAAAAGTGTATGTAACACCCGGCATCTTGTCAAATTTTTCCCTCAACCGATCCTGCAATTCGAATTGAGTATGCTTTCTTTGGCTAAGCGGAGTCAGTTTAACAAATATTTCTATAGTACTTGATGTCGTTCCAAATGCACCTATGCCTTCCCGTTCACCATAAAATATTGAGAGGGATTCAAAATCCTCTTTATCAATAACTTCTTTCACTATATTTTCAATATTATAAGCATAAATTCTAGTTTGTTCTATCGGTGTGCCTGAAGGTGATTCCAGAATAACATTTATTAATCCCTGGTCGGATTTAGGTAAAAATTCTCCTCCAAGAAGAGTAGCTAAACCTATTGAAATTAATAGAAGAACTGTAACAGAAATTAAAACAATCTTTTTATGATACAAAGACCAATGCAGAGTCTTTGAGTATCTTTCGGTCAATTTAGATAACCACTCACCGATTCGATACTTAAATCTTGCAAGCCGATTTCCTTTCTTATCTTCTTCTACTTTAAGAATCTTAGCCGACAACAATGGCACAAGTGTCATTGCAACAATTAACGATACAAGCAGACTAAAAGTAATAGTGAGAACCATATCCTTAAACAATTGTCCTGTAATATTAGGGACAAACAGAACAGGGAGAAAAACACTTATTGTAGTTAAAGTAGAAACTGTTATTGCCAATCCAACTTCCTGTGTTCCGATATCTGCAGAATCAAAACGGTTCTTTTCAGATTCGCGATGCCGGTAAATATTTTCGAGTACAACAATTGAATTATCCACCAGCATACCAATTGCAAGCGCAAGACCTGCCATTGAAATTATATTCAACGTTAAATTTGCAGCATACATAACAGCGAATGTGGCAATTACAGAAACGGGGATAGATATTCCTATAATGATACTTCCCCTGAAATTTCTAAGGAAGAAATAGATAACGATAAAAGCCATAATGAATGCTATTAATGCGGTATTGCGCAAATTATTTACCGATTTCAAAATAAAGTCGGATTGGTCCCAGATGGTACTAACCTTAGTATCCTGCGGAAGTCTCGACAAAATATCCGGAATCGCCTCTTTAACTTTTCTACTTGTGATGACAGTATTAGCATCGGATTGTTTCATCACCATTAGCATAATACCTTCACCATAATCAGCACGAACCTCGTTAGCATTTTCTTTGAAGCCGTCTTCAACTTCCGCAACATCTTTAACGTAAACCGCTATTCCGTTTTTATAAGTTATAATTGTATTCTTAATCTGGTTAAGTGAAGAATATTCACTAAGGACACGCAGATTATAATTTTTATTTGCAGTTTCGATTGTACCAGCGGGTTGAAGACCGCTTCCAAATTGTACACTCTGCAAAACATCATTTGGTGATAAATCATAAGATGCGAGAAGAACGGGATCGATATTAACATTTATCTGTCTCTGCTGCCCTCCCATGGATTGAACAGAGGCAACTCCGTCAACTCGTTCTAACAATGGTTCAATCTTTTCCTCAGAAAGTTTTCTAAGTTCCGCCGGACCCAGGTAAGGAGAACTTATACTCAAATAGCTTATTGGCATCATCGAAGGATCAAAAACAAAAACAATCGGTTCAGTTGCATCGGCAGGTAAAAATTCTCTGATAAAATCGAGATTTTTTCTTATATCGTTTTCAGCTTTATCCATATCGGTTCCATACTTGAATTCGAGCATAACTACCGAGGAACCCTTGAATGACTGTGAAGTAACTTTTTCAATATTCTTTACCGAAGTAACAGTTTCCTCAATTGGTCTTGTTAATAGGTTTTCAATATCCTCCGGTCCTACACCCGAATAGCTTGTAATTACGCCGGCAAACGGGAATGAAATATCCGGGAAGAAATCGATCTTTAATTGAGAAAATGAGAAGAAGCTAAAAATGATAATAACACCGTAAATCATTACAAGTGTTATTTGCCGTCTAAGAGAAAATTTTGTAAGTAACATTTTACGTCAATTCCTTATTCAATTACGTTAACTGGTTGATCTTCCTTAACAATATTCTGTCCCACTACAATTATTGTATCGCCTATGTTAATACCTCCGGTAATTTCTATCTGCCCGTTGTTTGCAATACCGGTTTTAACTTCTTTTAATTTAGCCCTTCCGTTTTCAACCACAAACACGTAATACTTCTTAATTAAGTTTTGAAGTCCCGTATCCCGGTCAATTTTTATCTCGGTCTGAGGAAGGAGGGCACTTTCCGGGACCACTATGCTTTTATCTATTTTTTTTGTCTCGATCAAAAACTCTCCGAACATTCCTGATTTGATTCTGCTGTCATTTGATAAAAGAATAATTTCAACTTCCATCGATTTTGACATTTGATCGATGCTGCTGTTTATTTTATCAACCCTTCCGTTAAATTCTTCACCACGAATAGTTGGAAATTTTATCAATACTTTTTGACCGGCTTTTATATTTTGAATGTCCGCTCCGGTCAGATTCACTTTCGATTTCATTTTTGATGGAGAAAGAACCTGAACAACCGGCTGTCCCATACTAATTGTTTGATTCTCTTCAACATACACAGCGGCCACAACACCAGCAAATGGAGCTTTAATAAAACTATTTTCATATTGTTCTTTTGTTTGTTCATAAGCGGATTTTGCCTGGTTGAATCCCTGTTCGGCTGTTTCCTTAGCAGTTTTAATCTGATCATATTGCTGCTGACTAATTGCTTTTTCTGAGTACAGCTTGTTCATCCTTTCAAAATCCTGTAATGTCATTTTGACCTGGAGATCTGCAGTTCTTAGAGCAGCGTTAGCAATATCCAGTCCCTGTTTATAAATCTCATTTTTCTGTTCGGCAAGAACCTGATCTTTTGTAACTCTTTGCCCGGGCTTAGCATATATTTTTTCAATTCGCTCTGAAATCTTGCTATATACAACCACATCTTCTTCAGCAGTAACTGTTCCGGTTACCCGGATATATTGCGAAATCGATTCCGATTTTACTTTATAGATTTTTACAGGGACAGATTTTTCAGTATTATCATTCTCCTGCTGAGAACATGCGACCATAAAAATCATAGCGAATGAAATAAGATGAAAAATTCTTTTGTTCATTTTATCCTCAATGTTATTTCCAAATTTTATCTAATAGACCAACCGACTTTAACAGTGTAAGCTGGTTGATATTGTAATTATATATTCCTTGCAAATAATCGCTTTTACTTTTTGTATAGAGAAGCTGGGCATTTAACACATCAAGCTGGTTACTCATTCCCTGCGAATAAAGTAAATTAGAAATACGAAGACTTTCTTTGTACTGATCGAGTGCATCTTTCAAACTCTGCAGGTTTTTTGAAGCTTCTTTATATGTATAATAACTTTGTTCGATATCAAGATCGACCGCAAATTCAAACTGTTTAATAAACAGATTCATCTGATCGGTTTTTATTTTTGCAATTTGATAATCGAGAATTTTCCTACCGCCTTGAAATAATGGCCATTGTACGGATAGCGTAAGGGACTTTGATCGTATATAGTCCGACCATGTTACTTTAGAATTATCCATAGGGGCCACGTGGTCTACACTTGCAGCTACTGCTACTGTAGGGGTAAATTGTCCCAGTGCAATTTTCTCGCCGTCTTTAACAGCTACTTGCTGGTATTTCAAAGCTTTAAAATCATTCCTATTCTCCTTTGAAATTTCCTTTAAATTCTCGAGGGAGTATTCTCCAAATTCTTTAAGAAATTCAGTTTTATCCAGATCATCCAATATCACAAGTGAGTCTGTGAGAGAAATATTAAGGAGACTTTTTAATCTTTGTGCTGCAAGTTTTCTATTGGAAAAAGCAGATTCAAGCATCGGAAGCGTCGATGAATACTGAGCTTTCGCTCTTTGAAGATCTAGTTCAGTTGCGGTTCCGGCATTATAAAATTTCTGTACTTGTTCCAGATTCTGCTTTGCAACATTTACCGCTTCTTCTGCAGTCTTACTAATTTCTTCTGAAAGGATAATCGCGTAATATGACTGTGCAGCATTGAGAACTGTTTCTTCCTCCTTACCTTGAAGTTCTTCACTCAAAGATTTCTTAATATTTTTCTGAATCTCATGATTGAACCATCTGCTACCCCCGGTAAAGATCGGCAAAGTCAAGCTTAAAGAATGCTGAAAGGTATATGGAGTTCCAACAACAAATCTCTGACCCATGAAAACAAATACAGGGAGTTCAATATTTTTCTGAACAATTCCCTGATAATTGATTGTAGGTAAAAAGTAGGATAATGATTTCCATGTTTCAAGATTCTGAATCTCATAATCAAGTTTTTTTGACTGAAGCGACAAATTATCTTTCAATGAAATATCAACGACATTTTTCCATGATAAATAGATAATCTGTTTTTCTCTTTGAGCATAAGATCCCGTCGATATCAGCATCAACCAGAATAGAATAAAGAATAGATACTTTTTGTAATTCATATATTATACCTCTATTAAATCCCTCATACTTTTATAAAATTGTTATGAATTGATTCGATTATTAATGATAAGATGGTTCATAAATCTTTTCAAATACATGACAATAGACGATTCCATCTTATTAAAAGTTTCCGGATAAACAATTTTTTAATAACGAGCTGCAAACGTTCATCAATTTTTTACCTCCTCATAAAAATTATCCCAAAGCGTAATCATTTCCGAATGTATTAAATCCATTTTACCTTCAAGCAGAAGACGTAAACTGACTCCATCATTCGAATAGATAAACATTCTTGCAATTTGTTCATCCGTCATCGGTGAAGAGAGTTCACCTCTACTTCTTGCAATCTTTACAACTTCTGTCCATACATCGGCTTCCTCTTTAAGAGCCTTCATAAACTTATCCCGGAACCCGGGGAAAAGGTTTATTGCATCAAAAAGAATTGTAATAAAATTGATATGAACGCTCGTATCGCTTGGTAATAAGTTTTCTTTTAAATACCGAAAACCTACTTGAATATCATTGGCATATTGTCGATAAAAATCAATTAATGAATCCTTACTAAATTTCTTGAAATCAACCACTAAAGCTTTAAAATAAAATGCATCGATGACTTCGTAAAATAGCTGCTCTTTACTTGTGAAGTAATGGTAGAATGCACCCTTGGATAATCCGGTTTTCTCAACAATTTCTTTCATTGTTACTTCTTTGTAACTTTTCTGAAGAAAGAGGCCAAAAGCTGCTTTTAATATAAATTCCTTTGTATGACTCATAAACCGACCGTTTGGTATGTGCAAAACTAATAATTTCTAATCAAACTGCAAAAATTTTAATCTTCTTTTTATTATTACTTCAAAGAATTGGTTTATTTAGGAAGTCGGTTTCAAATAAGGTTTCGGTAAGTAAGAATTTTTATAAACAAATTGCTCGTGGGAATTGATGAAAGTATGCAAACAAAAAAATAAAGGATTAGTCTTTTTTAAGTAATCTAAAAATTCCCTTTCTTCAATTTTGCCAATCCACCGCCGAAAGTAGCAAACCAGAGGTCACCATTTTTATCAATAACTAAATCTTTTACCTGGTTGACAGGCAGTTTGGAATTCTGAGAAGTAAAAATGAGAGGGTTGTTCGGCTGAGTGAATCTTGCTGCACCGCCTTTGGTACCGAGCCACTTAAAATTATTTTCGTCAACATAGATGCTCTCTGTTAAATTAACCTGAACTCCGGGAACAAGGATTCTTGTCCAGCTCGTGCCATCGAAACGCGAAAGTCCCCCTACTTCATTCTGAAGCGGGCTAGAGATGTGGGCAGCCCATACACTTCCGGTATTATCCACGGTAATTGAATTTATCCCGTTACCCAGATTAACTCCCAGATTCATATTTGCCATGTTATAAACTTTCCAGGTCGTTCCATCTAACATTCCAATACCGAAAGCATTAGTTCCAAGCCAGACACGATTTTGGTTATCAATATCGATCGATAAAACGAAATTGCCGGGTATGCCGGAATTATTTGTTCTGTAAACCTGCCATGTAGAGCCATCGAATCTTACCAGTCCTTCATTAGTTCCGATCCATGCTCTGTCAAGATTGTCGAATGCTACCGATGTAACATAAGTGCCGGGCAGATTCGAAGAATAGTTTACCCAGGAGGAACCGTTGAATACTGCCAATCCTCCGGTAGTTCCGACCCATATATTATTTTTTGAATCAACAGAAATTGAATTGATTGCATCAAACGGGAGAGCAGAATTATCCTTGGTATAAAAGGTCCAGTTCTTTCCGCTGAATCTCGCAACTCCTCTATCACCAAACCCGATCCATTTAGTATTATTCTTATCAATCACAACCGTTGAAAGATAGTTTGCCCTGACGGGTGAATTATTTACATTATAAGTAACCCATGTTGTTGTATCATCTAATACAGGATTATAAGTAAAAGTTTTACCGCCCCTTACTGTCACAATCGAACTATCATCACGGCATTCGGGATAAGTCAGTTTAACTTTATAATCGCCCGGGAATAACCCCGTAAAAGTATGAGGTGTTTTATACCCGGTCTCAACATCATTTAGAAAAATTTCTGCATCCGGAGGAGTAGATTTACATTCAATCCTGCCGAAGTGTCCGGGATTTAAATAATAATCGATATATAAGTCAGTAAGCGCACCATCAGTAGCATTTACGGTAAAAATTGAATCGTTGAATAATCCCAATTTCAGAGTAATAACATAAGTACCTGTCTTCAGCCATTTCAGAGTATCGGGTGTAGTAATTCCCATATTCCTGCCATTAAGATAAATCTTAGCTCCGGTAGGGTTACTCTCTATTGCAACTCTTCCATTCTGCGGTATCGGATCATCCGGCGGTCCGGTGAAGACTTCTTTTTCACATGAAAGAACCAAAATACTAATTAATACTAAAACAGAGATAAAAGAAATTTTATTCATAGAAAAATTCAATTAATAATTATTGCTGAGGATCTGTTAAGCCCGGAGTATATCCGAATGATCTTATATAATTATGCGTAAACCAGAGAACATGATAGTCTCTCATATAAACACCAAATATGCCATATCCCCCGCTTATATTGGAAAAGTCTGTCTCATCAAGTTTAACAGAATAGATATCCCTTCCCCTTGCTGTGGAATTATAATATACGCTAAGATTCTCATCCAATGAAAGGACTTCAATAATACAGCTTAAAATTTCATATCTCTCTTTGTTTGGATCTCCTTGCGAAATTAATTCCATAGCTTTATTTACAGTTGACATATCGACTGTATATGAAAAATCACTCGTCGGTTTTGGCAGGTTCGGAATCCACTCATCATTAAACTGAACGTAATTAATCGGTATGATTGCAAGATTTCTTGTCTTAACTCCGCCTTCATGTTTGAAATAATAAATTGCAAGCCGTGTAATAAAAACCGCATCCTTTTGTGAACTAAGCCACTGGACTTTTAGAAAGTTTTTATTAACCGGCGGAATTATCTTATCACTAATAACATCGGCAATATCAATTGCAGCAGGAATTTTTGCAGTTGATACAAGTCGTTTACCGTTAGGAAGAATTGCTTCAATTTCAAGAAGCGAATTTGCCTCCGGCTGAAAATTCTTTGAGTAGAAAACCGTATAAGGTGTTTTATAAAGGCTTTCCGGAGGACGCTCAATTGTTGTATCTCTTAGGAGCGCTACTTTCTCTTTATTCCATATTCTGATTATCGAATTTTTTACAGACGGGTCATTCGTTGCAGAATAAGGATCGAAATCCTGTGATGTATAACTCTTTGTTAAAGTTGCAACCTGAAATGTGGTATCTCCCCTTATAATACAATTCAATACATATCTTTCCTTGAAATCACCATAGGGATTTAACTGATCATCACACGACATGGATGTAATAACTATAAGCAATGTTAAAAATGCAATTCTTCTTTTCATAAACTCACCTTTACGGTAGCAGTTGGTAAAAACGGAAGCATATTTACTTTTTCACCGGTATCTCTTTTAAAGTAGAAAATATTTTTACGATTGTAGAGATTTATTATACTAACATCGACTTCAATGTTTGCAAAGTCGAAGTTCATCTTTTTTGAAACTGTGAAATCCATACGATGATAATCCGGAAGTCTGCCGAGATTTTGAATACCTATTATAGTGAACGGCTGCCGGGGATCGAAAACATCCCAAGGTGCAAATATGTCGTTGAAATAATATTTATCGTAATAACCGAGCAATTGGGTAAAAGGAAGACCCGAGTTATATACCCAGACCGTATTGGCTGACCATCCGCTACCGAAATTAATTTCAAGTGCAAGACTAACTGTATGTCTAATATCGTATCTTGGATAATATCTCAATCCATCAAGTTCCTTATAAGCATAAGCCAGCGTGTATGAGCCTGTAAAGTTTATTGGATTTGGATTTATTTTTGTCATTACTTCCAATCCATAAGATTCACCCTTACCCGCTAAAAAGTCGGGATCCGACGGCAAGATTTTTTCGTCGTTAAGTAGCGGAAGATTATTTACCAGCTTATAATAACCTTCAACACTTAACAAAAAGGATTCAAACGGTTTGATTTCAGTCCCAAGGATATACTGAGTTGAACGTGCCGGTATCATATAATCCGGAGAAATGATCCATGGTTCAAAAATATTTATTACTTCATCTTCATCACTTATTGTAGTCATTTCCTGCTGATAAATTCCCCACGCACCTTTAATAGCAATTTCAGGAATAAAACTGAATGTAAAATTAACTCTCGGTTCGATAATAGAGGATTGTTTGTTTCTTGAAAGTGTGGTTAAGTTGAATCGTGTACCAACATCCACTCCGAATAGATCCCATTGTAAAAATTTATATTTGGTATAAAAAGTAATATTGGCTGCTGCAGTGCCCAGGTTTGTAGGGATACCCCTTGCATTTTCAAGGAACAAATCTGTCTTAACCTGTTTGATGTGGAATCCTACACCGATCTCATCTTTATTATCAAACATATAAGTAAAGTCCATAAGAAGACTTACATCCTCAACTTTATTTTCTGTTTGACGGACGCTGCTTAATTTGGGAATAACTTCACCGGTAAAACTGCTTATTGAAATTCCAAGTTCGTAAAAAAGAGGGCTGTCACCCACCTGGAACCATTTGAATCCGAATATGTTATTGTTCCATTTGAAATCTTCGATACGGGGATCATTATTCTTGATATTATCGCCGCTGAAAAATCCATTAATTGTAAATTTGCCCCCCTGAAGAAAATCCGGACTTGAATAATTCGCTTTAAATGAGAAATCATAAAAATCGATTGGAACGCTCTGTTCATTCAGAAATTTTTTAAGGATCTCGTTTGAATAACTTTTTCTACCTGTTAAAATGAATGAGCCATCTGGTATCGGTCCTTCCAGTAAAAACTTGCCTGTAAGGAAACTAGCTGTTCCTTTGGCACTCAACCTGTTTTTATTACCATCCTTAGTGTTGATCCTCATAACAGATGAGAGTCTTCCTCCAAGATCAGCAGAAAATCCTCCTTTATAAAACTCAACATTGTTGATCATATCCGGATCGATAACGCTGAATAGTCCCAGTGCATGAAAGGGATTATATACAGTTACCCCATCAATTAATACGAGATTTTGATTACTTGCACCGCCTCTTACATAAAATCTTGCCGATACATCACCCGTCGATTGAACTCCCGGCAAATATTGTATCGAGCGGAAAATATCTGTTTCAACTCCTTTTGGTAAAGCTTCCAGATCGCGTGCAACTATTCTCTGAAGACTTATATCGGTTTCATTTCTTTCTATAACCTTTTCGCCAATTTTTTCGATTGTTTGAAGTTCTACTCCTGTCGGAGTAAGTTTTATATCGTAGTGTGTAACTTTATTCTTTACAAGGAATATTGAAATTTGTTTTGTCCTGTAACCAATATAGGAAATTACCAGAGTCAAATTTCTGTTTGCGGGAACAGATGCAATTAGAAAATAGCCTTTCGAATCAGTTGAGGCACCTTTACCAAGTTCTTTTATAAATACATTGCCGTAAGCAAGTGCTTCGCTTGTTGTGGAATCTGTTACTAGTCCCCTTAAATTACCGGTTTCCTGGTTCTGTGCTATTAACGAAGAAGCTAACAGTGAAATTAAAAATAGCATGCGGAAAATTATTTGCGGCATCTTTAAAGATGTCCCCCGATTAATATAAACAATAAAAAACTATAATTTCGGGCACTAATATAGACTTTTCAGCTTTAAAAGCTACCCCAAATTTTTTATAGTTTAATTATACAATAGTTACAGGAGACTTGATATTGAACTTGTAAAGAATCTATCTTGTTAATAATTTCGTCATGAAAATATTTTCAAGTTTTATTTAGATCTTAAGCGGTTACCAGAATTTATATGTTAAAAACGAAACAGATATTATCTATTTCACGGTTAGTGTTGATTCACTATGTGGTATTGCTGGCAGTCACTGTATTCCACCAACATAATCATTCGTTTTATTCCTCTAATAAGGAGTTCTTTAAGTCAGAGAATAACTCAACTGAAACACACGATCCTTTCTCTGACGGGGAATCGAATTGCTTAATAACTCAATTTGCAGGAACAAGTTTTCAGAATCAGCCCAACTTTCATAATTATTATTTTAGTGAATTCATAACATATATTCCGGTTTATCAGGCTCCGATAATCATATCAAAGTTATTTTTTCTTTCAGAGTTGAGAGCACCTCCTACTATCTCCTAATCCCAATTCACATTTAATACAATTATTCATACGGAGGTACTATGAGATATTCAAAGATTTTCTTTTTACTCGTTTTATTTTCTACAGCACAATATTCACAGACTTTTACAATGAAAGGCAAAGTACTCGACGAAAAAGACAACTCACCTTTGCTTGGTGTAAATATTCTGGTTGAAGAATTAAAGATAGGTACATCAACAGATGCTACAGGCATTTTTATTATTAATAATGTCCCAGTCGGAAATTACCGGTTAAGGTTTTCATACATCGGTCATAAAACAGTCTTTGTGAATTTAGAAATCCCAAATGAAGAGGAGATAATTGTTTTCTTGAAGGAAGGGAGTGTGGATTTAAATGAAATTGTGGTAACGGGAAATCCATTCGCTGTTAACACAAAGGAGCTATCACAAAGTACACTTTCAATAGCAAATTTAGATCTGCAAATTCTCAGTGGTTCTAATATAGCTCAAACATTAAATTACCAGCCCGGTATATCGATGAGGTCAAACGGGATTTCAACAGCAAGACCTGTCATTCGCGGTTTCAGCAATAACCGGGTATTAATTCTTGAGAACGGTTTAAGAATGGGCGACCTATCAAACACTTCGGATGATCACGGAGTTTCATCAGACGGAAGCGGAGCCGAAAAACTTGAAGTTCTTAGAGGTCCTGCAAGCTTGTTATACGGCAGCAATGCACTTGGCGGAGTAATAAATGTTATTACAGAAGCCATCCCTAATTATGTCCCTAATCAGCTCGACGGAAACATAAACGTTTCTTCGGCAATTGTAAATAAAGAATTTGCCGGCAGTGCAGATATTCATTACGGTATCGACAAATTCGCATTTCATGGGAACTACTTCAGAAGAAATAGTGCGAATTACATGGGCGGAAATGGAGTGGAAGTTGAAAATTCCGACCAATCCTCTTACGGTTATCAAGCCGGTGCCTCTTTCTTTCCTTCATTCGGAGTTGGAGGATTAAGTTATTCATCTTTCAGTACAAAATATGGAATACCTGTTAAATCAGAAGAAGGTTTTATCGGTGATGAAGAAGAGGATCACGATGAAGAACACAGTCATGGGCATGAGGGTCCTATCGATATTGAAATGAGTAAACAGGAATTCCGCTTCCTTTTTGAAAGTTCAAAGGTCGGATCAATATTTAATTCATTAAGTATAAAAGCGGGTTACCAGGAATATGATCATAAAGAAATTTTAAAGGAAAGCGGTGAGGTTGAAACAGCATTCGGGTTAAAAACTTACTCGGCTGATATTTCATTCAATCACAAACCATTAATTGAAAATCTTCAGGGTGTTTTCGGGATCTGGATTTTTAATCAGAATTATACAGTGGATGGCGAAGAAGCATTTACACCTAATGCGGATTATTTCGGTATCGCCGGATATTTTGTTGAACAATTGAAATTTGGCAGATTCAATTTACAATTTGGTGCAAGGTTCGAAAAGAATATTGTAAAAATTCCTGATGCGGAGATTTCAGGTCAATTCTTACCTGCAGAAGAAAAGGATTATAATTCTCTAAGCGCTTCATTAGGTCTGGTTTACAACCTGACAAATGAGATCTCATTCTTTTCAAATATTGCGAATGCATTCAGAGCTCCGACAATTGAAGAATTATCATCCTATGCAATTCACGGAGCAACAGCTACATTCGATATAGGAAACAGGAGATTATTAAACGAAAAAAATCTCGGTATCGATGCCGGCTTCAGATTAAGAAAATACCATCACCTAGTTGAACTAAGTGCATATTATAACATTATGAGCAATTATATTTTCCGGTCTCCAACGGGATTGTATTATAATCCGGAAGATCTAATTCCATTCAATTATGAATCAAAGGGATTGCCGGTTTATGAATATATTCAGGGCGATGCATTGCTATACGGTTTTGAATTAAAAGCCCAGTATGAAATTACAAGATTTCTTTCAATTACAGCTATAGTGGATTATGTACGGGGCAAGCAAAGCGATATCGAAGCGGACTTACCTCAAATGCCTCCATTCCGGTTCTCGATTGAACCAAGATATGCTGATGATGATTTCTGGTTCGGACTAAACTGGAAATTAGTTGCAGATCAGAACAATGTGGCAACCTATGAATCACCTACAAAAGGATATGGCCTGGTTGATATATACGTCGGGACCAAAATACTTAGTGGAAATAATTATCATATAATTAATCTAAGGGCAGAAAATCTTCTAAACCAGAGTTACAGGGATCATCTATCTTCCATTAAGGAATTTGCATTTATGCCCGGAAGAAATGTACGATTAAGCTATAAATTTTTATTTTAGTTCTGCTATGATTATATTTGCGCTGCAAAATTTCTAATTTCAGTTCACGGAGAGATGGGTGAGTGGCTGAAACCAACGGTTTGCTAAACCGTCGTAGTGGGAAACTGCTACCGAGAGTTCGAATCTCTCTCTCTCCGCAAATAATTTTAAGTAAGAAATGTTTTTCACATACGTTTTATTTAGTAAAAAACTTAATAAACGTTATGTCGGCTCCACTGCAAATCTCACAAAACGATTAAACGAACACAACTCCGGCAAATCTAAATTTACAAAAGGTGGTATTCCTTGGACTCTAGTTTATTCAGAACAGTTTGAAACAAACTCTTATGCCCGTAAGCGTGAACTTTTTCTCAAATCAGGTGCAGGTAGAAAGTTTCTTGATTCTATCATAATTACTTCTACCGAGAGCTCTTCTGAAGGTCCCCGAAGGACTCTTTTGGAGGAACCCCTTTGGGAGAATCTCTCTCCGCTTTAAAGATTTCTTTTTTAGAAGTTTTTTCATTAATAGTGTAACTCAATAAATTATGGCGATTATAAGCTTATAATTTTCATCTATATTTTCTTCCATTCATAAAACATCATCAAGCCTGACTTACTTTTTTACATTTTCTCTTAATGAAACAATAGAATTCAAAACCAACCTCGAATATCAGCATAATCACATCATTTAAACGGCATGTCTTTTGTAATAATATTAATAAAGTTTATATAACAAAGTTTCCTGGCGGCGGTAGTAGTGGAAGAACAATTCTCGGCTGGGTTGTTTTAACACACTACCGCTATTCTCTTATTTCAACTGATTTCAGAAAGTTATTTTTATAAATGAGCATCTAAGTTTTATTGTTTAACCATAAGCATAATTTAATTAATGAAATCATATTTATGGGAGATCCATAAATGTTTGAAATGTCAGATTACTCCTTCAATCCCACATATCTCCAGTTATTTTTCACGATAGCTAAGATTACTCTTATAATTCAGTCATATAAATTCAAGATTAAACTTGATAAGATTCTACAAAGCTATTCTATGATCGAAGTTGATAGGTAAAATATTTTGTTACGATTTACCAAAACTTTCCTGAGAAACTTCTTTATTTGATTAATACCATCTTTTTAGTCTGAATAAATTCCCCAGCTTGTATTTTATAGAAGTAAATCCCGGTCGGTAAATCAGTTGCATCAAAATTAACTTCATGATAACCAGCTTCTAATTCTTTATTCAATAAGACCGAAACTTCACTGCCGAGAATATCGTAAATGATAAGTTTTGTAAGTACACTATTTGGTAATCCAAACTTTATTCTTGTTGTTGGATTAAATGGATTCGGATAATTCTGGTGCAGAATAAACTTAGTCGGAATTTCGGAAATTCCACCCTCGACATTGGTAGAAATAAATTTACCAGTAGCGAAATATGGTTTTGTTGTTGCAAGATTGTTAATTGCAAAGATTCTATTTGACTTGTCTACAACTATCGATTTGGGTTGTACATGAACCGGAGATGGATTTGCAAAAAACCATGTTTTACATTCATCTGGTGTTATATATAAACCTTGGTTAACTGCATAGTATATTATATTATCATTTGAACAAAAAATATCTAATGCTGTGACTATGCCACCTACTTGACCATTTGGAGTTAATGATTCCCAATTTGCACCATTGTTTGTTGAACGGTACAAATAAGTGCTTGATCCTGCATATATATAACTTTTCGAGTTAATTCCAATTGCAGAAATGACAGATCCCTTAAACTGCAAATTCATCTGTGTCCATGTTTCACCATTATTGGTAGATAAATATAATCCTCCGTTTGTACCAACGAAAATATTTCCACTAGATGTAAATCCTATTGATCCTATAGACCTTTTCATATTTGGGAATTCATTATATGTTGCCCCCTGATCAGGGCTGACAATTAACCCGTTATTAGTTCCGAACCATATTTTACCATCCGGACCTTCCTTAATTGTTAAAACCGAATTGAGAGTAAATTTAATGTCCATAATTGGATTCCACGTTTTCCCATCATCGTTGGAAAAGTAGGATTGTGTATTTCCATCACAGCCGGCATAAATTGATCCCAATTTATCTCTACATATAGAAATTATTTTAGCGTTGGCTAAAATTTCAGAAATTGGATCAGAATCCACCAAACTCCATCCCATAGTATTTAAATTCAGTTTATATAAATCGCCGTAACCGCCAACATATAAGTTGTCATTAACTTTGTCATAAAACATACTATAAGGTCTACCGCCAGGAAATTCTAATGTTGTCCATCCAACATCAAACATTTCTTGACAAAAGACCATGGAGTTAACGAAAAAAATAAATGAAATATAAAAGGTGAGTTTTTTGAAATACATATAACCTCCTATTGATTTTTTCTATAGGAAGGAATTTCTAAGGCAAATAAAAAAAAATCTATAAAAAGCAAATGGACTATTTCACTCTTGATAAAAGCAAACTTATTCTTATTTATTTCTTAAGGTCAGCAAGAGGTAGTGAGGTTAGCCTCATTGAATGGACTTTATTCGGAACAGGAAGAGAAACTTCTTTTTTAACGAATGTTTCAAATTCATCGCGGAACCGTTCAATCATAAATTTAACAGGCCATGCAGCCGCATCGCCCAAAGCACAGATAGTATTACCTTCAATATTATTTGCAACACTTATAAGCAGATCCAAATCTTTTGAAGTTCCATTCCCTTCTAAAATTCTATGTAGAATTTTTTCCATCCATCCGGTACCTTCACGGCATGGTGTACACTGGCCACAGCTTTCGTGATGATAAAAATGTGCAATACGAATCAGAACTTTCAACAGATTGGTATCTTCATCCATCACCATAATTCCTGCAGTACCAACGGCAGAACCAGCTTCCTTTAATGATTCTGCATCCATACGTACGCCTTCAAGTCTGTCTCCGCGTAATGGCGGCATTGATGATCCGCCTGGTATTACACATTTAATTTTTTTATTTCCTGGTACACCGCCTGCAACATTATAAATCAGTTCAGTAAGGAGCATTCCTGTCGGATATTCATAAACACCCGGTTTATTCACATGACCGCTGATTCCATAAAGTAATGTTCCGGGATGTTTAGGCGCGCCAATTTTCGAGAACCACTCCCACCCCTTTGAAATTATCTGAGGAACATTTGTAATTGTTTCAACATTGTTAATGGTTGTCGGGCACCCCCATAAACCTCTTTGAGCCGGGAAAGGCGGTTTAACACGTGGGTAACCGCGGTATCCTTCAATTGAATTCATCAACGAAGATTCTTCACCGCAGATGTATGCACCTGCGCCTTTATGAATATATAAATCGCAATAGAATTCAGTTCCAAATGTAGATTTCATTTTCTCGCCAAGATATCCGCGCTCATAAGCGATATCGATCGCTTTCTGCATCAACTTAATCCACTTATGATATTCACCCCGGATATATAAATATGCTACCTTCGCACCGATGGCATAGGAAGTTATTATAACACCTTCAATAAGCTGGAAAGGATTGTCTTCAAAAATCTGTCGATCCTTAAAAGAGCCAGGTTCGCTTTCGTCACCATTTATGCAGAGATATTTCGGCTTGTCGGTTGTCTTAGGCATGAAGCTCCATTTCAAACCTGCAGAGAATGCTGCACCGCCTCTGCCGCGTAAACCTGATTTTTTTACCTGATCAATAATATCATCGGGAGTCTGACTAAAAGCTTTTTTAGCAGATTCAAATCCGTAGTTAGCAAGATAAACTTCTATCTGATTCAAGTTTAGTATTTCGGGTAGTACTATTTTTTCCATAATCGATATTTTGACCACCCCCTTCCGTTCCCCCTCCTTATCAAGGAGGTGGAGATTGGCGGGGGTAAGTAATTATTTTAAGGATTCCAGAATTTCTTCAACTTTTTCTTTAGTTAAGTTTTCGTAATAGTCTTCATTAACTGCGATCATGGGTGCATAACCGCAAGCGCCCATACATTCAACTTCCTCAAGCGAGAATTTACCATCGGGAGAGACTTCCATATTCTCCAGACCGAGTTTTTCTTTTACTTTGTCCCAGATTTCATATGCACCGCGAAGCATACAGGAAACATTTGTACAAACCTGAATGTGATACTTGCCCATCCGTTTTGTATGATACATAGTGTAAAAGGTAACTACACTAAGAACATTGACCTTATCAATACCCAGAACATTTGCAATCTCTTCCATCACTTCATTGCTTAAATAACCATTCTGTTCCTGTGCAATATAGACAGTATCCATAACTGCAGCGAGAGCGGTTGGATATTTCTTCCGCGCTTTATCAATTAGGGTTAAATTTTCTTCTGTGAATTTGAATGACATATTTCTTTGTCTGTATCTAATTTAAGAAACCAAACTTAATCTTATTCTTGAACTTGATCTTGCTCTTGATCAAGATTATTAATTATTTATCTGCTTCCCCCATTACAGGATCTAAGCTGCCGATAATCGCAATAACATCCGATATCATCGCGCCTTTGCAAAGCTGAGCTAATGCCTGAAGATTACAGAATGAGGGAGATCTAATTTTCATTTTCCACGGATTACCTGTACCATTGCTTACTATGTAGAATCCCAATTCCCCTTTAGGATTTTCAGCAGAGAAAAATACATCGCCGACCGGAGGATTGATTCCATAATTGATTATCATAAAATCATGAATCAATTCTTCCATCTTGGAATAAATTTCAGATTTGTGTGCAAGTGTATGTTTCGGTTCATTTGCAATTATTTCACCCTGGGGCATTTTATCCAGAATCTGATAGAGGATTTTTACACTTTCTCTAACTTCATCACCGCGCAAAAAATATCTGGCTAAACAATCCCCTTCGGAATAAGTTGGAATTTTGAAATCCATTTCGTTATAAAATAGATATGGTTTCGCACGTCGAACATCATATTCAACACCGGATGCACGTAAATTAGGACCGGTTATACCGAGAGCAATTGCATCTTCTTTAGGCAGAACACCAATTCCTTCAAGTCGGTCAATAAAAATTCTGTTACTAAGTAGAAGTTTATCCATTTCATCCAATGCAGAATGGAATTGATCGAGAAAAGCGCGAACCATTCCAATTGTCTCGGAGTCAGCGTCGGAAGCAACACCGCCAATTCTTGTATAACTAGTTGTAAATCTTGCACCTGCAAGACGGTCAAATATATCTTGAATTTTCTCACGCTCGCGGAATGTCCACATTACCATTGTAACAGCACCGACATCCATTGCATAAGTACCAATAGCTACCATATGAGCTGCAAGACGTGATAGTTCAGCAATCATCATACGTATATATTGAGCACGTTTTGGAGCTTCTATTCCAAGTAATTTTTCAACTGCAAGAACATATGCAACATTGTTACAGAGTGTAGCGGTATAATCGAGCCGGTCTGTATGAGGAATAAATTCAATATAGCTCATATCCTCAGCCATCTTCTCGTATCCGCGATGGAGATAACCGAGTTCAGGAACTGCCGACAATACCGATTCACCATCAAGTCTTAAAACAAGTCGTAGGACACCATGAGTAGCGGGATGCTGAGGACCCATATTGATAATCATTTCATTATCAAGAGCATCCTCAATTGTAATATTTCTATCCTCTATTACTTTTTTTAGAAGTTTTTCGTCGTTATATACGTTCAGTTTCTGTTCCATAGAATTAAATTTTTTCAGGTAAAGGTAAAGAGCCCGGTATACCCAGGACCGGAAAGTCCTTTCTTAAAGGATGATATTGAAATCCTTCGGGCATATAAGTTCGACGCAGATCGGGATGATTTGTGAAAATGATTCCGTACATATCATAAGTTTCTCTTTCATACCAATTAGCACTTAACCAAATGGAGGATACCGAATCGAGTTTAGGTGGGTTTTCATCAATATTAGTTTTTATACGTAATGTATAATTATTCTTGAATGAATAAACATGATAAACAACAGTAAATCTTTTTTTACGCTTAGCCCAATCAATTGCTGTTACGTCTTTGCACATTACAAAAAGCAGATCATCATCTTCTTTCAAAAATTTTGCAACATCCACAATTTTATTAGTGCTTACAGTTATTGAAAGATCGTCTCTAAAATCTGTAACCTCTTCAACAGATTCGCCAAAATTCTTTTTTAATTTTTCAACAATAAGTTCTTTCAATTCCATATCAATTATTTACGGTTTCCGGTTTAGGCATTGGTATATCCTGAAAATCCCTAGCCCTGGTTTTAGATATTTTTTTCTGAATTGTCATAACTGCATTAATTAAGTTCTCCGGACGGGGCGGACATCCTGCAGTATAGACATCAACCGGTAAGAACTGATCAATTCCTTGAACTACATTGTATGAACGGTACATACCGCCTGAAGAAGTGCAAGCACCCATTGCAATAACCCACTTGGGTTCGGGCATCTGATCATAAATTCTGCGGACAACCTGAGCCATTTTGTATGTAACAGTTCCAGCTACAATCATAAGATCGCATTGACGCGGAGTAAATCTCATTACCTCTGAACCGAATCGCGCTAAATCATATTTAGGATCTGCAGCGGCAATCATTTCGATAGCACAGCAGGAAATTCCCATTGGCATAGGCCAGACAGAACTTTTACGCGCCCATGCAATTATTGAATCTATAGTGGTAGTAATAAATCCGTCCTGTTGTAATTTGGCTTCTAATCCCATTTCAGTCCTCCTTTCGCGAAGATGTAAAGGAATCCAAGTTCAAGCACAACTAAAAATATTAACATCGGCATAAAAGCAATAATTCCATATTCACTAAAGAGACTTTTGAATTGCACTGCCCAGGGATAAACAAAAATTACTTCAATATCGAAAATGATAAAGAGCATTGCAACCAGATAATATTTGATTGAAATCCTTTCATGTGTTGAACCGACCGGATTTTTGCCGCTTTCATAAGAAAGCTGTTTAATCCTGTTTGGTCGAAATGGGCCAAAAAGTTTCGATGAGAAAACAATTGCACCGGCAATTATTGCGGCAAATGCTAAGACTAAAAAAATAGGTATGTAATTGAGAATCATATCAATAATGGTATAATTTTGATTTGAAAAATAAGCCAAAAGTGGTTATAAAGTCAAAGAATCTTATTAGTATTTGCTTCTAAAAATGAACATGCAGATGGTAGATGTTTGATTTTATTTCAATAATTCTTTTAAGATCTCAACTACCTTGTCTAAATCCTCATAACTTATCACCAGTGGCGGCAGCATCCTTAATACAGTTGTACCTGCCGGAAGAGCAACTATATTTCTCTTTAATAGCTCCTCTAGAACCGGTTGTACTTTATCTTTTAATTCAATGCCAATCATTAATCCGATAATCCTAATTTCGCGGACTTTAGACAGTTGTAAGTTTTCTAATTTTTCTTTGAAGTATTCGCCTTTTGCTTCTGCTTGTTCCCATAATTTTGATTCAAGCATAAAATCAATTGAAGCGAGTCCTGCAGCACAAGCCAATGGATTACCTCCGAATGTTGAACCATGTTTACTCTTTTCAATTTTTATTTTGTCAGAGCATAGTAACACCCCCATTGGGAATCCGCCGGCAATCGATTTTGCAAGTGTCATCATATCAGCTTCGATTCCAATATGTTCAATAGCAAACATTTTTCCTGTACGGCAGAATCCGGTTTGGATTTCGTCGATGATCAACAGAATGTTTTTTTCATCACAAAGCTTTCTTACTTTCTGGAAATATTCTTTTTGACCAATGTTTATTCCACCTTCACCCTGAACAGGCTCAAGAATAATTGCAGCCGTGTCATCATCGACCATTTCAGACAGTTTTTCAAAATTATTAAAAGGGGCAAAGTTGAATCCTGGTACCAGAGGTTCAAATCCTTCTCTATATTCTTTTTTGAATGTTGCACTTAATGCACCATAAGTTCTACCGTGGAAACCTTTCATCGCAGCAATAAATTTTGTCTTCTTTGTATTAAGGCGCGCAAATTTAATTGCAGCTTCGATAGCTTCTGTCCCGCTATTAGTCAAAAATGCTCTTGTAAGATTCTTCGGCACTATACTGAATAATTTTTCAAGGAATAATGCTTTGGTGTCATTGTAAAATGTATTTGGACATGTGATAAGAGTTGCAGCTTGCTTTGAAATCGCTTCTACAACTTTATCGTTTGCGTGTCCTATATTGGCAACAGAAATTCCAGCAGCCATATCGATAAATTCATTTCCTTTGTCATCCCAGATGTGTGCACCTTTACCTTTTACAAGAACAACATCACGCCGAGGATAAACATCAATTTCATACTGCTCGATTAATGCTTTGTAATCTTTCATTTTATTATTGTCCCCTTCCCATTTAGTGCGTCCATAACCGGGTGTTCTGTTCTTCCGTCACTAAGAATTACAGTTGTATCTCCCGATTCAAATAATTTTCTTAATGCTAGAATTTTCCTTTTCATTCTTCCATCAACTTTTTGTTCCATTGTCTCAAGTTCTGCTTTGGAGATATTAGCTATAAGTGATGAAGGATCATTTTTATCTAATAAGAATCCCGGTTCTTCAATTAATGAAACAATTTTTTCTGCTTGGAACTCCGACTGCAGTAAAGCAACGATATCATCATTCTCGGAATTGATAGCAAAATTATTTTCATCAATAAGCGGAACGCTTAATACAGGTGAATATCCGTTTTCTAACAGCAGGATAAGTAAATCTCTATTTATTGATTTTGGCTTGCCGGAAAAATCCCGCAGTAAAAGTGTTTTGCCGCCTTCTCTAACTTTTATTCCGCTGTTGCGTTTGCCCTGAATTACTTTTCCATCAAGCCCCGATAATCCAATTGCATTTATTCCGTTCTGCTGACATAATTCAACAATTCTTTTGTTTTTCAAACCGGCATACGTCATCATCATCAGATCAATTGTAGTTTCATCGCTTAGAACCGAATCGTATCCCGAAAGTGAAGTAACAACTTTTTTATGAAAGCCAATCTTATCGGCTAATTCATCACGTAACGCATTCGCGCCGTGAACAATAATGAATTTTTCATTCAACGTAGCGAGATCGGAGATGACACCTTTTAAGTTTATCCCTTTACCGCCACCAATTTTGATTATAAACATTGCAACTCCAGAAAAGAATTATTCTCGATCGGACTCCAGTCGGTATCGCCCATGAATTTATCGGAACAAACAACTATTCGGTCAACCGTTTGTTTTAAATACATTGTAAAGTAGTCTTCATCTTCGCTAAAGTGAGAATAAATATAAGCCTTTTTATTATCAGCCATAATAATATTCATTGCCCTTATATAAGCAGATTTCTTTTTAATAATTTCAGTTCCTTTACTAATCGCTTCGCTTATATTCCCTTTATCAAATCTCTTGATATAATTGAATATTTTTTCAGCGCCAATTCTTCCCGATTCTTTTATTTGAACACCCCGGAGTTCACCGTTAAAAATAAAAATATACCTGTCATCATAAAACGGCATATTATTTTCGATAATAATCCCTTCATCACGAAACGCACTACGGGCATGGGCAATTAATCTTGTCGACTTACCGAAATTTGTTAAGTCATCTTCCCAGATTGGTTTTACGTTCTTATAATTTTTCCAATTACCGTTTATATAAAATGAACAACCCCATCCGTGTCCCTGATATTCCCGGCTATTCTCTGATATTTCAGCAAACTTTTGTAAGTAATCGGAAATATCAAATTCAGTTTTCATATTAACGTAGAGTAATCGGCACATATCTTTTCATAGTTATGACTGAGATAATGTTCATGATCAAGATCATGATCAAGGATTTAAATTGGGTGCAAACCGGGGAATTCAAGTCCAGTCCTTTCATCAATTTCAAACATAAGGTTAAATGCCTGAACTGCCTGTCCGGCAGCGCCTTTCATAAGATTATCAATTGCACTTATTACAACAAGTCGATTTGAAAACTCATCCTTCTTAAAACCGATGTCGCAAAAATTTGTTCCGCTCAATAGTTTCGGTTCAGGATAGCGATAAATCCCTTCGTTCTCTTTAACTATGCGAATAAATGGTTCATTCCCGTAAGCGTCCCGGTAAATTTTCCAGATATCCTTTTCCTGAAGATCATTTTTGAGAAAAACATGACAGGTAGCAAGCAATCCGCGAACCATATCAATAGCGGTTGCGGAGAAATGGACATTTATTCTTTTACCGAATGAAAGTTCCTGTAATATCTCAGCAGAATGTCTGTGCTGGGTTGGCATATACGATCTTACAACACCTGCACGCTCAGGGTGATGTGAGCCTTCATTTACTTTATTACCTCCTTCACTACTTCCGGCTTTCACTTCAATAACCGTTCTATCTTCTTCCACCAAACCATTCTTATAAAGCGGAAACAATCCTAAAATACTTGCTGTTGCATTACACCCGGCACTTGAAATATAATATGCTTTCTTCATCTCATCACGATGCAGCTCAGGGATGCCATAAACAAATTCATTTAATAATTCCGGTCTGGCATGTTTATGCCCGTACCACTTCTCATATTCCGCAGAATTTTTTAATCGGAAATCGGCACTGAGATCGATGATCTTTGAAGCAAGCTGTTTAAATCTATCAATATGATTTTGAGAACTGTTATGCGGTAGACATAGAAATAAAAGGTCGCAAGGATTGAGTTCCGATGAAGAAACAAATTTCAACGCTGTTGCTTTTCGTAAATTAGGATGTACTTTATGAACGAACTTTCCAGTATAACTTTCGGAAGTAACTTCAGCAATTTCAACATTAGGATGAAAGAGGAGCAATCGAAGCAACTCGCCACCCGTGTAACCGGATCCTCCAACAATTGATACTTTAATTTTCTCCATTACTTCCCTTCTGCAACTTGAAGAATATATTCAACCATTTTTCCAGGTATATTAACACCTGTCGTTGTTATACTATTTTTATATTCCATTGTGTAATTAACTTCATTTACCATCAGTCCTTCTTCCGTTTCAAAAACATCAATAGCAACAATACCTCCGCCGACTGCTTTAGCAGCACGAACAGAAATATCATTCAGTTCTTCGGTAACCGGACAGTTCGTAGCAACACCACCTCTTGCAGTGTTTGTAATCCAGTGAGATGAATTTCTATATATTGCCGCAATACATTTATCGCCAACAACAAAACTCCGGATATCTTTTCCTTTCTTCTCAACATATTTTTGAATATAGAAGATCGAATGATGATATGATCCTAAAACGGTTTTGTGTTCAAGAATGGCTTCTGCAGCATCCTTATCATTTATTTTTGAAAGTAATCTTCCCCATGAACCTACTGCCGGTTTTAAGACGACCGGGAAACCCATTTCTTCAATGGCTTTCATTGCAGATTCTTCAGTAAAAGCTACTCTAATTTCCGGTTGCGCTACATGATTTTCAGATAATGCTACAGAGGTTAAAAGTTTATCACCGCAGATTGTAGCTACCGCATATGAATTAACGCACTTGATACCGGCAGCTTCAAATAGTCTTAATCCATGTAATGCGCGTGAGTGGTTTATGCATCTCTCAACCAATACATCAACCTCAAAACTATCATGACCAAGATTAAATGTTATTTCACGATCATCTATAAGAACAAGTTCAACACCTTTTATTTTTGCAAACTCATCCATCAGAAACTTTTCATCTTTCCGTAACAAAGAATGAAGCAATCCTATTTTCATTTAAATTCCTCCGGTGCTCATTAAATTAGGAGATTAGTTATTGTAAGCCTTATGATGCTTAACCGCATCAACGATATGTTTTAATTCTTCGAGGTCAACAGTACGGCCGCGCTGCCCGACAGACTTTACTTCTCTAAGTACATCCTGCTGATGTGAATCATCCATTTCAATTTCATCAATTAATTTTAAGGCATACCTTAGTGAGGCGATACCTGACATATGATCGAGAGCAAAATCTCTTTTGCGTCCTAAGATTTCGGGATGAAGACTTTCATAGTGCATCGGGTTAATGGAAGCAGCATGAGTATGAACTCCGGCACAATGAGTGAAAGCATTTTTACCGGTGATTGGATAGTTTGATGGGATAGGAATTCCCGAATGTTTACTAACAAGATCATAAAGCTCTGTAATTTTCTGCAGGTTCCATCTCGACTCATTATAATCGACTGTAAGAGTAACAAGCAATTGTGCTAAATCGACAATACCGGCACGCTCTCCTAATCCAAGAGCCGCAGCATCAATAATATCTGCACCGGCACGGTATGCATCGAGTGCATTTGAAAGTGCAAAACCTCTGTCGTTGTGGCAATGGACTGCAATTTTGGGGAACAATTTTCGATTTGCCAATTCATCTTTTAATCTAGAGATGTAATCATACATACTTCGGGTTGTTCCAGGGACCATGTACCCGGTTGTATCGGCAACACTTATAATATCTGCACCAGCATCAACTGCGGCTGAAGCTGCTTTTACAACATTTTCAAATTGAGAACGTACCGTATCTTCAGGAGTATATCTAATTAACAGATCAGGTTTTTGATTCTTTGCATATTTAATCACATCTGTTATCTGACCAATTGCTTCATCAAGTTCTTTTTTGAATACACTGAATAATCTTTCATCGGAAACGCAGTAAAAAATCCCTATGAACCCGACACCGCATTCAAGCGCAAGATCAACATCGTTTCTTAATGACCTTGAATGAGCGCCAACTATTGATTTGAAACCTTTCTGTGCAATTGATTTAACTGCAGCATGAATTTCCGGTGTTACCATCGGGTGACCGGCTTCAATAATGTCTACACCAATTTCATCAAGGAGGGATGCAATTGCTAACTTAATGTGTTTGTCGAAATATACTCCGGGTGTCTGCTCGCCTTCACGTAATGTTGAATCTAAAACCCAGACCAACTATTCGCCCCAATCTTCTTCTTCTTGAGGAGCTTCCTTAACTGTAGGAGGATCAAGAGAAACAACTTCAAGTTCAGTTCCGCAATCGGGACACTCAATTAATTCTCCAATGACAGTGCCCTCGGGAAGGTCTACCATTGCACCGCAAACGGGACATTCAAATTTCATTTTATTAACAACTCCATTTTTAAGTTTTGCAAACATAAAAAACAAATCGTTTGATAGCAAGAATTGTGAAGCGAAAATGAAGAGTAAGAGATTATATCGAAATTGAAGAAAAAGAATTATTTACAAAATCAGAAATGTTATTTTTTTTAGTTGTTAATCGAACGAAACAATTTATTAATTTGTTTAGCAAATAAAGAAAGAAGTTGTAAATGGAAAGCAAAGACGCAACAAAATATCATAACGAATTATTTAATCATTTTGGTTATAACTTTGGGTTTGTATCTGATTTATTGGAAAAGTATTTCGATGACCCAGAATCTGTTTCGGACTACTGGAAAGAGTATTTTGAACAATTAACCGGTAATAATAAAACGGATAATGCTGAGCACACAGAAATTAAATCCACTTCCCCCAAAAAGGGAGACAGTAGCCCTGTAGTTTCAGACACTTTTGATATTTCTCCCGATGACGAAGTAATTCCGGTTGTTGGTGTTGGTGCAAAGATAATTGAAAACATGACTGGAAGTTTAAGCATTCCTACTGCAACATCACTAAGAACTATTTCCGTTAAACTATTAGAAGAGAACAGAAGAATAATTAATCATCATCTTAAGAGAATTAGCGGCAGGAAAATCTCCTTCACACATTTAATTGCCTACTCAATAGTTCAAGCAATTAAGAAATATCCAAACATAAATAATTCTTACGGAGTTGTAAGCAACAAGCCGAGTTTCATTAAAAAGAGGTATATAAATCTTGGCATCGCAGTGGATATGGAAAGAAAAGACGGAACCCGTTCATTAATAGTTCCTAATATTAAACGTGCAGAGTTGATGAACTTCGAAGAGTTTATAAATGCCTACGATGAGTTGATAAACAAAGCAAAAAATGGAAAGTTAGAACCGGCAGATTTTCAAAACTCAACTTTAACACTTACAAATCCGGGTGGAATAGGAACTGTTTCATCAACTCCACGATTGATGAACGGGCAGGGTTGTATCATAGCAGTTGGGGCAATTGATTACCCGGCAGAATTTAAAGCAATGCATGAATCTGCACTTGCTTCGTTTGGGATCGGTAAAGTAATGAACATTACAAGTACTTATGATCACCGGATTATCCAGGGTGCTGAATCGGGTGGATTCCTTTCTTATGTTGACAAGCTTTTGTTAGGTGAAGAGAATTTTTATAACTCGGTTTTTAGTGATTTGAATATCCCGCAAAAGGCAGTCGGCTGGGATCTCGATACACTCTCGAAAAGATTTTCAAATATTGATAACATCGAAGAAATTGAAAAGCAAGCAAGAATTGTATTGTTGATAAATATGTTCCGTGTAAGAGGTCATTTGATTGCAGATCTTAATCCGCTTCATCCACCAAAATCATTTCATCAGGAATTAGACCCATCCAATCACGGATTTACAATATGGGATTACGACCGTCACTTTATCACAGGAAACTTACAGGGTAAGCAGACCGGAACGCTTCGTGAAATATTAGATATTCTTCATCAAACATATTGCGAAAAGATTGGTGTTGAATATATGCATATACAAAACCCGGAAGAAAAGTTATGGCTTCAGACAAAAATGGAACCGATTAAAAATAAACCTGACTTCAGCAACGAACTTAAAAAAAGAACAATGGAAAAGCTTGTTATTTCAGAAGCATTCGAGCATTTTCTACACACTAAATTTATTGGTCATAAACGTTTTTCACTTGAAGGTTCCGAAACATTAATTCCGGTTCTCGATTACCTGCTTAATCTGGCTAATGAAGAAAATGTTAAAGAAGTTTTTCTTGGAATGGCGCACCGCGGAAGACTAAATGTATTATCAAACATAATCGGAAAAAGTTATACTAATATTTTTTCCGAATTTGAAGATGAACTGGATCCCGAAACTCCTCAAGGTACCGGGGATGTAAAGTATCATCTTGGTGCTACCGGTAATTATAAAACTATGAACGACAAGGGAATCAAAGTTTCCGTAGCATCTAATCCCTCTCACCTCGAATGGGTTAATCCTGTCGTAGAAGGAATAATTAGAGCAAAACAGTCAAGGAATAATGATACTGAAAAGAATCAGTTTATGCCTCTATTGATTCACGGTGATGCAGCATTTGCCGGACAGGGAGTGGTTGCAGAAACACTTAACCTTTCGCAGTTAAAAGGATATAGAACCGGCGGCACAATTCATATTATTATCAATAACCAGATTGGATTTACAACCTCACCCGAAGATGCGCGTTCTTCACCTTATGCTACCGATGTTGCAAAAATGGTTCAATCCCCTATCTTCCATGTCAATGGAGACGATCCCGAATCATCTCTCTGGGTGACACACCTTGCATTCGAATACCGTCAGCGTTTTAATAAAGATGTTGTAATAGATCTTTTCGGCTACAGACGGCACGGACACAACGAAGGTGATGATCCGATTTACACACAACCTTTGATGTATAAGAAGATCAAAGAACATCCGTCCGTGAAAGAGATTTATCAGGATAAACTGATAAAATCAAAGGTGATGACCGAAAAAGAGATTGATGCGATGGATAAGAATATTTATGATTTACTTGAAAAAGCTCTAAAGGATACAAAGAAAAAAAGCGAGAAATTTAGACCCGACAGACCACTTGCATATTCGATTGAATATTATAAAAGTTTTCCGAAAAAATCGGAAACGAAAGTTTCCATGGATGACTTGAAAAAAGTTGTTAAAGGAATTACAAAGTTTCCTGATAACTTCAATTTGAATCTAAAACTTCAGAAGCATATTGCTAAAAGGAAAGAATTTCTTACAGGTAATGCAAGAATCGACTGGGCATTTGCAGAATCTTTAGCCTTCGGAACATTATTATTAGAAAAAATACCTATACGATTAAGCGGACAGGATAGTGCCCGTGGTACATTTAGTCAAAGACATTTAATATTCACCGATTCTAATACTGAAGAAGAGATAAATCCTCATAACTTAATTGAAGAGGGTCAGGCAAAAATTGAAGCGCTTGATAGCCTATTATCGGAAGCTGCTGTACTTGGATATGAATTTGGATATAGTGTTGCCGATCCGCTTGCATTGGTAATTTGGGAAGCGCAATTCGGGGATTTTGCAAACAGTGCACAGGTGATTATCGATAACTTTATTGTTGGTTCATATACTAAATGGCAATTACCAAATAACCTTGTAATGCTTCTGCCACACGGTCAGGAAGGACAGGGACCTGAACATAGCAGCGCACGTCTTGAAAGATTCTTAATACTCTGTGCAGAAAACAACATGTATGTTTGCAATCCTACCACTCCGGCTCAATATTTTCACCTTTTAAGAAGGCAGGTTCATCAAAATATTTCTCATGGGAACGGTCCAATTGAAAGACCGCTTATTGTTCTAACTCCAAAGAGTTTGCTTCGACTCCCTGCCGCACGTTCATCGATAATTGATTTTACAGAAGGAGAATTTGAAGAAATTATAGACGATGATTCAGTTGGTAAATCAAACATTCAAAAAATAATATTAACAAGCGGCAAGATTTATTATGATTTAAAAAATTATCGTGAATTAAACAAAGTCGCAGATGCAGCAATTATAAGGATTGAACAATACTATCCTTTTAATGATAACCTGTTAAAAGAAATTCTAGTTAATTATAAAAATGCAAATACAATAAAATGGGTACAGGAAGAACCAAAGAATATGGGTGCATGGAATTTCCTGTTTCCGAGGTTTCTGGATTTAATCTCTTCCAAATTTAAAGTGGAATTTGTAGGTCGTCAGGAAAGTCCAAGTCCGGCAAGCGGTTCATCAAGAAAACATTTAATTACACAGGAAGAGATAATCAAAAAAGCATTCGGACATTAACGGTTTATCTATGGATTTGATTCGATAGTATTAGCAAGCAACTTTTCAATTAATGAATCTTTTACCATTTCAAAATCCTCTCTGTTTTCTTTTGCAACAGGATTAGAAGACTGTATTTTTTCTCGAAGTGCATCAACCTGTTTGCCATTCTTCCAAAACCTGAAACAAACATGCGGACCGGTAGCTAATCCTGTGCTTCCAACAAATCCTATAACCTGCCCCTGTTTAACTACAACACCCGGGCGAATTCCTTTAGCAAACTTGGACATATGAAGATATTGAGTTGAATAAGTTGAATTATGTCTTACCTTAACATAATTTCCATTGCCACTGGTATAACTTGCTTCAGTTACTACACCATCTCCAACAGTCATAATTGGCGTTCCGGCTGGGGCAGCGTAATCAGTTCCAAGGTGGGCTTTGTATCTGCCCAGCACAGGATGAAGCCTTCTTGTAGTAAAACGGGAGGAGATTCTACTAAACTTAAGTGGCGCCTTAAGGAATGCTTTCCTAAGACTATTCCCTTTTTCATCATAGTAACTTACCTCATCATTTTTTTCATAACGGAATGCATAAAAATCCTCCCCGCGATGAATGAATGATGCCGTTAGAATTTTACCAACACCGGTGGGTTGGTCATCGACAAATAATTCTTCGAAAACAACTTTGAGCGAATCTCTTGCTTGAATTCTGAAAAAGTCGATCTGCCATGCATAAATTTCAGAAAGTTTAATAGCCACTTCAGGATTTATCTTTTGCGATTCAAGTGTTTGCCATAAAGAATTTTTAATTGCACTCGCAAAAATTCTCTCTTTTACTTCAACATCTTTTTTACCATGGTATACCCGGACACTATCGCGTAAATCAAAAACAACATATTCAATCGGGTTCCTCACATAAACAAAATAATGGACAGTTTCTGTTGTATCCCATTGTGCATAGATATAATACTCATCCCCGGCTTTAAAGCTTCTAACCGGAAATATTTCATGTGCTTCCTTTGCAATTGTAAATATTTTTCTGTCAGATACTCCGTGCGGTATTAGTATGTTGCCGAGAGTCTCCCCCTGATTAATAGTACCATGTACTTCAATAAGAGTATCTACTGATAATCCAAATGAATTGATAGTTTCTAAAGCTGTATGGTTTTCACTTTCCTTTTGAGAACATCCGATAATTAGCAGACCAATTACCAAAATTTTCAAAAGTATTCGAAGGTTAAGAACTTTAACAGGTATAAACATTTATTGTTAAATATCCTTTTTTTTCTTTTCTGAAATTAAATCATACTTGATTCTAAAAAGATGTAAGATAGGATCAAGTATGTAAAGGATAAACTCTATAATTCCAGACATTAATTAAAATTAGTTTTGTGAGAAATTTTAGTACAATAAAAAATCAAAACAACTTTTTAATAATTTCAACCGAATTAATTCCATCCGCCTCGGCAGAAAAGTTAGGAATTATTCTATGCCGCAAAACCGGAATTAAAAAAGTTTTTACATCATCAATTGATGGAGTAAATCTGCCTTCCATAACTGCTTTAGTCTTTGCTGCAAGAATTAAATACTGAGAAGCACGTGGACCGGCTCCCCAGCTTACCCAATCGTTTACAAATTGTTGAGTATTACCGGTATTTGGACGCGTATTATTTACGAAATTGACTGCATACTGAATGACATTATCGGCAACTGGTACGCGTTTAATTAAATCCTGGTAAGAAATTAGATCTTCGGCTTTTAGAATTTTTTTAAGATGTGGAGTGTAATCACTAGTAGTAGTCTTGATAATTTCAATCTCTTCATTAATGCTTGGGTAATCGAGCCAGAGATTGAACATAAACCGGTCTAATTGAGCTTCAGGAAGAGGATATGTACCTTCCTGTTCAATCGGGTTTTGTGTTGCAAGTACAAAAAATGGTTCATCCAATATATGAGTGGTTCCTGCAGCAGTAACTTTGTGTTCTTGCATCGCTTCAAGCAGAGCAGATTGAGTTTTGGGAGGAGTACGGTTAATCTCATCAGCCAGAATCATATTTGCAAAAATTGGACCTTTAATAAACCTGAAATCCCTTCTCTTCGTTACAGGATCCTCATCAATTATTTCTGTTCCTGTTATATCGCCGGGCATTAAATCGGGTGTAAATTGAATTCGGTTGAATCTTAAATCGAGTACTTCCGAAAATGTCTTTATCAGAAGTGTTTTAGCAAGACCCGGTACACCAATAAGAAGGCAATGCCCCCGTGCAAGTAGACTAACGAGAAGATCATTTATAATCTGTTCCTGACCAATAATAACTTTTGCAATTTCTTTTTTAATTTCACCGACTGCAAGACATAATTTTTCAACGGATTCAATATCATTAGTTTTTGACACTCAAACTCCAAATAGTAACAAAAGAATATTTTTTAAAAAGAGACCAGAATTTGCTGAACAAATTTGTTTATAATCTAACTTCCCAAAAAATCTTTTCCTTCAATTCTTCCATCCACTTTGAATAAAATTTTTGTTTTTTATAGTACTCGGTAAGACGCTTTATTTCAGTAAAGTCCTGATCGAGTTCAGCTTTATGTTCCGATGTTCTTTTAATCAATTTTACAATGTGATAACCGTATGTATTATTGTCAATTTCCAATCTTTTTGGAAAGCTGATATCACCCACCTTCATTTTAAATATTATATCAAGCAGGGATTTATCCAATTGACTCTTTTCGAAAATACCAAGTTCTCCTCCAAATCTGGAATTTTCTTTGTCATCACTATATCTTTTCGCATAATAATCAAAAGTATTTGTTCCTCTTACGATACTGTCTCGAATATCGTTCAGGAATTCAATTGATTTAAGATCGGCTTCGTCATCAGCTTTTAGTTTGATTAAAATATGCCGTGAATGAATTGATTCGCCCCGTCTTTCTAAAAGTTGAATGATATGAAATCCAACGGGTGATTCAATAATTCCCGATAGCTGATTGGGTGCAAGTGCAAATGCAGCCGCTTCAAATTCGGGATAAAAAACACCACGCTTTACAAATCCTAAATCTCCACCCTGGGCGGCACTACCGGGGTCGTTAGAATATTTTTTTGCAAGTTCTGCAAAGTCGCCCCCTTTTTTTAGCGAATCCAATAACATCAACGCTAATTCACGTGCTTTCTGTTTAATTCTATCCCCCGCTCTTGGGTTCTGGAAAATATGAGCAATCTGATATTTCTCAGGCACTATGCCTAATGAATCTTTAAATGAATTAAAAAATTCTTCAACTTCCATTCTTGAGACCTGGATATTTCCGAATTTTTTCTGTTGAACAGATTGTGCCATTAAATTTTTACGTGTGTCATCTCGGAGATTCCGTCTAATTTTTTCAATCGGCATCCCGTAGATCTGTTCCAGTCGCTCCTTGGATCCGTATTGCGTTATAAAATAATTTATTTGATTATCCAGTTGTTGATTTACCTGTTCATCAGTAACTGTAACAGAATCAAGCTCTGCCTGGGCATAGAGAAGTTTTTCTTCAATCAGCTGATTAAGAATTGAATTCTGAATAACCGGATCAGTAGGATTCAGTTTTTTCTGTGCCGACTCAAAGTTCACTCTAAAATCGAGTTCGGATTTCAATATTATTTCGTTATCAACAACTGCAACAATCTTATCTCCAACTTGCTGAGCCAATAGATTGGCAGTAAATAAAATAAAAATTATGAAATGCTTCATTCATTATACCTTTTAATTTCTATGTTGTGTTCATCGATTAATTTGTTAACATAATTTCTTATTACTTCTTTGTTTTTTAATACAATTATGCGATCTTTTACCTTGTCCTGAACTATTTCAAAAGCAGGTGTAGAGCCTCGATAATATTTTTCAATAAGTTCAACAATAACAAAACTCATCGGTTCCGCTTGATGGACTATACTAATTTCACCGGGTAAAAGATTGTTGATAATTTTATAGAGTATAACCGGCTGGAGTTGATAGATATAAATTAATTTATCAGATTCATTACTGAGTAAGGCACCATCACCGCGGAAAGCGTTAATTGCCTTTTTCCAATCACTTTCAATCAGTATAGATCTGAATTGTATAGCTTTTTCCTTATTTCCGAAATACGCTATGTTAATTTTATAAGCATCATCCGGAAGAATGAAATCCTCTTTGTATTGCTCATAAAACTTTTTCGACTCTTCGGAAGCAGGCTCATATTTATTATCATCTAAATACTTGTTTATCAACATGGCAGCTGCAAGTTCTTTTCGCGAACGATTCAGAATCAAACTGAAATTATTATCATCCAGGATTCCAGTATTACCGGCTTCTTTGAACAACACTTCGCGTTCTATCCAATTATTTATAAATTCGTCCCTATACTTAGCCTGATTATGGAATTCACCCAGAGCATTATTTACATACTCTTCAGTTAAAACCGAATCTCCAACCTTAACCAGATTTTTAGCAGGTCTTTCTTCTTCTTTACATTGAAGAAAAAACAACCCGGTTAAAATTATAAGTAGACTAATTCTTAAATGCATTAACCAACTCATTATAAAATAGTTTTGGAGTATAAACACTCTTGAGTTTGCTTACATATTCATCTTCTAATCTTTTACTCTCCAGTTCCTGTAATAGGCTTGCAACCTCTGCTCTAACTTCCTCAAAATTTTTTAATCGTGCATTTTCTTTATTCACCAATTTCACAATTGACCAGCCATCCTGGAAGCGAAATGGTTTTGAAATATCGCCAATATTTGAGAGAGCATCTGCCTGTTTTGATAAATCATTAACATCAACTTCAACCAGCCCATAATAACCGGACATATTCTCATAACCTTTCCTTTGTGTATACTTAACTACAAGACTATCAAAATCTGCTTCTGATAATGCTATCGAATGATAATGATTAATTAGAGAATCGCTTGATGTATAAATTTCTTTGAATTCTACACGATCTTTCCACCTATAGTTTTCACGGTTTTTATCAAAGTAATTTTGAACCATTGCACTATCAACAACAACTTTCGACCAGACTTCGTCCTCAAGAATTTTAAAAAGATAGATTCCGTTCTCATAATCTTCCATAAGGGTTGCAAAATCGGCATCTTCTTTATCATAAGTTAATGCTTTTTCCTGCAGAACTTTAGTTTCAATAAATTTATCAATTGCCTCTTTTAATAAACCATCATTAAAAAATCTTCCGAGATAAAGATTGGAATTATTAATAAAATTGAAAAGTGAATCAACCGTGAATGATCTATTAGTTGAAGAGCAAATAATTTTCGAACCAAATTGTTTCCTTATCAAGCTATCATTATAACCCTTACCGGTTTGTATTGAGTCTGCATTATCGCTAAGTGTTTTTATTGTTTCTTCATTTATTTTATATGCCAGCTCAGATTTTAATTGATGTATTAATTTATCGTACTCTTGTTTATAAGATATTCTTTTGAAGAGATTTTTTAGTTCTTCAACATTTTCCTTATATGAAGTATAAGGGGTTTCTGCATTAACCTTTATAAGGTGATATCCAAACGAAGATTCAACTATGGGAGAAATCTCGTCAACTTTTAAGCTGAAGGCAGCATTTTCAAAATTGGGGTCCATTCTGCCACGCCCGAAAAATCCCAGGTCACCAAAACGTTCAGCTGAGTATTTATCATCTGAGTATTGCATTGCAAGTGTGTTAAAATCCTCACCTTCTTTCAATTTCTTTTCGATGTCAAGGATTTTTTGAAATGCCTTTGCGGAATCAACAACACCCGCAGAATCTCTGAAAGCTACCAGAATATGCTGTGCTTTTATCTGGGATCGGCGCGGTATTTTGTCGATAACTTTTAGAATATGATAGCCGAAATTTGATTTAACCAACTTTGGATATATTTTACCCTTTTCTGTATTATAAATAGCCTCTTCAATTTCTGGTACTAATATCATCCCCGAGGTAACCCATCCTACAACACCTCCTCTTCCCTTCGTGTATTCGTCTTTAGAATATTCAAGTGCAAGTTTTTCAAAATCTGCTCCATTCAAGATACTTGTAACAAGCTGATTACCAAACTCTTCGACCTGAGCCTCGTTCCTTGTTGAATCCGGCAATAACAAAATATGAGCAGCATTATATTCGGTTTTTCTTCTTTCATACATTTTTTTAAGGGCAGGTTCGTATAATTTATCTTCCAGGAATAAAGTTGTACCAATATTTATTTTGTAGTCAATCAATTCTTTCCTCATATCAGCATCATTGGTATAACCCCGGACTACTGCGTCACGCAATTTCATCTTATAATTAACAAAGAGATCAAGAAATTTTTGGAGAGCTTTTAATGAATCAGTTTTAGCTTTTTCAATACCACCTGAATTTTTTGCATATGCTTTTTCAAATTCATCCATATAAACCTTATAATTTCCATATTCGGCAACAACTATTTTTGAATGTTCGGGTACACACGCAAATAATAATACTGCGAGCGAGATAATCGGTAAAATAAGCTTTCGGATAAACATCAAATCATCCTCCATTAAGTTAATGTATGATTGTTTTCTGTTAATTATTTATGAGGAATGTAAAAATAACAAGAAATTCTAAATTTCTTCCCTTTATTCAACCTTGAAAGGCATTGTGTTCCTTTCCCAGAAGATTCCATGATCATAACCTTGAATCCTGAGATCAGATTCTGCCTTTTCTAGCCGTTTTTCGGCTAAACAAGCATACAGTCTGTCTAGTTCGATCCCAACATATCTCCTGTTAAGCTTTTTAGCAACAACCGAGGTTGTTCCAGAACCTAAAAAAGGATCAAGGACAATATCACCTTCATTAGAACTTGCGAGAATTAATTTTGCAATAAGTTTTTCAGGTTTTTGTGTCGGGTGCTCGGTGTTCTCAGGCATCGACCAAAACGGAACTGAAATATCAGTCCAGATATTTGATGGATAGGTCAGGCGAAAACTGCCGTTTTTATTTTTTGACCAATCTTTCGGTTCACCATTAGAATCTTTATATGGAGCAATAACCTTTCGGTTAAGTTTTACACCCTCATGATTAAAAACATATTTGTTTGAAACTGTACAGAACCAAATATCTTCGGAATTGTTTTTCCAATTTGATTTGGCACCCCGACCTTTTTCACGTTCCCAGGTAATTCTATTTCTTACTATAAAATATTTTTCCAGTACCTGTCCGGCCGATATTGAAGTTCGCCAATCACCGCAAAAATAAATTGATGAAGTATTTTTTAATATTCGTTTTAACTTCGATACAAATAAGCCGATCCATTCATTATACTCATTGACAGATCTCGACTTAAATGTCAGGGAATTGAATGACTTGTAAAGATTATATGGTGGGTCAATTATCAATAGATCAACAAAATTAGCCGGCAGTAAGTCGATAACCTCAAATAGATCCTGACAGATAGTTTTATTTATAATTTCATGTAAAGAAGTATCCGAATCAAGTTTTATGAGGGATTTGGAATACTTCTCAATTTCAGGTTTTGTAAGTTTTATCGACCGGTTAAGCGGTGATTTAATTTTCTTATTCATTCTATTCGCCGCTTATTGAAAAAATCATTTCGCTAATGTACCGGGATTTATACTTTGATCTATTTCAATAATTTTAACTTTCCCTTCTTCAGTAGTATCAACTGCCAGAATCATTCCCTGTGACTCCAATCCAAAAAGTTTAGCCGGTTTCAAGTTAACCACAACCAATACCTTCTTACCAATTAATTGTTCGGGTTCATAGCTTTTAGCAACTCCGGCAACCAATTGCCTTTCTTCATTGCCGAGATCAATCTGCAGTTTTAATAGTTTTTCGCTCTTTTTTACTTTCTCGGCATTTTTAATAACTGCAACCTTTAGTTTAACTTTTTTGAACTCTTCAATTGTAATTTCTTCATCTTCTGGTTTTTCTTCACCTTCAATTTTTCCAAGCTTACTCGTTTGTTCCTCTATCAATTTATCCTCAATTTTTTGAAATAAAATTTCAGTAGTTCCCAGCACATGACCTTCATTCAAAACAAAATTACCGCTTGAGATCCATCCACCATTTTCTGCATTCAACATTTTAAATATTTTTGCTGATGAAAACGGGATGACCGGTTCAAATAATTCTGCAAGTGTGTAGATACAATTCAGGCAAATGTTCAAGGTAGTGGCACATTTTTCTTTATTCTTTTTAACATTAACCCATGGTTCGGAATCATTAAAATATTTGTTTGCAGCACGTGCAAGATTCATCATCTCAAAAACCGCATCTTTTATTTTATACCGCTCAATGAGATCACCAACCTTCTTTGGATAGTCTCTCACAAGCTCGATCATACCTTGATCAATTTTATCAAGCTGACCGAGTGGAGGCACTTTACCATCGAAATGTTTATTTACAAATGTGAATGTCCGGTTGATGAAGTTACCCAGAATATCGGCAAGGTCACCATTATTTCTCGATTGAAATTCTTTCCAGTAGAAATCTGTATCCTTATTCTCAGGCAGGTTTGCGGCAAGAGTGTATCTTAGCGGGTCTGCCGAGAATAGCTCGAGAAATTCAAGAACATCTACTCCCCATCCGCGCGACTTAGAAAATTTTTTACCTTCAAAATTGAGGAACTCATTAGCCGGCACGTTTTGTGGTAAAATATACTTTTCTGAATTTACATCATTCCATGCCATCAGCATAGCCGGGAAAATAATTGTATGAAATACAATATTATCTTTACCAATGAATGCTACGTATTTTGTATTTGCATCCTGCCAATATTTTTTCCATAGATCTGGATCATTTCTTTTTTCAGAGAGTTCTTTTGTTGCGGAAATATAACCGAGAACTGCTTCAAACCAGACATATAGAACTTTGCCATCGGCTCCATCCAGAGGGACTTTAACACCCCAATCAAGATCACGAGTATATGCCCGGTCTTTTAATCCTTCTTTAAACCAGCCGCGGCAATATTGCAGGACGTTATCCTTCCATCCATACTTTTCACTCATTTCGTTGATATATTTTTCAAGTCTTTCCTGATATTTACCAAGTGGGAAATACCAGTGGGATGTTTCTTTAAGAACAGGTGTTTCTCCTGAAATTTTGCTTTTTGGCTTTTTCAATTCGGAAGGTTCGTATAAAGATCCGCATTTTTCGCACTCATCACTTCGCGCTTCTTCATAACCGCAACGCGGACATGTTCCTTCAACATATCTATCGGGTAAAAACATTTTTACTTTTTCATCATAAAACTGAAATGATTTTTTTTCAATTAATAATCCTTGATCAAAATAACTTTTAAAGAACTCCTGCGCAGTGTCATGATGAAGCGGGAGGCTTGTTCGCGAATAAATATCGAAACTCATTCCGAATTTTTCAAAGGCAAGTTTATTTAATTCATGGTACCGATCGATAATAACTTTTGGTGAGACCTTTTCATTATCAGCAGTGATTGTAATTGGAACGCCATGCTCATCGGAACCGCATATATAAATTATGTCATCCCCTTTTAACCGCTTGTAACGGACGTATATATCTGCAGGAAGATATGCCCCGCTTAAATGCCCTAAATGAATTCTACCATTGGCATAAGGCAGAGCAGATGTAACCAAAACTTTTTCTTTCGAACTATTATTTACAGAATTTCCCAAAATCGATCCGAATCTTGTTTTTAATGAGGTCAAATATAAGAAAAATTGAGTTTTTAAACTCTTTGATTCATTAAAGAGATGCAGTATTGAGAAAGTTTATAATTATGTTAAATTGAATTTAATTGCAAATTAACCGCATACTTTAAAATATTTTGTAAATTTGCACCATTCAAAATCTGGAGAATGCAATAAATGAAAATCTACAAGATTCTTACACTGTTATTTTTTGCAAGTACAGTTATCTCTGCTCAAAAATCGAATGAAATTTCTCAAAATAATTATCCAAAAGGAAATGTTATTTTCATTCATCCGGATGGTACATCTCTCACTGTTTGGAATGCAGTTCGTATGCTTTATGTTGGGCCGGACAGCAAACTAAACTGGGATAAATTACCTAACATTGGTATCTACTTAGGGCACTTAACAAATTCCCTAACTGCAACTTCGAATGCAGGAGGAACCATACATGCATATGGAGTAAAGGTCGGCGTTAATGTATATGGTAAGGATGATAATCTTGAAATTCCAACGGCACGTTCGGGGAAAAAACTAAGTATAATGCAGGAAGCCATGCTAGCCGGGATGAAGACCGGACTGGTAAATTCCGGGAGTATCATTGAACCGGGAACAGGCGCATTTGTTGTCTCGGTAAATGCCCGTAAAGAGAATGAAGAGATTGCAAGGCAGACAATTTTTTCCGGCGTTGATGTTATAATGAATGGCGGAGAAGACTGGTTGATTCCTGAAGGAGTAAAAGGATTTCATTGTAATAGTGGGAAAAGAACCGACGGAGTAAACTTAGTTAAGGAAGCAATTAAACTCGGTTATACAGTTGTTTATGATAAAGAGCAATTAATGAATATTGATTCTAAAGTTGAAAAAATCCTTGGCGTATTTGCCGAGGTTCATACTTTTAACGATAAAACAGAAGAAGACCAGATTAAATTAAACCTGGAGAACTTTGATCCGAAGGCTCCAACACTGGCAGAGATGACGGACGCCGCAATTAATATTCTATCAAGAAACAACCAGCAATTTTTTCTAATGGTAGAAGAAGAAGGAACAGATAATTTCGGGAATAAGAACAATGCAAAAGGAATGCTGGAAGCATTAAAACGAGCAGATGATGCTGTTGGAGTTGCTTTACATTTTATTGAAAGGAATCCAAACACTATGTTAATTACATGTTCCGACAGTGAAGCCGGCGGGATGGAGACAATTAGTTACACGGAAGATTATTTCCCGTTTGATAAACCTCTACCAAAATTTTCTTCAAATGGCGCACCATATGATGGAATAAACGGAACTGAAACGTTCCCCTTTAGATCTGCCCCCGATAAACTTGGCAGGACTTTCCCCTTCGCAGTTAGCTGGTCAACAACTCATGACGTTTGCGGCTCGGTACTGGTTCGTGCTGCAGGATTAAATTCTGAATATGTGAAAGGATCGATTGATAATACGGATATCTATAAATTTATGTACTTAACATTGTTTGGTAAAATGCTTCCTTAATATTTTAATTAATGTCTTACTCATGATCTTGATCAAGATCATGTCCAAGATCATGATTAAAAATTTACCCGCCATTTTTGTGGCGGGCAAATTTTGTATCGTAAACTATCCTTCAAAGCCTTTATACATATCCTCAATTAAATCTTTGTAACGTTCTTCAATAACTTTACGTTTTACTTTAAGAGAAGGAGTAAGTTCTCCACCTTCAATGGTGAACGGTTTATCAAGAATTGCAAATTTTCTTACCCGTTCGAATGCTGCAAGCTTCTTTTGAAATTCGCCAAGTTCTTTATCAAGAAGTTCATAGATCTGTTTCATATTAACAAGTTCATCAACATTAGTATATTGGATTCTATGAGCATCTGCATATTCTTTAAGAGCTTCATAATCAGGGACGATCAAAGCAGTAATAAACATTCTTCTATCGCCAATAATTATAAACTGATCAATATATTTGCTTGCAAGGAACATATTTTCGATTGGAGTTGGTGCTATATATTTACCTCCGGATGTTTTGAAGAGATGTTTCTTTCTGTCGGTGATTATTAAAAATCCTTCTGCATCAAATACGCCTATATCGCCTGTGTGCAGCCAACCCTCTTTAATAGTTTCTTCGGTTTCCTTTTTATTCTTATAGTAGCCCTGCATTATGTTAGAACCATACGCAAGAATTTCCCCATCTTTTGCAATTTTTACTTCCACTCCTGGCATTGGTTTGCCTACTGTACCAAATTTATAGTCATTAACTCTATTTGCTGAAATAACCGGCGATGATTCAGTCAGTCCGTATCCTTCAATTATAAGAATTCCGGCAGCATCGAAGAAAATTCCAAGTTCACGTGCAAGAGCAGCACCGCCGGATATAAAGAAACGCAATCTCCCGCCTGTTCTCTCCCTCAACTTACCGAAAACTAATTTATCAGCGAGTTTTCTCTTAATTGAGAGCATAATTGGAACCGGATGCCCGGATTTTTTTGCAATCATAAACTCTTTTCCGGTTTCAATTGCCCAATTAAATATTTTTTGTTTCTTCTCGGGTTGACTTTCAACATTCTTTTTAATCCTACTATACATTCTCTCAAACAATCTCGGAACAGCTGTCATAATAGTCGGTTTTATTTCAGCCATATTGTTGGCAATCTTTTCGATACTTTCAGCATAAGCAATCGTGCCTCCGCAGGAGAATGCTGTATAGTACCCGCCCATTCTTTCGAAAATATGGCAAAGCGGAAGGAACGAAAGAAAGATATCGTTCTCATCCAGATGAAATATTTCGTGAGTTGCTTTAATATTAGAAACAATATTTTTATGTGTAAGCATTACCCCTTTGGGTTCACCTGTAGTACCCGAAGTATAGATAATTGTACAAAGTTGATTTTCAGAACACATGCTTGAAGTTTCGCTAAAATAATTTGGCTGTTCACGCCTGAATCCTCTACCCATATTCTGAACGTCTGAAAATGAATAGACATCTTTCTCTGTTCCTTTTTCAGAATTATTCATAACGATAATGAATTTCAGGTTCTTACAATTGCCTCTTATCTTCAAAACTTTATTTAAATGGAATTTATTTGAGGCTATAATTCCAACTGATTCCGAATTGTTTAAAATAAATTCAAGCGATTCGGAAGTTGAGATTGGATAAAGAGGAACATCAATAGCGCCTAAACCAAGAATTGCCATGTCAGAGAAAACCCATTCCGGTCTGTTTTCTGCAATAATAGCAACTTTATCTTCCTTTTTAACTCCTAAAGTTGTAAGTCCGCATGCAAAGTTTACTGTCTCTTCATATAACTGATCATAAGTAATGCTATTCCAATCATCACCGACTTTATACTTAAGAACTGGGCGTTCTTTTCCTTTTCCAAACTCAAGTGTAAGAATGTTGAACAATTGCGGGATAGTTTTGAAATCTTTATAAAGAGGCATTTTTTTCTCCAAATTTTTTATTCAAGATAGGTCGGGAAGGTTAAAAAAGCAATAAGGAAGTCTAAAATTTTTTCTGATATTAATCGGACATTACGATTCCATCAACTACCGGTGTTACACAAATAAGAGGATTTTGAGGAACTTCATATTTTCTAAAAATCTCTTCAAAAAGCTGATATTGCATCCCTTGCAATTCAAGTTTTGCAAATTTTGAATAAAGCATGAATTGTTCTTTCTTATTTTGCGGTGCATCAAACCTTTCTGCAGAATAAAAATCTTCCTTAGCTCTCAATTTAAGATATTTTATTTTATCTTCATCAGTACCTTCGTAAGAATACGGTATTGCCTTAAATCCAATGACATAACTCTTTTCAATAACCAGATAAATATTTAGAATTGTTTCAGTCAGAATTACTCCGATAAGTCTTTATTTTTTAATGCAAAGATCGTCAGGAAAGCTGCAAATACGAATGCAAGTTTACATAGCAAACTTTCAACTGCGTTTACAAATGAAGGGATAAAAATCGCAATAATCATTGCCGGTATGAATGTAAATAAGTAACCGAACAAATAGAGCCTTGTACGAGATTTTTTATCAGGTTCGGTCTCGGCTCCCCACTTCTTGTTTAGAATTATCATGGAGCCAATAACCGGTAAGTAATAAAATGTCGCATAGAACGGTCCTAATGGATAATAATAAGAAGCATATAATACAGTACACTTTGTTACTGCCAATTGATCAATTACTATCGGATAGAAGATGATAAAGAATAGAGCCGGTATAAAAATATATTTATGGTAACTTTTCAATTTACCGGCAAAGAGCAGCACCGTGTATAACCCAAGTGGCGGAAGCAATGTTATAACAAATAATGCTAAATAAATAATCAGTTGATCTTTCAATCCGGTAAAACAAATTAAGAATTCCATTAATTGATAACCGAATAGAAGTATTAACTGGGCGAGAATTAGCTTATTAACAAGATTCTTCTTTGCATAGATGAATAGATTCATAATGAATAGAAGTTCAATACATGCAATCAGAAGAGAAATAGTTCCGTCGAAGTTTTCCATTTGCCCTTATATATAATAAATTAATTATAGCTTAAGAAAGATTTAGATTTTAATTCCCAATAAAAAATTATCGGGACTTAAAATTGATTACATAACAAGAGCCATAATAGCTTTTTGAACATGAAGACGGTTTTCGGCCTCATCGAATATCACAGAGTTTGGTGAATCACAAATTTCATCAACAACTTCATCACCCCGGTGAGCAGGTAAGCAGTGCATAAAAATATAATCTGCTTTAGCATGTTTAACTAATTGTGGATTCACCTGAAAACCTGCAAACTTTTTCTTTCTATCTTCAGTTTCTTTTTCCTGACCCATGCTTGCCCAAACGTCGGTGTAAATAATGTCAGCATTTTTTACTGCAGCAACCGGATCGTCTAATATTTCAATTTTGCTTCCCATATACTTTGCATTCTCTCCCGATTCTTTAACTACAAAATCAAGAGGTTTATAACCTGATGGAGAAGCGATGGCTATATCCATCCCGACTTTAGAACAGCCATGAAGTAAACTATGCGCCATATTATTACCATCACCAATGTATGCAAGCTTTAATCCTTGTAAGGTTCTTTTCTTTTCAAGTACAGTAAAAAGATCAGTTAACACCTGACAGGGATGATGAAGGTCGGTTAGTCCGTTGATTACGCATATAGAACCATACTTTGCAAGATCAATCACATCCTGGTGGTCAAAAGTTCTGATCATAATTCCATCGAGATAACGTGATAAGACTTTAGCTGTGTCACTCACACTTTCGCTCTTTTTTAGCTGAAGATCATTCTGATTGAAATATAAACCAACACCACCTAACTCGTAGATTCCCACTTCAAAGGAAACGCGTGTCCGCGTAGAAGGTTTTGAAAATATCATCCCAAGTTTCTTCCCTTCCAGAACATGATGCTTTTTTCCAATGAATCTTTCTTCTTTTAGTGATCTGCTTAAATCAAATATTTGATAAATTTCTTCCAGAGTCAGATGTTGAATTTCAATAAGACTCTTACCTTTCATGTTAACTGCCATTTTACACCTATATTTTTTTATGAATTTTTCCTACCTGTTCGCGAACATGCTCTTGCTCCTGATCATGATCAAGATTATTATCAGGATCATGAAAGCAGATTGTCAATACATCTTTTCATAATCAATTATTTTATTTTCTTTAGAAATCCAATAAGAATCTTTACCATCTTTCCAATTTATATCGAGAAATTTTTTACCGAACAATTTTGCAACAATACCGATTGGAATCATAACAAAAATAAAAAGAATAGTTAATATTAATCTTGAAACGAACCAGCCGAGCGCAAAAGCAAAACCCATCCAGATTTTATAGATAAAAGCCAATTTTTCGGGTAATAATATGCCGCCCACAAAAAGAATAGCCCCGAGAATCAAAAAAACCAAACGAAGACTTTCAAATATATTCTTATACATGAAGAATAATGACAATAGAAGGAAAACTCCACCTATGATCAATCCGAATTTGACTAAACTTTTACGGGAAAGATCAAGTCCCCTTAGTTCATGTACTACATCTTTAATCCAGCTCATACTTCTGCTTCCAGTCTATAACGTCATGAAATTGAGGTTGTTCCTCTTTATATAGAATAAAATTACCAAGAGCAAGAATATCCATTTCAGTCCGCATAAAACACTTATATGCATCGAGCGGTGATTCAACAATCGGTTCTCCTCTTACATTAAAAGAAGTATTTACAATTACAGGGCATCCCGTCTTTTCGAAAAATTTTTTAATTAATCGATGATAAATAGCATTGTCTTCCTTATGAACAGTTTGAATACGAGCCGAATAATCGACATGTGTTACTGCCGGTATTCCAGAGCGGACAATGTTTAACTTATCAATTCCCCATAGTCTTAATTCATCATCAGTCATTTTACGCTGTTTCTCTTTCTTAACTTCGGCAACAAGAAGCATATACGGACTTTCTCTATCAAGTTCAAACCATTCATTTACCTTCTCAGCAAGTACAGATGGAGCAAACGGTCGAAAACTTTCGCGGTGTTTTATTTTCAGATTCATTTTTTTCTGCATCTCAACAGAACGCGCATCCCCAATAATTGAACGCGCGCCAAGTGCCCTTGGGCCAAATTCCATTCTGCCCTGAAACCAGCCGATTACTTTTTCATCAGCGATTGCATTACTAATATTATCGATCAATTCGTTTTCAGATACTTTATGGTATGGAAGACTAAACTTTAGTAAAAATTTTTCTATTCCATCATCCGTATAATTTGTTCCTAAATAAGAACCACTTTGCAAATCTCTATTATTTTTCCTTTCAGAATGATTTTTGTTATTATAATGATAGTGTGCAATTAAAGCAGCACCGAGAGCTCCACCGGCATCTCCGGCAGCAGGTTGAATCCAGATATCCTCAAAGATTCCTTCTCGAAGCAATTTACCATTACCTACACAATTTAATGCAACACCGCCGGCAAGACACAGATACTTTTCTCCGGTAACTTTTTTGACATTTCTCGCCATACGGATCATTATCTCTTCGGTTACATCCTGGACAGATCTGGCCAAATTCATTTCTCTTTGTGTGAGATTGGTTTCAGGTTTACGTGGAGGTCCGTCGAAAAGATCGCTGAACTTATCATTGGTCATAGTTAAACCGGTGTTGTAATTGAAATAGTCCATGTTCATTTTGAATGAACCGTCCTCTTTCAAATCGACAAGGTGATCATAAATTTTCTTAACATACTTTGGTTCACCATATGGTGCCAGACCCATTACTTTGTATTCACCTGAGTTAACCTTAAATCCGGTGAAATAGGTAAATGCAGAGTAAAGCAATCCGAGTGAATGAGGCCAATGAAGTTCCGAAATTATTTCAATCCGGTTTTCGTTTCCAGTTCCCCAAGAGGAAGTTGCCCATTCACCAACTCCGTCAATTGTTAAAAAGGCTGCTCGTTTAAATGGTGACGGAAAAAAAGCAGATGCTGCATGAGATTCATGATGTTCCGGGAATAATATTTTCCCTTTATACTTTAATTCTTTTGATATGTGGTCCGGGATCCAGAGTTTCTCTTTTAGCCATAACGGCATAGCCAGTACAAAAGATTTTAATCCTCTACCGGGGTAATCTAAATATGTTTCAAGAATCCGGTTAAATTTAATTATGGGTTTATCATAAAATGCAACTGCGGAAAGATCTTCAACTGTAATTCCTGCATACTTCAAACAGAACTTGACAGCATTGATCGGAAAATTTGAATCATGCTTAATACGTGTAAATCGTTCTTCCTGAGCCGCAGCAATTATCTCTCCATCTTTTAAAAGAGCTGCAGCGGAATCATGATAATATGCCGATATGCCGAGGATAAAACTATTCATATTGTCTAATCTGATATTCCAAGAAAAGAACTAAAAGAAGATTCTCCAAAACGATATTCTCCAACTCACTCATAATTTTAAAGTGTAATTATTGTCCCGCTATTTTCTTTTTCAATTTCTTCTTCACTTGTAATTATTGCTTCTTTGCCGCCGTTTTTAACAAAATCAATAGTGGCAAGAATTTTGGGCCCCATACTGCCAGCCGGAAATTCACCCTGTTCAAAATACTTTTCTGCTTCTGCAACTGTCAAGTGATCTAATGCTTTCTGATTAGGTTTATTAAAATTAATAAACACTTTTGGAACATCAGTAATGATATAAAACCGATCGGCATTAATCAAACGTGCTAAAAGTGCTGATGCTAAATCTTTATCGATAACCGCCTCTATTGCTTCGAGGTATTTTGAATCCTCGTGCAAATACACCGGTATTCCCCCGCCACCTGCAGCAATTACAATATGACCTTTTTCAACAAGATCTTTTACAACCTGGTAATTCATTACATCAACCGGTTTTGGTGAAGCAACGACCTTACGCCATCCGCGTTTACGGGGATCTTCCTTAAATACCCAATTGTTTGCTTTCGCTAAAAGATCCGCTTCTTCTTTTAAGTAATATGGTCCGATTGGTTTTGTAGGATTACTAAAAGCTGAATCATGAATATCCACAAGTACTTCAGTAATAATTGCAACAACATTTTTCTTGATATCAGCCATATTTAATGCATTACGCATTTGCCGGTCTATCATATAGCCGATTCCACCTTGAGAATCGGCTACACAAATATCCAAAGGCATTTTAGGAATTTTAAACTGATTATAACCTGCTTCATTTCTTAAAAGAATATTACCTACCTGAGGACCGTTGCCATGAGTAATAACAAGTTCATATCCTTTTCTAATCAATCCGATAATTTTTGCACAAGCATCTAAAGTATGCTTTTCCTGTTGTTCAATTGTCCCGATTTCATTTCCTCTTAATAACGCATTACCACCAAAAGCAACAACAGCAATCTTTTTCATAAAAGCCCTTTAGATTTTAGAACCGATTCCAATGTATTGGCACCAACTTCCTGAAGTTCATACATAACTCTTGTAGAAGGTTTATTGATTTTAAGTATTCTACCAAGATCTATAGGTGTACCAATTACAACAGAATCGCAATCGGTTTTATTAATTGTCTCTTCGAGATCTTTAATCTGATCATCACCATATCCCATTGCAGGAAGCAGGATACCAATATTAGGATATTTCTGAAAAGTTTCTGTAATTGATTTAACAGTAAATGGACGCGGGTCAACAATTTCTTTAGCACCTAATTTTTGCGATATCACAGTGCCTGCACCGTATTTCATTTCACCATGAGTCAATGTCGGCCCATCTTCAACAACCAGCACACGTTTGCCGGAGATCAGTTCAGGTTTATCAACTGTAATTGGTGATGCTGCGTCAATAACAACTGCAGTTGGATTTACATTATGAATATTTTTCTTAACCTCTTCAATTCCTTCCGGACTTGCTGAATCTATTTTATTAATGATAACTGCATCTGCTAATCTAAGTGAAGTATTACCCGGATAGTATCTCATTTCATGACCCGGTCTATGCGGATCGACAACTGTAAAAGTGAGGTCGGATTGATAGAAGGACATATCATTATTACCGCCATCCCACAGAATAATATCCGCTTCTTTTTCAGCTTCACGGAGTATTGCCTCATAATCCACTCCGGCATAAATCACTCCGCCTCTTGCAACATGCGGTTCGTACTCTTCTCTTTCTTCGATTGTACATTCATATTTATCAAGATCTGAAAAAGCAGCATATCTCTGAACCTTTTGTTTAACAAGATCGCCGTATGGCATAGGATGTCTGATCGCAACTACTTTTTTACCGGCATTTTGTAAAAGGGTTACAATTTTTCTTGATGTTTGAGATTTTCCGCTGCCTGTCCTAACAGCAAGAACAGAGACTACCGGTTTAGTACTTTTAATCATTGTTTCAGCAGCGCCAAGCAATCTAAAAGAAACACCCGCTGCATTCACAATTGAAGCTTTTGTCATTACGTATTCAAACGGAACATCTGAATATGAAAAAACAACTTCGTTGACTTTTAATTTATGAATCAAATCAACGAGCTCGCTTTCTTCATAAATTTTAATTCCCTTAGGATAAAGTTTTCCGGCAAGTTCCGGTGGATAAATTCTACCAACGATGTTAGGAATCTGAGTAGCTGTGAAAGCAACAACATTGTAATTCTCGTTATCTCTGAAGAATACATTGAAGTTATGGAAATCCCGCCCTGCTGCACCCATAATAAGGACGTTTCTACTAATCATAAATCACCTCTTTTTAGTTTATTCGACCGTTACACTTTTTGCTAAATTTCTTGGTTGATCTACATTCAAACCTTTCTTTACAGCTATATGATAAGCTAATAATTGCAAAGGAATAACACTTAAAATCGGCTGAAGCATGTTAATTGTTTTCGGTACTTTTATTACATGATCAACAAGCTTTTCTATTTCGTTGTCATCTTCGTTTACAATTGCAAGTATTCTTCCTTTTCTTGCTTTAACCTCTTCGATATTGTTTACAACTTTTTCATAAACTGAATCTTTGGTTGCAATAAAAACAACAGGCATATCATCATCTATTAACGCGATCGGACCATGCTTCATTTCAGCCGCCGGGTAACCTTCGGCATGTATATATGATATCTCTTTTAACTTTAGAGCACCTTCTAATGCTACCGGGAAGTGATATCCCCTTCCCAGGTACAGAAAATTGCGGCACTCAACATACTGAGCGGCAATCTTTTCAATTAATTCATTTTGTTTCAGAATTAACTCAACTTTATGAGTAAGCTTTTGCAGCTCTTCAATTATTTCCTGCCCCTCAGGCTGGTTCAAACTTTTTCTTCGTGCAATAAGTAGTGTAATTAATGAAAGGACAAGTAATTGTGACGTGAATGCTTTGGTTGAAGCAACTCCAATTTCCGGTCCGGCATGAATATAAACACCGGCTTCGCTTTCTCTTGCAATTGAACTGCCAACCACATTACAAATACCAAGACATAATGCACCTTTTTTCTTTGCTTCTTTTAATGCCGCAAGTGTATCTGCTGTTTCACCGCTCTGCGAAATAAAAATCACAGTGTCATTAGGAGTAATAATTGGATGACGGTATCGAAACTCTGATGCATATTCTACTTCTACCGGAATTCCGGTGTATTGTTCAAGCATATATTCACCGACAAGTGCAGCATGCCAAGATGTACCGCAAGCCGAAATAATTATTCGATCTGAATTTGCTATTCTCTCTTCAAATCCTTGAAGTCCTCCTAGTTTAGAAATCCCCTCTTTTAGTACTAATCTTCCGCGCATAGAATTAAAAAGGGAATCAGGCTGCTCCATAATCTCTTTAAGCATATAATGGGGATATCCGCCTTTTGATAACTCATCTATACTTAAATCAACTTCATGGATTTCTTTAATTATGTTTTCATCAGCAATTGTCTTGGCTTGAAAATGATCTTTGAATATTTCTGCTATCTCCCCATCTTCCATGTAGACAACCTGACTTGTGTGTGCAATTAGTGCATTTACATCCGAAGCAATGAAATTTTCATTTTTACCTATACCGATAACAAGCGGCGAACCTTTTTTAGCAACAACAATTTTATCAGGTTCATTTTTATAAATCACAGCAATTCCATATGTGCCTTCAACTTCATTTAAGGCGTATCTTACAGCCTGGAAGAGATTGTTCTTAATTTTTAGATAATGATCAATTAAATGAGCAAGAACTTCGGTATCGGTTTCGCTTACAAATTTATATCCTTCTTCAAGCAAACCTTTTTTTAATGAAACGTAATTTTCAATAATTCCATTATGAATTAGGAACATTGTTTTATCCTCATTCATATGAGGATGTGCATTTTTCATACTCGGTTCACCATGTGTTGCCCAGCGGGTATGACCTATCCCAAGATTAGATTTTATGTTTTCGGATTGGACAAGTTTCTCTAACTCAGCAACTTTGCCTTTAGTTTTGATTACCTTACATTCAGTAGTATTTATTATTCCTATACCGGCAGAATCGTAACCACGATATTCGAGCCTCTTAAGTCCTTCGATGAGGACAGGAACACTATTTTTTTCACCTATATAACCTACTATGCCGCACATAGTATCTCCAATTTGAATGGTATAAAAAATAAAGAAGAAGAGTGAGAATAAAAAATCAGTGATCCGGACAGGGACGCAGAAGAAGCTTATTTGGCTCGATATCAAAAACCAATATTTTTATTTGTATGGATAAATTCATTTTACACATTATAATGAAACTTGCATGTCAAATTTCCGAAAATTCTCCTGCAGTTGCAATATATTAAACTACTTTTTGAGATATATAAATAGCAGCATACTGCGAGAAACTATTAATTAAACCAACAAGTACATTTGTCAAAGTAGATAAAATTTTTCCAATTCAATTTTTATCGGGAATACTTTTTGTTCTTCCCATCCAGTCAAGATTTATTGATACTCCGAAATGTTCTTTGAATATTCTATAATAATAGAATTCTTCCTTGGTGTTGATTATCCATCCATTGTCTAGATTCCTTTCCAGTTCAAAATCTGCATTAGATATTTTACCGGATGCATAACCGGATATCAATTCACACACACCGGCTCCCTCCCAAAACTTTGCTTTAGTTCTATTAAGAATAGTCTCAGGCAGAGAACTTTCCATAGCTTTACGTAAAATCCATTTCTCTATTCCACTTCTAATTTTAAGTTCGGGTGGAATTTGAAATGCAAATCGAACAATTTGCGGATCGAGAAAAATTAGATGTGCTTCTGTTCCAAAAGCTAAGGCACATCTATCCACTCTTTGAAGTGCAGTATTATGTAGTCTGCCGGTAATATCTAAAAGTTCATTATTAAGCCTTGATAGTGGAAGATTTTTTAGATAAAGGTAACCACCGAACAATTCATCACCTCCTTCACCGGATAAAATCTGTTCCACATAATTAGAAGCTTCCTTTGCTGCAAAATAATTTGTTATACTGGATCGAACTAATAGTTGATCAAATGATTCCAGATGATAAATTACTTCGGGTAAAATTCTAATCATATCATCAAGAGTAACAATAATTTCATGATGATCCGATTTCAAATAATCAGCCATTATTTCTGCATATTTAAGATCGGGTGCATCTTTTAACCCCGAGGAAAAAGAATATAGTTTTTTGGCATATGGTTGTGCAAGGGTTGCAAGTACACTCGAATCCAATCCACCTGAAAGCCAGCTGCCGATTTCAATACCAGAAACACGATTTCTAATTACATTATCCAGAAGCTGATATAATTGATTTGCAATTTGTTTGGGGGTATCAGCGCTGCTTGCTTTAATATCGGTCTTGTAATATTCTTCAATTTTATTATTAATTAACTTAGTCCCCGGATGGAGTTCATTAATATCACAGGTTACTTCCATCAACGCCTTTACTTCGGATGCAAAAGAGAGTGTGCCATCATTTATAAAACCATAATAGAGCGGTGCAATGCCAATTTGGTCCCTGGTTAATTCTAAAGTTTCAGTAGTTTCTTTCGCGATTGCAAAATGCCCATTATAAAATTCATCTTTTACAAATTTTTCTTTTTCACTATATGTATTTCGATCGGATTGGGGTTTGGATAAAACAATCCCTAATGTGGAATTTTCAGTAGAAAATATTTTTTTTTCATATTTACCCCTATGAGAAATTTTGTCCAACATATTGGAAACCTGTTCACATTTACCCGGTTTATTTATCCCTGCAATCCCAGACATAAAAACTCCTGATGAAATAATCTAAAGATCAAACTGCTGCAATCTTTCCTTTTCGGTTATTATTTTTCCAGATTCCCGATCAATGGCAAACCAGGCACCATTTATCAAATTTGTTTTAATATTTCCACTAAGATTTGGATTCCCGGAAAAATGAGGAGTATCAAGTATACCAACTTTTATTGCCGATGCTAAAGTTTTGGGATCACACCAAGGATCATCATTCAAACTATTTCCAAATTTCTTCAAACCGTTCAATAAATATTCTGCTTCTTCAATTAATATATTTTTCCTTTCAATTATTATTTTATCGATGGAATAATCAGGTAATCCATACAGAGTGTTTTGTATAACACCATGGACAATATCGCAGCTTTCTATCAATTCATCTGGATAAACCGCATGATCGCCTTCGCAAAATGCAACTACATGCAAAATATGAGGTTGAAGAGATAAACTTATTAAAGCTGAAGCGGCAAGTTGACCTTTAGCGATATTTGGATTTGGTGAAAAATGAGCTATCCCTGCACGAACCTCTTTATAGACACGGAATTTATCGTCCGTAAGTTTTCCGATAAGCTCATTCTTAGCTAACATTTTGGCAATATCCATTTGAGGAGTGGTCCCGGGAGGTGTGTTAAACATATATTGTGAGATGTAATTTTTAACACCCATTTTCTTAGCATTGTATGCGGCAAGAAATGAAGTTGCAACTGCAAGTGAATCATGAGCATCACGCAGACTCCATTGGTGGGATTCATTTACTTCAACAGGAATTTCGTGATTAGCGTACCACTGCATAGTCAACTGGTTTTCTGCAATTGTAACATCCAGAGGACGGTTGGATCTACCGTCCATTACACTATACCAGGTTAAAGGAATTGCACCCCAGGCATTATTTATTGTCTGTATACTCATCTCTGCCCATTTGATTAAATCATTTGTCCCGCTATAGCATCGCATCAGAGGATAATTCCCGCATCTAGATGCATTATAGATCTCAATTAAATCTTCCGGATGCCTAACAGGAACACCTCCAGCACCATCTAATTCGTGCTTAATTAATTCAGGTCTGAAAAAATACTCTTGTGCATTTTGATCGGTACCAATTGAAATAACATCCAAAACTTGAGCTTCGGCAATCTTTTTTATTCCTTCAACAGTTTCTTTAATAGTAGGTCTACCAAAGTGATGCCTAATAATTGGGTAAGGATATTTATTCTGAATTCTATCAATTAGTGTTTGAGGAAATAATTCTTTACTATCATTTGCATGAGAGCCCCGGAGATATGATTTAACCTCATCTGTATTCTCAGTTCCATCGAATACTTTCTCAAATATTTTGGATTTTCTTGCAACAACGGCAACCGATGGAGTTCCGCCGAAGATAAATCTTATTTTTTGAAACGACTTTTCCTCAATATTTCTTTTTAATATGTCAAGAATCTTTTCAGCTACTTCAGGAGTTAGTCGGTAACTTACAGCAACAATATCGGGTAAGTAGTTTTCTATTTCTCTTATTAATCTTTCAGTTGGTACAGCCGGGCCGAGAGAGATCGTATTAAATCCTTCTAATTCTGCTAATCTCAAAAAATGATTTAATCCTCCAATATGAACACAATTCCCAAGTGCACAACCAAGTATTATTTTTTTACTTTTCATGCTTGTAGGTTGTTTATAAGAAATTACTTTTCGCCTATTGCAAGAAGTCGCAGGTCTTTTAACGACATATTATGGATATTCAATCTTTCGACAGTTCGGCCTTCTTTCCAATAGTCAGTTTGAGTTAGACATGATGCAATGTGAATAATAGAATCAATAGTTGGAGTACTTATTCCGAATTTTTTCCCGACGGAAGAAATGGGGATTAAACTGGTCGGAACATCTTCTGTAATATATCTCATGTTTAATCGGGTAGGTGCTTTAATACCTCTGTAACCCGGATTCGCTCTCATTGCATCGTACAGGTTACTTCCAGCAGCATTATAAGCCAGGTAGAGCCATTCTCTTGCCGTAAGAGCACGAATGCCAAGAGCTTCTGCAACCAGTACTCTCTCTTCATCTACTTTTTCCAAAATTTTCGATACCGAGGTAGTAACTCCTTGAACATAAAACTGAAATTCAGAATCGTCTTCAATCCAGCCGGAATTCAAAACGCAAAGTGTTGGATGAAAGACAGCGCCAATATTATCAAAACTGGTTTTAAAAATATTATCACCCGGTACAAACTGGGGATATGCAATCCTTACCTTTTTCAGTAATTCAGGAATAAGGTGAGCACGAATTGAGGCAACCGGGATTGAGTTTTTAATCCTGAATATTTTAGCGTGTCCCGGACCAATAACCCGGGAAGCATAAATAAAAGTTTGTGCTTCAGCAACAATAACATCTACACTAACATTTTGCTTATTCAAAATTTGTCTGAATTCGAGAGCGCCAAAAGTTCGTCCCGGATTAAGAATTATCATCTGTCCGTTTTGCAGATATGGAGCGGTAATTTCGGCCATATATCTATGAGCTGTTGCAGGAACAACGACCATGATAATATCTACATCATTAATTGCTTTTTGTATATCTGTTGTGGCAAGATTGATTTCTCCAAAACCTTCCAGTCCGAATTCACTTTCTATCCTGATACCACCAGTAGATAAGACTCCCCATAAGCGTTCTTTACTTCGATTAAAAAGATTGACATGAAAACCCATTAGTGCCAGGTGTCCGGCCATTGCAAGTCCACCATGCCCAGCCCCGAGCACCGCGAATTTTAACTTTTTGGCTTGATTGGAGGTTGCCATAACAAGCTCACTCCATTTTGAACTTATGATAAATAAAAATCATTACTTTATCAAGAAAAAGCCATTTCATCTATCTAAAATGCATCTATCAAATTACCGGTAAATTTATTCTTGAAGAGAACTTTATATATATACAAGAAGTTAGAACAAAGATTGAATTACTATTTTTTGTCGTTTGTCAGTTTTGGTTCGCATAATATCATCAATTGTTCAGAATTACAAAATTGATATTTTTAACCCTTACTGCCTTCATTGTTTAATATTCACTTTAATTATATATTTGCACCAGATTTTTAATTCTATGCACCCGTAGCTCAATTGGATAGAGCATCTGACTACGGATCAGAAGGTTTGGGGTTCGAATCCCTACGGGTGTACAAGAATAAGCTCGAATATATTTTGTATTCGGGCTTTTACATTTTATTTTGAATATGTAAACTATATCGTAAAGGTTTGGGGTTCTGGCAAAGCCATTCCTTCGGAAGAATCCCTACAGGTGTACTAAGACATGCTTTTGGAACTCCATTCTTTCTCTAAATATTGACTGATTTGATCGAATATTTTCAAATTATCAGTTTGAACTTTTCTCACCAATCGAAATTCCGCAAGATAAATTTGTAAAGTTATTACCCTTTTGAATACCTATTTTAATACCATTATTTTTTGGTAATAAATAATTACACGTAACTAAATGCAAAATCCAGATAAGATAGCAATTATTGAATTCGACAATTCGCACGACGAACTTATTTATAGTCAGGTTAAATTCTTAAATGCTTTCAATATTTCTCCACATTTAATAATAAATCATAATATAGAAAAAAGGTTAGGTTTTCTTAAGGGACTCAGTCAATTTAAAACATTCACACCCTCAAAGGATTTTTTCAGAAGAATTAAAATTATTCGGGATATTTTTCAATACATCAGGATGAATAAGATCACTAAAATTATATTAAATTCTGCGCATGGGATTCTTGTTCGAGATTTTTGTTTGATGGCTCCTAGGGATATTGAAATTATTGGAGTACTCCATTACGTCGATAAATTAACAAATAGTTTCACTCAAAAATTAATTTCATCAAGAGTAAAAAAATATTTCGTACTCAATGATTATTTGCTCCATTTAATAAAGAGTGCCCGTCAAAAAGAATTCCGAAGTTTTTATCCAATTTATTTCAACTCTTTCAATAAAATCCAAACAGATAAAACTAATGAAGAAATTTGGATTACAATTCCAGGACCTATTGAATTTTTGAAACGAGATTATCCCGGACTTTTCGACAACATCAAAACATTGAGCACGAAAATTAAATTTATTTTTTTAGGTCGGGCGGATACTGAGGACGGCAAATTATTAAAAAGTATTTTGGTTGAGAGAGGGTTAATAAACCATTCTATATTTTTTGATGGGTTTATTGATTGGGATACATTCCTAAGCTATATGAGTGATAGCGATATTATTATGCCGCTCATACATCCATCCAATCCACGCTTCGAAGATTATCAATCAAAACATATATCCGGAAGTTTTAATTTAAGTTTTGGATTGGGGATCCCAATGCTTATTCACAAATCATTTTCCGATAAATCCGATTTTCAAATCAGCTCTGTTTTCTATTCTCTATATGAACTTCAAGATATTTTAAATGACTTTCCAGCGGACAGGACTAAACTACTGGATATAAAAAGAAATATTTTGTCGTATCCAAAATTTTCATTTGAATACCAATCACAAAATTATATCGATTTTCTAAATAAATAATTTGCTGCCGGAGTTCAATCAACCTGACATTGAGTGATTAAAAATTAATTATTGTTTTTATCACTTTGTCGGTATAGTTACCAACAAGATTAAACGTTTTATTAGTTTCATTTGCAGTAATGTTATTTGTTATCATTAAATCAATATTAAAATCAGGCTTTTCAAACTGACCTGCCCTAGATTAGTGTACAAGTATTTAAGTGATTATTACCCATTATCAAGCACTTACAAATTGATGAGAGATTAATACCTCCGATAGCGGAAATCGAAAATTTAACAAACTATGTGGTCGTTTTTTTTGTAATGATTTCTCCACTGCTCGTTTATTACTCTTGCCTCTAAAATAGTATCAAATATTTCTCCGTTCAATAATTCATCTCTTAATTTTCAATTAAATGATTCTATGTAACCAATCTCCTATGAACTTCCTGGTTCTTTAGAAGCTTTTTTTACTCCAAATCTCTGTAGTCACTTTCTTATCGATTCTACTGTAAGTTCTGATCCGTTATCTGAGCTTATATAATCCGGAATACTGTGACTAATGAATAATTCTGAATTGGACAATTAGAATATTTCTTCCTGCTATATACGAACTGAATTTACTTTTTCAGAATCTGTATATTCAGTATATTTGAAATGAGCAATGCTCACAATTATTGGATAAAGATACTTTGGTAATTTTGAATATTTATGGATTTCATCAAAGATTCCCCAGTGTTTAACTGAGAATCCTAAGGTAAATAACTGTAATACTGTATTTTAGAATAGATCTCTTCATAGTTTCAAATAATTAACTGCGCCCGTAGCTCAACTGGACAGAGCATGTGACTTCGGATCACAGGGTTGAGGGTTCGAATCCTTCCGGGCGTACTTCTAAAAACTTTCAATAAATAAATAACAAGACCCAAACAAAATTCATAAAACAAATCACAACTGATACTTACAAACCAGCTTAAATTTTTAATTCCATTTGGATACTGATATTTATTGATTATTTATAACTTGTTTGTAAGAATTGGAACTAATAGAATGTTATTTAAAGAATATGTTTACAAGTTTATGTATGCCGCGCTCCAGGAAGCAGAACAAGCTTATGAGCAGGACGAAGTACCAATTGGAGCAGTGATAGTACATAACAATAAAATAATTGGAAAAGGTTATAACCAAACCGAAAGGTTAAAAGACCCGACAGCTCATGCAGAAATGATTGCAATAACAGCAGCTGCAAATAATCTCCAGTCAAAATTTCTGGAAGAGTGCGATCTCTATATCACTGTTGAGCCATGCGTAATGTGCGCCGGTGCTATTCTTCTCTCTAGAATTCGAAATATATACTTCGGCACATTAGAACCTAAGTTTGGAGCATGCGGTTCATTGTTCAATATTATCGAAAGCGGAAAATACAACCATAGTCCGAATGTATATTCAGGCATCTACTCCGAAGAGGCAAAATCAATGCTAGAAAATTATTTTAGAAAAAGACGCTTAAACAATAATTAACACAAGAAATTAAGTTTGGCTATAAAATCTATTCTCTTTAACTTTGACTTGTAATTTATTTTTTAACCTCAAATCAACTTCAAATTACTATGCAGATAATAATATTTGGCTCCCCCGGAGTCGGCAAAGGTACACAAGCAAAGATATTAGCAGCAAAACTTAATATCCCTCATATTTCAACCGGTGATATTTTAAGAGAAGCAATAAAAAACCGGACTGAACTTGGTAAAAAGGCAAAGGAAATTGTTGATAAGGGTGAATTAGTTCCTGATGAAATAATGGGTGGAATAATTAAAGATACACTTAATGATATCAAATGTAAGAATGGTTTTATACTTGACGGGTATCCGCGTACAACAAATCAAGCAGAGATTCTTGAGAATATCTTCAAGACAATCAAAACCGAAAAACACTATTTAATAAAATTAGATGCCGATGATGAAATAATTATTGACCGACTTACTAATAGATTAGTCTGTAATAAGTGCGGTAATATTTTGAATAATACAGAAGTTAAAGAAAATTTTTCCTGCCCTGTATGTAATTCGGTTAATAGTTATGCAAAGCGTGCTGATGATGAAGAGGATGTAATAAGAAGGCGTCTAAAAGTTTATCATAAAACTACGGCACCAGTATTCAATTATTACAGGGATAAAGCAGAAATAATTGAAATTGACGGTTCGTTACCTATCGATAAAGTTACAGAAGAGATTTTAATACGGCTTTGTTAAGACAAGATTAATCTTGTTTTTTCTTAAGTAGAACTTTTACTGCTTTACCACCTTCCAGTCGTATAATCTTTACATTGTGCTTCCTAACGAGTTCATAATTATGTGTTGCAAGGATTATTGAAGTCCCCCTCGAGTTAATTTTTTTTAGAATCTCTAAAATTTCATCTGCTGTTTCAGGGTCTAAATTTCCAGTTGGTTCATCAGCTAAAACTAAAAACGGGTCATTGATTATAGCACGGGCAATTGCGACGCGCTGCTTTTCTCCGCCGGATAATTCGTGCGGCATATTATTCTGTTTATGAGCCAGGCCTACTTCAGAAAGCGCATTTATGATTTTTTTCTTACTAATTCTTCGAGAAGATCCGATAACATTTAGTACGAATGCCAGATTATCATAAACACTTCTATCCGGTAGTAGCTGAAAATCCTGAAAAACAATTCCTATATTTCTTCGCAGGTATGGTAGTTCACTTGGTTTTACCGTTTCGGAAGAGTATTCACCTATCTGTACATAACCTGATTGAGGCAATCGATCCATATAAATCATCTGAAGTAAGGTGGTTTTGCCAACACCACTTTTCCCAATTAGAAATACGAATTCACCCTGCTCAACCTGAAGATTTAGATCCTGAAAAACCGGTTGATTGTAATAATTAAAATCTACGTGATTGAATATCAGCATACTTCCCTTTTTTTCTTAAGAATGAATTGGGCTCTTTCGGTCTCTGCCGATGCATCTTTATCAGTAAATGCTTTTTTGCAACTGACAACGTAGAAACCGGATCCATCAATTATTTTAAAATAATCTTCAAAACGATATATTTTCTGCTTATGAATTTCTTCAACCTTTTTACCATTAGCAAGTGTTATTTTAAAGTAATTATAGTGAATTCTTTTCGATTCATCATAAAAACTTTTCTGTATAAATTTAATACCATTAATGCTTCCCTTTCTGTTCAGGTATTTCTGATATGTCTTACTGTTTCGTTCCAGGCTCACATCAAAAGTAAATAATCCATTTGGTTTAAGACAACCGCTAATGTCATTAAATAATAATTGAAGTTTAGGTTTACTTGTCAGATAATTGACACTATCGAAGGTGGAAAAGATAAAATCAAATTTATTTTTGAATGGTAATGCAACCATATTGCAGCATATTCTATCAATATTTTTTTCATCTACCAGATTCAACATTTGTTTTGAAAGATCGCAAACACAATAGTACTTGAATTTTCTTTTTAGTTTACCAGCAATAATTCCATTCCCGCCGGCAATTTCAAGAACCGACAGATTCTTTTTATTTACTGTCTTACTAATAGAATAGATATAATCAGCCCAAACGGAATAATCAATTGTGCGCATTAAATGTGAATAAAGTGGTGCAAGTTGAGAATATATCTTTGAGGTCATCGAAGATTTTTTCTGTTCTTAAATATTTTTTCCGCCCAGTGAACAGATTCAATCATACTATCGGGCTTTGCTAATCCTTTTCCCGCTATATCAAAAGCAGTTCCGTGATCCGGTGAAGTACGAATTAAAGATAATCCTGCTGTAAAATTAACTCCGTGACTGAAGTTGAGCATTTTAAATGGAATTAATACCTGATCATGATACATTCCTAATATTGCATCATACTTCTTATAAGAATGATTCCCATAAAAAGCATCCGGTACAAAAGGTCCTTCGATATTAGCTCTTCTGAATGATCTAACTACGGGGATTAATATTTTATTTTCCTCAGAACCGATATTCCCATTTTCTCCGGCATGCGGGTTAAAACCGAGCATGGCAATTTTAGGCGTTTTTATACCCAGATCATTTTGTAATGTATCAAGTAAAATATTTGCTGATGAGATTAGCCCCTTTTTGCTTAATAAACTACTAACCCTTTTTAATGGTACATGAATAGTGGCAAGTCCGCAGATCATCTTCTTAGATAAGAAGATCATCATAAATTTTTTTGATTTGGATAGCCTGGCAAGTAGTTCGGTGTGACCGCTAAAATTCTTTCCGGCAAGTTTGAATGCTGTTTTTGAAATCGGAGCAGTAATAATTGCATCAGCAAAACCGGATTTAGTAAGTTTAACAGCATCTATGATTGCATTGTAAGATGCCAGACCAGATTCTTTAGTGGGTTTTCCGTGAGACTGTTTGTAATTACCTATGTCGATTACAGTGACTTTCTTACGGTCTATTATTTCAAGTGATTTTTGTGATACTATCTGATAAGTAAATTTTATAGATTTTTCTTGAATAGTACGGAGGAATACATTTTTAGGACAGAGGAAAATAATTTGCCTTTTGCGGGAGTCAAAAATCTTATTAAAAGTTTTTACACATATCTCCGGTCCTATACCGTTAATATCTCCACATGTAAAGACCAATCGTGTCATTTAATCACCCAACGTATAGTTGCCAAGTCCGGTTTTATCAGTAAATATAAATTCTTTTATCAAATCTTTGTAATACCATATTTCAACAACGGATTTACTTGAAGTATAATCTCTTTTTGTATCATCAGGCATTCCATAACGGATATAAATTCTACCACGATCGGTTTTAGCACCGTTTGGATTAGCAAGTGTACTGAAATTTTGTGCTGCATAATCAGCTCTTTTATAAAACTCGTTCATCAATTCATTAAATGCGTATTTTCTGTCCGGCAATTTATTGTTCCAAAAATCAACTAAGGACTTATACTTTTCTTCATTTTTCTTTTTATATAATTCCAGAATATCCTTTCTATCATATATTATTTCTAACAATTCAACTGCTAAATTAGGATTTGATAATGTAAACGGTTTATTTATCCACTCAACATTCATATTAAATTTAGCAACTTCTGATTGATTAGAAATTATTACCTGAACCGGACCTTCTTTAAGTCCTTTATTGAAATTATCAACTATGAAATAAGAAGTTTGCTTACCGTTATCAACCGAAGCTAAGATTGGAGAACCATCACAATCTATTATTCTTAATGAACTATTATTTATTTCGAGTTTTTGTTCAAAGATAACAATTCCATCCTGTTCCAATTTTAAAGAAGTTTCTTTTATCGAATCTGATATTACCGGAATTAACAAAGAATAATCAGAACTTGAAAAGGGAATATTATTCTTCTGATTAACCAAACGATACTGACCCTCATCTGCACAGTTATTAGATAACTTTTCAACCACAACTGGGTAAACAAACTGGTTCTGAAACATTCTGTATGCATTTATCAGGATCGAATCCAATTGTATTAACTGATTGGTATTGTCAATCTGTAAGGTAGGAGAAATAACATGATTCTTGTTATCAATTCTAAATTTTACAAAACCTTCTAAATACTTGTCGCCGGAATTTGATTCTTCATAGGAATTTGCACTTACTTTCTTTGAAAAGGTTTTGCGTTGTAATAATCTATTATTTTCTTTCAACTCAAAATTCAATTGGATACCTGAAGAAAAAGTTTCGTTGCTCTTAATAAATATCAATCTGTTGAATGGTATTCTGAAAGAAATGTAACAGTCCAGGGAATCAGCAATTGGGAAAATATTCTTTTCGAAAAGGTTTGATCCGGTTTTCTGATCAGAATCCCCACGGGTTTGTGCGTAGGGGACAGAAACTAAAATGAAAAGAAATATAAAAATGATACGAACAGAATTTATTAAGCGAGTGATAATAATCATCATTAACTATTCATACTTAATAAAAATTCTTTATTGTTTTTTGTTCCTCTCATTTTATCCAGAATAAATTCCATTGCTTCAGGCGGATCATAATCTGCTAATAGTTTCCTCAAGATCCAGATCTTGCTCAATTCATCATCCTTTAGAAGAAGCTCTTCTTTTCTTGTTCCGGATTTATTCAAATCAATTGCCGGAAATATTCTCTTATCAGCCAGATTTCTATCGAGTACTAATTCCATATTTCCTGTGCCTTTGAATTCTTCAAAGATTACTTCATCCATACGGCTACCGGTATCAATCAATGCTGTCGCAATAATTGTTAAACTACCGCCATCTTCCGTATTTCTTGCCGAACCAAAAAATCTTTTAGGTTTATGGAGTGCGTTGGCATCAACACCACCCGAAAGGATTCTACCGCTATGCGGAATGACAGTATTATGAGCGCGTGCAAGACGTGTAATTGAATCGAGTAAAATTACAACATCATCCCCTGCTTCAACCATACGCTTAGCTTTTTCGCTAACCATATTTGCAACCTGTACGTGACGGTCTGCCGGCTCATCAAACGTGGAGCTAATTACTTCTGCCTGAACCGAACGCTGCATATCAGTAACTTCTTCAGGGCGTTCATCTATCAATAACATAATAATTTTGACTTCGGGATGATTTCTTGTAATGGAGTTTGCAATTTTTTGAAGCAAAATTGTTTTACCAGCTTTTGGCGGAGAAACAATCAAACCTCTCTGACCTTTACCAATCGGTGAAAGAAGATCCAGCATTCTCATGGAATACTCACCAGGGGCGGATTCCAATTTTAATCTTTTTGTAGGATAAATTGGAGTTAGGTTGTCGAATAGAGTTCTTTCACGAATTGCCTCCGGGTCTTTTCCATTTACAGCTTCAACACGGAGTAAAGCAAAGAACCGTTCACCTTCTTTGGGCGGACGTACCTGTCCGCTCACAAAATCTCCGGTTCTTAAGCTGAACCTTTTAATTTGAGAGGGTGAGACATAAATATCATCGGGAGAGGGCAAATAGTTATAATCCGCCGAGCGGAGAAAACCATACCCGTCCTGTAAAACTTCCAGCACACCTTTCGAGAACGTTAATCCGTCCTTTTGAGATTGAGCTTCAAGTATTTTGAAAATTAGTTCTTGTTTACGGAGGTCGCTGTATCCGGCGAGTCCAAAATCCTTTGCAATCTTGTAGAGATCAACAATTTTTTTAGATTGCAGTTCTGAAATATCCATCGGCATAAGTAATTCCTGAGAGTTGTTATTGAATCGTGATTTTTATTCGGTCAAACAATTTTTGGGGAAACAATTGATTTATTGGTTTTATGATTAATTAATTAATGCAGAAGACGCTGAGGCACATACCAAAGTTAGTTCCCTATCCCCTTTTTGTCAAGTTTTTTTTAATGATTTTTGATTTTATTTCACCTAAAAGGTAGATACTGCCAAGCACTACTAAACAGCTATTCCCGTAAACGGTACAAAATTCGCTGATAAACTGAAAAGGATCATTCAATGGATTGACTTCAATACCTAATTTTCTGCCTACTTCTATTAAGTTTTCTATGGAAGCTGCTCTTTCATAACTTGGCTGTGTAGCATAGATTCTATGAAAGAATGGACTTAATGGGGTGAGCATTGCTTCAAGATTTTTGTCTTTCATTGCACCAAATATCAAAATCCTTTTTTTGTACGCGTCATATTCCCTGGTGAATTCTTCTATAAAAGTTTTGATACCATCCGGGTTATGAGCCGAATCGAAGATGATCCGGGGATTATTTGAAATAATTTCATATCTGCCCTGAATACCTGAGTTTTCAACCACATTCATCAGACCTTTGTTAATTACCGAAAGATCAGAATTACCGGTGATTTGATTGACTACCTTAATGGCTAATCCTGCATTTAAGAGCTGATGATTACCAATTAATCCTGTTTGATAAATATGAATTTGTTTTTTTTCAAGCTGTAATAAAATGTGATCTTTCTTCTTTTCGATAAAGTCTTTGAGAAAATTGACTTTTGATTTTAAATCATAAACACGTTTACATATTACCTGTTCAGCATTGATAGGAACAGAGCCTGCAAAAACCGGAATTCCTTTTTTTATGATGCCGGCTTTTTCAAATGCAATTTTATCAATTGTTTCACCTAAAATATTTGTGTGTTCCAAACTAATGGAAGTAATTACAGAAGCTAATGGAGAAACAACATTCGTTGCGTCAAGTCTTCCGCCTAAACCGGTTTCGAGAACTACATAATCAGGATTCTGATCCTGAAAATATTTGAAAGCTAACGCAGTTGTAATTTCGAAGAAGGTTAGTTTGAGTGATTCAATATGGTTTTCAATTTCCGAAATGAAACGGGCAATGTACTCATCATCAATTTCTGCTCCATTAATCCTTATACGTTCATTAAATTTAACAAAGTGCGGTGATGTGTATAATCCAACTTTAAAACCAGCTTCCATCAGGATACTTGCAATAAATGACGCTGTGCTTCCCTTTCCATTTGAACCGGCTATATGAATGCAACGCAAATCTTTTTGCGGATTACCGATTTGTTCAAGCAGTTTTTCGATCCGTTCCAATCCAAGTTTGATATCGAACTGGTGCATCGAATAAATTTTATTAAGTGCAGTTTGAAGATCCATTTTATATCTGGTAGGAACCTACAATATCTGATAATTTGCCGATAGAACATTTTTCGCAATAAGTTTCAATTCCCTCAACAATTTCAACTCCCGCATTAGGATTAATAAAATTAACAGTTCCAATTTGAATTGCAGATGCACCAGCAATCATAAACTCGATTGCATCTTTCCAGTTCATTATTCCACCAATACCGATAATCGGTATATCCACTTTACGTTTGATTTCCAAAACTTTAGCAAGTGCAACCGGTTTAATTGCCGGACCGGAAAGTCCGCCTGTAACATTTTTAATTTTGGGTTTACGTGTCCAGATGTCGATAGCAGTACCGACTAAAGTATTAATTGCAGATACGGCATCACCGCCTTCATCCTTTACAACTTTAGCAAAGTCGGCGATTCGCGAAACATTTGGTGAGAGTTTGATAATCAATGTTTTTTTTGTAACAGCTCTTACTTTTTCTGTTATTCTTCCAACTGAATTAAGATCATTACCGAATATTAATCCGCCTTCTTTAACATTCGGACATGAAACATTAATCTCAAAAGCTTGAATAATATCAACCGAGTTAAGAATTTTTGTACATTCAACATATTCATCAATTGAACTTGCGGCAATATTACAAATGATCGTAGTATCCAATTCTTTGAGGAATGGAATTTTCTCTTTGATAAAAACTTCGACGCCAACATTTGCAAGACCTATTGCATTTAACATTCCGGAAGGTGTTTCAACAATTCGTTGAGGAGGATTACCTTTGCGAGGTTTTAGCGATAACGACTTAGTTACTATACCGCCAAGTTTACTCATGTCTGTGAATTGAGCAATCTCATTACCATAGCCAACCGTGCCCGATGCTAGCAAAACCGGATTTTTAAGGTAAAGACTCCCAATTTGTATTGATTGATCTACAAAACTCATAACCTCACCATTCTTGCATCGAATACAGGTCCGTCTTTGCATACAAGATAGTAACCATCACCATCGGCGTTATCAATCGGGCAGCCCTGACAAATTCCAAAACCGCAAGCCATTGCACATTCTGTGCTGATTTGGCAATCAATATTTTTGGCAATTGTAAATTCCTGGAGAGCTTTAAGAATTGGATTTGGTCCGCAAGCAAAAATACTTACTGAGTCTTTTTTAAACTTCTCATATTCCTGCTTGAAAAGCTCAACTATTGTACCCTTATATCCAAGCGATCCATCATCGGTCGATACTGATATATTCTTCATACCATAATCAATAATATTGTTTTTGGATCTTCCACCGATATAACAATGAACTTCTTTGTCTTTGGGAAGAGATTCGACAAGATAGGGAAATGGCGCAGCACCAATACCTCCGGCAATGATAATTGCTGTTTTATAAACTCCGTCATAGGTGAATCCTTTTCCCAGGGGACCAAGAATATCAATCTCATCACCAATAATTTTACTTGATAGAATTCGTGTACCTTCTCCATGCACGTCAAACATAAAATGCAGATAGTTTCCATCTACTTCGCAAATGCTAAACGGGCGGCGAAGCAATGGATAATCAGTTTCAGAAACTTTGATGTTGCAAAACTGTCCAGGTTTTATTTTGGAAGCAATCAATGGAGAGAATACTTTTAACAGGTAAGTATTCGGAACTAATGTTTGAATAGAATCAACACGGGCTTTTTCGATATACAAGCAGAATACTCAAATTTATTAATGAATAAATTAGTCTAAGTTATTTTTAATGACTACAATCCTTTAGAATATTTTTGCTCAATCGTTTTTATTTTATCGAGTCTCTTCTGGTGACGATCTCCCAGAAATTCAGACTTCAACCAGATTTCAATAATGGATTTGATTGTTTCCTCGCCAATTGCCTTAGCGCCTAATACAAGAATATTGGCATCATTATGTTCACGTGAACTTTTAGCTGAGAACTCATTGTAACATGTTGCGGCGCGGATTCCGGGAATTTTATTAGCAGTAATTGCCGATGGAATGCCGGTTGCATCAATTATTATCCCGCGGTCACATTCTTTATTCATTACACGCTGAGCAACATTAAACGCTATATCAGGATAATCCACGGACTCCTCACTGTAAGTTCCAACATCTATCACTTCATATTCTCTGGATTTCAAGAACTCGACAACTATTTTTTTCACCTTAACACCGGTATGATCTGAACCGATAACAATTTTCTTAACCGACTTAAGTGAAGAGAACTCACTCTTACCATCTTTAATTATAGTCATTCCTGAGTGCCTAATCCGATCAATGGCAAGCGGGGTTAAAACATCATCCTTAGAGAGATGAATCTCCTTACTACCCGATTTAAGAATTTTAAGAATCTCTATTTCGGTAACGGCTTTTTTCATCAGACCAGATCAGTTCTTTTATTCATTTTCAAGTAATCTACAATCTGGCGAACATCCTGGGCATTATTTCTATGACAGACAAGAAGTGCCTCATTAGTATTTATCACAATTATATTTTCAACTCCAATCGTTGCAGTAAATTTCCTGGGTGAAAAAATGTAGGAGCCAAACGTGTTTTGAGTATAGACATCACCGATAAGTGCATTCCCTTCTTCATTTTTATCTGATATTTCATACACAGCTTCCCAGTTGCCTAAATCATTCCAGTAAAAATCTGCTTTAGTAAGATAAACATTATCGGAATTTTCCATAACACCATAATCAATAGAAATACTCTTCAGCTGACCGTAAACCTGTACAAGCTGTTTTTCAAAATCGGGCGTATTAATACTTGGTTCTAAAGTTTCAAGCCCTTCATAAAGATCAGGGAGATACTTTTTAATTTCGTTCAGGATTGTATCAACCCTCCATATAAAAATTCCAGAATTCCATAAAAAGTCGCCGCTCTCAAGAAATCTTCTTGCTGTTGCAAGGTTCGGTTTCTCAGCAAATGTCAAAACTTTGTGGATATTTTTGTCAACTCCATCTTCATCAAACTGAATATATCCGTAACCTGTCTCAGGTCTGGTTGGAGTTATTCCAATTGTAACAAGTCCTTTCGATTTATAAGCGAAATTTGCTGCGGTAGATAAACATTCTCTGAATTGCTCATCGTCTTTGATAAGATGATCCGATGGAAGAGTTATGGTCACAGCCTCCTTATTTTTTGCCTTAACCAAAACAGAGGCTAATCCGATACATGCAGCGGTATTTTTACCAAAAGGTTCATCAATTATATTTTCTTCGGGAATTTCAGGAAGCTGTTCTTTAACACGCAACTTCTGAATCTTGTTTGTGATGACAAAAATATTTTCTTTTTTTACCAATCCATTCAATCTTTTAACTGTATCCTGGATCATTGTATTTTCACCGGCAATCCTGATCAGCTGTTTTGGTTTTCTTTCTTTACTGCGCGGCCAAAATCTTGATCCAACTCCTCCAGCCATTATAACAGCATATAATTCCATTACCTTTCCTTTTTATTTGATAGAATTGATTTGCCGAAATTTTCGGCTCTGGTTAAATAATTGGTTATATCCACCTCTTTACCACGGACTACTGCAACAATCACAATTAAGCACGATCGAAGCGATTCAATGATATTTGGACTTGGAGCAATTCTTTTTCTATTAATCATATCCAGTCCGTTTGCAAATATTTTATGCATATTAGATAAAATTTCAAATCCAACCTTCTGAGATAATTCAGCATTATCGCTTACTGTCCTGATACAAGTATTCATTTCATTTTCAGTATAGTCATATTTAAGAACTCGGTTTAAGAATGAATCCAGATCCTTAATAGGACGAAGAACCTTCTCTTCAAAATTCTCGAAATTAAATCCGTTCTCTTTATCATTAAGTTCATCAAAGATTAACTCTTCCTTAAGTTCATCAGCTTTCGATCTTTTGGGAAATTCGAGATCACCGTTTAAGCCATTAACCGGTTCTGTTTCTTTCAAATCCCTTTTTGTTAGATCAACTTTAATCGGATTCTCATCAAATTTTTGAAATAGATTTCTAAGAGCATAAGGAGTAAGAATATCAAGAACATAATTCAGTTCCTTAACTAAATTGTAACTTTGCTCCTTGAATTTGTCGGAAAGTTTCAGAAAATCGATCTTGTATGAATCAATAAAAATCTGAATTTCGCTTAATTTAATACCCAGCTTTGATAATTCAGTTATCTTTTTGAAATTTTTCAGTTCCTCAGATAGATTTTCCGCTGATTGCAGTCTTTCACGTAGGATTGCTACAGCTTCAATTTTTTCGGAACTTAAACGGAGACTGTTAGCAGCCGATGTGATGCATTGAACGATATATTGCTTTGTAAGATCCAACTATAATTTATACAAGGATTTTTTTTAATTCGACATTCAAATGTAATGAATTTTAGCGAAGTTTTTCAGAACTCTGAAAGCTGAACATTATCTTTCGAGTGAGAAAATAATATAAGCAGAGGTCCTCTTTTTATTCTTTAAAAACGAAACGTCTTAATTCATCCTTATTTCACTTCCCGGCAATCTTTTCTACCTGCGACCAGACCCTTAACAAGTTCTCCCCGCAAATCTTTGTAATTTCCTCAGCGGTATAACCAGCCTTCAAGAGATGATAAATAAGATTTGGATAGTAGGATACATCTTTTAATCCTTTCGGTAAAGTATCACCCGCACCGTCAAAATCGGAACCCAAACCAACATGATTGATTCCGACAAGTTTAACTACATGATTAATGTGTTTAACGACATCGGAAACATCTGCAAAGCCCATATGATTCTCCTGTTGGTATTTTCTTGAGAATTCACGGGCTTTTTTATCATCGGATTTAAGATTATTTTCTTTAATAAAAGCAGCAACAGCAGCTTTATTCTTTGCATCTTTAGTCCGGATTTCCTGATTCACAAAATCGGATGGGAAAGCAATTTGAATTACACCCCCGTTTTTTGCAAGTGCTTTAATCATATCGTCGCTCATATTGCGCTCCCAGCCCCGTGTAAAATGTCTGCAGGAGGAATGTGATGCAATTACAGGTGACTTGCTAAGTTCTATTACCTGATAGAATGCTGCATCCGTAATGTGAGAGACATCTATCATCATTCCAATCCGGTTCATCTCCTTAACAACTTCTTTTCCAAAAGGACTTAATCCTTTCCATTTTCTTTTAGGATCGTATGAAGAATCGCAGATGTGATTACTTTTTGAATGCGCCAATGTAATGTAACGGATACCGCGATTGTAAAAGTATTCAAGATTTTTAAGATCACCTTCAATAGGAGAACCGTTTTCCATTCCCATTGGAAGTGATATTAAACCTGATTTGAAATTTTTATAAATATCCGAAACATTATATGCAAGAGCAAATTTATCAGGGTAAGTCTGTGCTATTTTTTCAACAATGTCTATAATATCATCTGCTTCTTCTTTTGCTCCGTTATTTTCAAAACTTGCAGCAACATAAACTGACATGAACGGAACATCGAGTCCACCTGCTTTTGCTCGTGGGTAATCGATTTCTCCACCGGTCCGTTTGGATATATCCTCCCATTTTTCCTGAAGCCTGCCGGGAAGATCGATATGCGTATCAATAATAATTATTTCTTTTGCTAAACGATTCGCCAATTCACGCAAATCCTTATCAGTTTTTTGTTGAGCATTCAAAATTGAGATCATCATAACAGACCATAATAAAATTCTCATCACAATTGACCTTTCTTGATTTCATGAATAGTTATGCTATAAAATAAGATTAAACCAGATTATTCCAAAAAGAAGTGAAAAGAATGTTATAACAAGTCCGGACTTCAAATATTCCTTAAATGATAAATTGAGAAATTGTTTCTTAGCAGATTCTGCTACTATCAGGTTTGCAACCGAACCGATTAATGTAAGATTACCTGCGAATGTAGTGGCCATTCCTAATATAAGCCAAGCCTGCTCGGGATTAACAAGATTTGGAATAATCGGCCTATAAAGCAATACTGCTGGGACGTTTGAGACGAGATTGCTTAAGAAGGCTGACGAAATTGCGAATGATGCTGTTCCTTCTGTGATATATGGCTCAAGAGTAAGAGATAGATATTTACCAAATCCGGCTGTATCAATTGATTTTGTTACAACAAAGAGTGCTGAAAAAAATACAAGCAGCGACCAATCAATTTCCAGAAAGACTCTTTCAGGTTTTAATCTGCGCGTTATTAATAATAAACTTGCACCGCCAAAAGCAGCCAATGTAACAGGAGCTCCGAGAAAAAAAGCAATAATCATTAATATTGATGAGGCTATACTTTTTATGAGCAAAGGTCTGTATGGTTTAACTTGCTCTAAATCCAATTTCTCAAAACGGACTTTCGCAAATTCTTTTTTATAGATCATCAGTAATACCAACCAGACAACTAACAATCCGATTAAAGCCGGAGGTGTTTGATACAAAGCATATTTTGAAAATGAAATACCGGAAGAGACGCCAATTATCATGTTCTGTGGGTTCCCTATTATTGTAGCTGAAGAACCGATATTTGCTGAAGCAACAAGACCAATTAAATATGGAACCGGATTTCTTTTTAATGCAAGTGTAACTTCAATGACAAGCGGAGTAAATATTATTACAATTGTGTCATTCAGAAAAAATGCTGAAAGAAGTCCAGAAGAAAAGATTATTAATGCGAGAAGATGATTCGGAGATTTAGCAAATGAAATTATTTTTGAAGAAAGCAGTTTGAAGAATCCGCAAATTCTCAAATTACCGTTTATGACCATCATAGAGAAAAGCAGTAGAATAGTATTCAAATCAATTGAATCATAAGCCTGCTCTAATGAAATGCTGCCGATAAAAATTAGGATTGCAGCACCTACAAGAGCAATTGTTGCCCTGTTCATACGGAATGCAGGATAGCTCCCGACAGCAATTCCGTATAATGTAAATGCAATTACAAATAGCGATAAATAATGAAAGAATGACATCTATTTAACTGGCACCAGTATCAATTCTTCCTGTGGCGGTATCAAGTATTCTGCACCGGTTTCTGTTATTACTGCCATTTCTTCAACCGAAATTGTCTTGGTTGCTGTCTTAGAATCGTCAATATACCAGCAGAAGAATCCATCGTAGGCAAATACTTGTCCCGGTTTTAATTTAAGTGCCGAGCTACCGAACGGCTGATTACTTCTTTGAGCCCCTCCCAAAGAAGGACCAACATCATGAGCGACATATCCAACAGGATGACCGGTACTCCACATCACAGGTAAAGAGCCCTGCTGCTTCATCCAATCGCGCTGGGCTTTATCAACATAGAATCCTTCAATACCCGGTTTCATCGTTTCAACAACAATCCGGCTGCCTCGTTTAGCATTTTCCCATTTCATCTTAACATCCGGCGGTGGAACTATCTCGCCAGGTTTAAGAACATAAGCAAAACGCTGGATATCTGTTACCCATACTCCATAAACTTTGATACCATGATCGGTTTGAATAATATCACCGGGTTGAATTACTTTATCAGTAGAATGAGAATGTCCTCTGTCTATATCGGAATTTACATTTGGATTTTGATCCGGCTGCCAGGCGTCCTCTACACCAAATTCTTTCATTCTCTTTTTAATATAACGAGCAACATCTGCATCTGTTGTTTTGCCGGGGACAATTGTCTTATAAGCTTCAATCTGAATCTGCTCGGTCAGCACAGCAGCTTTTGTCATTATCTCAATTTCTGAAGGTAGTTTTACTGAAAGCCAATTAACAACCACAGGATCCGATGAAACAAATTTTGCAGAGATTTCCGGACCTAATTCCCTTTCCATTTCAATCCGCTGGGTGTATGAAAGACCATCCGATAAATTCCTCTCGGAGCTATTTATGCCGATTTTAACAGAATTATATTTATCTATTAACTTTTTGACTTCCTTCCAAACACTTGATCCTCTTTCAATTTCTATAACTTCATTCTGTAAGCCAACATCCTTTAATGCACGGGCTTCGCCCGAAGGAGAAATTGCAACTGAATGGACTTTATCATCCCGGAGAAAGAATAGGAATGCAGCAGTTCCTCCGGCATTTTCACCGCCGACATGCATAGCAAGAGGATCATTATCATTCTCGCGACAAATAACCAACCAGGAATCGATACCGGCTTCTTTCATTGCAATAGGAAGGAGCTTCGTAATCCTTTCTTTTCTTATTTCAGGCCAGGGATTATCCGATTGATCAGAAGAAAATTCCTGAGAATGTGCGGATGAAAACGATAAAAACAAAAATATAATAGAAATAAAATAATTATTTAACAAATTTGGTTGCATCATTATCCCTCATGTTTAGTTTTAAATCCCTTCATCATCCAATTTCTTGCAAGGAACAAACTAATAGGACTGATAACAGCAATAAAGCCGTAAATCAACCACATCATTTCTGTATTCATCTCTGCCGGTGGTGTATCTGTGGGGCAATACTGCATTAAGAACCAGCCGGAATAGAGACTTGTAACAACTTTAGTAAGGAACCATGGAAATTGTCCTATGCCCATATAAATGCCGGTCATATTTTTCGGTGCTATTTCGGCAACCCACTGTAAGAACCGCGGCTGCCACATCGCTTCGCCGATAGTCATAATAATCAGGTATGCCAATAATGTTCCCATACTTGGTCCAATTGCCAAGATGAAAGTCGGAGAAGCCATAACAAAGGTTCCGATAATCATCATCGTATAAGCATTTTTCTTTGAAGTAAGCGCAGCAATCATCGGGGTTAAAACGAAAATCAGAATCGGATTTAAGTTGACAAAAAATTCGAAGTTATCCTGAACAAATCCATCGAATGCACGGCTTGTATAAAGAGGAATTGTAAGCCAGTTATGTGCAAATAAAGTCTGAACCGGAATTAAAGCAAAAATAAAAAATAAAAACCGCTTATCTTTTAGAGGGAAATTCTTGAGATAGAATTTCAATTTTTCTTTCGCCGTCATCCTGGAAAGGTCGTCTTCATTTTCTTTTTGTCGTTCATTCTTTTCTTTTGATGCAACTTCAATTGCTTTGGCGACAGCTTTCTTAGTCATAATAAAATAGACGACAGCGATACCAGCAATAGTAAGTGCAACATAAACCCAGAAAACTCCCATAATGCCAGATGCTCTTCTAACAGGAGGAGAAATCAATCCGGGTAGGAATCCTCCAAGATTCATAAGTGCATAAAGCATTGCATAACCCATAGCGGCAGTATTTTCCGTAGTGAATTTTTTCACAGCGGCATAAGCAGCAGGCTGATACATTCCGTAACCGATTACAATACCAAGAATTCCAAGCATAGCATAAATATGAGACGAGCCCCAGAGTCCCGGTGCCCCAAGGTGTGGCGAGGTAGATAATAGTATCCTTCCGAATAGCATAAACGACAATGAATAGAGCAATGCTTTACGAACACCTACAATATCGACAGTAGCACCAAGAAACAACATACTTAATGTAATTCCAGCGGTCAATACTCCAACCATATTACCTGCACGGATATCATCAAGTTCAATATATTCATTAAAATAAATTGCAAGTAATCCGACCACGCCAAAATAGGTTAGTCCTTCAAGTATATAAGAAATATTCAAACCAAAGAGTGCACGCGATGTGTGTGCAAGATCTATGAACGGCTGTGTAACTTCCCAGATAATATTAGTGAATGCGTTATTTTCGTCACGTTCAACATTTTCATTGCGAGAGATAAAAAGAACAACTATTAATGCGATTGGAGGAAGGAAAAGAGCCAGCAAAAACATAGTGATTGCATTAAATCCCTTTCTAATTGCTAAGCGAGTTCCACCGAGTAATAGCACAAAATAAACGATCAGTCCCAAACCGATGATAGATACAAGAAGATCCATATTTCACCTTGAAGTTTTAGTTAATAATCTAAAAGTCCTGCAAATTAGTTTTTTATTAGCCCCGACGTTTATGTCGGGGGAGTAAATAATATAAAAGAGATTGAGCTTTAGTTCAATTTTTTTTATATGTGGCTAAAGCCAGAATCTTAATCTAAAATCATACTCACGACCTAAAGTTCGTGGCAGTTAGAAATAATCGGAAACATTCTCAATATCAGTTCAATTAAACAATATTTACTTCGAAGTCTAAAAATATTCCAAATATATTTAGAACGTCATTCTGAATTTTTTCAGCCAATTCTTTAACTTCTGATCCGCTGGCTCCACCATAATTTACAATTATCAAAGCCTGTTTTTCATATGCGCCTGTATTGCCAATTCTCTTTCCTTTGAAGCCGCACTTTTCAATTAACCAGCCGGCGGCAATTTTATATGAATCCTCGCTTTGCTTAAAATAGGCTGCATCGGGAAACCGTTTTTGAAATTCAATAAATTGAGCGTTTGTGAGCTCGGGATTTTTGAAGAAGCTGCCTGCGTTACCCATTACACGCGGATCGGGTAATTTACTCTGACGGATCTTTTTTACTGTGTCACTCACCAACTTAATTGTTAAATCATCGTGTCGGACATCTTTTAATTCGTCGGATAATGATTTATATGAAAGATTTATTTTTTTTACTTTACTTAGTTTGAGTGTAACTTTTGTAATGATGCATTTGTTTTTTAATTCATTTTTAAAAATGCTGTTCCGGTATTGAAAATTACATTCGGTTTTGGAAAACGTCCTGATTAGTCCTGTCGATATTTCGAGGCTTTCCAGGTGATGAAAAGCATCCTTAAGTTCAACTCCATAAGCACCGATATTCTGAATTGGAGCTGCGCCTACTGTTCCGGGTATTAAAGATAAGTTCTCTATGCCGTAATACTCTTTTCCCACTGCATACGTTACAAGGTCTTCCCAGATTTCCCCGCCTGCAGCTTCAACGATAATATGGTCCTGAGTTTCATCGATTATATTTATACCCTTCACAGAATATTTAATAATAATCCCATCATAATCTTTAGTGAATAAAATGTTGCTTCCGCTTCCAAGTAAAAGGAAATGATTGGTCTTGATCAGATCAGAGGAAAGTAAACTTCGAAGTTCATTGTAAGAAGTAATATCAATGAAATACCTGGCTTTAACATCTACGCCAAATGTATTATAATTTTTTAGAGAATAGTTTTCGTGAAGATTCATTTAATCCGCAAGATTAGCTTTCAAAATATAAAGCCAGATTCTTCTTTTTTCCAATTAATATTTTTTATTGTATAACCATCAGATTGCAATAGAATTCCTCCAATTTGATCTGTTCTCAATATATGCACCTCATTCCTAACAAGTCTGTTAATTATATCAGGACTCGGATGTTTGAACTTATTCATGATGCCAGCTGAAATTATTGCATAATCAGGGTTAACAGCATGCAAAAAATTTTCACCCGAACTGGTTTTACTTCCGTGATGCCCAACTTTTAATACATTACTTCTTAAAAAGTCTGAATAATTCTGCAAATAGTATTTTTCAGATTTTAAGCCTGCATCGCCTGTAAATAAAAACGAAGTATTGCTATATACTAATTTCAACATTCCGCTTTTGTCATTCATACTCAATGTTTGATAATCTTTTCTAAGTGTATCATTTAAAACATATAACCGGGTATTTCCAATCTTTATAACATCTTTTCCAAAATATTTTAAAGGGATGTTATTAGCACGTATCATTTTTTCAAGTTCAACATCTTTTGTTTCAGTCGTATCAGGTATGGATTTAACAATCTGTTTAACGCGTTGATTTTTTATCAATGCTAAGTAACCACGGTAATGGTCTGCATCCACATGAGAAATGAAACCATAATCCAGTTTTTCAATTCCCAAAAAATTTAATAAAGGAATAATGATCCTCTCTCCATTATCAAAATACTCGGTGGCATTTCCGGCATCAATCAATGCTGTTTCCCCATTCGGGAATTTGATCAGTATCGCGTCTCCCTGTCCAATATCAATGGTAAGAACAGATAATTTATTTTCAGGAAGCAATTCCCTGTTGTCTATACTGAGTCCAACAACAAGAATTGCCAGTACTAATATTGCTACAATTAGTTTCGACTTCCAAACAGATAGTTTTTTCCAGAATAGAAATAGGAAAAAGATAACAGAGTAAAACAAGATTGAATCCCAAAATGAAAATTGTCTGATAGATATGAATGCATATTCGAACTTTCCTAGAAAACGAACAAAGGAGAATAAGAAAAATGAAAGGAGCTCGTTCGTGGATGCATAAATTTGTCCGAGCCATAAAACTACAGGCCCTATCAATATTGTAAAAATACCGAGTCCAACTATGAATCCGATTAGAGGGATGACAACTATATTTGCAATTAATGCAACGACAGAAAGTTTATGGAAATAGACTAATGTAAATGGGAGTGTCCCAATTTGCGCAGCAAACGAAACAGCACAGAATAATAAAATAGGTTTTAGCAATTTCGACTTGATGTGCCATCCATTTATCATTCTTCCCAGTGGTGGATAAAGGGTTACAATTGCAAATACTGCAGAAAACGACAACTGGAATCCGGGTGAAAAAAGATCACTGGGATTCAGAAGTAAAATTATAAATGCTGCAAGTGCAAGTGAGTTAATACTGTTATAATTTCTTCCGGTTAAAGGGGAAGCGATCATAATAATTGCCATAATAGTAGCACGTACAACTGAAGTCGGGTAATTTGTTATCATCAGAAAAAGCAGCAAACCCAATATCGTAAATCCATAACGCATATAAGGATTAAAACGTTTGAATAAAAAAACAAATATTAGGACAATAAAACCAACATGCAGTCCTGAAACGGCAAGAACGTGAATGACACCGGCATTTATGAATTCTGTCTTAATTTCGTAATCGATCATTCCCCTATCCGCCAAAATCAAACCTTTAAGCAGAGCTGATGTTGAACTATTGTGAAATTTTTTAATTACATCATCAATATTTTTTCTAATCCCGAAAGAGAATTGCTGAAATTTCGAAACGTCTTTTTTTAAGAATCCGATATCATCAACTTTATAAACAAACATCAATCCGTGAATTCCCTTTTCAGCAATTGTAGATTCATAATCAAATTCCCCCGGATTCCTTTTATCCCTTGCCCGTGAAATTGAACCAAGTATACTTAAGGAATTTCCTATTTCAATTATAGAATAGAATTGATCCAGTTTGCTTTTTGAATCCTTTACAGTGCAAAGCAATCTGATATTTGCGATAATTGATTGATCATTCATTCTAACTGAATCAGTTGCTATGGTAAGAACGATTCTGTCTTTTTTACTCAGCGAGATATCAGTTATTTTACAATATACCAAAGCATTCTTGTTAATTGGGGTTTCAAACGGATATTTTACTTTTTCATTCCTGTAAGTTGAAAAGTGGGTCATCCCGTAAAAAAGAATAGATATGGTGATAAGAATGATTCCGATTGGATAGAACTTTTGAGGTTTAACAAATAATAAAATAACAGAAAGCAGGAGAATAGAAAAAAATATTAATATAATAGGAATTAGCTGAAAACTAAAAATTGATTGTAAAATAATACCGCATATAAAAAGAATAACAAATTTTATGAGCGGATAATTAGTCAATCATACATCTCCATAATTGCCGGTTTAATATCAGCTAAGTTTTTTATTCTCTTAGCAAGTATTGATGAATTTTTTCCGAATGCCATTCCTAATGCCGGATTTAGAGTGTGCATTTTTATTGATAAGTCTTCAAAGTTTCCATGATCGGAACAGACGATGAGCGTCATGTTTGATGATAGATTCTTTGTTAAGTGTAACAGAAATCGATCCAGAACTCCCGTGGTATATTCCAGCCAGTCGATATTTCTTCCGTGACCCAAATGATCTGTATGAAATATTTCGAAAAGAGTGAAATGATTTATTGAACCAATTCTTAATATTCGGTTAGCAGCCATTTCGGGTTGGATAATAGGAAGTTTATAATTCATACGTTCTACAAGTCGCCTATTGTCTATTTCGGCACTTAATGCTCTTCCCCTGTGTAAGTCTGAAATCTTGTTCAATCTTATTCCGGTTAGAATACAACTTAGTGTAGTTACACTTAATCTCCTTCTACCGGAATTAACATAATCAAAAAAAACTTTTGGATATGCATTTACAAATGTGACTTTCTTTCTTCGCTTCTTAAATTCTTTAAAGATATTTTTTTCTTTTATGATGGGAATAAGTGTTGAGTAGGGATACGGTCCGAAGTGTTTACCGATTATCATAGGAGCATTAACACCACAAAAGATAGAGGTTTGTCCTGTACCGCTTAGAGGAATTTCAGGAATTCCCATCCGTGCATCAACGGGAAATAAAAACCCATCCGAATTAGATAACCACTGGTTATCCAAATTTGGTATCGATCCGAAGTTTTCAGTGAATGTCTTAAATCCAAATTTGAAGAAAGGATTATACTCATAATCTTCTTTACCGATTCCAACACCATCTATGAATATCATTATTGTTGAGTGCAAGTTGTAATTCTCTCTTAATCAGCTATCATAAAACTGTTAATGACCAAAAAGTAATATTTAATTAAATAATAGACCACAGATGAAACGGATTAGTACAGATTATCGCAGTTTATTTATTTGAAATTACTTTTGGGTCGCTCATGATTCATAAGGGACTTCATTTTTTGATTCAACCAGAATAGTGACAGGTCCATCATTAAAAATCTTAACAAGCATCATAGCACCGAAGATCCCAACTTTAACTTTAGCTTCACCCAGATTTCCCTTCATACGTGTAATAAACCTGTTATAAAGATCTTCAGCAATTTCAGGTCTTGCAGCATCAGTAAAACTGGGTCTATTTCCTCTTCGTGTATCACCATATAAAGTGAACTGTGATATCACCAATACTTCCCCATCAATTTCCTTAATGGAAAGATTCATTTTGTCATTTTGATCTTCGAAGATTCGCAAGTTGGAGCATTTATCAGCCACAAAATTTAGATCGTTAATCGTATCACTTTCTTTAATCCCGAGTAATATTACCATCCCTTTTCCAATTGAAGCGTGATAATTTTCAGAAGGTATTTCCACAAAACCTAGACTTACTCTTTGAACTAAAGCTCTCATGATTTTACTCCGTAAATTACTCTATCGATTTGCTGATAATCTTTCACAATTTGTATCTCTTTAAAACCGTTTTCAATCATAATGAATTTAACATCCTGGGATTGTCCATGACCTATTTCAAAATACAGGTAACCATCGTCTGTCAGACTAGTCTTAGCATAATCGGAAATCCTTCTATAAAACATTAGACCATCCTCATTATCGGTAACAGCCTGTTTCGGTTCATGCATAGTTATTTCTTTCTGCAGAGAGTTATATTCTTTTTCGCTAACATAAGGCGGATTGGAAACTATTAAATCAAACGAATGGTCGCTCAAAAGACCGTTAGCAATAATATCACCTTTTAAGAATTGGACATTGGCTACATGGTTTTTAGCAGCATTGGTCCGGGCAACCTTCAATACCTCTTCAGAAATATCTATAGAGAATATTTCAGCTGCATGTAAATTCTTTGCAAGCGCAACTGAAATATTTCCGCTTCCACATCCTATGTCTAATATTTTTAATCTATCTGAAAATTTGTATCTATTTATTATTGTTTCAACAAGAATTTCTGTTTCCGGACGAGGTATAAGAACCGATGCATTAACCTCGAACTGCAGACCATAGAATTCCGTACAACCGATTATGTATTGAACCGGTTCATACTTGCCTCTCCTTGCAATCATATGACGGTAATGTTCAACTTCACTTTCAGCAAGAGGCTGATCAAATCGAAGATATAAATCCAGACGCTTACAATTAAGAAGATGCGCGAGAAGAAGTTCGGCATTAATTCTTGCCGATTGAATCGCCTTTTTTTCGAAATATTCTGTTGCTAATTTAAGTGCGTTAAGTACGGTCAGCATAGTTAATTTAAATTTGCTTATTTAAAATAACAAAGGGGAAGCAATAATCACTTCCCCTTAATGAGTAGATGAAAAATTATTTCACATATGTGGATATTAAGTAATCAACTACAGCCTCAGCTTCTTTAGGCTTTAATCCCTGGTTAGGCATTGGTGGGTATTCAGGATTCACTTTCACCGGATTCAGAACAAACTGAACGAGCGCATCACGCTTACCTTCATATTTCGGCAATACCTCCTGATAAGGAGGACCAACTAATTTACGGTCGAATTGATGACATGCAATACATTTGCCATTGTAAATATCTGCACCATTTATAACCTCGGTACCAAGTCCGAATTCCTCTTTTACTTTTTTCTGATAACCTTCATAATTAGCGGCAAGAATTGCAAATTGCTTTTTTGTGGAAGTATCGAATGCATACTGATCCTTTATTATCAAAAAAGTAAAGAGAACAACAAACAGGTAGATTAGTAGAGAGGCAAACTTCGCGCTCGATTCTTTCAACATAACATAGAATAATATTACAATACACAATACAACAATTAAAGCAAGTAGAGCATAACCAAAAACATCAAATGAAAAAGAATCCTGCGGTTTAACCATTACATTTAATATTATCAGTAACGGAAGTATAATTGTGGCAACTGAACCCAGCTTCAATGAAAAATTCTTTATCATGTTCAGATATTCGGCATCATCTAATGATACAGAATCAGCACGAAAATACTTGTAAAGTATAAGAGCCGAAGTTAGTGCAAAAGATGCAACAATAAATTGAAGAAAGTAAACAAATGCTTTAAGGGAGAAGATTAACCCAATTAAGTTATTTTTTACTGACCAATTACTTGAATCTCCCGCTAATTGAATTGATGCAATGAATAAATAAATCGTTACAATTAAAAAAAGCAATCCATACAAACCGGATTTTTTATGTAAGCTCGATGTTTTAATTTGATATGATGGCAACTCTACTGGTAATGGATCACTAATTCCAACTTTTCTTGAGGCAAAAGTAAAAATATCTTTAAGGTGAAACGTGTACTTATAAGTATATATCAAGATTAAGGAGATGATTAGAAAAAGAACTGAAATTAAAATGTACTCTGAAACATTCAAACCGGTTAAATGCAACAATTGTGCATAACAGAATGCAGAACTAATAAGCGGTACAACTCCAAGAGCGAAGGAAACACTTTTATTAAAAGTAATTTGATCGATTAATTCCTTTGCAAAACGGTAATAATTCTCATTCTTATCGGTTTTCCTTTCAAAGAAAAGTGAAAGACCAAGTGATCCGAGGAGTACACTTAAATATGGAATAAGAAGAATGTACGTCAATACAAGAAGGTATTTCAATAATACCATATGGTGAGCTGACTGTGGTAAAACAAGATTATCTAAAAAATCCATATTCCCTGCCGTTAAAATTCATTTAGTAACAGTTTATCAATTGAAATAATTACGATAATTGCCAATACATAAAGATTGACAGAAATGAATGCTCTTCTAAAATTTATTTTTTCCAGGTAGTGTGTTAAAATTCCTTTTGTATCTATTAGTAACCAGATACTAACAATTATCATCGCAATTAACGAATAGATAGTTGAAGCTATATTAAAGATCGGTATTAACAGACCGCTGACAGCAAGAGCCACTATCCATATGAAAGTTATTCTGCTCAATTGACCTTTCGAAAATATTTTTGTTAATGTCGGAAATCCGGCAGTAGCATAATCGTTACCATGAATAAGAAGGAGCAGCCAGAAGTGAGGTATCTGCCAGATGAAGAAAAATAATGCAACTGTAATTATCTGAAGATCGAAGGGATTTCCACCTGATGCAGTCCATCCAATAACTGGTGGGATAGCACCGATGAGTGAACCTGGTACTACGGCCATTGCATATCTTCTTTTAAGCGGAGTGTAAATCAAATTGTACCAAACAAAAGCCAGGATACCTAACAGCAAAGAGGTTAAGTTTGATGAGAAATAAATTATTGCAGAACCGGAGACCAGCAATATGACTGCAATTCCAAGCGCCATGTTGCCGGAGACCAAGCCGGATGGGATCGGTCGGTGTTTTGTTCTTTCCATTATGGCATCAAGATCTCTTTCCTGATATTCGTTTAATGCTGATGAACCGCTTGCCAGAATAAAAACGCCTAATGCTGGTATTAACATTTCCCATGACAAGCTACCGGAATTAAGGATATAACCGACGGATGTTGATATAGCAACGAAGAAAGTAATCTTTACTTTACACAGTTCAACAAATAAATTGATATAACTCTTTTTCTCGATCAAATTACTTTTCCATTTCTGTTGGATATACGGGTTCATCTTTTTTACTTAACCATTCATTAAATTGAACTTCGGGTAAAACTTTCACCTTTGTGTACATCATAGAATGATTTAAACCGCAATACTCAGCGCAGGCAATATCATAAGAGCCAACCTGTTCAGCAGTAAATCCGAGATAAGTAGTTTTTCCAAACATAACATCTTCCTTAATTCGAAAAGCCGGAATGTAAAGTGAGTGCGTTACATCTGCAGATTTCATTTCCAGCTTTATTGGTATTCCCTGAGGCACATAAAGTGTATCCAGCTTTTTACCGTTCTCATAGGCAAATTCCCATGCCCACATCCTTGCAGTTGCCTGGATTACATAAGCGTTATCAGGAATGTCACGATAATCTCTAAATCCTGTATAACCGAAATAGAACATTGATAATACAAGTAGTGTTGGAACAACAATCCAGATAATCTCCAGCCATATATTTCCGTGGATATCAACCGGCTGGTGACCTTTCTTTCTGTTGTATTTGAAAACGAAATAGATCATCACTGCTGTAATTCCCAGAAGCAGAATTACAGAAATACCTACTATGTAAAGCATTACAAAATCAACTGTTTCAACATGCTGTGTTGGAACTGGCGACATTTACAAACCTCAACGATAAATAAAATCAAAAAATGTTAGAATGAATATTACCAACAAGGTAAAACCGCTTATGAGCAGAAATACTTTGAATATTTTTTCATCAAACTTAATATGCATAAAAATATTTATAACAAGAGCCGATTTAATGGCAGCAATTGATAAAGCAACAAATAATGTATATTCCCCGAGACTAACACCTGCAACTGTAACAGTAATAGACGTAAAAGCCAGTAGCGCAAGCCAGACTAAAACGTAGGTTCCGTATCCAATATGATGATTATGTTTAGAATTTTCTTCGTGCATGAATTCCTCATTGAATTAAATAGAATAACGGAAATAAAAAGATCCAGATTAAATCGACTAGGTGCCAGTAAAGTCCGGAGTTCTCTAGCTTAGCGTAATTATCAAATGTAATCTTATTCTTAATTATCATGACAAGTATTGTTGATAGAATAATGATGCCAATTAGAACGTGTAAACCGTGTAAGCCGGTCATTACATAATACAACCCAAAAAATAAAATTTGTCCGTTCGGGAGACTTAATAATTCATCGGAACCCGGATAAATACCATGTGAAAATTTAGCTGACCACTCAAAGTATTTATTTATCATAAACATGAATGCAAAAACAAGAGTTAAAGACAGCATCAGGATAGATAAAAATTTATTTCCTTTTTGAAGTGCTGCAATCGATAATGCTACTGTTAGACTACTAGTTAATAGAATTACAGTATTTAATGTCCCGATGCCGGTGTTTAATTCCATTGCAGCCAGGTGAAATTGTTCGGTATGTTGATAACGATAAACAGCATATACTAAGAACAGTCCACCAAATAAAAGCAGCTCTGTAAACAGAAATAGCCACATCCCCATTTTAGCACCAATATCATCCCGGTGAACATGATGGTGAACTGCCGCTGATTCGTTATGAATATTCATTCTTCATCTCCTTAAGCTGGCTGAAATCATACGGCTCGTGAGTAATTTTTGGTATCTCTTTAAAATTTTCCATTGTGGGCGGCGATTGAATATGCCATTCCAGAGTTACTCCTCCCCATGGATTTGAACCAGCTTTCGGTCCTTTAAATAATGCATGTATCAAATACCCAACAATAAAAAATATTGTTGCAGCTAATACCCATGACCCGATTGTAGAAATTAATTGCAATGACGCAAACTCAGGCAGGTAATCATAATATCTTCTTGGCATTCCCATGTAACCCATAATGAATTTTGGGAAGTAGAGCAACATAAACCCAATAAAAAACCCTAAGACACCTAAGGTTGCTAATTTATCATTATAAAGTCTGCCGAACATTTTGGGAAACCAGTAGTGTATAGCAGCAAAAAATATTGTACCTGTACCGCCAAACATGACAAAGTGAAAATGGGCGACAACAAAATAAGTATCATGAACATGAATATCGGTCGCTAATGATCCAAGAACCAATCCGGTCAAACCGCCGATAGAAAATAAAAATATAAAGGACATTACCCATAGGAATGGCGGTTTCGGATCAATTGAACCTTTATACATTGTTGCGACCCAATTAAATATCTTAACACCACTCGGTAAAGCTACTATAAATGTTAATAATGAAAAGATCCATCTTGCAGTATCGCTCATTCCGCTTGTGAACATATGATGTGCCCAAACAAGGTAACCTACAAATGCAATTGCCAATGATGATATTGCAATAGCTTTGTAACCAAAAATTGTTCTGCGTGCAAATGTCGGGATGATTTCTGAAACTACACCCATAGCCGGTAGAATCATTATATAAACTGCGGGGTGTGAATAAATCCAGAATAGATGTTGAAACAATATCGGATCACCGCCAAGAGCCGGATCAAAAATTCCAACACCGAATAATCTTTCTAGAATAACAAGAACTATTGTAATACCTATAACCGGTGTAGCAATTATTTGAATCCATGCAGTAGCATAAGTCGCCCAAACAAAAAGAGGCATCTTAAAAAATGTCATTCCCGGAGCTCTCATACGATGTACTGTTGTAATAAAATTTAATCCGGTTAGTATGGATGAAAATCCGAGTACAAATGCGGCAAGTAATGGCAAAGAAACATTAGTATTGCTTCTTATGCTATACGGTATGTAAAAAGTCCAGCCTGTATCAATTGCCCCGCCCGGTAGAATAACAGCAAGTAGAGCCAATAAAGCACCGGCGACATAAATATAATAGGAAAGTAAATTCAATCTCGGGAATGCAACATCGCGGGCTCCAATTTGTATTGGAAGAAAAAAGTTGCCGAAGATTGCTGGAAGTCCGGGAATAATAAAAAGGAAAATCATTATTACACCATGAAGTGTAAATAATGAATTATATGTTTGTGCGTCGACAATTGTTTTGCCAGGTGCCATTAATTCAAGACGCATTAAAACACCGAGAATCACCCCAACCAGAAAGAAGAATAGTATCGTAACACCATACATAATCCCAATTCTTTTATGATCTGTAGTAAGCAGCCAGGATAAAATACCGGAATATTTATTCGTGCTCTGCTGGTAAAAACTTTTTTCATTTACGGTCGTAGTACCGTTAGCCATTTATTTCAACTCCCTAATTCTTATTTTTTTTCTTTTTCAATAGAACAATTAAAAATAGACCAACACCTAAAAGCATAATCGAGCCAATTATTCTTGTAATGTTCAAAGTGTATTGACGCCCTTCAGGATCGTAACTGAAACAGAACTGTAATACTTTAGAAATCGTCGGATTAGTTTTACCAGCTTTGGCATCGATCAATGCCATTTTAACATCGAACGGATTGAACGAAGTTCCGAATAAGTATCGGGAAATCTTTCCATCTGGCGCAATTGTAAGAATTGTACCGGCATGGATATATTGATCATCCGAACTCTTCTTGTAGTAAAAACCTGCTGCATCCGTCAGTCTATGAATATTAACTGAGTCACCGGTTAGGAATATCCAGTCGGATGGATCGAAAGGTCTTTTAAGTGTTTGCAGATAATTTCTTTTCCATTTCGCAGCGATCTCAGGAGTTTCCCGATTGTCGAAACTGACTGCAATTACACGAAAATCCTCACCCGGTTCCAATTGAACCTTGTCAATTGTCCAGGAAAGTTCGTTTAATAATGGGCTACAAATCCCCGGGCATTCATAATAAACCAGGGCGAGGAGCACAGGACGGTCAATAATATCCTTCAGAACAATTTCTTCACCTTCACTGTTGGTAAACTTAAGTTCCAACGGCAGGTAAGCCCCAAGCTTTTCATCAATTCCTACATCAATATTTTTCTGAGCATTAATATCGATCAGGTAAAAGGCGAAAGTTATTACTATTAAAAGGATTAGGTTAATTTTTCTAATTAGATTCATTACAATTTATCATATCATTGTTGATTTCAAATAATCAAAGATCGTACGCAAATCCGAAACTGAAACTCTTATGATTGATGGATTAAAGCCAAAGCTTTGAGGATCATTCTTAAGAAGCGAATAATATTTATCAAAAGTAATCATGTTATTAACGGCAAAAAGGTATAGGACTTTATCCAGGTCTATTGAATATGTCTGGAGCAAAGCTGCTCCCGGTAAATTTCTTGATTGTTCAATTCTTTTCTTAGCGTTTTTAACTTTGGAAAAAATATCCTTCTGTTCGATAAGTACTTTTTCGACAGCTTTTTCAACAGGGATCTGATTCGGCTGAATTGTACCGGCTGAAAGATTGTAAGCAGTATTCATCTGATTAATCTGTTCATCGGTTACTTCAGGATATTCCGCAAATGTTCTTAGGTAATGTAAAATATCAAATCGATCTGAAGGTGATAAATATTCATATGCAGCCATTCCCCGGGATAAAATCCCTTCTTGAAGCGTTTTATAGAGTGCATCAATTGTGCGTCCGTTTGTCCACCCATCTATTAATTTAAAATTTCTTGGTTTTGGGTTTAACATCATACCGGCCGGTCCATCACCTAACCCATTATCGCCATGACAAGACTTACAATTAGCATCGTATAATTCTTTTCCATTTGAAATCATCTCTTTTGAAGGATTTATTACAGAGCCAAGGTCTACAGCGGGTATAATTCCACCTTTCTTTTCAACAAGGTCAAGCTTAACATTGGTTAGATCTGTTGCACTTACGTTCTGTTCATTGTATGAAATTGGAATTAACTTATGACCGAAAAAAATTCCGAACGCTAGAATTAGAAGAAAAAAATAAACGAAGAACCAACCGTATAATCTTAACGGTGATCTTAATAACTCTTTGAAATCTATTTCATCGCGGATTTTTTGTTTTTCCATTTCCAATAAAAATTTTATAATCTGAAATCAATTCCCCTTTTAAGTTTGGGGTCGCCAATCGGAACTAAATTATTTTTCTTAGAAAGTTGAACTAATAATAAAATTACAATTCCAACAGCCATTAACGGGAAAGTCAATTCTATCCAGCTAAATAGAACACCTTCTTTGCTGTAGTTTGGCATTGCAAGCCAATATAGATCATACCAATGAGCAAAAAGTAACCAGACTGACATAATTATCAATCTTTTAGGATCCATTTTAGATGGCTGGGATATTAATCCAACGTAGGGTATCACAAACCTGACAAAGATTAAACCGATTGAAAAATAGATCCAGCTTCCTTCCCATCTCTGTAAAAACCAAAATGTCTCTTCTGGCAGGTTAGCATACCAGATGAGAAGAAATTGACTAAAGGCTATGTATGCCCAGAAATTTGTAAATGCAAACATAAAAGCACCAAGACTATAGTAATGGTCTTTGGTTAAACCTTTCACTAAATATCCGTTTTCATTCAACCATACAACAATCAATGTAACTGCTGCAAATGCTGCCAAGATTGAACCTGAAAAATAATAGACGCCAAAAATAGTTGAGAACCAATGCGGTTCTAAACTCATAAGCCAGTCAAAGGCAGTGAATGAGATTGTAATACCAAATACAGGAATAAATGCGGCTGATAGTTTAATATTTCTTTTCGTCAGTGATTGGTCAAATGTCGTGTCCTGTTTCTTTGAATTCTTTGTAATGAAATAATAAAAAATGATCCAGAGCAGGATGAATACAATTACCCGTATGATAAAAAAGTCAACATTAAGGTACGGAGCTTTACCCGTTAATATTTTATCGGCTTCAACTACTTCCGGATGCATCCAGTGGAAAATATCTCCAAGTTTGAATAACAAAGGGACAACAACAATCGGAAGGACTAATAAAATTGAAGAAAGAAATTCAGGTATTCTTCTAAAAGGTGTACTCCAGACTGCACCGGCAACAAATTCAACAGATACTAAAAATAATGACCCTAAGCCAATGCTGGTTAAAAACATCAGCATTATTATATTGTTAAAAGCGCTGCGCGAGCCATCCGTTAAATATGCGGCAATAACTCCGATCAAACCGATTACAAATAATACTGTACCGACAGTTTGAAATTTCTTAGGTAATTCTTTTTTCTGATAATCTACATTTTGAGTTGCACTCATTGTAAATCAGACTCCTTAGCATTAAGCGCTCTTTGTAAAACTCTTGTGTAGTGAACTATTGCCCATATTTCATTCACAGTAAGTTGAGAGGAATAAGATGGCATGATATTCTGTCCATCAGTAATAACATGGAATATTCTTCCATCCTTCCATGTACGAATCTTCTCTGAATGTAAACTTGGGGGATTTGGAAATTGACCGCGCAGCCGGCTATCACCCTCACCGTAATAACCGTGACAGGGACTGCAAAATGTATCATACTTCTGTTGACCTAATTCTAAAACGGATTTAGAAACAGGAAGCGGATTAACAAGATTTACTTCAGCAGCTTCAGGTTGACCAGAAAATGAGTATGGCGTAAATCCTCTTGCAATTGTCCCTTCAACCGGTTTTCTCATTCCGAAGCCATCATCAAAAACAGTTGATGTTGCCTGAGGATTCAATTTATTCTGTTCCATCATCCAATCGAACGGAGGCATATAAAGAAGCTTATTTAATGTAAAATATGTGACCCCGGAAGTCAAAAGAGCAGTGAATAATAAAAATCCTATAAACTTCGGCTCAAGGATTTTATGTTTATAGTTAATTTCTTCTTTGTCATAATAGACTGCAGTAATTTCTTTGGCATCGCAATCTTCTAAAAACCTTCTTACATCAGCTTCATTAAACTTATTATCTTCTGCCTGAATACTGATTCCATATTTATCAGATGAAACTTTTTTCATATATAAAGTATCATTTAAAGGATGGGCATTATTCGGAAGTTTGAAAAAGATAAACAGCATTGTTAGAACGGTTGCAATTGATGCCGATAAGACAGTCACTTCAAACATAACAGGCACATAGGCCGGAAATGAAAAAAATGGTTTTCCGCCGATTACAATAGGATAATCGACAGCAGACATCCAGAACATCAACAATAAAGCTGCAAGTGCGCCTGATAAACCAACGACGAGTGCAACGTATCCAAGTTTCGAAGGCGGAAGTTTCATTGCCTTATTCATTCCATGCAGCGGATAAGGCGTATGAACATCATAATTCTTAAAGCCATATTCAGAGGCTTTTTCAGCGGCATGAATTATTTCATCAGGTGTATCGAAAATCCCGGTGTAACTATATAATATCTTTTCACTCATTCTTAATGACCCTTATGAGAAGGTTGTGCATCATCAACAACTGCTTTAACTTCTGCAATTGATACAACTGGCAATGCTTTAGTGAATAATAAAATCCAGGTGAAGAAGAATCCAAAGCTTCCGATCAGTATCATAAAATCAACATAAGTCGGTGTATAATAAGCCCAGCTTGACGGTAAATAATCTCTTGATAACGAGGTAACAACAATAACAAATCTTTCGAACCACATACCAACATTTACAAAAACAGCAACGACAAACATTATAGGTATCGATCTTCTAATTTTCTTAAACCAGAATAATTGAGGAGTAATAACATTACAGGAAACCATTATCCAATAAGCCCATGCATATGGGCCAAATGCTCTATTAAGAAACGTAAACTGTTCCGGTTGAACACCGCTGTACCATGCAATAAAAAATTCCATCGCATACGCATACCCAACCATTGAACCTGTAACAAGCATTATCTTGTTCATCTTTTCGAGAGTGTCTAAAGTAATGATATGTTCGTAATTGAATATCTTCCGAACAAAAATTAGAACATTCTGTACCATTGCGAAACCTGAGAATACGGCGCCTGCAACAAAGTAAGGTGGAAATATTGTTGTATGCCATCCGGGTAATATTGAAACTGCAAAGTCGAAACTAACTATTGTATGTACAGAAAGAACCAGCGGGGTTGCAAAACCGGCTAGAATTAGATAAACCATTTCGTAATGCTGCCAATGACGATTGGAAAATCTCCAACCCAAACTGAAAGTGGAATAAACTGCTTTTTTAATTTTCGTTGAAGTTCTTTCTCGTAAAGTTGCAAAATCTGGAATTAGACCCACATACCAGAAAATAAGCGAAACAATAAAATATGTTGAGACTGCAAATACGTCCCATAATAAAGGTGAAGTAAAATTAACCCATAATCCGTGTTGATTTGGATAAGGCATTAACCATCCATCTAACCAGGGACGACCAACGTGAATTAATGGGAATAACAATGCAGTCATAACCGCAAAGATTGTCATTCCTTCTGCAAACCTTGCAATTCCGGTTCTCCACTTTTGTCTGAATAAGAAAAGAATTGCAGAAATCAATGTACCGGCATGACCGATACCAACCCAGAAAACAAAGTTAACAATATCGAATGCCCATCCAACCGGATTATTATTACCCCACATTCCAACGCCGTACCAAAAAGTCAAACCAAGTCCAATAACAAAAAGTCCCATCATAGAAAGTGTAATGGAAAGCGCTATGAAAAATTTCTTATCCGGTTTCGTTTCTAACGGTTTGGAAATAAGATCATCAAGGGAACGTAAAGCAGGTTTCCCTTCTACAACGGATAATTCCTTGGTATGATCAACAACACTCACTAATTTTCCTCCGGATGAGTATTTCTTAGTTTTGCTATATAAGTAACGTTTGGTTTTATATTTAATTCTTCCAATACGTGATAGGCAAGATTATGTTTTCTCAATTTCGAAATTCTCGATTCAGGATCATTTGCATCTCCGAAAACAATAGCATTAGTAGGACATGCCTGCTGACATGCTGTAACAACATCCGCACCTTTCAATTCTCGACCTTCAGCAATTGCATCTGAACGGGCTTCCATAATCCTTTGAACACAGAAAGTACATTTTTCCATAACACCACGTGACCTGACCGTTACTTCAGGATTGTTTATCAATGCTGTCAAATTATTTTGATAATACTCATCTTCAAAGTGATCGCGGAAATCGAAGAAGTTATATCGTCTTACTTTATACGGACAGTTGTTGGAACAATACCTTGTACCTACGCATCGGTTATATGCCATCTGATTCAATCCATCGGGACTATGATTTGTTGCGTTAACAGGACATACATTTTCACAAGGAGCATTATCACAGTGCTGGCAGAGCATAGGCTGATTGCTTATAATCGGGTCTTCAGGTGTTCCCGAGTAATACCTATCCAATCTCATCCAGTGCATTTCTCTTCCTCTCTCTACCTGATCCTTGCCAACTACAGGAATATTATTCTCTACATTACATGAGGTTATACAGGCAGTACAACTTGTACATTTGTTCAAGTCAATAGACATCGCCCATTTAACGCCGGTATATTTATGCTCTCTTGTAATTCCGAAGACTTCATGTTTTTCGTGATGCAGGAAATGAGGGTCATTGTTATATTCTTCAACAGTCCCCTCTTGAATAATTTTTCTGATTCTGTGAAAATCTTTTACAAATGTATCGTCTAAGGAATGGTGTTCTTGTGTAGACACAAGTTTATGCTTCCCGTTAACTTTTGAAATAGAGACATTATTATTAACAAATGGAGATGAAGAATAATTTTTAGTCATTAAACCTATTGCATTGAATCCAACATTATTACCAACATCACCAACTACAGTCCTTCCATATCCTAACTCAATGTTAATTGTTTTATCCGCCATACCGGGTTGAACTAAAACCGGTAAGGTTAGGGTTTTACCTTCTGAACTTATTTCAATTAAATCATTCATCTCTACATTAAGTTCTTTAGCAAGTGCCGGTGAAATTGAAGCATAATTATCCCAGGTAATCTTATTAATCGGGTGAGGAACTTCATGAAGCCATCCGTTATTAGCAAATCTTCCGTCACCTACAAAATAACTTTCAGTCAAGTGAACAGTATAACCATTACTTTGAAAATCTTGTTTTGTATTTATAAATGAGTTTAATCTAAAACTTGATCTTTGAATCTCTTCTTCGTAAGAAATCACGCCATCATGTAATGCTGAATACCAAAATGATTTTTCATCCGAGAGTCTATTTCTTTTTGAATAGGCACTATTATTAAAATAGCTCATCAGGTATTTATGATAAACATCATCTTTATATGTAGATGGTTCACCTGAAATCCAGGTTAGCATTACGGCTTCTTTTTGTCTTGTATCAAATATTGGTGCAATTACCGGCTGCTGAAGACTATAAACACTAGAACGATAATTTGCATCGCCCCAACTTTCAAGTTGATTATTGATAGGCAATGCATACTTGCAAAGTGTTGATGTTTCGTTTACTGCTTCTGTTAGTGAAATAGTGGCGGTAACTTTTTTTAGAGCAGACTCATAACCAAAATCAGCCGGGAGTGTAAAAACAGGATTCGAATCTAAATGGATAACAACACCAACCTTATCATTATTCATCGAATCAACTAATTGCGACAACTCTTCAGCCTTAGCGTAATGCATTAAGGATTTAAATGAAGAGGAATAATCATATAAAGTGGTATTTCCTAAAATTTCATTTAGTAAATTAACAGCAACATGAACATCATTGGAAAGTGTGTCGCCTGCGTAAATAATCGATTTGCCGCGGTTAGAATTCAGATCTTTAAGAAGATGGGCAACTTTTGTTTTATCAATTTTTAAATCACCGGATACACTATTAATTTTTGACAGAATATCATTACTTAGATTAATTGCAGAGCCAGATTTGATCAACTCTCCCATCAACATCAATACAAATTGATATTGTAAATCGGGTGAAATACTAATTCTGTAATCTGCCATAGCACCGGTTACACTCATTCTGCCTTCAGCAACATAGAGTCTGTTAAAACTAACTTTATCAATAACTTCTCTCTTCTTAGTGTACTTCTGCATATTTTCTATGAAGCTACCTTCATTACCGAGAAAATCTGAATCAAGAGAAAGTATTATAGTCGCTTCTTCAAATTTAATTGCCGGATAATCGTAACTTCCATAAGATTCTAACCAGGCTTCTCTTCTAATTTGATCGGACACTAGACCAATCTGGTAAACTTTTGTATTCGGATATTGGGAAGTGAAATCATCAAAAAGTTTTTTCATTGCAGGTGAAACCAGAGTGCCGGTTACAATAGATATTTCTTTATTTAATTTTTTAGAATCATTAAGTTGTGAAATAATTTCCTGATCAACATTTTTCCAATCTGATCTTCTACCTTGTATCATCGGATATTTTAAACGTTCTGGATCATAAAGATTCAAAATACTTGCCTGACCCTTTGCACAAGTTTTACCGTTATTTATAGGGTGATCGGGATTACCATCAATTTTTATTGGTCTGCCTTCGCGTGTTTTTACTAAAATACCGCATGATTGCGAACAGCCGGTACATGTTGAAGCATAATAGTTAGCTTTACCCGTTAAAATCTCTTCAGGTCTCTTGTTATATGGAACAATTTCCCCTTTATCACGATAATCTGTACATGCTGTTGCAGCAAATGCCGTTGAAGCAGATAAAAGTGCAATGAATTTCCTTCTTGAAATGCCTGAAAGTTTCGATTCATCAAAATCATCGGTAACTCCTTCCATGAATTCATTGGCTTTTACTTCAAGTACCTCCGGATCATCATTATAGTCTTTAATACTTTTCCAAAAATCTTTTTTCATATCGTTTGAATTACGGTTATCATTCATTTGCTAAACCTTGTTATTTCTTTTAACTGCATAAGGATGAATATGTATATCAACTCTATTCCTAATAAAATTCTTAGATGATAAAAATTTTATGGGCAATACCGAAGCTAAAGCGGTATAAAAAGTACTTTTGCCAACTTTACTAACAAAACTTTTTCGAGAATACTTTTTAATTTCCATAATTATTCCTCATATCGATTAGCGGTGACATGCTGCACAGTTTTCCGGTCCAATATTAACTTTTTCTAAATAAGGTAAATTTTTATGCGGCTCTCTGTGACAATCCAAACATGCATTCATTGTAAATTGTCTAACCTGACTTACAACTTCCATCTCCTTTAAGTCACCATGGCAGCTTGCACAATCAATTCCTTTATTCACATGAACACTATGGTTGAAATAAGCATAATCGGGTACTTTATGAATCCTCTTCCAGAGAATTGGTTTACCTTCTTCATAGTATTGAGTAAGCTTTATAATTTCAGGTTTATCTTTACGGGCAACAGAATGGCAGTTCATACAGACATTAACTGAAGGGATAGTAGCGTGCCTGCCTTTAGCAACATCGGTATGGCAATATTGACAATCAATTGCCATAGCACCGGCATGAAGTTTATGAGAAAACTTAATTGGTTGTTCTGGTGCGTAACCAATTCCGTCTCTTTCAGGTCTTGATATATAATATGTTAAAACAAATGTTGTAGCAATTACAAATAAAGTTAAAGGTAGGCGTATTTTAAGTGCATAATCAAGAACAGTCTTTTTCATTTAATACCTATAATAACAGTCCCTTCTTAGTATGAAATCCGGTTTAACTTCTTCAAATGACTTTTAATTTCCAGATTTGTTAGATTATTTTAATTAAGACATGCCGTAGAATTTTTCTAAAATTCCACGGGCTAAAATAAGAAATGCAACCAAAAAACAAAAAAAATTTCTTAACAAAAAATTAGAAAATTACAACCGTAAAAGACCTTTTGATATTAATTAACTGTTACGATCTACAACAAAACTTACAAGAGATTCGAGCGCAGACCGGACTTCGCTTTCGTTAAATATTTTTAAACTATCAATAGCTTTCTGCGCAAAGTCCTTTGAGGTTTTTTCGGCGTAAACTATTCCGCCATTTCTCTGAACAAATTCGATCACATCTTTAACGTTTAATTTTTTTCCACCGTTTCTTATTAGCCTGATAATTTGTTTTGAATCATTTTGTGAAGAATTTTTGAGAGCATAGATTAACGGTAGGGTAAGTTTTTTTTCTTTTATATCTCCGCCAAGCGGTTTACCAAATAATTTAGAAGTACCAATATAATCCAGAATATCATCACGTATTTGAAATGCTATCCCAAGGTTTTCACCGTAATTTTTTAGAGCTGCAATTTTCTGCTCATCATTTGTTGCCGCCCGTGCACCAATTTCGCAGCAAGTGGTTAATAAGGAAGCGGTTTTATCTGAAATAATCTTAAAATAGGTTTCTTCATCGTTATCGAGTTTTCTTGTCTTGCTTATTTGCAGCAATTCACCTTCAGACATTCTTTTAACTGTATTGGTAATGACACCAAGGAAATCGAAATCATTACCTTCAACAGCAAGCATTAAACCCCGTGCAAGAAGATAATCACCCATTAACACGGCTACTTTGTTTTTCCATACCGCATTAATCGACGGGAAACTTCTTCTTGTTTCTGCATTATCAACAACATCATCGTGAACCAGTGTAGCAGTATGTAGTAATTCAACAAGTTTGGCCCCGCGATAGCTCCTTTCATTAATACCGCCGGCAAGTTTGCTCGAAAACAAAACTAAAACGGGTCTGACCTTTTTACCTTTTTGTTTCAAGATATAACGGGTTACTAAATCTACCAGTCCAACTTTTGATTTTAATGATTGCTTAAACAATCCGTTAAACTGTTCAAGTTCATTAGAGATTAGATGAGTAATTTCGGAGAGTGAATTTATTTTCAATCTTTCTTTTGAAATATTTTTGAAACTAAAATACTTATTTCATATAAGAAAACCAACGGAATGGCTAAAAGCACCTGAGAAACAGGATCCGTACCGGGTGTTAATATAGCAGCAAGTATTAAAATTGTGACAATTGAATGACGTCTATATCTGCGCATAATGGAGGGTGTAAGTATTCCAATCTTCGATAGAAAAAAAGAAAGCATAGGAAGTTCAAAAACAAGTCCCGCACCAAGAATAACACTTAGAATAATCGAGAGATACTCGTCAATAGCAAAATTATTAACTATATCCTGTGAACCAAACTGTGCTGCAAATTTTAATGTTAGCGGAAGCATTATAAAGTAAGCAAACACAACTCCTATTAGAAAGCAGACAGTTGTGAAAACTACAATTGCCGAAATATATTTTTTTTCATTTTCGCGTAAAGCGGGTGAAATAAATTTCCAGATTTGATATACAATATTCGGTAAGCTTAATATCAGACCAATTATTATAGCAACTTCAAAGTATAAGAATAGCTGTCCGAAAGGGCGAAGATTTTGTAAATTAAAATTTGCTTTCTTTGCAGGGATAAGTAAGATCTGGTCAATGAAAAAATCGATAAATATCCAGGCCGCAATAGTTCCGATCACAATTCCGATTAAAGCATAAATAATCCTCCACCTCAGTTCTTCAAGGTGTTCGAGGAATGTCATTTCAATTTCCCTTTCACCGGAATTATTGGAATGAGATTTTCCCTTCTGGCTCACATCAACACTTAATTATTTTGAAGGTTGGGGTAAAGAGGGAATTTTGAACAAAGCTCACCGACTTCTCTTCGGATTGATTTTAATTCACCTTCATTTTCAGAATTCCTAATTGCCTTATCAATAAACTGAGCAATCAGTTTCATTTCATTCTCTTTCATACCTCTTGTCGTGACCGCCGGTGTACCTATTCTTATCCCACTTGTAACAAATGGACTTTTTGTGTCAAATGGGATCATATTTTTATTCACTGTAATCGCAGCAGCACCTAGTGCATTCTCAATTTTCTTTCCGCTTAATTCTTTTTTTGTAAGATCAATAAGCATCAAATGATTATCAGTACCACCTGAGACAATATCGTAACCTAAAGTGCTCAATTCATTTGCAAGTGTTTTGGCATTTTTAATAATGTGTTTTGTATAATCGGCAAATGAATCTTGAAGAGCTTCACCAAAGGCAACTGCTTTTGCCATTATAATATGCATCAATGGCCCCCCCTGAATTCCTGGCATTACCATTCCATCCAAAACTTCCGACATTAATTTCAGGCGATCTCCTTTCATCGTTTTAATACCCATCGGATTTTCTTTATCTTTACCGACAAGGATAACACCGCCGCGAGGACCTCGAAGAGTTTTATGAGTTGTGGATGTAATAACATCGCAATAAGGTAAAGGATTGTTTAACAATCCTTTTGCAATTAAACCTGCCGGATGAGCCATATCGCACATCAATAATGCACCAACTTTATCGGCAATTTCTCTAAACTTTGCGTAATCCCAATCACGTGAATATGCACTTGCACCCATCACAATCAACTTTGGTTTTTCTTTCTTCGCTAAATCCTCAACTAAATTATAATCCAATAATTTTGTTTCTCTGTTAAGAGTATAAGGAATGGCTTTATAAATTTGACCGGAGAAATTCACATGTGAACCATGAGTTAAATGACCGCCATGATCCAGGCTTAAACCAAGAATAGTATCACCGGGTTTAAGTAAAGCCATGTAAACAGCCATATTAGCTTGTGAACCGCTGTGAGGTTGAACGTTTACATATTCTGCTCCAAATAATCTCTTTAAACGATCGCGTGCAATATCCTCGGCTATATCAACAAATTCGCAACCTCCGTAGTATCTTTTTCCGGGATATCCTTCAGCATATTTGTTCGTTAAAACAGAACCGGCTGCCTGAAGAACAGCCGGACTCACAAAATTTTCTGAAGCAATTAATTCGAGGTGGGTCTCTTGCCGGTTTAGCTCCAGCCGTGAGACATTCAATACTTCCGGATCAGCGAAAAGATAATTTTGCATAAGAACCTAAATTTATTTCAACAACATAATATCAATTAAGGAACGCTCACACTTCTATCGATCCAGGAATAACATGGACCCTCGATTTTGATTACATCACCGGACTTCAGTTTCCTGAAAAAGTAATCTTCTTTAGTTGGCACAGAATTTTGAAGTGCTTTAACTCTTTCTGATGAAGTTGAAGAAAACTGTCCACCCATATATGCTGCTTTCCGGTAAGAATTAACAGCAAGCAGATAAACACACTTAGCCATAAAATCAAACTCGCACGCACGCGCACCTTGTTCATAAAGTTGTGCTTCAATAAAAACCGGATAATCCCAATTGGGATCAGCCTTCATTGCTCTTTGAAGATAAGTTCTGGAAACTGATAATTGTTCAATTCTTTTATACACTAGGGCGAGATTAAGAAAATTATCACGATTATCAGGTTGTAGTTCAATTAATTTTTTATAAGCATTAATTGCTTTATCGTTCAAATCTTGCTTTTCGTAAACACTTGCCAACTGCTTCCAGTAATTAATAACTTCGGGTGCGTTTGCAGTTAAAAACTCGAGTGGGATTCTTGCCTGTTCATAATCCTGCGCTCTCATACATGTCGATGCATATTTCCAAGCTTTTTCAAGATTCTCTTTATCAAACTCCCAGGATTTTTTTGTAATTGTAACTAATTCATCAATATTTTCTGCAATTGTTTCAAGCTTCTGATTCCAAAGTTGATTATCGGGCTCTGCTTCCGCGAGCTTGGAGTACAGATCCAATGCTTTCAACTTGTAATCATTTTCATCTGATGCATTGGCAACATAAAGAACTCCTAATCGATCCTTATAAAAGTTATCCAGATCAGGATCTTTTGAAATTGCATGTTCATAAAGAGGAACAATCTCAGAAGGGTTAGATTTGATCCAAACCTCCTTAACATATGCCTTTCGAGCAGTATAATATCCTTCTAAGTTCGGCTCATATTTAATGGCCCGATCATAGAAATACATCATAGTATCTTTAATAGCTATTTTCCCCTGATCTGTTACTTTAGAGCTATCATGTAAATACCAAAGAATTTCTTCCATCTTGGGGAAAATTTTATATCGTAACCAGGGTGACGGATCACCATTAACAACCTGCCAACCATAATCAATCGCACTCACAAAATCTTTATTTTTATGGTATTCATAAAACAGACTGAATGTTACCTGATCGTTCTGCGCTTTTAAAATTATATTGAACGCAAATCCAATCATCAAAGTAAAAAATAGTAGTTGACGTTTCAATTTTAAGTTCCTTCTGTTATTTATCTTTCAGTCCGGATAAACCAAAGTTCACCGATACTCAAAGTTATGGAAAATTTATAAAAACTTTCACCTAATAAATTATTATCCTTTGTACCTCTCTTGCCAACCTGTAAACCAATATCTATTGTATTGTCAAAACCTAACCACATTGAAAAACCTGTATACAATGAAATCTGGTCGATCCCATTTCCATTAATGGAATATTGAGTCTGTTCGTAACTTAAACCTCCTCTCAACATCACCTGTTCCCAAAATGATTGTGATCTAGGTTCGGGATTCCGGTATTCAACCCCAAGACTATACTTTGTTAAATCTCTCATATTATTAAAAGATTTTCCACCGGTTAGTAATTTGCTAAAAGGCTGAAATAAATAATCTGCTGTTATTGTGTAACCACTTTTCAACGTGAGCAATAAGCCAATGCCAATCCTTTGTGGGATTTCTGTTTTTATTGATCCGGCTGAAGTTTCAACATCACCAACCAGAGTTGAAGATGTATTAACTGAATCGGTACCAATTTTAGAACTATTAGAAAAAGTGAATCCTAATCGAAGATCTTTTAAACTTTCTGCACCAATAATGGAAGAAAAATTATTGGAAATAAGACCAATTGTATAACCGACACCAGAATAATTGTATATCTTTGAGAAGGAAGCATCCAGTAAATCAGAATCACCCGGGAATTCAACTACTGATAAATGTTCTACTCTACCAGTGAAATAATCAAAAGAAGCACCCACAGCAATATCCAGCGGAAGTTTAATAGAAAAACCAACAAATGCTTTTGATAATCCTCCTTCACCTTTGTACTGCGTTTTATAAGTACCTGCAACTGCATCTTCATCATTTACAACTACATCATAATTTACATTTGAATAAGGAACAATACCACCGGCAAAACTTATCCCTAAGTTTCTTTCAACCGGAAATCCAAACATCATTCCCGAAAAAATTGTTTGAGCATGAAACACTGATGCGGAATTTGAAGAAATGCTATTTCCATGATACAATACACCGGTTTCAAATCGCGAAAGACGCATTTTATTCCAGCCTGCAGGATTAAGATAATTCAAGTAATCAGCATCTGCAGAGGCAATCCCCAATTCACCAAGAGCCATTCTTCTTGCAGAAAATGAAAAATAAAAATCTCCTAATCCAAATCTAGAATATATAGAACCACCCGATGGATAAAATTCGGCTGGAAGAAAAATTAGTAGTGCGAATATGTAATATTTTATTTTCATCTATTGTTTCTTCTGCATATATATAATTTTTACACGTGGCCGGAGAGTAATATCTTCCGACTTACTGCCATGAATTGTAATTCTAGATGCCGATCTTTCTTCATCAGACAATGATAATTCTACACCTTGATTAGAATAATCATCTATAGCTGAAGCCCATTTTTGTACAAGCCAGGTAATCTCACCTGAATAAATATTCCCATTCCGTTTTAATACCGAAACAACTAGACTATCGGCTGTTAGCTTTTTGGTTATACTATCTTTTAATGCTTTTACAAAAATCGAATCAGAGCTTGGTGTTCCATCAATTGTTTTCAGTGTATCAAGAGATAATTCTAGTTTGGCACTATTAATTACAATTTCTTTTGGAAGTGCAGAAATATCAAATGAAAGAAAACCTCTTAAGGATAAACCACCTTGTAAATAGATATATTGTGACTGTGGTGGTATTGCTCCAGTTACAACATGCTGATCCATAAACGGATTTGCAACCAATGTATCAATGAAGGTTGATTTCTGTTCATACTCTACACGAATTAAGGGAAGGTAAGGGATATCGGTTAATCCGTATGCATTGAAACCAAGAAAGCGCTGACAATTAGCAGACGGTTTGAAAAACAGACCCAAATTCTTTGGAGCTGATAAACTATCTGCTCTGTACTTAAGCCATTCTTCAACAACTTTAGTATCAATATTAAATGTTAAGAGTGTATCATTAAGTGTCTTGGATGTGGCAATATCCTGAGCATCATAATGAAGAGATGTTAAACTATCTTTATTAAAACCAAGAGAACTCCATTGACTGCGTGCCTGGTGAACAGAAAAACTAAAATTCTGCGATGCATCACCAAGTTTGTATGTCGGGACCATTTCCATCCAGACTTGCTTTATTTTGAATTGGTTATTCTTATAAAATGTAACCATTGAATCTGAGAATGGCACGAAAAACCGAAGCAGAATTACAGATTCAACATCAGAATTTTTACCTAATAAAAGAATGGAAGAAGTACCCAGGTTTACATTTGCCTCATAGAAATGAGAAGATTGTGCTACAGGAGTTTCCTTAGAATCCAGTTGTTTAAACTGGAGCTTATCACCATCCGGGATTAAATCCGAACCTACAGAGGTGGGATCTTCATTACAAGAAATAAAAAGTAAAACTAATAATACAGGTATAAAAATATATTTCATGAGACTTTTCAATTAGATTCCTCCGAATAATCCTTAACAATAAAATCGCAAGCTTCTTTGAAATTAGCGGCTACAAAATTGGGCTTTTTACTAAGATTATGCAAGCTATTAATTTCCGTATTATCATTTCCATGTTGTAATAATATAGACTTCACACCGGCATTCAACGCACATAAGACATCAATACTTCTATCCCCTATCATATAAGATCGATTCAAATCTATATTGTGCTCTTCAGAGGCTTTTACAATCATATATGGAGATGGTTTCCGACATTGTGATTCTTCCTCGGAATTATACTCAGGATGATATGGGCAGTAATAGAAGGCATCTATGGAAGTATCATACTCGGATAAGAGTAAATTGATTTTTTCATTAACTGCTATTACTTCATCATTTGTCAAAATACCGTAGGCAATTCCAGCTTGATTGGAAACCACAATAACTTTGAAATTGAATTTTTCTTTTAACCTCTTAATGCCTTCTCCGACGTAAGGGTACAGCTTAACTAAATTAGTATCTTTCAGGTAACCCGGATCGTAATTTATTGTACCATCCCTATCCAAAAATAGTGCATGTTGCATTAATTAATCGGTAAGCTTTTTATAAAGATCAAGATACTTTTTCGCAGAGTTAATCCAGGTGAAATTGGATTTCATTCCATTCTTCATTATTGTTTGCCAGGTATCTTTATCTGAAGTATAAATTTTAATTGCTTTTTTTATTTCAGCGATCATATCACCAGCAGTATATTTGTCAAATGCAAACCCGTTTCCATTTTTAGTTTTAGGATTAAATGGCTGAACGGTATCTGCAAGACCACCTGTATTTCGTACAATCGGAACTGTTCCATACATCAGACTATACATTTGATTTAATCCGCAAGGTTCATATTTTGATGGCATTAAGAACATATCAGCGCCGGCTTCAATAAGGTGAGCCAGCTCTTCATCAAATCCGATAAAACAAGAAAAGTTATTGTGATATTTAGAAGCTGCACTAGTAAAAAGCTTATGATACTTCTTATCACCTGTACCTAATAGAATCAAACGCATATTTAATTTCATCATTTGAGGAAATGCTTTTTCAATAAGGTCTATTCCTTTTTCTTCAACTAACCTTGAAATCATACCGATTATGGGTACTTTTTCGTCGTATTTAAATCCGAAGTTTTCTGCTAAGGCTTTTTTATTCTCTTTTTTATACTCAAGATTTTTAATTGAATATTTATGGGCAATTTTATTATCGACTTCAGGATTCCAGATTGTTTCATCAATACCATTCATTATGCCATACATATCCTTTTTACGCTTGCAAAGAACATCCTGCAGACCGGCACTTATATCTTTTTTCTGGCAAAGTTCTTTTGCATAGGTTTCACTAACCGTATTAATCATATCCGAAAACAATAAACCGGATTTTAGAAAATTCACCTTCCCTTTATGTAAAACTCCCTTTTCACTTTCAAGTTCTTTAGGAAGTTCAGTTTTAGAAAATGTTGCTTTTGGGAAATTACCTTGAAAAGAAAGATTATGAATAGTAAAAAGAGTTTTGATTGGAGAAAACATTTGATCCTTTTTGAACATGGTCTTAAGATAAACCGGCACAAGTCCTGTCTGCCAATCATTACAGTGAATTACATCAGGCACCCATCCTAACTTAGTAATTAATTCAAAAACTGCCCTCGACAATAGAATAAAGCGATCGTCATTATCCGGATAATCTTCACCATTCAATGGATCGGAGTAAAGGCTATGCCTGCAACCAAAAAATTCTGGATTATCAAGAAAATAGATTTGTACTCGAGTTTTAGGTCCAATCAAAAAAGAAGAACGAAGTGAAAAGATAACTTCTTTTTCACCAATATTAATTTTCAAGTCCTTCAGTCTTACAACCTCATGAATTTTATATTTTCTTTCATCAATGGCACCATATTTAGGAACAACTATTCGAACCTGGTGCCCTAATTCCTGCAATTTTTGGGGCAAAGCTGAAGATACATCTGCTAAACCACCGGTTTTAATAAATGGAACAACTTCGGATGTTATAAATAGGATTTTATACTTTGAAGGCATTTCGCTCTATTCCTTACTTTTCAATAGAGTAAAAATACGAAAATTGAAGCTTTTGAACAAAAAGTATAGAAAATAAAGTCATGAATTGTCTATTTTTGAATATCAATTGTATCATAATAAATACTCAGCATAATTACATTCGAATGATAAAATTACTTAAATCGCCGGCAAAAATTGTAACCGTTGATACCGATGGTCTTAATTATAAGAGGGGGAAAGATTCTTCCAAAATAAATGTTCTCTATGACCACTCTATTGTTATTGAGAATAACATCATAAAAGACTTAATACCCAATTCCAAAGTCGGAGATCATACATTTGAGAAGGTAATAGATTTAAGCGGATTAACAATTTTACCAGGATTAGTTGAGTGCCATACCCACACTGCCTTTGCCGGTTCACGTTCTAATGAATTTTTAATGCGGTTAAAAGGTGCTACCTATGAAGAGATAGCAGAATCCGGCGGCGGAATAATTTCTACAGTTAAAGCTGTACGACAATCCTCTTTTGAAGAACTTGTAAGGATTATTAAGCCCAAAATCAATCTTTTTATCTCACAGGGAGTAACTACTTTAGAAATTAAAAGCGGATATGGGCTCAGCTACTATGATGAGATTAAAATCCTACAGGTTATAAATTACTTTAAACAAACATTACCGATTAATATTATACCGACATTCCTCGGTGCACATACCTTTCCACCTGAATATAAGAACGATCACAAAAAATATTTAAAGATCATAATTGACGAACTACTTCCTTTCATTATTAAAAATGGTCTTGCCGAATATGTAGATGCATTTTGTGAAAAAGGAGCATTCAGTTCTGAAGAAGTCGATAAAATTTTTTCAAAGGCCAAAAAACTTGGCTATAAATTAAGGTTGCACACGGAACAGTTTAATAATGTTGGCGGTCTTGATGTAGCCTTAAAACATAATTCATTATCAGTTGATCATCTTGAAGTTATTTCCGAAAATGATATTACTAAATTAAGCGGGAGTGATACGGTTGCCGTTCTATTACCGGGTGTATCGTTCTTTTTAAACTATCAATATGCACCAGCTCGTAAATTAATTGATAATGATATTATAGTTGCACTTTCGACAGATTTTAATCCGGGCTCCTCAAATATCCCGGATCTACATCTTATTATGAGTCTGGCAGCATTGAAAATGGGAATGAGTGCTGAAGAGATAATTAGCGGAGTAACTATAAATTCGGCTAAAGCACTTAACATGAATCATGAAATCGGAAGTATTGAGATTGGTAAACATGCAGATTTCGCCGTCTTCGACGTGAATGATTATGAGGATATAATTTATAACATAGGACAGAACCTAAATATGATGACTATTAAAAATGGAGAAATTGTATATAAACGAAATATGGAGAATTAATGTCAGTAAATTCAGGGAAATCAAAGATTATTGAATGTGTACCTAACTTTAGCGAGGGGAAAGATGAAAACACATTTAATGAAATTAGAGTAGCTATTAGCCAAACAGAGAATGTAAAACTTCTTAGCCTGGAACCGGATGCAGATTACAACAGAGTAGTAGTTACAATTGCAGGAAACGAAGAAGGGATACTGAACGGTGCTGTAAATGCTTGTAAAGCTGCCGCGAGGTTCATCGATATGACCAAACATAAAGGAGAGCATCCGAGACTCGGTGCTATCGATGTTGTCCCATTTGTTCCGATAGCAAATGTAACCACGGAAGAATGTGTAAGAATATCGGAACAATTTGCAGAAATTATATCACGCGAATTAAGTGTACCGGTCTATCTATATGAGAGTGCTGCACGTAAACCGGAACGAAAAAGTCTTTCTAATATCCGTCAGGGTGAATATGAAGGATTGCAAGAAAAACTGAAGAATCCAAACTGGGCTCCTGAGTATGGTACAGCTTCTTTTAATCCGAGGCTTGGAGCAATTGTAACCGGGTCAAGATTTTTTCTTATTGCTTACAATGTTAATATTAAATCAACCGACGTTAAATATGCAAAAGAGATTGCAGAGGTATTGCGAGAAAGCGGTTATGCAAAGCGCGACGAAAACGGAAACGTAATAAAAATCGATGGCAAGACTTTAAAAGTCCCGGGACGATTAAAAGACTTTAAAGGAATGGGAGTATTGCTCGAGAAATATAATTGTACTCAGGTTTCGATAAATTTAACTAATTATAATATTACTCCAATGCATATTGCATTCGAAGAAGTGAAAAAGGAAGCTGCGAGATTGGGTGTGGAAGTAAATGGAAGTGAAATAGTGGGTTTGGTACCGCTTGAAGCAATGCTTCATGCTGGTAAATATTATTCAGATGGAAGAGAGTCTGAGGAGAGAAAGCTTGTTCAGGCAGCAATTGAAAACTTAGGATTGAACATGTTAAATCCGTTCAAACCGGAAGAAAAAATAATTGAATATATGATTTAAAATCTGAGAAGGAATAATCTTGGATTTAATAACGGAGGGAAAATGAATCTTACCAAATCGCTTCAAGAATATTTTAATGAATTGTCTTCGAGTTCACCAACACCGGGTGGTGGAAATGTTGCTGCTTTTTGCGGTGCATTATCATCGAGTCTTGGAACTATGGTATGCAATCTGACAATCGGGAAAAAGAAATATGCGGATGTTGAACAAGAAATGATTTCGATGAAAGAGAGTTTAGTTCGATATCAGAACGAATTTCTCAATCTTGCTCAAAAAGATAATGAATCATTCGATAGAGTTATGGAGGCATTTAAATTACCTAAAGAAACAGATGCAGAAAAAGAAGAACGTATCAATAAAATTGAACAAGCAACAATCGGAGCAGCTGAGGTCCCATCGGAAGTAATGAAAAAATGCTACGATCTGATTCCTATACTTAAAACAATTTCCGATAAAGGAAATAAGAATTCATTATCCGATGCCGGAGTTGCTATTGCACTTGTCAGAACTTCAACACTTGGTGCATACCTGAATGTATTGATAAACTGCGGTTCTCTTAATAATCAAACAATTGCCGAAGAGATGCGGAAACGTGCTAACATTATTTTTGAAGAAGTTGAGAGAAGTACTACACAAATTTTAGGATCTATTACAAAATCTTTTTTACCATTATGAATAAAAAAATTCTATCGATACTATTATTTCTCCCCTGCTTATTATTTTCCCAGAATCAGAAAGTATTGCTTGGTATTGATGTTCTGGAAAAAGAGAATTTCTCATTATTGAATAATAAGCGGGTAGGATTGATAACCAACCATACCGGGGTTAATAGTAAATTAATTTTGACAGTTGATTTATTAAACAAAACACCTAAAGTTAAATTAATATCAGTCTTCAGCCCAGAACATGGATTTCATGGTTTAGGCAGAGCCGGTGAATCAATTGATGATTTCACCGATGCTAAAACTGGGGTCAAATTCTATTCACTTTACGGTAAGCGCACAAAACCAACTAAAGAAATGCTTGAAGATATTGATGTTCTGGTTTATGATATCCAGGATATCGGCTGCAGGTCTTATACCTATATAAGTACACTAGGACTTGCCATGGAAGCCGCAGCAGAAAATAAAAAAGAATTTGTTGTATTAGACCGACCGAATCCATTGGGCGGCATTCGTATAGAAGGAAATATTGTTGAAAACGGATTTAATTCTTTTGTGAGCCAATATAAGATACCATATGTATATGGTCTCACATGCGGTGAATTAGCATACCTGTTAAATGAAGAAAGAATGCTAACCAACAAAGCAAAGAGTGATTTGAATATTGTTAAAATGACCGGTTGGAAAAGATGGATGCGGTTCGAGGATACCGGTTTATTATGGGTTCCAACATCAACCAATGTTCCTTACAGTTCTACGGCATCTTACCTTGTAGCAACAGGAGTTCTTGGTGAATTAATTACAATATCCATTGGCATCAGTTACACGCTTCCATTTCAGACTTTTGCGGCTGAATGGATTGATCCCGACACACTAGCATCAAATATGAACAAACTTAACCTGGCGGGTGTATTATTCCGTCCAATTTCATATAAAGCAAATTATGGAGTGTGGCTCGATAAAATTTTACGGGGAGTTCAAATTCATTTTACAGATATAGATAATGTGAATTTATTGGAACTGCAATTTTATTTTATGCAGGTCCATAATAAACTATATCCGGAAAAAAAGATTTTTCAATTAGCTGATACAACCAGGATAAGAATGTTTGACAGAGTTATGGGTACAGATCAGATCAGAAAAAAGTTCGGACAAAGATATAGGGTAGAAGATATTGAAGCATACTTGAAGAAAGATATTAATCCTTTCAGAGAATTATCAAAGAAATATTATTTGTATAATTAATATTCAATCATTAAATCGCCAACAGGCCATCGTGCGCGCAAGTTTAGAGTATCAGGATAAAACGTAAATCGTTCAGCATAATTAAATGGTTTAATTGATCCGGGATCGTACTTGCTGTTTTTATTCTTATCAACAAAAGAGCTTAAAAGATATTTCCCGGGTAATATTTTATTTATCACAAATGTTTTATCCTGATTTACTTTCTTTTGATAAATCATTTTATCCTTCCCGACACTTTTCAATTCAATAAAAAGATCATCATTGCCGTTTACATTTTTTACAATTCCTGAAATCCCTGAAAAATCAAGTTCGCTGTTTGTTGTGAATTTATGAGTATAAATTGAATCAACTTTATTTCCGGCAGCATCAATAATCTTGCTCAAATCAAGTTTAAGGTAATATTCGCTTCTCTGTCTAAGTTTCGAGGGAATTCTTATTTTGAATGAGGCATCGTCTATGAAATCAATCTCATGAAGCATCACACTTCCCTTCCCATCATCAATTACGCATGCACTATTAATATTTTCCTGTGAAAATCCATCATCAAAATTCAGGGTTAATAAGGGAAATTCAAAATCAACTTTTTCATCCGGCATTGAACCGAAAACCTTCAGTAGTTTCGGTGCAGTGGTGTCAGGGTCGGCTTTAGGCGTAATAGATGTACTTTCGTACAAATTAATACTTCCCGAGTTATCAACAATATTTTGACTGATTAAAGCGATCTCATTCCCTTTAATAAGTGAATCTCTGATTGCAAGATAGAATTGCTTTGGTCTTGCATTACCCTTGAAGAAAAATATGACCGGTATCTGCTTCTGCAGGGTTGAATCGAATATAAAGAAATTGGAAGATGAAATTTTAGTACTATCGATAGATTCGCTAAACTCAAGTAAGAAATGATTGCGATCCCTCATAACTACACTTGTTAGTTTGGGCGGAATTGTATCTTCTATGTTCAAATAAAAATCGCAATTGAAAATTTCATTGCCGGAAGCACTTAATTTTAATTCCTTAAATTGGACTCCGAATTCGTCGTCATTCCTATTATAAAGAAAGTCCCTAAAACGATCTCTGACAGCAAAAACTTGATATTCTCCTTCGCTTAAACCCAATAAGGTATATTTCCCATTCGTTCCGACCTGCGAAATATAATCTGGTTTTTGCAATGTGGGATCTGGAGCTTTATCATTTTTCAAATAGGCATAGACCATAGCTCCGCTTGGACTATCATTATAAATTCTACCCGATATTTTCCCGCTATCGACCTGATTCCCTGTTGAAAATGCAAAAGTGAAAGGTTCGACCATTTTATTTTTGTTATTAAGATCTGCTACTTCCGCTCCAATTGTAACAGTATAAGTCGTATTAGTTTTCAAGGTATCCTGGATATAAACTGCCAGGGACCTTCCGCTCCAATCGTATTTAAGACTTTTATTCAACGGGGGTGATATAAAGATTGCCTCCTGTACTGATCTTTTATCAACATATTCGGAGAAAGTAATTTCAAAATAATCATCTGAATAATTGACCGAACCGTTATGAGGATATATTTTAATTATTTCTGGTGGTGTAGTATCTATTTCACCGCCCCCGGGAGGTAACTGGCTTGCACAATTTGACAGAACTAACAAGGCTGCAACAAAAACTATAATTCTAATTGAATAGGAGGTTTTCATTTCAAATATTCTTTTTTTTTACAATCCATTTCATTTATAAGATCTTTTGGGATAACGTTATGATTCTATTACTCAAATAAAATTTATTTTTGCGTTGCCCGCCATTCTCTATACCGCATAACATTCTTTGAATGATCAAAGTAATTTGATGAAAAATTATGACCGCCGTTTCCATCGGCAACAAAGTAATAATAATTATGTTTTTCGGGATACAGCGCCGCCATAATTGCATCTCTGCCCGGGTTATTTATTGGAGTCGGCGGTAATCCGGGATACTTATAAGTATTGAATTTTGAATCTATCTCCAGATCCTTAAAATAAATTTTGTTCTTCCTTCTGTCCCGGATGAGATATTGCACAGTAGGATCTGCTTGCAATAACATTCCTTTTCTTAATCGATTATGATAAACGCCAGATATTGTTTTGAATTCCGGGAATAAATTTGATTCGGCATCAATTATTGAAGCAAGAGTAAGAATCTGATGTTTACTCATTTTAAGTTCTTTCATCCGATCCATAACTTTTGCATCATTAAAAATTTTATTCATCTGATCGGACAATTTCCTTAATATTTCCTCAATCGGGCTATGTGCATAAAAATAATAAGTGTCCGGAAGAAGATAGCCCTCCAGGTTATCGGCATTAATTCCCAAAGCATTTAGAAAAGATCTGCTTTTACTTAACTCCATCACTTTGGAAGAATCAATGCCAAAATTTTCCTTTAGAAGCTTTGCCAGATCCGTTTGCCAGATACCTTCACCCAATGTAATCAGAACTTCGGGATCGGGTGATCCTTCAATTAACAATTCAACCAATTGTAAATAGCTCAAACCATTAGGAATATTGTATCGTCCGGCTTTAACTTTTCGTTCAGCTCCATAAAGTATCGCCGCAATTTTCATGTTCGTTTTATTTGGAATTATTTCTTTGCTGTATAGAGAATCAACTACTTGCGATAATGTCTGACCTTTTTTTACTTCTAACGTCACCGGTTTTTGTATTTTGTAATAATTCGGGAAAAAGAATGTGAAGATTAATAATGCAAGGACAAAGAAAAAGAAAAGGACTATATAAATAGTTTCCTTTCGTGAAATAAACGTTCTAACTTTATTTGGAGATTTTATGCTCAATAGAGTTCCCGATTAACTGCTTAAATATATTGAAAATCTTTTTATAGGAAAGGGGTAATCTTAGATGCCATATACCAAGGATATTTTATTTCTTAAATGGTGGTTCTAAAAAGCTGCACCAGTAGTATTTATAAAAGTGTTGTCCTTCAAACTTGGGTAAGCGTTATAATCGAACCCGTATATATAGCCGGCTTCCTGTAATTTTAATCCGCGATAAGCTATCATTGCAGCATTATCACCGCAGAATTCAGGTGAAGGTATGATTAGTTTTTTATTATATGATTTTGCAATCTTTGCAAGTTCATCTCTCAACATCTGATTTGCTGCCACTCCCCCTACAAGAGAAATAGAAGCCACATGATATTTACCAATAGCTTTTTCAACATTTGTAATAAGGGCTTTAACGGCGGCAGTTTGAAATGAGGCGGTAATCATCGGTAAATCTTCAATAGGAATTTTTTCTGCTGAACCATAGTTTTTTTGAACAAACCGAAGAACTGAAGTCTTTAAACCGCTGAATGAAAAATCAAATTCATTTTTACATCTTGCAACTGGAAAATTTATTAAGTCAGATTCATTATCATCAGCTGTAAATTGAATTTTAGGTCCACCCGGATATCCTAAACCAAGTAGTTTAGAAACTTTATCAAATGCTTCTCCAACTGCATCATCGATAGTCGTTCCAAGTTGAATTATATCAATGTCACTTTTTACGATCAGTAAAAGTGTATGTCCACCGGAAACGACTAAACATAAATATGGATATACCGGTTTTTCTTTCATTAAAAAACCTGAAAAAATATGTCCTTCAATATGATTTACAGGAATGAAAGGAATTTTAAGTGCGTATGATAGACTTTTAGCGAAAGTTAATCCTACCAGAAGCGCACCAATTAATCCCGGTCCGGCAGTAGCAGTAATCAAATTAAATTGATTCAGAGATAATTGAGAAGTAGTCAATGCTTTCTTAATCAAAGGAATTAAAATCTGCAAGTGTGCCCTACTTGATAGCTCGGGCACAACACCGCCAAAATCCGCATGAAAATCCTGTGAGGAGATAAGATTGGTTTTTATTTCATTATTTGAAATAATAGCAACAGAAGTTTCATCACATGATGTTTCTATTCCAAGTACATTCATTTGATTTATCAAAACTGCTCCCTTACACTAAGGGACCATTCTTCCTCAATTAAAAGTGAAAATGCTCTTCGTAATATGCCATGCCATATTCGGATTTTCCTGCAATCTTCTTATCGAATACTTATACCAATGTTCTCCGAATGGGATGTAAATTCTAATTTTATATCCATCGGTATTAATTTTATCCCGCAATCTTTCTTTAACACCATAGAGCATCTGAAACTCGAATTTTGATTTATCAATATTTTTCTTCTTTATCATTTCATAAGCTCTGTTAATCAAATAATCATCGTGTGTAGCAATTCCTACATAGTTTCCATTATCTAACAGATATTCCAAAATAGCAACGAAATTATCACGAACCTCTTGTTTCCCTTTAAATGCAATTTCCTCCGGTTCGATGTAAATACCTTTACATAATCTGTAACTGGTGTCTTTTAAGTTGGGTGACTGAACATCGCTTAATGTTCTTTTCAAATATGCCTGAACAACAATACCAACATTATTATACTTTTTCCGTAATCTGAGGTAAAGTGCAATAGTAGCGTCGGTAGTAGGTGAATCCTCCATATCGATTCTAACAAAGTTATTATAAGATTTAGCAAGCTCAAGAATTTCGGAGATCTGCTTGTAACAGAACTCAGGATCTATAACCAAGCCTAATTGAGTGGGCTTTAATGATAAGTTTGAATTAAGATTGTTTTGTTTAATTGTATCAAGTACCTGGAGACATTCTTTTTTTGCTTCTTCACATTCCGCTTTTGATGTGACAGCCTCTCCAAGAACATCCATTGTTGCGACAATTCCTTTTTCGTTTAATACCTTAACAACACTTACAGCATCTTCTAATCTTTCACCGGCGATATACTTCTTAGCAAATAAATAAACTACAGATTTAGGGAGTAATTTTACGAAAGTTACAATTGCTCGATTGATTGGGTTCACAGTGCACCTATAATTGAAAAATGGGTTGTTAAAATTAGGCTAACAACAATTATAAATCAAGGATGGACTTGTAAGTCCGAATTGGATTAATCTGTTAGAGAATTGATGAAACCTAACACAAAAGCTGTATTATTCTTCAGGTTTTCTAAAGTTGAATTATTTTCTATAACAAAATCGGCTTTCCCTTTTTTCTTTTCATCTTCACTCTGGAATTTCATTCTTTTTAAAACATCAGCTTCTTCAACTTTATCTCTTTTAACAACTCTTTCAATACGTAATTTGGGGTCGGAATAAACCAGGATGATATAATCGAACATCTTTTGAATCTTTGCTTCGTAAATCAGTGCTGACTCGACAAAAATAATTTTTGATTTACTTGCTTCAATGTTAATTAACTCCTCAATACGCTTAATCGTAGGAGGATGCACAATAGCATTAATTTTTTCAACATTTTTTTTGCTACTGAATATCTTTTCAGCTAAAAATTTAGTATTAAGTCTTCCGCTAATCACAGCGTTGGTTCCGAATGTTTTAATTACCTTTTTTTTCAGATTTTCATCTTTTGTAATCAATTCCTTCGCAATAATATCGGAACGTAAAACTTTGAATCCATTTTCTTCGATTAATCCACTTACAAGTGATTTACCTGATCCAATACCACCCGTGATCCCTATCCTGGTTATTTTTTTCATCATAAATTTTTTTCTTCTTTAGTAGAAAAATAATGTAGCATTAACCCATCGAATTAATGCCACTGATTTAAGATTAGATTCTAATCCTGGCTTTCATTACTCCCAACCAGATATCTTTTTATTTTCTGTGTTGTTGTCTTTTCAAATTCTTTTTCACGAACATAGAATTTTTTTATCTGCTTAAAGGCTGCAAGTTGCTTATTTGCCTTATCGATTTCCTCACCAATAATTTTATGAATTAAATCGTGTGTTATACTGACTTTGTTCGATTCAGCATATTCAATAAAGGCTTCGGCATCGGCTACGATCTGAACGGCAATTATTTCATCCTGTTTAACATCTTTTTCACCAAAGATCAGTGATTCCAGAATGAAAGGACTGCGGTTTAAAATATCTTCAATTTCTTCAGGAAATACATTTTTACCACCTCGAGAAATAATCACATTTTTCTTTCTGCCGTTAATATGAAGAAATCCATCTTCATCAATGAAACCGATATCACCGGTTTTAAACCATCCGTTTTCAAATGTATCGTTTGTGGCTTTTTCATTTTTATAATAGCCAAGCATCACACACGGACCTTTTGCCCAAATTTCACCGCTACCGTTTTCGTCAGGATGGTCGATTTTTAATTCAACTGAAGGTAGTGCTATTCCTGCCGCATCGTCTTTGAAATTGTCTAATCTATTTAATGCAAGAATGGGTGATGTTTCAGTTAAACCGTATCCCTGAATAAAAGTAAAACCAAATTCGCGCAATCCTTTTGCAACAAGCGGATCCGGTGCAGCACCTCCGGCAATGAAAATTCTTACCGCACCACCGAATTTATGATGCAGCTCGGAAAAAAATTTTTTCTTTACATTTGATAAACCCGCATTCGCAAATAGATTTGTCAGTTTTACTAACGGCGGTACGATTACAGATTTAACTTTATTCTCTTTTATCGTTTTAACTATTCGGCGAAACATTTTATCAAAAAGAAGCGGAACGCCCAGCAAAATTGTGGCTTTAACTTGCTGGATATCATCAACAACCGTTTTAAGTGAACGTGCGTAGTGGGCAGATGCACCGCAATATAATGGGCACAACATTCCACATGTGCATTCATAAGTATGATGCATCGGTAAAACTGAGAGGAATCTATCATTCTCTGTGATAAGTACCATACTTACCATGGCCATTAAATTGGATGCAAGATTTTTTTGCGTAAGCATTACACCTTTTGCGCGTCCCAATGAACCGGATGTAAAAATAATTTCAGCAAGATCTTCAGAATTGATTTTCGGTAATTGGTCCACATTAATCTCTTTTGCCTGGCGAATCATTTTAGGCATATTTAGGAAATTTTTGTCTTCGCTAGTCTCATCCATACAAATATAGTATTTCATTTTTTTCAGCGAGGATTTCCCTTCTGCCATACTACTTGCATAAGTGCCTGAGAAGATGATTACTTCCGAATCCGACTCATGCATTATATTCATAATCTCATTAGCTGTAAGATTCTTGTCAATCGGAACGATAACATAATTAAAACTCATTGCTGTTAAATATGAGATAGCCCATTGTACCCTATTCTCTCCTATTACGGCAATGTGGGTTCTTTCTTTAATTCCCAGTTCCTTTAATGCTGAACCGAACCGCAATACATTATTCAGCAATTCACTATAGCTTACCTTGTTAATTGGGGTAGGATTAAGGTCTTCTAATGCAATCTTAGAACCATACCTTTTAGCTGATTGAATAACCATATCCTGAATAGATTCAATTTTAGGCACTTGATAAAGTTTTTGTTCTTTTTTCATGTTCACTCTATTTTGTAGTTAGAAATTATCTTGGAGAACGAATCCAATTTATAAAATAAAAAACCCCGCTTAGCGGGGTTCATCTATTTGATTTTTGTTATTTCTACTAAAATACCTTTCAGCAACCGGTAGAACTTCTCGACATCGTGAATTTTAACTTTTTCATCGGGTGAATGTGCACCTTCTATTGTGGGACCAAACGAGATCATTTCCATACCCGGATACTTATCACCCAAAATTCCACATTCCAAACCGGCGTGAACAGCTTTTAATTCCGGACTACGTCCGAACATTTCCTTAAATACTTTTTTAGAAAGCTTTAATAGATTTGAATCAAGGTTAGGCTGCCATCCGGGATATCCATCACCTACAATTACATTTGCATTTGCCAGGTCAAATACAGATTTAACTGAAGCAGCAATATTTTTCTTAGCCGATTCAATTGAACTTCTTTGACTTGTACCAATCTTAATTTCGTTGTTCTCAATAATAACAGTAGCCAAATTTGTAGATGTTTCAACAAGGCCGGCAATATCGGGACTCATTGATATGACTCCATGAGGCATAGCTAAGATTACATTAATCATTTTATTGCCAAATTCTTTAGTATAGCTTTCATTTGTCACTTCATAATCGCACCGTTCAAAAGAAATCTTCAAGTCTCTATCGGTGGATTTAAATTCAAGAACAGATTCCAGAGCAAATGCATTAATATGTTCTCTGACAACAGCTTCGTATTCATTCCTAATAAAAATAACAGCTTCGGCTTCCCGGGCAATTGCATTCCTTTTTGAACCGCCGGAGATATTTGCGAGATAATAATCAACAACTTTCAATTTATTTAGCAATAGACCCAGCAATTTGATTGCGTTTGCCCGTTTATCAGAAATATTAATTCCGGAGTGCCCGCCTTTCAAACCACCAATAAAAAGTGTATACGGTGTCCAGCCGTCAGATATTTCGGCATGCTCAATATTAAGAACACCAACAGTATCCATTCCGCCGGCACAGCCTACATAATAGAATCCATCTTCTTCTGTATCAAGATTAAGCAAATACTTGCCTTCAACAAATCCGTGTTCAAGATTATTAGCGCCGGTAAGTCCTGTTTCTTCATCTACAGTAAAAAGTAATTCTATTGGACCATGGTTAAAATCATCCTCTGATGCAATTGCAAGTCCAGCAGCAACCCCTATCCCATTATCGGCTCCAAGTGTAGTCCCATCTGCTTTTATCCAGTCACCGTCCCGTACAAGTTTAATAGGATCGCTATTGAAATCATGTTCTGTATCTTTATTTTTTTCACAAACCATATCAACATGACTTTGAAGGACAGCAGTTGGTGATTTTTCAAAACCGGGTTTTGGAGGTATTTTAATTACGATATTACCTACTCTATCTTCCTTAAAGCTCAGATTATTTTGACCTGCAAAATTTCTCAGATACAGGCGAATTCTTTCTTCATGTTTTGATGCGCGTGGTATTTGACTGATTTCATAAAATCGATTCCATAAAATTGCCGGGGCTAATCCTTCAACCGCTTTCATATTTCCTCACTAATTAACATAATTCAAAGTTTAATTTAAAGAGCAAATTGCTTCTCTGCAAGCCGAGCATTCTTTTTATCGAGCTCTGTAAGATATTTTTTTCTGATCCTAATATTTTCAGGAGTAACTTCAACATATTCATCATCATTAATCCATTCAATTGCCATTTCAAGTGTTAGCAGCCGAGGCGGTTCCAATCTAATTGCTTCATCAGCACCCGATGCCCGCATATTTGTAAGTTGTTTTGTTTTACATACATTAATGCGCATATCATTATCCCTGGAATTTTCACCAACGACCATACCTTCATATACTTTCTTACCCGCATCAATAAAAAATGATGATCTCTCTTGAAGTTTCCACATTGCATAGGCAGAAGATACACCATTATCCATGGAAATTAATGCACCCCGAGTTCTGCTGCTGATCTCTCCCTTAAACGGTTCGTAACTGTGAAAATTGTGATGGAGTATTCCCGTACCTTTTGTGTCAGTCATAAATTCTGAACGGTATCCAATTAATCCCCTGGCAGGGATAATAAATTCAAGTCGAGTATTATCATTGAACGTAAGCATGTTTTTCATTTCACCTTTGCGCTTACCGAGTTTTTCTATTACTACGCCGACAAATTCTTCGGGTACATCAATAATAACATGTTCAAAAGGTTCACAAAGTACATCATGAATTTTTTTCATAATGACTTCGGGTTTGCTCAACTGAAATTCGAATCCTTCCCGTCTCATATTCTCGACAAGAATCGCAAGGTGAAGTTCTCCTCTTCCGCTAACCTTGAAAATATCAGGCGATTGAGTCATCTCAACCCGAAGACTTACATTTGTTTTTAATTCCTTTGCAAGACGTTCAATTAAATTTCTTGTTGTAACATATTTCCCTTCCTGCCCTGCAAACGGTGAATTATTAACTATAAAATTCATTGTAAGAGTAGGTTCATCAATAGCTACGAACGGAAGCGGCTCCTGGTTTTCAGTGTGACAAATTGTATCGCCAATATCAACATCTTCAATACCTGCTATTGCACCTATATCACCGGCAGTAATTTCGTTTACTTCAATGCGTTTAATATTTTCAAATACATAAAGTTTGGAAATTTTGGAAGTCATTTTCTGCCCTTCTCTTGAAATCAAAATTACTTGATCACCAAGTGTAATGTTGCCGCTATTAATCCTTCCTATACCAATTCTACCTAAATAGTCGTTATAATCAATAGCCGAAACAAGCATCCTGAAAGGTTCATCAACGACACTTGGTGGCGGAACATGCTTTACAATCTGCTCAAGTAAAGCTTCTAGATTGTTAGTTTCATCCTCTAACTGAAGTTTTGCAATTCCTTGTTTGGCTATAGCATAAACAAAAGGAAAATCTAATTGCTCATCATTGGCTCCAAGTGAAACAAAAAGATCGAATACTTCATTTAACACCTGGTTCGGTCTTGCATCTTTTCTATCTATTTTATTAATGACGACAATCGGTTTTAATCCAAGGTCAAGCGATTTTTTAAGGACAAATTTTGTTTGAGGTAATGGACCTTCTGCAGCATCAACAAGAAGTAGTACTCCATTTACCATTCTAAGTGTCCGTTCTACTTCACCGCCAAAGTCTGCGTGACCGGGAGTATCAACAATATTAATTTTTATTCCTTTGTAATTTATGCTGCAGTTTTTTGCGAGAATTGTTATTCCTCTTTCCTTCTCCAGCTGATTGGAATCCATGACACGTGTTTCTACCTGCTGGTTTTCTCTCCATGCACCGGTTTGCTTCAGCATGTAATCAACCAGAGTAGTCTTGCCATGATCAACATGTGCAATAATACCGAGGTTTCGAATCTTATTAATCTTCAAAACTTACCCTTTCAATTATGTCTTATATTTAGAATATCACCGTCTTTAACGATGTATTCTTTCCCTTCCAGACGCCATGCACCGGCTTCTTTACATTTATTAAATGAACCATGTATTATAAAATCATTAAAGTGGACTACTTCAGCACGGATAAACCGATTAAAGAAATCCGTATGAATTACTCCAGCTGCCTGCTGGGCATTAAAATTTTTCTTAATAGTCCATGCACGGCATTCATCTTCCCCGACAGTAAAAAAGGAGTGGAGTCCTAATAATTCATAAGATGTTCTTAAAATTTTACTTAATGCAGATTCCTTGATCCCATAATCTTGCATAAAAACCGATTGATCTTCCTGGCCCATCTGCGATAACTCTAACTCTATTTTTGCAAAGAAAGGGATAATGGTAGCGAATGAATTTCCTATTTGCGAATTTATTGTAATTATTTCCTCATCAACAATCGGAATGGATGATTCGTCATAATTAATAGCTATTGCTAAGGGTTTAAGTGTAAGTAACTGATAACCCGAAAGTAGTTTCAAATCATTCTCATCCAAAATAAGTGAACGAAGAGGTTGTTCCTTTTCGCAATGGGCATAACATTTTTCTAAAACCGGAATTTCTCTTTTAAGTTTTTCATCCTTCGATTTTTGAACTTCCTTCTTAAGTTTTTCAATTCGGGTTTCTAAAAAGGCAAGATCCGAAAGCAAAAATTCTGTTTCTAAAAATTTAATATCCTGAAAAGGATCAACTCTATTCATTGGATGAGGAACGGATTCTTCATTAAAAGCGCGGATAATATAAAACAGAGCATCGTTATTTCTTACACTATTTAGAAATGTGGAAGTGATTTTAACTTTGTTGTCTTCAGACATTCGAAGTCCGGGTATATCAAAAACTTCAATAGTTGCATTTATCTGTTTTTTGGGATTGAATATCTTAGTAAGGTTATCAAGTCTCTCGTCCGGAACTTTCACCACTTCAATTGTAGCTTCTTCTTTCTGTACCAGTGCATGTGATGCACTTTTAGATAATGTATTAAAAAGTGAGGTCTTGCCCGAATACTGCAACCCGACAAATCCAATCTGCATATAATTATCTCAAATTTATGATTATCAACAAAAATGGGGATGAAATATAACTATTTTTATCTGAATTTGTACCTGATTAAAATTCTAACATTGAGTATCGATTCTACTGTATTATGTAACGATTTGAGTATGAAGACCGATTTCTTCAAGGATTGAAGAGACTTTAAGACATTTTGTAAGTTCACCTGTAAAGACAATAGCTTTCCCCTTAACATGCACTTCAAAAGTTAAAGTACGGGCATCTTCGAAATTGCAATTAATTGCTTTGATTAATTGATTAATAACTTCTTCGAACGAGTGTACATCATCGTTATAAAGAATTACTTTATATGGTGTACCAATAATTGTTTCATCAGTTATTTCCGGTTCTATCATCCCGGTTGGGTTTTCTTCTTGCATAAATAATTCAGATTCTTACTTCAAATTATAAAATTGCTCCCTAAAAATAAATTTTGTTTATATTGTGATTTGAAAATCTAAAACTGTAATATTATTAGAAACTAATTTTCCGGAGGATCGATGAAAATTGCTGTTTGTGTCAGTCATGTCCCGGATACCGCTGCAAAGATAAATATAAGCGGTGATGGAAAAGGGATTGACCCGTCTGGAGTAACTTACGTTGTTAACCCATACGACGAATTTGCAATAGAGGAGGCTCTTAAAACGAAAGAAAAATTTGGAGGAGAAACAATTGCTATTAGTCTTGGCCCTGAAGCAAACAAGGAAACACTCCGCAAAGCATTAGCAATGGGTATAGATAACGCTGTGCTCTTGAAAGATGAATCATATAGAGATTCGCTTTCGGTTGCAAAAGCATTAGCTAGTGAAATAAAATTGCACAATGCCGAATTAGTTTTTTTCGGTAAGCAATCAGTCGATTATGACAATTCGGTTGTCGGTCAGCTTACCGCAGAATTACTTGGTTACAATTGTATTTCTGTTGCCGTAGACTTTAAATTGGATGGTAGCAAAGTAATTTGTGAGCGTGAAATTGAGGGTGGCAAAGAAGTAATTAAGACTTCGCTTCCTGCAGTAATAACAGCTCAAAAAGGATTGAATGAACCGCGATATGCATCTTTAAAAGGAATAATGACTGCTAAGAAAAAAGTTATTGAAGAAAAAACTGTCGATGCGGCAAATAATTATATCGAAATAGTTTCATTTAAGAGACCCGCACCAAAGCAAGCCGGAAAGATAATTGGTACAGATGCCAGTGCGGTACCGGAATTAGTTAGACTGCTTCGTGAAGAAGCCAAAGTCATTTAGAGGTGAACATGGCTAATAAAATATTAGTTTTCATTGAGCAAAGAAACGGACAAATCAAAAAAGCATCTTATGAAGCTGTCCGTGTAGCTGCTGGTATTGCAGCCAAACTCTCATACCAGGTTGAAGCTGTAGCTATCGGAGATGAAATAGAAAATCTGGAATCAATTGGGAATTATGGGGTATCAAATGTCAAACACTTTAAAAATTCTGAATTGATTAATTATTCACCTAGTGCTTATTCAAAAATACTTTTTGATTTTGCTAAAGAGACAGAATCTTCCATCATTTTATTTCCGAATACAAGTCTAGGGAAAGACTTAGCACCACGGTTGGCAGCAAAGTTAGATGCCGGTATAGCAATGGATTGTACGGCATTGGAAGTTCAGAATAATGAGATAATTGTAACTCGACCTATATACGCGGGAAAAGTATTAATAGATGTAAAACTGACCAGCGCATCAAAAGTATTTACTCTTAGACCGAATGTTTTCAATCCCGGTATTCCAGGTGATACGAAGTCGGAAGTTTCGATTGTAAATATTAATAGCCCAGATTTATCGACCAAAGTTACTGAGATTAAAAAATCGGAAGGTAAATTGGATGTTGCCGAAGCCGAAATCATTGTATCAGGTGGAAGAGGTATGAAGGGACCGGAGCATTTCAATCTTGTTGAAGAATTATCTCAATTGTTAGGAGCAGCACCCGGTGCCTCACGGGCAGTTGTTGATGCCGGATGGAGACCCCACGGTGAACAAGTTGGTCAAACAGGTAAAACAGTCTCACCTACTTTGTATATTGCACTTGGAATTTCAGGCGCAATTCAGCATTTAGCCGGTATGCGTTCTTCCAAATATATTGTTGCAATAAACAAGGATAAAGACGCACCAATTTTCCAGGTTGCAGATTATGGAATTGTAGGTGATATATTTGAAGTTATTCCGGCATTAATCGAAGAAATTAAAAAAATTAAATCGTAATAAAGTTGAGTAAAATTCAGGTAGAAATATTAGGATTATCCGCCAGCCCATCGGCTGGTGGAGCCTATGCACTCCTTCTAAAAGAAGTATTTGGAGTCAGGAGGCTTCCTATTATCATCGGTTCATTCGAAGCCCAATCAATTGCTCTGGAAATGGAAGGAATAAAACCACCAAGACCTTTAACACACGACCTGCTCAAAAGTATAATTGATAATTTAGGTGCTACCGTTTCAGAAATTATAATTGATGAATTGAGAGAAAATACATTCTATGCAAAAATAAAAATTGAAGTTGCTACACTTTCCAATGAAATTGATTCCAGACCCAGTGATGCCATTGCCTTAGCGGTCAGAACCGGTGCCCCGCTGTATGTTGCAGAAGAAGTTATGCGTATTGCTTCATTCGTTCCATCAAGTGAAGATGCAGATGAGGACCAGGATGTTCCAGGTCCTGCACTATCAGAAAACAAACCTGGCAAAAAAAATATTCCCGAAACAAAGTTAGCGCAACTGCAAGATCAATTAAGAGAAGCTATTGAAAAAGAGGATTACGAAAGGGCTGCAAAAATTAGAGATGAGATTACTAAACTTAGCGGTACGCAAAACTAATTAAAAATTGTTTTCCCTATTTCACATTCAAGACATTTATTCTTGGAACAAAAATTTCGGAAAAGGTCAATCATTCCCTGAGCTATAATAGTTTTTTTAAATTGTTCTGTCATATTGAGAGATTTACCCACATCGGTAACAATCAGGTTTTCTGAACGTTGTTCATAAATAGAATATACCTTTAAAATCTTCTTTGTAACATTCTGATTTCCGAATATTTCAAAATAAACCGCAAAAAATGGTAAGACCACATTCACTACTATCTCATCGGCACGGGTTGCACCGACAAAGTATTTAATTTCGCCGTTTGAGGATTGATCAATTACATAATGATTTTTCCAGAATCCATCAGATTTTATAACAAATAGGGAACGGAGTGAATTTATTAATACAGTGAGATTATGAATTTCAGAAATTTTTTTTGCTATTATGTTTATTAAGCTTCCATACATGATCTCTTTCAGTATTCTTGCACCGGCTGCAATTCGTATTGTCGGGAAGTTTTGAGGACGTAACCTAAAGAAATGCCAATGGGATTCTTCCATATACTTTCCATCATAAAACGGCTTTATCGTATTCCAGTTTAGTAAGATTCGTTCGATATATTCTTTAGAATCCTGATGACTAATTTTATCCGATGGTTTAATCAAGCCGCTTATATAAAGCAAAAAAGCTTCGTACTTATCGACAATAATGCCGTCTTTTTCAATTTTCTTTAGAAAATTAATATTAGCCGTTTGTGATAATTCCGTCATTTGTACTTTATTTTTGGAATATCCCAGTGCTTCAAAAACCAATTCATAAAAAAGTTGCTGCCAAAGTTCTTTGTTTGAAAAGTCGGAGTGCTTGAATTTCTTTTCATGAAATTGTGGTGTTAAATCATAAGCAATAACAGGTTCTTTAATATTCAATTCATCTAGAAATTGGAGCTCTTTTAATCTCTCGTAAATTCTCTTACATTTCTTATGAAATCTTTCCATACCCAGTTGAGAAAGAAACTTTTGCTTGACTTCAAGAGAAATTGGCACTGATGAACCGGAACATTTTAATTTGCTGTATTCTTCTTCACTTGTTTCAGCCAGATTATACTTTAGATTTTCAAACAAATCTTTTTCAATAAAATGGGAAAGGCATATTGAATGTACTTTTCTTCCATTCCGGGTATAAACATACGATTGGTTATTTTTATTATGTAATGCTGCGTGCAGAATTATACTATTATACTTGTTATCAATATTATGACCATGACTTTTCCAATCGGTATAATTGCAATCAATCTCAATATCACCAACAAAAGTCAGGTTTCCAATTCTAATGCGAGCATTCTTGAAATCAGGTCCGGCTAGATCGTTATTGCGGAAACCGGAATCGAGAATTGATATTTCTTCTCCCGACTCGGTTTTAAGAGGAGACTTGTAATTCTGTTTTTGCCATACTTCATACAGCAAGTTTTCTGGGATTTTAATTTCAGAACTCATAGCCCATATGAGTTTGTAATAAATTACGACTAATCTGATGACGCTGCTTTGAATCTCTGGTTCAAATTAATATTAAAATATTCTAAATGCTATAAACGATCTAGATTATTTTTTTAATCTCCTCATTTAGTTGCTGTATAGAATCTGAGACATTTTTACCAAATCCCGGGGAACCATTGCAATAGATAAGAGCCCTACTAACATTGATAATAAAATTATTATTGTTATTAGAATAGAATGTCCTTACAACTTCTTCCAGATTTCCACCTTGAGAGCCGAAGCCCGGAAGAAGAACTGGCATATCGCCGAAATCTTTAATATTGCTCTGAAGTTCAGACAAATTAGTTGCGCCAAATACAATTCCGCAGTTATTCTTTTTATTCCATTCCTTAATAGACTTGATAACTTTCTGATATAAGTATTGTCCGTCTTCCAATTTGAGCTTTTCAAAATCATTAGATCCGGGATTGGAGGTTAAGGCAAGTATAAAATTAATTTTGTCAGAATAATTCAGGAACGGTTCAAGAGAATCGAATCCCATATAAGGATGAAGTGTAACAGCATCAAAACCGAAATGTTCGAAAACCGACTTGGCATACATTTGGGAGGTATTTCCAATATCCCCTCGTTTAGCATCTGCAATTAATAAGGGATCTTTCGATGGGAAAAAAGTTAATGTTTCTAAAATATTATCTAATCCCTTTGATCCGTCTTTTTCATAGAATGCGAAATTAATTTTATATGCTGCTGCATGTTCATATGTATTTTCAATAATTATTTTATTGAATTCTGTTACCGGGTTATCACTGCTAAAAAGGTGTTTGGGAATTTTTGTAATATCGGTATCAAGCCCTACGCAGAGATGCAGTCCGTTTTCAATTTTATTTTTTAGTTTTTGTTGGGCTGTCATAAATTTACTCATCATATTAACAACATTTTACGTATGCATTTTTCTGTTTCGATAAATGTTCAATACAATACCAATCATTATCATATTAACAAGTAGAGAACTTCCTCCATAACTAAGAAAAGGTAACGGCAATCCAATTACAGGTGTGATACCGACATTCATTCCGATATTTATTGCGAAATGAGAGAACAATAGACTTAGTATTCCAACTATGGTCAAAACACTAAATCGGTCCTTAGCAAAATTAGTAATATTAAGTAGCCGGATAAAGATTATTAAAAAAAGAATAAGCACAAAAAGACTTCCAATAAAACCAAATTCTTCACCGACAACACAATAAATAAAATCAGTCCATTGTTCAGGAATAAAACGGAGCTGAGTCTGGTTGCCCTGGAGAAATCCTTTACCGGTAAAGCCTCCGGATCCAATTGCAAGTTTTGCCTGTAATGCATTATAGCCCGAACCAAGCGGATCCATTGCAGGATCGAGAAATGATTCAATTCGTTTTTGCTGGTGGGGTTTCAAAAATCTAAAGATGTAATCAAAGAAGAAACTGGCCCCAAGATTCATGACAAATACGGTAGTGCTGTTAAAAAGATCTTTTTTGAATAGTATTAATGCAACGAGGATAAGAAGAAGTGCAATAATAAATGGCGCAGTTCCAAAGAGTGAAGCAATAATTACTATACCCGGAGATAAAACTACAAATAATCCAAAGAGACTAATCCCGCTCCAATAAATAAGTGATAATGTTATTATCATAAATACTATGGCTGTACCTGTATCAGGCTCTAACAAAATTAGCATAATGGGTATAAATCCAATTGCGAGAGCAATCCCTATATCTTTGATATTATTAATATCACGATTTTTATATGTCAGCCAGTGAGAAAGACATAAAATCATTCCAAGTTTAGCAAATTCCGAAGGTTGAAATCCGAAAGGGCCAATACTCATCCAACTTTTTGAACCATAAACGGTTTTACCGGCAAATAAAACGACTACAAGTAACACAAGAGAAATTATAAATGACGGAACAGCTAACATTTTGAATAATTGCTGGGGAATAGAGTAGACAACAAAAAAAGCAACAAGTGATACAATTGCCCAGGAAAGTTGTTTTTGAAAATTACCAGTGGCAATAGGATGATTAACAGTAGAACTATAAACAGCCATCAATCCAATTATAATTAAAAAAATTACCGGGATGAAAATTGAGAGATCAAATTTATCTTGCAGCTTATAATTAATTTGCAATTTTTTCTTCCTTCGTCTTTTTTAATTCACTCAAATAATCGCTTTGTTTTAATTGCTTGGTATTCCCCTTTTGCAAATATGCTTTAATTACATCTCTTGCAATTGGGGCGGCAAATACACTACCGAAACCTACATTTTCCACAATCACAGCAATTGCAATTTTGGGATTCTCATATGGGGCAAATGCAATAAACACCGCATGATCATTTCCATGAGGGTTTTGGGATGTTCCGGTTTTACCGGCAATATGAATATCGGGAAGTCGAATATTTCTTGCTGTCCCGGCTCCATTAACAACTTTATACATGGCATCTCTTACTACGTCAAAAGATTCTGATTTCACATTTATATCATAAGTTTTGGGTACTACCTCAGTATATTTTCCAGTTTCCGTTTCTATATATCCATGAAGGAAATGGGGTTTTGCAGACTTGCCATAATTAGCAAAAAGAGCAGCATATTGTGCTAACTGAAGCGGAGTTACACTCAGCTCACCCTGACCGATCCCGAGGCTTACAAGAATTCCTTTTGGATAACGATTTATTCCAAAGACCCTATCATAATATTTTCTTGTAGGGAGTAATCCTGCAGTTTCTTCAGGGATATCAATTCCGGATTTCTGACCAAAGCCAAATTTGGCTGAATATTCTGCCCACTTATCCAATCCAATTTTAAGTACCAAATGATAGAAGAAAGTATTACATGATTTTTCAATCGCTGTTGTTACATTGACACTTCCATGAACATGAAGACATTTAAAAAAGCGATCGCCAAACTGAAAACCTCCTCGGCAATGTACTTTATAATTTGTGTCAATTATTCCCTCTTCAAGCGCAGCTAGTGCAGATATCATTTTAAATGTAGAGCCGGGTGAGTAGATTGACATTGTTGCACGATTGAACATCGGTTTTTCTTCATTAGCATTCAACATGTTCCATATTTCATTAGAGGTAACCGAAGCAAAATCCTGTAAATTAAATTCAGGTGCACTAATAAATGCCAGTATTTCACCCGTAGACGGTTCAATTGCAACCAGAGCCCCCCGCATATCCTTAAAGGCATTTTCAGCAACCATCTGGGCATCTTTATCGATTGTTAAGACAAGGTCATAACCCTTTATAGCTGTTTTATCTTCTTTACCATTACGGTACTTGCCAATTGTTTTTTGATGTGAATCTACCAGTACATACTGAATCCCTTTTTGACCCCTTAACAAATTTTCATATGTTTTTTCTATTCCGCTAGAACCAATTTCGTCACCCATAGAATATTCGTCCCTTCTATGCTGAAGCATCGATGACGAAATTTCTTTGCTGTATCCAAACATGTGAGAACCCATTACACCGAATGAATAATCTCTTTGTGTTTCAATTATATAATCCACACCCGGAAGTTTGGATGAATTCTCTTCGTACCAGGCAATCACTTTAAAGTTTACATCTTTGGCAATCCGTCTAGGAATATATTTTGAAAATTGTTCGTTCTGCTTCAATATTCTTCCGATATATCCATCCGAAACGCCCAGAATTGCTTCAAGAAAAGGGGTTAACTTTTGATCGTAATCTGCCGGAATAATACGTAGAGTAAATGAAGGTTTGTTTCCTACCATAACCTGCATATTTCTATCAAATAAAACACCTCGCGGAGCATTTTGATAAATCGGTTTGACACTGTTTTCATCTGCTTTTGTTGAATATGCTGGTTGATCTAAAATCTGCATGCTGAAAAGCTGAAAGAAAATAACTGCAACGAATCCAACAATTACAATGAAAATAATTCTTCTTCGAAATAATGAACCGAAATATGTATCGTTCATTCGATTCCTTTTTTAGTTGTAAAAATTACAATAGGAAGACTAAAAACAGAAGTATATAATCCCGGTAAAAAGCCAATTTCCAAAATCAAACTTATAAGTTTCACATCCGGATTAGAAATTGCAATGCTGGAGAACAAAAATGAATTAATAGAACCGCACAAAAATACAATAATTGTAAAAAGAAATGTAGCGGTATTAGTATCAACTTTATTTTCATTATAAAAATACCCCGCAATAAAAACCGAGACGGTGAATGATAACATTGACGCGCCGAGGAGTCCGCCCGAAATTATATCGAACAAAAATCCTAATACAAAACCTAAAATGGTTCCGTAGATTTGACCATAGAGCATTGTAAAATATACAATAAGAACTAAAATGAGATTTGGTGAAATCTCGTAAATTGTCATTAATGGGACAACAACAAGCTGCAATGCCGCAAGTGGAATAAAATATAAAACCGGTTTTAAGTAATTAAGTAGCATCTATTTAATCAGGTTCATTTCTAATTGATTAATCTGAATACTCGGTACAATCTGAACAATAAACAGGTTGCCTAAGGATCTGATATCTGCAAAAGGTTGAACCGACAATGTATGAAGCAACCCCAAAGCGATCTCTTCTTTTTTAGAAACAATTCCGATTGGAATATTAGGAGGAAACAATGAACTAAAATCCGAAGTTTCCACTCCATCACCAATCTCTATTTCGTAAGTAGTAGGTATATTCTTGATAATAAGTTCTCTACCGTTCCAGCTTAATATTCCATCTACATTTATTCTTTGAAGAGTTACAGCAATATTAAGCGAACTATTGAAGAGCATTTTTGCTACAGAATAATTATCAGTTACTTCTGAAATAATTCCGACCAAACCCTGAGGCGCTATTACAGGCATTCCAATTTTAATATTATCCTTAATTCCTTTATTTAAAATAAAGTTACCCTGAATTCTGTTTACAAGTTTCGAAATTACGTCGGCTGCGATTAATTTATATTTGCTTGTATCTTCTAATGCAAGCATGGAACGGAGATTATTATTTTCAAGACCCTTTTTTCTTAATCGATTTAATTCAAGCATCAATTTTGCATTTTCCGATTTTAATTCACTATACGATGGTTCACTGGTAAAAATATTAGTGACCGAATTAACCATTTCGCTTAGTACAGCGAAATTACCGAGAGCAAATGTCCTAAGCTTTTTTATACCGGGTTTATCGTTGCTCGAAAGTAGTGAAAGACTGATTATAATAAGAATAGCTACTAGGAAGTACTCTTTGAATTGATATATGAACCTTCTTAAAGAATTAATCATTAGTACGTTCTTTTACGTATGAACACCTTTGAGTATTTGTTTAGGTTTTCAATAGCTTTCCCGGCTCCTCTTACAACTGCAGTCAATGGATCATCCGGAACGTGAACGGGTAAATTTGTTTCCATTCTGATTCTTTCATCAAGTCCTTTCAACAAAGCACCTCCGCCGGTTATCATTACACCACGGTCCAAAATATCAGCTGAAAGTTCAGGCGGTGTTCTCTCCAGAGTCTGTCTTATTGCATCAACTATCTGAGAGACATTCTCATTTAATGCTTCTCGAATTTCAACGGAACTGACTTCTACAGTTTTAGGAATGCCGCCAACCAAATCTCTTCCTTTAACCTGAATAGTCACTTCTTCTTTTAATGGTACCGCAGAACCGACTTCACACTTTATTGCTTCAGCTGTTCTTTCGCCTATCAACAGATTATAATTTTTTTTGAAGAACTGCATTATTGCATTATTCATTTCATCGCCGGCAATTCGGATCGATTCCTCATTAACAATACCAGCTAAAGCTATAACAGCAATTTCTGTTGTTCCACCGCCTATATCAATAATCATATTACCGACCGGTGCTTCAACATCAACACCAATTCCTATCGCTGCAGCCATCGGTTCAGCAATTAGATGCACTTCCTTAGCACCGGCATGTTCGGCTGCATCGCGAACCGCTCTTTTTTCAACTTCCGTAACACCGCTTGGAACAGCAATAACAATTCTTTTGCTTGCAAATGTATTGGGTGAAACTTTTTTAATGAAGGCTCTTATCATTCCTTCTGCGATTTCAAAATCAGCAATTACTCCATCCCTCATCGGTCTAGTAACTCTTATTTCCCTGTGTTCCCTGCCCTGCATTTCCTTTGCTTTGTTACCAAGCTCTATTATCCGTTTTGAATTCCTATCGAATGCAACGATAGAAGGTTCATTCAAAACAATTCCTTTTCCTTTAATATAAATTAATGTATTAGCAGTGCCAAGATCGATTGCAATATCAGTTGAGAAAAGATCAAAAAAACCCATTTTACCTCCCTACTCGCAGTAGGCATTTTAGTGTTTGAAGTTTCTAATCCCTGTAAATATCATTGAAATATTATTTTCATTTGCAGCTTTAATAACATCCTCATCTCGAACGGATCCACCCGGTTGAATAACTGAAGTAATTCCATGCGAAGCAATTTCAAGAAAACCATCAGCAAACGGGAAGAATGCGTCCGATGCAGCAACAGCACCCGAAAGATCGTGCCCGAATTGTTTAGCCTTTTCAGCAGCAATTTTAACCGAATCGATCCGCGATGTTTGTCCCGCACCCACTCCTACCGCTTTTTTATCCTTAACAAAAACAATTGCGTTTGATCTGGTATGTTTGCAAACAGACCAGGCAAATTTTAAATCATCCAGTTCTTTTTGTGAATACTCTTTTTCAGTAACAAGGCTTAACTGCATTTCTTCAATCTTAGAATTATCTTTTGTTTGAGCTAATATGCCACCTGGAATGTTTTTAAATTGTAATTCATGACTTGAAGGATGTTTCTTAATTTGAATCAATCTTCTGTTTTTCTTAATAGATAAAATCTGCAGTGCTTTCTCAGAATATGAAGGGGCACATATTATTTCCAGAAAAATTTCATTTAGTTTTTCTGCAGTCATTTGATCTACTTCTTCATTAAAAACAACAATCCCGCCGAAAGCAGAGACCGGATCGCACGACAATGCTTTTTCAAATGCATCAAGAGGGTTATACCCCATAGCTGCTCCGCAAGGATTAGTATGTTTTATTATTGCACATGCGTTATTACCAAGATCGCCTATTAATTCAACAGCAGCTGTCAGATCAACAATATTATTATATGATAATTCCTTACCGTGAAGTATTTCGAAATAATCCGCAAACTCACCAAAGAGATATGCGCTTTGATGAGGATTCTCTCCGTAGCGTAAGTTAAATGAAGATTTATAATTAAGTCTTATTTCAGTTTTCGGGAAATTGAATTTCTCCTCGAAATAATTTGCAATAAGAGTATCATAAAACGAGGTATACGAAAAAGCTGCATATGCTAATTTTAAACGAGTCGCAGAACTAATTTTACCTTGCCCAAGTTCCTCAATGAAGGGAAGATACTGATCAGGGTTTGTAAGAACAGAAACATGTTCGTAATTTTTTGCTGCCGCCCTAATTAGACTTGGTCCGCCAATATCAATATTTTCAACCTTTTCTTCATGGGAAATATCTTTTCTATTTACAACATTCGGGAAAGGATAGAGATTAACACACACAACATCGATCGGGATAATTCCGTTTGATTCGGCTTCCTTGATATCCGAAGAATTTTTCCGGCGCATAAGAATGCCGCCAAAAATTTTAGGGTTGAGGGTTTTAACTCTTCCGGAGAAAATCTCGGGGAAAGAAGTGAAATCACTTATTTCAGTACAATTTATTTGGTTTTCTACAAGCAATTTTGCTGTGTTGCCGGTAGCAAGTATTTCGTATTCGAGTTTGCGTAATTTATTAGCAAATTCAACAATATTTCTCTTGTCGGATACACTAATTAGTGCTAACTTTTTCACAAAAACTCCTTAGATCAATCTAATATTTTAATTTTACTATCAGTGATTATAATTTTCATATCGGCAAATTTTTCAATGATATAAGGAAGCAACTCATGTTCAATATTTAACACTTGCTCTGCAATTTCTTCAGGACTATTAGCATGACTTATATCAATTTTTCTTTGAGCAATTATTTTACCATTGTCATAAATCTTATCTACAAAATGAACAGTGGCTCCGGAAATTTTTTCGTTTGCATTAAATACAGCGCGATGAACATTTAATCCATACATTCCCTTACCGCCATATTTTGGAAGTAGTGCAGGATGAATGTTGATTATCTTATTTTCAAATGCTTCGATAAAGTAATCCGGAATCTTTTTTAAGAAGCCGGCTAATAAAATTAAATCAATAGAAAATTTTTGGAATTCATTAATTAAGAAGAGATAATCAACAAATCCTTCTTTTTCTTTTTCGCTAACCAAAAAAATCGGTATTTCTTTTTCTGAGGCAAAACTTAGAGCTGAACAATCTTCTTTATTACTAACGACCGTACAGATATTAAGTTTCTCTTTGGAAACTTTGTTATAAACCGATTTAAGGTTAGAACCTTTTCCTGAAACGAAAACAGCTATTTTCAACATTTTATTAAAATTTGCGCAAAAAATTATCGAAATCGGTATCAATAATCAATTAAAACGGTTGAAAATATTAAATAATTGCAAGATTTCTGGTTGGATTAGCTCCTTCGAAGCCTTCGTTTGAGATTTTCAATTTTAGATTGAATGTAATCTTGAAATTCATATTTATTTTCGGATTCAGCCTTACTTAAAAATTGTCTTGCTTCATTTTTTTCTCCAACAATCCAGTTAGCCTTTGCCTGTAAAAGGTAAGAGAAAGGAATAACCCACTTCTCCTGTGAAATTTTTATTGTTAATACATTTTCCGCTGCGCGGACCGACTCAGCATATTTTTTTAAGTTAAGTGCTGCTACACTAAGATATGTTAATCCCAGAACTTTTTGATGGTTATCTTCAAAAGAGTCAATAATATGTTTTAATGAATCATAAATAATCTTGTTCTTTCCACTTTCAATAAAATTTTTCATCCTTACAAGCATAAGATCATTTTCGTCTATTCCCTTTTCATGGAATATTTCACTCTTACTTTTTGCATACGAATCTTCATAAAGATCAGGATTCCCATCGGAAGCTAAATCTAAATACTTAATATATTCTTCATCATCACCTAACATTTTATTGCTTATAGCAATATTAAGTGCTGCAATACCTGTAAAATCCAACTCTTTGGAAAGGTCCAGGAACTGTTCATATTCTTTGATGGCGGACTTAAACTGATTCTTCTTAAAATAAATTTCCCCTTTTCTATAATGAGCAAGGGCAGTAATCTGGGGAAATCTTTTATTATTCAAACGAATGACAGTATTCAATGGTTGAATTGCTCTATCTAATTCTCTTCCTTTTATAAGCGATACAGCATACTGATAATGGAATAGCGTGTTTCTTGGATATTTGGGAATAATTGCCTGAATGTAACTGTAAGCACTGTCGAATTCTGCAAGGTAATCTGTATAAATTTTTGCAAGATGGAAAGCTGATTCAGTTGTTTCTGAAGAACCTTTGTTAAAAGCAGTCTTTATATATCTAAGACCCCGTTCTTTATCAGATGATAAACCGGTCAAATTAACTGCCCACTGAAGGAATTCCGGGACAAAACTCATTGCATAATCAAAAAGACCAAGACCAAGATAAGCATCATAAAATTTTGGATTTAATTGCAAAACCTTTTCAAAATAATTAACTGAACTTTTACTTGCCCAGAATGCATCTACAGAGGACTCATTTGTAGCATTAGCCATTGCATTAAACAATGCTAAATTTCCTGCTAAAAAAATCATTCGTACATTTTTTTCATCCTGTTCAAGCATCCTATCGATTTTTTCCTGCGCCAGATTAGAAAATTTTGAGAAGACTTGATATTCACCTTTATCCTTTGAACCCAGGAAAGTCCAATAGTAAATCTGTGCGATGTAATAATAGCCGTGAGGTTCATTTGGATATAAGTCAATAATCCGATTGTATATTTTTTCAGCTGCCTCTAATTCCATATTATATGATTTCGCTAATCCCTTATTGACTAATGATTGCAAGCTTTGAGCGTTGATATGAGAGTGCAAAGGGAATAAAAGCAGGAAGCAAATAATTATTATTTTTTTCAATTTATTTATTTCCTTGAGAAAATTCGGAAGCAGCTTTAACAAACTCCCTGAAAAGCGGATGTGCATTCGTAGCACGTGACTTTAATTCCGGGTGGAACTGACAGCCGACAAACCAGGGATGATTTTCTATTTCAATCATTTCAACTAATTTTTCATCCGGCGATAGTCCGCTAAAAATCATTCCGTACTCTTCCAACTGAGCTCTGAATTTATTATTAACCTCAAAGCGGTGCCTATGACGTTCTGAAATTTTTGGCTTTTTATACGCTTCATAGGCCAAAGTTTTCTTTTTAAGGACACATGGATAAGCACCAAGGCGCATTGAAGCACCTTTTACTTTCACTTTTATCTGTTCAGGCATTATATGAATAACATTGAAACTGTTCTTCTTTACAAATTCTGCGCTATTTGCTTTTTTAAGTCCGCATACGTTTCTGGCATATTCAATAACAGCACATTGAAGACCAAGACAGATTCCAAAGAAAGGGATTTTATTTTCTCTTGCAAATTTAATAGCAGCAATTTTCCCTTCGATTCCCCTTTCGCCAAATCCACCTGGGATCAGTAAGCCATGATACCCTTTAAGAATTTTCTCTGCGCCTTTAGATTCAATATCTTCTGAGCTAATAAAATCTGCAACAACTTTTACATCATTTTCTGCACCGGAATGGACAAATGCTTCTGATATACTTTTATAAGCATCCTTGTTTTCAATATATTTACCGCAAACAGCGATCTTAACAATTCTAGACGCATTTTTAATTTGTTCAACAAACCTTGTCCATTCATCTAAGTGAATATTTATGTCAGGTAGTTTTAATCTTTCAAGAATTACTCTATCCATATTCTGATTAAATAAAACGAGTGGAACTTCATAAATCGTTGAGCAATCGTGTGCAGAAAAAACGGCTTCCGACGGAACATTAGTAAAGAGAGCGATCTTTTCTCTTATTTCTTTTACTAATTTACCTTCAGATCTGCAGACCAGAATATTCGGTTGAATACCGAGCTCGAGAAGATTCTTAACACTGTGCTGTGTTGGTTTTGTTTTCATTTCTCCGGCTGAACTAATATAAGGTACTAATGTTACATGAACACTAATCGCATTCTTACGTCCCATTTCAAGCATGATCTGTCGCATCGCTTCAATAAACGGTAAGCTTTCGATATCACCAACAGTACCGCCAATCTCGGTAATTACAATATCGTACTTACCCGAATCGCCAAGTACCTTCATTCTTTTTTTAATCTCATCGGTGATATGAGGAATAACCTGAACAGTAGCACCAAGGAAATCACCACGACGTTCGCGAGTTATTACTTCATGGTAAACCTGTCCGGTTGTTGTATTATTTGCACGGGACATATCAACATCAAGAAATCTTTCATAATGCCCGAGGTCAAGGTCTGTTTCAGCACCATCATCTGTGACGTAAACTTCACCATGCTGGAAAGGGTTCATTGTACCGGGGTCTACATTAATGTACGGGTCAAATTTCTGGATGGTTACACTATAACCACGGAGTTTTAATAACAGACCAATTGAAGACGCTGTAATCCCCTTCCCCAGAGAAGAAACTACACCGCCCGTAATAAAAATATACTTTACTTTTTTTTTGAATGGCATTTTAGATCAATTTTTGGGTAAAAAATGTTGGAATCAAAAATAAAAAAAAATCTGAATATGTCTATCAACTATTATCATTTGTTCTACTTTTTCTTTATTCACTTAAAATTTCAATTTCACCATCTATTGGAATTTTGATAGAATATGCCTTTTTATTAGGATTTGGCAGGAAATTGTCTTTAATCCATGGATTGAAAATTTTGATAATTTTATAATTAATTCCATTTTCTTTGGCGAATAAAGCTAAATCCTTAATCTCTTTTTTGATTATTATCTCTTTTGTTTCAATTGCCTTGTAAAGTTCGGTTTCATCTATATTAAATCCATATTTGTATGGATCTGAAAAAATTTCCTTTATTGCTAAAAGCCTAAATACAAATCTACTTGTTTCCTCAACAAGGTAGAGATTATAATAATTTCGTGACCTCTGTCGACCGATCTGTTTATCGATACCATTCATCCCAAAGTTATAAGAAGCTGCAGCCATAGTCCAGCTTCCGTATTTTGCAAACGCTTCTTTCAAATACCTACAGGTAGCTTGAGTTGCTTTTTCAAGATTATATCGTTCGTCAATTTTATCATAGACCTCAAGACCGTATTGTTTAGCAACAGGTGCCATAAATTGCCAGAAGCCAGCTGCTCCTGCTGGAGAAACAGCATTTGTTAATCCGCTCTCTATTATTGCCAAATACTTAAAATCATTTGGAATCCCATTTCTTTTTAATATCGGCTCAATTATTGGGAACCATCTATTGGCTCTCTTAAGATATAAAATTGTAGCCGATGACCAGTGTACATTAACCAATAACTCTCTTTCCATTCTTTCATAAACATCAAAATCATTTAATGGAACTTCTTCACCACAAAAATCCATTTTTGATGGAACCTGCGGGATAAATTCTCTGTGATCTTTTTGTAGATGTACTATTACTTCCTGAGGTGTCATTTTTTCAATTGAAGAAATCTTAATGACAACCAGTACAACAGCAACTGTAATTAGAATACTTAATGCTGCTAAAATATATATTATTTTTTTATTCATACATTTTTTTCTTTTTCATATAATAATATAAAAGAAAAGGGTGAATCTATGATCCACCCTTTTCTAATTTGTAAAATAAACATAGTTTACTTTTTACCGAACGCAACATCTTCGAGCATTTTTGTCGTAAGAGATTTGGGTCGTTCGATCGGATATCCAAGTGCTCTTGCCCAAATAATATTTGAGCATACACCAAGTGCACGTCCAATACCAAATAGAACAGTATAGAATTCATATTCTTTTACACCATAGTACCATTGAATAACACCGGATTGAGCATCAACATTCGGCCATGGATTCTTTGCTTTACCCTGTTCTAACAAAATTGGTGGAACAACTTTAAAGAGCATGTCTACATATTTAAAGAGTACATCATCCGGTAAATGTTTTAAACAGAACTCTCTTTGTGCCATATAACGCGGATCAGTTTTTCTAAGTACTGCATGACCATAACCTGGTATTACACCGGTCTTCAATGTCTCATAAACAAAATTCTTCATTTCTTCTTCAGTCGGAATCTTGTTGCCCATTTTCTGCATAACGCCATGCAGCCATCTTAAAACTTCCTCATTTGCCAGACCATGCAGAGGGCCAGCAAGACCATTCAACATTGCACTTATAGCATAATACATATCCGATAAAGCACTTGCGACCAGATGACCCGTATGAGCGCTAACATTACCGCTTTCATGATCACTATGAAGAATGAAATACATTCTTGGAACTTCATCGTACGGCTTGGCAATTCCCATCATATGAGAAAAGTTACCACCGAAATCGAGTTTGGGATCCGGAGCAATGATATTGCCGTTTCTATATTTCAATCTATAAATGAATGCAGCAATCTCCGGAAGTTTTGCTAATAGATTCATTGCATCTTCATAGTAATACTCCCAATAAACATTTTTCTTTACACCCTCATGATATTTTTTGACAAAAATAGAATCTTTATTCATCGAAAGGATGGCTGTGGAGAACATTGTCATCGGATGCGAATCCGCAGGCATTGCTCTTAGAATGTCAAATACGAAATCAGGTATCTTACTTCTTGAGTTAAATTCCTGGCTAACTTCTTTAACTTCCTTTTCAGTCGGCATATCTCCTGTTAAAAGAAAATAGAAGAAACCCTCAACTGATGGCATTTCATTACCCGGTGCCTTAGGTAGTTTTTCAAAAACTTCAGGAATAGTTAATCCACGAAAACGGATACCTTCCTGCGGATCAAGATATGAAACATCGGTAACAAGACTTTTAATATCTCTCATTCCGCCTATAATCTGACCGATGTTAACTTCATCAACTTTAATATTGCCAAATTCTTTGAGCAGTTTTTCAGTTCGTGGTTTTTCAATTAGAATTTTTTCTTGAAGCTTTTCTTTTAATCCGGACATAATCCCTCCGTCTTATTTTAGAATTGATTTGGTTAATTTATTCAGTAGTTAGAAAGCGTCCAATTGAATTTTTAATCGATTGATTCGGCGGCTAATCTACCGCTCATAACAGCACTTTCAATTGTTGACGGTAATTTAGTGTTGATCCAATCACCAGCTAAAATCAAATTTTCAAACTGTGTTGATATTTCCTTTCTTAATTCTAATGAACTGATATCAGGAATAAAAGTAGCTCGCTTTTCTTTTATTACTCTAAAATCCTTCACTAAATTTGAGATGAATATAGGAAAAAATATCTCCAAATCCGAATATATGATATTCAGAATTTCTTCTTCCGATTTGTCATTATACTGATCAGCAGCGCTTATTGTAATCGAGATATGATCTCCATGATTAAATACCCAATGAATTTTGCCGTCAAGAAATCCGTAAAATCTTTCTGTGAATGGATTCTGGTTAAGCCATAAATGAATATTTAAAATTGTGCCATAATTTAATGATGGCAAATTATGGTAATAATTTTCGGAGCTCTGAAATATTTTTGAAATGGCATATGAAGGAATGGCACTTATTACGTAATCGAAATCATCATAACTTGATTTTTCGCTAATTACTTTCAAAACTCTATTACCTTCAAATTCAATCTTAATTATTCTTTCGGAAAGTTTAATTTCATTCCCATTATTCAAGATAAAATCAACAGATGGTTTAACGTAAAGGTCGCTCAATCCTACTTTCGATAAAATTATTGTTGACGATTGTGTCCCATCAAAAAATATCCTTTTAAGTATTTCTGCAAAAACCGCTGCAGACGCTTTTTCGATAGTAGTATTCAAAGCGCCAACAACCAGGATACTCCAAAAAAAATCGATTGCTTCCTCAGTTTGTTTTTGATCCTTCATCCACTCAATTACAGTTTTATCTTTAAGGTCACAGGAATAGCAACATAACAGATCAAGAAAAAAGTCGATTATTTTTAATCTCGATTTGAGGCTAATTGCTTTATAATTAAGCAGAGCTGTTAATAAATTAAACGGGTACTTTTCTTTGGGAGACCTTAATGGAAATATTTCTCCTCCCTTTTTTATAAAGTTAATAGAAAGTGAATCGGGGATTTCAAGTAGATGCGATGAGTTAATTGTTGAGATGAATCTTAAGGTCTCATTGTAGCAGCCCATTATAATATGCTGACCATTATCATAACTTCTGTTTAGTTTTGAATCGTAAATTGAATAAGCTCTGCCGCCAAGTTTAGGAGATGCTTCAAGTAATGTTACTTTATGATTTTTATCGGAGAGGTAAACTGCAGATGATAAACCGGCAAATCCGCCGCCAATAACAAGACATTTTTTCATTAATATACAAGACTATATTTTGCCCATACTCCAATTGAGATTGCTGCTTTCTCTACTTTGTTAATTTTAATATGGTTATTCAATACATCATAATCTGATCTTTCAATTTTCTGTAATAGTCTTGAATAGATATGCTGCATTGCCCTTGCAGGAAACATTGAAGGTTTATCTTCGAAATACAAAGATTGATTTGCCTTATTAAAATAATCTTTAGCCCTCTCTGCCTCAAAACTCATCAATGAACGGAAATTGGGATTATATTGCTTTGCAAGTAACTCATTCTCAGTGTAATTAAATTTTATAAGATCATCCTGCGGAATATAAATTCTGCCATACACAGCATCTTTGCCGACATCTCTAATAATGTTGGTTAACTGCATTGCCAATCCAAGATTAACTGCATAGTCCCTGGTAGATTTATTTTTATAACCGAAGATTTCTATACACATTAATCCTACTGTAGAAGCTACACGGTAACAATATTCAACCAGATCATCAAAACTGAGATAACGTTTGCGCTGCAAGTCCATTTCCATCCCGACAATAAGTTCATAAAAATGCTCAAGCGGAATATTAAATTGCCTGATAATCGTAGCAACTTTATTAAGCAGAGGATAATCCGATCTACCGGTCAATGCTTTCTCAAATTCAATACGCCACTTTCTCAATTTCTCGTATTTCAGGTCATCCGGTTCATGGCTTTCATCGACAATGTCATCAGTCTTCCGGCAAAAAGCATAGACTGCATTCATTGCATCACGCTTCTGAGGTGATAAAAGGCTAAAAGCATAATAAAAGCTGCTCTTACTCTCTTTCGCTATTTGCTTTGACTGATCTGACATCAATTAATTATTGATTGAATTAATATTTTTATTATGTCGAACTTATTTAATTTTGGCCTATCATCTAATATGTTAAAATTAGATTTTTCAATTTTTCTAAGTATTGCTTCTCCGCCGAGAATTGTCATCTTAATTTGTCGTCTAAGATTACCAGGCAATAATGGCAATAGTTTCTTCCCTTCATCGAATAATTTTTGAGTTCTATCAACCTGGTATTTTAATAACGCTATAAAGTTAGTATTATTTTTTTTCAACTCAAATACATTTTCATTCACCTTGAAGGATTCCATCTCATCAGCTGGGATATAGATTCGCCCTTTATTAAAGTCAATTGAGACATCCTGGTAAAAATTTGTTAGCTGCAGTGCCGTACAAATTGCATCTGAGTGTACCATTGCCTGTTTATCGCGGATATTAAATAACTCAAGTATAATTCGTCCCACAGGATTTGCAGAATGTTCACAATAGTTTAGCATCTCAGCGAAGGATGCATATCTTTTTTTGACGATATCCTGCTTAAACGCATTAATTAAATCATAAAAATGCTTAGATGATAGTTTGAACTTCTCAACAGTATTATTTAGTGCCATCAAGAAATCATTTTCATAAGTCCCTGTTAAGCACTTTTTTAGCAGATTTTCATATAATTCTAAATTCTCAATTCTGAATTCTGATTTATGATTTCCTTCATCCGCTATATCATCCGCCTGACGGGCAAATTGATAAACAACCGCAATATGTTTTCTTAAATATTTCGGAATGAAAAGTGACACGACCGGAAAATTTTCATAGTGGGATTTAGTAAAAAGGATGGCTTCTTTGTAAGCTTTATTTAGTATGATGTCAGAATGTTTATTTATATTCATTTAAAAAATGGAAGTTACTGAAAGGTTTTGTGCCCGGAACAGGACTCGAACCTGCACTGGCTTGCACCAACTAGCTCCTGAAGCTAGCGCGTCTACCAATTCCGCCATCCGGGCAATAAATTTATAAACTTTTTAAGAACTCTTTTCCAACACCAGATTTCAAGTACTTCTCAAGCTTTCTTGCTGCTTTTCTATCTGGACACTCTTCAACAAATATCACGTCAAAAGGAGCATAAGGTGAAGTCGTCTTATTTGTCCCACTGTTATGTCTGGACAACCTCTCCTGTAAATTATTAGTTAAACCAACATAAATGTAATTTCTCGATCTACTTTTAATTGCATAAACTTGATACATTTTGAAACATTTTGTCACCAACCTGCCTGCCGGTAGGCAGGTTCCGCCATCCGGGCAAATATGCAGCACAAAATTAATGAACTAAAGAGAGTAATACAAAATTACCTTATTTCTTTCGCTTCGTGAGAAGAATCCTGCAATGAATAACGGCTGAATATTTTCATTGTAGTATCCCTGAAAGCATCAAATGTAGAAGGCATATCTTTAATATTCATAATATCAACAAGGACGCCGTTACGGCAATCACTTGAATATAAACGAGGGTCACCAAGCTCATAAATTGATTCTTTGCAAAATCTAACTGGAACGACATTTCCGCTTAATGGTAATGTAAAATCTTCAAGAGGTAATTGTAATTGTTCATAAACGTCGTGCATAAATATTGCCCACACGGGCATGGCAGCACGTCCTCCTTGCCCGTAATTACCTGTAAAAGAAATTCTCTGGTCATCAAAACCAACCCATGCACCCGCCGCAATCTGAGGCGTATAACCAATAAACCAGGCATCAGTAAAATCCTGAGTAGTACCTGTTTTACCTGCAGCCGGACGATGGAAATTAAACCTGGATCGTGCACCGGCTCCTGTCCCCTGATCAATTGCAGTTCGCAGCATATCGGTAACTATATATGCTGTTTCTTCGGGAATTGCCTCGTAGGTCTGGTTCGTAAACTGATCGATCAATACACCATCCTTATCTTCAATTTTCAATATCGAGATGGGTTCATTATATACTCCATGGTTCGCAAGGGTAGCAAATGCAGTTGTCATTTCCAAAGGTGTTACCAGTGACGTACCTAAGGCTATGGAAGGGTATAATTCCAGCTTACTTTTAATTCCCATTTTTTCTGCAAATCGTCCTATTTTCCAGAGCGGTGCATAATCCTCAATTATTAGTCTTGCCGCAATAATATTAATTGAATGTTTCAATCCATCACGAAGTGTAGTGAATCCACCGGTTCCAGTGTCAAAATTTTTAGGACTCCACCCATTATAATCAAATGGCTGATTCATTATGGGAAATGCCGGATATAATCCATTATCAATTGCCACAGAATAAACGATCGGTTTAAAGGATGATCCCGGCTGACGTCGTATTTGCGTTACATGATTTAATCCATATAAGAATTTCTGATCGCGTCCGCCTACCAATGCTTTTATTTGACCGGTCTTAACATCAATTGCTACAAAACCGACTTCGATCTTCTCACCAACTTTCTTAAGTGAATCAATAAATTTCTGATTATTCTGAAGACGGTTATATACCATCCGTTTCTCATCAGCTGTTTGTGCTGCTCTATAATCAATTCGATTCTTAATAGATTTGTCTATCAGTTCGCTTAACACACCTTTATATTTATTCCAATTCCAAGATTTATCAAATTGTTGTTGATACTCATTTAGATGCAGTTCGGCTGCTTTATTTGCAATTCTCTGCATCCGGCTATCGAGTGTTGTATATATGTTCAATCCATCCTGATATAAATCATAACCATATTTATCAGAGAGACGGGACATTTGCTGACGGACATATTCAACAAAATGCGGAGCGATTGTTCCTTTTATTCCCTCTTCTATTTTTTTATACGAAAGTTTAATCGGTTCGATTTTAAGTCTATCATATTGCTCTCTGCTGATAAATCCATCACCTGTCATGTTATAAAGGACAAGGTTTCTTCTATGAAAGGCATTATCATATTTATTGAATGGATCATATATAACGGCCGATTTTAATAGAGCAACCAGCACTCCGGCATCAGAAATGGATAAATCTTTTACATGCTTATTGAAATAGACCTTTGAAGCAGTTGCAATTCCATATGCGCTATGGCCGAACCATGAAATGTTTAAATACATTTCAAGTATCTCGCGCTTTGTATATGTTTTTTCAATTTGAACAGCCGTTATCCACTCCTGGATTTTCCGGATAACAGTACCGGTTCGTGTTTCATTTTTTGATTTCAGTTTATATAAATTCTTAGCAAGCTGCTGTGTAATAGTACTTGCACCTTCGCGCTTAAATAAAAAAACTGTTTTGAACATTGCTTTAACGAAACGCTCAATATCAACGCCCCAGTGCTTATAAAATTTCTTATCCTCCGTTGCAATTAATGCATTGATAACATGCGGCGGAATACTGTCAATGCTTACCTCTACCCGGTTTTCATTGAAGAATTGGCCAATCAATTCGCCATCAATACTATACACGTTACTTGCTAACTGTTGACGCGGATTTTCTAACTGCTCAAGCGACGGCAGACCTTCAAAAATATATTGCATGAATAATACTGCGGCAGCAATAAATATGATAAAAATAAAAAGAAAAAAGTAACGCCAGGATTTTCTCTTCTTCTTTTTTTGAATAGGTCTTGCATTATTTGGTTGATTGAGTGCCATTTTTATTTCCAGTCGATAATCTCAAAGGTATCATTATATTTTCCGTAACAGGGCCTTTCGAGCCAGCTCCCAAGATTTATATAAATCCCATTATTAATTTTATCCAAAGCCCTAACATGCGAATGTCCGAACAAAACATAATTGTACCCGGATTCAATTTTAAGTTTGGCTGTTTCCAGTAATCCGTCAACCGTACCATAATTTTTCTGAGAAGTGTAATCACGGCTTTTTTTACTTGTTGAACTTGCTATTCTAATGCCAAGATCCGGATGAATGGCAGAATAAAATCGCTGTAAAATTTTATTTCGGAGAATCTTTTTTAAAATGTTATAGCCCGTATCATTTTTTATCAATCCGTCACCATGCCCGATAAAGAATCTTTTACCATTTAATTCAATATCTATAGCATCATAATATAAAATAGCCCCTACCTCTTTAACAAAAAAATCTCTATGGAGAAAATCATGGTTACCTATGAAGTAATGGATCTTAACCCCGCATTCAGAAAGTTCGGTTAAAGCAGAGAGAGTTTTGAAGAACCCTTTCTGAATAACTCTTTTATATTCGAACCAATAATCAAAAAGATCGCCTACAATAAAAAGCTCGCTACAATTCTTTTGGGCGAAGTGAAGAAATGAAATTAGTTTTTTCTCCTTTTCTTTTTCGATCTGACGATTGTCGAGACCAAGATGGATATCGGATATAAAAAAATAAGTTTTATTATCAGTCATCAGTTATCTGTAATAATTGTAAAAGTGGCTAAAAGCCATTTATCAGGATCTAAATAAATTTCCAACGGTTTATATTTTGTTTCTATAATAATTGTCTCTTCTTTTTTAGTGACATAAAAAGTTTGAATGGAACTATCGTTCTCATAAATAAATTTTATGTCCAATGGAAATTTATAAATATCATAGCCATTTTGTAACTGTTTTATATTTATTTTCGTTATAAATCCTTCGTCTGTCGGGTTAGTTTGATAGTCGTATTCAGTTTCAATTATTCCTTGGCCTTTAAAAATCCACTGGTCAAAAAATCTGCTTAAGTTTTTCTTCGAAAATTCCTCTGTTATTTTCTGAAAATCCCTGGTTGATGCATTTTTATACTTAAATCTATCATAATAGTTTCTGAGTAATTTGAAAAATGTTGAATCGCCGATTTCTTTTCTTAGCATGTGCAGAACCCATGCGCCTTTATCATAAACCAGACTGCTGAAAAGATTCCTATCGGGATTGTATAGAGTCCCGTTCTTAAATGTACCGGTTTTGGCTGCAAGAGTAGTTTTAAGAGCATCAAAACCGCTTGTCTTTTCCCAATAAAGAGCTTCGGAGTAAGTTGAGAATCCTTCATTGAGCCAGATATCCTTCCATGATTTAGGACCAACTGCATTACCCCACCATTGATGAGCCAGTTCATGAATTATCATGTCCTGAAAAAATTTTCTACCGGTTATATAATCTGTTCCAATACCTGTTATTGTCTGGTGTTCCATTGCTCCATAGACCCAATTGAATTGAGCTATAGAATATTTTTCGTTAATAAAAGGATAAAATCCGAATAATTCTTCAAAGACTCTCAAATATTTGTTGTGATCAGTAAAATCACGAACTGCGTCTTCGAATTTATCTGGCAAGGCATAGCAGAATAGATCTACCGTATCTTTACTTATCGAGACATATTTCTGATAATGTGTTTTATAATCTCCGGAATAAATTGCAATGAGGTAAGTTGAGATCGGGTAAAATGTTTTCCAATGGTATGTTCTTTTACTCCCGCTGTTTGTTATCGCGATTAATTTACCGTTGGATAATGAAACATATGAGGAATCATTTGTAATCGAAATATCTGCTAAAGCTTTATCATCTGGAATATCAATACAGGGATACCATGTTGAAGCAAAGACCGGTTCATTCAATGTATAGATCAGTTTTTTACCGTTCATTTCATCAAAATTGAAGGACCCGAATCCCAGTCGCTTCGGTTCTCCTTCATATTTCAACTTGACAACAATTGTATCTCTATTCAACCTGTCCTGCTTGATAACCAGATTTGTTTTTGACCGCGTAAATTCAACCTGCTTATCATTAAGCAAAACTTCGTTGACCTTCATGTTGTCGTAAAAATTGAGTGTAAGATATTGTTCATCCAGATTATTAACCTTTAAGATAATTGCGACATTACCCTTTATTCTTTTTTCATCTGGTAACAATTCAATATTGATTGAATAATGCAAAACATCGAAACTTTTTTGTCCTTTAACATTATAATTTGCTATGAATTTTTCATCTATATCCTTTAAATTCATAACCAGACCGATATGCTTTTCGTTTTGCGTGATTATGCTAATTTGATCTTTGATTTGAAAAACTAAGAACCCTACTACGAAAAGAAATAGAAGAGTCGAAAAAATTATCAAAACAAGCGTTTTTCTTTTAATATTCATAAGAAAAGAAGATGATTTGTCTAAAGTTATAACAAAGTTAATAATTTCAATGATTGCCAATCAATTCCTAATTAGATATATTTTGAACAAAATAGTTGAGGTTCGAAATGGCATATACCGGTTCGACAATACTTAGAAAAACTCTGGTAATGATCTTAGCCGGCGGACAAGGTGAAAGATTATTTCCATTGACCAAATTTCGTACTAAACCTTCGGTGCCTTTTGGAGGCAAGTACAGAATAATCGATTTCACACTTACAAATTGTTTGAACTCAGGATTCCGTAAAATTTTTGTGCTTACACAGTACATGTCCGATTCACTTAACCGACACCTTTATGAAGCATGGAATATTTTTAATCCGGAATTAGGTGAATTCATCTATTCAATTCCGCCACAATTCAAAACAAGCAATAACTGGTACCTCGGTACAGCAAATGCGATTCAGCAAAATTTCAATCTACTGGAAGAGGAGAGTTTCGAATGGGCACTAATCCTTTCAGGTGATCATATTTATAAAATGGATTACCTTAAGATGATGCAATACCATATCGAAAAAAATGCTCAGTTAACTCTCTCAAGTATGGAAGTCCCCAAAAGTACGGCATCACGTTTTGGTGTAATTGAGATTGATGAAAATTATAAGGTTAATTCGTTTGTTGAAAAACCAAAGAACCCGGCCTCCATACCAGGAAAAGATTCTCTCTCATTCGTTAATATGGGAATTTATGTTTTCAATATAAGCGCTCTAAAAGAAGCTTTTGTTAAAACCGATCAGGAAAAAATACACAACCATGATTTTGGTAAGGATGTGATTCCTTATATGTTAAAAAATAATTACAGAATTCAGGCTTACCGTTTTGTTGACGAAAATAAAAAGGATGAACCTTACTGGATTGATGTAGGAACTATCGACAGTTATTATGCTGCGAGCATGGATTTATTAAAGGTTAACCCTCATTTCAACCTATATGATCATGATTGGCCTTTAAGAACACAGCAAAGGCAGTTTCCCCCGACAAAGACTGTATCGCATGAAGGAGAAAGAGTTGGCAGAGCTTTTAATTCTGTAGTTTCTGATGGTACAATCATCTCCGGTGGTTTGGTTGAAAGGTCCATTCTCGGTTTTAATGTAAGGGTAAACAGTTACTCATATGTAACAGATTCAATTATTATGGATAACTGTAAAATTGGACGTCATGCAAGAATCCGCAGAGCAATCATAGACAAAAATGTTACAATTCCCGAAGGGACCGAAATTGGTTTTGATTCTGAAGCGGATAAAAAAAGATTTACTGTTTCAGAAACCGGGATTGTTGTAATCCCGAAGAATTACGTCTTTAAATAATTTCTTCCATTTAACCCCTTTCTTCAAGAGAGGGGTTTTTAATTCTCTTTTCTTATAAATTACGCCTGAAAAATTCTTAGTATGATGAATCCGATATTACAAGATAAATTAGAAAATCTCCCCTCTATGCCCGGTATTTATCAGTTCAAAAATGATAAACGGAAAGTTATTTATATAGGCAAAGCAAAAAATCTGAGAAACCGGGTAAGGTCATATTTCCAAAATCGAATTGAAAATGCTAAGACTATTGCTTTGGTCACAAGGATAGATGATGTTGAATTAATAGTGACCGATAGTGAAATTGAAGCATTTGTTCTCGAAAATACTTTGATAAAAGAATTAAAACCACGTTATAATATCAATCTTAAGGACGATAAATCTTTCCCCTATATTCAGGTAACCAATGAACCATATCCTCAAATTTTTTCTACGCGAAATATCATTAAGGACGGCTCCAAATACTTTGGCCCATATACCGAAGTTAAAAATATGAAGTCTTCATTGAGACTAATTAACAAAATATTTAAGATAAGAAGCTGTAAGTATGATATTAACCAGAGAACAATTGAGCAAAAGAAATTCAAGGTTTGCCTCGATTATCATATTAAAAAATGCGAAGGGCCCTGCGAAGGTCTTGTTTCCCAATTTCATTATAACAAGATGGTAAATGAGGTTATAAAAGTATTGCGCGGAAGAACCGATGAGTTGATTGAAGAGCTGAAATTAGAGATGAATCATTCCTCATCTAATCTTGAATTTGAAAGAGCCGCTGAGCTCCGTGATAGAATTGAACAACTCAGTATTTACTCTTCCAAACAGAAAGTAGTAAGTAATGATTTCGGAGATAGAGATGTAATAAGTGCTGCATATGAAGGTAAAGATGTTTCGGCAACAATTCTGAATATTCGCTCCGGTAAATTAGTGGGTAAAAAACAACTCACACTTACAATGGCAGAAAATGAAGTAATTCCGAAAATCTATTCATCAATAGTTAAGTTTTATTATGATGAATTTGTTGAGGTGCCAAAAGAAATTATAATTGATTCCGAACCTGAAGAGTCCGACTCATTAATTGAGTGGTTGAACACCCGTGCGATTAAGAAATGCAGATTTGTTATTCCTCAAAAACAGAGTGAAATGAAATCCCTGCTGATGATGTGCAAACAAAATGCCGAATTGCATCTAAAAGAAATTCAATTGCAGAAAATGAAGAAAGAAGGGAGCGTCCCTTATGCTCTATCCGCACTTCAAAGGGATCTAAGGTTGAAAAATCTTCCGCGCAGAATAGAATGTTTCGATAATTCTAATTTGCAGGGTTCAGATCCCGTAGCAAGTATGGTGGTTTTTATTGACGGCAAACCGAAAAAAAGTCTATATAGAAAATACATCATCAAAACCGTGGAAGGTCCTGACGATTTCGCAAGCATGAGAGAAGTAATCCATAGACGGTATTCTAGATTAATTGAAGAAAAAGAGAAGATGCCGGAACTGATTATGGTTGATGGCGGGAAAGGACAATTGTCTAGTGCGATTGAAATATTAAATGAATTAGAGATAAAAAATTTTGAGATAATCGGGTTAGCAAAGAGGCTTGAAGAAGTATTCCTGCCTGATAATTCCGATCCACAATCAATTCCTAAAACATCGTCGAGCTTGAAACTATTACAGCATATCAGGGATGAAGCACACCGGTTTGCAATATCATTTCACCGGGAGCGGAGAAGTAAAAGAACTTTTACGACAGAACTTACTGGGATTACAGGGATCGGTACTAAAGTATCACAAAAATTGTTGGCTCACTTTAAAGGTATCGATGAAATTAAGAATGCTTCCGAAGAAGAATTAGCAGAAGTTATTGGTGAGGCAAAAGCAAAACTAATCCGAGACTATTACAAATAAAAATGCCAAGACACCTAACCACCCAAATTAAATACTGACCGTTGCTTCCTTCCGGACCTGGCGGGATTGGATATCAACTTGCCGATTAGGGCTTGGCAAAACCGGTTGCAAATATAGGTATTTTAATAAGAGATTAGAAACGGTTCTTACTTTTTCAAATATTGTCCATTTTTTGTGACACCAATAAAATTATTTATCTCGTTTAATATATGATCCGTTGAAATTCCGCCATCACCTTCAAAAGTGCATTGCTTTGGGTCACCCGGACAGACATTACTACAATAATTTTCCGAAGGCTGAATGATACGGTTTTCATTACCAAGAGGACCCCATAGTTTTGGCGAGCAAGCTGTTAGAGGACAAAACAGAGATATGGTTTTCACTTTTAGTGCTGCACAAATATGCATAGGACCAGTGCTCGCTGAAATTAATAGATCAAGTGCTGCAAAGTTTATAATGGATTCACGAAGAGATTTGCTGATGTTAGGATATTCGACAGATGGAAGATTTGATAAATTCCCGGGTACCTGATTATCCGTAACAACAATCTTCAAATTCTTAACGTAAGATAATTTTTCAATCAATTGTTTATATGTTTCTGCAGTCCAATTAGGAGCAGAATTTCCGCTTGTAGTGTTGATCCCTACAATTAATTGTTTACCATTTAATAAATGCTCACGTATCTTTTTAGATTCTATTTTTTCTTCTTCAGATAAAAATATTTCAGTATTTAGATTTTCGGTAATGACTCCTATTCTACGGGCTAAGTCCATACAATAGTCTGCTTCATGGCGTAAAGGAATATATTTATTACGGGATACCGATCGTGTGAATGTGATAAACTGATAAAATTTATGACCGACTCCAACCCTAAACGGAATTCCAGCAAAAAAAAGGAGGTAATTTAATCGTTCTGTAGGAAGTAACGTCAATGAATGTGTGAATTTATAACTTCTTATTTCCATTGCCTTATTCCAAAATGCTTCACTGGAAACATCATCATTATCATCGATCAAAATAATTTTATCTATGTATGGATTGTTTGCATAAATATCTTTTGTGTATTTACGAAGAAATACTGCTACAAAACTATCAGGATAAGTTTTTTTTATTTCGCGTGGAATCGGAGTTGAAAGAACTACATCGCCAATACGATCAGGTCGAACAATCAGTATTCTCTTCTGCTTTTGCATTCTAATCAATACCTAAGAGTTTCGTCCGAACCCTGTTGTATTCTTCCTGCCAGTTCAATTCTTTTGCTGCTACGGGACAATTATTTTTATACTCCCTAAGCAAGTCCGGATTATCGATCCATTTTTTTAATGATCGAACAAGATTCCCGGGATCGGAGATATTAATTGCTTCACCCACCTGATATGTTTCTACAATTCTTTTCATTTGCGGTAAGTCTGAGGTCAGTACCGGAAGTCCAGCCATAATATATTCGAAAAGTTTATTTGGTAAAGCATGATAGTAACTAACACTTATATTTTCAATTATAGAAAGCCCAATATCTCCACCTGCTGTATAGTTAATCAACTCGTTTTGATGAATTGCTCCGACAAAAAAAACTCGATTTTTTAAATTAAGTTCTGTCGTCATTCTCTCAAAATTTTTTCTCTGTTCACCATCACCAATAAGAACTAAAGCTGTTTCAGGTAATTGCTGAATGGCTTTCAATACAAGCGGAATACCTCTTCCTTCCAGCAAGACACCCTGGTAAAGAAGAATCATTGAATTGGAACTTAAATTGTACTTCGCTCTAAAATCTATGACCCTTTCTGGATACTGAAGCAACGGAATGTTTCTAATTACCAATGTATTATTAATACCATAAAACTTTTCGAGGAAATGAGAATCCATCTCACCTGTTGTTAGAACAAGGTCAACTTTCCTGATAAAATATTTCTCGATTAATTTAACAAGAGATTGTAAGATAGGTCGATTTCGAAGTCCTCCTAAAAATGCATAAAGCTCCCGACTATTGTAATACACTTTCGCTTTTTTAATTTTACCAATTATCGCAACAAAAGGAAGGGTATATAAATCCTCTGCAAAATAGATATCAGCTTTACCTTTAATTAATTCCTTCAAAAGAATTAGAGCAAATTGGAAATAAAAGAAGAAGCTAAACCTTGTTTTTTCAAGTTTATAAATCTTATAAGTATCATCATAATATGCTCTATTACTAATGAACCAGTCAAAAGAAATAACTGAAACATTGCAGTCGTCATTCTTAAGTGAATTTGTGAGGTTTACAATGCGGGAATCGTGTAATGCATTCCCAAGAAATGCTATGCATACTTTTTTCTGCATAGAGGACCGGATTATAATTTTATAGAAAGTGTATTGCGCATAATTGTTTTTGCATCAAACTTTTCTTTGAACTCAATCAGGTTCATACTTGGAGTCATCGGGTTTTCAGCTTTTGTATCCTGAGAAACCCCGATATCAACATATCGATAACCATTTTCTGTAGCATCTTTAACAACTTCGTACATTACCCTCTGGATTGGTTTATATTTTTCATATTCGTAAATAAGCATATTGTAAAAACAGAGAGCAACATTTTTGTTCGGATGAAACATCAGCGAACCGCCAATCGGTTTACCTTCAAAATAAACCATGAATAACTTTAGGCGATCCGGCATTAACTCTTTTAATTTGAGTAAGTCTTCATACGAATGCGTTGGCTTAACATTATGGCGGGATTTATTTTCAATGAGTATTGGATAGAACTGATCGTATCTATCATTTATCTCAACAGTAAGTTTAAAGTCTTTTATAGTTTTTTTGATATTTCTTCGAACGGTCGGTGAGAACCTCTCAATAATGTCAGAATCCTTGTCAAGTTTAATTGCAGAGGAGATATAGTGAAGCTGGTAATTAAAACCGAGCCACAGCATTGCAAAATCGAGGTTCTGATTCATATTGGTTTCGTATATCATAGGAGCGGAGGTTAACACAAATTCATTAATACCATTCAATTTTCCATATTGAAGAAGTGAAGATATAATTTCCATAGCATCGGCAAACTTAACATCTTTAGTAACTATCGAACCGTAACTTGCGCCAATGGGAGATTCAAATACACCATTTTTAATTGCGCCGGGTAGGACAGCAAATATATTCCCTTTCTTAAGAAAGATTAAATGATCAAATTTGAATTTACCGGGTGTGTGATAGTCTAAAAATTTCTGAAGATGGAACATCGTTCCGTTATTCGAATCAAGAACAAACCGGTCCCACTTCTCTTTCCATTCACCTGAATATTTGATTACTTCCATTTTTATTAAAACCAGAAAATGATTTTGGTAAAAATAAGTAAATTGATTTTAATTACGGCTGAAATATTTTAGAAAATGCCCCACACCTAATTAAAATCAACTTTCTTATAAGTAATCCTGCATTAACTCTTATGCCAGCTTATAATTTGCCACTTTTGATATTTGCTAATCTTAAATATTATTGTGTTCCAATGAGTTTCTAGAGTTTTGTCAGACTTGGATTCCAATATTAGATATGCAGTTTTTAGATCGTCATGTACCCTTACGTGAACAAAACCCACCCTCAAATCTTTACCTTCAATCAATGATTCTTTTTTTGAAGCATTCCCTAAAACTTCAAAAATACTTTCGTAAACATTGTTGTTAATTACATATGCTTCAGGGTGAAGATTTTCTCTAAATTCTGAGTAATTAATCCCCTGTAATATTGAGGTTGCTACAGAAGTAAGATGTATGGTAATTTCCTCTGCATTTTTCATCTTATGTTCTTGACTGAATAATATTGAAGATACCAGGGGTATAATTAATAATATGCATATAACCGCGACTAGCTTTTTCATACTCACCTCATTTTGTTAATAATGAATTAGTAGTTATTAATACATGAAGAAAAGGATGAGGTAAAGTATTATTCATATTGTTCCTTTTTATTTTCAACAGCCTAACGGCGCACGGTGAATCAACGGCCGATAATTTATATTAAATTAATTTTGAAAGCGAATTTAGAAATTTGTAATCAGCAAAATCATCCTTATGTTTTAGACTGTCGGATTGAATTGCTGATTATATGGAATTGAGTAAGTTGAGCAATAAAAAAGAAGAAGGATTAAAATGGTTTTTTTCATGTTAGCCTCAGCTTGCTTAATAAAGATTAATTGTTATTAATTAAACAAGGTAGAGTTATTTTCGCTTTATTTACTCCAATTATTTTAAAGTGAAACTGACCGTTACAAAAATTGAATCATTAATTGAATGAGAAAATAAAAGTAAGAATTTGCGAATCGCCTAAGCCATACTTAACAGGGACATAAGCATAATCGATATTAAGACTTTTCCATTTAATCCCGAATCCCGTACTTAAATTCTTCGAATCATAACCTGATACGAAACCGCCGCGCAGGTAGAACGAATCATTATAATTAACTTCTGCTCCTAAGTGGAAATGAAGATCATCAGTATCAAGATATTTCTGTATTCCGGTTAGCATATTGATTTGTAATTTGGCCTCACCGAGGTTAAATGAATACGCTGCTCCTGCTCTCAGATCGTTAGGAAGTTTAGTCGATTCATTTCTAAGCTCATTCATGGAACCGATATTCCTCAATGCTGCAGCGATTGAAAGACCATCTGCTAATCCGGTAAAAGTAAAACCGAAATCCAAACCGAAACCGGCAGCTTCATCAGAATATAAATTTTCGTAAATGTATTTTACTGTTATACCAGCATGAAAATCATTAAATACTCTATATGCTGTCGATATACCCGCAGAGAAATAGTTAGCATCAAATTTTGAAATAGCATCGCCGGGTTTAGTCCTAATTTCTATGTTTGAGATCGATGTAGTGTTAAGATTAACGGCAAATGGAATTCCGAAAGCATTAAAACTTCCGGCGAACATTTCTGAGCTCAAATCCTCAAACAAATTATTATGCGTAAATGATAACTGGGTTTTATTCTGGACTGATAATAACGATGGATTATAATTAAATGCATTTACCTCGTTGCCGCCTGCAACACCCAGGTCGCTCATTGCTATATTTCTTGCACCAGAACCAAGCTTTAAAAATGCAACCCCGCTGTTACCTGCAGTCTGTGCAGATACCAGATTAACTAAAAAGACAAATGAAAATATTATTTTTTTAATCATGTTTTAGAAGTTTACGTTAATTCCTATTATGTGCTGATCTGATGAAGAATAAGGTTCGATAACAAAAGCATAATCAATCCCGATTCGGAATGAATTCAATAAGTAATAATATGAGAAACCGAATGACGGTTTAACAGGCACGTCGAAATTAGCAACATTGACCCTGTCGATACCTGCACGTAAATAAAGATCTGTATAGATATTATATTCGGCACCAGCTCTAAAATACTTGGTGCCTGCGTTGGTGTTTTCAAATTCGACTGCCGCAATTATTTTTGGTTCAATAAATTTATAAGATACACCAATCTTAGTAAGGAGCGGAAATTTATCTTTAGTCTGCCTTCCCGATTGCCCATATATTTTTCCGCTATCCCATTCATATTTACTGTTTATATCCTTAACGACAAGTGACAAGGTTAAAAGTTCGTTAAAGGAATATAAAGCACCTATATCAAATCCTAAGCCCGTTGAAGTGAACTCTTCAAATAATTTGTAGTAGTAAAATTTGAATGCAATTCCAATTGCCAATTTATCCGAAAACTTATTTGAGACAGCAAGGAAAAATTGATTCTCTGATGTGGATTCATCACCTGTTTTTATCCCCTGTGCATCACGTGCGTCAATGTTAGATACTCCCGCATTTATTATTCCGGCACTAATTCCTGCAACCGATCGTGGTTTAACTTCCCCGTCAGGTGTTTTTATTTTTCCAAGTTCAAATTTGCGTGTGAAGCTTATAAAATTCAGAGTTCTGTCTAATGACAAGAAAGAATATGATGTTTGTAGTGACATTTCATTCTGAAATGAAGCCAGTGCCGGGTTATAATATGCAACAAGATTTCCGTCTTTAACCGAAGATAACACATTGCCCATTCCGATACCACGTGCACCAAACCCCATACGACTAAAAGCACCGGGCATACTGCTGATCTCAGAAAATGCCGGTTGAGAATTAGCAACTGTTGCAAATATTAGTATTAGAAAAAATATTCTTTTCAAAACTGATCCAGGTTTATTTTACATTATAACCATTATTTTACCAAATAACGGTTTATCCGATCCGGCATCAATACGGTAAAAATAGACACCTATCGGAACTACTTTTCCAGATTCATCTTTTCCATTCCACGTTTCAACATGATCCTGACTCATTCCGCGCGAAGCATTCTGAATTATTGTTCTAACCAGATTCATACCGTAATCGAATATTCTGATTGTAATGTTCGCAGATTTGTCAAGTGCAAACTTTATACTTGCTACATTTTTGTCGGGATTAAAAGGATTTGGAAAAGCATAAGTATCTGAAACAGATTCGATTGCATCACTTGCAAGGAAAACCTTCCAGTCACCTTGCCAGAATCCGGTTGTCTCAGTTAATTTAGCTAAACCATTAAGAGATCCAATCCAAATATCGTATCTATTATCAATCAGCTTATTAACCTCAACTGCTCTAAAATGTTTAGTGTTAATCGAAATATTTGTATTCGGATCAATTATATCGGGTGCAGCAAACCAGGTTTTGCCATCATTGCTGGATCTATATAATCCATTTTGTGTAGCAATTAATATATCGGAGCCAGTATAATTCCCGAAGTCTCCATGATATTTAAATCCAAAGTCCCAGACCCGTTCATCATTTAGATATGTTTCCCAACTTTCTCCGCCGTCATTTGTCCTGCTAACGCCCCAGTATTCTGTTTGACCCTCTGCTTTCCAGGATCCAGCCCAGATAGAGTTATCAAACATGTTTTTACCAAGAGCAAGTATAAAATTTCCGCTGATCGGTTTTGCTTGATTTGTATGATTGAACTTGGTCCAACCAATTCCTCCATCAGTGCTCTTATTTATACCGCCGGCAGTTCCTACCCATATTACATCATCGTTCTCGGCTAATATTGAAAAAGCTGTATGGTTATAATTGCCGAGATTTCCAGCTTTCGGTTTCCAGATAAAATTCAATTTATCTGAGGGCTTGATGGAATTTAGATTATCTGGCGGAAGAACAACACGCTGCCAGGTATTTCCCATATCTGTAGATTTTCTTAATCCGCCGCCATACGACGCTATCCAGATTGTTCCGTCAGTTAATTCAATATCATAAATAAAATTTTGAAATTCTGTTGCGACCGGTTGAGCCCAAATATTATTGACCCCATAAACAACTGAAGAATCAGCAACATTGTCTTTAGGTTGATTAATTTTCTGCCATGTATTTCCCTGATCAGTAGAATATCGAAGCCCTGTACCGAATGGATAAGAATCTTTAACACGATCATCATATTGGAAATGCCAGGTTGCTGCCCATATTGTACCGTTGTAATAAGCTAACGCAGAAACACTTTCTTCCTCAAACTCTTCTGTTTTATAATAATTTGTCCATGTATCACCGCCATCGGAAGATTTGCTTAATCCCTTAGAAGTGCCAAGCCAAATTGTATTATCCTGGATAAGAATTCTTTCAATAGTGTTGCTTGAAGGATTACTGTTATTAATTTTTGATAAACCTTTTGTATCTAAATTATAACTGATAGGTAATTGTTGAGCAAGAAGAGTTGTTATAAATATTAAATATGTTAAAAGTATTTTTTTCATATCAGTTCACATTCATATTATGAATTATAACATTGCTCAGATTAGCACTTTTGTCTTTTGCCTGAAATTCAAATTTCCATTGACCGGTTTGGGCTGTAGAAGAAAATAAATTTTTAAATGAATAAATGCCGTCACCTGCTGTTTGATCACCGAATACGTCCAAATTACCATCATCAACCATTAAGAAATATCCGAGTCCATTCTGAGGATCGGCAAGTGTTCCATCCGGTCTAAATAGTTTGAAATATACTTGAGAAATATCCCCTAATCCATTCTGGTCCTCAACTTTCAATGTGAATACAAACGATTCACCCCTGTTTACTAAATTCGGTATTGTCAAATTCGAAATTAAGGGGGAATAGCTGACTTGATTATTATTAAAATTGAAAAAATGAACTGCTACTTTTGTAACATTCTCGGGACTTAGTTTAACATTATCTTCAACATAATATTCGATAAAATATTTTCCATTCGGGTATTTTTTACCAATACCCACCCTTGCAGAGAAGATATTATCGTCAGCCTTTTGATCACCATTAACAGCTAAGTTACCATTATCAAGCATCTGCAGCGAAGAATTTACCGTAACTGACCCATTTTCTGATTTAATTTTCATCCAAACTTTACTGATGTATTTGGAGCTCTCAAATTCTATTGAAGTTGTTAAAATTGAATCAGTTTGGGAAAAACTGAAATTGGCGGGAGCAGAAATAGATTTTACTTTATTATAAACCTTTGTTTGCTCAATAACCCCATCCGGTATCTCTTCACATGCAGAAAAAATTAATAATAAGAAAAAAATTGAGAATAGCTTCAATAATGGATTCAATCCGAGTTTTCCTAAAAATTGTTGGTAAGCTGAATCGGTATGTAATAAAAAAGGAAAAATCATAGAAAATTTGCCTTATCTTAAAATTTCTGAAAATAAAACTAAAGTAGCAAAGTCTCTATAATTTTTCCCGATTTTTCTGTTGCAAAAGTAGAGATCACATTTATGAATGTCAAGTCTATTCAGTTTATACTTCTTAGAATTCCACTGAAAGAATAAATGGAGAAGGTGAAAATGAAATAATAAAAATCAGTATTGCAAAATAACCGATTATCATTCTAGCGGAACTAAGCTTTTCGAAATACGGAACAGGCGGATGCTTAACCTTAATAACAAAGTATAATATGAATGCCCATAGAAGCCACCCGCTCCAACCAAATCCCAGATCATAATCAATAAATGACCCTAAAAGACCTGATATACCCAGAAATGCTAAACCGATCATTGATATACTTGCAATTGCTTCATGAATTTTTTCTCCGAACATACTGAAAATAATGTGTCCACCATCTAACTGACCGACCGGTACTAAATTCATTGCTGTAATGAACAGACCAAACCAGCCAACACAGAGATAAGGATAATGATAAATCTCTGACATTGGCGGTATGAACTGATTAGCATTTGTAAAAAGTGTTCTTAATATTTCAAATAAGATTGTGCTTCCAAATTCAAGATTAATTCCTTCCTTACCATATTCAGGTGTAAAATAATCAGGATGAATCTGAATAATATAATCTACTGACGGTAAATGAGTAAATCCGTAAATAAGAATAGCAGTGCTGGCGATAAAACCGGCAATAGGACCTGCAACACCTATATCGAACATCGCTTTGTTATCGGGTATTACGGACTTTGTTCTGATTACAGCACCCATCGTACCAAAATTAAAAAATCCAGGTATCGGTGGAAAAGGGATGTAATAAGGAAGAGTAGCTTTTACTTTATGATATACGGCAGCAAAGTAATGTCCGAATTCATGAAAAGTTAAAATGAATAAAATGGAAACAGCATACGGTAGTCCACGCATCAAATCGGTAAATTCATATGGCCCGCCTTTACCGGTAGTCCACTCCATCCCGGCCATAAGTGTCGTAACAAATGTTATTATAAAAAGAACAATATGTATTGTGTAAGATGGTCTTTTAATTTTATCCATAGAGAATGTTTGTGAAGAATTTGAATAAGTGTCTGACATAATTAAAGGTCCAGGTTGATCCCGATTGCAGAATATGTTTTGTTCATATCGAAATATTCGCCATGAATACTTTTTCCAGAATAAAAATTAAAATAAAAACTTACTCCGCGTGAATCAGGTTTCCCAAATTTCAATCCGGCTACAAAAGAATGATTAGCCGAATATTTATCAATATTTACTAACTTAAAATCGTAGGCAATAAATGGAGTTAGTGTTTGTGAAATTATCCCTTTTGCATAATAATCGAATCCAAGCTGGTAACTATCATTACCGATGTAATCCGGAGTAACATGAAATAAATATGTAAGACCAGCGTAGATGCGGATTGAATTGATTTTATAGTACGGCATTAATTCAATAAACTCTCTGCTGTAAACTCTTGGATTTAGACCATCGCGCCATTGTCCTGCTGAACCATCATAATGACCATCTGCAAAATGGGCACTTATATGACTTATTCTAATACGCGCACCATACTCTTTATTTTCATTTACAAATTTATAACTGCCGTTTATCCCGAACATATAATCAACAGCATCAACAGGAAAATGGAAGTCTTTTTCACCGCGTAATAATGTGTATGTAAAAAGATCAGCTCCAATGGAGAGTTTTTCATAATCACTTAACTGGTATTGTAAAATATCAACCGAGTTACCGATATCTAAACGTAATTCATTTTCAGGTAAGTGAAATAAGAACCCAAGTTTTGGCTCAAGCAAATTAGCCGTAAATGGCTGTACATTTAATTCACCGGGGAATAATTCTGTTTTCTGTGAATAAAGTTTGATAGAAATAAAAAGAACCAGTAAAAAATATTTTTTCATTTAGAAACAATTACCAGATTATTTTAACAATAATAGAAACAATCATTCTAGATTGTACCTTCTGAATTCTACAATTCACACTTAACTCTAATCAATATTCCCTTCCTTTCCATTTGACTGTCCGACTTGGTAATACAACAAATGGCAGAAGAACCACGTAGATTATAAAGTATATTTCAAAAACAATAAAGTGAATAAGCTTTAGTTTCAACCCAAGTCTTTTGAAGACAGGTAAAACAAAGAAATAATCTATACTCAATTTTAAGAGGCACAAATATAAAGCGGTCGTTGAGAAAAAGAAAGGGGTAAGTAAGATTGCCAGATTACTTATGTAACCCCAGACCATAACCAGATAACCAATAAAATCACTTTCAGCCCCGCCAACGCCCCATCTCTTTTTCTGCCAGAAGAGCGATTTCAAATCCGGGCATGCTTTAGATGTTACCAGCCCACTTGAATCAAGAGGGTAAATGATTTTATACTTTTTCAGATTATTAATCGCCATTAGTAAATTAAAATCTTCGGTAACAGAAAATTTTAATCCTTCATATCCCCCTACTTCATCGTATACACTTTTTCGATAAGACATATTATTTCCTATACAGCTAAGTGGTTTCTTCAAATTGATAGAACCGGCAGCAACACTAAGAAGATATATAAAATCAACAGCCTGCATTCCACTAAATACATTGTTGTCGTGTTGAGTTGTAAAGCCACCGACAAATCCAACATCCGGTTTATAATATGATGCTAAAGTCTTTGCCCAGGTAGGCGCTACAGTGCAATCGGCATCTGTTGTAAGTATCACTTCGCCTTTAGAGATTTTAATTGCATTTGCCAGTGCATTTGTCTTCCCTTTTAATGGACCGATAGCATGTTGAGGCATAATTGTTTTGAACTTAGGTTTATCTTTAATAAATGATGCGATTATCTCTCCCGTATTATCGGTTGAATGATCATTAACAAGGATAATTTCAACATGGTTATATGGATATATTAATTTATCGAGAGAATTCAGGCAATCTAGAATGTTATTCTCTTCATTTCTTGCAGCAACAATAACTGTTATTGTCGGAAGGTCTTCTTCTTTAATCTTTTCGAATTTTATTCCGGCACCGATTGTAAATATTACTAGTTCGATGAAATAAAAAGAAAGCCCTATTAAAAAAACTATTTCAAACATATGCAGAACTAATTTCCCATTACCTGATTAAATATAAATAATATTAAAGAGCTAAACATTATATTGCGGTAAAGAAATCGTCAATTTATTAATCGAATATTCGATGCCGGGAAAAATCAAACCTCTAAAACGATTCGGACAAAATTATCTAACCGATAAAAATATAATCAATAAGATAGTTGATACTTTTAATCCTTCTTCAAATGAAAGAATAATTGAAATCGGTCCCGGTACAGGAGCATTAACAAGAGCATTGTATGATAAGATAGGTCCTTTTACCGTTGTAGAAATTGATACGCGTGTTATCGAAAAACTTCAAAGCGAACTGCCCGGATTACAAATTATTAATGATGATTTCCTGGAGATCGACTTAAAACAATTTTTATACGGGACTCAAAAAAATAGGATTATCGGCAATATACCATACAACATAACATCTTCAATTTTGTTCAAGTTATTCATGAGCAGGAGTTATATATCAGATGCCATGATAATGGTGCAATATGAAGTTGCAAAACGAATGACTGCTGTAAGGGGTACAAAAGATTATGGAATTCTAAGCGTATTATTAAACTACTTTACAGCGACAGAACTATGTTTTAAAATTTCACCAAATGTATTCTACCCGAAGCCTAAAGTTTGGTCGGCAATTGTTAACCTGGATTTTAAAAAAGATACGGATAATTCCATTGAAGACGAAGATTTTATTAAGGTGGTTAAAGCAGCATTCGGCAACAGGAGAAAAACATTAAAGAATTCGTTAAGTAATAGTATATTTGACACACAAAAAATTGATATAAAGTCATTCCCATTGAATCGGCGTGCTGAAGAATTGACGTTCCACGATTTTATAACACTTACAAAATTATTAAAAGGAAATCCGGATGGCTGAAGAATTAAAAAGTCTGCACGAACTCCTCGAAGATGATCCGGAAATTATCGATAATATTAAAGTTCTAATTGAGGAAGAAGCAGCTCAAAGCCTCCTTACTATTTTTGCAGATATCCATTCGGCTGATATAGCTGAAATTATTAATCACCTCGATAAAGACAAAGCCAGGTTTGCATTTAATATTCTGGATACTGAAACAGCAAGCGAGGTTATCACCGAACTGGATGAAAACATCCGCGAGAAAATCCTTGAAGAAGTTAATGCCGAAAAAATTGCGGACATCATTGACGAGCTGGATACTGACGATGCAACAGATATAGTTAGTGAACTCCCCGATAAAGTTGCTGAACAGGTTCTCGGGTATATTGAACCTGAATCATCTGAAGATGTAAAAGAACTTTTGAAGTACCGCGAGGATTCTGCCGGCGGTATCATGACAAGCGACTTCGTTCATGTTTTCGAAGATGCGACAATTGCTGATGCTATTGAACAGGTGCGAAATAAAGCAGATATCATTGATCACATTTATTATATCTACGTTACAAAACAAAATGAAGAACTGATTGGATTCATCCTTTTAAAATCGCTCTTATTACATCCTCTTGATACAAAAGTCTCGACTATACTTGAAGAAGATTTAATTTCGGTTAACCCCGACGATGATCAGGAACTTGTTGCAAATTTGATGAAGAAATATGATTTGGTTTCAATACCTGTTGTGGATGATAACGGAATAATGCTTGGCAGGATAACGATTGATGATATAGTTGATGTTATTGGTGAAGAAGCCGAAGAGGATATTCAGAAGTTTGCAGGTTTATCGGAAGAAGAAGAGATTAGCGATAGTTCATTTAAAATTTCACGTATTAGACTTCCGTGGCTATTTGTGGCACTCTTTGGCGAGCTTATCAGCGCGGTGGTTTTATCCTCTTTCCAAGCATCAATAGAAAAAATCCTGATTGCAAGTTTTTTCATTCCAGTTGTTATGGCTATGGGCGGAAGTTCCGGAACTCAAGCAGCAATTGTTATGGTCCGTAGATTAACAGAACATGATATTTGGTTTAGTAATAGTTATAAAAAAATAATTAAAGAATTTATAGTAGGATTATTCAATGGTTTAGTATGCGGCGTAATACTAATTATAGCAACTCATTTTTTATTTGATGCAGAAATTAAATTCTCAATAGCCCTTGCAATTTCTCTTTTACTTATTATGATATTCGCAACTGTAGTTGGTTCAACAATTCCACTAATCCTAAAGAAATTTGGTGCAGATCCGGCAGTTGCAACCGGTCCATTTGTTACAACAATGAATGACATTTTCGGTTTAAGTATATATCTCTCAATAATAACATTTGCATTCCTTTGATAATGAAGCGAAGTAATTCATTTTTATTATCTTTAAATGCAACCGACATAATCGTAATTACCTTTTGTGTTCTTTTATCTCTTCTAAACTTAATATTTATTAACCGTATTGAATACTGGTATCTTAATATATTGATCAATGTTATCATTGTTATATCTATTATCTTCATAGTAATTAACATAAAGAAAGATAAGAATACAATCTGGCACCAACTTCATTATTGGTATCTCGTTCCTTTAATATTTGTTTTCTTTAAAGAACTTTACCTTATGGTTGATCCGATCCGTGGAGTAATTTATGACGACATATTAATTGCAATTGACAGATTTATTTTAGGTGTAGACCCAACAGTTGAATTATATAAAATTTCGAATCCATATTTAACTGAATTATTACAGATTGTATATGCAACATTTTTCTTTTTACCTGTAATTCTCGGGCTCGAGTTTATTCTTTCTAATAGAGTTAATGACCTCGATTACAGCGCTTTTATAATCGTTTATGGATTTATTCTATCATTCATCGGATACCTATTAGTACCCGCAATTGGTCCAAGGTTCACATTGCACGACTTTGCATCAAATAATCTTGAAATGCCGGGCGTATTCATTACAGATTTTCTAAGAGAGATTGTAAACTCGGGTGAGTCTATTCCATCGGGTACATTGAACCCGGAAAAGATTGTACAGAGAGATGTATTCCCAAGCGGTCATACTCAAATGACATTATTGGTTATGTTTCTTTCATTCAAGTTCAATAGTCGTGTGAAATATTTTTTCTTAATAAATGGAACGTTATTAATATTCGCAACTGTTTATTTAAGATATCATTATATAATTGACCTTATTGGCGGTGCTCTGTTTATGCTCTTTACAATATGGAGCGGTAAACAAATCTATACCCGGTGGAATCGATTAAATAATGAAAGGATAAACTTCGGCATTTTTAAAAGTAATAAAAAAGAATCATCAGGTTAGAATACCGGCATCTACTTTTTGAATTGTTTCGACAATCAAATAGAAATATCGGTCAAGTGAACAATTTGCATCTTCACGTAAATAACAATGACCGTCTTCATTCTGTGTATGACATTCAATACAAACGGTTTCTTTCAGATTTTTATATATTTTTGTTAATTCTTCATTTTCATTATTGTGTATAACATTTATGATCTTTGGAAGATATAACTCAACCGCACAGACTTCATTTTCGTTTAATGTGCATCTTCCTTTTTCGTTTGAGTCGACACATATTGAGCAGACATTTTGTTTTATAGCTTTTAAGTATTTATCCATTACCGTTTCCTGAAATATTTACATTAAAAAGTAGTAATTAATTATCGAAAATGGAAGAAACACAAAACAAAAAAGACCGGGTAAAAAGAATATTCGATTCGATTTCCTACCGGTATGATTTCCTGAATCACTTTTTAAGTCTGGGAATAGATTTTTACTGGCGTAAGAAAGCAATCAAATTTAGCGGAACGAATGCCGACTCTATCTTATTAGACATTGCATGCGGTACCGGAGATTTTTCTATTGCAGCTAATAAGGCAGGGATTAAGAATATTTACGGTGCCGACCTCTCAATTAATATGCTACATTTGTTCGATAAAAAAGTAAAATGGATTAACGGTAAAACTACTCAATGTGTTGCAGAATATTTACCATTTAAGGACGAATCATTTACTAATATCACCGTCGCTTTTGGAGTCCGAAATTTTTACAACATCCCGCAAGCCTTCAAATCTTTTAACCGGATTCTTATCCCTAATGGGAAAGTTACGGTTTTAGAGTTCAGACTTCCTTCTAGTCCGATCATTAGGAATTTATACCTATTCTACTTTAACAAAGTTTTGCCATTCATAGGAAAAATGATTTCGAAAGACAATGAGGCTTATACCTATTTACCGGAATCCGTCGGGGAGTTTGATAAGAATGTAGATCTGGTTAAATTATTTAAAGAAGCTGGCTTTATCACAGTTCAAAAACACTCGCTTACTTTTGGTCTTGTTCAAGTAGTTATCGCCGGGAAGTAAAAAATGGCAATTACAGTTAATCCTGTTATTCTTACAGCAAAAGAACTTGAAGTTCACTTTGGAGAACAGATTATTCTCAATAAAGCCTCTCTAAGCATTCACGAGAATGATAGAATTGGACTTGTTGGCAGAAATGGTGCCGGTAAATCCACGTTCCTAAAAATTATCTCGGGAACAATGCCGTATGATTCCGGTGAGATTGCAAAGCGTAGAGATCTGGTAATTGGTTTTCTTTCACAAGAGTTTACATTAGATGAGACAGGAAACGTACATTCAAATATTCTACAGGGTGCGGAGCAGGTTCTTTCACTTCTGGATGAATACAAGCAGATACCATTTAATTCACCGGTTCGTGATAAAATTGAGATCAAAATTGCTGAGTTAGATGGCTGGAACCTCGAAAAGAATATTAACCTGTTGATGAAATCATTAAATGCCCCTCCGAAAGAAAGAATGGTTAATACACTTTCGGGGGGAGAAAAACGTCGCGTTGCTTTGTGCCGGGCACTAATCTCTAAACCCGATTTGCTAATCCTTGATGAGCCTACAAATCATCTTGACACAAATTCAATAGAATGGATAGAAAACTATCTTGCAGAATATTCCGGCACATGTATTTTTGTAACACACGACCGATACTTTCTCGATCGAATAGCAAATAGAATTGTAGAATTGTCATCGGGAACATTTTATTCTCATAAAGGAAATTATACCGATTACTTAATCAATAAATCTCAGCGCCAGGCTATAAAGGAAGTTGAAGAAAGAAAACGCCAGCTTTTTCTTCGTAAGGAACTGGAATGGGTGATACGCGGTCCACGTGCCCGCAGAACAAAATCAAAAAGCCGATTAAATAATTTTTATGAAACTGAGAATAAAGAAAACGCTGAAGTTGAACTCAATGTTGAAATGATAATTCCTCCGGCTGAAAAACTTGGCAATAAAATTTTGGAGCTCAAAAACGTTGGGATTGAGTTCGGTGGTAAAACTCTGTTTAGTAGTTTCAACTATGCCTTCAAAGCCGGCAATAGAATTGGAGTAGTTGGAAATAATGGGGTCGGGAAGACAACTCTACTCAAAATTCTGTTAGGTGAAATTAAGCCAACCACAGGTCAAATAGATTACGGTGAGAAAACCGACTTTAATTATGTAGACCAATCAAGGCTTCTGCTTAATGATGAGGATACTGTTATTAAGGCAATTGGTGATGGAAATGATTTTGTAAAGTTTGGGAAACAGCAATTGAGTGTTTGGACATACTTGCGCCGATTCCTTTTCAGTGATGACCGGATCAATACTTTAATCGGAAGGCTTTCTGGCGGAGAAAAGAGCCGGTTGACACTTGCGCAAATCCTTAAAAACGGTGGTAACTTTTTACTACTTGACGAACCGACAAACGACCTTGATCTTCCAACTTTACGTGTGCTTGAAGAAGCGCTTATCTCATTTGATGGTTGTGTTGTTGTTGTAAGCCATGATAGATATTTCTTGAATAGAATTTGTAATGGAATAATTGCACTTGAAGGTGACGGTCAAATTTTATACAGTGAAGGTGATTATGATTATTATATCTATAAAAGAAAGCTGAGGCAGACGGAATCAATTAACCAGACTTCAAAAGTAAAAAAGGAAGTAACTCGCGAAAAATCAAAAATTAGAAAAATCACCTGGAAGGAATCTAAAGAGCTGGAAACTATTGAAGAAAATATTCTGAAAGAAGAATCCGAAATAGAAAGAATAGAAAACATATTTTCTTCTCCGGATTTTTTTGCTAAGTACGCGACACAATCTACCGAATTATCAAATCAGCTCGAGGAAGCCAGAATAAAAGTTAAAAACCTATATGAAAGATGGGAGGAACTCGAACAAATTAAAAATTCCAGCTAAACTTTTCAGTAACACTTCAATTCAATTCAATTCAAGGGGAATAAAATAATTAGCAGAACTTTTCCAGGAGTATTTTTTTTAGTTTTTCAAATGACTTAGCCCGGTGGCTAATCTCATTTTTTAAATCCAATTCAAGCTCGCCTACTGTCTGTTCAAAACCATCAGGAATAAAGATCGGATCGTAACCAAAACCGTTAGTTCCCTTCTCTTCTTTGATAATTACCCCATGAAGTTCACCAACCGATTCTATTCTGTTTTTGCCGTCGTAATAAACTGCCGTACTGACAAATTTAGCTTTATGCGGTTCCGGAAATTTTGATAGTTCATTTATAACTTTTACATTATTATCCTTAAAAGTACAATTCTCCCCTGAGTAACGGGCAGATATTACTCCCGGTCTTCCATCAAGCTGCTCAATCATTAGTCCTGAATCATCTGCAAGTGTCGGCTCATTATAAATATCATAAACAGCTTTCGCTTTAAGCCAGGCGTTTTCAGAAAATGTTAAACCGGTTTCTTCTATATCTATCTTATTCCCGAGATCATAAAGTGAAATAATTTCAAAATGTGAATTATTAAAAATAGCTTTTACTTCTTTTACTTTACCCAAGTTCTGACTGGCAAATATTATCTTCAATTTAACTCCAATTGAAATTCTATTGTTATACTCTGCCGATTAATTTCCTTAATTCTTCTTTTCCGTCACTCATTAATTTTTGTTCATCGTATAAAGTGCAGATCCCGTCTGCAGTTACCAATTCTCCGTTAATAAAAACATTTTTCACACAATCCTTGTTGGATGAATAAACAATCTTAGAATAGATTGAATCTTCATTTCCATGAAGTGTCTGATCTGATTTCTCCAGGTTCAATAAAACCAGATCTGCCTTTTTCCCAACTTCAATACTCCCGATTTCATTCTGCATATGAAGTGCCCGAGCACCATCAATTGTAGCAAGCTTAAAAACTGTTTTTGCATCCATAGAAGTTGGACCATGAATTGGCTTATGTATCATCGCAGCCAGATGCATTTCCTTAAAAATACTTAATGAATTATTACACGGAGCGCCATCGGCTCCCAACGAAACCGAGATCCCATTTTTAAGCATATAAGGAATATTGGCAATTCCAGAACCAAGTTTAAGGTTCGAAGAGGGACAATGAGAAACTCTCACGTTTCTTTTCTTTAATGATTTATACTCCTCGGTTTCTAAATGAATGCAATGAGCAAGCACCGTTCTATCATCTAAAATTCCAATCGAATCAAAATATTCAACATTTGGTTTACCATGCATCTGCTTAACAACTTCAAACTCCTTTTTATTCTCCGATGCATGAGTATGGAAAAAAGATCCCGGAAAATCTTTCATCATTTCTTTTGTCTCAATCAGAAGTTTTTCCGTACATGATAGAACAAATCTTGGTGCAAACGCATATTTTATTTTACCATTAGTTTTATTATGAAACTCTTTAGCAAATTGATATGAAGACTCAATTCCCTCTTCTTTTGATTCAAAAAATTCGGGATAAAGGTCATTCACATCTATCATACATTTACCGGCATAAGCTCTAATTCCGGATTTTATTAATTCTTCAAATATTACTTCCTGATGCCTCAGAGTACCCATATCAACAATTGTTGTAGTACCACCTGCAATAAGTTCATTCAATCCTAGCTGTACCGATATTCTCAAGGATTCCTTATTATGAGAGTTTTCGAATGGAAAGATTTTTTTCTGCAGCCAATCTAATAATTCAAGATCGTCTGCCAATCCTCTAAATAGAGTTTGACAGAGATGGATATGTGTTTGAATAAATCCGGGAACCAGAGTGAAATTTTCATATCGAAATATTTCGCCATAAAAAGTATCCAGATTAAATTCGGCTACTGGAGCAATTCGATTAATTATCCCATTGTCAATCTCGATAGCGTGATTGAAAAGTATCCGCTCTTGAGCGTCAACAGTTACAATAGATTTGGGAATAATCAGTTTATTGGTTTTTGTTTTTTTCATTGATTATCTCATCCATTTTTTCAACTGCATAACGTAAATGAGGAATTACAATAGATCCGCCCACAATTAAAGCGATGTTAAATGTTTCATATAGTTCCTGTTCTGTTGCGCCCTCCTGAATAGAGCGGTCAATATGATAAAGTATGCAGTCATTGCATCGTAAAACCATTGAAGCAACAAGCCCCATTAATTCTTTTGTCTTTGCAGTCAGTGCTCCGTCTATATAAGCTTTATTATCGAGCGCAAAATATTTATTAAAATCTCTGAACCCGGAATTAAGGATTCTATCATTCATTTCGGTTCGATAAGAACGAAATTCATTTACAGTTGATTTCATATAACCTCTTTTAATTACGTGATAATTCTTTCTTTAAAAATTTACCTGTTATACTTTCAGGATTTTCGCTAATCTCTTCCGGAGTACCGGTGGCAATTATAATTCCTCCGTACTCACCGCCGCCCGGACCTAAATCAATAATGTGATCTGCAACTTTAATAACATCAAGATTATGTTCAACTACAATAACCGTATTCCCTTTTTCAACTAATTGATTTAATACATTTAGTAATATTCTTACATCCTCGAAGTGCAAGCCGGTAGTCGGTTCATCCAAAACATACAATGTCTTACCTGTGCTTACTTTGCTAAGCTCAGATGCCAATTTTACTCTTTGTGCTTCACCTCCGGAAAGTGTAGTTGCCTGCTGACCTAACCTAAGATAACCCAAACCAACATCGAACAATCCTTTAATTTTTCTGTGAATCGTTGGGAAATCCTGAAAGAACTCCAAAGCATTTTCTACTGTCATATCAAGCACATCTGCAATCGATTTGGTTCGATACAATATTTCAAGAGTCTCCCGATTATATCTTTTTCCATTACAGACTTCGCATGTTACATAGACATCCGGTAGAAAATTCATTTCAATCTTTTTAACACCATCACCTTCACATTCCTCGCATCTTCCGCCAGCAACATTAAAACTGAATCTTCCGGCTGCATAACCTCTCATTTTAGCTTCCGGAAGCTGTGCGAATAGATCACGAATATGAGTGAATAACCCGGTATAGGTTGCAGGATTTGATCGCGGTGTCCTGCCAATCGGTGATTGATCAATTTCAATAATTTTGTCGATATGTTCCAAACCTTTAACTTCTTTAAAAGGAAGAGGCACAACTTTCGATTCGTAGATTTTTTTGAATAGAATTTTAACAAGTGTTTCATTAATCAAAGAAGATTTTCCCGAACCGCTTACTCCCGTAACTGCTATAAACAATCCAATAGGGATTTTCAGATTTACATTTTGAAGATTATTACCCGACGCACCTTTCAATTCAATAAATTTTCCGTTGCTATGCTTTCTTGTTTCAGGAATCTCTATTCGTTTTTTATTTCTAAGGTATTGAATAGTTAATGAATGAATTCCGTTTTTCGAACTTACAATCTCATCAGTATTACCTCTTATGCAGACTTCGCCGCCATGTTCTCCTGCAAATGGACCAAGATCGACTATGTAATCCGAACTTTCAATAGTTTCCCTGTCATGCTCAACAACAATCACGGTATTTCCAATATCCCGTAAATTTTTCAAGGAGTTAATGAGTTTAATGTTATCTGATTGATGAAGTCCGATACTCGGTTCATCGAGTACATATAAAACTCCTGTTAGTTGCGACCCGATTTGAGTTGCTAATCTAATCCTTTGCGATTCACCGCCTGATATTGTGCGAGCTGATCGGTCAAGAGTTAAATATTCAAGTCCGACATTCATCAGAAATTCTAACCTTGACCTAATCTCTTTTAGAATTTGTTTAGCTATCAATTCTTCCCTTCCAGTTAACTTAAGACCTTTGAAGAATTGAAGACATTTTTCAATTGAAAGAGAAGTTACTTCAGCTATATTCAGTTCATTAATCTTAACAGCAAGTGATTCCTTTTTTAATCTTCCTCCATTACATGTTGAACATGTAAGAGTATTCATAAATGATTCAGCCCATTCCCGTATTTTATTGGAAGAAGTATTATCATAATAATGTTTTATATAATTAAGAACGCCGCCAAACTTATGCATATAGGTAACCGATCTGCCGCCACCGTAAGTGTATTTGAATGGGATTTTTTCCTTCGAACCATTCAGAAGAATATTCCACTGCTCTTCTGTGAAATTCTTCAGTGGAGCATCATAACTAAATCCAAATCTTTCAGCTATACTCTCAAGTTGATTGAAAAACCAGATGCTTCTTGGTTTTCCAAGCGGTGCTATTCCTTCCTCATTTATTGTTCTATCGCGATCAGGTATAATAAGGTTAATATCAAGTTCTTTCTTTTCTCCCAGACCATCACAATCTGGACAGGAACCATAAGGTGAATTAAACGAGAATGAATTAGGAGCCAATTCCTGGAATCCGATTCCGCAATGGGCGCATGCAAAGTTCCTGCTGTACCAATGATCTTCTTCACTATCATTAACAATTACATTGCCGTTTCCATAATTTAATGCTACTTCAATCGATTGGCGGATTCGATAACGGGAAGTTGCAGAAACCTTCATTCTATCAACAACTATTTCAATATCATGAGTTTTATATCTATCGACCTTAAAATCATCTATCAGTTCCTTTACTTCGCCATCTACCCTTACTCTTAAAAATCCATCGCGAATAATTTCCTGAAAAAGTTCACGGTAATGACCTTTGCGCCCGCGAACTACCGGAGCAAACACCTGAATTTTCTTCTCATCAAAATCAGTAAGAATAGTTTCAATAATTTGATCTGACGATTGTTTTTCCACAGATCTTCCGCAATTGTAGCAATGGACTATTCCGACACGTGCATATAATAATCTTAGGTAATCGTAAATTTCGGTTACAGTGCCAACAGTTGATCGTGGATTACCGGCGGTAGATTTTTGTTCAATCGAGATTGCCGGACTTAAACCTTCGATTAAATCGACATCCGGTTTTTCAAGCATATTAAGGAATTGCCGTGCGTAGGATGAAAGAGATTCAATATATCTTCTTTGCCCTTCAGCGTAAATTGTATCAAAAGCAAGTGAGGACTTGCCCGAGCCGGATAATCCGGTTATCACGACAAAAGAATCACGAGGTATCTCAAGATCTATGTTCTTGAGATTGTGTTCTCTTGCCCCTTTGATCAATATTTTATTAAAAGAGTCCATTTTGGTAAATTTGCTAAAGTTCAATTTGTTATTTTAGATAAACAAAGAACTAAAATCAATTTTATGCAAGAATATTTTTGAAACCACTACCCGCTCATATTACAACAGTATCAGGTTCAATAGAATTCCGATTAAAAGAAAAAGGATCACTTTTTATTGCAGAAGTATTTCATGTGGAAATGGAAGCGGACGTGCATGAAATTCTTATAAAAGTCAGAAAAAAATATTATGATTCTACACATAATTGTTATGCTTACAAATTTGCAGATGAATCGTTCAAATATTCTGACGATGGAGAACCGAGCGGTACAGCGGGAATTAGAATATTAAATGCAATTAACCACGAAAATCTTTTTAATGTCTTGGTCATAGTTACCAGATATTTTGGAGGAACAAAGCTTGGTATTGGACCACTTGGTAAAGCCTATTATGAAGCAGCTGTTGAAACGTTAATAAAGATAGATAAAAAGTCACAACAGCTTCATACAAAGACAACTATAAAATATGATTATGAATTTTCAAATCTTGTTCATCGTTTGATTTCCAATTTTTCCGCAAAAATCGAAAAGACTAACTTCGATGGAACCCCGAACATATCATGTCTAATTCCAACAGAATCTATTGAACAGTTTGCAAAAGAACTTGAGCTTGGCTCCTTATCCAAAATTAAAGTTGAAGTAAGCAATCTCAACGAGTACATTTAATATACTTAATGAATAGTTCAAACCTCCATTTTTAGCCTAATTTTCAAGAAAAAACCAAAAAAATTTTTTAATCAGATACTGATATTTTATTTGATTTTATCATCAATAGAGCCTAAGTTTACGTAGACTAAATCTAAATAGTGAGTAAGTATTTGTGACACATAATGCTGCAATGGAGGAATTCCGACAATATCTTAAAAGAGAAAATCATCGAATTACTCCTGAAAGATTTGAAGTACTTGATAATGCATTGGAATATGAAGGTCATTTCGGTGCAGATGAGTTATATGTCAAAATGAAAAGCAACAATTCCAACATCTCCCGTGCAACTGTTTACAACACACTAGAACTTTTAGCTTTATGCGAACTTCTTTCTAAAAGAAATTTTGGAGAGAATAAAACACGTTATGAATCGAATTATGATAGGAAAAGTCACGACCATCTAATTTGTATAAATTGCGGAGCTATCAAAGAATTTTCGGAATCTCAAATTGAAAAAATTGTTAAGGAAGTTTCTGAAAAACTTGGTTATGAACCGACTGGTCATTCATTTAATATTTTCGGTAAATGCTCGAATATAAACTGTAAGCATAATAAAAATGCCCAATAATACTTTAGATAAAGCAATAAAAGGTAAGACGGTTACAATTGTAAATCTACCTTCGGGTAATATCAGATCGCAATTGATTAGATTAGGTCTAACTGAAGGCGGAACAATTAAATGTATAGAGCGATTACCAGGCGGTACTATTGTAATCCAAAAAAACCGTCAGGAAATAGCGGTTGGTTTCGACCTGGCAAAAAAAATTAAAGTTATTCTACAATAAAAGGTTTTTATGAAATCTGATAATATTATTAATTACGATAAAATAAATCATGTTCTTGTTGATGATTCTATTGAAGTTATTGCCCGAAAAGAAAAAGTTGTTCTAGTTGGAAATCCGAACGTAGGGAAATCTTGTATATTTAATTACATGAGTGGAATGTATGTTGATGTTTCAAACTTTCCCGGTACAACTATTTCGATAACAAAAAGCAGTTACCATAATAAAGAGCTATATGATACACCCGGAATTTACGGCGTCTCCTCTTTTAATGACGAAGAACGAGTTGCGAAAGAAATTATTCTTGATTCAGAGATAATAATTAATGTTGTAAACGCACTTCATCTTGAAAGAGATCTATTTCTTACTCTTCAATTAATCGATATGGGTAAGAAGGTTTCGGTACTGCTCAATTTTGCAGATGAAATAAAGAAAAGAAAAATAAAGATTGACACAAAACAACTTGCAGATTTGTTGGGTGTTGAAGTAATCGAAACCGCTGCAATAAATAAAATGGGTTTTGATAAACTAAAATTTGCAATTGATAATGCCCGCGTTGGAAACCAACAACTCGATCTCCATTTTATGTTGCAAAACCTGATGGATAAATCAATTTCACAATCAGAATCATTATTAATTCTTGAAGGTGATGAAGAGACAGCAAAGAAATATGAAATACCGAATGGGACACCAGATGATAGGGAAAAAATTTATATTGGAAGAAGAAACCGTGTTAATGAAATTGTAGATCAAATTGAATATGAAGATTCAAAGAAAGGTGAGATTTTTAACCGGATTGGTAGGTTATCACTAAATCCTAAAACCGGTCTTCCCATACTTGCTTTTATTCTAATCCTGGTCTATTTCTTTATCGGTGATCTCGTATCGCAACAAATTGTTGATTTTACAGAAAATACATTAGGGAAAGGTCTGTTCGAATATAATGTTAAATCATTTGTTGCTGATTTTACACCAGCTACTATTAACGTTAGTATTTATGATGAGCAGGAAAATCTAATCGACTTAAAGACATTCAATTTTCCTGAAGGGAAAAATTCGTACACAAATTTAAGTAATGAATTCAGCAGCTATTCTGCACAACCCGGTGCATCTTCAGATTTTCATTATACTAATCCACTAGCGCGACTCTTCTTTGGAGAGTTCGGTGTAATAACAATGACGATTACATATCTATTATTTTTACTTTTTCCATTGGTCATAGGATTTTATTTTGTCATGGCAATGCTGGAAGATAGCGGTTACTTACCGCGTCTTGCTACAATGCTGGACAGAACGTTTAACAAAGTTGGATTGAACGGAAGAGCGGTAATTCCTATTATGCTCGGATTCGGATGTATTACGATGGCAAATATAACGACACGACTTCTGGGTTCAGAAAGAGAAAAATCAATAGTTACAGCAATACTTCAATTTGTTATTCCTTGCTCGGCTCAATTAGCAGTTATTACTGTTCTACTCAGTGGAGCCGGTTTGAAACCATTGTTAGTATTTATATTCGTTATTGCATCAGTGTTAATTACACTTTCAACAGTACTTAATAAATTATTACCGGGTGAAAGTACACCTCTATTACTTGACCTTCCCATAATGGGGATTCCAAAGATTAATAATGTACTGAAGAAAACATATTATAGAAGCTTAGGTTTCATGAAAGAAGCAGGCTTTTGGTTCTTCGTTGGTGCGTTTGCAATAGGTATTTTCGAAATAACAGGTATCCTTACAATCTGGCAGGACATATTAGCCCCTTTAACAACTACATGGTTAAAACTTCCAAAGGAGGCTGCTAATGCATTTGTTATGGGAATGGTAAGAAGGGATTTCGGTGCCGCTGGTTTATTCCACTTAAGTCTCACTTCGATGCAAATTACTGTAGCTATTATCACTATTACATTGTTCGTCCCATGCATAGCTTCATTCGTTGTTATGATAAAAGAACGTGGAATAAAGGAAGGATTAATAGTTTGGTTCGGTACGTGGATTACGGCTTTCTTTATCGGCGGTTTAGTTGCTCAAATAGTCATCTAATATGAATCTATGAAACAATCCAATCTTCATAAATATCCTCTCATCTGGCGTAAGGACGATTTCTTTATAAAAATCTATTGTTCAATTCCTAACGTTGCAACAGGAATATTACTTACTACCAGTAAATCTGCTTTTATTATTGACCCGGGTGATGGTATTCTTAGAGATTTGAACAAGGATGTTGGTCCTGAAACAATTTTACACGTATCGGATATATTTATAAGTCACGGTCACCATGATCACGTTGGTGGTGTCTGGTCACTTCTTACTTACTTATCCGTTTTAAGAAGAAAAGCACCATTAACAATTTATTTCCCAAAAGGATGTGTAGAGATAGTAAGTATATATAAGGCATTTAAAGAGGTTTACGGAAAGGAGATTTCCTATCAAATTAATTTAAAGCCGATTGATAATGAAAAACCTTTTTCAAGGAATTCAATCAAGATAAAACCTTTTGCTGTCGACCATAGAGAATTAACTACAGATGAAAAATCATCTATTCAAATTCCATCACTTGGCTTCAAATTTTTCTACGACGGTAAATCAATTTGCTACGGCGGTGATACTGCATATACAGAAAATTTAGTTAAATATTCTAAAGGAGCAGATCTTGCTATTATTGAAGCCGGTGCTGAAGATGAAAGCAGAACAGACTTACATATGACTATAGAGCAGGCATCCCGAATTGGGCACACAGCCAAAGAATATTTCCTGGTTCATGTACCTGAATAATATTATTTTGCACCCCAAAACTTATAGAATTTTATAAAAAAGAGGCAGTAATGAAAAAAATATTATATATAATCTGTGCGTTTGTTATTACTACAATCAGTTTTGCACAGAAAACCTGGAGTGATCCTCAAATAACTGCGAAGGATATCAAAGCACATATCTTTTATTTAGCATCGGATGAAATGAAAGGAAGGTTTACCGGGACTGATGAAGAGCGAATGGCTGGGAATTATATTAAAGTTCAGTTCCAATCGTACGGGCTTAGTCCTTTGATTAGTGGAAGTTATTTCCAGGAATTCCCTTTCATTGAAAAAGTTGAATTGACAGGTTCAAACACTCTTTCTACAAAAATTGAAGGAAAGCAGAAATCGCTTCAGGTAAATAAAGAATTCATAACAGCTCCTTTTTCAGGTAAAAGAAATTTTTCTACAAACTTAGTTTTTGCAGGCTATGGAATATCAGCCTCAAAATTGAATTATGATGACTATGATGGAATTGACGTATCAGGTAAAGTTGTAGTTGCATTGCGGTATCATCCAGAGCATGATAGCGCAAAATCCGAATTTGACCGATATGCATCCTACAGGCAAAAAGCTTCTGCTGCCCGTGATAAAGGTGCTGTTGGAATCATTTTCGTAAATGGATATTTGCCGAGAAACGATGAAGACCAATTAATGGAATTACGATATGACGGAGCCGGTAGCATAAAGGATTTTTCCGTATTACAGGTTAAAAGAAATATTATTGATGATATCTTTAAGAAAGAAGGATTCAATTTGGCTGAAATTCAGAAAAATATTGATGGATCAAAAAAACCTTCTTCTATTGAATTCCCTAAAATCAAAGTTACTTTAAGTACAGAAGTTAAAGAAGTTGAAAAAGTTGGACGCAATGTTGTAGCTTACCTGGAAGGGACAGATCCACTATTAAAAAGTGAATATATCGTTGTTGGCGCTCATTACGATCACCTTGGAATAGATCAATTGAAAACCTCATCTATGTATAAAGGCAACGACCCTCAAATTCATAATGGTGCAGATGATAATGCATCCGGGACAACAGGATTACTTGAATTAGCCGAAAAATTCGGAGCTCATAAAAATGAATTAAAGAGAAGTATTATTTTTATTGCGTTCAGCGGTGAGGAACTTGGATTACTAGGTTCTTCTTATTTTACAAATAATCCCCCGATTGCTATGGATAAAATTGTTGCAATGCTTAATATGGATATGGTGGGTAGATTGAACGAGGAGAAATCTTTAACTGTAATTGGTGCAGGTACTTCTTCTGTATGGAAAAATTTATTGGATGAAAAGAACAAATATGATTTCAAATTAACACTCAGTGATGGCGGGTCTGGTGGAAGTGACCATCAAGCTTTTACCAATAAAAATATTCCTGTTCTTTTCTTCTTTACCGGAACTCATACAGATTACCATAAACCTTCGGATGATGCAGAAAAAATTAATTTAGACGGGCAATCGGATGTGATCAATTATGTTTATTCAATTGCAGATGCTATCCAGCAAAGTGAAAACCGCCCTGATTTTGTTAAGGTAGAAGAACCTGCTCAAAGAAATGTTCCCCGTTCACGTGTTACAGTTGGGACAGTTCCCGAATTCGGTTATAATGGGAATGGTTATAAAGTTAGCGGTGTTACAGAGGGCGGACCTGCTGCTAAAGGCGGAATGATAGCTGGTGACATAATCATAAAGTTCGGATCTAAAACCGTGAACAATATCTACGATTTTATGTATGCTATGGGTGAATATTCTCCCGGTGATAAAGTTGATGTGGTGGTACAACGCGACGGAAAGGAAGTCACACTGAATCTCGAGTTGATTACTAAGTAGCAATCTATTCCAATATTTTAATTAGAAAGGCGAATCAAATTGGTTCGCTTTTTATTTTACCTTTCAACTACAATATAGTTGATAAACCAACACGTACAACAAATTTTTTATTGGCACCATAAGAAAAATCAATCCTACCAACACCGAATAGTTTCCCTAAGCTAAGATATCCCTCCCAATAAAGTGAATCTTGAATATTACCGGTGAAATAGGCGCTACTATTCCAAAGCTTTAGAAGATTAATTCCTGTAATTACATCAAAATTCAGGTCGGTAATAAAATCAAGTCCAAGAAACTGGAAAGGAATTGTACGCCAATTGTGTTCAGCATGAATGGTAATTTGTTTATTACCAACAAACTCATAAGTATTAATTCCTTTCATTGACAAAAAAGGTGAATAAACATTTAGTGCAGTTGTAGGGGTTATTAAATGTTGCGGACCATAGTTACCAATAGTAAATCCACTTTCAATACCGAATAAAAAGTAAGGCGCTGAGAATAACTCTTCATAAATTGTAGCGGTTGATACCTGAGCAATTATTTTGAACCGCTTATAATTAAAACTACTGCCTAAAAGAGGATTTGAAAAATCAAGCTGTGCAATTAAACCGTCATTTATAAAGGGTCTAAATTGATATGGATCTTCTCCCAACTGGAAATTAAATGAAATTCTATTATCGTTACCTTCATGAATTAAAGGATTATTTCTTACTAATCTGTTCGAATTAAAAATACTTTGATACTTCAATTCAACAAGGGATTCCTGTTTTTCGAAAACAAGTGATGTATTTAGTGCTACTTTTTTCAAAGGTTTACTTGATATTCCTAAACTAAATCCTCTTGAACGGAAATAATTGAACTGATCATTAAACCCTAGAAGTACATTAATTCCATTGACAAAGTCAGGATATGGATTGAGCAGTTGCGTCTGTTTTGCTTCATCAAATAAATTAAATTGAATTGTTTTAATAATGCTTTTTTCAATTCGGTAAGTTGAAATAAGATTCCCTTCTAAAGTCCTTCTACCAAATGCATAACTCAAACCGATATCAAAATTTAATTTTTTATTAAAAACAGTTTCGCCATAATGTGCACCTATAGTTAATCCATTTACACGATTATCTCTAAACCTTAAATATGAAAAGGACTTACCAAAAAACTTGAAAAGACCACCTTCAGTTCCAGAAGCTTCATTTTGATCACGTTTAACAGCGTCTGTTACAACTCCACCTAATAACCCTTTATACTTTATTTGAGTAACAACTGTTTTTGAGCTATCCAATTCCTTGTAGGCGTTTTCTTCTGCAATTGTTAAAGGAATTAGTCTTAACGAATCGATTTCCTGCCTTTCTAATATGTCTGCTTTTACAAATTTTACATTTGGATTTTTACTTGAATCATCTTTAATGGTTGAATAAATTTTATATATAGAATCAGGTATTACCGGATTAATTTTATAATCACTGAATAAAATAACCTGGTTCATCGCAATTTCATCTGTTGACAATAAGTTGGCAAAGTTGAGTCTAACGCTTGCATCTACCTTTTGATATGTGGGAAGCCAGTATTGGTTAAACTTATCTTTATTCTGTAAGAACTCGACTTTCAGATCATTCACAAATGGGAACCTTAATCCTTCGCTGTTTATAAGTTCTAAGGCTTTAAGCGAATAAGTAGAATCTTCAATAACAATTTTACCTGAAAGCAATGGCTGAATTTTTGACCGCGGAATTAATTCAATATAATAATCGCAACCGGAACCGGAACTTTTAACGTCACGGAGCTTATAGTCGTACCAATCAAATGCATTTTTTGCCAGAGGAAGAAATACCGTATTACCAACTATCTTTAATGTGTCATCTGTAAAATCGATATAGACTTTATTAAGTATATTCTGATCGAACTTAAGTGCACTTTTCTTTTCGTTTTCAGTAATATGAACGGATTTTGTAATTATCTTTTCATATTTACCCAATTGAAAGTAGCCGGTTGAAAACTGTTCGGAGACCATAACCACATCTCCGGCAGAAAGGAAAATATCTTTCGAGAAAAAATTATATTCTAAACTTTTTAGTCCGGCTCTGTTCTGTTCTTTTCGCCTTATTGCTTCTCTTATTATGCTGTATGCCGGATCTTCATCTGATTTTACAATGATTTCACTTAACTGAATTGGTTCAGGCATTAAAGAAACTTCCAAATACTTAGCTGATGACTCGGGGATTTGAATTTCTTGTTTTTTATAACCGACTGCAGAAAAGATAAGGATAGGATTTTTCTTACTGGTTGTAAAAACAAACTTTCCTTCTCTATTTGAGGAAGTGCCATGTGTTGTCTCAGCCAGTCTAATGTTCACATACGGAATTGGTTCACGCGTTTCTGCATTATCAATAAAGCCTGAGATACGCAGGGACTGGGCAATGAGTGCTGAATTAAAAAGAATTATTATGAAGAATAACTTTTTCATAAAACTGTTCTATTAATACGAATATATAGACGAAACTATGATGCAAATTGTTACAAACGTGAGATAAGGACTATAATTCTCCAGGTAGTGTTTGCTAAACTAATTTAGAATAAGTAAACAGAGCCGGAGTACCACCAGTATGCCAGAATAATACATTTTCACTTTTCATAAATTCTTTTTTTTCAATCATATCAATCAATCCACCTAACGCCCTTCCAGTATAAACCGGGTCAACAAGTATTCCTTCTTTCTCAGCTAACAATTTAATCGCACTCCTTTCCAATTCTCCCACAATTCCATAGCCATCGCCCAGATATTCTTTGCGCAATATGATTTCCAACTTATTAAAAAATCTATTTAGCTCAATAAACTCGCTTGTTTGATTAACTAATTTTAATAATCGATTTATATACGGTCCTTCATCTTCAGCTTTATCTATTTCAATACCGATCAAATTAGCACCGATGTTATAAATTTCCTTCCCAAGAATCATTCCGGCATGCGTACCACCTGAACTTGAGGCAAAAATTATATGATCAATATTTAGCTTGGTCTCTGATAACTGATTGTTTAATTCTCCCATAGCCTCAATAAATCCATAAACACCTATCGGATTCGAACCGCCATAAGGAATTATGTAAGGTTTCCTACCGGCAATTCTTAACTGATTTGCAATATCAGGAATTTTCTCACCCTTACGGAATTCACCCGTCCAATGAATTTTTACGCCAAGCAATTTATCGATTAGAAGATTACCTGTCGGTGCCGGGGTTTCATTACCACCAAGGACAAGATGACATTCCAATCCGCAGGATACTGCTGCTGCTGCAGTCTGCCGGCAATGATTCGACTGTTCCGCCCCACCTGTAATGACAGTATCATATCCGTTTGTGATTGCATCAGCAATAAGGTACTCAAGCTTACGTGTTTTATTGCCTCCGAATGCTAATCCGGAAAGGTCGTCTCGTTTAATATAAATTCTCGGTCCATTTAAGTGACCGGAAATTCTTTTCAATTCGGTTATTGGTGTCGGGAAGAATCCCAATTTTGTTCGAGGTAGTTTTTTAATGTTCATACTAGGACTTCTTTTTAATTATATAATATATGAGAAAAATTGCAGCAAGAATCATTATAATGAGATTTGATACTTCAACAGTAATCCCCAAAATCAATAGAACAGCTCTAAATGAACCTAATAAAAAGAAATAACCCATCACTAATTCTAATCTTTTAGTTTTTCTATTAGAGATGGACTGTTGTCTGACATAATAAAAAAATGATATCGAAATAATAAGGAAGAGGAAGGCTTCAAAAGGTAATACATACTTTAGAATATTACGAAAGGTTAATCTTCCAATAAAATCGAAAATAATTGAAACTGCTATAAGAACTATGGTTCTTTTGTAATTATTCATCTAAAGCATTGAATTGATGATTAATACTATGCCAATAATAAGAATAAAAGTGTAAATAATTTTTTTGAACCTCTCTTCATTTATTCTATAGTGTAATTTATTACCGAGATAAAATGCAATTAGTATTGCAGGTAAGGAAAAGAGATATAAAGATAGAACAAACCCGGACCACAACCCTGTAATACCATGGCTAACTGTAATAATCAAACCGGTCGGGAAAAAAATACCTTGCAAGGTTGCCCTGAAATGTTGTGGTGACCACCTTCTTAGAACACCGTAAATTACTGTTGGAGGTCCATTTGTATTGTATGCACCTCCCAGAATTCCGGCAAAAAATCCAAACAAAATTGACAATCTCTCGTTCTTTAGATGGGGTAATTTTTTTACGAAGAGATAGTAAAGACCAAATAAAATCAGAAGAATTCCTAAAACAATTTTGATCAATAATTCAGATGTATTTTTCAGATAATAAAGTCCAACCGGGAGACCTAACATTGTAGAGAAAACGAAGGGCCATGCATCTTTCAAACTGACTTTCCGCCATGAAGTAATGAGCAATAAAATTGCTAATGTAGAAGCGGTGAGCGCCATTAATGGCGTTGCGGATTTAACATTAATGAAAAGTGCCAGCAGAGGCATTCCAATAACAGCTTCGCCAAAGCCAATAGACGACCTAATAAATGAACCGATAAAAATAATAGTAATTATTAACAGAATGGTAGTTGTTGAGATCATAAAGAAGAAAATAGGATATTGCTTAGATCATATTTAGCTTGCCATTTTTTCCTTTGCATTTTAACCTCCCCCTTTGTCCCCCTCTATAATTTAGAGGGGGAAATAATATGGGGGAAATAATTACTTACTGGGACCAAGCATTTTTTCGGGACGAACAACCTCGTCAAATTTTTCTGCTGTAATTAAACCAAGTTCAACAGCTGCTTCTTTAAGTGTCTTATTCTCTTTATGTGCCTTCTTTGCAACTTTAGCAGCATTATCATAACCAATAACCGGATTTAATGCAGTTACAAGCATTAATGAGTTTTCGAGATGCTTTTTAATATTAGGTACATTTGCTTGTATTCCAACTACACAATTGTCGGTGAAACTTTCACATGCATCGGCCATTAATTTTATGGATTGAAGAATATTAAATGCAATAACCGGCATGAAAACATTCAGTTCAAAGTGACCGCTTGCACCTGAGAAACTTACTGTAACATCGTTGCCGTAGACCTGAGCACAAACCATTGTCATTGCTTCGCATTGAGTTGGGTTTACTTTACCCGGCATTATGGAACTTCCTGGTTCATTTTCCGGTAGTATCAATTCCCCAATACCACTGCGCGGACCACTAGCAAGCCAGCGAATATCATTAGCAATCTTAATAAGTGAGGTCGCTAATGTTTTTAATACACCACTCATCTCAACAAGGGCGTCTTTTGCTGCCATTGCTTCAAATTTATTTGGTGCAGTTTTTATTTGGAGACCTGTAATCTCAGAGATTTTTTTTGCAACGTGAACTGCATAATCCGGATGTGAATTCAAACCTGTTCCAACTGCTGTACCACCCAGAGGGATTTCATATAAACGGGTCATTGAACAATTAATGCTTGCCAGACCGTTAGTTAATTGGTGTGCCCAGCCAGAAAATACCTGACCAAGTGTTAAAGGTGTTGCATCCATTAAGTGAGTTCTACCAATTTTTATGATGTCCTTAAATTGTTCTGATTTTGCATTTAATTCATGTCTAAGTTTTGCTACCATCGGTATCAAACGTCTGTGAATTTCTTCAACAGCAGCAACATGGATTGCTGTTGGGAAGGCATCATTTGTAGATTGAGACTTATTTACATCATCATTCGGGTGAATCGGTTTTTTACTTCCTAAAACTCCACCTACCATTTCGATAGCTCGGTTGGAAATCACTTCATTAGCATTCATATTAGACTGGGTGCCGCTTCCTGTCTGCCATGCAACCAACGGGAAATGATCGTCTAGTTTTCCTTCGATTACTTCATCTGCCGCTTTAATAATTAACTCTGCTTTTTCACAAGCTAAAGTTCCTAATTCACAATTTGTCATTGCTGCAGCTTTTTTAACTATACCAAGAGCACGAATCATTTCACGCGGAAATCTTTCTCCACCAATTTTGAAATTCATTAGGGATCGTGCTGTTTGTGCACCGTAATACCTATCAGCAGGTACTTTAATTTCTCCCATAGTATCAGTTTCTATTCTGTATTCCATTACAATCTCCGATTTATTTATGTTGTTGTTGAAAAATTAAGGCAATCCTATCTTAATTTCAATTAACATCCAACAGATAATAGAAGGAAGTTATTAAATGCTGGATAGGCAATTTGAATTCTCAAGTAAAGAATTATTGGTAAATATTCTTGTTGCTCATAGTAGGTGCTGCTTCACGAATACATTGGTAATTAATTTCGTTCAATATTTTCAACTCTTCTCGCACCTACGAATCTTTTCTTATAATATAAATCTGATAATGATGAAACCGTTACACCCAGACTGCGGCTTGCATGAACAAACTGATCATCACCAAGGTAAATTCCTACATGTCCCGGGTATGAACGCTTTGTGGTATTAAAATAAACAAGGTCGCCGAACTTCAAATCATATTTTGAGATATTTTCACCAACTTTGAATTGCTCTCTGGTACTCCGTGGTAATTCCAGGGCAATTGAGCTTTGATAAACCTGTTTTGTAAATGCCGAGCAATCAATTCCGTTTTCATTATTACCGCCATATTTATAAGGTGTATCAAGGAATTTTATAACCTCAAAGAGAATTTTTTCCCGGGGAGTAAATGGCACGTTAAACGACTTCATTTTATCATAATTGCCAATAAATTTAGATTTATCAATGGGTTCAGTTTCAACAGGTAATTCATCAAATTCATCCAGACTTGAATCCGGTATATCGGGGAAAGTAATTTGAGGATGTTCGACTTCAGTTTTTTTTGTTTTCACTGAATCTGGAGAGGAAAAACGGTAGGTTCTTTTAGCTGGTTGTTCTTCATTTTTAGTTTTAGATTGACTAAATCGTTGTCCGGTTGAAGATGTTCCGCAACCAGCTAATATTAAGGAACAAAGTAAACAGGTAAAAAAATAATTTATGATTTTTAAAATCTTCATCAATTACTTAACCGAGGTAAGCTCTTAAATTCTTACTTCGGGAGGCATGACGCAACCTTCGAATTGCTTTTTCTTTTATCTGTCTTACACGCTCTCTTGTTAAATTAAATTTCTCTCCTATTTCTTCGAGTGTTAGGGAATGTTCTTTATTCAAACCGAAATACAATTTGATAACTTCAGCTTCCCTACCTGTCAAACTTGATAGAACTCTTTCAATTTCATTTCTCAATGATTCGGTCATTAATGTAAAATCAGGTGAAGGGATTTCATCATTGGATAGAACGTCTAGCAAACGGTTCTCTTCACCCTGTGAGAATGGTGCATCCATCGAAACATGTCGACCGGATATTTTTAATGTATCCGATACCTCGCTAATATCCATGCTGAGTTCTTGTGCAAGTTCATGAGCGTTAGGTTCGCGTTCATACTCCTGCTCAAGGTTGCTGTATGCCTTGCCTATTTTATTCAATGCGCCAACTCTATTCAATGGCAGCCGGACAATTCTCGATTGTTCTGCAAGTGCCTGAAGAATTGATTGTCTTATCCACCATACAGCGTAAGAGATAAACTTAAAACCGCGTGTTTCATCAAATCTTTTTGCGGCTTTAATCAAACCAAGGTTACCCTCATTAATCAAATCTCCTAATGACAATCCCTGGTTTTGATATTGCTTAGCAACGGAAACTACAAAACGCAGATTGGCTTTTACCAATTTTTCAAGAGCCTTGTGATCTCCCTTCTTTATCTGAATAGCAAGATATATCTCATCTTCAGGTGTTAAGAGATCAACTTTACCAATTTCTTGAAGATATTTATCTAAGGACTGACTTTCCCGATTAGTAAATTGTTTGGTGATTTTCACAAGAAATTTCTCCGATTAGGATTCGATGTTAATAGAATCTACAATTCCAACAATTGAAGCATCCACAGGAGCCATATCAACATCCAATGGAATTACTGCTTCGCTTGCAGTCACATAATAAATAATTTCACCAGGTCCTGCACCTACAGTATCGAGCGCAATAATTGGATCCCCAAGTTTTTTCAATTCACCATTCAAAGGCTGTACGAACTGCATCTTATAACCCGTCACAGATTCATACTTTCGCGTTGCCCAAATTGTACCTATCACTCTTCCGAGATACATTATTTCCCTGCAGAATCTTTTTTATCATCTTTAACGGCAATATCAAGCTTATCAACAATTGCCATTATTACGGCATCAACCGGTTTGTTTTTAGTAAATGTTGTTTGCCGTGCTGAACTTCCCTGAGCAACAATTACAATCTCACCAACTCCCGCTCCTACAGAATCAACAGCAATTACCGTAGATTCTTTTGGAGAGTAATCGAGATTAAGCTGGCGGACAATTAAAAATTTAGCTCCAACAAGATTTTCATCCTTGCGGGTGGACCAAACTGTTCCAATCACTTTTCCGAGTATCAGATATGCCTCACATTTCTAATGGATTGATAATTTTAATACCGCTACTACTGTATCTTGCTGTATCGTTCGTTAGTATCGGCAAACGGTTAAATTCTGCAACAGTACAAAGTAACGCGTCACGTGTGGTTGCAACTTTATTAAAAAATTTTGAAATCTTCAAACTGTATCGCGAATTTAATCCGAGTACTTTTATAGCTGAAAGAAGATCTTGAATAGATTCCCGCTGCACATCATCCGAAGCAGCAAAAAACAATTCCGATGCATTTATAACAGTAGTAAAACAGATTCCCTTTGTCATAGCTTTTTCAAGAATGGAAGGAGCTGTTAAATTTTGATGAGTTAAATGTTCTAAAAGTAAGTCAGTATCAATAAGGAATTGAGATTTATCGATCAAAATTTCACCCGGTTTATGAATTCATGTGATATGATACTCCCTTTTGATCTCAAAAAATTAACCACAACATCAGCCGGTAATCCTTGTACATTTTGAATTTTTTCTATCATCGAGGTATCATATCCTAATTCCCTTGCAGCATTGTTGGAATCGCCAAGAATCAAAAATTTTAATTTATTATATCCTTTGGATTTAAGCTCCTTAAGCTTTCCCTCGGGGAAATTAATAGATCCATCAGAATTTAATTCAACTGTCATTTCAAATATTTTTGAAAAGTCATCATTCATTCAAGAAACTCTTACCGATTAGTTCATTATTAATTTTAAAGAAGTGTGCTACAGTCTGCGCAACATCTGCAAAGGTTTCCCTTGTTCCAAGATTTTTAGCAGAATGATTTTTCCTATAAAAAATAAGCGGTACATATTCCCTGCTATGATCTGTACTTGGAGTTGTGGGGTCATTCCCGTGGTCAGCAGTTAGAATCAAACAATCGGATTCATCAAGAATATTTAATATCTCCGGAAGTCTGGTATCAAACTCTTTTAATGCTTTTGCAAAACCCTCCGGGTCGTTTCTATGTCCGTAATTGACATCGAAATCCACAAGATTGGCAAATATTAGAGCGCCGTTAGCCTTCATACCCGAATCAATTATTCTATCAATCCCTTCATTGTTCGATTTTGTTTTTAATCTTGTTTTGATTCCTCTGTAATTAAAAAGATCGTTAATTTTTCCAACTGCAATCGTCTCAATTCCTTCATTAAATAAATAATCAAGAATTGTATTTGATGAAGGATCTACTGAATAATCCTTTCTGTTAGTTGTCCTTGAATAGTTTCCTGATGTACCGATAAACGGTCTGGCAATTATACGACCGACTGAATGCTGGCTAATCAGTACTTTTTCCCGGGCAATCGTACATATTTCATATTGTTTATCGAGAGGAATTACTTCTTCATGTGCTGCTATCTGAAAGACCGAATCGCCGGAAGTATAAACAATGGGGTAGCCGGTTTTAACATGTTCATCTCCGAGCAGTTCTATTATTTCAGTACCGGATGCTGGGATATTACCAAGAATTCCCTTTAATCCCGTTTCAGTCAAAAATTTATTAATAACATCTTCCGGAAATCCATCGGGATAAAGCGGAAATTCAATTTCAGTTTTAACTCCGCCAAGTTCCCAATGTCCGGTTGTGGAATCTTTACCAACAGAAATTTCTGTCAATTTGCCATAAGAAGCCAGAGGATTTTTTTCTGGTGGGACTCCTAAAATTTGAGTGATATTTCCAATACCCAATTTTTGAAGATTCGGTAAATTTAATCCTCCAACCGCAGTTGCCATATTAGAAATTGTATTGCTGCCCTCATCTTTGTACCGTTTTGCATCGGGAAGTTCGCCAACACCGAGACCATCGAGTACAATTAGAATAAAATTATTCACTTAAATTTCCTCCGGTCAGCCGGTCAGTTTGTACTTTTAACAGTATTACCGCCTTTTTCGAGAGCTTTTTTGAGGGCAAGTTCTGCATTATTAAGAACTTCATGGACATCTGTTTTATTGGTTGTTGAAGCAACACCAATTGAGACAGTATATGTTGTCTGTTTTGAAACAACAGCAATTGGTTTGCGTGCAATTTTTATTCTAATTTTTTCAGCCCAAAGAAACACATCTTTAGCAGAAGTATTAAAGAAAAATATTGCAAATATTTTTTCGCTGATCCTTCCCAAAATGTTTAAAGGTGTCATCTCGTCGCGTATCATTTGTCCAACAGCACGTAATACTTTTGGGAACGGATCCCCCTCGAACAAAGAATCCTGATCCATAAAATCATCAATTCTAATTAGCGCAATAGCTCCGGGGAGTTCTAACCCCTTTGATCTAACCAGGTCAACTGTTAAGCGCTCAAGGAAAGAATCCATATTCAAAGTCTTTGTTTCAATATCAACCGAAAGTAATCCTTTCAAAATATTTATTGTTGAATATGAATGAAGAATGAAAGCAAAAACCTTTGTAGCATTTTTAATGAATGTTACTTCGCTGTTAGTGTAAACATTTTTTTTCAAACTTTCAAAACAGAGCACTCCGTAAGTCTGATCATCATAAAGGAGAGGGATTGCTAAAAACGAACCGTCAAAACTGACATCTTCATTTTTAGAGAAACGAGGGAATTCCGTAATCGAGGTATCATCAATTTTTACAGGTGTAGAACTTAAGATTGATTTACCAACCAATGTTCCGTTCAGATCAATCTCTAAATTCTCACCGACATATTTTAGTGATGTCTTATTGACAATCCGGGCAGTTTTAAATTTATGTTCATTCGGGAAATATGAAACGAAAGTAAATGCATCCCAATCTATTAACCCTTCCACAGCACCATTCAATGCAGTATAAACATCTACTTCACTTTCAAATTTTTTATCGTATGTAAGAACACCCATAAGAGCTTTTAATCTCTGCTCCGCCTGGGTCTCGGTAAATTTCTCCTCAAATAACGAAATTATCACAGATATTACACGTACAATCCTGCCAAGCGAATAGACCTGTTCAATTCCAAAAGCATCGTTCACTTTGGAATCGAGAGTTAAAATGCCGGTGAGACTTTTTCCATAAAAAAGTGGAACACCTACAAAACTTTTTATTCCCTGAGGAGCATTATAGTATCTAATTACGTCAATCTCAGCATTGGCTGAAATATCGGTTAACAATTCCGGCTCTTCTTTTTGAATTATCTTACCAAGTATATCGTCTTCAAGATCAAACTTTTGTTTTGATATTTGAGAAGAACTGGAGACATACTTTTCCAATGTTAACCGCTTCCTGTTTTTATTATACCAGAAGAAAGAAGCTGTATGAGCCATAAATGAATCTTTAACAACACTTAAGATTTTTTCTAGAACAAACCCGAATTGCTCATCCTGACTTACATCCCTTGGAATTTCCTCGCGTACAATTTTATCGAAATTTTCTTTGAAGTCGGACGGCTTAAAAAATTCCTTATTTCCTCGGTTAAGGGTTGGAGTAAAACTATCGGCAGTTAAAACCTCCATGTTTTTGTTTGGAGAGATTATCTTAAAATCTTCTTCGTTATCAGGTATAAATCTTTCTTTTTCAACCCGTAATGAAGAATCAAAATCATGTTCAATGTCATCGGAAACGTTATCTATAGTTTCAGAGCGGGTAGAATCTCTTAGGAAAATAATAAAGCCGACATATACAACAAGAATAATTCCGGCAATAATCTTGAAAATGATATCTTCGGTGAAGAAAGGGATAGCAATCAAGACAGGAATTATCAAGAAAGTAAGAACTCTTTTCTTATATTTTTCCGAAATACCCATCTGACCGCCGGTAAGAATTTTTGAGATTACTTAAATGTCAACAAACTTTGATTCAATTATACTAAAGTTTTGTGATAATTTCACAGAAGCAGAGCACTCATATGCCGAATTATTTCTTTTTTACCAACACCGGTTATTGCCGAAAACAAAAAGAGATTTTCGCCGAATATTAGTTCCGGGAAATATGTAATTAGGTTGCGTCGTGAAGCCGCTATTTCTGACTGCTTCAATTTATCTATTTTGTTAAGTACTACATTATAGGGAATATTCCTTAGGCGTAAAAAATCATTTAGCTGGATATCCAGAGGAGTTGGTTTGTGGCGGCTATCAATCAAGTGAAAAGCGAATGCAATACTTTTATTTTTATCAATGAAATTTTCAATCATCTTTTGCCAGTAGTCCCTTTCGCTTTTTGAAACCTTTGCATATCCGAATCCAGGAAGATCAACCATATAAAATTTATTTTCTACGAGGTAATAATTAATTGACCTTGTTTTACCGGGAGTAGAGCTTGTTTTAGCAACTTTTGCTGGATGAAAAAGAGAATTGATAAAGGATGATTTTCCCACATTAGATCGACCGCCTAATATAACAACCGGTAAATCCTTTTTAGGAATTTCATTCAAGTTATAGACTGCTTTAACAAACTCTATCTTTTTCATGACATAAATATATAAAACTATAATTATAGACAATGGGTTTGTCCTGCTCTGCCGGATATGACACCTTTACAGTTATGATATGCCCAATTAAGCCATTAATATATTGTTTGTTGAAACAGGCAACTTACTCCGTGTCGTTTACGTGAATCTCAGTCTTAACTGTAAGGTGAAGACGTAGCAGTTCGTCTCTATACGATATATTTAAAATAAAAAAGGAGCAGCGGAAAATCCGATACTCCTTTTATTCGAATCAAATTATAGTTTATTTATCTTTAGTTGATTTTCTTGTTGTTGTTTTAGACTTAGCAGGAGCCTTTTTCACCTTGGTTTCTTCAGATTTTTTCGGCTTTGCTGCTTTGGGCTTACTTTCTTTAGCCTTTTTTGTCTCTTTTTTCTCTTCAGCAGCTTCAGTTTTAGTTTCTTCAGATTTTGGAGTTTCTTCCCCTTTTGCTTTCTTTGGTGATTTAGCTTTCACAATTCCGCTATAATCAACCAGTTCAATCAATGCCATTTCCGCTGCATCTCCTCTTCTCTGACCTAATCTAACTATTCTTGTATATCCACCCGGTCTATCGCCAATTTTTGCCACTATATCAGTGAATAATTCCTTAACCAAACTTCTGTCCTGAATATCCGATGCAACATATCTTCTTGCTGTAACTGAATCTGTTTTTGCTTTTGTTATTAACGGTTCAAAAAATGAACGTAACTCTTTGGCCTTTGCAATAGTTGTTTTAATCTTCTTATGTTTTAATAACGATGAAGCAAGATTTCTTAGTGTTGCCAGCCTGTGTTCAGATGTTCTTCCTAATTTTCTACCTTTAACTCTATGTCTCATTATTCAACCTTAGGGAAAGTACTAATTATTTTCTGGTTTTTCTTTTAATATTTTATCTACATCCATACCGAATTCGAGTCCGTAATTATCAACAATCTCAATTAATTCAGCAAGTGATTTTCTACCGAAGTTTCGGAATTTAAGCATTTCATTTTCATCACGACGGACTAAATCGCCTAGTGTTTTGATATTAGCAGCTTTAAGGCAATTATGAGATCTTACACTCAATTCAAGATCGTCAACGTTTGTAGTGAGAATTTTTCTTAGTCTTTCAGCTTCAGCATCCTTTTCATTTTCAACTTTTTCTTCTTCAGGTTCAGCATCAAAATTTATGAAAAGCTGAATATGGTCTTTAAGGATTTTTGCTGAACTCGAAAGTGCTTCTTCCGGTGTTATGGAGCCATCGGTTGTTATCTCGAAAGTTAATTTTTCGAAATCATTTTTTTCCGCAATACGAACATTTTCCACATCATAACGGGCATTAACAATTGGAGTAAATATCGAATCAATTGGAATCGTTCCGATAGTCACATCCGGAATTTTCTGCTCGTTAGAAGGGACATATCCTTTACCGATACCGAATTTCAATTCCATATTAAGCTTAGCTTCAGGATTAAGTTTTGCGATAAGCAGACTTGGATTAAGAATTTCGATATCCGGACATGCTTTTTGAATATCTTCAGCCTTAAATTCTTTAGCACCGGAAAATGAAATTTCACATCCGGTTGTTTTCTTGTTTAAAATTCTCATTCTTACTTGTTTCAAGTTAAGAATTATCTCCGTTACATCTTCAACAATACCCGGGACAGTCGAAAATTCATGAAGTACGCCTTCAATCTTAACGGCTGTAATTGCAGAACCGGTAAGTGAAGAGAGTAAAACTCTTCTTAATGAATTCCCTAAAGTTACTCCGAATCCTCTCTCCAAAGGCTGTACAGTAAATCTGCCGAATGTAGAGCTTTTAGCTGAATCATCCTGAATAACATTTTCGGGCATTTTTATAAACGGATAGCTCATGTAGTATCCTCTAAATTAAATTTTAAAATTACTTAGAATATAATTCTACGATCAATTGTTCATTGGCCTGCAATGGTACGTCTTCTCTTTCAGGAATATTTAAGAAAGTACCGGAAAGAGTTGCTTTATCAATTGAAAGCCAGCCATAAACATTATCTTTTGTTCTTCTTAATGAATTATGAATTGCATCCAGCTTTTTGCTTTTATCTTTAACGGTTACAATATCACCCGGTGCAAGCAAAAATGAAGGTACATCCACCATATGACCGTTTACCAGAAAGTGTCTGTGAAGAACAAGCTGACGTGCAGATTTTCGTGAAGGTGCAAATCCAAGACGGAATACAACATTGTCTAATCTTCGTTCTAAAAATTTAATAAGGTTAGCACCAGTAATACCTTTTTGTCTAGAAGCTTTTTCAAAATAATTATGGAATTGTGTTTCCAGTAATCCATAAATTCTTTTAACTTTTTGTTTTTCACGAAGTTGAACACCATACTCAGAAAATTTTACTCTGCGTGTTAAGCCATGCTGACCCGGAGCATAATTTCTTTTTTCAAGTGGGCATTTTTCCGAGTAGCACTTTGATCCTTTTAAGAATAATTTTTGTTTTTCTCTTCTGCAAAGTTTACAGCTTGAACCAGTGTATCTTGCCATCTAATTATTTCTCCTTCTTAAACTCTTCTGCGTTTTGGCGGTCTGCAGCCATTATGTGGAATTGGTGTACTATCTTTAATCGATAAAATTTCTAAACCGGCAACACTTAAGGCGCGAATTGCAGCTTCTCTACCTGAACCGGGTCCTTTTATATAAACATCAATTTTTCTCAATCCAAGATCGTAGGCTTCTTTTGCAGCTGCTTCTGCTGTTACCTGGGCAGCAAACGGGGTATTCTTTCTGGAACCCTTGAAACCATTCTTACCGGCTGATGACCATGATATTGTATTGCCATAGATATCAGTTATTGTACAGATCACGTTATTAAATGATGCTTTAATATGAGCAAGTCCAACTGCATCAACATGAACTTTCTTTTTAGTCTTTTTAACAACCTTAGCCAATTTGACTCCTTAAAATTATTTATTACTTCTTAGCCGGTGTTTTTTTCTTGCCGGCAACTGTTTTACGTTTACCTTTACGTGTTCTGGAATTTGTTCTAGTTCTTTGACCTCTGGCAGGTAATCCTCTTCTATGACGCAATCCGCGGTAGGAACCGATATCCATCAAACGTTTTATGTTTTGCTGAACTTCGCTTCTAAGCGCACCTTCTACTTTATAGTCTGCAGTCATAACCGAACGGATTTTTGCAACCTCTTCTTCGGTCAAATCGCTTATCTTTTTTTCTGGATTAACATTCGCTTTGATAAGAATACTCATAGCACTTGTACGGCCAACACCGTAAATGTATGTCAATCCGATAAAAGCTTTTTTTTGTTTTGGTAAGTCAACACCCGCAATACGAGCCAAATCTAATTCCTCCTAAATTTTAACCTTGTCTTTGTTTGTGTTTTGGATTTTTGCAAATTACGCGTACTACTCCCTTTCGTTTGATAATTTTGCAATGCTCGCATAATTTTTTTACGGAAGCTCTAACCTTCATTTCTTCTCCGTTATTTATATCTATATGTTATTCTACCTTTGTTCAAATCATAAGGTGAAAGTTCAATTGCCACCTTATCACCAACTAAAATTTTTATAAAGTGCATTCTCATCTTGCCGGATATATGAGCAAGAATTTCATGACCATTATCAAGACGAACTTTAAAATGAGCATTGGGTAATGTCTCTGTTACAACTCCGTCTACTTTTATTGGTCCTTGTTTCGCCATTTATCCGCACTTAGTTAAAATTTCTGGTTTACCGTCTATAATCGCAATAGTATGTTCAAAATGAGCTGATGGCAATCCATCTGCTGTTCTCACTGTCCAGCCGTCTTCATCAACTGTAACTTTATAAGTCCCTAAATTGATCATCGGTTCTATCGCTATAGTCATACCGTTCTTTAATAGAGTCCCGTTCCCTTTCTTTCCATAATTAGGAATTTGCGGATCTTCGTGCAAATATTTACCAACACCATGCCCGCAAAGATCTCTTACAACCGAAAAACCTTTACCCTCTACTTCTGTCTGGATTGCATTAGCAATATCACCAATACGGTTGCCAGGAATTGCTTGTTCAATTCCGAGATAGAGAGATTTTTCAGTTGAATCCATCAGTCTCTGTTTTTCATCAGGAATTTTACCGATACCAATTGATAGAGCAGCATCGCCAAAGTAATTATTCTTTTCAACGCCAACATCAACCGAAAGGATTTCTCCTTCACTTAGAACTCTGTTCCCGGGAATTCCGTGAACGACCTCATCATCAATTGAAGAACATATTGAACCTGGGAAGTCGAACGAACCGGCTTGTGAGTATCCCTTGAAAGCCGGACGGGCATTATTGCTAAGAATATAATCCTCTGCAATCTTATCCAGTTCAATTGTCGTTACACCAGCTTTGGCATAACGCTTCATTAATTGTAAAACTTCTGCAACAATCTGACAGCTTTCTTTTATATAATCAATCTCTTTTTTTGTTTTGATTAAAACCACAATCTGCTGTCTTCTATAAAAAAATTAAAATCTTCTTCCTTTTAGTTTACCGGATTTCATAAATCCATCATAATGTCTCATCAGCAAATGAGATTCAATTTGCTGAAGTGTATCAAGAGCAACTCCAACCATAATAAGCAAACTTGTTCCGCCAAAGAAGGAAGCAAAACTTCCTGAAACTCCGAATTTAGATACAAAAGTTGGAAGAATTGCAACTATTGCTAAGAATACTGATCCCGGTAATGTTATCTTTGTTAAAATATTATCGATAAATTCTGCCGTCTGTTTGCCGGGACGAATACCGGGAATAAATCCGCCCTGCTTCTTCATATTCTCTGCAACATCCTGCGGATTGAATGCAATTGCAGTATAAAAGTAGGTAAAGAATATGATCATCAAAGCATAAATAAAAGCATATGTAAAGGATTGATATGAAAAATACCCTGCAATGGAACCTATAAATTCATTATTCGGGAAAAATGAAAACAATGTGCTTGGAATAAACATAATTGATTGAGCAAAAATTATCGGCATAACACCTGCTGTGTTCACTCTAAGTGGAATATATTGGGTTACACCGCCGTAAACTTTTCTGCCTACTACCCGCTTGGCATATTGCACCGGTATTCGACGTGTCCCTTGAGTAACAAGAACAACACCTGCAATTACTAAAACCATGAATGCAATAATAATAATCTCAATAACTAAATTTCTTTGACCGGCAGCAATAAGTCTGTATTCGTCTAAAAGAGCAAATGGCAAACGGTTGATGATACCAATGAAAATTATCAAGGAAATTCCATTTCCAATTCCTTTTTCGGTAATCTGTTCGCCCATCCACATAATAAACATTGTACCGGCAACAAGAAGAACTATAGTTGATGCCTGCCATGCAAATCCTCTTACAACATCGGGGACAATTGCCGAGTTGTTATATTGCAGGTTGAGAAGCTGAATTGTTACACCCCATGCTTGAAAAGTAGAGATGATAACAGTACCGTATCTTGTCCACTGATTAATCTTTTTTCTGCCTTCTTCACCTTCTCGCTGGAGCTTTTGAATATAAGGGACTACGGCTCCGGCAATTTGAAGAATAATGGATGCAGAGATATAAGGCATAATACCAAGTGCGAAAATTGCAGCATTGGAGAAAGCACCGCCAACAAACAAGTCGTAGAGACCGAAAAGATTATCGGAGGAAGTATTAGCCATTGCCGAGGACAATAAATAAGAATCTATGCCCGGTAAAGTAATATGAGAGCCAATTCGTACTATAACAAGCAGAGAGATAGTATATAGTATTCTCTGCCTCAGCTCGTGAATTTTAAAGATATTTCGGAAAGTTTCTTGAATAGTAGCCATTAAGCTTTAATCTCTTTAATAGTTCCGCCAAGTGATTCAATTTTTTCTTTTGCCGAAGCGCTGAAAGCATGAGCTTCAACATTTAATTTAACTTTTAATTCACCAACACCAAGAATTTTGTAAGGTGCAACTGCTTTAGCAATAACACCATTCTTGTATAATGAAACAGGATTTATGATTCCATCTTCTACTTTTTTGTCGTCAAACAATTTTTGTAATCTATTAAGATTCACTACTTGAAAAACAACTTTGAAAGGGGAATGGAAACCTCTCTTTGGTACACGCCTTTGCAATGGCATCTGACCGCCTTCGAACCAGGCTCTGTATTTAGCACCGGCACGAGACCGTTGACCGTTCATACCACGTGTAGCAGTACCACCATGACCCGAACCTTCGCCACGTGCTATCCTTTTTACTCTTTTGTTTGAACCTTTTGCAGGTTTAAGATTGCTTAAAATATTCATTGAACACCTTATGCTTCGATTTCTTCGACTTTTACTAAATGAGATACTTTCCTAATCATCCCTCTTATTTGAGGTGTATCGTTGTGAATTACAAAATAATTGGGTCTGCTAAGACCTAAAGATTCTATCGTTAGCTTTTGCGTCCTGGGACGATCAATAATACTTTTTGTTTGTGTTATTTTTAATTTCTTAGCCATTTAATCCTCTATTACAGATTGAAAAGCTCGGTAACTTTCATTCCGCGTTTATATGCCATTGATCTTGCATCAACTAAATTGAGCAATGCATTTAATGTTGCTTTAACCTGGTTGTGCGGATTTGAAGAGCCAAGTGATTTAGTTAGAATATCCTGTACACCGGCTGCTTCTAAAACAGCACGAACCCCACCGCCTGCAATAAGACCGGTACCCGGAGTAGCTGGTTTTAATAAAACCTGCCCTGCTCCAAACTTGCCGATTATTGGATGTGGGATAGTTCCTTTAATGATAGAAACCTTGAAAACATTTTTCTTAGCATCATCAATACCCTTAGAGATAGCATCAGTCACTTCGTTTGCTTTACCAAGACCAACTCCAACATGACCATTGCTGTCACCAACAACAACAATTGCATTAAAGCTGAATCTTCTACCACCTTTAACAACTTTGGCAACTCTGTTAATGTGTACAATTTTTTCTTTTAAGTTTTCTAGTCCCGATACTTTTTTGTACTTGAAATTCAATGTTAACTCCTCTGTTCAACCTTACTTTGTTAATATTTTTTTAAGCTGCCGGGGGAGGATTCGAACCTCCACATACGGCTCCAAAGGCCGCTGTCCTGCCATTAGACGACCCGGCAAGAACAAAACCAAAAATGGAAATTAAAATTTCAAACCGCCTTCACGAGCGCCGTCGGCTACAGCTTTTATTCTGCCGTGGTAAGTATAACCGCTTCTATCAAAAACAGCAGTGGTTATTCCTTTCTCAACAGCACGTTTTGCCAATAACTTTCCAACTATTTTACTTTTTGAAACTTTTGTTTTTGTATTCTTTAATTCCTCTGCAAGATCTTTAACTTTACTTGAAGCAGCAACTAAAGTAACTCCACTGTTATCATCAATCAGCTGAGCATACACATGATTCAAACTTCTGAAGACAGACAATCTTGGACGCTGAGCAGTACCGGATACTTTTTGTCTAACTCTTACTTTTTTTCTAATTCGTCTTTTATTATCCTTTAAAAACATTTTGTCATATCTCCTAATTATTTGCCTGCAGTTTTACCGGCTTTTCTAATAATTATTTCGTTTGAATATTTAACGCCTTTACCTTTATACGGTTCCGGTTTCTTGAACGATCTAATCTTTGCGGCTATTAAACCAACCAGTTCTTTATCGATCCCGAAAATTTTAACCTGGGTTGGAGCTGGTATTTCAATTTTGATACCCTGAGGAGGAATAAAATAAATAGGATGCGAATAGCCCAAACTGAAAAGAACTGCATCACCTTTAGATTCTGCTTTATAACCTACGCCAACTATATCCAGAGATTTTTGATATCCTTCTGTTACACCCTTAACCATATTATTAAGCAATGCTCTTGTAAGACCATGTAAGGATCTATTCTCTTTAGAGTCATCAGGACGTGTAACAACAATTTCTTCTTTGGTAACCTCTATATTAACATTTGGATTAACCTTAACTGTTAACTCACCAAGTTTACCTTTTACTTTAATTATTCCGTCAGTCTTTGTAACTGTAACGTCTTTAATTGGAATCGGTTTTTTACCTATTCGTGACACTGTTTAACCTCGTTCAAACTTTTATTTAGATTACCAAACGTGGCAGATAACTTCTCCGCCTACCGCTTCTTTTTTTGCTTGTTTATCAGTTAATAAACCTTTGGGTGTAGAAATGATTGCTATTCCTAAACCATTTAATACTCTTGGGATTTCAGTTTTACTAACATATGTATGAAGTCCGGGAGTACTAATTCTCTTCATACCGGAGATAGAAGAAACACCGTTAAGATACTGCAAATGAATTCTTAAAATATTCTGTTTATTATCTTCAATAACGTTATAGTCTTTAATAAACTTATTAGATTTAAGAATTTCAGCCAAACTGACCTTCATTTTTGATGAAGGAATTTCAACATATTTCTTTTTTGCTTTAACAGCATTTCTAATTCTTGTTAATAAATCTGCAATCGGATCAGTTGCCGGCATTTAATATTCTCCTCTTATTACCAACTTGATTTTTTTACGCCCGGTATTTCACCGCGTAAAGCCATTTCTCTAAAAACTAAACGTGAAAGACCAAATTTTCTATAAAACCCTCTTGGTCTACCGCTAATTAAACATCTATTATGCACGCGTGTTAATGCAGAATTACGTGGAAGTTCCTGTAATCCATCGTAATCACCATTTTCTTTTAATTCTTTTCTTTTCTCGGCATACTTAGCGTGCAGCTTACGTCTTTTAACTTCTCGGGCTAATAAACTTTTTCTTGCCATTTTATTCCTTCTAATTAATTTCTTTTTTTCTGAAAGGCATACCGAATGCGCTCAAAAGTTCAAATGCTTCTTTATCGGATTTTGCAGTAGTAACAAATGTTACGTCCATTCCTAAAACTTTAGTTACTTTATCTACATTTATCTCCGGGAAAATAATCTGCTCTTTAATACCAATTGTATAATTCCCTCTTCCGTCAAATGATTTATCTGATACACCTCTAAAGTCACGCACTCTGGGGAGAGCAATTGTAATCAATCGATCTAAGAATTCATACATTCTTTCACTACGTAAAGTAACTTTAGCACCTATTTTCATTCCTTCGCGCAACTTAAAATTTGATATCGCTTTTTTAGCTATTCTAACAGAAACTTTTTGTCCGGTGATTGTTTCAATATCTTTAACAGCTTCATCCATAATTTTGGGATCCTGAACAGCCTGTCCGACTCCCATATTAATTACTATTTTATCAATCCTTGGCACCTGCATAATGCTTTTGTAGTTAAACTGTTCTTTCAATTTCGGAATAACATCTTTGAAATATTTTTCCTTCAAACGTGCAGGAATTTTTTCTTCAACTACTTTTACTTTTGCTTCTTCACCGGATTTAGTTTTCTTTCCGGTTTGTGCAGCTGATTGTTCTTTAGGTTTTTGTTCTTTTTGCTTTGCCATCTTGATTATGAGTCCTTAAAATTTTTATGCGATCATTTCGCCGCTGACTTTGCTTAATCTAACACTTTTCTTTTTACCGGTTTTATCATCTATAATTATTTTAGATCCAATTTTTGTTGGTTCACTAGTCTTTGGATCAAGAAGCATAACATTGGATACATTAATCGGTGCTTCTTTTTCAATTATTCCGCCTTGCGGATTTTTTTGATTTGCTTTTGTATGTCTCTTACGAAGGTTTACTCCTTCAATTATAACTCTGTTTTCCGAAGGAAAAACTTTCAAAACCTTGCCAGTTTTACCTTTTGAGTTTCCGGAAATAACAATTACAGAATCGCTTTTTTTAATTTTCATTTTATCATTCCTCTTAGAGAACCTCTGGAGCCAGAGAAATTATTTTCATAAATTTTTTATCGCGTAATTCTCTTGCAACCGGGCCAAAAATACGTGTCCCGCGGGGTTCGCCCTGGGCATTAAGAAGCACAGCAGCATTCTCATCAAAACGGATATATGAGCCATCGTTTCTTCTAACTTCCTTTTTTGTTCTAACGATAACTGCTCTCGATACTTCTCCTTTTTTAACACCGCCACCGGGAATTGCAGATTTAACACTTACAACAATAACATCACCCAAACTTGCATAGCGTCTATTACTGCCACCCAAAACCCGGATGCATCTAACTTTCTTAGCACCGGAATTATCCGCAACCACTAAATTTGTTTCTTCTTGAACCATTGTTTATAAACTCCCAATCAAACTTTATATTCCGCTATGACAACTATTTTGCTTTTTCTACAATTTCAACAAGTCGCCATTTTTTTCTTTTACTTAAGGGGCGAATTTCCATAATCTTAACAATATCACCCAAACCACATTCATTATTTTCATCGTGTGCCATAAGCTTTGTGGTTTTCTTAAAATATTTTTTATAGATCGGATGCGCTACACGTCTTTCAATTGCCACGATAATACTTTTTTTCATTTTATTACTTACTACCGAACCAATTCTAACTTTTCTTGAATTTCTTTTCTCCATTGAGAATCAATTGCTCCTTATTGATTAGTCTTTGAGTTTTTAGCTTCCTGCAAATCACGTTCTTTAAGAACGGTTTTCATTTTAGCAATATCTTTTTTAACAAGGCGCAGTTTAGCCGTATTTGTTAGATTTTTTAATTCTTGCTGAAATCTCAAATCCACCAAATTTGTTTGTTCTTCGAGAATTCTTTTTTTGATTTCCTCAGTGGACATTTCTCTTATTTCGTATATCTTCATTTTGTCAAAATCCTTTTATGATTCTAAATCCGGTCTTTGAACAATTTTTGTTTTAATCGGTAATTTATGCGACGCAAGAGTTAATGCTGCATGAGCTGTTTCTCTATCAACTCCTCCTACTTCAAACATAATTCTGCCAGGTAGTACAACAGCAACCCAAAATTCAGGAGCGCCTTTACCTTTACCCATTCTTGTTTCAAGAGGTTTTTTCGTTACCGGTTTATCTGGGAAAATTCTAATCCAAACTTTTCCATCTCTTTTCATCTGTCGTGATAAAGAAACACGGCATGCTTCGATTTGTCTGCTGGTAATCCAAGCCGGTTCCATCGCTTTCAAACCGTAATCACCAAAGTTAACCAGATGCCCCCGGGTTGCTTTCCCGGTTCTTCTACCTCTATGCGATTTACGATACTTAACTCTTTTTGGCATTAACATTAGAAAAACTCCTAAAACTTTTTCTTATAACTTTATTCTGTTGAACGTCTTCCTAAAATTTCTCCGCGGCAGATCCAAACCTTAATTCCAATTGAACCGTAAATTGTTTCTGCTCTTCCGTTTGCATAATCTATATCTGCGCGCAAAGTATGCAAAGGGATTCTACCTTCTTTATACTGTTCGGTACGTGCCATTTCTGCACCACCCAATCTTCCTGCACACATAATCCTTATACCTTCCGCACCCATTCTCATAGCCGATGTAATTGCAGATTTCATTGCACGCCTGAATGAAATTCTTCCTTCAATTTGTTTTGCGATGTTTTCCGCAACTAAGTATGCATCTAATTCCGGTCTCTTGATTTCAGTAATTTGAATCTTTACTTCTTTGTCAGTTAATTTTTTTAATTCCTCTTCAATCTGTGCAATTTCTTTACCGCTTTTACCAATAACAACACCAGGTCTTGAAGTGTGAATTGTCAGAATAATATTCTTAGAAGTTCTGTCAATTTTGATTGACGAGATCCCCGCGTTTTGTAATCTTTTGCGAACATAGTTTCTTAACTTTTTGTCTTCGATGAGTTTAGGTGCGTAACTTTTGTTTTCGTACCAGTTCGATTCCCATCCTTTAATTACTCCAACTCTAAAACCGATTGGATTAGTCTTCTGACCCAAAACTTCCTCCTAAGATTACTTTTTTGTTGCAACAACAATTGTTAAATGATTAGATCTTTTTCTTATTCTATAAGCTCTGCCCATTGGAGCCGCAGAGATTCTTTTCAACGCTGGTCCCTGATTAACGAACACTTCTTTAACAAAAAGATTTGAAACTTCCTGCTTGGAACCTTCTTCTTTGTTCATCAAATTCGATACAGCAGATCTCAATACTTTTTCAGCCGGATTGGATGCATGCTTTGGTGAAAAGTGTAAAATTTCAATTGCCTGATCTACAGATTTACCCCTGATTAAATCAACAACCAATCGCATCTTGCGAGGTGATGAGCCGATATATCTGTGTGTTGCTTTTGCTTCCATTAATTCATTCCTCAATTTTATGCCAGTGGCATCACTTTACTTTTGACGCTTTTTCTGCTTTCGTACCCGGGTGACCTCTAAAAATTCTTGTTGGTGCAAATTCACCAAGTTTATGACCAACCATGTTTTCAGAAATATAAACCGGAATCATTTTATTTCCATTATGTACTGCTATCGTATGTCCAACAAACTCAGGAGAAATAGTGCTGGTACGAGACCATGTTTTGATAATTTTTTTCTGATTGGTATCGTTCAGCTTTCTAACTTTCTGCAAAAGTTTAACACTAATAAAAGGACCTTTTTTGACTGATCTTGGCATATACTACTCTAAATTATTTTCTTCTCTTGATAATATGTTTATTAGTTGGATTCTTTCTTTTTCTAGTCTTTAATCCTTTAGACTTTTGACCCCATGGAGAAACCGGATGTCCACCACCTGAAGTTTTACCTTCGCCACCGCCCATCGGGTGATCAACGGGGTTCATTGCTACGCCTCTTACGTGAGGTCTTATTCCAAGCCATCTGCTTCTTCCAGCTTTACCCAGACTTATATTTTCGTGATCGGTGTTACCAACAGAACCGTAGGTAGCCAGACAATCTACACTTACAAGTCTAACTTCTCCAGAAGGCATTTTTAATTGAGCAAATTTACCTTCACGTGCCATTAACTGTAAGGATGTACCGGCAGATCTACCAAGCTGCCCACCTTTGCCGGGTTTCATTTCTACATTGTGAATAAAACTTCCGAGAGGAATTTCCTTTAGGGGAAGTGCATTACCAACTTTAATTTCTGAACCGGAACCTGACATTAATGAATCACCTACTTTTAATCCGTTCGGAGCAAGAATATATCGTTTATCACCGTCTATATAATTTAATAAGGCAATCCTGGAAGTTCTATTCGGATCATATTCAATAGAAAAAACCTTAGCAGGTACGCCATGTTTATCTCTTTTGAAATCTATAATTCTGTATCTTCTCTTATGACCACCGCCTCTATGACGTGATGTTACTCTACCCAGGTTATTTCTACCTCCCGATTTTTTCAATGAAGCTGTTAAAGATTTTTCGGGTGTAGATTTAGTGATCTCTTCAAATGAAGCGATGCTCATAAATCTTGTACCGGGTGTATTTGGTTTTAATTTTCTAATTGCCATTTAATTCAACTCCGCAATATCTGGTCTTAAGCTTGACCAAATATGTCAATCGTTTGACCTTCTTTAAGTGTAACAATAGCTTTTTTAAATTTTGGTGTTCTTCCTGTAAAACGACCCTTTTTAGTAAACTGAGTTCTCTCTTTACCTTTATATCTAATGGTATTTACCGAGACTGCATCAACATTAAATTTTTCTTTAACAGCTTTTGCAATCTGGATTTTATTTGCATCAACAGAAACAAGAAAACCAAATTTTGCTGGATGCTTTTCACTTATTCCCGTCATTTTTTCTGTTATTAAAGGTCGTATTAAAATACTTTTCATTTTCTAACCGTATTAATTGAATGTACTTTCTAATAGATTAACAGCACTTTTCTGTAATAGCAGAACCTGGTTATTTAATAGATCGTAAGCAGAAGCTTTATTTGCTTCAAGAATGTTTACACGTTCAATATTTCTACCTGATTTATAGACGTTTTCCAACGAACCATTTGTAAGTAATAAAGTTTTCTTCCCTTTCAACTGTAGCGCATTTAGAATCTTATTAAACTCTTTTGTTTTAGGACTTTCAAAGTTGAAATCCTCTACAACCAAAATCTGGTTAGCTTTAGCTTTATATGATAAAGCAGATTTTCTTGCAAGGGAAATAACTTTCTTATTTAATTTCTGTCTATAATCTCTTGGTTTAGGACCAAAGATTGAACCACCACCAACCCAAAGTGGAGATCTTGAAGATCCGGCTCTTGCACCGCCACGACCCTTTTGTCTCCATGGTTTTTTACCGCCACCTCTAACTTCATTTCTTTCTTTGGCTTTATGTGTACCTTGTCTTTGATTAGCCAAGAAAGCTTTTACAGCAAGATAGAGAACATGATCATTCGGTTCTATTTCAAATATATCCTTAGAGAGGTCTACTTTCTCTCCAGATTTTGTACCGTCAGTTTTTATTACTTCTAATTTCATTTTCAATAGCACTATTTATTTATTGCAACAATTGAATTTATGGAGCCTGGTACCGCTCCTTTAACCATTATAATATTTTTTTCAACAAGAACTTTTACCACTTTAAGGTTTCGTGTAGTAACATTTTCAAATCCTTTTCTCCCAGCCATTTTCTGACCTTTAAAAACTCTGGAAGGATAAGAACTCGCACCGATAGATCCCGGAGCTCTCATTCTATCACTTTGACCGTGAGTAGCACCACCGACACCGCTAAAACCGTGTCTTTTAACGACTCCTTGAAATCCTTTGCCTTTACTTTTACCAGATACTTTAACTTTATCACCAATCTGGAAAATATCAACTTTAATATCATCTCCGACCTTAAATTGATCCGATTCAAAATTTCTGAATTCTTTCAAAGTAATCGGCGGAACAAGTCCAAGTTTTTTGAAAACAGAAAGTTGAGGTTTACTAACTTTTTTCTCTTTCTTCTCTCCAAACCCTATTTGAATAGAAGTGTATCCGTCTTTATCCTTTGTTTTCACAGAATATACTTTACACGGACCAGCTTCAAGAATAGTAACCGGAATTATTTGACCGTCTTCGGAGTATATATTAGTCATTCCTAATTTTTTTGCTAACAGACCAGGCATTTTTTTCCCTATAACTTAATCTCAATATCAACGCCAGCGGGTATTTCCAGTTTGCTTAAAGCGTCAACAGTTTTATTATTAGAATTGTGGATATCAATAATTCTTTTATGAGCCCTTATCTCGAATTGCTCTCGAGATTTTTTATCAACGTGAGGTGATCGTAGAACCGTAAAGACCGTTCTTCTTGTTGGAAGCGGAATTGGTCCGGAAACAACAGCTCCAGTACTTTTTACGGTTTTAATTATTTTCTCAGTTGATTTGTCAATCAATATATGATCGTATGACTTTAATTTTATTCTAATTTTTTGACCGGGCACTTTTAATAATCTCCTTGTTCAGACATAGTAAGGGGAAAGTAAAAACTTTCCCCTATTCATTTAATTCTTATTCAATAATCTTTGTTACAAAACCAGCACCAACTGTTCTACCGCCTTCACGAATAGCGAACTTCAATCCTTCTTCCATAGCTATTTCAGAAATTAAATCGATCTTAAGCTGTACGTTATCACCAGGCATAACCATTTCGGTACCTTCTGGTAAAGTAGCAATACCGGTAACGTCAGTAGTTCTGAAGTAAAACTGAGGTCTGTAGCCATTAAAGAAAGGTGTATGACGTCCGCCTTCTTCTTTAGAAAGGATATAAACTTTACCTTCGAATTTCTTATGAGGTGTAATTGAACCGGTTTTAGCCAGAACCATTCCTCTTTCAATTTCAGTTTTATCAACACCCCTCAACAACAATCCGGCGTTATCTCCGGCGAGCGCTGAATCGAGTTCTTTACGGAACATTTCAATACCTGTAACAACAGTTTTCTTATGAATACCAAGACCAATCAATTCAACTTCTTCATTAAGTTTTAATGTACCTCTTTCAACTCTACCAGTAGCAACAGTACCACGACCGGTTATCGAAAAAACGTCTTCAACCGGCATCAAGAAAGGTTTGTCTGCGTCGCGCTGAGGAATTGGAATATATTCATCACAAGCTTTCATAAGCTCCCAAATACAGTTGTACCTTTCATCTGTAGTTGGGGCATTAGAAGTTCCAGCTTCAAGAGCTTTTAAAGCAGAGCCGCGAATAATTGGAATTTCGTTTCCTGGGAATTCATATTTTGTTAATAATTCTCTCAATTCCATATCAACTAAGTCAATTAATTCTGGATCGTCCATCATATCAACTTTGTTTAAGAATACAACCATTTTTGGTACACCTACCTGTCTGGCAAGAAGAATATGTTCTCTTGTTTGAGGCATAGGTCCATCAGTTGCAGCAACTACAAGAATAGCGCCGTCCATCTGGGCAGCACCTGTAATCATGTTCTTTACATAATCTGCGTGACCGGGACAGTCAACGTGAGCATAGTGTCTATTCTCGGTTGAATATTCCACGTGAGCAGTTGCAATTGTAATACCTCTTTCTCTCTCTTCCGGTGCATTATCAATACTGTCGAAAGTTCTAATTTGAGAAAGACCTTTTAAAGCTAATGCCATGGTGATGGCTGCAGTAAGAGTAGTTTTACCATGGTCTACGTGTCCGATCGTACCTATGTTAACATGAGGTTTACTACGATCAAATTTTTCTTTTGCCATCGAGTTACTCTCCTTATTGTTTTTTTATCTTATTTAATTTTAAAAACACTTATTTACTAAGCTGAATGAGCTAATTTATTTGATTGTGATTTTTCAGTAATTTCTTCAGCAACCGATTTGGGAACTTCAGAATAATGTGAAAATTGCATAGAATATATTGCTCTACCCTGAGTCATTGAACGCAATGTAGTTGCATAACCGAACATCTGAGCTAAAGGGACCATCGCTTTAATAACCTGGGCATCTTTTCTGGAAGTGAACCCTTCAATTTTCCCTCTTCTAGAGTTCAAATCGCCCATTACATCGCCGAGATATTCTTCAGGTGTAATTACTTCAACACTCATAATCGGCTCAAGCAAAATGGGGCTTGCTTTCAGTGCGCCATTCTTAAAACCAATTGATGCAGCAACTTTGAATGAGATTTCATCTGAATCAACATCATGATAAGAGCCATCAAATAACTTAACCTTAACGTCAACAACCGGATATCCTGCAAGTACTCCATTTCTCATTGCTTCGCGCAAACCATTCACAATCGGATTAATATATTCTTTCGGTACAGAACCGCCGACAATTGCATTTTCAAATTCAAAACCTTTTCCAGGTTCATTAGGAGAAAGTTCCAACCAGACATGTCCATATTTTCCACGACCACCTGTTTGCTTAACAAATTTACCTTCTGCCTGGACAGATTTGCTAATTGTCTCTCTGTAAGCAACTTGGGGTTTACCAACATTTGCTTCAACTTTAAATTCCCTTTTCATTCTATCAACAAGAATTTCAAGATGAAGTTCGCCCATACCGCTAATCAATGTCTGACCGGTTTCATCATCAACTTTAACTTTGAATGTCGGATCTTCGTCACTAAGTTTAGCCAAAGATTCAGAAAGTTTATCCTGATCAGCTTTGGTTTTCGGCTCAATAGCAATTTGAATAACTGGTTCAGGGAATGCCATTCTTTCTAAAACTATCGGATCATCTTCACTACAAAGAGTATCACCCGTTTTAGTATGTTTTAATCCGACTATAGCTGCAATATCACCTGACCTTATTTCTTCCAGATCTTCACGGTGATTAGCATGCATCTGAAGGACTCTACCAACTCTTTCTTTTTTATCACTAACGGAATTAAGTACATACGACCCGGCTTTTAATGTACCGCTATAAACTCTAATAAAAGTCAATTTACCAACATAAGGATCTGTCATAATTTTGAAAGCAAGAGCAGCAAATTTTTCTTCTGGATCCATCTTTCTTTCAATATGATCATTCTTATTCACATGATGAGCTGTTAACTTACCAAGATCAAGCGGAGAAGGTAAAAAGTCAACAACCGCATCTAATAATTTCTGAACACCTTTATTTTTGAATGATGAACCACATAATACAGGAATAATTTTTAACTGAATGGTTGCAGCTCTTAACACAGGTCTTATTTCTTCTTCAGTAATTTCTTTTCCTTCCAGATATTTTTCTAAAAGTGTATCATCAACATCTGAAACAGCTTCGAGCATTTTAGTCCGGTATTTTTGAGCAAGAGGTAAGAGATCTGCAGGAATATCAACATCTTCGAATGTAGTGCCTAATGTATCATCATTGAACATCCTAGCTTTCATTGACATCAGGTCAATAAAACCCGTGAATAATTCACCATCGCCAACAGGTAAGGTAATAGGAACAGCATTGGCGCTAAGTTTTTCCTTCATCATATTTACAGCATTATAAAAATCTGCTCCCACCCTATCCATCTTATTAACAAAAGCTATACGTGGTACACCATATTTATCAGCCTGTCTCCAAACAGTTTCTGACTGAGGTTCAACACCGCCGACTGCACAGAAAAGTGCAATAGCTCCATCCAATACTCTCAAAGAACGTTCAACTTCAACAGTAAAATCAACATGACCGGGAGTATCAATTATATTTATTTGATGATCACGCCAGGCTGTAGTAGTTGCAGCACTTGTAATTGTAATACCGCGTTCTTTTTCCTGTTCCATCCAATCCATTGTAGCTGCGCCATCATGCACTTCACCCATTCTATGCAACTTACCAGTATAATAAAGAATACGCTCAGTTGTAGTTGTTTTACCGGCATCAATATGAGCCATAATACCGATATTTCTTACTTTATTTACTTCAACTCGTTTGTTAGACATCTAAGAGAAAAAACTCCTTCCTACCATTTAAAGTGGGCAAATGCTTTGTTGGCTTCTGCCATTCTATGTGTATCATCCTTTTTCTTTACAGAATTTCCTTCGCCGTTTGATGCAGCAATTAATTCTGCTGCCAGTTTGGCTGCCATTGATTTATCTTTTCTTTCACGTGAGTAAACTCTTATCCAGCGCATAGCCAAAGCTGTTCTTCTTTCCGGTCTAACTTCCATCGGGACCTGGTAAGTAGCACCACCAACTCTACGACTTCTAACTTCAACAAGTGGTTGAACATTCTGGATTGCTTTTTTGAAGACTTCAATTGCAGGCTTCTTAGTTTTTTGTTCAATCAAAGAGAAACTATCATAAACTATAGTTCTCGATGTAGATTTTTTACCATGCCAAGTAAGATAGTTAATAAGTTTAGAAACCATTATTTCATTATACTTTGGATCTGGTTTAAGATATTTTTTTTCTGCTCTTTTCTTTCTCATAATCGACTATTTTGCTTTTGGTTTTTTAGTTCCGTATTTAGATCTACCTTTTTTTCTATCTTCAACACCACCAGTATCAAGAGTACCACGTATAATATGGTATCTAACACCTGGAAGATCTTTTACTCTACCACCTCTAATTAAAACAATAGAGTGTTCCTGAAGATTGTGGCCCTCACCGGGGATATAGGCGGTAACTTCAATTCCATTTGTTAATCTGACTCTTGCAACTTTTCTTAATGCTGAGTTTGGTTTTTTAGGTGTTGTAGTATATACTCTCGTACAAACACCACGCTTTTGAGGACAAGCATCTAAAGCCGGTGCTTTATTTTTCGATGTTACTACAACTCTCCCTTTTCTAACCAACTGGTTAATCGTTGGCACGCAATTTCCTCCAAAATTTATTCATTCTGATAAAAATTCAGACTTTAAATTTATCGATATTCGTTTCAATTGTCAAGAAAGACTGTTTATTTATTTTTAAAGTTCGACTAACTAGATTCTTTCTCTTCAACTTCCTCAACTTTTGAACTTTCTATTAATGTCTCTTCACTAGTTAGTAATATATTTTTGTATTTCTTCAAACCGGTTCCAGCCGGGATTAAATGTCCCATTACAACATTTTCCTTTAATCCATTTAAAGAATCCACTTTTGCCTCTGTAGCGGCATTAGTAAGAACTTTTGTAGTCTCCTGGAATGAAGCAGCAGATATAAAGCTTTCAGTTGATAATGCGGCATGAGTTATTCCCAACAACACGTTATCAAAAGTTGCCGGCTCTGCATCCCTGGATTTCATAGTTTTCTTCCCTTTACGGGTAAGCTCTGCATTAATTTCTCTGAACTTAGAACGCAAAATTAATTGACCGGCTTTAAATTTCGATTGCCCCGGATCTAACAAGCAAACCATATTTTCAATACGTTCGTTTTCTTCGATGAGTTTATTCCTATCAACCAAATCTTCCTCGATGAAATTTGTATCCCCGGCTGATATTACCTTCAATTTCTGCAACATCTGCTTCACAATAACTTCAATATGCTTATCATTTATTTTCACACCCTGCAAACGATAAACATCCTGAATCTCATTAACAAGATATTCCTGTACAGCATTTGTACCTTTAATTTTAACAATATCATGCGGATCCATAGGACCATCTGTAATTTTCTCGCCAGCCGGAATTTCATCATTTTCCTGAACCAAAGTATGTTTTCCATAAGGTACAGCATATACTTTTTGGATCGAACTGTCGTAAGATTCAACTATTATTTCACGGGAACCTTTTTTACGAGCACCAAATTTAACACGGCCTTCAATTTCTGAAACAATTGCCGGATCATGAGGACTTCTTGCTTCGAATAATTCTGTTACTCGTGGCAATCCTCCCGTAATATCACGGGTTTTAGCCGTAGCCTTGGAAATTTTTGCCAGAATAGTGCCTGCTTGAATATCTTCACCTTCTTCGACAGCTAAATATGCTCTTGTAGGTATGTTAAATACTTTCTCATTCCCTTTTAAATCTTTGATCGAAATGCTTGGCGTTAGATTTTTATCCTTGGATTCAATAACAACTTTTTGCACATGTCCGGTTTGCTCATCTGCAACCTGCTGATAAGTTACACTATCAACAAGATCAAGAAATGATACTTTCCCACTCATATCTGTTACAATAACAGAGTTGTAAGGATCGTGATTATAAAGGGGCAATCCTTTTTTAACTTCTTGTTTATCCTCAACCAATAATTCCGCACCATAAGGAATTTCAAATCTCTTTATCTGTCGATCATCATCATCATAAACTCCAATACCACCTCTTCGACCAATAACAACATTCACTTTACCAAAGGCATCAAATTTTTCGACATAAGAAATTCTATCAAACTTCACTGTTCCGAATACATTAGTTTCAACTTGCGATTGACTTGCAATACGTGATGAAGTTCCACCAAAATGGAATGTACGTAATGTAAGCTGCGTACCGGGTTCACCTATTGATTGCGCGGCAATAATACCAACTGCCTCACCAATTTCAACTAATTGACCGGTTGTCAGATTTCTACCGTAACACTTAGCACAGACTCCCCGTTTAGATTCGCATGTTAATACCGTTCTTATATATACCTGATCAATGTAAGCTTCATCAATCTTTTCTGCTATTTCCTCGGAGATCAATTCCCCGGCTTCAATAATTAATTCATCTGATTTCGGATCATAAACATCTTCCTGAGCAGTTCGCCCGGTTATTCTTTCTGCAAGCGGTTCTCTTTCCTGTTCAACATCTTTCAAAGCTGTAATATAAACACCACGAATAGTTCCGCAATCGATCTCAGAGATTATAACATCCTGCGCAACATCGCATAATCTTCTGGTTAGGTAACCTGCATCTGCAGTTTTCAAAGCTGTATCAGCTAGACCTTTACGGGCACCGTGAGTTGAAATAAAATATTCAAGAACTGATAAACCTTCTTTGAAGTTTGCAACAATCGGATTTTCAATAATTTCACCTGACTGCCCGGTTAAACTCTTCTGAGGTTTCTGCATCAAACCACGCATACCTGCTAGCTGCCTAACCTGTTCCTGAGAACCTCTTGCACCAGAATCAACCATCATATGCAATGAATTAAATCCACCCTGATCGGTTTTCAAGCGATCCATAAGTGATTTAGCAACGTTGTTTGTTGTAAATGTCCAAACGTCAATAATCTTATTATATCTCTCAGCGTCTGTTATGAGACCTTGTTCATGTTCGTTTAAAATTGCATTTACTTTTTTGTTGGAGTCGTCAATCAATTTTACCTTTTCATCCGGAATAATCATATCGCTGAAACTGATCGACAAACCGGCAGCAGTTGCATATCTATACCCTAAATCTTTTACATCATCCAGAAACTTTGCAGTAACCTCATTACCAACTTTCATAAACATTTTATAAATGAGCCCGCTGAATATTTTCTTAACAAGCAATTCATTTATAAAGTCATAACCACGTGGTACAATCTGGTTAAAAATAACACGTCCAACAGTTGTTTCTATTAATTCATTATCTATTTTTACTTTTATTTTTGCATGAAGGTCAACAGCTTTCGAATTATATGCAATAATTACTTCATCCATACTACTGAAGATTTTTCCTTCACCTTTGGCATTTGTTTTAACTTTTGTTAAGTAATAACAACCCAGAACAATATCCTGAGTTGGGACAACAATTGGTCCGCCATTTTGAGGTGAAAGGATGTTATGACTGCTCAACATCAAAATTGAAGCTTCTAACTGTGCTTCATAGGAAAGTGGAATGTGAACTGCCATTTGGTCACCATCAAAATCCGCATTGAACGCAGTACATACCATCGGGTGAAGCTGAATTGCCTTACCATCAATTAAGATTGGCTGGAAAGCCTGAATTCCAAGACGGTGCAATGTAGGAGCGCGGTTAAGCATAACTGGATGACCATCAATCAATTTTTCCAGAATTTCCCAGATCAATGCATCTTTTCTATCAACAGCTTTTCTTGCACTCTTAACAGTTTTGAAATGTCCTCTTTCAATTAGTTTACGTATAATAAACGGTTTGAATAATTCAACCGCCATATCCTTCGGCAAACCACACTGATGCAATTTTAATTCAGGACCGACAACAATTACAGAACGACCGGAATAGTCAACACGCTTACCGAGAAGGTTCTGACGGAAACGACCTTGCTTTCCTTTAAGCATATCGCTTAAAGATTTTAATGGACGGTTTCCATCGCTTCTAACAGCACTTGCTCTTCTTGAATTATCAAAGAGAGCATCTACAGCTTCCTGAAGCATTCTTTTTTCGTTACGGAGAATAACCTCAGGAGCTTTAATATCGATTAATCTTTTCAGACGATTATTACGAATAATTACACGCCTGTATAAATCGTTCAAGTCACTTGTCGCAAAACGTCCCCCTTCAAGAGGTACCAATGGTCTAAGTTCAGGTGGGATAACCGGAACAACATTAAGAACCATCCATTCTGGTTTATTAGGAACTTTCCCTTCATATTCTCTGAATGCCTCAAGTACTCTAAGCCTTTTAAGAATATCGCTTCGTTTCTGTTGGGAAGTTTCTACTGCAAGCTGGGCTTTTAGTTCCTGAAATGTCGATTCAATTTCAGTTTGTTTTAAAAGTTCTTTTACTGCATCACCACCAATTTTGGCGAGGAATTTTTTAGGATCATCGTCATCAAGTGAATCGTTATCATGAGGCAACGATGAAACAATTTCATAATACTGGTCTTCCGAAATAAGATCTTTTCTGTTTAAGCCGGTTGGACCCGGACTAATAACAACATACGACTCGTAATAAACAATCTTCTCAAGTTCTTTGGTAGTCATCCCGATAATATTACCGATCTTCGAAGGTAATGCCTTAAAAAACCAGATATGTACAACCGGAACTGCAAGAGCGATGTGACCCATTCTTTCACGGCGGACACTTTTTAGTGTAACTTCAACACCGCATCGATCGCATACAATCCCTTTGTATCTAATACCCTTATATTTTCCGCATGCACATTCCCAATCTTTAACCGGTCCAAATATTTTCTCGCAGAACAATCCATCTTTTTCTGGTCTGAACGATCTATAATTTATAGTCTCAGGTTTTGTAACTTCGCCATGAGATCTCGAAAGAATATCATCAGGACTTGCTAAACTTATGGTAATTTTTTCAATCTGCTTCAGTTTGGTTTCTTGTGGTCTGAATCTCATATATTTTCTCCTAAAAATCTGTTAAGGACAGATCTTACGGTTGACTAATTAATTTTTATATCAAGGCCTAGACCTTGTAATTCTTTGATCATAACATTAAAAGCTTCAGGAATATTCGGTTCTGGAATATTTTCACCTTTAACTATTGCTTCGTAAGTTTTAGCTCTACCGGAAACGTCATCACTTTTTACTGTTAAGATTTCCTGCAATACATGAGCTGCACCGTATCCTTCTAAAGCCCAAACTTCCATTTCACCAAATCTCTGACCGCCAAACTGTGCTTTACCGCCGAGTGGCTGCTGAGTAATTAATGAATATGGTCCAATTGAACGAGCATGTATCTTATCGTCAACCATGTGACCGAGTTTCATCATGTATATATAACCGGTTGTAACTTTTTGATGGAATTTTTCTCCGCTTCTTCCGTCGTATAACCAAGTTTTACTTCCATCAGCCAATCCGGCTTTTTCGAGCCAATTTTCAACGTCATGAACATTAGCTCCGTCGAATATTGGTGTTTCGAATTTCACTCCAAGTTTTTGGCCTACCCATCCAAGAGCAGTTTCGTAAAGCTGTCCCAGGTTCATACGCGATGGCACACCAAGGGGATTTAATACTATATCAACAGGTGTTCCGTCTTCATGATACGGCATATCTTCAACAGGAACAACTTTTGCGACAACACCTTTATTTCCATGCCGTCCAGCCATCTTATCACCAACTGAGACTTTTCTTTTCTTTGCAACATAAACTTTTGCCAGCTGAGTGATTCCCGGAGGTAATTCATCACCACTTTGTATTTTCAGTTTTTCACGTTTATAATCTTCTTCTATATCAGAAAGAATATTGAAATAATTAGAGAAAAGCTGCTTTATAAGTTCATTTGCATTTTTTCTTTCGAACCAGTCTTTTGTATAATCCAGTTTAGTGATGTCTTCAATATCTTCGAAAGTTGATTCTTTAATTGAAGTTCCGCTACGTAATACAACTGATCCATCGAGATCGCGGATGCCGGAGGTTGTTTTCCCTTCGGAAATTCTTGTTAATTTTCTAACAAGTTTGGCATAATGATCTTCTCTCTTTTTCTTAAATGCTGCTTCAAGAGTATCTAATTGTTTTTTCTCAATTTTTTTTGCTTCAGGATCTTTTTTCTTTCTGCTGAACAAACGAGTTTTAATTACAGTACCTTTTAAACCCGGGGGTGCTTTTAAGGATGCATCCTTTACATCACCGGCTTTATCACCGAATATTGCTTTAAGAAGTTTTTCTTCGGGCGTAGGATCTGTTTCACCTTTCGGTGTAATTTTACCAATTAATATATCGCCTTCTTTAACTTCGGCACCTTCTCTTACAATACCATTTTCATCAAGATCTTTTGTTGCTTCTTCGCTTACATTCGGAATGTCGCGTGTTAGTTCTTCTTCGCCACGTTTTGTTTCCCGCACCTGTAATTCAAACTCTTCAATATGAATTGAAGTAAATACATCATCGGCAACTAATCTTTCGCTTAATACAATAGCATCTTCAAAATTGTATCCTCTCCATGGCATAAATGCAACTGATACATTCCTGCCTAATGCAAGTTCTCCATTTTCAATTGCAGGTCCATCAGCTAACACATCACCTTTCTTTAGTTTTTGTCCTGTAATAACAACAGGTTTCTGAGTAAAGCAAGTCTCCTGGTTTGTTCCTGAAAATTTTGTAAGACTAAATTCCACTCTTCTTTCATCATCAAAGCTTACTAATGCTTCAGGACTGTTTTCATCAACATCATACTTAACAATAATTTTCTTAGAATCGGCATACTCAACAATACCACTGTCTTCTGCAACGACTATTGAGCGTGAATCCCTTGCAATTTTTTGTTCCATACCAGTTCCTACAAGCGGAGCTTTAGGAACTAAAAGTGGTACAGCTTGACGCTGCATGTTAGAACCCATTAATGCTCTGTTAGCATCATCGTGCTCGAGGAAAGGAATTAACGCTGCTGCTGCACTCACTATTTGTGCAGGGGCAACATCCATATAGTGTACTTCATTTGGAGGAACAATTGGAAATTCTCCTTTAAATCTCGACTTAACTCTGTCACGAACAAATCTGTTTTGTTCATCGAGTGGTGCATTAGCTTGTGCAATAGTAAATTCATCTTCCTGATCTGCACTAAGATAATCAATGCTGCTGGAAACTTTCCCTTCCTTAACTTTTCTATAAGGTGTCTCAAGAAATCCGTAATGATTAACACGGGTATAAATTGTAAGTGATGAGATCAAACCGATATTAGGACCTTCGGGAGTTTCGATTGGGCACAACCTTCCATAATGGGAATGGTGAACGTCTCGAACTTCGAATCCTGCGCGTTCACGTGTTAATCCACCTGGGCCTAATGCTGATACTCTTCTTTTATGAGTTAGTTCAGATAACGGATTTGTTTGATCCATGAACTGTGATAACTGATTCGTTCCAAAAAATGCATTAATAACACTACTAATAGTTCTAGCGTTTACCAGGTCTTGCGGCTGCATGTTTTCGTTATCTCGCATATTCATTCGCTCTTTTATTGTACGCGACATTCTTGCAAGACCAACATTATATTGCTGCATCAATTGTTCGCCAACAGTACGTACTCTTCTGTTGCCTAAATGATCAATATCATCAACATTAACATTGCCGACTTTAAGTTTGATAATATTCTTCATTATGGCAATAATATCTTCTACTGTTAGGACACGTGTTTTTTCGTCAACATTTAATCCTAACTTATCATTCATTCTGAATCTGCCTACATCACCAAGATCGTATCTTTTTTCATTAAAGAATAATTTATCTATTAAGCCAAATGCGGTATCCATATCAGGAGCTTCACCCGAACGCAATTGACGGTAAATAGCATAAAGTGCTTCTTCTTTTGTTTTAGATATATCTTTCTTAAGTGTATTTATAATTAAATCCTGTTCAAGAGATGTTTCGGAACTTAGTAATTGAATTTTTTGAACCGAAGAACCTTTTATACTCAGGATAATTTCTTCATTTAATTCGGTATCTTTAGACGCGTAAATTTCACCGGTCTGCAGATCGATCACATCATTTGCGACAACTCTTCCAGAATGCTTATCAACACTCAATTGTTTGGTTGTCACATCTTCAATAAGCTCAAATAGATTTAAAATTTGTTCATCGTTTTCATACCCGAGCGCTCTTAACAATGTTGTGGATGGGAATTTCTTCCTTCTATCAATATATACATATAAAACATTATTGATATCTGTAGCGAATTCAACCCATGAACCGCGGAAAGGGATAATTCTTGCTGAATAAATCGGTGTCCCGTTTGGGTGAAGCGTTTGAGCGAATGCAACACCGGGGGAACGATGTAACTGACTAACAATAACTCTTTCGGCACCATTAATAATGAACGTCCCTCGTTCAGTCATGAACGGAAGATTACCAAGATAAACATCCTGTTCAACGGTATTTACATATTCACCTGTTTCATCATCTTTAGTAGAAAGACGGAGTTTAGCTTTTAATGGTGCAGAGTATGTCAATCCTCTTTCTTCGCATTCTGCGATCGAAAAGCGGGGCTTCTCTATATAATATTCAAGAAAATCTAATCTATAAAATTCTTTGTTGTCCAGAATCGGAAAATTCTGATTGAAGACACCCTGTAATCCCTTATTTTCTCTTTCCGAGGGTTGGACTTTCAGTTGAAGAAAATCTTCAAAAGATTCCAACTGAATATTCAAAAGATCAGGAACTTTTAATGCTGATAAAATAGCAGAAAAAGTTATTCGTCCATTACTTTTGTTGATTTTAGCTTTTTCCAAACCTAACCTCCGATGTTTTTAGTAGGCTTTCTTTCATTTTATATAATGAAAGAAAGTGGTAAGATGGATTTCTTCATCCTACCACTTTAATTTTTCAAATAATTAGCATGAATTGCCAATTACTTAACTTGAACAGTTGCTCCAGCCTCTTCAAGTTCTTTCTTAATCTTTTCGGCTTCATCTTTAGAGATAGCTTCTTTTACTGTTTTTGGAGCGCCATCAACTAAATCTTTAGCTTCTTTTAATCCAAGTCCGGTATGAGCGCGAACTACTTTAATAACATTAATCTTAGTAGCACCAGCTGCTTGAAGAATAACATCGAATTCAGTTTGTTCTTCTACCGGGGCTGCGGCAACACCTGCAGCAGGAGCTCCAGCCATCATCATTGGTGCAGCGGCTGTTACGCCAAATTCATCTTCTAATGCTTTTTTTAATTCAGCAGCTTCAACTAAAGTGAGTGCCTTAATCTTTTCAACTATTTCAGAAATTTTCTCTGACATTTTTTATTTCTCCTATACTTAATTAATTATTTTCTTAAAACTTATGCAGCTTTCTTTTTACCGACCTCATCAATAACACTAACGAGATCCCTGATAACTGCATTAATAGCACCGACAATACCGGTAGCCGGTGAAGCGACACTACCAATAATTCCCGCAATGATTTCTTCTTTAGTAGGCATTGAGGCTATAGTATCTAACTGGCCAGCACCGTAATATGCGGTTTCGATATAACAACCTTTGAAGGCAAATTTTTTGGTATCGTCATAATATTTTTTTATGATCTTTGCAGGTGCAACAAAATTTTCTCCGGCAAAAGCAACACCAATCATACCCGTCAGTTGTTCATTAAATTTTTCGTATCCCCCAGTCTGTTCAAGGGCTTTTTTGAAAAGAGTATTTTTAAAGACTTTGTAAGTAACGCCTTCTTTACGAAAGTTTGAACGAAGTTTGTTGATATCTTCAACTGTTACACCTCTGTAATCAACAAGGAACATACCGTACGAATTATTTACAAGTTCTTTGATCTTTTCTACAAATTCTACTTTTTCTGTTTTTTTCATCTTCCTCCCGAACCAATTTATAATCAATCGGCTTGAAGCTATTTCTAATCCCGCTCACAAACGGGATGAGTGCGTAATTTTTTATTTAAGTGATAATGATTGTTCTTCTTTTGTAATTCTTAAGCCAGGTCCCATTGTCGAAGAGAGAAATACACTCTTTACATACTGCCCTTTTGCTGAAGAAGGTTTCATTTTTATAATAGTAAGAAGAAAAGCTCTTGTGTTTTCCACTAATTGTTCAGTCGAAAAATTTAATTTGCCTAAAGAAGTATGAATGATCCCGGCTTTTTCAACCCTGAATTCAATCTTTCCGGCTTTAACTTCTTTGACTGCCTTTACAACATCTTGAGTTACTGTACCACTTTTGGGATTTGGCATTAAACCTTTCGGACCAAGGACTTTACCAAGTTTACCGACTTCACCCATAACATCAGGAGTCGCAACGATCACATCAATTTCAGACCAACCACCTTTTATCTTTTCAATGTATTCTTCAAAGCCGGCATATTCAGCTCCTGCCTTCAAGGCTTCTTCTGCAAGTGAACCTTTAGCAATTACAAGAACCGTAACCTTTTTGCCTGTTCCATGCGGAAGGGAAACTGTTCCTCTAATCATTTGATCTGCATGTCTGGGATCCACACCAAGGCGTATAGCACAATCAAGGGATTCATTGAACTTAACTTTTGATGATTCTTTTAAAAGTTTTACTGCATCTTCGAGTAAATACTCTTTGGCTGTATCAACTTTTCCTCTAATCGCTTTTATTCTTTTAGCTACTTTCATTTTCAATTCCAGTGATAAATTTTATTATTCTATTAATCTTCTACTGTAATACCCATACTGCGGGCAGTACCTGCTATCATACTGATTGCATACTCAACATCGTGAGCATTTAGATCCGGCATTTTTACTGTTGCAATTTCTTTAAGTTGTGCTTTTGATACTTTTGCAACTTTCGTTTTGTTTGGTTCAGACGAACCCTTTTCAACCTTTGTTAGTTTTTTCAATAATACTGCTGCCGGTGGTGTCTTTGTGATAAATGTAAATGATTTATCTGAATAAACAGTAATTACCACCGGAATGATTAATCCTTGTTTATCTGAAGTTCTTGCATTAAACTGCTTACAGAACTCCATAATATTTACACCTTTTTGACCTAATGCCGGTCCAACCGGAGGCGATGGATTTGCCTGTCCAGCCGGAATTTGCAACTTGATGAATCCTTCTACTTTCTTTGCCATTTTTTTACCTGATTAATTATTTCTCTAATTCAGCTTGAACGAAATCAATTTCGACAGGAGTTTTTCTGCCGAAAATCGAAACCATTACTTTTATTTTCATTTTTTCTTCATTCACTTCCTGGATAATGCCGGAAAAATTATTGAATGGTCCGTCGATAATTTTCACAAAGTCACCGGAACGAAAAATTGTTTCTGTTCTTTCAGTTTCGTCACCTTGTGAAATCCGACCAACAATTCTTTTCACTTCATCAAGCTGTAGTGGTATCGGGTTATTCTGAGAACCGAGAAATCCCATTACAGAAGGTGTGTTGATAATAAAATCTTTTGCTTTTATATCAAGATCGGCACAAACAAGGATATAACCTGGGAAGAAGTTTTTCTTTTTCGTTTTCTTCTTGCCATCCTTAACTTCAAATACTTTTTCGGTAGGTACCAGTACCTCAAAAATCCTTGCCCGTAATTCATCACTATCATGAAGTTCATTTTCAATCAGAGTTTTTACTTTATTCTCATGACCAGAAAAAGTTCTAACAACGTACCATTTAGATTTTTCGTTTTCCAACTAAAAAATTCCCTTTAAAATTTGAGTTACAGTCATGTCTATAACATAAGTAAATGCAGCAAGCAGAAGACAAACCACTATAACGATTGAGGTAGATTCTTTTAATTCATCTTTCGTGGGCCAGGTAACCTTTTTCATTTCCTTGACCACGTCGTTAACAAAATTGATTATTTTTTCTTTCATAATTTTTGCCGTTTTTATCTAGTGCACGTCAGGAGGGATTCGAACCCCCAGCCTGCGGTTTTGGAGACCGCTGCTCTGCCAATTGAGCTACTGACGTATTATTTAGTCTCTTTAAATATTACGTGTTTACGAGCGATTGGATCGTACTTTTTATATTCAACTCGATTTGGATGATTTCTTTTATTCTTCTTAGTAGAATAGCGATATCCGGTCCCGGCACTGCTTTCTAAAATTATTATTTGTCTGATATTTTTCGATTTTGCCATTACTTATTCCTGTTAAATCTTTTTTATTTCACTTTTGAGCTGATGACCGGGATTGAACCGGTGACCTCTTCCTTACCAAGGAAGTGCTCTACCAACTGAGCTACATCAGCATATCAAGTTCTCGGATTAACTTCCGGTTGATTTCTTCTCCCGCTAAGGCGGGATACTCTACCAACTAAGCTACATCAGCTAATAGATGGAGCGGGAGACGGGACTCGAACCCGCGACCAACAGCTTGGAAGGCTGTGACTCTACCAACTGAGTTACTCCCGCATTTTATTTACAATACACAAAAAACAATCTTAAGAGGATACAGCATCCTCCACATTACATCTCGAACTATTTTTTAAGGGATTTAACTGACGAAGTACGAACAAAATTGGGGTTTTTTCTCCTTCATCAATTTCAGTATTGTGGGCGGCGAGGGATTCGAACCCCCAAAGGCGTTTGCCAACGGATTTACAGTCCGCCCCGGCTCTCCAACTCCGG
>JAGUYK010000036.1 GCA_020061355.1 Ignavibacteriales bacterium | reverse complement strand
GGACTTAAAATCCTGTGGGTGTTTACACCCGTGCCGGTTCGAGTCCGGCCCTCGGTACTTTAAATTATCGTTGATAGGTTAACTAAAATGACGAAATAGTTTTCGGGTTCTTAGCTCAGTTGGCTAGAGCGTCTGCTTGACGTGCAGAAGGTCATAGGTTCGAGTCCTATAGAACCCACACACAATCGGAGTTAGCTCCGTTTTTTTTTGACTTTAATTTGTCTATGGAAAATATAAAAATAAAATTACCTGATGGATCAGTAAGAGAATTTGAAAAAGGGATTAATGCATTTGAAATTGCCCAGAAAATCTCTTCAAGACTTGCTGATGAAGCATTAGTTGCTAAAATTGATGGAGTAGTAAAAGATCTTTCAACAAGATTAAATAAAGATGCTGATCTGCAAATCCTTACTTTCGAATCGGATGAAGGTAAAGGAACATACTGGCATTCTACTTCACACTTGATGGCTCATGCTGTTCAATCAATTTACCCCGAAGCAAAGTTTGGCGTTGGTCCCGCAATAGATGCAGGATTTTATTATGATATCGATATCAATTCAACATTGACCGAAGAGGATCTTGTAAAGATCGAAAATAAAATGCTTGATATTACGAAAGTGAAAAATCCATTTAAGAGAAGTGAACTTAGCAAGGCAGATGCTGTCAAGTTTTTCCAGAATAAGGGTGATAACTATAAGCTGGAAATTCTTAGCGAGCTCGATGATCAGAATGAAGTTATTAGCATTTATGATGAAGGTGAGTTTACAGATTTATGTACCGGTCCTCATATACCGGACGTTGGTAAGATAAAATATTTAAAACTTCTTAACGTATCCGGTTCCTACTGGCGCGGCGATGAAAAAAATAAGAGGATGCAAAGAATTTACGGCATCTCTTTCCCAAAGAAAAAGATGCTTGATGATTATATCCAATTCCTGGAAGAAGCTAAAAAAAGAGACCATCGTAAACTTGGAAAACAACTTGACCTATTCAGTATTCACGAAGAAGCCGGCGCAGGATTAATTTATTGGCATCCAAAAGGTGCAAGAATTAGAAATACTGTTGAAACATTTTGGCGTAAAGAACATTTAGATAATGGTTATGATCTTTTGTATTCACCACATATGGGTAAAAGCTGGCTATGGGAGACAAGCGGACACTTAGATTTCTATAAAGAAAGCATGTATTCACCTATGAGTATTGACGAACAGGATTATTATGTCAAACCGATGAATTGTCCTTTCCATATTATGATCTACAAATCCAAACTCTACTCTTACAGGGATTTGCCGCTGCGTTGGGCTGAACTTGGTACTGTATATCGTTATGAAAAAAGTGGTGTTCTTCACGGATTATTAAGGGTTCGCGGATTTACTCAGGACGATGCACACATATTCTGTACAAAAGAACAGATTGAAGATGAGGTAATTGAAGTACTTCGGTTCTCAAGGAGCATTCTCCTTGCATTTGGATTTAGTGACCTCAAATTTTTCATTGCAACTAAACCGGAAGGTTCAGTTGGTGATGATCATCTTTGGGAAGTAGCCACTAATTCACTTAAGAATGCACTCGCAAGGGAAAACGTTGGATATGAATTGGATGAAGGCGGTGGTGCTTTCTACGGTCCGAAGATAGATATAAAAATAAAAGATGCATTAAATCGAGAATGGCAGTTGAGTACAATTCAATTTGATTTTAATCTTCCGCAAAGATTTGAAATGAAATATATCGGCGATGATGGTAAAGAACATCAACCGTATATGGTCCATAGAGCATTACTTGGATCAATCGAACGTTTTATGGGTATTCTTATTGAACATTACGGCGGGGCGTTCCCGACATGGCTTGCACCTATTCAGGTAGCAATTGTACCGGTTTCCCAGAATCATTTTGATTATGCAAAAAAAGTCTTGGAATCATTATCGTCAGAAGGAATTATAACCGAACTTGATCTACGGAATGAAAAGATTGGTTATAAAATTCGTGATTGGGAAACTCAGAAGGTGCCTTATATGTTAATTGTTGGTGAAAAGGAAAAAGAGTCTGGAACAGTTTCGGTTAGGCAGCATAAATTAGGCGATAAAGGAAGTGTAAGTCTGCAGGAATTTAAAGATCAGATAATTAAAGAAATAAGAAACAGAGTAAATCACAACTAAGGAGGTATTCTATTACTCAAGTTAAATTTCGAGTCAATCAGGAAATTCGTATTCCTGAAGTAAGACTCATCGACGCAAACGGAGAACAGTTAGGAGTTGTCCCGGTTAAAGAAGCTATTAAAAAAGCAGAGGAAGCAGGTATGGACTTGGTTGAAATTGCTCCTCAAGCCACTCCTCCGGTTTGTAAAATAATTGACTTTGGTAAGTTTGCATACGAACAGCAAAAAAGAGAAAAACTTCAAAAGAAAAAACAGCAGGTAAGCGTTTTAAAAGAAATCCGACTTCATCCCAATACAGATACACACGATTTCGACTTTAAAGCCCGACATGCAGTAAATTTTATTGAGGAAGGTAATAAAGTTAAAGTATCGGTAATATTTAAGGGGAGGGAATTAGCATATACTGAAGTAGGAGAAACATTATTAAGAAGATTTATTGAACGATTGGAAGATGTTGCAAAAGTTGAACAAGAACCAAAATTTGAAGGTAGAGCGATGCAGGCTATTCTTGCACCGCAAAAAGGTAAAAAGAAAAAATAGATAGGTGTTATAATGCCCAAAATGAAAAGTAACCGCGGAGCCTCCAAGTCATTTAGAAAAACCGGTTCCGGGAAAGTCAAACGCAATAAAGCTTTTAAATCACACATACTCACTACTAAATCAACTAAAAGAAAAAGGGGATTAAGAAAATCCATTCTTGTTTCCAAAGCTGATGAGAAGAGAGTAAAAAGAATGATACAATAAACGGAGAAAAGTAAAATATGCCACGCTCAGTCAATCATGTTGCGTCGAAAGCAAGACGCAAGAAATTACTAAAAAAAGCCAAAGGCTACTGGGGTGCCCGCAGTAAAGTTCTTACTGTCGCTAAACATCATGTTGAAAAAGGCCTCGTTCACGCTTACAGGGATCGTAAGCTGAAAAAAAGAAATTACCGTTCACTTTGGATTATTAGAATAAATGCTGCGGCTAGAGAACACGGTATCAGTTATTCCAAACTAATCCATGCTTTGGATGATAAGGGAGTGCTAATAAATCGAAAACTTCTCGCTAACCTTGCAGTTGAAAATCCGCAAGCGTTTGCAGACGTCGTTAAATTTGCAATGAATTAATAACAACCCTCTTGTGTCTTTCTTAATTAAAAATACAAGAGGGCATTTTTTAAATACTCGGGATATAATATGTTATCAAAAATTTCCGAAACCCGAAAAAGCTTCGATGAAGATCTCTCAAAAGTAAGCAACCTTAAATCCCTCGAAGAACTACGAATAAAATATCTTAGCAGAAAAGGAATTGTGCCACAGTTATTTGAGGGCTTCCAAGATGTTTCCCGCGAAGAAAAGAAGAATGTGGGTCAGGCTCTTAATGAATTAAAAATTTTCACTCAGAATCAATATGATTTATTTAAAGAAAAACTTGAAAATAGTCTTAAATCTTCTGAAGAACCTGATATTGATATTTCTTTACCGGGAAGAAAAATTGAGCTTGGCAGCAAACATCTAATCACTCAAACATTAGACGAGATCAAAGAAGTTTTCAAAGGACTAGGATTTTCTGTTTACGAAGGTCCTGAACTCGAATCCGATTATAATAATTTTGGCGCACTAAATTTTCCAGATGATCACCCGGCACGTGATATGCAGGATACTTTTTTTATCAATAAGAATTTTCTGTTGCGGACACACACTTCTCCGGTTCAAATAAGATTGATGCAGCAGAAGAAACCACCTATCCGTGCCTTGATGCCGGGTAAGGTCTTCCGAAACGAAGCAATAAGTGCTAAAAGTTATTGCCTGTTCCACCAGATAGAAGGCTTGGTAGTTGATACCGATATTACTTTTGCAGAGCTCAAAGGGACACTTGTTGGATTTATTAAGCAGTTCTTTGGCAAAGATGTCGTTTACCGATTCCGGGCTAGCTTCTTCCCGTTTACTGAACCAAGTGCTGAAATGGATATTTGGTGGCAGCCGAAAGGGAAAGCAGGAAGATGGTTGGAAATTTTAGGATGTGGTATGGTCGATCCTAATGTTTTGATAAACGTCGGAATTGATCCCGAGAAATATATCGGTTATGCTTTCGGTATGGGAATTGAGAGACCAGCAATGCGTAAATACGGAATTGATGATATCAGAATTTTATTTGATAGTGATATTCGTTTCCTCAGGCAATTTTAAAGGTACACTATGAAAATTTCTCTAAACTGGCTAAGTGATTATGTTGATATTACCGGCATTTCGATTGATGAACTGGTTGATAAAGTTTCAACTGCCGGACTCGAAGTTGAAGAGGTGATCGATCAATCAGATGTACTTGCTAATATGGTAGTTGGTTTTGTAAAAGAAACTAAGAGACACCCAAACGCTGATAAACTTACATTATGTATCGTATCCGATGGCACTAATGAATACTCAGTAGTTTGCGGAGCACCAAATGTTGCCGTCGGTCAAAAAGTACCGTTTGCCAAGGTAGGTGCTATTATCCCGTCTAATGGTTTAAAATTAGAAAAAGTAAAAATCCGAGGTGAAGTATCACTAGGTATGATTTGTTCTGAAAAGGAACTCGGAATTAGTGAAAACCACGAAGGTATTATGGTTTTAAATCCCGATTTGAAAGAAGGAACTGAATTAGCCGAAGCTTTTGGAATGAATGATATAGTTATTGATGTTGCGATTACACCAAATAGAGCCGACGCATTAAGTCATATCGGATTTGCGCGTGATGTGGCAGCAATATTCAAAAGGAAGTTTCATTATCCTAAAGTTGAGATTATTGAATCAAAGAAAAAATCCGGCGAAGCTGCCAAAGTTGAAATTATTGATTCTAAAAACTGTCCAAGATATATTGGTAAAGTTGTTCAAGGAGTTACTATTAAGGAGTCTCCCGAATGGTTAAAAAGGAAATTAAAAAGCATTGGCTTACGTCCCATTAATAATGTTGTTGATGTAACAAATTTTGTTTTGTATGAAGTTGGTCAACCGCTACATGCATTCGATCTCGATAATCTTGCCGAGAATAAAATTGTTGTAAAATGTTCAGCCGAAGGGGAGAAGTTCATTTCGCTTGATTCCAAAGAAAGAATTCTTTCTTCAAATGACCTTATGATTTGTGATGGTAACAAAAATGTTGCAATTGCAGGTGTGATGGGTGGCGAGAATTCAGAGGTTACAGAACAAACAAAAAACATATTGATCGAAAGTGCGTTCTTTAATCCTTCATCGATAAGAAAAACCGCTAAGAGACTGGGATTATCAACCGATGCTTCTTTCAGGTTTGAAAGAGGTACTGATTATAACATTGTGATCTGGGCTGCACAACGTGCTGCGCAATTAATTCAAGAGGTTGCCGGGGGTGTAATTCTTAATGGAGAAATAGATGCATACCCGGATACAATTCCTACAAGGTCAACTTCAGCCCGTTTTAGTAGAATTAATAAAGTTCTCGGATATGATGTTGCTAAAGATGAAGTTCTAAATATTCTAACGGATTTAGGATTTGAAATCCAGGAAGTAACATCAGAAGGTGTTACGGTCAATATTCCCGGTTTCAGGCATGATGTCGAGAGGGAGATAGACATCATTGAAGAAGTTGCAAGGATTTACGGATATCATAAAATACCGGATGTTAACCATATTTCGGTCACTCTTGAAGAGAAAGTCGATCAGGCAAGTTTTAATGATAATATTAGGAATACCTTAACTTCACTTGGGTTCTATGAAATAATAACGAATTCATTGGTTAACTCCGATATTGCAGAGAGATTTGGTCATTCCATTAAAGTTCTTAATCCTCAGAGCAGCGAGATGTCTCACTTACGACCTTCAATGCTTCCCGGCATGCTCCAATCAGTATCAAATAACCTGAAGGTGAGTGAAAGGAATCTTAATTTTTTTGAGATCGGTAAAACATTTGAAAAGAAAAATGATGGTGAAATCATATCGTTTGAAGATTTTATTGAAACCGAACATTTAATCATTGGGATAACTGGATACGCCATACAGTCAGAATGGTATGGAAAGGATAAGCTATTTGATATATTCGACTTAAAAGGGTTCGTTGAGAGTTTTCTGATGTCAATATTTCCTAAAATACAATTCACATTTCAACAGAAAAAAAGTGATTTCTTTGATTTAACTTTTTCAATTGGTGTCAAAGAGAATGAAATAGGAATCGGTGGCAAGGTGAAAAGTGAATTACTGGTTTTGTTCGATGTTAACCAGGACCTATTCACTTATATATTTAATATAGATCGTCTAAAAGAAGTCGAAGTATCAGAACAAACCTTTACAGATCTGCTTAAGTTCCCGAAGGTCTATAGAGATGTGGCATTCATCTTAGACAAGACTGTAGAGTCTGATAAAGTTACAGAAATTATTAAGGGGGCTAGCTCTAACTTGTTGCATCAGATTAAGTTATTTGATATCTTTCAAAGCGACAGTTTAGGTGAAGAGAAAAAATCCTTAGCTTTTCAGTTAGAATTTTATGATTCAGATAAAACTTTAACTGAAAAAGAAGTTGAAAAGGATCTCAGAAATATCATAAAAGCTGTTGAAAAAACTTTTTATGCACAACTAAGAGGATCATAGTTGGGTGAAGGTTCGAAATATGATTTGTTTTTAGATGAATTAAATGCTTTAGAAAAGCAAATCTATTATTTTATTCAAAAAGGTTCGGAGCTAATGGAAGCGAATCAAGCTTTGAACAATAGAATAATCCTGCTCGAAAAAGAAAACGATATTTTAAAAAAGAAAATTTCAGAAATTGAATTAAAAGTAAGCAAGACTTTATTTAATGACGAGAATCTTTTCGGTTCTGAAACAATTAAATTGGAGGAAAGAGAAGCACTAAAGAGTAAAATTGGCGAATTGATAGCAAAAATAGACTATCATTTGCGTTCTTAAAATGATGTTTGATGATGGAATAGACATAAAATGACGGAAAAAAAGAAGCTAAAAGTAAAAATATTTGACAAGGAATATTCATTACTTGTTGAGAATCAAGAAATAGCTGCTGAATTGGCTGAGTATGTTAATAGAATGATGGAAGAAACCAGAGAAGAATTACCCGATCAACCTAAAGATACAATTGCGATAATTGCCGCACTTAATATTGCATACGATTTATTTGTAGAAAAAAATAAATATAGAGAATTCAGCATTCAAGCGACAGATAAAATAAAAAAAATAAAGCTTCTTCTTAATGAGTCCAAATTTGTCTCAAGCCCATCATAATTTTACCCGCTCTACCGGCTTTAGTGTAAAAAAGAACTAACAATAAAATACCTAAGGGTTATTGACTCACGGCGTGTATTACAGGCCTCGCTCCGTTCACGGAGATCTCGTTTAATATCGGGACAGTGGAAGTAAAAAGCGTCGGGCAGTTTCCCGCATTGTATAGGAGAAGGTTCTTTTCCTATGCATGAAGTCGGTAAGAGCGGTTATATATAAATTTTTCGTTTAATGGAGGTCCAATGCAGTTAGATTTGATTATGGTGTTAATTATTGCTGCCGCTACAGCGATTATATCTTTTATTTTGGGATGGATGATAAATTCCAAAATCGGAAAGAACAATGTTGTTAATGCTAAAGAAAAAGCAACAAAAATAATTGAAGATGCAGAAAAAGAAGCGAAACATCTGAAAAGAGAAAAACTTCTTGAAGTTAAAGATGAATGGCTAAAAAAGAAACAGGAATTTGATACTGAAGTAAATAATAAAAAACAAAAACTTCAGAATCATGAAAAACAGCTTGAGTCCAGAGAAGAAAATCTCGAGAAGAAGTATGATTTAGTAACACAGAAAGAAAAAGCAAACAAAGAAGTCGAAAAAGTAATTCTCCAGCAAAAAGAGGAAGTTGAGAAAAAGAATCACGAACTTAGCAGATTAATTGTCGAACAGAATGTAAGACTGGAAAAAACGGCAGGTCTAACATCTGAAGAAGCAAAAAAAATGTTGATGGAAAATATGATCAACAAAGCTAAAACGGATGCTGCACAAATGATTAAAGAAGTACGAGACCAAGCAAAACTTGATGCTAAGAAAGAAGCCCAGCGTATTACAATTCAAGCTATACAACGAACAGCGGTAGATCATTCGGTTGAATCTACCGTATCGGTTGTACAAATACAGAACGATGAAATGAAAGGACGTATCATTGGGCGAGAAGGACGTAACATTCGTGCATTTGAAGCTGCTACAGGTGTTGATGTAATTGTCGATGACACACCGGAAGCGGTAATCCTTTCGGCTTTCGATCAATTTAGAAGAGAAGTTGCAAGAATTTCTCTTGAAAGATTAATTGCCGACGGCAGAATCCACCCGGCACGTATCGAGGAAGTTGTAGCAAAAGTTCAGGAGGAACTTGATGAAGAAATTCAGAAGGAAGGTGAGAATACATTAATTCAGCTGGGACTGCATGGCATTCATATTGAATTAGTAAAACATATTGGTAAGATGAAATACAGGTCTAGCTATGGTCAGAATTTACTGCAGCATAGTATTGAAGTTGCATATCTAACAGGAATTATGGCAGCTGAACTTGGATTTGATACAACGATTGCAAAGAAAGCCGGTTTGATGCATGATATTGGAAAAACAATTGATAAGGATGTTGAGGGCCCGCATGCGTTACTTGGTTATGAGCTGACTAAAAAATATAATGAACATCCAATTGTAGTAAACGCTGTTGGTAGTCACCACGAAGATATTGAAATGGAGCATCCAATCTCAGCACTCGTTCAGGCGGCAGATGCTATTAGCGGTGCACGTCCCGGTGCAAGAAGGGAACCGCTTGAAAGTTATGTGAAGCGACTTGAAAATTTAGAGAACCTTGCAAAATCATTCGAAGGTGTTGCAAAGACATATGCAATTCAAGCCGGACGTGAAATTAGAGTTGTAGTAGAACCTGATAAGATTGACGATGTTGTAGCTGACAGGCTTTCATATGAAATTGCTCAGAAGATTCAGGAAGAGATGGAATATCCGGGTCAGATTAAAGTAATGGTAATTCGTGAAGTAAGAAAAATACAATATGCTAAATAGTTTTTATAAGTTAGTTAATCTCAAGAGACCTTCGGTGTGTATCATCGAAGGTCTTTTTGTTTGTACAAGCCAAAGCCGTTCAGAAAAATAATTCCTATATTGAAATCAGTTTGTAAATTATTCTTCATTTAAGAATGAATAGAATATTAAAAGGAATATCGTTTTACTTACTTGTCCCGTTTCTTCTTACTGCACAAATAAAAGAACCTGATACAATTGATGTTTATCTTGTAAAGGAAAACTGGCATACAGGAATTATGTTTCGTATTGATGATTTTATAATTCAATCTCTGCCGGTATTAAAATATTTTGAAGGTTATGATTATATAGATATCGGTTGGGGCGATGCCGGTTTTTATCAGATTCCGGATTTTGATCTCTTCCTTGCTGCTAAAGCAATATTAATCCCGACACCGACAGTAATGAGATTTGACGGCTACAAATTTCCGATTGAAAAAATTATAGAGTGGCGGGACTTTGCTCTTAAGTTCGAATTACCCAAAGAAAGATTCCTTCTGTTAATTAATTACATTAGTCAGCATCTCCTGTATGATGAGAAAGGTGAACCGATTATTTCAAAACACGATAAGGATTCACCTATATTCTTTTTCAAGTCATTGGGGGAATATCATTTATTCAGGACGTGCAATACGTGGGCGGCTCAAGCGCTGCAAGCAACTGGAATTGATATTGATACTTTCGGTTTAGTAACAGCAGGACAGTTGTATTCAAAGCTAAGTAGTTTTGGAACAATTATGAAAAGGTTTGAATGAGATTTGAGGCGCCGGTCGGATTCGAACCGACGAATAAAGGTTTTGCAGACCTTCCCCTTAAGCCACTTGGGTACAGCGCCGTTAAAAATTTCGAATGTAGAATTGAGAATTGGTATCTCAATTCTGCTTTTGCATTAAATTCATAAGAACTTAGAAAAAAAATCCCGAAAGATTCGGGACCTTAGAGCGGGAAACGGGACTCGAACCCGCGACATTCACCTTGGCAAGGTGACGCTCTACCAACTGAGCTATTCCCGCATATCAAAATTTTAAGAACTTATAAAATTGCGTTGTAAATATAATAGGATTACGCAATCATATCAAATGGGTTATAAAATTTTTACTAAACCCTTGAACCGTGTACAAATCCTCGGTATGGTCTCGATTGCTGAACGGTGATAAATGCGTGTTTATCAACCGATTCAACTATTTTCATTATATCCCTTTGAAATTTCCTTTTTGCTATTACAATTAGGATTGAAACACCACCACTGCCGCCTTCTGCCGGAAGAATGGTTACACCAAACTTAGAACTTCGTAATTTCATTGCAATATCATCCGTATGGTGCAAAGAAATGATATTAATCTGAGCATAACCTAATGCTACTCTTTGTTCAAGTGTAATTCCCAAAACATTACCGAGAGCAAATCCCACTGCATAACCGATCAAATTTATTGTGTGATCCATATGCTGAACTATGTAACGCATGGCGAAGATCCAGATCAATACCTCAAAGAATCCAGCTAATGCTGCCAAATATTTTCGACCTTGAACTACTAATAGTGTTCTAAATGTACCAAGTGATACATCCGCAATGCGCATGCACATTATTATAACCGCACCAATAATTATTTCTATACTCATAATCCTATTATTAGCTCCATAAATTAATTATCTTAACGCACCAAATTTAACATTTTAGAGATAATGTACGAAACAGAACGAAAAGATTTAATTGATCAATTGAAAAGAAAAGGGATCAGCAATCAGAATGTTCTGGATGCAATGATTAAGGTCGAAAGGCATCTGTTCGTCCCCGATATAATGAAACAACATGCTTACGACGATGTTGCTCTGCCTATCGGATACGGTCAAACAATTTCACAACCATATACCGTAGCTTTTATGACTCAATCCCTTGATCCTCAACCGGGTCAAAAGATATTAGAAATTGGAACAGGTTCAGGTTATCAGGCGGCAATTCTTTGTAAGTTGGGCACTCGAGTTTTCACAATAGAAAGAAATGATAAACTTTATAATAGCGCATTTAAAATATTTGATGAATTGGGCTTAAGAATTGCCGCAAGATGCAGTGATGGTTCAATCGGCTGGGATGAATTTGCTCCGTACGACGGAATAATAGTAACTGCCGGGAGTCCGGGTATACCTAAAAACTTAATGAAGCAGTTAGCTATTGGCGGTAAAATGGTTATTCCGGTTGGCGACCGTTCAATTCAAATATTAAAAATCATTACGAAAACTTCAGATGAGGAATTTAACACTAATGAAATTCCTTACTTTGCATTTGTGCCCTTAGTCGGTCGTGAAGGATGGAAAGAAAAGTAATTGTAATTGTCGGTCCAACATGTTCCGGTAAAACGAAAGTTTCCTTGGATCTTGCCAGGAGATTATCCACAGAAATTATTTCGGCAGACAGCCGTCAGATTTATAAATATCTTAACATTGGAACAGCGAAACCAGTATTAGAAGATTTAAAAAGTGTTAAGCATCATTTCATTAATTACATTGAACCCGGCGAAGAATATAATGTAAGCAGATATGAATCCGATGGATTAAAAATTATTGAAGATAATTTATCGAAAGGTCAAATCCCCATAGTTGTCGGTGGGTCAGGTTTATATATTCATGCCATAGTTGATGGAATTTTTGATGCAGTTGATACTGACGAAGAATATAGGGATAAACTGAAAGAGAATAGAGAAAAACTTGGTAATCAGTTTTTATATGACGAATTAAAAAAAGTTGATCCTAAAAGTGCATCGAATATGCTTCCGCAGAATTGGAAGCGTGTTATGCGTGCGCTGGAAGTATATCATTTAACCGGTAAACCTATTTGGAAATTCCAGCAGGAACATAATCGGGAATCAAATATTTCATTTGTTCAATTTGGCCTGGAATGGCAGAGAGAAGTTCTTTATCAAAATATTAATAACCGTGTTGATAAGATGATTGAAACCGGGTTTGTGAATGAAGTTGAAAAAATTCTGGAGATGGGATATTCAAAAAAGTTAAATTCGTTAAATACTGTCGGATACAAAGAAATAATTTCTTACCTTGAAAATGAAATTTGTTTGGAAAGGGCTATCGAATTGATTAAAAGAAATACAAGACATTATGCTAAAAGACAAATGACGTGGTTTAGAAAGGATGATAGGATAAATTGGCTGAAGATTAACTCAAAAAATGATCTTGAGAAAGTGCCTGATTTAATTATTAGTCAAATTTCCAATCTTAATTAAGATTTCCTATTTTACTCATGAATTAATTTACGGATAGAATGAAAGATAAAATAAGAATAGGATCCGGACAGGGATTCTGGGGCGATTTGATAGACGCCCCTTATCATCAAGTTACTGCCGGTGAAATTGACTACTTGGTAATGGATTACCTTGCAGAAGTTACAATGTCTATTTTACAAAAGCAGAAAAATAAAAACCCTAAACTTGGTTATGCACGTGATATTCCGGAACTAATGGATCGAATACTTCCTATTTGTAAAAAGAAAAGAATTAAGATCATAACAAATGGCGGAGGAGTTAATCCCGAAGCATGTGCAGATTCTATTTTAGAAGTAGCAAAGAAACATAACATTACTAATTTGAAGATTGCCCTTGTTCTTGGCGATAATATACTTAATAGGATTGATGATGTAATAAGCCATGACTGCCAATTAAACAATATGGAAACCGGTGAATCAATATCAATCATAAGGGATAAACTATTAAGTGCCAATGTTTATTTCGGTGCTATGCCGATTGTTGAAGCGCTTCAAAAAGGTGCGGATTTAGTAATTACGGGTAGAACAACAGACACTGGTTTAACTCTCGCACCAATGATTTACGAATTCGGCTGGTACAAAAATAATTATGATTTACTTTCAGCAGGCACGGTTGCCGGGCATATATTGGAATGCGGTGGTCAAGCATCAGGCGGGAATTTATTAGCAGATTGGCGCTCTGTACCGGACATTGCAAATATTGGTTTCCCGATTGCAGAGGCTTACCCTAATGGTGAAATAATAATAACCAAACATGAATCCTTAGGTGGAAAGGTAAGCATTGAAACTGTTTCAGAACAGCTCGTTTATGAAATTGGCGATCCGAAAAATTATATCACCCCGGATTGTGTTGCCGATTTTACTTCGATCAAGTTAGAAGAGGTTGGTAAAGACCGTGTAAAAGTTTACGGCATTAAAGGTCTTCCTGAAACTGAATTCTATAAAGTATCATGTTCATATTCATCTGGTTATTCGGCTGTTGGAACGCTTACATATTCCTGGCCAGATGCATTAAGCAAAGCTAAAAAAGCAGATGAAATATTAAGAAAGCGTCTTGAAAATTTAAATCTGAAATTTGATGAGATTAGAACCGAATTTGTTGGTTACAATTCATGTCATGGTCCATTATCAACCGATATTGATGAAGACAGGATTAATGAAGTAATGCTTCGCATTGCAGTGAGAGGTGAAGACTACAAATCGATTGAACGATTTGGAAAAGAAATGGCGCCCCTGATTTTAACCGGTCCGCCAAGTGTTACAGGATTTGCGGGTGGTCGTCCTAAACCGGCAGATGTTGTAGCTTATTGGCCTGCATTAATTCCTAAAAAATTAGTTGAACCAAAAGTTGAGATAGTTACTACATGAAAAAAATAAAATTAATTGATATTGCACACGGCAGAAGCGGTGATAAAGGTGATGCTGCAAATGTCGGAATTATTGCATATGACAGTAAAGGTTATGAAATTATTGATAAGTATCTTACTGCCGAAAGAGTGAAAAAACATTTTGAAGGAATTTGCCTTGGTAAAGTTGAAAGATTCGAACTGCCTAACATCCGTGCATTAAATTTTTTATTGCACAATACACTCGGAGGCGGGGGAACAGTCTCTTTAAAACATGATGCCCAGGGCAAAACTCTTGCTGCTGCATTACTAAGAATGGAATTAGAAATTAATGAGTGATCTCTTTTGTGCCTTTGTGACTTCGTGGCAAATAAAAAATTTACAAAGTCACAAAGAAGTAACTGAAAACATTATTTAATATCAACATTTAATAAATCTATTTAGAAAAGAGGAAACTATGTTCGAAGATCAATTGAAAAAGTTAAATGAAATTCATGAAAAGGTGAACTCACTACGAGGTTATCTTTAAGTTAGATGAAAAAGAAAACAATATCGCTGAAATAGGAAAACAATCTGAAACACCTAACTTCTGGAACGATCAGAAAACCGCACAATCATTATTACAAAAATCTAAGTTACTGCAAAACTGGGTTGATATGTGGAATAACCTTTTCTCAAAGGTAAATCTACTAAAAGAGTTTATAGAATTAGCCGAAGCAGAACAGGATGAGAATTTAGCAACTGAAATAGAGAGTGAATTTTCTATTATCGAGAAAGAGTACGAAAAGATTGAACTGAAAAGTATGCTTAGTGGAAAAGATGATGACAAGAACTGTATTCTTACAATTCATTCCGGAGCCGGCGGTACTGAGGCACAGGATTGGGCTCAGATGCTTATGAGGATGTATATGCGATGGGGTGAACAAAATGGATACAAAATGTCGATGATCGATTGGCTAGAAGGTGACGGTGCCGGTATTAAAAGCGCTACAATACAAGTTGAAGGTCCTTTTGCATACGGTTATATGAAAGCCGAAAATGGTGTTCACCGCCTTGTTCGTATTTCTCCGTTTGATGCTAATAAACGAAGACATACATCGTTTGCATCAGTCTTTGTAATCCCTGAGATAGACGATACGATTGAAATAGATATTAACCCGGCTGATTTGAGGATTGATACTTATAGATCCGGAGGTAAAGGGGGACAAAACGTTAACAAGGTTGAAACTGCAATCCGTATTACTCATTTGCCAACCGGATTAGTAGCTGCATGTCAATCGGAACGGTCTCAAATTCAGAATAAGACGAATGCTTTCAAACTTCTGAAATCCAAATTGTATCAGCTTGAACTCGAAAAGCAGCAGGCAGAATTAAACGAGATCGAAAAAAATAAAATGAAGATAGAATGGGGAAGTCAAATCCGGTCATATGTTTTTCATCCTTACAACATGGTTAAAGATCATCGAACAAACTGGGAAACGTCTGATACTCAAGGTGTAATGGATGGCGACATCAATGACTTCATTAAAGAATTTTTACTTAAGTTCACTCAAAATTAAATAAAATGGTTAAGCGATGTCTAAGTTAAAAAGTTATTTAGCTGGAAGTACTATCGCTAAAGAAGGAGAGCCGGCAAGAAAATTATTTATTCTTGTTGAAGGGAAAATTGGAATTTATAAGGGGAACTCCAAAATAACCGAATTTGATAAAGAAGGTGAGATTGTTGGCGAAATGAGTCTTATTCTTAAAAAGCCTCGTTCAGCCGAAATTCGTGCTATTACAGATGCTAAGTTATTGGAGGTTGAAGGTGAACTTGATGATATTGTAAAACAATATCCCGAGATATCTAAAAAAATTATTCACTCGCTTGCAGAACGTTTAACTCAAGCTACAGATAGAATTTAGTTATTTACATAGGCAGTAGAATGAAAAGTTATACTGAATATTTATGGTTCAACACATCCAAAAGACGGGAGTATATTAACATTACGGACGAAGTTGAAACAGCATTAAAAAAAAGCGGAATTAAAGAAGGAATGGCATTGGTCTCGGCAATGCATATTACAGCCGGAGTATATGTGAATGATGCCGAAAATGGTTTGATTCAGGATATTGATGAATGGCTGGAAGGACTCGCTCCATTTAAATCGGATTATCGCCATCACAGAACCGGGGAAGACAATGGTGATGCTCACTTAAAGAGTATGCTTGTTCATCATGAGGTAATAATCCCGGTTACAAACGGCAAGCTCGATTTTGGTCCCTGGCAGCAAGTCTATTATGCGGAGTTTGACGGACGCAGAAAAAAAAGAGTTATAATTAAAATTATCGGTGAGTAATAAGTAATGGTAAAACTTTCCGTAGTCATAATAGCCGGTAATGAAGAAAAAAATATAACGGATTGCCTTGAGAGTGTTAAATGGGCTGATGAAATTATTTTTGTCGATTCTGAAAGTACAGATAAAACAAGGGAGATTGCCAATCAATACACACCAAAAGTTTTTATTAAGAAGTGGGAAGGATTTGTTGAGCAGAGAAAATTTTCATTAGAAAAAGCCTCTTATGATTGGGTACTTAGTCTTGATGCAGACGAAAGAGTAAGTAGAGAACTGAAATTAGAAATTGAAGAGATACTTAGGAACAATAATAAAAAATCCGGTTACTGGGTCCCCCGTGAAAATTATTTTCTTGATAAAGTAATTAAATCTTGCGGTTGGTATCCCGATTACCAGATGCGACTCTTTAATAAAACTGTTACGACTATTGCCGACCGAAAAGTTCATGAAGGTTTTGAAGTGAAAGGTGAAACAGGGCATCTTAAGCACCACATCATTCATTTAACCCATCAGAATATAACCGAAACAATTCGCAAGATTAATGAGTACTCATACTTGCAAGCGTTGGAGAAAAAAAACGGTAAAAGAGTTAAAGCAATTAACTTCATTCTTAATCCAATTGCAGCATTTCTTAATCATTTTATTTCACGCAAAGGTTATAAAGACGGGATCTATGGTTTAATGGTCTCCCTCTTTCACATGATGACAAATCTTATGACATATATGAAAACATGGGAATTGCAAAACAAAAAACCTGATGTGGAATGACAAAGAAAAATCGATCTGACAAAAAGAAACAGGATTTTTTTGATAGAGTTTATTCTATTACTGCCAGAATCCCAAAAGGTATGGTAACAACCTATGGTGAGATAGCAGAAGCTTGCGGTGTCCGGTCTGCAGCACGTACTGTTGGCTGGGCGATGAATGGTGCCAAAGAGAGTGGCTTACCGTGTCATAGAGTTGTCAACCGTTTTGGTGCACTTACGGGAAAGGTTCATTTCGGAGATCCTAATTTAATGGAAGAATTACTGAGGAGCGAAGGAGTTGAGTTTGATGATGAGGGTAATGTTAACATGAAAAAACATTTATGGATCCCACCGAAGAAAAGATCAAGATCATGATCGGATTTATGATCATGATCCTGACTATCCACGAATTAATATCGATTTATTTTTAGTGAAGAAACCCCGCCGTCAATCCTTATAAAAATTTTCTTTGCAGCATTATCAAAATCCGGAGTTTCGTAAAAACCTTTTTCCTTTTTCGTAAATCCCTTCAAAGAGCGGGACATTAAAACCATATCACCTTTTATCTGGCAGCCGGAATTTTCCGGAATTTCAATTCTTAAACTTGCGACGCCCATATCCACATCAATATATGTTGAGTCTGTTCTATCACCTAATTTTAATTTCACATTTGATGCGCCGGTATTCAAATCAATATTATTTACTTTATAGGGTGTTAAATCAAAAATTGCTTTTGCTGCTCCAAAATCTAATTTGAAATCCCAAACCGGATTTTCGTTCAATGCTATGTCAAGGTGATTTCTAAGTTTCCCGTCAAATAGATTGAAATGCCTTTTGTGCAGATTAAATTCAATATAAGCCCGGTTTCCTTCAATATCAGAAGTAAAATCATATTCGGCTAAAGTACCATATGCTTCACCTTCAACAAGCTTATCAGTTGACTTACCAAGTTCAAATGTACCGGCACCGGAACTAAGTTCAAAATTTGCATACTGAATTGAACTGTCAAATTCCTCAGAAAAATTTTCTGAAATAAAATCACGGTCAGGTCTGCTGCTGCTAAATCCAAATCCCGAGAATATATTCGCTATAATTCCAAAAAACATTACGGCAAGGAATATTCCGAATAGTGCGCTTATAATTGGTCTAACCAGTGAATTCTTAAATATGACTATCGCACCCCACAGGACAAATATTAATGGCCACAGATCCCAGACGAAACTAAAATCGCTGTAGATTACATCATATTTAGTAAATAAAAACAGAGCACCGATTGTTAATAGAAATAAACCCCAAAACAATTGTCCGCTTTTCATTTTATAGTCCTCTTATTTTCTAACTGAATTCCAGATTAAAGCTAAACCGATTATTATCAGTAGAGCCGGGAAAAAATCTTCAAAGTTGAAACTTGGTATAAAGCGTTCAAAAAAGAAGAGCATACCGATAATTATAAGAACAACACCAACAATGATTCTACCTTTTCCTATTGACTTGTCCTCAACATGCGATTGAAAGGTTTCATTGCTTCCATCCTTTGTGGCTTTATCTTCAGGTTTAATTTGATATGCGATCTCAAATGGTACTTCCAGAATCACGATCCACAAAATGATATAAAGAAGAATACCGATTCCACTGAAGAGAGTAATTAAAACAAATATAACTCGCATTAAAACCGGATCAAGTCCGAAATACTCTGCAAGTCCCCCGGCAACACCGCCGAAAACCCGCCATTTACGAGAACGATATAATCTTTTTTCCATGATTGCCTCCATAAAAAATTATTTCAACTATTAAGACGAGTCGCCTTTCAAAAGGTTTGCTGGTCGAATTTAATAATTTTATGAATAAATCGTTTACAAATTAATTCATAATTAGTTTGAATAAGCAGGACGACTTGACTAATTTTCGTAAAAAAGAAATCTACTTAATGAAAATTGCAATTTGCCAGGCAAATCCGATTATTGGTGATATTAAAGGAAACTCGGAGAAAATATTAGAAGGTTATAAAAATGCTATTAATGACGGAGCAGATCTTGTTGTATTCCCTGAACTCTTCTTATGCGGATATCCTCCGTTAGACCTTGTAGAAAAAAAAGAATTTAGAGAATCAGTAAGTAAAGCAACTCAGGAGATTGCATCTAAGACCACTTCAGTTGGATTACTTTTCGGAACAATTACCGAGGATTATGAAGATCGAATTGGCACAAATGTTTATAATTCTGCAGCGTTATGTTATGACGGTAAAATACAATTCGTACAAAATAAAACACTTATTCCAAATTACGATGTGTTCGATGAAGTAAGATATTTTGAATCGGCTAAAGAAATTAATTTGCATTCTTTCAAAGGTGAAAAGTTAGGGATTTCAATTTGCGAGGATATCTGGAATGATGCCGATTATTGGAAGCATAGAAGATACACGGTAGATCCGATCCGAAAGCAGGTTGACGATGGCGCTACGATGCTGATCAATATTTCAGCAAGTCCATATGCATACGGTAAACGTAAAGAACGTTTTGAGATGCTTTCTGTTCTAACAAAGAATGATAAAATTCCACTTGCTTATGTCTGCTGCGTCGGAGCTCAAACAGAATTAATTTTTGATGGCGGCAGTATGTGTTTTAACGGGTATGGTGAATTATGTTTGTTAGGTAAATCATTTCAGGAAGATTATTTTATTTTCGATACAGCTCAAAAATATTCTTCAATAATAAAAGTTGAAGCAATCTTTGAAGAAGAAGCATTAAATGCATTGATTATGGGGGTAAAGGATTATGGTATTAAAACGGGATTCAAAAAAGCACTCGTTGGTTTAAGCGGAGGAATTGATTCGGCATTAGTTGTTTATATTGCGGTAAAAGCATTCGGTTCTGAAAATGTTCATGCGGTTTTGATGCCTTCTCAATATTCGAGCGAGGGTAGCATTTCAGATTCTGAGAAACTAATTACAAATCTTGGTATCTCACATAATAAAATTTCAATACAACCGGTTTTTGAGGGAGCTCTTAGAATTCTAAAACCTGCATTTAATAGTCTACCTGAAAATATAACAGAAGAAAATTTACAATCTCGAATCCGTGGATTATACTTGATGGCTCTTTCAAACAAGTTTAATTATTTACTTTGCACGACGGGAAATAAATCGGAAATGGCGACCGGTTATGCAACACTTTATGGTGATATGTGCGGTGCTCTTGCTGTGATTGGTGATGTATATAAAACTCAGGTTTATAAAATAGTTGAATATATAAATCGTAACAGTGAGATTATTCCACAGGAAATAATAGATAAAGCCCCATCTGCCGAACTAAAACCGAACCAAACCGACCAGGATTCTTTGCCGCCTTATGATCTTCTTGATCGTATTCTTAAGATGTATCTTGAAGAACAGAAAGAATATAATGAGATTGTAGCCGAAATTAAGGAACCGGAGATCGTTAAGAGAGTTTTAAGAATGGTAGATATGAATGAGTTTAAAAGAAAGCAATCAGCTCCCGTTTTAAGGATCTCTACAAAAGCATTCGGATACGGCAGAAGATACCCGATTGTTCAGGGCTGGAGAAAGTAAATCGGGTTAATAAAAATTTTTTATATAAACGGAATGACTGCTGTTTTGGCATTATATTAAAGAGTTGAATCTGAAAGGTTATCCGGTTACTTCAGTCCTGAATTGCTCTAAAGGATTATTCAATTTGCAGAATAGTAAAGAATTAATTAAATATTCCGCCCGAATTAATTATTTTAATGTACTCAGAAAACAAATAAATTTAAAACAAAGAGATATATTATGGCAAAACAGATTCAAATAGTAGAGGATGTAACAGTAAGGTTTGCCGGTGATTCCGGCGATGGTATGCAATTAACCGGTTCTCAGTTTACAGATACAACTGCAATTCTTGGAACGGACGTTGGGACATTACCGGATTTTCCGGCAGAGATTCGCGCTCCCGCCGGCTCACTTGGCGGTGTAAGCGGATTTCAAATTCACTTTAGCAGTAATGATATTCAAACTCCGGGAGATTCACCCGATGTTTTAGTGGCAATGAATCCTGCTGCACTTAAAGTTAATGTGAAAGACTTAAAACCTAATGCTACTATTATACTAAATACAAATTCTTTTGATGTTAAGAACTTAAAACTGGCAAATTATGCTGTTAGTCCTCTTGAAGATGGTTCACTATCAGGTTATAATGTTATCCCGGTTGAATTAGCTAAACTGACTGTAACTGCATTGGATGGACTTGCACTATCTCCAAAAGAGAAGGATAAATGTAAAAACTTTTTTGCTCTCGGTTTAATGTACTGGATGTATAATCGTCCAATTGAGATTACATTAAAATGGCTTGAAACAAAATTCAAAAAGAAACCGGAGATATTAGAAGCCAACCAGAGAGCATTAAAAGCCGGTTATTATTATGGTGAAACAACCGAAATATTTACAACTCGTTATGATGTTAAACCGGCAAAACTTCCGAAAGGGGTTTATAGAAATGTTTCCGGCAATGAAGCAGTAGCACTTGGTTTTGTAGCTGCATCCTTAAGAAGCGGTATTCCGATTTTTCTCGGATCCTATCCCATCACACCTGCTTCAGAAATTTTGCAGGAATTGAGTAAGTATAAAGATTTTGGAGTTGTCACTTTTCAAGCTGAAGATGAAATTTCCGGTATCGCATCTGCAATAGGCGCTGCATTCGCCGGCTCGCTGGCTTTAACAACTACGTCCGGTCCGGGTCTTTCACTTAAAACTGAAGCAATCGGTTTGGCTGTTATGACTGAACTTCCTATAGTTATTGTTGACGTTCAACGAGGAGGACCGAGTACTGGTCTCCCAACAAAAACTGAACAAGCCGACCTTTTCCAGGCAATGTATGGAAGGCATGGAGAAGCTCCTGTTGTTGTTATTGCTGCAAAAAGTCCTGTCGATTGTTTCTATTCAGCAATGGAAGCTGCAAAAATTGCAGTTGAATTTATGACACCGGTAATATTACTTACGGACGGATACTTAGCATTCGGTTCTGAACCGATGAATATCCCGAAATTTGAAGATCTGCCAAAGATTAATGTGGAGTATCGAAAAGACCCCGAAGGTTTTCAGCCTTACTTACGTAATGAAAATCTTGTTCGTCCCTGGGCAATACCCGGAACACCCGGTCTTGAACACCGTATTGGAGGTTTGGAGAAAAAAGATGTTTATGGAAGCATAAGTTACGATGCTGATAATCATGAAATTATGGTTAACAATAGACAAGCAAAAATTGAGAAAGTTCAAACAGTAATTCCTGAATTAGAAATTGAAGGCGATAAGAGCGGAGAATTATTAATTCTTAGCTGGGGAAGCACTTACGGTGCAATTAAAGAAGGGATTAAAAAAGCGAATGCTAAGGGCTTTAAGTCATCTCATATTCATATTAAACATATAAATCCATTCTCCAAAAATCTCGGTGAAATTCTTAAGAACTTTAACAAGGTTTTGATTCCTGAAATGAATAAAGGGCAGATGGCAACAATTATCCGAAGTACATTTTTGATTGATGTAGTACAATTCAATAAGGTTAAAGGACAGCCATTCAAGGTTGCTGAAATTGAGAATAAAATTATAGAAGTATTAGGAGGAAATAATGGAAAATAAAATAGATCAATTAGTAACAGAAATTAAATACACCGCTAAAGATTTCTCTTCGGATATTGACGTTAAATGGTGCCCGGGATGCGGTGATTATTCAGTTCTGGCTCAGGTGCAAAGAACATCTCCTGATTTCGGGGAATTGAAGGAAAATATTGTTTGGGTTTCCGGTATCGGATGCTCAAGCCGATTCCCGTATTATATGAGTACATACGGTTTCCACAGCATTCATGGAAGAGCTGCTGCCGTTGCTACAGGTGTTAAACTTGCAAACAAAAAATTGCAGGTTTGGGTGGCAACCGGTGATGGCGATATGCTAAGTATCGGCGGTAATCATTTTATTCACGCTTGCAGAAAAAATGTTGACCTCAAAATTTTATTATTCAATAATAGAATTTATGGATTAACAAAAGGACAGTATTCGCCAACATCCGAAAAAGGAAAAGTCACAAAATCTTCTCCTTACGGAACTGTTGATTTCCCGTTTAATGCAATAAAATTAGCCGATGGCGCCGGTGCAACATTTATTGCACGTTCAATGGATAGAGATCCAAAACATATGCAGGAAATGATAACACGTGCGGCCAAACATAAAGGTCTAGCTTTTATTGAGATTTATCAAAATTGCCCGATCTTTAATGATGGTGCTTATTTCCATCTTACCGAAAAAGAAACTAAACCTGAGAATGTGCTTGTGCTTGAACACGGTAAACCTCTCGTTTTTGGTGCTAATAAAAATAAAGGAATTAAGTTGGATGGAATTAACCCGGTGATAATTGATTTCAATGACGGCAAACATTCGATAAATGATTGCCGGGTTCATGATGAATTTGATGATAATCCAACACGCGGATTTATTTTGGCGCGATTATCAGATCTGCCCGGTTTCCCAACACCTATTGGTATTTTCCGTCAGTTCACCAAACCTACTTACGATGGCGACTACATGAAGCAAATCGAACATATTAAAGCTGAAAAAGGCGAAGGCACTTATAAAAAATTAATGTTCTCAACAAGTACCTGGGAAGTGAATTAGTGGTAAGTGTTTAGTAAAAAGTATTTTAGTTGTTTTTGATTATTATGCGAATTAGTTTTAAACCTAATTAGTGAAATACTTATGATACTTAATTGAATAAAAGTAAATGCCAAATCAAAAAAAAATATCATTTCTCAATGAACTAACTAAGAGATATGGAAATCCAAAAAAGTTAAATAATAGCTTATCTTTATTTGATTTAGGTGAAGGTGCATTAAGGATTTATATAAGATATTCAAAAGTTCATGGAGGAAATAAGTCTTTCTATGGATTGCGATTTGAAGATTTGAAACAACTTGAAGGG
>JAGUYK010000013.1 GCA_020061355.1 Ignavibacteriales bacterium | reverse complement strand
CAGTTCATGATAATTATTCGAGTATTCATTCAATCCATTATCCAAATTCGCAAAGCCATCAAGCATTTCAATATGAGTTTCAGTACGTAATAAGGATTGATGTTCATGTTGTCCGTGAAGATCAACAAGCAAATCGCCAACTTCTTTTATAAGATTCAATGTTACCGGGGAATCGTTAAGAAAGCACCGGTTTGTTCCCTTCAAAGACACTTCACGGCGCACAATCAATTCATCCGCAAAATCAAGCTCGTTTTGTTCACAAAATCTTTTTACTTTTTTATTGCTAGCAACTTCAAAGATTCCTTCAACGATAGATTTTTCGGCACCTTTCCGTACAACTTCAGTTGATGCGCGTTCACCAAGCAATAATCCCATCGCGTCAATCAAAATAGACTTTCCGGCTCCGGTTTCTCCGGTTATAATATTGAGTCCTTTTTCGAATCGAACTTCGATGTTCTCTATAAGGGCATAATCTTTAATGAGAAGTGTTTTAAGCATACTATTCAGAATAAGTTTGATGCGAATATTGGGAATGGCGAATTAAGTAGCAAGTTGAAGTCCAAGAAGAGAGAAATGTTTTTTTAATAAACATTTAGATTTTGGCGCCTTATGCAAATCAGTTTATTGAGCTTTTATTGAAAACAGTTTAAAACAAAATACCCAACCTAATGGTTGGGTATTTTGTTTAGTAGCGGGGCTAGGACTTGAACCTAGAACCTTCGGGTTATGAGCCCGACGAGCTACCAATTGCTCCACCCCGCGGTGTAATTTTTATGCCTTCGGGTTATGAGCCCTACGTTTTCTTTTCAAATTTCGGGTCGAAATATATCTAACTATTACCCGTGAGTCAAATATACTTTTTAATTACCTCAAAAGATTTGTTTATTACTTCTTTTCACGCTTTAACAGACTTCCAAAGTAAACACCAACAGCACCAATTATGGGATTAAGAATCAAAATGAAAGGGGGTTGTTGTGCCCGCTGCATTGCTTCCATATTTCCCACTTCTTCAGTACGTGGTTGATGAGCATATTCGTTTGTGGTTGTTAATGCCGGAATTGCCATAATAATTCCCAGTAAAAGTACAATTACAGCAAGCAATAAAGAAGTATTCCGATTCTTTGAAATCCATTGACAAACATATCCTCCCAGTATTGCAGCGGCAATACTAATCACGGTGCTAAGTAAAACCCAGGTAATACTAACACGATAAGAGTTTTCAGCAAATGAGCCCTCGGGACCTAATAGCAGGTATAAAAAAGTAAAACTTAGGAATACCGAAACTGCCATTGCAAAGTAACCAGCTATAATTGCAAGTATTTTCTTTCCCATTTTTATTCTTTCTGATTTATTTACTGAAATATGAAATAATTTAGCTAATTATTTTTTGCCTTGCAATTAGTGGAACACTTTGACTTTGGTCACTGTTTAGCTTGCAAATGATTTTTAATATTGAGCATTAAAAAAGAAAAATAAATCATGAGCTGGATTCTATTAATTATATTACTAGTATTTATAGTAGCTTCGCTAGCAAAGGCTATTAGCATTATCAAAGAGCTTAAATCCGGAAACGAGTAAATTTCTCTAGTAATCTTGTTGCTTTTTAGAACAAGATTATAGATAACCTCAACTTCATCCTAAAATTTTATACATCCCCCATTCATGTGGTTTTTAAAAAATGTAGCAACCTTTATGATCAACCTTCCGTCTTAATGCATAGAAGCGAATAAAACAGTTCGCAAAACAAAAAACCAAACTGAAAGTGAGGCAGAAAATGAAATCAAAGCTAACAATCGCAATTGTAGTATTAGCTGCTTTACTATTCACTAACTTCTCTTATGCAGAAGTGAATAAGACTGAATCAAAAGCCAATACATATGAAGTAATCGAACAAAACAGACTAATTGGATTGGCTTCCGATAATGAAGGCTTAAGAATAAGCTGTGCATTTAATCTTGGAGAAATGAAATCCGAAAAAGCTGTTATTCCGTTAATCAAACTATTGCGCGATGGAACTAGCGAAGAAGAAAGAATTATTGCTGCTCTATCATTAATTAAGATCGGCGATCCGCGAGGCGCATTCTTTGTCGGCAGAACTGCAAAGTTTTGCGACTGCGAAAAGCTTCGTTACTTCTGCACAAAATTTTATCAATCTTACTTAAATGCTCAAACAGGCGAAAAACAACAAGAGATTTTCAAAACTTGGGAAGAGTATGCAATTGCAGAATAATTTTTCCGGAAAACCGGCTGCAATCAGCCGGTTTTTTCTATAACAAATTTATTTGTTTACCTAGTTCTGCAGAATAAAGTTGTAAAGATTTTTTAGTATTAAGAAGATGTTGACCAATCCAGTTTTGCGATTCACTTTCTCCATGCAGTAGAATTATTTTAGAGGCTCCCGAGCTTTTTGCAATAGCAAGTAAATCTTCTCTCTTTGAATGAGAAGGAAAATAAAATCTATCAACATCACAAAGAATTTTCTGCGGTTCCATGCCTTCACTTAATATCAAACTTTCCCCTTTTTTCGAATTCATGATCTTATAACCGGGGGTATCAGAATCCATGTAGCCTACACTAAAAATTCCAAATGTGCTCTGTTTTATCCAATACTCCATTAGTCTATATGAAGTTGTTCCCTTCAACATCATACCGCTGGAAGCAAGCACAATACCCGGATTCTTTTTAAAGAGATTTAAGTCCTCAACATCATTCACATTAGTTTGAGGAATATCTTTAAGCACTAATTCTTTGTTTCCTCGGTTCACCAAATATCTATTCCGATCATAAATATTGGATATTTCCCTTCCTATTCCACCCGTATAAAAGAAAGACTCAGTTAGGATTTTCCTTTCCATCAAATTATAAATCAGAGCAAGAATTTCTTGCGTTTTACCAAGAGCGAAAACTGGTATAAGAACTGAACCGCCATTATGTAGAACTTTGTTGGCATGCTTAGCAAATCTTTTTGCTTCGCTTGTCCAACTTCCAAGTTTTAGAGAATCAGTAGATCCGTATGTTGTTTCGGTTAATAATATAGTAGCATTCTCAAATAATGAAATATCTGCACTCTGCATTATCATTTGATTGGAGAGATTTATATCTCCGGTATAAATTATTTTCTGTCCGGCAATTTCAATTATGATAGAAGCCGCACCTAAAATATGTCCGGCATCTGCAAGTGTAATTTTAATTTTTTCGTTAAGTGAATGACGTAGTCCGCAGATTTCGAATGGTGAATTATATTCTATGTCATGCATTGATCTTACAAGCAAGTCAATTTCCTGATGCGAATAATTCCTCAAATCCCCGTCCGGTAAAGTTTCTGCCGCTAAAATATTTGCCGCATTGTGCAGTGTTAACTCAGCAATTTCTTTTGTCTGATAAGTAGAATAAATTATTACATGAGGAAATTCTTGGACTAAAAACGGAAGGGCTCCAATGTGGTCTTGATGTGCATGACTAATTATTGCGAAATCGAGTGGTTCATTTTTAATCAGATCGAAGCGAGGAAGAGACTCTTTTCCTTTCTTTCGAGGATGTGTTCCACAATCTAAAAGCAGCCCAGTCCCAAATATATTTAGGTAGAAACAATTAGCGCCGATTTCATCGGCGCCACCAAGAGGTAAAAATCTAATCATCTAGTTTATTTATAAAATTCATACTTGAATTGAGCGTGAAATGCTGCCTTATCAGAATTATCATAGCGAGTTTCATCGTTTTGCAAACCATTATCTAAATAACTAAAACCAACCCGGTATTGTCTGTTGCCATCTGCTGTAAACATCCTATCCTCTAGTATGTTTTCCATATTATCATACGTAACCATTCTTTTAGTTTGAGGAGTTTCTACTTCAATAATATTCCCCTTTTCATCATATCGGTTTTTTATGGAATATGAATTTGACAAATCTTTATAATCCTCTCTTATTAATTTTCCCTCTTCATTGTAGATAAACCAAATTTCGCGAGTAACATTTCCTCCTTTATCGTAGACAGTCGTTGTTTTGGCAGCACCATTTTCGTAAGTATTAACATACCGCCCAATTGATTTTTTATTTTTATCAAATGTTTCAGACTGAATCAAATTATTTTCTTGATCGTATTTAAAAACAACACGCATGTTGCCTCTTTTTTTATCGTAGAGTTTTCTTTCAACTTCGTTTCCTTTTTTATCGTACTTAGATTCTTTCTTACCAACAATAACATTTGAAGCATTTCGAGTTTCCATTTTTAAGAGTCGCCCTTTTTTATCGTATACGAATATGTAGCGAAGATCAAGCATTTCATCACCTATATAGCGGCTAAGCTCTTTTCTATTACCATTTTTATCGAAAGTTAGTTTTTCAACCAGAGACTTTTTCTGAGGGACTTTTCCAGCAGAGTCAAAAAATCCGGCATAGCGCAAACGGGTTTTCACATTTAGTTTTTTTGCTTTTTCTAATTCTCTGGTAGATTGTTCAACAAAATCATTTTTATTGCTTTTGGAATCATCCATGCTTTGCGCTTTTGTATTATTGTTTCCCAAGAAAACTACCAATACAATTACAAAAATGATTTTTATAAATCCTTTACTCATAAAGCTCCTTTCAAGACTATTTTCTGCAAGATTTTTTTGTTGATTCTATACCCATCTGAACAAGTATTGCAAGATGTTCAATTTCATCTACATTTAACTCTTTTTGAATTTCATCAAACCATTCTCTCTCTTCAAATCGAATATGATTATCAAGAAACTT
>JAGUYK010000009.1 GCA_020061355.1 Ignavibacteriales bacterium | reverse complement strand
GAAATACGTAAGACCAGCCAATCGAGCGAGCGATTCTGTGTTTTCCAGATTACCATTAGCCATTTCAACCTGAGCAGTTTTAACCATGGGAATTCCATAAGATTGATTTATGGCTTCCTCAAAACTCAGAATGGGTGACTCATCTGGCGTCACAAATGATGTAAGAATACTCAACCGAAAATCATTTTCCCGCCAGAAATAGTTGGTAGCCCACCCCGGGTTCATTCCCAAAACAAATTTGTAAGTGGTGCGTCCTTCTTCATAATCCTTCAATTGTTCTAAGATCACACCTTTGTTGATTGCAAACAAGCTGCTATTGGGAGCGATATCTACGGCTTTATTGATCTCAGTTAATGCCAAATCATAATCCTGGTTATATGCATACAAAGCAGCCAGGTTGGCATGGTTCAATCCCCAATATGGATCCAGATGTACAGCCTTTTCCATGGCAGGAATAGCATTTAATTGAACATTGGAAAGACTGTCAGAATAGAAGATGGCTGTGTATATATTGGTGATCGTATTGTTTGGATTGATCTCCAAAGCCTTTTTGATCTCTGTTTGGGCAGCTGGAAGATCATTACGTTGATAGGCACTGATCGTCTGGGTGATCGGTTTGATTTGGAAATAGTGGAACCAGCTATATCCCGCTACAACCAACCACAACAGTAATAACAAAATGCGTTCATATTTTTTGATGGGTGCTGATGGAAGATCATTAATTATCAATACCATAATAAAAATAAAAGTGAACCCGGCAAAGATCATCAGGTACAGTCCATCGAAGAAACTATGCACTGCAAATGCTATGACTCCTGCCAGCAAAGAGATGGTGAAGTAGTTTTTATCTATTCGTAAGGAGGAAAATTGAGATTTGAACAACTGGAAAAACCGCCACAGCAACCAGCTGAAGGCTGCCAACCCAAGCAAGCCCATGTTAGCTAGAATATCTAAGTAACTATTATGAGCATGTAAGAATAAATGACCCGGAGGAATGGAGCGATCCTGAATATACCAGCTATAAAAGGTATACGGACCAGTGCCGATAATCGGGGATGAGAGAAAGGCTTGAATGGCAGGTGTCCAGAATTCGTTTCTGGATTGCAGGGCATTTCCATGAGTGGGATGATTGGCTGCAGAAATGAAAAACCAGCTGATGAAAAGAATAGCAAAAATGATCAGGATGATGATACCTGCCAGGGCAATAAATCTTGTTTTTTGGTTGTGCTTAATCTGATGAAAGAGGATAAGTAATTGATTCCAAAATAATACCAATAATAAGAACCCAGCACCAGCCAGAATGCCCAATAAGGCTCCCCGTGATGAGCTCAATAAAATTAATATCAAGGCTGAAAAACAACCAAGACCTGCCAGCAGTTTGACTGTTAAGTTTTTACTTTTAAAAATGAGCCCAAAAAATAGAAAGGCTATTAACGAATAGAAGGCAGCAATGGTATTCCCACCATTCAAACGGAAACTAATATTTGGGATCAATGAGCCTTCTGGCACAGCCAATCGATAGGACTGGTACCATCGGGCAGCGTCCAGCCAGCTGAAGATCATAAAACCCAATCCTGTCAGAGCGAGTGCTGTTATGAAAATATTCTTCAATTGGTATTGTTTTTCCAAATTACTGAACATGAAAATCAAAAGAATACCACAACCGAATAACCATGTTTGATAAAAGGAAAGTTGTGGATTGATTGAAAATGCTGAGCTTAGCATTCCTGAACCCAATAAAATAATAACGGGAATTAAGATTTTTGGAATGATCTTCCCTTTGAAAATAAAAAATCCCCCAGCCAGTGTGAGTAGTATGGGGATTTCGACTCCATTGGAAAAACCTGCAATTACAATCGTGTAAATTACAATGAGCACAAGAAGGAATTGTAGAATAATCCTGAATGAAATCCCTGTGTCTATTTTCTTTTTCATCGTTTCAGGATTCTCTTTTTGAATAATTCAATCATAATCAAAACAACAAATCGGGGATAGCCTAATAAATAGCGCTTCCACAAACGTCTGGGTTCCTGCAGAAATCGATAAAACCATTCCAGGCCACTACGCTGAATCCATCGGGGAGCCTGGGGTTTATTGCCGGAGAGAAAATCAAAGGCTGCACCAACGCCAATCATGACCGGCACATCGATTCTTCCCTGATGGTGATACATCCACAACTCCTGTTTGGGGGATCCCAAGCCAACCCAAAGAATGTCAGCGCCACTGGCTGATATTTGTTTACAAATTTCCTCATTTTCCTGAATAGTCAATTCCCGAAATGGGGGAGCAATGGATCCGGCAATCTGAATTCCAGGGTACTTTTCTTCGAGTTTTTCTTTCAGGTCAGATAAGACTGCATCAGTATTGCCATAAAAAAAATGTTTGTATCCAGATTCTAAGGACACACGACATAGTTCATTCATTAAATCAGGACCATAGACACGATCAACATACTTGAAACCTGCAATTTTTAAAATCCAAACAATTGGCATTCCGTCAGGTGTAGTTAATCCACTATTATTTGCAATCATTAGTAATTCAGCATTTTTTCGATAATCCATAAGGGCGTGAACAGGTGTGACACAAACATAATTCGGTATTTTGTTCAATATCCAATCACTAATTATGACTATGGCTTGAGTAATATTAATCGCACTGATTTCTACACCCAATATATTAAATTTTTGGAAGGAGTTATTTTTATTTATCATTGATTTTATTTTTGGTTACATAATCAATGGCATTGAGAAATCCTTTAACCATATTTTCATTATTCCAATTAGAAATTTTATTCTTCGCATTTTGTCCCATCTGGTTACGAAGATTAGGATTGTCTAATAATTGATTTAATGCTTCTGAAAGTGCTTGACTATTGCGTTCAGGGACTATAAAACCATTAATTCCGTCTTCAACCAATCCTCCAGCAGCTGCTCCAACAGCATCAGTTGTTATTACTGGAATTCCTTGATTGAAAGCTTCATTAATTACTAAACCCCAAGGCTCTTTTCCTTTGGGTGTAGTTATGGATGGTAAAACAAATACATATGATATAGCATAATAAGGTAATGTATTTTGAGTAGATATGTATCCAGGTAATCGCACTTGGTTTGAGATTCTTAATTTTTCTATAAGTAGTGATATTTGTTGTTTTTCAGATCCATCTCCAGCTAATATCAATGCTATATCATTCCTGTTTAGCAATGAAACGGCTTCAATCAAAAAATTAAGCCCTTTACTAACTTCAAGTCGCCCTAAATATAAAATTATCTTTTCATTGTCAGATACTCCTATTTTTTTTCTAAATTTTTTTTGAGCTAAACCTGGAACTGGATTGTTATAAAACTCGTTATCAACTGCATGAGTAGTAGAAAATACTCGTTCTGATTTTACCCCTTCATGTAATAAATACTTTTTTACATGTTCACCATAAACTACAATCGAATCGGCATGATTATAAATATACTTAGTTATTGGAAATATTATTTTATGAAATGGCGTATCCAACCGCATCCATATTCCAGTCCAAAGAATAAATGGCTTGTTGATTAATTTCGAAATTATAAATGTAATTGGTAATGTAAAACGGCCAGTAATACATTTGATTATCACGTCGTAATCGTTAGTTATTAGTTTAAAAGCTAGAGTTGGAGTGATTCTGGTACCCAAAATATTAAATCCTTTAAGATATTGGGAATTGAAATTTCCTTCAAACTTTCCATGGGATTTTTGCCAATACCATTCATCTCCTGCTGAAAAAAAATAGAAATCTATATCATGGTATTGCGAAATTGTTTCAAATGTTTTAATTCTATAGTGTGGACAAATATTAGTAATAAATGCAATTTTCATATTTATTTATCTTTAGTACATTTTTGTGCCAGTATCACGTAGCCAATTGTTGAAAATTTTATTTTCCAAATTTTATCGAGGATCAATGATATTAATTGAACCAAAAAACATAAAAAAATTATAGGTATGACGATGATTGGACGTGGATGAAGATATCCAGAACTGTCTCGCTTAGCACCAATAGCACTATACAACAAACTAGAAAAACGATAACCTAACTCTAACCATGCCCCACCACGATTATGTAAACGTTTTATTACCCAATTAGTTGAAGTAAATAAATGTCTTAAGCCATGCTCAGTAAATCGAAAGAAATCATAAGGTTCTTCATGCAGCTGCTCGCTAAAAGGAGCCGTCAGTAATAGATATCCTCCATGTTTTGTTACTCTGTAAATTTCATGTAAAACATTTGAAGGATTTGGAACATGTTCTAAGACTTCTGCACATAAAATACTATCAAAAGATGAGTCACGAAAAGGCAATGCTAATGCTGAGGCATATGTATCTATGTGCGATATATTGTGAATTGTTGTTGGTAGATCAATTCCAATATAAGAAATATAATTTTTGAATAAACCTTGGTAAGGTTTTACACCGCAACCAATGTCTAAGATTTTTCCAACCAAATTACTTGATTCTAAAGATATATAAGATCGAATTTCCTTATTTGCTAAATAACGAGGATGAATTATTGATGATTTAATCTGATTTAATATGTCCATTTTTTAAAGTAATAATTATTGTTTAATCAATTTAATAAAATTGTTCATTTCTCTAATATTGACAAATACTATCATTGTTGGTCATTAAAAGTTTCTCGGTTTTGAAGGTCAGGAGCCTATGTAAACAGTATTTGTTTTGCGATTAAAAGATTGGGTATTAATTTTGCATTTTTTTAGCGATAATAAATATCTCACTACAGAGAAATTCTCTTTTAATTAAACCGAGTAGCCCTTTATGTGGTAATTGATTTAGAAATTTTGGTAAACAAAAAACCCCATCTTTTTTAACAATTTTGAAATTATTATTAAGAAGTAATTTTCTTACATCATCAAAACAAAAATAATGTAATGTGCCTCCATCATAACCTATGTTGTCCTTTGAAACTTGGGGAAAATTTCCAATTACTGCAAGTTTGAAAATTCGCCAATATGAGCGTATATTTGGGACCGATAAGAATAAATAGCCAGAAGGTTTCAAAACTCTTCTAATTTCAGATATTGAAAAATCCAGGTCGTGAAAATACTGAAGAGTAGACAATAGTGTCAAGGAATCAAAAAAATCATCTGGAAAAGGTAGTTTCTCAAAGTTAAGATTACATACACTTGCATTTATACCATTATTACATGCTACCTTTACAGGTAATTCTGCAATATCTACTCCAAATACTTCAGAATATTTTTCCTTAACTTCACTTGCCAATATTCCAGTTCCACACCCAATGTCAAGAAATTTTTCTCCTTTTGGTAGATTTTTAATGCAATAATCAATCCGTAAATTTTTTCCTGGAATATAGCTACTGTTTAAATCATCAGAAAGAGCTTTTTGATGCCAAATTTGATCAAAAATTTTATTCTCATGTTTTGAAGTCATCGAAAAACTCCATTATTGAAGAAACTACCACTTCAATTTCAATATCTTTTAATTGTGGATACATCGGTATAGAAAGAATTTGACTCTTGATTTTTTCGGTGATTGGAAGATCTAATCTTTCTGAAGAACTGTAAAGTGGTTGTAGGTGAATTGGCTCAGGGTAATGGACTAATGAACCAACTCCTTTTGTGAAAAGAAATTTTTGTAATAAATCTCGTTTTGGATGTTGGATAACATATAAATGAAAAGCATGAAAACAATTTTGTTTTTCAATCGGTGTTAAAACAAATGGCGAAAGTAATTTTTTATATTTTTTAGCGATCTCATGTCTTCGAAAATTGTTGGAATCTAGATAACGAAGTTTTACTCGTAGGATAGCTGCTTGTATTTCATCTAATCTTGAATTAAAACCATGAATTTCACTAATGTATCTATTTTTCCAACCATATTCACGCAACATTTTTAATTTTTCAAAATAACCGAAATTTGAAGTGAGGATTATTCCACCATCACCGATTGCACCAAGGTTTTTGGTTGGATAAAAACTATAAGCGGCAATATCTCCGATACTTCCTACTTTTTTCCCTTTATAAAGAGCTCCATGTGCTTGTGCGCAATCTTCCAGAACATATAATTTGTTATGCTTTGCTATCTCCATGATTGGGTCCATATCAGCAGGATGACCATAAATATGAACTGGAATAATTGCTTTAGTCTTATTAGAAATTAATTCAGAAATTTTATTGGGGTCTAAAGTAAAAGTATCAGGAGAGATATCTACAAAGATCGGCTTTGCTCCTGTCATCTCAATTGCAGCGGTTGTTGCAACCGCTGTATGAGAAACAGTTATAACTTCATCCCCGGTTTTAATTCCTAATGCTTTTAATGCAAGATGAATTGCCGCAGTACCTGAGGATACTCCACAGCCATATTTTACTCCGTTATAGTCTGCGAACTCTTGTTCAAAAGTCTCACATTCTTTCCCTAAGATATATTTTCCTGAATCCAGCACTGAATTTATAGCTTGATTAATTTCTACTTTTAGTTCTTCAATCTCTGCTTTGGGATTTGCAGATGGGATTTTCAGTTTCATAAATAATATTCCAAATATTTTCTATAATACAATATTGTTTCTTCTAACCCAATTTTTAGGTCTGTTTTCGGTTCCCAAAAAAGTTCTGATTTGATTTTTGAATAGTCTGCAAAAAAACTACCAATGTCAATTACTTTTCTTTCTGGAGGAAATGGTTCGAGTTCATAGTTACCGAAGCCATTAATTTTTATCATAAGTTCAGCTAAATCTTTTAATGAAATAGGATTAGATCCCAAATTATATGTATTTCCAAATGCTTTATAATTAGTTCCCACCGTTAACAATGCTTCAACAACGTCGTCAATATAATTAAAATCTCTCAATTGTAATCCATCACCAAATATTTTTAGTTTTTGACCATCAATAATTTGTCGAATCCACCATCCAATAAATGTTTGTCTTGCATCTTTTATTCGCATTCGAGGTCCAAATACATTGGTCAACCTAAGTACTGTGACTGCAATATTATAAATTCGGTTATACAATAAAAAATATTGTTCAGCGGTATATTTGTTGATTCCATTCACATCTACAGGTCGTATTGGATGTTGTTCATTTACTGGCAAATATTGGGGTATTCCGTAAATTTGTCTGGTTGATGCAAAAATGATACGAATATCAGGGTTATAGATTCGACAGGCTTCAAGAATCGAAAGTTGTGATGTGACATTAATTTCTAGATCAACATATGGGTTTTTCATACTGTCTGTATGGCTGATTTGTCCGGCGAGGTTAAATAAAAATTTTTTTCCTTGCACGAGGTAATTCATACTGTAAGGATCTCTAATATCAGCAATATTTAATGATAATTTCTTCTCATAACCCTGCAAATTAAAAATATTTCCCCCATAATCGGGAATCAAGGAATCAACAATCGTCACATTTGCACCTAAATCAACCAATCTCCTAGAAAGGTTTGAACCAATAAAACCTGCCCCACCTGTAACCAATACGTTCTGGTCAAAATAAGGATTATTAATAGTCATTTTTTTGTCTCAAAATATTATCAATTTGGTTCATCAGATTTTTGTAGTGGATAGGATAATCAAAAACAGATTTCGCATATTTCCAAGAATTGTTTGAAAGATCAATGTATTCTTTTTCTAACATAAACCCTAGTCTGTCAATACAAATCGCCAACTCATCGGAATCACCTGGTGTAAATAAATATCCATTATTTCCTTCAATGACATATTCAGGAATTCCATTTATGCGGGAAGCAATAACCGGTTTTCCTAACCCATTTGATTGACATAGAATCTGTGGTAAATTATCATACCATTCAGAAGGAATTATGACAGCTGCAGAATTCACAATAATGGAATCAAGTTCTGGTCCCCAAAGGGGTCTTTCTAGTGATATCTTGTTTATCAGACGTTCTGTATGAATTAGTTGATTTATTTCATTATATAAATCGCCATTTCCTATGATTCGCAATTTTAGATTTGTTTTTGTTTTTTTCATTGCTTCAATTAAAGTGAGAATTCCTTTTTGTTTAATCAACCTTCCAACAAAAAGCACATAATTTGAATGAAATGTATTTGGTTTAGGTTCTGGAATAAAAAAAGGATTCGGGTTTTTGAATATTTTTTTTGGGGGTATTCCCCCTTTTATAAGCTTTTTTCCGAGAAAATTGTCGGGCACCATAAAAATGTCAATATCTTTTGAGAATCTTTTTAAAAAACGATTTACGCCAATTATTGTTGCATACCAAGCGCTTATCAAATGACTTTCTTGGTAACACTGATGGATAATTGCATTTAAATAATTACCATTAACACACCTTTCACAGATTTTTCCTTGAGTATACAATTCTGCAGATGGACAGATAAATCTGTAATTATATACAGCTTGAACAATAATTACACCTCTAGATTTTAATGCTTTATAAACTGAAGGAGAAATTAAAGGAAATACGTTTTGTATGATAGCAACTTTTATGTGATATTTATCAATAATTGAATAGATTTCTTTTATCGTTTTTTTTGATGAATAAGCAGAAAAAAATAACGAAATTTTTTTCGAAAGATCATATTCATCAATCTCGGAATTATTCCTTGAATATATAACAACTTTATGATTGAACTGTTGAAAACCTCTTACTTGATTTTCAAATACTATTTGTTCTCCGCCACTTTGTTTATAAAAATTATGAATTAGAAGGAAAGGTTGGTTATACAAATCTGAATTCAAAGGTTTTAAATTCCTAAACAATTATTATTTCTATACAGTATTGATGTTTGAAATTTTGTAAAATGACTTGGACCTAATCCACAAAAAGGTATTTCTTTGAACCCTCTTGATTGAAATAATGGCCAACTCGCAATAAAATCTTCCCGGTCCGAATTATCAGCGATTATGACTCCTTTTTCGTCTAAATGGTTTATTGCTTTCAAATAACATTGTTTCCTCAAAATTCCATCAACAACAATAACATCAAATTTCTCATAAACAATCTATTCAACGCCACCTTTTTTATAATAATTATGATCCAGTATGAGAATTACACTTGTTTCAAGTATAAAAATTTTATTGGTGAAGCCAATAACCAAATATCCTTTTTATATATCCAAAAATGAGAAATGTTGGCAAGAAATATATTGGACAGTTTCTGATAGCATAGTTTGTGAACACCAACAAATTCGCTGAGCCTTTTCGCCTAAATAAATGATTATAATAATTACTTAAATTTCTATTCTTTCTAAGTTGAACCCCACCACTTTCCTCAGGAAAAATGCTTAATATCGCATCGAAGTTTATAAAAACATTAAAACCATTTCTGATGCATTGATGTGTAAAATCATAATCGGCTGCATAATGAGGAAAAAGGTGTTCATTAAACAATCCTACTTTTGTAAATGCTTTTTCAGGAATCAGTAACCCCCTACCTGGGAAATGTGTTACTTCTAATAATCCATTTCGATCTTCTTCCATTATTGTTGTTAATAATGATTTATAAGTTGCTGTTTTCCAGTCAATTATTTCCCCTCCATAACATGGTTTATTATTACTAGCATTAATTGCATAAGCACCCAATAAAGTGTCTGGCTTTAATTTTGCCCAAAAAATCATTTTTTCAATGAAATTATTCGAAGCTATGGTGTCATTATTCAAGGTCAAAATTTGAGAAGCGCCATGAATTAAAGCGTATTTAACACCCAGATTAGTAGCAGCAGTCCACCACAGATTTCCATCTCCTTTAAGAATAACTACTTCAGGAAATTGAAACTCAATCATTTCTGAGGTTCCATCAGTCGATCCATCGTCGACAACAATTACCTTAAAATCCTTAACCGTTTGATTCTGAAGGGATACCAGACAATCTTGGGTGAATTCTTTACGATTATGTACTGGAATGACAATGAATAATTTGATATCAGTCATTTTGGTTCCTTCCAAATTATAGTTGACATTCCAATCCTACAACCAAACAGACTTTTTTTTTCGAAAGTATATACAGTAAAAAAAAACGTGACCTACAATTAGATTGGTAAGAGCAACTACAAAAATTGACATTTCAGGAAAAACCTTTTTTTCATAATTCTTAATCCAATCCCACAATTCATATAAATCAAAAAAATTATTGGTAGAAGTCTCATTAAGTGGTGGAATTTCATCGGTATAATTTTTGAAAGTAAATATTGTAATTATTTATAGTCTGATTTTAATTGGATATAAGACAATTTTTTGATAATAGTATCCGATTGTGAACGGAAATTATAATAAATACGTTATCAGTATTTATAAATTTGCAATTGAGGATTATAGTTTCTAAAAAAATCATATATTTTTTTGCAATTTTTAATTTAAGAACCATTTTGAAACGGATAATGATATCAGGCGAAAATAACGTTTAATAATATATTGCCAGATTTTCAAATCAAGTAAATTAATGTTTTTAAAAGGTTTTTCTGGAAAAACCATTTTTTTATATTGATTAAGTTTTGAATTTTCAAAATAATTCCGAGAAAATAGTGTAACTATCAATAGCATTGTTTTAATCCTACGAGATAATAATAAAGAGATTTTTTCTTTTAACAAAAGACTGTAGGGATAACGATAACATCTTCTGCCCAGGCTAAGGTCAATTCTTTGACTCAAAATTGATATTGACTCAGAATGTGAACGGAAATAAGACAATGGTTCTTTAATATAATGGAACCGACCATACTCAACACAAGCAATCAAGAAAATAAATAAATCGGGACCAAACCCATTGTTGAAACATTTAATATTTATATTATCCCAATCTCTGCCCATAGCTTTAACAACATTTTCTCTTCGAAATAAAGCGCACCCAGGCGAAACAGGTAAAGACAATGCTCCACTCAGGTTTCCGTAGAGAAAAACATCACTTGGATAATTTCCTGTTTTTTTTTGAATATATGCATCTTCTATAAATTTACCATTTTCATCAATCATTTGAACTGAAGAAAAAGAAAATCCAATTTGTTGGTCTTCGAGCATTGGAAAAAGAAGTTTTTCTACTGAATCCATGGTCATTTTGTCATCTGAAAATAAAAATTTTATAAAATCTCCATTGCTTAATTCCAGACATTTCTTCCAATTATTAATTGGACCAATATTATTCTCATTTATATATAACTTTAATTTGGGGTTTTTGATTGTGTATGATTTCACAATATTTGCAGTTTGATCAGTACTGCGATTATCAACTACAATGATTTCGATGTTTTCATAAGTTTGATTAATTGCACATAGAAGTGTCTCTTCAATGAATTTTTCACGGTTGTATGTTGGAATTAGGATAGAAACGAGAGGGTCATTGATCATTTTGTTTGAACAACTCCTTCAAAGTATTTTTTTGTTATATAGGGCAACAGCCAAGCACTAGTTAATAAAAAACCAAAAATACCAGCAAGAGGGATACCGACCAACCCAATTTTTTTTCCAAGGATCACCATTCCTGGTACAGTTATAAAAGCTTGAAATATTGCTGAAATTGCTTGAGGTTTGATTATGTCTAGTCCGTTAGTTAGAATTGCAAATATATCTGACCAAAGTTTTATCAAAAAGTATATCGAGATAACTAATAGAAGAATAAACGAAGGCATTGCTTCTTCTCCCACCCAAAATATAAAGATTGGTTTATAGAAAATTAAGACACAAATGGTAATTACTAAGTAGCCCAACCCTCCATATTTAAGAATTTTCTTATGAGTTTCTTCAATCCAAGCTCGATTTCCTTTTGATTTAGCTTCTCCATATGCAGGCCAAAGAGGGCCTAATGCCAATGATATTAATAGGGAAAAAGTTGAGAACATTTTAAAAGCCACAGTATATGGAGTTACTGAGCTCATTCCAATTACCTGGGAAATAATCAACCGATCAGCCTGATATATCCCTAGCATACTAATCTGAATAATAAAAAATGCTGAACCAGAGTGAAATATTTTTCTTATTGAGTTCAAATTAATATTTTTTATACTTAGGTTTATATTTAGCTTTTTTAGAACCCATAAAGCACTAATTGTAATTAATACTACATTAGCTCCATTAATTCCTAGAATTACACCTTGAAGGCCTTGATTTGTTTTAGTTGCAAAAATTAATCCAAGTAAACCTGCAATTTGAGCCACTGCGTTCCAAGAGTAAAAAAAGTCTAATTTTTGATAAGCAGCATAAATAGGGCCAACAAAACTCAAAAATATTATTAAGATGTATATAATAATTGCTAGATTTACTGCTTCATTCGTTTGGTTTTGAAGACTTATTGATTTTGATGGAAAAATTTCTAACCAGTTTATTGTTGGAGAAATAATTAAAATTATTAAGAAGGTTATTATACTAAAGAAAAATAATAAGAAAATTGCAGTGTTTATTAACTCATTTTGAGTTTCTTTTTTTTCAAGTGCAACAGCTTCGGTTAGGGCGTTTTGTAACCCTAATCCAACACCTAGGTTAGATATTTGTAACCAGCCTAAAACACTTGTTATTGTTGCATATAAACCATATCCTTCATTACCTAGATAATTAATAGCAATTGGAATTGTTATAAAATTTACCAAAATGCTGATACCTTTGCCTAAAAAACCTGCAAATATTGCTCGAATTATTTTGTTTTTTATTAAAATTAATAGTTTTGGAGTTAAGTTAACATAATTCTTCACTCAAAACACCAATTTACTTAAGATTATCATTTAAGAACACCTAAAAAAATTCAATTATTAATATCTCAATTTTTTTATAATTTATTATCTTTATCTGCCAAATTAATTGATTCTACCCATTCAATCATTTCAGAAAGTCCTTTATCATAGGTTATAAATGGGTCAAAATTTATCAATGAGAATAAATTGCTATTATCGGCAATAAAAACTTTTTGATCACTTTTACGAGACAAATTTTTGGTATATTTTAAATTAATATCCAATTCTTGCTCTAAGAAATTTAATAATTCTAGAATTGAAAGACTATTATCGAATCCACCACCGACATTAAATACTTTACCCTGCAACGATTGAATTTTATCAGCTGCTTTTATATAAATTTTTATAATGTCATTTGAATTTAATACATCTCTTACCTGTTTTCCATTTCCTGAGATTGTGAAAGATTTAGTTTCCCTTCCATTTTTTTTATTGGTTTTCTCCTCAACTGCTTTTTGACAAAACCAACCGATCCAACCTTGATCATAAGTGGCAAATTGGCGACCACCATACATTGATGAATGTCGGAATACCACCGTTTTTAAATCAAACATTCTAGCGTAATCTTGCATATATTGATCAGCAGCACCTTTGGAGCAACCATATGGAGAATGAAAAGTTAAAGGAGTTGTTTCATCAAAACCATGTGGAAAATCTGGAATTGTATAACGAGTGTCTGTTTCTTCATAACGTACCCACGCTAAGTCACCATATACTTTATTTGTTGATGAGTATAGAATTATACTTTCAGGAGAATATTGCCTAACAGCCTCCAGTACATTAAGTGAGCCCAATGTGTTGACTTCAAAGTCCAGGCGAGGATTCTGAATGCTTGTTGTCATGGCTACCTGTCCTGCCAAATGTGCGATAACATCAGGTTTGAATTGTTTAATAAAATCGGAAACAGCCTTCTCATCACGAATATCGGACTTTAAAAAGGTCCAATCACTTCCATATAAGCCTCTCAACCACTCTAGATTTTTAATTGATCCATGTCTGCTTAAATTATCAAAAATTGTTATTTCGTTGCCATCTTCAAGTAATGAATTTGCTAAATTCGACCCAACGAACCCACATCCACCTGTAATTAGCCATTTCATACATACCTCATTTAGTTATTCCCATAAATCTATACGGATTCTTTGTTTATTAATTTTTCTATCTTCTAAATAAGTTGATATTTTACTTAACATCAAAGGTGGACCAGCAATATAATATATTGGTTCCACTAAATTCAATTCACTTTCTATTGAAGGGTCTAAGGGGATTTTCCCATTAATAATATTGATTTGGTTTTTCTTGGTTTTCTCTGCGTAATAATAAACAAAAAGATTTGAATATGTCTTTTTTATAGTTTCTAGAAAATCGTGATAAATTAATAATTTTTCAGATCGTGCACTATAGAAAAGACAGACCTTTTGGTGTGTAGCATTTTTTAATTCTTCAAGAAAAGCTGTGAATGCTGTGATTCCAGTTCCTCCAGCGTATAAAACAGTATCCTGATTTTTTTCAATAGTGAAATCACCAAAAGGCAATTTTATCCAAACCTGGTTTCCTGGTCGCAATTCATTTTCCATCCTTAATGTAAATCTTCCGTGGACAGAATAGCTTATTCGGATTTTATTTCTCTCATCTGGTGGGCTTGCGATAGAAAAAGAACGTGAATCTGGCCAAAACCTTGATGGTTCGTAATCATCCAATGCTAAGTGCAAGAATTGACCCGGGGTAAAACGCGGGATTTTTTTTCGGATTTTAAAATAACAGTGTAGACATGATCCCCATGGTTAAAAATGGTGTCAACTTCACATAAAATTTTTTGAATTACTGCCACTTTTTACCTTTTCTCCAATCTTTCACCGGTCATAAATCTAGTAACTACTTTTTTAATGTGATTTAATTGATCTACGTCAATTCCCGGATAAACTCCAATAAAAAACGAATTGGTTGTAATGATGTTTGAATTTGTCAAATCACCTACTATACGATGAGGGATATTCATATATGCGGGGTGCCGTAGTAAATTGCCACTAAAAAGATTGCGAGTTTCGATTTTATTGAATTCAAGAAATCGACTGAATTCATTTCTTGTAAATTCTGCATTTTCACGAATTGTAATAACAAAAGCAAACCAAGAAGGATCAGAATTTTGGGTAGATCTAGGTAAAATTAATTGGTCTTGATAAGGCGAAAAAATTTCCTGTAATTTGGAAAAATTCTCTTTTCTTTTTTTAATAAACCCATTCAATTTATCTAATTGCGCACAACCAATTGCTGCTTGCATATCTGTTAATTTCAGATTGTAACCTATGTGGCTATAAACATATTTGTGGTCATATCCAAATGGCAAATCTCCAAATTTTTGCGAAAAACGTTTGCCACAGGTATTATTTTCACCTCCGCTACAATAACAATCTCTCCCCCAATCACGGAAAGAACGAGCTATTTTGGCTAATTTTTCATCAGAGGTAATTACCGCTCCACCTTCACCCATTGTTATATGATGAGCTGGATAAAAAGAAATGGTTGCAAGGTGCCCAAATGTTCCAGTTAATTTATCATTGTAACGCGATCCAAGCGCGTCACAATTATCTTCTATTAACCATAAGTCATATTTTTTAACTAAATTCATTACTGTGTCTAAGTCAAATGGGACACCTAATGTATGAGCCATCATAATTGCTTTGGTTTTTGGACCAATTGCAGCTTCAATTAATTCAGGATTAACAGTGTAATCGCCTAAATTAATATCAATAAATACTGGTATTAATTGGTTTTGTAGAATTGGAGCGATTGTAGTCGGAAAACTTGCTGCTACAGTTAGAACCTCATCACCTGGTTTTAAACGTTTCTCACCTAATAATGGTGATGTTAGTGTTGATAAAGCCACAAGATTTGCTGAGGATCCTGAGTTTACTAAAATTGTATTTGTTACATTAAAATAATCTGAAAACCTACTTTCAAATTCTTCTGAATATCGATTTGCAGTCAGAAAAAAATCCAAGCTAGAATCGATCAAGTTGACCATTTCTTTATGATCAAAAACTCTTCCTGCATAATGAATAAAATCATTTTCAAGATTAAATTTCTTATCTTTAAATTTTTCGTTATAGTACTCAAGTGTTAATTCACGAATTTTATCTCTTATTTCACGATCTTTTGTCATGAGTAATCTCCTCGAATTTACGTTGGTACCATTCTATTGTGGTTTCTAAACCCTTCTCCAAATTCCATTCTGTGGTCCAATTTAATAATTCATTTGCTTTTTGGGGGTTAGCAATTAAATTTTTCTCATCTTTTCTATTGTTGGTATGTGTTGACATTATTGGATTCTGTTTGACAATTTTCTTTGCAATCATATCAACAATTTCATCGATCTTATACCCTTTCCCAATTCCAAATTCAAACTCTTCCCCTTCGATTCCAGAAACACAGCCAGTCAAAATAATACCCTTAATTACATCATCTATATAAACTAAATCTATGATCCTGTTTCCACTATTTATGTGAGGGGGTTTTCCTTCGAGAAACTTGTTAATGATATGAGGAATTAATTTGGACTCATCTTGTCCAGGTCCATAAACCATTACTAAACGCGCGTAAACTATTGGAAGGCTATACAATGTTTGAAACATTCTTGAATAGAGGTAGCTAGCAGTCTTTGAAGCTGAATAGGGAGAAGTTGGTATCCCTCCTATAGATTCTTCTGCAGAGCCAACAATTATGATTCGTTCCACCTTAGAATTGTAAAGGCTAAGCAATAAATTTACAGTTCCTTCAAGGTTATTTTGCATCATGGGTAGTACTAGATCAATTTCCGGATTTCCAGTTACCATTGCACCTAAATGAAAAACTAGGGATGGATTGATACTAGAGATTTGAGATTTCAGAGCTTCTAAATCTCGAAGATCAACTTTCTCAGTTGGAGAAGAATTATTTGTTGAGTCTAAACCGAAGCCAATTACTTCTGCCCCAAAACCGGATAACTTTTTAAATAGCTTACTTCCAATAAAACCATTTGCTCCGGTTATCAAAATTTTTTTGTTTTTAAAATAATTAATGATTTTTGCTTCCAAAATAATCCCGATACCAAGATATAGTTTCAGATAACCCCTGTTCAATTGTATACTTTGATTTCCAATCTAGAATGTCCATAGCCTTTTGGCTATTAAGGTATTGTTCCAAAATTTCATTTTTTACTTGGTTTAGAATTATAGGCTCAATATCTTCAGCATTCATTAGTTTTCTGATCCAACTTACAATTTCCAGAACTGATAATGGTTGTTTTGGACCAAAATTAAATGCTTGTCCTTTTACAAGCGGATTATCAAGCTTTTCGGCCAATTTCAAATATGCCTGGGTAATATCTTTAATATAAATATAGTCCCTAATAAATTTTCCGTCGCTGCGTATGACAGGTTGTTCTTTTTTTAAAAAAGAGCGAATTGTTCCAGGGATTATTCTGCTCCAATTAAAATCACCTCCACCATAAATATTCCCACATCTAGCAATTGAAATCGGTAAATCATAAGTATAAAAATATGTCTGAGAAATCAAATCTGCGCAACTTTTAGACACTTCATATGGATATCTTCCTTGTAAAGGCATGTCCTCAATATAAGGAAGTAGTTTGTGATCTCCATATGCTTTATCACTTGAAGCAATAACTATTCGTTTGACAAAATTTTTATGATTACGACAGGCTTCTAATAAATTATATGTACCGCGAATATTTGCCTCAAAGGTAGATAGTGGGTTTCTGAGTGCAATGTTAACAATTGGTTGCGCTCCAAGATGAAAAACACTGTCTGCTTCATATTCATTTATTGCGCGCTCCAGGCAGTTATAATCCTCTAATTTGCCATTTATAACATTCACTTTAAGAATATCACCACTTTGGTACAATTCAGACTGAGGGTTATTATCTCTAATTAATGCAATTACATATGCTCCTCGCTTTAATAAATCCTTTACTAACCAAGAACCAACAATACCAGTAGCACCGGTGACGAACACTCGTTTGTCTTTCCAGAAATTAAAATTATGTGTGTCAAAATCCATCATTTTATATCTTCCATGGTGCAGAGTTAGTCTCCCATAAATCATTTAATAAACGGACATCACGTAATGTGTCCATACAGCGCCAAAAATCTGCATGTTTGTATGCCATTAATTGGCCATCTGTGGACAATCTTTCCAACGGACCTTGTTCAAAAACAGTATTATCGTCTTCTATATAATCACTTACATTTGGTTCAAAGACAAAAAAACCTCCATTAATCCAACCTTCTCCAATTTGAGGTTTCTCTTGAAATTTGATAACTTGATTACCATTAAATTCTATTTCTCCAAATCTTGCTGGGGGTCTAACCGCAGTAATTGTGGCTATCTTTTTATGGTCTTGATGAAAGTTAACTAATTCCTTAATATTTAAATTTGACACACCATCCCCATAAGTTAACATAAAGGGCTCATTTCCAATAAATTTAGAAATTTGTTTAACCCTTCCCCCTGTTTGAGTTTCTAAACCAGTATCAAGCAAATGAATAATCCAATCTTCACAGTCTCCATTTCGAACAATAACCTCACCTTTTTGTAAATTTATGGTTAGACTATGAGAATGATATCTATAATTTATGAAATAATCTTTTATATATTCACCTTTATAACCTAAAGCCACAACAAACTCAGTAAACCCATACGACGCATAACTTTTCATAATATGCCATAATATTGGTTTACCTCCAATTTCTACCATTGGTTTCGGTTTTACTATAGTTTCTTCAGATAATCTAGTACCTAAGCCACCAGCAAGGATTCCCACTTTCATTGTCTTACATCCTTTCGATAGATATTTTATATTAACTGCTCTAAATGATAATTAGTGAAATAATAAATAGGGCTATGAAAATTATTTTGTTTTTTTAATTGTAGAATTAATTAAAAAAGTTTCTCTTCGTCTTTTTTTATAATTGAAGACAATATCCCGAATTAGGATAATTTTAGTCCAAATGCCCATCCTTGTTAGAATAAATCTGATTATATTCTTACAAAAAAAATAATTTTTGATTAAATGAACCATAATTAATGTTTTCAAAAATCAATCCATACTGAGTTATCGGAATATATTGTTTGAAAAAAAGAAAATTTGCCGGATTGATTTTTTTTAATTCTTTTAAATGTTCCCAAATTAGCTTATCAAAATTTCCATATCTTCGATGAATAATATTCTGTTCAATCTCTATATTTCTAAAATTAACTTTTGTACTAAGACCTGTATTGTTATTCCAAAAATAGCCAAGAACTCCTTGTGTTTTATTGAAAATATGCCCTAATTTTACTAATCTCAGAATAAAATCAAAATCTGATGCTATTTCTATTTGCTCATCAAAATAACCACATTGATTGAAAATACTTGAACGAAAAACAAGAAAAGCTCCACCTGATGCAAATCTTTTAGAAAAAATTATTGGATTAAACTCTGGTGTGATGAATTGGATACCTTTATTATCAATCCCGCTTTTTATTTCAATAAAATCACCATAAGTTAAACATGCTCTAGGATCGTTTATTAATGTTTTTACTTGATTTTCGAGCGAATCTTTAACTCGTAAATCGTCGACATTCCAAAGAGCTATAAATTCACCATTAGAAATTTTTACACCCCTGTTCCATGAGGCACTTAAAGGTTCTTTGGGAGATATATTGAATAAAGTGACCTGGTCTGGGAAAATTCTTTGAAAATTTTCTATAAGGGATATTTCTTTTATCGATCCCTCATTTAAGATGATAATTAATTCACACTTTTTGAAAATGGTTTGGTTACTCACTGATGTAAAAAATCGTTCAATGAATAATTCTCCCTTATATATGGATGTGATAATGCTTATAGTTGGCTTCATAATTATTTGAATAATCTAAGAATAAATCTTATGCTCAGAAAAAAAATTCAAAAACTTATTGAAGGAATTTGGATGTATATCAAATTTTTCAAAAATTAAATAAGTATATTGATAAAATACTTTTCAATTTTATCAATGATTCTTTTCTATCCATCCAGATTTTGGGTATCGGTACATTCACCATCTGCGGTACCATCTCCATCGCCATGGCGCTCATGCGGAATAGATTCGGTGCATATTGCAACGAGCCAAATGTGCCTGGGCCAAAAACTCCATAACTGTTGTAATGATTAATAGCTTGTTTCCCTATTTCAATGGCTTTGATGTGATCACCGGCCTGGGTGTAATATTCTGCCCACAACCATTGGGTTTCAATACCATCCACAGGTGAATTCACATAGGCTAGGCCAGCATTTTCTAGTGTTTTTCTCGCTGTGTCCAATTGGCCTTGTTCCAACAGCACACTTGCCAATTGGTTATATGCCCAGCTAACCTGTGAATTATCCTGTAGCACTTTTTCAGCTTCTTGCAGGGTGGTTGCAGAGCTGGATGGATGTTCCTGCAACCACGAACCTTGTGTCATCATGCGAAGTGGCGTCTCCTCCCAGTAGCTGGCAGATGACCAGGATGGATTGAGATCCAACGATTGCAGATAAGCAGATTGCGCCTGATCTTCATCACCGGTTTGTTCAAGAATATACCCCAGATTGAGTGTGTACAGAGGTTCACGGGGGGCTAGTTTGAGAGCATTCTGTGCTGAATTGACTGCCTGATCCGGTTGATCGTTAGCCATGTATGAAGCAGACAGGTTGGCATGGTTGAGCGCCCAGGAAGGTTCGTGCTGGATGGTAATTTCCAGAGCTGTGATGGCAATATCCAGCATCGTCTGGTCACCCTGTTCTGCTAGCACAGCAGCAGTCCCCGCAAGTTGTTGGTGTGCCAGAGCATTCCCCGGGTCTCTTTTCACTGCCTGTTGGAAGGTTTCATATGCTGGCTGCCATTGGTTCTGGTTAGCTAGCTCAACAGCCTGGTAGTAGGGTGTGATCGTCCAGATCCCCAGCCAGGCAAAACCGATCACGACCAGAATACCCCAGGGTCGAGATTGGGATATTTGTTTTGATTGCAACGGTTGTTGAGCAAGCACTGCTCCGGCCAGAATGGCCAACGGCCACAGCATAGCAGGTTTGGTGTGGTAGGCATCAAAAATATTATGCACGCCACAGGAAACAATGAAAGCAAAAATGGATAAAAGGACAAGTTTGTCATTGGATTTTTGAAAAATACTACGGAATTTTAGAAAATACATGACCATGAAGAGCAAAGCTGCCAGCAATCCAACGAAACCCATTTCAGCCAATAAATTTAGATACAGACTGTGAGCATGTTGGTGAAAAGTATTCGGTGGGGTTGAATTCTCTCGTAAAAATGAACTGGCAAAAGTAAATTGGCCTTGTCCAAATAGAGGATGTTCCAGAAAAGTATCGATGGCTGGTCCCCAATATCCATCCCGGGCGGAGAAAACACTACCATGCGTTGGGTGCACTGTTTGTTTGTAGAGCAGGAAGCCACCAAGTACCATTAAGCTGATCAAAAGTAAAACAATTCCAATAAATAATAATTTATGAGTAAATAATTTTTTTAAGTTAGTTATTATGAATTCTTTGGCGGTTTTGAAAAAATAGACTCCCCAGACCAGTAAGCCAAAAAACAATCCCAGCCAACCACCACGCGAGGAGGTTAAATATAAGACTACCATTGAGAGGAACACTAATAATAATATTATTACCCGGTGAAGTTTTTTAGAAGTTTTTGAAAAAATTGGTATTCCGATATGGAATGTTAGGATAAGAAAAGGCGGTAATAAATTCCCTGTTCCCAGCCGATAGGTAATATCCGGGAACCAATTCCCGGGGTTATTGCTGATCCAGCGCAGGTACCATGACCCGGCTTCATAAAGACTGAAAGCAGTAATGGTTATTCCGATCAGGAAAAATGCTTTGAAGAAATATTCCACTTTCCAACCACGACTGATCAGATCGTATGTGAGCAGAAAGAGAAAAACCCCGATCAGCATCAGGAACATCTGGCTGAGGGATCGGCGTGGGTCAATGGAGAAATAGACAGAGATGCTATAAGCAGCCAGCCAAATCAAAATATATGGCTTAAGCGGGGTGGTGGTAGATTGTTTTGCTATCAACCAGATGCCACCTATAAGTGTCAGGAAAACAGCAAAAAACACCATTATATTGTATTGGGTGAGTGAATGGGTGAAGCCAAATACAAAAATGAAGATGAAAACTGTCAGGATAACCACAGTCTGTTTAAGTAAATCTATTCCTTTGGCTGAAAATGTTAGTTTATGCATGAATTAGCGGGTAGCTAGTAGCCGGTAGCCAGTAGCTGGTAGCATGTAGCTTGTAGGTTTCTTCTTTGCGTCTTTTTCTTTTCCTTTGTGTCTTAGCGTCCCTGGTTTTTTCCACGCTCCGCCCTTATGACATGAATTCATCTTGAATTTGATCGGTGTCCTATTAAATTATTGTATATCAATAAAATTATGATTGGATTTTTTCAATTAAATAATAACTTGCAACTATTATGCCACCATTTACAGGTAGCATGGTTCTTGATATTGATGTATCTAAATGCCAGATTAAATCATGTGGTGTTAATAGATAGACTGAAAAAATACCTATAAATACGACCAAAGTAGAAAATAATGAAAAAAATACAGCTTTATCTGGAGTTTTACTTCTAATGACAGATGCGATCAGTAGCAAGCCTAAAATTAATAACCATCCACCCATTTCTGAATAAGATCGGGAAAGAATCGTTAGGTAAGATCCATCCTGGAGGCGATTGAAGATATTCTGTATAGTTTGAGACAATCCAATTGCGAGATCATTCGTTAATCCCCATTGAGATTTATAAAAATTCCAGAGGAGAAAGGGTAGCAATGATATCAGACCAAACAGAAAATATGTCTTTGTGATTGAAAAATATTTTAAAACATCAATTTTTTTTGTAATTAAATGAATAATTATAAATATGAAGAGTATGGCAATAGATGCCAATACTCCTTCATTTTTAATATTTATGATAACGAAAAGTATTAAAAAGACTGAAATTAAATCTATTTTTTGACTTTTGTGAAAATATCGCCCCATGAGTAATAATGCAATAGACACATAAATAGCCAGTAAACCATCCATGTATCCATTCCAGATCCATGGAAAAAACCCTAGCGGAATTGATATGACAAGAAACAAAAAACTTAAAGAGTTTTTTGCAAAAGTCATTATCCATAACGTTGTTGGAATGAAAAGAATTAGAATTGAAATTTTTGGAAGAAATTCATTCCAGAAACCCACAATATTACTTATTTGTCCGGCAAGAGCAGGGACTAATTTTGGATAATCAGGATGGGAAAAACCAACAGAGGCATGTGTCCATCCAGCTGATTCTCCAATGGTTCCAGAAGAAAAAATCATCTTTGCATGAAAAAACCAGATAGATCGGGCATCCCAGTCTGCCAGGGGTTCCGCTAGGATTGGGCTGAAAAATAGAAAAAGAATAAACAGTGATCCAACCAATTTATATATTTCGGATTGATCAATTATAGGTTTTGTTTTGGTAATAAATAATTTATTGATTAACAACAAGAATCCGAAAAATGAAATGATTGAACCAATATAAAAACTTGTTCTTATGGACTGAAAAATTAGGATCAGTAAATAATTCATCAAAATACCCGATAGCAAGGTAAACGCAAGTGAATTGAGCCATTCTTCTTTATTCTCTTCAGAATCATTTTTTGAAAAAACTAATTTAACAAAAACATTTCCCAACCCAAAAATATACAAGGAGGTGATGATTAAAAGGAGAAAAATTAATAAGAAATTACTGACAGTTGACAAGGTATATGGGATCCTTAGAATCAATAATTGAACAATCCTTATAATTTAAAAATTCTTCTTCGTCAATTAAATAATAAGGCGAACCATTTTCTCTACGAATCGGCCAGGCGGATTCTGTAATTCTTTGACGAATCAATAAATCTTCACCCAATTTAGTCGAAATTTGGTAATTGGGAATTTCATGGATATCAATCAAATCAAGCATTTTTAAAACCTGGTGAGTTAGCACTTCCTTTCCAGAACCAGGAGTAAGAATCAAACGCATAGGTTTTTTAGGATGGGATAATGTTATTAAATTGGATTGTGCCAATTTTGTGACTCCAGATAATACTGGAGAATATAAGAGCATGGAAAAAAATAAAATGCCGGCGAGGAACAACAAGTAGTTTTTCCGAATAACGAGAGAACCTATCAAAAATATGAAAATTATGATTAAAAACACATATTGTTTAGAATATAAGAGAGTAAATAACCAGATTCCAATAAGAAGAAATATGGTTATGCTGGATGGAGTGAATTTTGTTAATTGAAATTTTAATTTCATTGTTTCAGGTTTTAGATTATTAAAATCACCTCAAAAGTGAGGTCTTTCTCCCTTTCGCTATTATCTCACAATTTTTGAAGTGGTTTGCTTTCTTGCTCCCCCTCCTTCACCTTTTTTCTACACTTATCATCTGATTCTTCCTTGATCTTAGCATTTTTCGTTGATTTGAACAACT
>JAGUYK010000022.1 GCA_020061355.1 Ignavibacteriales bacterium | reverse complement strand
TTAGCCCGCCGCCCATAACAACAATGCAACAATTATCAACGCAACTTTATTTTTAAAACCTGCCCGCCAATCTTAATGGCGGGTCAGTTTTTTATTGCAAGCAAACTTTTAAGAGCAACCAACTTTGTAAAGCTAAACCCGATAATCTTTTACTACGACCGATTCGATAGAAGCGGTCGGGCTGAAGTGCGGGTTAGGTAGCTTTTTATAAAATATCCCACGCAAGACTAAAACCAACCTTAAGAATTCCCTTCATCTTTTTATTTTCATATCTCGTATTCCCATAAGAATCATAAACTCTTGAATAAGCAAACTCCTTGTCATCAGTAATGTTATACATTAAATCAAAGCTTAGTTTAGAGTCCTTTTGAAAACCAATGCCTATACATTGATATAGAATATTTTTTGATAAACCAGAGCCGCCATTATGTGAGACAAACAAACTATTGGAATGACTATTTAAACCTAAAATCAAATAATATCTTGATGATAAAATCATCCATCTTGCAAAAATACCAAACTCGAAACCTCCGTAATATTCACCTCCCCTTAAATAACCAGGTCTCACTTCAATACTCACTCCATCAACGGGCATAACAATGGTAGTTAAGTACATTCCATATGGAGTAAAAGCCATTGAAGATAAATTGTTTTGTTCAACAAGCATCATTGTTGGTTCTATTCGAAATCCAAACTTCAATAACTGAGACTTTATTGTAATACATCCGATGAACATTAATAATAAAAAAAACAAAACCTTTTTATGATTCATACTTTTGCTACCTAACGACGTAGCTTTTCACCCGTCCGCCCCGAACAGCGATGCCGAACTAAAAAACCAACACCAATAATTTTTAACAATTTTTTTAATAGAACAATGTTATTTATAATGCTTTCTTTTTTCACTAAACCCGAAAACTTGAATAATGCCGCAATGAAAATGCGGTCGGGTGGAAAAGCTGGTTAGGTGCGCTTATTTCATTAATATAAATTTTTTAGTTTGTGAATAATTCCCAGCTGTAAAACGATACATATAAATTCCACTTACTAATTTGATTGCATTAAATTCAACACTATAATTTCCAGCCAATTTGTTTTCGTCAACAATTGTAGCAACTTCCTTCCCTAATACATCATAAACTTTTATTGTAACATAACTTGACTGAGGGATTGAGTAGTTAACTTTTGTAGTTTGATTAAATGGATTTGGATAATTTTGATATAAACAAAAATTTGTTGGTGAACTCAATGTATCATTCTCGCCACTTTTAATCATTTCATCCAATTGTCGTTTCCAAATTCCTTTATCTGTTCCCGCAAAAATGATTTTATCGTCTATTACTATAAGAGCATAAATATATTTTGGTCTAAGACCAGAATTAACTTGTATCCAACTTAAGCCAAGATTCGTAGAAAGAAAAACACCATCATCTGTACCAGCGAATAAATTTTTTCCGTGAAAACAAAGAACATTCGTAGACATTACACTGATTTGGCTCCAGTTTTCACCATTGTTTTTTGAGACAAATATACCCGCGCCAGAAGCAAAAAAAATATTCTGTTCATAAAAAGCAAAGTCACCAACAGAGGCAACTATAATTCCATTATTAAGTGACTTCCAACTATAGCCATTGTCTTTAGAAAGAAATGCCCCGCCATTTGTACCAGCATATAAGTTACTGCCGTTATAAACAAGTGAAATAATAGTATAATCTTTAAGTCCATTTTTAAAATCCCAGGTCTCTCCATTATTATTTGATAAATAAATGCCATTAAAGGTGCCAGCAATAAGATTTGAATCTTTAATCGCAATTGTATTGACATCCAATACTTTTAACCCTTTTTTTATTCTTGTCCAATAATTAGTATTGTTGGAAAAACGAAATACTCCGGAATCACTACTACAAAAAGTATATGTATTATTAAAAGCTAATGCTTGCACACCATTCCCGATCAAACCATTAGAATATGGAGCCCAGCTTTGACCAGTGTTTGTAGAAATGAATACTGCATTATACCCTCCAACTATTAGATTATTTTGGTTTAAGGCAAAGCAATAAACAGAATGTTCATCAAATGGATTATTATTTTGTTGCCACTGTGCAATTAATGGTTTTATTAACGGTGCGTATAAAAAAAAGACTAAAAATATTTTTAGAATCTTCATAAAATTTCACTATTCTATTACAAATTGTTATTACTACGCACCTAACATATACTTATACCGATTGACCTCGATATCTCTTTTGCATGTTATCGAGATTTATTTTCGGTATAAACGACAAGCTTATTTGCGTTTATACCGACTTAATTATCATAATTTAATCAAAAAACAAAGAGAACATTCTACATAAACAACAAACCATAAAAAATTTATGGCGATTTATTTTCGGTATAACAATCAATCCAGGGGACTCCTAACTCCATGCAGGTTCTCTATTATATGGGTGTATATCATTGTCGTGCGTACGGACTTATGTCCCAATAATTCCTGAATTGTTCTGATATCGTAACCGGAGGAGAGAAGGTGAGTAGCAAAACTATGCCTGAATGAATGTGCTGATGCCGGTTTATGTATTCCGGCTCGGTTTATTGCTCTTTTTATTTCTTTTTGAACTGTCGATCCATGTACATGATATCTAAACTTATATCCAATCTCTTTATTGTAAACAAATTTATTAGCGGGGAATAAGTATTGCCATCCGAATTCCTTTGCAGCATTTGGATATTTTTTATCTAATGCGTCGGGTAAAATTGTTTTCCCATTTCCATCCTTTAGATCATTCTCGTGTAATATTTTAACCTGTTCTACTTTTGCTTTTAATTCCGGAATTATTGTTTCAGGAAGCAATGTGGTTCTATCCTTTTCTCCTTTTGATTGTCTGATGGTGAGACTTTTATACCCGAAATCGATATCCTTAATCCTGATACTTAATGCTTCGTTTAATCTTAATCCGCCTCCGTATAAAAGAGAACAAATTAATTTTATATCTCCCGAAGTTTGTACAATCACATTTTTTGCTTCTTCTTTTGTGAATACAACCGGAAGTTTAGGTTTTTTTGTCGCTCTTGTAACATCTTCAAGCCAACCAAAATCTTTTTCTAAAACATTCTTATATAAATACACAATTGCGCATAATGCCTGTCCCTGTGTTGATGCTGATACTTTTCTTGAAACTGTTAACCAGGTAAGAAATTTTTCGATGTGGGTTTTATCTAGTTCGTTTGGATGACGTTTATTGTTGAATAGGATAAATTCCTTTATCCATTTTACATATGCTTCTTCAGTTTTTTTGCTGTACCGTTTAGATCTTAAAGACAATCTAACCTGGTCAAGAAGCTTCGGTTTTCCCCTCACTAACTTCATTAAGCGTTCCGGCTTAATTCTATGCGCAATTTATGTTTTCAACTTAAAAATAGCAAATACTTATTTAGTGCATTTTTATTGTTACCCATTCAACCTGAATTCCAACCCCCGGCTTCATTTTTTTGATTTCTACCGACTGTAAACTGCACACTATGCTAAATTTATTATTCCATTTTTCCATCATTCCATCTTTCCTTAATTAGTCTTTTCCCAAACTCATTGTTTCTTGTTATTTGTTTCTTGTTATTTGTTTCTTGGTTATTGAAAATCATTTCATCTTTTCTTCTTTCCATCTTTCCTTCGAGCATTCTTTATCATTTATAATTCAATTCCGTCTTCCGTTTCTCGTTTTTCGTTTCACGCTAATCCGATTGTAAAACCTTCCCATTATCGCTATATTTCGCCGCTAAATTTTTAAGATAGTGCATGAGTGATTAAGTAACTGAATGCCTGAGAAACTAAGTACCTCAGCAACTCAGGAACTCAGCTACTCAGCTACTCAGCAACTCAAAAAACTAGGGTAAAGCTTGCAAAACATCCGTAACTTCTGCATAATCGCACATATCGATCACGGCAAATCGACTATTGCCGATGGACTCCTCGAGTTAACGCACACTATTTCCCAGCGTGAGGCAAAGGAGCAGCTCCTCGATAGTCTCGACCTCGAACGCGAACGCGGGATTACGATTAAGTCGCACGCCATCCAGATGAAGTACATTGCACAGGATAAGAAAGAATACATTCTTAATTTAATTGATACACCGGGTCATGTCGATTTCTCTTACGAAGTGTCACGTTCGCTCGCAGCTTGTGAAGGTGCAATTTTAGTCGTGGATGCTGCACAGGGAGTTGAAGCCCAAACTATTAGTAACCTCTATATGGCAATTGATGCGGGATTAGAAATTGTTCCGGTTATAAATAAGATCGATCTTCCAAGTGCAATGATCGATGTTGTGAAGCATCAGATAATTGATCTAATCGGCTGCAAGGATGAAGATATAATTCTTGCAAGCGCAAAAACAAGGGCGGGTATAGACCAGATATTGGAAGCGGTAGTAACAAGAATTTCACCGCCGGTTGGTGATGAGAATGCACCTCTTCAAGCACTCATATTCGATTCCATTTTCGATTCCTACCGCGGTGCCGTGGCTTATGTCCGTCTTAAAAATGGAACGCTTAAAGAAAAAGATGAGATTACTTTCTTTACGAGCGGGAAAAAGTATCTTGCCGAGGAAGTCGGAATTTTAAGAATGGGTAGAATTAGAACCGGCGAGCTTCAGGCGGGTAATGTTGGGTACCTTATCCCGGGTATTAAAGAATTGCATGATACAAAAGTTGGTGATACTGTTACACATATTCGTAACGGTGCGGAGAATCCATTACCCGGTTATAAAGATATTAAACCGATGGTCTTCAGCGGATTGTATCCAACCGATTCAGATGCTTACGAAAATTTGCGCGACGCACTCGATAAATATAGATTGAATGACTCCGCTCTAAGCTTTGTACCCGAAACTTCTGCAGCACTCGGATTCGGATTCCGATGCGGATTCCTCGGTATGCTTCATATGGAAATTGTTCAGGAAAGATTGGAACGCGAGTTCGACCAATCGATTGTTACAACTCTTCCGAACGTTGAGTATTGGGTCTATACCAAGAACGGTCAGAAGGTTATTGTCGATAATCCTGCTGAAATGCCTGTCCAGGGCGATATTGAAAGAGTGGAAGAACCGTATGTTAAAGCACAGATTGTTACTCCAAGCGAGTACGTCGGGAACTTAATGCAGCTTGCAATTGAAAAAAGGGGAGTATATAAGAATACAACGTATATCGATCCGACTCGTGCCGATATACAGTTTGAATTTCCGCTCTCTGAAATTATTTTTGATTTTTATGATAAGCTGAAATCGATCTCGCGTGGTTATGCGTCATTCGATTATGAATTTATCGGTTACCGTGAATCGGATCTTGTTAAACTTGATATTATGCTTAACGGCGAAAAGGTTGATGCTCTTTCAATTATTGTTCATGAAAAGAAAGCTTTTTCGTGGGGACAGAAAGTCTGCTCCAAGCTTAAAGATCTTATACCGCGTCAGATGTTCGAGATTGCTATTCAGGCGGCGATCGGTGCAAAAGTAATTTCAAGGACGAATATTAAAGCTATGAGAAAGAATGTTATTGCTAAATGTTACGGCGGAGATATAACACGTAAGAGAAAACTTCTTGAGAAACAGAAAGAAGGTAAGAGAAGAATGAAGCAGGTAGGAAATGTTGAAATACCTCAGGAAGCATTTTTAGCTGTACTTCAAATAGAAGATTAAATAGTAACATACTGATTTATCTGTTTTGATCAGTTGCATCTGTTAAATCTGTGTGCAATTTTTCACAAGGGATTATTTTATGTCGATTTTTAAAAAAGAAGAGAAGAAAGAAAAAACTGTGAAAGTTTCCAGAACTCCGGTAAGACGACTTATCGACTTTCTGAAAAACTTATTCTTTGCTGCAGTTGCCGCACTGCTTATCAAAACATTTCTTATCGAGACTTCCCGTGTTCCAACCGGCTCTATGGAAAAAACAATTCTAGTAGGAGATTTTCTCTTTGTAAATAAATTCATATTCGGGGCATCCTCTCCACGAACTATTCCTTTCACAAATATTGTACTTCCGTATTTCCAGATGCCCGCAATACGTGAGCCCGAACGGGGTGATATAGTTGTTTTTGAATATCCCGGCGACCGCGATCAATTAATACCAATGTCGATAGACAATTATGTTAAAAGATGTATAGGTATACCGGGTGATACAATTGTTATCCGTGATAAAGTAGCGTTCGTAAACGGGGAGGAGGCATGGCGCCCGCCGCATATTCAGTATATTAATCCTTACACAACACCCGAAGGAGTTGTAAACCCTCGAATCTTTCCAAAGGGTTCCGACTTTAATGAGGATAATTACGGTCCTATCGTAATCCCAAAAGAAGGTGATCTCATTCCTCTTTCGTTCGAAAATATTGAAGCATGGAGAACTATTATAGATCGCGAGTTTGGTAGACGCGTAGTAACAATCGAAGGGAATCAAATACTGATTGATAAGAAACCTGTAACCTCATATACAATTACAAAAGATTATTACTTTATGATGGGTGATAACCGTGACGACAGTGCCGATAGCCGATTCTGGGGTTTTGTCCCGCGTGATAAAGTTGTAGGACAGGCATTCTTGATCTATTGGTCGTGGAATCCGGCAATCCCGTTTTCAGATTTCTTTAATCTGCTCGGTACCGTACGTGTCGGAAGAATAGCAAAATTAGTCCATTGAGTTTTAATCCGGTCATTTGCTATTTTGTACTCAAGCTTGAAATGTAATTCTCACAGTTTGTTATTGATTAATAAATCCGCGGTAATCCGGTTAACTTGCCTGCTGCAAGCAGGTCTGCGTCATCCGCGTTCTATTATTTTTTCCTCGAAAGGTAAATTATGAGATATCTTCTTGTATTATCATTTATATTTTTACTGGTAGTTAACTCCTATCCGCAATCAAAATATTTTGTTTACTTCAAGGATAAGGGAATCGATTCACATCGATTAAGTAAAACTTCCAAGCTTTATCAGGAAGCAGAACAACTTCTTACCAGGGAAAGCATAGAACGAAGAAAACAGGTTATGGGTGATAACTATATCACATTTGAAGATTTACCTGTAAATGAAAATTATGTTGCCTCCCTTGAATCATCCGGAATAAATATAATTCATAAACTAAAATGGTTCAACGCTGTCTCTTGCTATCTGACTGATGACCAGCTTAAGAATATTCAGAATTTAAATTTTGTTAAAAGTATTGAACAGGTTAGATCATTTAAGAAAAGTGAACCGGTTGAAGAAACCGAAACTCAGCAAATGCAGTTGAATAAATCCAATTTCTTATTGGACTATGGAGCTTCACTGACTCAAAATAACCTTTCTGAAATTCCTGTCGTACACGATCTTGGAATAAATGGAGAAGGTGTGATTGTTGGTTTGCTTGATACAGGATTCAGACGGACAATTCCTGCGTTGCAGAGTAGAAATGTTATTGCTGAGCGTGATTTTATTCAGGGTGATAATAACACTGCTAACGAGGGAAATGATCGTTCCGATCAGGATTCTCACGGGACTCATGTTTTTACTATAGCAGGTGGCTATGCTCCGGGCAATGTAATTGGTCCGGCTTACGGTGCAAAATTTCTGTTAGCAAAAACAGAATATGTTCCAACCGAAACTAATGCTGAAGAGGATAACTACGCAGCCGCTCTTGAATGGATGGAATCTCAAGGAGTCCATATTACGAGCAGCTCACTCGGCTATTCAACTTTTGATACCGGAGAAACTTCTTATACTTATCAGCAGATGGATGGTAAGACTACAATTGTTGCAAGAGCAGCCAACCTCGCTTTCGATAGAGGAGTAACCACTTTAACCTCTGCAGGTAACGAAGGTTCATCTGCATGGGGTGCAACTTTCGGAGGGGATACTTTCGGTAAAATCACTTCACCTGCGGATGCGTTTAATATTATTGCAGTTGGAGCTATGACTCCAACATATGCTATTACAACCTTTAGTAGCCGTGGTCCTACTTCTGACGGTAGAATAAAACCGGAAATTGTCGCACAGGGTTCTAATGTTTTTTATGGGAATGTTGCCGGTGGATATGGATCGGGCGGTGGTACATCTTATTCTGCTCCTATAGCTGCGGGTGTTGCGGCATTGTTAAAATCAGCTTTCCCGCATTTGACAAACAAGCAGGTTCGACAAATAATTTTGGAATCCGGAGATAGTACGGCAACTCCCAATAATAACAGGGGATATGGATTAATCTCAGCAAAAAAAGCCATAACTTATCCAAACATAAGTTTTGAAAACGGACTATCGATTATTAATAAAGCATTTATTATCACTGGCGGAGTAAACGAAAGTACAATAAAAATATTTTTCAGAGAAGAAGGTCAATCATTCCTGCAGGGAATGATGACTAAGAAAAATAATTATGCTTACACTTATGAAGTTTCTTCCTCATTCGCCAATAAAAATGTCGAGTTCTATTTTACATACCAGGATAACAGCGGAAATTCATATCGCGAACCTGCAACTTCTAATTTCAGATTTAAATATGGAAGCTGGGCAATCGATAATATATTAACTGATATTTATGAAACTGATCAGTTACCATCAGAATTCGCACTTTCACAAAATTATCCCAATCCATTTAATCCTACAACGACTATCAGTTACAGTATACCTGTTGCGGGATTTGTATCATTAAAAGTTTTTGATCTCTTAGGACGCGAAGCTACAACTTTGGTAAATGAATTCAAACAACCCGGTACTTATCATTCTGCATTCTCAATTCTAAACCTGCCTGCCGGCAGGCAAGGTTCTCAATTTGCTTCCGGAGTTTATATTTACCTTTTGAAAGCAGGTAATTTTGTTCAGTCAAAGAAAATGATGGTTCTTAAATAAATTTTTCTGTTAGTCTTTTTATTGATTAATTTCTGTAAACAATTTTAAGTCAGGATCTAAATGAAATTATTTTTCTTTACACTTCTTCCACTATTTGTCTCTTCAATTACATTATCACAGGAAAAGTATTTTGTTTATTTCACCGATAAAGGGATTGAATCGCATACATTGAACAAATCTTCCAGGATTTATGCAGAAGCTGAAAAACTTCTTTCAACGGAAAGCATTGAAAGAAGAAAACAGGTAATGGGGGATGACTACATAACATTTGAAGATATTCCTGTAAATGAAAAATATATTGGGGCGCTTGAGGCATCAGGTATAAAAGTAGTTCATAAACTGAAATGGTTTAATGCTGTATCCTGTTACTTGAGCAAGCTGCAATTAAATGATTTAAAGAAATTATCATTTATAAAAAGTATTGAACCTGTTAGAGTTTTTACGAAAAGTGAAACTCTTAAAGAATCTTATTATCAGAAACCGCAATTAAATAAATCTAATTATTCATTCGATTACGGGAATTCATTTACTCAAAATTTGTTATCAGAAATACCGGCAGTTCATGATCTTGGATTCTACGGGCAGAACGCAATTATCGGTATAATTAATTCCGGTTTCAGAAGAGATCATCCGTCACTCGAAAGCAGAATAGTGATTGCGGAAAAAGATTTTATTAACAATGATGATACAACATCAAACCAGGATAATGATTTATTTAATCAGGACTCGGTTGGAACAACAATTTTTTCTGTCATAGGAGGATTTGCACCGGGATATTTAATTGGTCCGGCATTCGGTTCAAGATTCCTCTTAGCCAAAACAGATAAATTTCTGAATGGAATTAATATTGAAGAGGATAATCAAATTGCAGCACTTCAATGGATGGAGGAAATGGGAGTTGATATAACTTTAAGTTCTGTTTTCGATCCGCGTCAATTATCTTATACATTCCAGAATATGAACGGAAAAACATCTCGCATTGCACAGGCAGTTAATCTGGCTTACTTAAGAGGAGTTTCAACATTCACCGCAGCTGGTGATGGCGGTGCTAATTATTGGGGGACAGGTATTGGCGGTATTCAAACACCGGCAGATGCCGCAAGTATCATCTCGGTTGGCGCAGTTAGTGAAAATAAACTCAGTACTGTTTTCAGCAGCCGGGGTCCAACATCGGATGGAAGAATTAAACCTGAAATTGTTGCTCAAGGGACGGAAATTCTTCATGGAATTGCCGGTTCAACTTATAATACGAATGTTTCTTTTGGAGGCGGGGAGGGAACAGGAACGGAATTTTCAGCTGCTTTAGCTGCTGGTAGCGCCGCACTTTTAAAATCGGTTTATCCTCATCTTACTAATAAACAGATCAGGCAGATTATGCTTGAATCCGGCGATAACACCGCTGCACCGAATAATGTGAGAGGATACGGTCTCATCTCTGCAAAAAAAGCTATAACTTTTCCGAACTTTGAATTTGTTAACGATCAGCCGGTTATTAATAAAATTTTTCTGTCGTCAGGTCAGGTTAATGAAAGCACAATTAAGATATTTATTAGAGAAGAAAATCAACCGTTTCAAGAAGGAAGAATGACTAAAAAAGGAAGTATAAAGTTTGCGTATGAGTTACTTCCGAATTTTGCAGGTAAAAATTTCGAATTCTTTTTTACGTTTCAGAATAATGCGGGAATTAATTACCGTGAACCTGTCCCTACATTACCAAACTACCGTTTTAAGTACGGAAGCTGGGCCATCGATAATATTTTAACCGGTTTTAAGCAGAACGATAATATACCGGTTAATTTCTCTCTTCAACAGAATTATCCGAATCCTTTTAATCCGGTTACAAATATCAGTTACAGTTTACCTGTTGCAAGCTTTGTCACTCTAAAAGTTTTTGATCTGTTAGGCCGCGAAGTTGGAACGCTGATTAATGAATTCAAACTTCCCGGGAATTATAATTCTCAATTCTCCATTCTGAACCTGCCTGCCGGCAGGCAAGGTTCTAAATTGTCCTCAGGAGTTTATATTTACCAATTGAAAGCGGGGGATTTTATTCAATCAAAAAAGATGATGGTTTTGAAATAAATTCAGGTGAATGTTATGACAAACATTTTATGCCCTCACCAGATTAAATATCTTGAATCATTAAGGACAGAAGTCGATCCATTGCTTAAAGAGATGGAGGATTTTGCTCTCGAGAGAAAAATCCCGATTCTAAACTGGAAAGCAGCGGAGCTTCTTGAACAAATTATTGCAATGATTAGACCTAAGCGGGTTTTGGAAATTGGAACCGCAATAGCTTATTCGTCTATTCGAATTGCACGTAAACTGAAAAAAAAAGGAATTATCGATACTATCGAAAAAAGTCTGGATAATATTTCTCTTGCCAGTGAATATATTAAAAGAGCTGAGCTTGAAAAGCAGATCAATCTTATTGAAGGTGATGCAAAAGAAATAATGCCGCTTCTCGAAAAAAAATATGATCTTATCTTTATAGATGCCGATAAAGAAGATTATGAAAAGCTCTTTTATTATTCTCTTATGCTGCTGAAAAAAGGTGGAGTTCTGTTTGTTGATAATCTTTTGTGGCATGGATATCCGGCTGCAGCTAAAGTCCCTCCTTCATACAAAAACTCTACAAAATATATCAGAGAGTTTAATAAACTTTTTCTTAGTCAGACTGCACTAAAAACTTCAATACTTCCTGTTGGAGATGGTGTAGGATTGGGAGTGAAAGTATAATGGATTTTAGTGAAGAAACATTAAAAATAATTGCGGAGGTTGAAGAACTTTCTAGAAGTCGACTTAACTTCAAAGAGGATTTACAGAGATTAATTGAATTATCAATTCTGAACCAGAGTATGAAAAATCTCGAAGATCTTTCTTTCCTGGCAAAGTATTCCCAGGGGTTGTTAAAAATAATACAGAACAGAGATAATAAAATTGAGGATGAATACTTTGTTAAAGTTCAGAATGAGTTTATGGAATCGGTTCAAAAAATAAAAGTTAACCTGGAAACTATATTATCTCCATCATCAGAGTTTATCAAACAGATTTTCAACGAAAAATATTTGCAGATGACACAGCAAAGTTTAACTAATCTGAATCTGCTCTGCAATGATCTCGGTTTCGTGAAAATTTATTTTAATGATTTGAAAAGATTGTAAAGTTGTTGGAATAGAGGATTTGAAGTTAATCAAATCCTCATTCTTAAATTCTATCTATGCTTACGTAGGGTTTCTGAATACTTTTCAGCTACTTCCTGTACCGACTTGCTTGAGATCAAATTGTAGATACGGTTCCTTAAATCTGCCCATTCTTCATGTAACGGACACGGATTTTCATCTGAGCATTCTTTTAATCCTGTAACACATTTAAGGTTGATAACAGGTCCTTCAACTCGTTCAACTATTTCAAGTATAGAACTTTTCTTTGCTAATTCGGTAATTTTAAATCCGCCGCCTCTTCCTTTAAATGAATCTACGTATCCGTATTTAGCCATTCTTTGTAGAATTTTTGCAAGATAATGTGCCGGAATATCCTCGCTTTTTGCAATTTCAGAGGACATTATGAGACTGTCTTTAGATTGACGGGCCAAAAAGAGAACCGCTCTTATTGCGTATTCACCTGTTTTTGTATAAATCATAATGAACCTTTATGTTAGATGGTTATTAAACACCCATTATTGGAGAATTATATCCTAATTAAAATTAAGTAAATCACCCCTCTTTGTCAATAAATAATTTCTTTTTCAATGAGTCTGAACTGAATTTTTTCTCAATCATTTTCGTTATTAACTTTAGTTAAATATTTGTGCTAAATTTCATTCCCAAAAATTTTCAGTAATTGAACTTTCATTCAATAAAAGAGGGTTATAATGTCAAAAGCATTTGAAATTGTAGAAAGAGTTGGTATTTCTAACGAAAGCATCTCTGAAGCTGTAAAATCTGTTGTCCAGGAAGCTAATTCTGAAAAGAAAGTCGGCTGGTTTGAAGTAATAGAAGAAAGGGGCAGAATGACCTCCGAGGGTAAAGTAGAATTTCAAGTTACAGTGAAAATTGGACGAAAATTATCTGAATAATAAAAGGAGTATAAAATGTCATTAAAAATAGGTGATGTAGCACCAAATTTTACATTAAAAAATGCTAATAACGAAGCTTATACGCTGAGTGACTTTAAGGGAAAAAAGAATGTTGTAATGCTCTTCTTTCCTGCTGTAGGCTCGTCTGTTTGCGAAAAAGAATTATGTTCAACACGCGACGGCATGAAAGATTATGAAAACCTTGATGCTCAGGTAATCGCCATTAGCGTCGATGGTCCGTTCGCACAAAAATTATGGACCGATAGACATCAGTTTAATTTCCCGCTGGTTAGTGATTTTAACAAAGAAGTTTCTCCGGCTTACGGTGCATTCTATGATAACTGGCTTCCTGAAAAATTTGCTTTAAAGGGAGTTTCTAAACGTTCTGCTTTTGTAATTGATAAAAATGGTCTAGTTCAATATGCAGAAGTTTTAGAGAATGCCGGTAATGAACCAAACTATTCGGCAATACAGGAAACGCTTAAAAAGCTTTCTTAATTCTCAAAATGAAAGGACAGGCAATTTAGTCTCTCCTTTTTTGTTTGAAGGAACTATTTTAAAGAGCAATATTGTTACATTACTAAACCGGAAGGAGTTAATAATGCCCGAAGTTGGAAAGAAAGCGCCATCATTTTCACTATTTGATTCCAATGGTGTAAAAGTTTCTTTGGATGATTTCAAAGGAAGAAAAGTGGTTCTCTATTTTTATCCTAAGGATAACACTTCCGGCTGTACGAGAGAAGCTTGCGATTTCAGGGATTTCTTTCCGGATTTCAAAAAACTTAAAGCTGCTATTATTGGTATCAGTCCGGATTCGGTAGAATCTCATAAAAAATTTATTCAGAAACTTAACCTTCCTTTTATTTTATTAAGTGATGATAAAAAACATGTTGTTACGAAGTATGATGTCTGGAAAGAAAAAAGTATGTACGGCAAAAAATATATGGGTATTGAAAGAACTACATTTGTAATTAATGAAGAAGGTAAAATCGTTAAAATTTTTCCGAAAGTTAAAGTTGATGGGCATGTTAACAATGTTTTCAATGCGATTAATCAGAAATAATGGATTAGGAACTTATTAATGCTGTATCTGACAAGAAGAGAAGTTTTTAGTGCATCGCATCGTCTTTATAATGAAAAGTATACCGATGAGGAAAATTTAAGGATTTTTGGAAAATGCAGTAATCCGAATGGGCACGGACATAATTATGTGCTTGAAGTGATTGTCCGGGGTGAAATTGATTATGCCACCGGTTATGTAATTGATCTTAAAATATTGAAAGAAATAATAATAGAAAACGTGATTAAAAAAGTTGATCACAAAAACTTAAATGTGGATGTCGATTTTATGGCAGGCGTAATTCCTACTGCTGAGAATATTGCCATTGGTATCTGGAACCAGCTTGAAGATAAAATCCCATCGGGTGAATTGTATTCCATAAAAATTTATGAAACTGAAAATAATTATGTAGAATATAGAGGGAAGGGACGACTTTGAAACTTGAAGTTGTAGAAAAGAATATTAAATCTCTACTTGAAGAAATTGGAGAGGATCAAAACCGGGAAGGTTTGAAAAAAACACCGCACCGTGTTGCCAAAGCATATGAATTTTTAACCCAGGGATATCATAAAAATATCAAAGATGTATTGAACGGAGCCATCTTTAATGAAAAGTATGATGAGATGGTTATTGTGAAGGATATTGATTTTTATAGTCTATGTGAACACCATTTATTACCGTTTTTCGGTAAAGTTCATATCGCTTATATACCGGGTGGTAAGATAGTGGGACTTAGTAAAATTCCAAGGATTGTTGATGTATTTGCACGAAGGCTTCAGGTTCAGGAAAGAATGACGCAGCAGATTGCCGATACCATCGAAGAATACCTTAGTCCGATAGGAGTTGGTGTTGTTGCAGAAGGTTACCATATGTGCATGATGATGCGGGGAGTTCAAAAACAAAATTCCATTACTACAACAAGTGCGATGCACGGTATCTTCAATTCCGATGCAAGAACAAGATCAGAATTCCTGGATCTTATTTCACTTAAGAAAATATTATGAGTGAACTTTCAAAAGCAATTTGGATAACCGGAACAAGTTCAGGAATCGGTAGAGCCCTCGCAATAGAATTTGCAAAGAATGGCGAGACTGTTATTGCAACTTCGCGAAGAAAGGATCTTATTCAGAATTTTAAAAAAGAACTTGGTCTTAAATCTAAAAATATAATTCACCATCAATTAGATATTAGTAGTCCGGATGCTGTCATATCATTCTATTCCCAATTGTCCGAGAACTATTTTATAAACGGATTAATAAATAATGCCGGTTTGACTTCGTTCAAATCAGCAAGCGAAGATTCAATTGAAGAAATAGAAAAAATTATTAATGTAAATTTGTTGGGCTCAATCTATTCTATAAAAACTGTTTTACCTTCAATGATCGCAAATAACAATGGTACAATAATCAATATTCTTTCCGTTGTAACTCAAAAAACTTTCACAAATAGTAGTGTCTATTCAGCTTCGAAACAAGGGCTTTTGGCTTACTCAAAAGTCCTAAGAGAGGAATTAAGAAACTATAACATCAGGGTTATGAATGTTTCTCCGGGTGCAACAAAGACATCCATTTGGCCTAATAATGTCCTGGAAGAACACTCGCACAGGATGATGGTTCCTGAAGAAATAGCTAAGCTCATTTATCAGATCTATTCTCTCAAATCAAATATTGTGGCTGAAGAAATAGTGTTACGTCCAATTCAAGGGGATTTATAATTTTAAAAAATTTCAATGATTTGATCGGACTGGAATAAAAATTGTTTGAGTAAAAAAAAGCCCCTATCGGGGCTTCGTAATTTTAGCGCATTTTAAGCTGAACTCTCTCTTTCATTCGCTGTTTCATCATACCTCTCATACCTTCTCTGTTACCCATAATACCAAGGTGTTTCGACCAAATTTCTTTTTGATCGTCGTTTAACATTTTATTAATTGCAATCCATCTCTTAACGCCGGATGCTTTCATTTCAGCTTGTAATTTGTTGTTTGCATCTGTAAGATCAAGCAGTTTTTTCTCATCAATATTTTTTTCGTTTATCATTTTACGCAGTTCAAGACGATTCTTTTCAACTTGCGACTTAAGATCTATTACTTTTTTCTGATGATCGTAAGTAATATCATTGAATTGCTTTTCCTGTTCAGGAGTTAAATTAAGTTTTGCCAAAATGGGTTTGTCTCCCATACCCATTTGCATTCTTTTCATTTTTTCTCCCGGTTGTGCGATTAGAGATACTGATAAAACTAGTAATAATACCGATATAACAAATGATTTTTTCATTGCGCCTCCTTTATGTTGAATTATTCTTTCACTTTTTGCTAATTTGACACTTAGTAGTTAGTGCTGGTTTAATGAAGAATTATATAATAATAGTTAATGACTCAAAAAATTATTTGAACCATATTAAACCTATCTTAATAATAGGGTGTCTATTTTTTGAACAATTTTAATAAGATGCAGATAGATAACGATTTCGAATTAGTTGAAAAATTTGTTTCAGGGGATGAAACCGCATTTAATTTATTGGTGAGAAAGTACCAAAAAAAAATATATTGGCATGCAAGACAGATGCTTGGTGATCATCACGATGCAGATGAAATAACCCAGGAAGTTCTTATAGTAATGTATAATAAGTTGAAGACATTCGGTTTTAAGTCATCTTTGTATACATGGATTTATAAAATTGTTTCTACAAGAAGTCTAAACCAGATAAGAAGAAAAAAACTTAAAAAGCTGATTACATTTGATAGCGCGAACGAAAAAGAATTGTCAAGTAAACATGATATTATTCAGGATATAGCGAATAGAGATAAACTTGAAAAGGTTAATAATGCTTTGGATAAGTTACCGGCAAAGCAGCGCCAGATATTTGTAATGCGAAATTACGACCAGCTATCATATGAGGAAATATCTAAAATTACAGGGAAAAGTGTTGGTGGATTAAAAGCTAATTACTTTCATGCTTTAAAGAAAATATTGGAGCTTGTAAATGAAAAAGATTGACGAAAAAATTCTGAGATATTTTGCCGGTCTTATGGAAGCGGAAGAAGTAAAGCGTTTTGAATCACAATTGAAAAACGATCCCGAATTGAAAGAACGATTCGTTTATTTGGAAAACCGTTTAACCGATCTCCTATCTGTTCATGATATCGGGGTTAATGATCTTTATTTTGATAGTATTGTTCCGAAATTAAGAGAAAAAATGACGATCAAAAGAAAATACTCAATATTAAAAAAGTATACGTTAGCAATTCCAATAGTTTCTGTAATTTTGATTTTATTTATACTTACTCCATTTTACGATAAGGAATATATTGATCAACCGGTTTCACTTGCTTATGAAATTATTAAAAACATTAACGATGATGAAATTGCAGATAATTTAATTTACGACTATTCCTTAGAATCGGCACTTTCATTTTCAGAAAATGGGAACGGTTTAGAATTGTATCTGCCGGAAAATGTAAGTCTTTCCTTTAATACAATTTCTCCCTATGTGGATATAAGCAGGTTAGATTATACACAGCTCGAAAATTTATCTAATGCAGAATATCAGCAGCTTTATAAAAACTTAAGTATGATTACATTTGAAAAGGTATCAAAATGAAAAAGAACTATTTAATTATTCTCCTCATAATTGCAACAATAACTATTTCAGGACAAATGAAAGATCCTGACAGAAGAAGTGAAAGACCTTTCGAGAAAATTGAACAGCTTGAAAAGGTTAAACTCATTGAAGTCCTGGATCTAAATGAAGAAATGGCTATTAAATTTTTTGCCCGTCGAAACGAACATCAGAAAAATATGCGAGAATTAATGAATAACCGCGAAAGCCTTCTGAATGATTTGGAAAAAAACATTAAAGAAAAAGGATTGAAAGATTCTTATTATTCCGAACAGGTAAATAAAATTCTTGAACATGAAAAACTGATGTCTCTGGGTAAACAAGAATTTATCAAATCATTAAGCGATATTCTAAATCCTCAGCAAATAGCAAAACTAACAGTATTTGAATTTAAGTTTAGAAGGGAAATTGCTAAATCTTTAATGGGTAGAAAAAGACCTAAAGATGGACAATAAATAATGTAAAAAATCCCCCTTCATCAATTCTGCTATTGCATTTTTTTTTGTCGAGGTATATCTTGCAACACATATTTTTGCGGAAGTGGTGAAATTGGCATACACGCTACTTTGAGGGGGTAGTGCCCGTTAGGGCGTGCGGGTTCAAGTCCCGCCTTCCGCACCCGGTTTATCAATTAATAAAAAGGAAGTAATATGAAGAAAAAATGGATTTCGCTTTTTTTATCTCTTTTTCTGGCATCATCAATGATCATTGCTCAGGAAATGCCGTCTGATGCTGCAATGGCATATAATGAGGGAAATAAATTACTTAAAGCTGGTAATTTTGATGGTGCAATTGGTTATTATACCGAAGCACTAAAAACTTCCAAAGATTACAGAATTTATTATCAGCTCGGCGTTACACTTAAAAAACAAAATAAATTAAAAGAAGCTGAAGATGCTTTTCAAAATTGTATTCAACAAAATCCGAATTTCGATATAGCATATAATGGTCTTGGCGGGGCTTACTTTCAGGATGGGAAATTTGCTGAAGCAGTTGAAAGTTTTAAGAAATTTGAAGAATTAACCAAACAGAAACAACATAAAGATCAGGCTAAGGAATATGTCGCCCGTTCTTATGTTAAATTAGGTGAGCAGTCAAAGAAAAACGGAAACTACCCTAAGGCAATAGAACAGTTGGGTGAAGCACTTAAGTATAATCAACTTGATGCTGCTTATATTTTGTTAGCTACTGCATATTATGAAAGCGGTGATTATGATAAAGCTATCACAACTGCCGATCAAGTTCTTAATTTGAAATCAAGCGGCTTAAAAGGCGCTGCATATTATTATAAAGGCATGGGGCTGAAACAAAAACAGGATATCACAAAAGCCAAGGAAAATTTTGAACTTGCAAAACGTGATGCCCAGTATAAACGTCTTGCCGATTATGAATTAAACCTGCTCAAATAATATTCTATCAGTTTACAAAGAGCCCTCTTTTATCGAGGGCTTTTTTTTTGTTCCTATTGTTGTTGATGGTTTTGTACATAATTCTAAAAATACATTCAGGTACTGGTACGGTTATTAAAATAATTTTAACTATTGTCCTTGCTTTTACAGTTTCATCTTATCTTATCGTTTGAAATTCCTTTCAACCGGTGGTGCAGTTTCTACTTTTATTCTCGCTCTCTTAATTTTTGGAATTGGCGGAGTTATCTGGAGTGTGCCGATACATGTTTTCTTTTTTACATCCAGTATATTTTCTAAAGCAAACTCAATTAGATTTTAAGATACCCAGCTATACATTGAAAGAGATTCTGCGCGGGATCATTGGCAAGTTATTGCCACTGGCGGTATAAGCGGTATTTTAAAAATCTTCTATTTTTATACTCAAAAAGATCTTTTCTATTTCGGTTATCTTGCAACATTAAGTGTTGTTTGTTCAGATACAAGGTCAACTGAAATTGGAACATGGGTAAAGTCAGATACGTATAACATTCTAAATCTTAAACTGGTGGGACAAGGTTCCTCAGGTGGAATTTCCGTTGTCGGTTCATTAGGAGGAATCGCTGGTTCAATAATAATTGCAACCTCTGGATTTTTATTGATTGAGTTTAACATTAAGTATTTTGTCATTATAATAGTACCTAGGATATTAGGAAATGTTGTTGATAGTCTTTTAGGAGCATCGCTTCAGGTGAAAAGAAGGTGTATATTTGTGACAGTTTAGTTGAAGGGGAATTACATTGCAATCAAGAGTCTGTATACAATAAAGGACTTTAGTTTATCAACAATGATGTTGTAAATTTTTTAGCAAGTTTACTGGGTGTATTAATTTTTCTTTTATTACTTAAAATAACTTAAAATTATTATGAGATTTAAAAATTTCTTTTTCATCCTGGTACTTTTTTCCACAACCCTTTTCGGCCAATTACACGATGATAATTATAGTTCTGCTTTAAGGTTATATCAGGGGAAAAATTACCCGGCTGCATATGATTTGTTCAAGCAGATAAGTAGCAATAGCTTATCTGATAATCAAAAAAAATCAGCTTCGGAATATTATGCAGCTGAGTGTTTGATTCAATTAAATCAGCTCGATGGTGCAGCTGCGGAATTTGAATCGTTTATCACAAATTATCCTTTCTCTTCATTTCGTGAACATGCTCTATATCAACTCGGAATAATTTATTACAATAATAACGAGTTTAGAAAATCACGGGATCGATTTTCTATACTTTTAAATGATTATCCGCAAAGTTATTACTCGGGCTCTGCATATTATTGGATGGGTGAATCATTTGATGCCGAAAATAAAACAGTAGAAGCCGAAGAATACTATAAAGAAGCAATTTCAAGACGGAACAACAATACTTTTATTGTTCACAGTATTTTTTCTCTTGGTCAGCTTTATGAAAAGATGGGTGATTATTATAATGCTGTTTCTCATTATGATGAAATATTAACGTACTATAAGAACCATTTACTTGCACCAAGAGCACAGCTAAGAATTGGAATAAGCTATTTTAACCTGAAAGAATATGACAGTGCCGTTCTTGAATTAACCGATCCGCTTTTAAATACATTGTCATCGGAAGAATTATTCGAAGCGAAATATTTCCTGGCCACATCATTTGTCAGGTTAAAGGATTATAAAAATGCTTCAGCTATTTATGATGAGCTACAAAATTCCGTAATTGAACAGGAACTGAAAAATAAAATTAATTACAGTTTGGCGTGGATTAAATTCCAGTCTAATGATTTTGAAAAAGCATATAATATTTTTAACGACTTATCTAAACTTGAAAACGATACACTTGCAATTTCATCTTTGTTCTGGAGCGGAGAATGTAAACGATACCTTGGCGATATTAGTACTTCTAATGAAATATTTAAATCATTTATTGAAAAGTATCCATTGCATCCTTTAGTGTCGAGAGCACAATTAGGTAAAGGAACTTCCTTCTATACTCAAAATCAATCGCAGGAAGCAGAGCGCTCACTTTTAAGTGCTGCAAACTCAAGAGATAATTTTACAAAGGGAAGGGCTTTCACACTGCTTGGAGAAATGAAGCTCGATCAGAAAAAATTCTCGGAAGCCAGGGATATTTTTCAGCAATCACTAAAAGTCAACTCCTCAGATCGTCAATTGAATAACCGCGCTACACTTGGGCTATCTGTTTCAGAATTTTTCTTGAATAATTATGATGCAGCAGTTAAAAATCTGGAACTACTAAAATCGAGATCACGAGAATTTGAACCTGATAAAACTAATTTTTATTTAGCCGAGTCATACTTGATGCGTGGTGAATATTCAGCGTCACTTAAACATTATAATTTAATAAGTTCATCAAATGATGAGTTGAGAAAACCGGCTGTTTATGGTAAAGCATATGCCTATTTCAACTTAAAAGATTTCGCGAATTCGATCTATTATTTCAATGAATATATTACCAAATATAAATCAGATCAAAATGTGAATGATGCAAAACTCCGTTTGGCCGATAGTTATTTCGGCATAAAAAATTTTGATCGAGCAAGTCAGATCTATAAAGAGCTCTTTTCGAGCGACAGATCAATATTGAATGACGAACAAACATATTATCAGTATTGTCAATCATTATTCAAAGCCGGAAGATCTAATGATGCTATCGCAGAATTCCTGAAATTGCAGCAGAGATTTCCGCGCTCAAGATTTGCCGATGCATCACAATATGTTATAGGGTGGATCTATTTTCAGCAGAGCAATTTCCGGGCATCGATTGAAAATTATGAAGCACTATTATCAAAATATCCAAATTCGTCTCTTAAACCGATTGCTTATTATTCGATAGGGGATTCATATTTTAATATTGGCGACTATGAATCATCTATAACCTATTATAACAAAGTACTTACGGAATTTCCCAATACTTCTTATATACTCGATGCAGTAAACGGAATTCAATATGCTTACCTTGCAAAAGATCAACCGGATAATGCGGTCAGCTTCATCGATCAATTTGTTGTTGCGAATCCTTCATCCAGATTTAGCGATCAAATATTTTTCAAGAAAGGAGATATTTATTATAGTTCCGATAATTATGAAAATGCAATTGTATCCTACACAGAATTTGTACAAAAATTTCCGACAAGTACCCTCGTAGCTAATGCTTTTTACTGGATTGGAAAGAGTGCTGCAATTTTAAAACGTGATTCGGAGGCAATAGAAAATTTTAATAAGGTATTATCACGCTACGCTAAGTCCGATATCGGTATTTCATCTTCCATTGAATTGGCAAACATATATTCATCTAATAATCAATTTACTTCTGCAGTCCAAGTATTAAATACGGCTATAGAGATGCAACCAACATCCAATCAGATACCCGAATTGTTATATCTGAAATCTATTGCCGAAATAAAATCGGAGAATCTGGAAGAAGCGTACAAAACACTTGATCAAATTATAACTTACTACGAAGGATCAATTTTTTCTGCAAAGGCAAAAATAGAATTGGGTATTCTGGAAATTAACCGTAAGAATTTTGAAAACGCATTAATCTTATTCAGGGAATTAGCCGAGAAGAGACTGGATGATATTGGAGCTCAGGCACAGTATTACATCGGGTTTATTTATTATGAGCAAAATAATATTAACGATGCAGTGACAGCATTGGTAAGAGTTAGATCCGTATTTGCCGGATTTGATGAATGGTTTACAAAATCTTTACTTAAACTTGGCGACTGCTATGTAAAACTGGGTAATAATCAGCAGGCAAGAGAAATGTATAGAGCTGTTGTTAATCGTAATAAAACCGGAGAATTTGCACAAGAAGCTAATAGGAAATTGAAACAATTATGAAAAAATATATTTCAATTTTATTTTTTATTTCAGGTATCATTTTTGCCCAACAGGAACAAAAGAGTATTGAACTTCCGGATTTTGTCATTACAGGACGTCAAAGTATAGAAGTACAAGCGGCTCAAAAAAGGAAACCTGATTTAATAAGCACTCTTTCCCAGGATTTTTTTACACCACAGTATTCTCCGGAGGAATTACCTTTGATGTTAACATCAGAGCCTAAGAAAATTGTCCCTTCAATTACTGCCGGTGATGATTATTTCTCCGGACTCCTTTCTGTTGGAGCCGGGCGATATACTTTGCCAATGGGTAATTTATCATTAAGTAAATCCTTCAGTAATTTTCTTATCTCTGCAAATGTTTGGGGATCAAACATTAAAGAATATATCCCGAATGCGGGATATAATACTTCTGGATTGTCACTTAGTAATAATATTTTCTTTGATACAGACTCTGGTCTTTTAGCAGGGACAAATATTAAATTAGCCGGGGCTTACTGGAGGGATAGTTATAAGTTTTTTGCATCTCCCATTCCGTTATTTGAAAGAAAAACAAACAGAGGCAATGCCGGTTTATCAATTTTAAATAATTACGAGAGAAAATTTAATTTTAGTCTTAACCTAAATGCAGACTTCCTTACAATTGTTGAATCCGACATCAGCGAGAGAAAACTTGCAGTAGATGGAGGATTCAATCTGAAAATTAGTAACCTTACAATAGGTGCAATCGGAAAATATCAAAAACAGATCCTTAATAACAACCTTAGCGGTATTGATGATTATGGTTTTTATCTTGTTAACGGGATGCTGAAAATATCTCCTTCAAAAACTTTTAATCTTGTTATCGGAGCGGAAATTGCCGGAAATTCTGTAAACACCTTTTTCTCACCATTTGGTTTGATGCAGTTTCAATTAGATAAAGGCTTATTTTTCAATATGGAATTTAAACCTCATGCAGAGAATTATACTTTGCTAAATTTCATCGATCAAAATCTCTATATGGTGAACGGTTTTACGGATAATATTTTCAGCGAAGTTAAAATTGATCTAAAGAGTTCAATCAATTATGAGTTTGATAAAATATTTACAATAGCCCTCTGGGGAAATTATTCCAGTACAGATAATTTCCTCTACTTCGAAGATAATTTAGCTAAAGGATTTTTTGATGTTAGAAGTGCTTTAGATGTAAAATCTATTTCTGCAGGATTAAATGTTTTGATCCATCCTAATCAACTTGGATATTTTTCCGGTGAAATTAAATTTCAGGATGTACGGGATGTGAATGATAATTATATTCCATACAGACCGAATTTTATTACAAACCTGACCTATGGTATTGACTTTGATTTTGGTATCGGACTAAAATTTAAATATAGATTTGCATACGATACCTATACCGATATTTTAAATTCCGCAAAACTAAGTGCTTATCACAATCTTTCTGCCGGTTTCTCTTATAAATTATTAAATAATTTATCTTTGACTGCGGACTTTCAAAACATCTTGAATCGAAGTAATTTTGTATTCGGCGGATATCAGGAAAAACTATTTGATGTCATTTTAGGCGCAGTGTACCGATGGTAAACATTATTAATGAAAAAAATATTATATGATGATAACAGATCTTCAAAAAAGAATTGCTGAAGTTCTCGGTGTCTCAAGCTCAGAAAAAGAACTTGCCTACGATATTATTATCTCTAAAATAGCAGATAATCTTGAGGTGGATATAACTCTCAAGGTCCCAAGAATCGGATTCTTTCAATTGAGAGAAGATGAATCTCAAAATAAAGGATCGCTAATTTTTACGCCATTCTCTGAAGACATAACAAAAAGTTCAAGAACACTCTATTTGACAATTGATGTCCCTGGCAGAACGAAAAAAAATGTTGATAATGATTCGGACGTTTTTAGTATTGGAGTTGGAAAACCGCTGGTACCTTTGTCGAACGATTCTAATCCTCAAGCCGAATCAGAAACTTCATATGCAATTCTTAAAAGGTCAATTGAGGAACGCGTAAATGAAATAATTACAGAATCCGACTACTTGCCGAACTTTAATATTTGGGACGATTATTATGAAGGACTGGGAACGAATGAAAAAGAAAATGAGAGTCAATCGCAGTTGCTAGAGTTAACTTCTGATCTAGAATTTAAAGAAGATATTATTGCTGAGGATATAACTAATAATTTACTGGAATCGGAAGCACCTAAAGAGTTTGAATCTGTTGCATCACAGGATTTAATATTAACACCTACCGATTTATTGAATGATTATAAACCTTTAGAAAAAGATCATCCGAAAGAAGAATTAGTTAATAATTCATCCAGTGTTTTGAATGAATTACCTATCGATCAATCCTTTGATGAACCCGTAGATAATATTTTAAATTCGTCCGAAGATCTGAACGAATTGTTAAAGGGTTATGATGATTCAAAAATTCCCGAATCAGATTTTGAAAAAATTAAAGAGTCTGTTTCAAAAGATGTAGAGAACATCCAATCTGACACCCTGCCTTCTGAAAAGATTGAAGAACGATTTGAAGAAATTGAAGTGGACGAAGATGAAGAGACTTATTTGGGTTTGAAGAAAAGTGTAATTGAAAATATTGATTGGAATTGGGGTGATGAGCTGAAGGAGGAATTCGGTTCTTCCACTAATGAGAAAAAAAGACCTGTTCTTGAGTTCGAAGAAGAATCTGAAGAATTAAATTTTGAAGATGAAACAGCTACTGAGATATTCAAGCAAACAAATCCAATTGCTTCACATTTATTCGAACAGCTGGAGTCATCGATCAAAAAGGAACTTGAGGAATCGGAAACGGGGGATAATTATATTGAATATTCTCCACCCCCACCACGATACGAGTTTATAGAGGATCGGAGCGAAACAGAATATCAACAAAGCCCTCAGATCACTTCAAGGGTACCTACAGGACCAACTTATGAACAGGAATACCAAAATAATCTGAGAAATAAGGATAATTACTTCAGTAGAAATTTTATTTGGATTTTTGCTTCTTTTGTTATTGCTACAAGTCTTATTGTTTATTTCCTGATGTCGAATACGAGCGATTCTCAGGCGAATCTTACTGAAGGCAACATACCTACTGATTCATTTCAAAATGAGCAGATGCAAACTTCTCTACCAGTTGATTCGAATATTATTATAGAAGAAGATGAGAATAATTTTCCGCGTGTTCCTGCTGTACCAATCACCGATAAGGATGGTGCTTCAAATATCTCCCCGGCAAAACTGCCAGCACAGCAGCCGGTTGTTGAAAGTGCAAGAACAAATTTATCCGGCGACTTGAATAAAACTCCAGTCACAGATACACGAATTGGTAAAACAGTTTATTATGATGGGACAAATTATAATGTACAGGTTTCTTCATGGAGGAACAAAGCAAAGGCAGAACTGGAAGTTAAACGTTTGAGAAACCTTGGTCTGAATGCATTCTTATTCGAAGCATATCTTCCTCAAAAAGGAGGAACCTGGTACCGTGTAAGAGTTGGAAATTTCAAATCAAAAGAAGAAGCTGAAGTCTTTGAATCAAAAAATAATTTATGAAATTAACTTAAAAGGATAATCATGGATCTACTCTCAATTTTTATTAAAGGCGGTATTGTAATGTATTTCATACTTGCCAGTTCAATTGTCGCTGCTGCTATTGCAATTGAGAAGTTTATGGTTCTCAAGAAAGCTAAAGTAAATATCCCGGCATTTCTTATTAAGCTAAGAGCATTAATTAAGAAAAAAGATTTGGAAGGAGCTATAAGTTATTGCATGCAGGAAAGAACTCCGGTTTCAAACATTGTTAAGAAAGGTTTGAAAAAAATTAGATTCGGACATCAGCGGGTTGTAGAAGCAATTGAAAGTGCAGGTAGACAGGAGATTAGTAAGCTTGAAAAAGGACTTTCTATTCTTGCATCAATTGCCGGTATTGCGCCTCTTCTCGGATTCCTTGGAACTGTTACCGGTATGATCGGCGCGTTTATGAAAATTCAGGAGCTACAGGGTTCTGCTAATCCGGCTGATCTTGCCGGAGGTATTTGGGAAGCGCTTATTACAACTGCATTTGGATTAATGGTCGGAATCCCAGCATTGGCTCTTTATAATTACTTTGTAAGCAAAATAAATAAAATGGTTGTTGATATGGAAAGAATTTCGAATGATCTAATAGATATGCTGGATGATACTTCTAAAGGAATAGTTAACGAAGAAGAAGAAGAATATAATTTATAGGTGATTAATGAAATTAGAGACATCAAATAAACCTTTAAGCATCTTTGCATTTTCTTCATTAACAGATATTGTAATGCTTCTGTTGATATTCTTTTTACTTACATCTCAGTTTGTAATTCAAACCGGTGTCAAAGTAAAACTACCTGGTGCACAGAACAACGAGCAGGTTACTCAATCCAGAATGATTGTTACAATAAGTTCTCAGAACCGTATTTTTCTTGGTTCTGAAGAAATAGGAATTGATAAACTTGCCGGAAGACTCGAACAAATCAAACAAGCTTCACCGGAAGGTAATCTCGTAATTCGTGCCGATAAAACTGTGCAGATTGATTTAATAATACGTGTAATTGATGCCGCCAAAGGTGTAGGAATAGATAAATTCACTATTGAAACAGAAAAGATTAGCTACTGATGTTTGAAAATAATATTCGAAATAAATCATATATATATTCGGTAATACTGCATATTATACTCATTTTTATATTTGCTTTCATTAATTTTTCAGTTGGTACGGAAGAGGATGAATACGTTACAATTGGATTTGGAAGCGGTATGAGTATGGGCAGTCCCGGTCCTGTTGGTCAGGATATAAGGACAGAAAAAGAAGAACCGAAGCAGGAGAAACAACAGAATAAAATTGAAGATCAGAAAAAAGTTGAACTCCCGAAAACTCAAAATCCTGATAATGATAATATTATAACCGAAGCTGATAAGAAGAAGCAGACAGAAACTGTAAATGCAGAAAAAGTTAAACCGCTTACTCAGGACGAATCAAAAACCAAAGGCACAGAACAAACTGGTGAAGGAGAAGGTGGTTTTGGTTTTGAAATTGACTTCGGCGGTAAAGGAATGAGAAAAATTTACAGCTACATTTTACCGGAATATCCTGAAGGAGTTTCAAAAGAAATTGATGTCAGATTAAGATTTACAATTATGCCCGATGGTACGGTTGGTAGAATTTTCCCGCTTATAAAAGCTGATGCACGATTAGAACTTGCGGCAATAAATTCCTTAAGGCAATGGAGATTTGAACCGCTACCTACCAATGCTAGAAAGGTGGATCAAACTGTTATTATTACTTTCCCGTACCGACTTCAGTAAGTTTATCTTCCCTGTAATAAAACCTATAGAAGAAATATTCGACAATTGAAAGCAGTGTTAAAGAGATATCATCTGCATTAAAGTATAATCCTAATCCTTTACTTTCAAAAAAGATTTTTACTATAGTAGTTGAGATCGACCATCCGACAGAGAAAAGAATTATTACCAATGCGAGATTTATGAATGCAGATGAAAGTGATTCATGCTGCCATTTTTTGGTGAAGATAAAGATGACAAACATTAAGTGTGCAGAGAAAATAATCGCTGAAACCATAATTAAGTATTATCCCGGTTATTCATTCTCTGGTTTATTACCTGAGCTCCCACCAATCCACCGATAGTTCCCACAATTGAGTTGATCACTGTGTTGTTAATTATTATTGAAAAAGTATAAGTGAATGAAAAACCATATTGAAGGATATCATTCCGAACATGTTCAAATATATTCAATACTTCTGTGCGCAGTCCTTCCGATATTGGAAATGCAATAATCATTTTCTGGAGTTCAGGGAGCATTGAAACAATATCGTTGTTTTTAGTGATAAGTGTAATAAACAAATCGAAAGCCGTACCGAATAGTGCTGCATATAGTCCTGTAATCAAACCGAATTTAGCACCTTTCTTCATAGAAATTTTTTCATAGGTTGGGTTTGCTTTTTTATCTAACAAAAGAGCAATGAATGATGCAACCGGAAGGATTAAACAGCAGGCAAAACTTTTTGCAACCGGGACCACATGAAGAACACCGGCGCCAAATCCCGCTACAAATGCAGAAATATATTTTTTCAAACTGTTACCTGTTTTGTATTTCGACTATTAGATTATTCAAACCATCGTAAAGATATAAAAATAGAATTGAACCAAAAAGGAGACCTGTAGTAAATGCAACTGCTTTTGAATATGGATAAATATTTATAACTACAAATAAAACATCAAGTGCCATTGGAACCGTACATAGAGCAAGTAGTTTCAAGGATGTTTTAATTTTCAGAACAACAAAAATATTTATTGTAGAGTTGAAAAGTAATCCCAGGTAAATACCCGTACATCTTGCGCACACCAATGTGCTTCCGCAGGTTAAGTTAATCAATTTATCCGGATCTTGATGGCATACATGTGAAAATGTATTATACACAAAAGGGTAACCGATAATTAATGGATTAAACGGTAGGGCTATACATTCAAAAAAAATTCCAGCAGCCCAAAATAGAAGTGCAATAAATAATATTAAACGAAATCTAAGTTTCAAAGAAATTTAATTGATGAATTGATATAAGAAAATTGTTTTTTCTGTAAGGAGATACATTCTATTATTGAAAATCACTGAGTCAATAATTTTTTCTTCTACTTCTGTGTTAAATGATTTTGTCTCCTGAAATTGATTTTTTACACTTCCGATTATCGCATCAACATTCTTGTCGCCCGACAGGGTAATGATATTTAAAAAAGAATTTATGTTTTTGAAATTAGATTCTAATTTTCTTTTTGCTGCATAATTACCGAATTGATCGTAGACAATTAAATCTTGAGAATCTATTACAAATATCTGGTTGGAATTATTTATCGCAAAACCCTTTGGATTAGTTAATACATAAGAACTCGATTCATATCCTCCGATTTCGGTAAGAAAATCACCGCGAAAATTATACTTGAGTATTCGGGTATTATCGGAATCCAGTATGAACAGGTCACCTTGTGAATTTACAGAGATACTCATCGGATATCTGAATTGGAATTTTTGATCACTGTATTTTTTGGATGAAATCTCCGAAAGATAATTCAGATCCTTGTCGAATATCTGTATCCGGTCGTTATTTCTGTCAGCGACATAAACATTAAGTGTGTTGGCAAAAATATCTGTTGGGTAATCAAATGCAGAAGCCGACCATCCGTATCCCCCAATAACTTTTAATATATTACCGAGGGTATCAAGTTTAATTATTTCATTAGTCCCGGCATCTGCAATAAAAATAAATCCTGCCTGATTGATTGAAAGGGAAGAAGCAGATTGAAATGAACCGATCTCCCCATAGGGAATCAAATTTTGAGCTTTTAAGGGGTTCCAAAGCTCAATAAGTAATATTAACATGTAGAATTTATACATTGGCACCTAAAGTTGAGTATTATGCGGTAAATCATAATTATTTATTAAGGCACACTTTCTGCAATATTTTACTTAATTAAAATAACTGAATTTATTAAATTTACCGAGGACGAAAGTCCGAAAAATTCAAACGAGGATAAAATGCGCAGAAATCTAACATTTTTATTTATAATTCTGCTTTTCATCGCTTCATGTAAATTGATAGATGATGAATCTATAACGGATCCGACAGAAAATGGTACTAGCTCTGTTAAAGTCCTTTCACCAAATGGCGGTGAATCCTTGATGGAAGGATCGTCTTTTGAAATCAAATGGGAGGCAACTACAACTTCCAAGCTTAGAATACAATCTTCTTTTGATAATGGTGCAACATGGATTTTAGTTGCAGATAGTCTTACCAACTCCGGAATATTTTCATGGTTTCCAATTCCAAATAACATTTCAAATCAATGTAAGGTAAGAATCTCAACGGTTGATGGCACAGCTTCCGATATGAGTGATCAGGTATTTTTCGTTGTAAAAAATTCCAATGAAAGTTTACGCATAACATCTCCGGTCGGTAATGAGGAATGGGAATCCGGATCTTCAAAACAAATAACATGGTATAGTTCGGGTATCGATTCGGTTCGTCTGGAATATACAATCAATAATGGAAACACATGGAACTTAATCGGTGTTGCTAAACGAAACACAGGAGTTTACTATTGGGAACCGATACCTAACACCCCATCAACCTTAGCTAAAGTTAGAATAAAAGATGCAAAAGACGGTGTCCCTGCTTCTGAAAGTCCTAATACATTTAAGATTTTACCGGAACCGGTAATTAGAGTTATTTCACCTAATGGCGGTGAAAGTATTGATATTGGCTCTTCATTCAGAATTGAATGGGTCTCTGAAAATATTCAGAACGTTTCCATCGCTTATACTACTGATAATGGTTACAGCTGGAACAGTATAGTAAATTCAACTCCAAGTATCGGGTATTATTACTGGAACCCGATTCCAAACGTGAATTCCCAGTTATGCAAAATTAGAATTGCAGATGCATTAGATAGTGAGCCGAAAGATTTTTCGGATAATACATTTACAATTAAGGCAAGTGCGAATCAAACAATAACTATAAAGATTCCTAATGGTGGTGAGAGCTTGGAAGCCGGTACGGCAAAACAAATTACCTGGTACAGCAGCAGCGGAATAGATTCTGTCTATCTGGAATACACAACAGATAACGGAAATAAGTGGAATTATATTGGCAAGGATAAAAAGAATACAGGCATTTATTTCTGGGAGCCGATTCCTAATACTCCATCAACACTTGCCAAGGTAAGGGTTAAAGATGCGAAGGATGGAGTCCCATCTGATGAAAGTGATGCAACGTTTAACATTCTGCCTGAACCAAATATAACGGTTGTTACACCCAATGGTGGGGAGAGATGGCAAACCGGATCGAACCAAACGATCGAATGGATATCAGAAAATATTGCGAATGTTAAACTTGAATATACAACCAATAACGGGCAGCAGTGGATAACCATAGCTGCTTCTACACCAAGCACAGGATTTTATTACTGGCAGAATATCCCGAGTCATAATTCGAATTTATGTAAGGTAAGAGTATCGGATGCTGATGATAACCAGCCAACTGATGTGTCTAATAATGTATTCACAATTACAAATCAAATTGTAAAATATCTATCTGTAACAAGACCTATCGGTGGCGAAACTTGGCAAGCTGGTACAATTGAAAATATTAATTGGACATCTCTAGGAATATTAAATGTAAAATTAGAGCTAACCAGTAACAATGGATTAACATGGAACACTATTCAATCGAATTATCCAAACACAGGTACATATTCTTGGACAATTCCCGACCTTGAATCCGCACAGTGTAAAGTTAGAATAAGCGATGTAGATGATTTGACAATTAATGGGATCAGTCCTAATGCATTTACCATCAGACCTTCACAAATTATTACATTGAAATCACCAAATGGAAATGAAAGCTGGGAAGCCGGTTCTGCAAAACAGATCACCTGGTTTAGCAACGGAATTGATTCGGTCTCCCTCGAATACACAACAGACAACGGAAACAAGTGGAATTATATTGGTAAGGATACAAAGAACACAGGTATTTATTTCTGGGAACCGATTCCAAATACTCCGTCAACTTTAGCTAAAGTTAGGGTAAAAGATGCTAAAGATGGAATCCCATCTGATGAAAGTGATGGAACATTTAATATTCTTCCCGAACCGAATATTAAAGTTATTTCCCCAAATGGCGGTGAAAGGTTACAATCAGGTACTAATCAAATGATCGAATGGCAATCTGAAAATATTGCGAATGTAAAACTTGAATACACAACAAATAACGGGCAGCAATGGTTCTCTATTGTAGAATCAACACCAAGCATAGGATTCTATTACTGGCAGAATATACCGAGTCATAATTCAAATCTATGCAAGGTAAAAGTTTCAGATGCAGACGACAATCAACCATCGGATGTATCTGATAATGTGTTCACGATTACAAATCAGTTGACTAAATCCATAAGCAATGTAATCCCTGCTGGTGGCGAAGAACTGCAAGCAGGAACAACTGAGAATATTACCTGGATTTCAGTTGGAATAACAAACGTCAAAATTGAATTTACGAACAATAACGGTTTAACATGGAATATAATTCAGTCAAATTATTCTAATACAGGTTCATATTCATGGAATGTGCCAAATGTAGCTTCAACACAATGCAAAATAAAAATTAGTGATGCTTCAGATAATGCAGTGAATGCTGAAAGTAAAAACACATTCACAATAAATCCTCCACAATCAATTACTCTTATCGCTCCAAATGGTAATGAAAATATAATTGCTGGAGAATCTTACAATATACTCTGGACTTCAACGGGAATCAAAAATGTTCGTATAGAATTCACAGCAAATAATGGTATTTCTGAAACCGACTGGTTTACAATAGTTGCAAGCACTCCTGCTGCCGAGGGAAGTTATGCAACTTCATTTACAATACCATCCAACCAGTATCGTGTAAGAATATCGGATGCAGAAGACGGTTCCCCACGTGTAGCGAGTGCAAGTACATTTACTGTCGGGCCTAAACCATCAATCTCTGTTGTTACACCTAACGGTGGTGAAAACTGGTTGGTTGGTGAACCATATGAAATTACATGGCAGTCGAACAATATCAGTTTTGTAAAGATTGAATTAAGTATTAATGGCGGTGCAAACTGGAGTCAAATTGTAAGTAATATCCCGAGCAATGGACTATATAACTGGACAGTTGACAATTCCATAATTAGTTTCCGTTCAGATTTATGCAAGATTAAAATTAGTGAATTTAATCCTGCAGATCCAAATACCAGCAGAGCAAGTGATGAATCGGATGGATTTTTCTCGATTCATCCAAAAACAAAATTGCTTAGACTTGTGTCACCAAACGGTGGAGAAAGCTGGGCATATAACGGATACAACAGAATTGAGTGGACTTCAGCGGGTATTACCTCAGTTAAACTTGAATACACACTTGATAATGGTATGAATTGGTACACAATAACCGAAAAATATCCATCAACAGGAGCTTATGACTGGAATCCACCTAATATATCATCTTCATTAGCAAGGATCAGAATAACAGATGTAAGTAATGATGCCGGTGCTAATCCATTGAAAGATGAAAGTGATTCGTTCTTTAATCTTAATCCAATAGGACCTTTTATCAATATTGTTCAACCACATGATAAAACTGTATTAACTGTAAATCAGAAGTACAATATAATCTGGAATAATTCTGATGAAATAACTTCTGTTACTTTAGAATACTCATTGGATAATGGAGAAAATTGGACTCTAATTAATTTGCAGCCGGTTCTCACTCCGGAAAAATTCCAGCATTCATATGAATGGACAGTACCAGCAGCTGCTTCAAATACGGCAAGAATTAGGATAAGTGGTTTTGGGGTTACAACAATTAGTAGTGTATTTAAGATACAATAGAATAACAAAATATTTGATTTTTTTTGTCATACATTTTGGTAATTCTTAATTTGAAGGCGGAAATCGGAAGCAAAGAAAATGAAATTCCGCCTTCAAAAGATTCGCGATTACTTAGATAAATTTCTCCCTCAGAAAACTTTAGTTTTCAATCCAAGTAAGACCCGATTTGTCTTCATATTGTTTTTGTTGGCAATTGCGGCTTCATACTTCTTCATTCGTTCACAGGAGAAAAGTGAACTCGAATTATTAAGATCCCAGCACCAAAAGATCCAGCTCTTAATCAATAGATATTTATCGGAGATGTCCGGTGTGGGTATCAATTCAGAACAATCAAATTTTCTCTATGATAGAGTTAAGGAGTATTAAGAAGAAGCTATCAATTATGGAGGAAGAGATAAATCTGAAGAAGAGAATTTGGTTTCTTGAGTAATCCTTTTTAATTTTACAGAGCAAATTGCCCCGTGGTGTAATTGGCAACACGTCTGACTCTGGATCAGAAGAGTTTAGGTTCGAGCCCTAACGGGGCAGCAGATAAAGAGCCAATCAATTATGATTGGCTCTTTTAATATTCCATTTCGGTTATTTCCCATTACTTATTATATTAAATCATAAAAATTTACTTGCCAACAAAAGGATTAATAAATGAAGACCTGTAAACTTGGTAAAAACGGTCCGCATCTTACAGTAGTTGGTTTTGGTGCGTGGGCGATTGGTGGTCCATGGCAATGGGGCTGGGGAAGTGTGGACGATAAAGAATCGATTGATGCAATTCATGCAGCATTGGAAATCGGAATAAACTGGATCGATACAGCCGCAGTGTATGGATTCGGTCATTCTGAAAAAGTTGTTGCACAGGCTGTAAAAGGAATTCGTGATAAAGTTTTCATCGCAACCAAATGCGGAATGGTGGATGACGGTTCCGGTAATGCAATATTTAACAATGATCCCGAAAGTATTAGAAATGAATGCGAAGAGAGTCTGCGCCGGCTGAATGTTGATCAGATTGATCTTTACCAGATTCACTGGCCTGACGAAAATGTTGAAGTAGAACGTTCGTGGGAAATGATGGTTCGGCTTAAAGATGAAGGAAAAGTGAAGTACATTGGTGTCAGCAATTTTGATGTTGAACTCCTTGAACGATGTATGAAAATAGAGCATGTTCAATCCTTACAGCCACCCTTTAGTATGCTCAATAGAAAGGTTGAAGATGAAATACTTCCTTACTGCCTACAGAATGGAATTGGTGTTATTGCTTATAGTCCTATGCAGTCGGGACTTCTAACCGGTAAATTCAATTTTAAAAAATTAGCTGCTGATGACTGGAGACAAAGAGGAGCATTCTACAGAGAACCATATTTAAGCAAAGCATTGGAATTTGTTGAAAAAATTAGACCAATAGCTGAAAGAACAAAACATTCTGTTGGTAATCTTGCCGTTGCATGGGTACTGTCAAATCCGGCACTTACATCAGCTATTGTGGGAGCCAGGAATAAAGAACAGGTTGAAGAAAATGTATTGAGTTCCGATCTTGAACTATCTGAAGAGGAATTGGCGGAGATTAGATCATTACTTAATGAGATGGGATTATAATTTTTTTAATAGAATAGCTATATTTCGCCTGTATAAAAAATCTATCATGACATTTACCGGGGTTTGGGTTTTTTAATTCTTTTGTTTTGAAAATAGTTTGTTGAGGAAAAAATAATAAAAAGTTTCCTTAGCCTTTCCCTTCGGCATTGCCGCAATGCGGGAAGGGTTGGGATTTGTTTTAAATGGCGCGTTCGTCTAGTGGTCCAGGACGCCGCCCTCTCAAGGCGGAGATCACGGGTTCGACCCCCGTACGCGCTACAATTTAATTTGTTCAAAAAAATATAAAGGGAAATTCAGGTTTCCCTTTTTTCGTATTATAATTTCTATGGCAAGATTCGATAAACATATTTTTATTTGTCAGAATAAACGTGAACCCGATCATCCGCGCGGCTGCTGTATGGAAAAAGGTTCTGCTGAGATAACCGAACAATTTAAAAAACGATTAAAAGAGTTAGGACTAAATTCAAAGATTAGAGCTAATTCCTCCGGATGCCTGGATGCATGTGAATTTGGTCAGACAATAGTTGTTTATCCTGAACAGGTGTGGTACGGAGCTATAACAAAAGATGATGTTGAAGAGATAATTCAAAGTCATTTAATTAACGGTAAACCTGTAGAGAGATTATTGATAAAAGAGAAAAGGTTTTGCCCCGATGAGTGAAAAAAAAGAGAAGGAGAGAAGCCGGAAAATTTTTGATATACTCTGGAAGGAATTTCCTGATGCACAGCCAGCTCTTTTGTACTCTAATCCATTTCAGTTGTTAATTTCAACAATTCTTTCTGCACAATGTACCGATGCACGGGTTAACATTGTAACCAAAAAACTTTTTAAGAAGTACAAAAAACCTGAAGATTATCTGAAAGTTACGGGTCAGGAATTAGAAAAGGATATTTTTTCAACAGGGTTTTACAGACAGAAAGCAAAAAGTGTTAAGAACTGCTGCAGGATGCTTTTAGAAAAATACAATGGTAAAGTACCTAAAGATTTTGATCAACTGATTCTGCTTCCCGGTGTCGGTAGAAAAACAGCATCTGTAATTGCCGGAAATGCTTTCGGGATTCCGTCTATAGCTGTCGATACGCATGTAAAAAGATTATCAAATTTACTTGGATTTATAGATTCGCAGGATCCCGAAAAAATCGAATTCCGCCTTAAAGAACTATTGCCTGAAGGTTATTGGATTGTTAGCGGACATCTGTTAATGAATCATGGCAGAAAAACATGTATAGCACGAAGACCTAAATGTAATAAGTGTATAATCCACAAATTTTGTCCATCATTCGAAAATTTTAATACTGGAGTAAGGAAATGAACAACGATATAATGAGAGATAGGGAATATTGCTTGTCAATTTTAAAAGAATACACTAAAAACGAGAGCCTGCTTAAGCATGCTTATGCAGTTGAAACGTGCGTTAAAGCTTATGCGGAAAAATTCAATGAGGATGTTAACTACTGGAGTTGTGTGGCTCTGCTTCATGACTTCGATTATGAGATGTACCCGACAGCGGAGGAACATCCTTACAAGGGATCCGAGATTTTGAAGGAAAAAGGATTCAGCGATGATTTCCGAAATACGATACTATCACATGCCGATTACACTAAAGTCCCAAGAGAAACTCTATTGGCTAAAGTTTTGTTTGCATGTGATGAACTTGCAGGTTTTATAACTGCTGTGGCTTATGTAAGACCAAGTAAATCTGTGGAAGAAGTAGAAGTTAAATCTGTTACAAAAAAAATGAAGGATAAGGCGTTCGCAAGAGCTGTCAGCAGAGAAGATATTTACAAAGGAGCTGCCGAACTGGGAATCCCGATCGGGGAGCATATTCAGTTTTGTATTGACGCTATGAAAAAAAACAAGGAACAATTAGGGTTGTAATGTTAAATATAAAGGCGCCTGATTTTATTTTACCCGATCAGAATAATAAACCTTTCAGACTTTATGATAATCTTGAGAAACCATTAGTCTTGTTTTTTTACCCGAGGGATAATTCTTTTGTTTGTACAAAACAGGTATGTATTTATAATGATTTTTATGACCTACCTAACGGAGCAAATTTTAATATTGCAGGTATTAGTACAGACGGAGTCCTTTCCCATCATGAGTTTTCGCTAAAGTATAATATCAAATATCCGCTTCTTAGTGATGAAGATAAATCTGTAAGCAGACAGTATAATGCTCTTAATTTTATGGGAAGAAATAAACGCAAAATTGTACTGATTAATAGAGAAAGAATTATTAAATTCATTAACGAAAGGGTATCGATTCTCTACACCAGTTTGGATGAGATAAAGAGAATAATAGAAATTTATTATTGACTTGACATTGTTACTGCTTCTTACATAACTTTTGCATGTAAAATTGGAGAAATAGTATAGAGAATTTGGCTACCTTTACAGTAAAATAAGTTTATTGATTATTATTTATAACAAAATCTAGAAAAGCCAAAATGAAGACCAAATTCTCACTATTGTTTCTCTTTTTAATTTTAAATCCTGCGCTATTTGCCCAGGATGTTAGAATTATCTCCTCAAACTCTTCAGCTTTGGTTTTAGAATACCGTCCTCTTTTTAGCGACACCAATTATCATTTCATTAACGGCGAAAAATTTATTGAATTAAAAATTCCCGCTACTTTTATCGAAAATTTGTTAGAATCAGGTAAAACTCAAATTCCGGTACGTGAAATTAATGTTGGCGTTCCAACGGAATTTGGTAATACAATTCAGGTTCTTTCGGCAGATTACTCAACTTTATCAGGTAAATACATAGTCAATCCGGAATTAATAAGAGATTCTATTTCCTTTTCCCCAAATTATGTGATATCTCAGGATAACAATTACAATTATGAAATTGCAGCTTTCGGAGAATTCGGATTGGTCAGGTCTCTACCGGTTCAAGCAATAAAATTGTATCCGGTTCAATATGATCCGGTGAATAATCAAATTAGAGTTTACAAAAGGATAGTTATCAGTATCAACTACAGCAGGTCGGTAATAAATAATGAAATTATTACAGAGGACTTTTTAGAACGTACAGTGGTTAATTGGGATGTTGCGAAGAAATGGGGAGTAAAATCGGAAATAAGATTGGCTAAAACCTCTGCAACACTTTCAGCCGGACCCTGGTATAGATTTGAAGCCTCTGAAGAAGGTATTTACAGAATCGACAGAACATTTATACAAAATCTTGGAATTGATTTAAATAATCTTGATCCGCGCACAATCAAAATCTTTAGTAACGGCGGATATAATTTACCTGAAGACTACACAGTAACTTCAAACCGTGTATTTCAGGAAATTGCTATTTCAGTAATAGGGGAATCGGATGGTAATTTCGGAACAAGCGATTATATTCTTTTTTATGGTAGAGGACCCGAGTTTTGGGAATACAGTTCTTCACAAAGTAGAATTATCAGACAAAAACATACATACTCAAAAAAGAATTATTACTGGCTTACAGTTGGTGGTTCAAACGGAAAACGATTAACCGAAAAAGTTTCATTAAATGAAAGCAATGTTTACCAACAGCAGTTTTCTCTTTCTCATAGGAGTCTGGATAAGGACAGTATTAATATTGGTAAAACTGGACGGGATTATTTAGGTGATGAATTTAATTCTTCAACCACTAGCAGGACATATATTTCTACTTTAAATGGTAGACTCCCAGCCAGTAGAATCAATTATAAGTTTCGCATGGTCAATGCTGCTTCATCCGAAACATCTATTCGGGTTGACGAGGGTAGCAATCAAATCTACACGACGAGAATGCCTGCAAAAGTAAAATACATAATAGGAAGGGATATTATTAGTAATTCCTTTTTCAGCGGATCTTTGACGGATGAAAGGAGCAATCTAAGATTCGCGCTGGTTAATCCACCTACGAGTGCAAAAGTCTACCTGGATTATTTTGAAATTGAGTATCAACGGGCACTTAACTCACTTAACGATAATTACATTTTGTTCTCAAAAGATACAACGGCTGTAATTCAATACACACTTTCAAATTTTTCAAATAGTACAATTCAGGTATTTGATATAACCGATTATGCAAATATTAAATTAGTCAACGGTACTTCAATAAGTGGGGGACAGGTAAGTTTTCAGAACAGCGAAGAAGTTAAAAAAGTTTCAAAATATATTGCAGTTGGACAGAACGGTTTCCGAACTCCAGCAAACGGTTCGGCAGTTACGGTAGCAGATATTAAAAGTAATATTTCCGGAACAGAATTAATTATTATAACACATAAGGACTTTCGTGCACAGGCAGAAAGATATGCTTCATATAGATCGGCACAATCGCCTTCAAGACTCTCTTCATCAATATATTATGTGGATGATATTCTAAATGAATTTTCTGCGGGAATGATGGATCCTACTGCGATAAGAGATTTTCTTAAATTTGCTTATGATAACTGGCAGATAAAACCTTTTTATGTTTTATTCTTTGGCGACGGTGATTATGACTATTTGAATATGGAAAAAGCGAACAAAAATTTTGTTCCGACATATCAAACAATTGAATCATTCGATGAAATTTATTCATATCCCACGGATGATTATTTCGCGCGTGTTTCCGGCAGAGATCTTCGGATTGATCTTGCAATCGGTCGATTGAATATCCAGAATTTAACGGAAGCAGAAACAGTAGTTGATAAAATAATTAAGTATGAGAATAATCTTAAAAAGGGATTATGGAGAACCACGATTACTTTAGTCGCTGATGATGGTCCTCAGGAAATAAATGTTGATGATGGAAGCCTGCATACATATCAATCTGAAAATTTATCTGCCCGAAGAATACCAAGCTATTTCGATCAGAATAAACTTTATTTAGCCGCTTACCCGACAGCTATTTCGGGATTGGGAAGGAGAAAACCTGATGTTAATAGAGCAATAATTGATGCAGTAAACAACGGTACTTTAATACTGAATTTTATCGGGCATGGTAATCCAAACGTATGGGCGCATGAAAATGTATTTGAGAAAGCTTCTACAATTCCCCAGCTTAAAAATGAGAATTTCTTTTTCCTTACTGCTGCAACATGCGATTTTGGGAAATATGATGATCCAAGTCAGCAAAGTTCGACCGAGATAATGGTCAATATGAAAAATGCCGGGGCTATAGGTGCCTTCACAGCAGCGCGTGTTGTGTTTGCAAATTTAAATGCTGCCATTAATGATTCACTTTATTCAAATCTATTTGGTGTAAAAGATCCCGGTAATTTGCCGGTTAGAGTGGGTAGAGCATATTTTATTGCCAAGCAATTTCGAACCCAGGATAATGATGAGAAGTTTCATTTGTTTAGCGATCCAGCTATTAGATTATTAGAACCAGTTTTGCCGGCGTCTATTGATTCAGTGAATAATAAATCGATTAACACTTCTGTTCAAATAAGGGCATTAGGGGATGTTAATATTAAAGGAACTGTTGCCAATAGTGACGGATCAAAATCAAATTATAATGGTGAAGCAATAGTCAGTGTTTATGATTCTGAACGGCAGATGTATCTAAGCGAAATGAATTATACCATAAAACTTCAAGGGGGCTTGATCTTCAGAGGTAGAACGAATGTTAGCAACGGAAGTTTTCAGACAGGATTTGTAGTCCCTAAGGATATTTCTTATGAAAATAAAAATGGAAAAGTTTCGGCTTATGTTTATAATCAGGCACAGGATGGAATAGGTTATACTACAAATGTTATTGTAGGCGGCACAAATCCAAATGCGGTTGATGACGGTAAAGGTCCGGAAATACAAATATTCTTTGACGACGAATCTTTCGAAGGTTCGTACCTTGTTAATCCCGATTTTACATTGATTGTAAAATTATCGGATGCTACCGGTTTAAATACAACGGGTGCAGGGATTGGTCATAAGCTGGAAGGAATTATAAACGATGATGATAATAACTCGATTGATTTTACGAACTTTTTTATTGGAGATCTAAATTCAGGTGGAAAGTCCGGTGTAGTCCGCTATAAATTTACTTCCAAGGAAACCGGTGATTACAAAATAAAAGTAAAAGCGTGGGACGTGTTCAATAATTTATCTACTCAGGAGGCTTATTTCTCTGTTGTAAATTCATCAACAGGTATTACTATACGTGATGTTTATAATTATCCGAATCCCTTTTCTTCAAATACTACTTTTACTTTTCAGCATAATATACCGATCTCAATAAATGTGAAAATAAAAATCTATACTATTGCAGGAAGGTTAATAAAAGAAATAGAAGATCGCGATCAGCTGAATAAGTTTGTGAGGATTCCATGGGACGGAAGAGATGATGACGGAAATAATATTGCCAACGGTACTTATTTATATAAACTTGTCGTTGAATCTGCCGACGGTAAATACAAAGATAATGTCCTTGGAAAATTGGCTGTAATTAAATAAAATTAAACAGAAAGAAAGAACTAAATTTATCTGGAGGAAATAAAATGAAAAGAATAGCTATCATAATGATTCTATGTACATTGATCATAGGAATGGCTGAAAATACATATGCGCAGGGTGAAGCTGCAGTTCCGTTTTTACTTCTTGCGCCTGATTCACGTGCAGGAGGACTGGGAGAGTCCGGTGCCGGTCTGGCAGACAATTCAGCTGCAATTTTCTGGAACCCGGCTGGTATAGCATTTCTAACCGGTTCTGAAGTTGGATTTACACACAGTAACTGGTTACCAATGTTCAACCTCGACCTGTTTTATGACTATGCAACATATAGACAGTACATAGATGACTTAAGCGGAAGTGTTACTGCAAGTGTTACTTATATGAATTACGGCGAGTTCGTTAGGACAAGTTCGAATTCACCCGACCCGATCGGTACGTTCCGTTCTTTTGATGCGGCGCTTACATTAGGCTATGCAACAAAACTTAGCAATGATTGGGGATTAGGATTTAATTTCAGAGTAATCCATAGCCGGCTTGCAGATAAGCCAACTGAAGCTGAGCAAGGATCCGGAGTTGCTACTTCAGTCAGTTTCGATATTGGTGCTATGTGGCGCCCTGAAAAGTTTGAACTCCCTTTGATTGGAGATATCGGCAATAAATTCAGTATCGGTATGAATTTGAGTAATATCGGTCCAAAAATTTATTATATCGATCAGGCACAAGCAGACCCGATTCCAACAAACTTCAGACTTGGACTTGCTACACGAATTTTTGAGGACGAATACAATTCACTTACATATACTGTAGATTTTAGCAAACTGCTGGTTGATAAAGGCGATGCTTTCAGAGGAACGGTTGATACAACCAACACTGAGAAAAGAAAGGATTTTTACGAAACCATTTTTACTGCATGGTTCGATCAATCCTTTAATGAAGAATTAAGAGATATTGTAACAACAATGGGACTCGAATACTGGTATGGAAGTGAGGCGGATGGTTTTAAGTTTGCATTACGTGCCGGGTTCTTCTATGAAGATCCTTCATATGGAAATAGAAAGTTTGTTACACTTGGTGCCGGCATCCGTTATGATTTATACGGATTTGATTTCAGTTATATTACGACAGATGTCTTTAAGGGAAGTGAAAATCATCCATTGAATAATACACTCCGCTTTTCTTTACTTATCGGCTGGGGTTCTCAAGCAAAAGCTACGACGGGATTCCCTCGCGGAATCTAATATAATATGAAGAAATTTCTTCTTATCACGCTATTTATACTCGGATTGGGCAGTCACCCTGCCCAATCTTTTGTTAGGCAATTCAAAACATTACCAAATTTTGATTTGCAATCGGTGCAGAATACTGACACTCTTAAAATTCTTGCAGTCATGGTGGAATTCCAGGCTGACAAGTATGATGGTACTACGGGAACAGGTAAGTTCGGTTCACATTACACGCAAGAGTACGGTGATACAATTTTAGATCCTCTTCCTCACGATGCAAATTATTTCGCCGATCACCTTGAGTTTGCAAGAAATTATTTCAATAAAGTTTCCCGGGGAAAAGTTAAACTCGGTTATTATGTCTTACCCAATGTAATTACTATTTCCAAAACTATGCGTGAGTATTCACCGGGTTACAACTCGAATAATAGAACTCCGGTAGGAAATTTTGTTCAGGAAGTTTGGCAATTGGCTGATCAGAAGAATCCAAATTTTAATTTTTCCGAATATGATCTTTTCATAATCTTTCATGCCGGAATTAGCAGTTCTTTTTCTGACGGCGCTCCGCTAATAAATCGAAATATGCCTTCTTATTATCTTAGCAATTTGTCACTTAAAGAGATATTCGGCAATCAGTTTAATGGAATTCCCGTTAATAATGGTTCTTTCTTAATTAATAATACCATTATAATGCCGGAAACAGAATCAAGAGAAGCAACTGCAATCGATGATTCTCTAATACTAATTGAATTATCAATAAACGGTTTACTTGTTGGCAATATTGCAAGTCATTTTGGATTACCGGATTTATTTAATACAGAGACAAGTATTACGGCCATTGGTCGTTTTGGTTTGATGGATGGGCAGGCATTATTGGCTAACTCCGGAATGTTTCCGCCTGAACCCTCACCCTGGGAGAAAATTTTCCTGGGATGGGAAACTCCTTCTTTATTAGGTATTGGAAATGAAAAGGTTAATATCTCTACAAGGATTTCTGCATCAGCAGGTGATACTACTCTGTTAAAGATCAGGGTTAATTCAAACGAATATTTCCTGGTGGAAAACCGTTCGCAGGATTCAAACAAGGACAAAGTTAAAATCACTTACAAAAGAAGCGGGCAAGTTTACACAAAGGTTATTGAACCAGATACAAGCGGTATTTTCATTTTTGAACGCAAATTTGGAAATGGTATTCCAGGTGGAGTAGTAATTGATGTTGATGAATTTGATGCCGCATTACCCGGTAACGGAATTGTTATATGGCACATAGACGAAAAAGTAATAAATGAAAAAATTTCTGAAAATAAAATTAATGCCGATATCGATCGGAGAGGTGTCTTTGTTCTGGAAGCCGATGGTATTCAGGATATCGGACAGGTCTTTTCATCAATTTTCGGGAATTTTTTCCCTGATGGAAGCCAGGAGGATTTTTGGTATAAAGGTAATCAGGCCAGACTCTTTAAAAACAGGTTTTCGTATGATACAAAACCGAGCAGTAGATCAAACGACGGCTCGAACAGTTTAATTACACTTGAAAATTTTTCGGATCTGTCTAATAAAATTTCTTTCAATGTAATTTACGGCAGTAATGATATTACCTTAAGCAAAAAAGTTAATATACCCACCTTAATGGATCCTTCAGCTATTGCTTCATTACAATTGGGAGATAAATATTTCGTATACATTCTTGATGGTAGCGATCTTTTACGAATTAGTGTTAACGATGAAATCAACACTATCATAAAAAATTTCAGCAGCTTTAATCCGGCTGTGTTCAAAAACGGCAACGATGAGTTTGTCGTCGGAGCCAAAGGGAATACACTAAATCTAGCAACAACTCTTTCGGATAAGTTTGAAACCGCACATCATATATTCAATGCTGAGATAACCTCTACACCACTGATTATAAGCTTCGTCGGAGTTGTCAAAACTCTTTTTGGTACTTCAGACGGAAAAGTTTATGAGATAGACTTAGTCGAATTTGTTTCTTCTCAACATTCCCGGGGTATCAAAAATTATTCTCTTGATAATAAAGCGATAAAACAGATGGCTGCTTGTGATGATTACTTCTCAGTGATTACTGAGAATACTTTTATCGATTCCAGGGGCAAGTTTCTTACATTTAATCAGAAAACAAAGAGACTTGCATTAGCAAAAAATTTGAATGGAAAGTTTGTTAACATTGTTCTTACTGAAGGGAGTAACTTTCATATAATCATAGATGGTCAGGTGGTTTCATCATTCAATTTACCGATAAATGATATTTCGGTTTTCTCGGTTGCCGATCTATCCGATGATGGTAATAATTATATCTTATTCAATTCACTATCAAATGTATACGCTGTTAGTTTTACAGGAATAATTGCAGATAACTTTCCGATAAGTGTTGAAACCAGTTCATCATTAATCGGTGTCCCCCTTGTCCTCGATTTAGGGAATAATGGTCAGGTTGAAATTATTTCGTTTACTTCCAGCGGTGATGTTTATGCGTTTAATTCATCGGATGGTAAACTTATATCTCCTTACCCAATCGCATCCGGAAGTAATGCAAATTCAATCCCTGTTCTAATTAGTGAAGAACTTCCAACAATGGGTCCTATTGCCAGATTCAGACCTGTTTTGCCAATAGTAAATAATTCAGGGAATTTAAATCTCTGGTCTCTGGCGTCAATACAGGGTAAAGTTTACTGGATAAGTGAATATGGCACTTTTTCAAATACATCGTTTACCGGTCAGCCGGATATAAAAAATCAGATTACTGAATATTTCCCGATTGAAAAAGCATACAACTGGCCTAACCCCGTATATGGTAATGAAACTAACATACGGTACTTTGTCACAGAAGATTCTGAAGTATCGATAAAAATATTTGATTTATCGGGCGATCTTGTAGCTAATATGAATAATAAAGCAACCGGTGGATTTGATAATGAAACGAAGTGGAACGTTTCAGGGATTCAGAGCGGTATATATTATGCTAGAATCGAAGTGAAAAGTGGTACAGGTAAATCTGCAAGTAAGCTAATTAAAATTGCTGTAATAAAATAGATAGAATGCGAATGAACTATTATCAAACAAAAATTCACGAATTAATATCAGCGAAAATCTGTCCAATCCGTGTTATCCGCGTTCTATTTTTTCTTTTGCTTTTCCCAGCCTTTATTGCAGCACAGTTCAATGAATACAATCCTGATTACAACTGGCTTACAATAAGGGGAAAGTATGTCCGCGTTCATTACCATGAAGAAGCTGAGAGGACAGCAAAAACTGTTGCAAAGATTGCAGATGAAATATGGGAGCCGATTACTTCTCTATATCAGTATGAACCGGATGTTGTTGATTTTGTAATTAAAGACATTGATGATTTTTCGAACGGGGCAACATTTTTCTTCGATAACAAAATTGAAATTTGGGCTTCGTCACTCGATTTCGATCTTCGCGGAACTCATAACTGGCTTCGCAACGTAATCTCACATGAATTTACTCACATGGTTCAGATTCAAGCCGGAATGAAATTGACCCGTACCGTACCGGTTGTTTACCTGCAATTCCTTAACTATGAAGATAAGCGCAGACCGGATATTCTTTACGGATTCCCGAATTTTATAGCATCATACCCGATACCGATGATTAATATTCCGGCGTGGTTTGCCGAAGGCACTGCACAGTATATGCGGAAAGAATTTAATTACGATAACTGGGATACACACCGCGATATGATATTGCGATCGTACGCACTCGAAAATAAAATGCTTACATGGAATCAGATGGGTGTTTTCGATAAAACAAGTTTAGGTAATGAATCAGTTTACAATTCAGGTTTTGCTCTTACACTTTATCTCTCTCAAAAATACGGCGAAGATAAGATAAGAGAAATAACACACAAACTTGGTAAACTTACAAACTTTACGATTGATGCTGCGTTTGAAGAAGTACTTGGCAAAAGCGGCAATGATATTTATAACGAGTGGAGCAGTTTCTTAAAACAGGATTATGCAAAGCGAATCGCCGATGTTGAGCAGAATAAAGTAACTGGTGAAATTCTTGTACCAGTCGGTTTCGGAAATTTCTACCCGGTTTTCTCAAGTGACGGAAGTAAGGTTCTCTACATTTCGAATAAAACAAACGATTATTCAAGTCTCTCTTCAGTTTATCTGTATGACCTTACCACGCAAACTGAGAAAAAAATTATTTCAAAGGTGAGGTCGACTGTAAGTTTTATCGCGGGTACGAATAAAATTATTTATGCAAAGCTTAGTGATGATAACCCAAAATGGACTAATATTCACGACCTTTATGTTTATGATATCGATAGTGAAAAGGAAGATCGGCTTACGTTTGGATTTCGTGCTAACAATCCTTCGGTTTCTAACGATGGCAAAAAGATTACATTCGTTTTTCAAAATGACGGTACTGTGAATCTCGGTACATGTGAAATTGACGGAAGGAATTTTAGAAAGCTTACAGTTTTTGATAAAGGGGAACAGCTTTATAATCCCCGGTTCTCTAATGATGATTCATTTATACTTTTTGATTTTTCATATCACGATAACAGAGACATAGGGCGAATTGATACCAGCGGTGCTAATTATAAGCTGATTACAAATTTAACGGCAGATGAACGTCATCCGTTTCAAGCAAAAGACGGTAAAATATATTATTCAAGCGATGAGACCGGAATCTTCAATATCTATTCTCTCGATCAATCAACCGGCATTAAAAAGCAATTGACAAATGTAAGCGGCGGCGCATTTATGCCGGCTGTGAATGGTAATGGAGATATTGTCTATGCCGGATACACTGCTGATGGATACAAGATATTCTTGCTCAATAAACTTGAACAAGAAAAGGTTGATGAATCTAAGAAATATGTATGGATAAATAATCCTCCTTTTGATGAAGATAGACCTAATGGCGATATTGCTAAATTTAACATTACATCTTTACGCAATTTTAACGATTTAACTTTACCTGATTATCAGGTTGAAAAATACTCGGGATTTTTCTCCAGCATAAGTTTTTTACCTTTTGTAAGAGTTGATAATTATACTACATCAAGTTCAGGGTGGGATAGAATTAAACCGGGTGTTTATGTCACATCCAGCGATATTTTAAATAGGTTTGCAATTTTCGGAAGTGCATCATTAAATAAAAGACTTGAACGGGATCTCTATTTCCTTTTTGAATACCGAGATAAATTTCCAATACTTCACTCACTCGGTTTGAAACCGGAATGGGGCGTTGAACTCTTTAGTGTAAGCAGAGTTGCTAATTTTAATATTGATTTCGGAATCGATTCAACATTTACACCGCCCAGAATCGATTATAAAGTACCGATAGAGGTTACATATAATTTATTCGAGGTTGATTTTATCACCAGGCACAAAATTCTATCTGAAGGTACTAAAGCAGAATTGCGTTTTATCTATAGCCAATATGTATCAACAATTGGAAGTTTTATAATACCGGAAACTAATAACGCGCTTTACCCTACATCGAATGACAAATATTTTATAGGCAGAAATTTTCAATTGAAACTCACTCATGAAAATGTTATCCCTAACATCGATACCGACATAAATCCGATCGGCCGTAAAGTTGATCTTCAGTATAATTACGAGTTCAATCGATATAACAACGAGAGTAATTTTGAAGTAGTGGATGGAATTCTTAAACCGCTTTATAATGATTTTAACTTTCACCGGCTTGAATTAAATTGGAAAGAGTACTTCGATCTGGGCAGTAAAAATACATTAACTTTGCAGTTCCGGACAGGAACAATTTTAGGTCCAGAGGTTCCAGATTTTTTTGATTTCTATCTTGGCGGTTTAATCGGTATGAAAAGTTATCCCTTCTATGCCGTAAGCGGAAATGAAGTTGGATGGATAAATCTAACATATCGTTTCCCGTTATTTACGGACATCGATACAAGGCTTGGACATCTATACATCGATAAAGTTTATTTATCTGTTTACGGTGATTTTGGTAATGCATGGAACGGAAATATCCCTGCATTAAGCGAGTTTAAGAAGGGATTGGGTACGGAAATTAGAATTAAGATGAATTCATTTTATCTTTTCCCGACAAGTATCTTCTTTAATGCCGCGTATTCATTCGATAAATTTACAAGGGTTATAAGAGGGGAAAACGTAACTTACGGAAAAGAATTTCAGTTCTATGGCGGAATATTGTTCGATTTTAGTCTATAAATTTTTTGGAAGAATCATGAAACGATTGATGATACTATTTTTTTCGATTACTTCGATAGCAATTTCTCAACAGAAAGAAGATAATTTACTAAGCGGTCAATTGTATTATGATTCACAAATTGCATTACAGCAAATCCCGAATCTCTCCATTAAAAATGATCAATCGATTGAATCAAAGAAGAAGTCGCCATTACTTGCGGCTCTGTTATCATTTGCAATACCCGGTGCAGGTGAATTTTATTCTGAACGATATCTTAAATCTGCAATTTTTGTTGCTGCAGAAATAGCTGCAATAACCCTTGGACTGATCTACGATAAAAAAGGGGATGACCAGACAATTATATTCCAGAATTATGCCCATACACATTGGGATGTAAGAAGATATGCGAGGTGGACTATTACGAATGCTTCTTCAATTAATCCTTTGGTGAATGTTTCCGAATACAGTGTATTCAATATTGGCGGAGGTGTAAACTGGGCTGAGCTGAACAGACTTGAAAGTGCCATCGGTAAATATTATTCGCATCGTTTGGCTCCGTTTAAGGACCAGCAGTATTACGAGATGATAGGAAAGTACCCGCAATTTAATGTCGGCTGGGACGATTTCGGTGACGAGAATACCCCTTTTGAATATGGCGACCCGTTGACAAATAATTTTTTATTCTATTCCAAAGAGCGTGGTAAGGCAAATGATTTTTACAATGTTGCTTCTACGGCTGTTATTGTAATTGTATCAAATCATATTTTAAGTGCATTAGATGCTGCCTGGTCTGCTGCAAGTTTTAACAAAGATCTCAATATCTCTTCGGAAATTAAAAAAGTCGATTTTGGGTTTAGGACTTTTTACTATCCTCAGTTAAATTTGCAATACAGTTTTTAACCTTCATGACCGGACCTCCTGACTTGGAATGGAGGAACATGGATTGACTAAATAAGTACGATTTTTATTTTAATAAATAGTGTGATATGAAAGAACCAATTGTTGTTATTGTCGGAAGACCGAATGTAGGTAAGTCAACTCTCTTTAATCGTCTAACAAAAAGCACCACATCAATAGTCGATGATACAAGCGGTGTTACGCGGGATAGGATTTATGGCGATGTTGAATGGAATGGAAAATATTTCAGATTGATTGATACCGGCGGCTATGTACCGAACTCTGAAGACCTGTTTGAAACGGCTATTCGTGAACAGGTTGAGATAGCACTGGAAGAATCCGATGCAATTCTTTTTGTAGTTGATGGGCGGCTTGGTTTAACACCCTTTGATAAAGATATTGCTGCTTTACTCCGTAAATCTTCCAAGCCTTATTATCTATTGGTTAATAAATCTGATACAACTGTATTAGGCGCTTATAAAAATGATTTTTATGAACTCGGATTCGAACATATCTATGATATCTCTGCATTGAATGGAAGAAACCTTGGCGATTTTTTGGATGATATTCAAAATCATCTTCCATTCCCCGATGAAAAAGCGGAACCCGATTTAAGACTCCGCCTTTCAGTCATCGGCAGACCTAATGTTGGCAAGTCTTCTTTAGTAAATTCATTATTGGGTTATGATAGAAGTATTGTGACAAATATCCCCGGTACCACACGCGATAGCATCGATTCAATTCTAAAATATTATGGCGATGAAATTGTTCTGGTAGATACAGCCGGATTGAGAAAGAAAACAAAAGTAAAAGAGAATATCGAATTTTTTGCCACTGTTAGAACTTACCGCGCACTCTGGGATAGTGATATTGCAATCCTTTTAATTGATGCCGGAGTCGGCGTTGAAAATCAGGATCAGAAAATTATTGATGAAGCTGTCCGCAGAAGAAAAGGTTTGATAATTGCCATAAACAAATGGGATCTAATCGAAAAAGAGACGAACACCGCAAAACAATTTGAAGCTGCTGTGAAAGATAAAGTTGGTACTGCAGATTACATCCCGATTATCACGATCTCTGCTCTTACAAAACAAAGAATTTATAAATTGATTGACCTTGCTAAGAAGATTAATGAAGAGAGGAAGAAAAAAATTCCAACCAGTCAATTAAATGATGTTATGCTTCCATTAATTGCGGCAACTCCTCCTCCTGCTTCTCCAACCGGAAAAGAAGTAAAAATAAAATATATTACACAGGTCGGTGAGCATTACCCGATATTCTTATTCTTCGCTAATGAGCACAAATTCATACCGGAACATTATCGCCGTTTTCTTGAACGGTTGATCCGCCAGAATTTCGGTTTTGAAGGTGTGCCGATGACAATTTCGTTTAAAGAGAAATAAGGCGAATCTCAATACTTATTTCTTCTAAGAGGTACTTTCCTCCTCCATATCCATTCAATCTGAAAATAGTTATATTTCCAACCGAATAATTGAATAATCATTATATGTTGCCACCTAAGAACATACTTGTAATTGGTGGGAATGCTGCAGGTCCTGCGGCTGCTGCAAAAGCCAAACGGACTGCTCCCAATTCGAATGTTGTAATGTTCGAAGCTGGTGATTTTATTTCTACCGGAACATGCGAATTGCCTTATGTTTTATCCGGTGAGATAAGGAATTATAAGGATATTATTTTCTTTTCAGCCGAATCATTCGAAAAGGAGAAGGGTGTTAAGGTTCTCACTAATCATCAAGTAGAGAAAATTGACCGCTCTAATAAAAAAATTACAGTAAGAAATCTATTATCAAATCAATCCTTCGATCAAAACTACGATAAATTAGTACTTGCCACTGGCTCCAAAGCAAAATCATTACCGGGAATTAATGATCTGGCAAAAAACGTTTTTACTTTTAAAACGGTCAAAGATTATTTAGCGATAAAGAAATATCTAGGGACAACTTCTGTAAGGAAAGTGTTAATTATTGGAGCAGGCTATATCGGACTTGAGGCTGCAGAAGCTTTCAAATCCCTGAATTATGATGTAACGATCCTGGAAAAAGAAAACCTGCCGATGCCTGCAGTTGATGATGAAGCACGTAATCTGATTCTTGATTTAATAAAAAAGAATGGAATTGAATTCTATGGCGGTTTAAAAAATCTGAAATATGGATACAGGGAAGAAAAAATCTCAACGATTACACTGGATGGTTACACACGTGAATTCGACGTGATTATATTAGCCACCGGTTTTGAACCTAACAATTCTTTAGCGGTTGCTTCCAAGCTGAATTTGGGTAAATATGGCGGTTTAAAAGTTGATCAGAAATTAAGAACATCCGACCCGAATATTTTTGCTGCGGGTGATAATATTGAAGTAATAAATAAAATTACAGGGCAGCCTGATTATATTCCTTTAGCGACTTATGCTCAGCAGATGGGTCATATAGCAGGTGAAAATGCAGCAGGCGGAAATGCGATTTCATTTCCAGTTATCAAAAATATTGCAGTTAAAATTTTTGATAAATATCTCGTTGCGGTAGGATTAAATAGTGAAGAAGCAAGAAAAAGTAAATTAAATTTTATTTCTGTTCATGTAGTAACATCGAACCTGGTGAAAGTAATGCCCGGTTGCGAGAATGTCTTTGGTAAATTGATTATTGAAAAATCTTCAAGGAAAATTACTGGTGCAGTTTTCTTAGGTGGTAAAGAAGTCTCAGGTTATGGTGATATTATTTCAACGTTTATTCAGAATCAGATAAAGGCGAATGAATTATCAAGAGTAAATTTTAATTATTCACCGCCGATTTCACCTTTCATTAATTTATTATCAATTCTAGGTAGAAAAGCTGAAAAGGAACTCTTATGAAAAATCTAACTCTGGTAAGTAATCCTTTAGTTAAGAGGGATGTTACAATTTTGAGAGATAAAACCACCGGGTCACCGGAATTTCGTGCCGCATTGAATAGAGTTTCATATGCCATCGCTATCGAAATTGGAAAGGGGATTGAATTAATTGAATTTGATGTCCAGACTCCGCTGGAAATTACTAAAGGTCATAAATTAAAACGCCAGATTGTACTTGTCCCTGTTCTTAGAGCCGGTTTAAGCATGGTCAGCTCATTTCTAGAAATGATACCTGATGCAAAGGTGGGGCACATCGGATTACAAAGAGATGAAAAAACACTTGAACCGATCGATTATTATTATAAAACTCCCAAGAACCTTGTTGATTCATTAACAATTTTATTAGATCCGATGCTTGCAACCGGTGGAAGCGCTGTGGCATCATTCAAATACCTTAAACAAAAAGGAGCTAAAAATTGTGTTCTTGCATGTTTAATTGCTGCTCCGGAAGGTGTTGAAAAAATGAATAATGAGCATCCTGAAGTCCCGGTATTTACAGCAGCATTGGACCGTCAATTAAATGAGCATGGATTCATAATGCCGGGTCTGGGTGATGCGGGCGATAGAACCTTTGGAACTTTTTAATTTATCCATTGATTTAAAAAATTGTTAGTTGTACAAATTAATAAATTGAGAAAAGATGGAAGTTGAAATAAGCATAAAACATAAAAGGATGCTTGAAGATTTACTTCAAACGTGCCGGCAGAATCTTCCATCGGTAAATGAAAAGCTGATTGAGAAAGCTTTTCAGCTAAGTTATGAATCGCATAAAAATGATTTTAGAGCTTCCGGCGAACCTTATTTTAATCATCCCTACGAAGTAGCCTTAATTGTAGCCCGTGAAATTCCGCTGGATGATGTCTCTGTTATCAGCGCATTACTTCATGATGTTGTTGAAGATGGCGATATCAGTCTCGATTTCCTATCGAAAGAATTCAATAAAGAAGTAGCCGAAATTGTTGATGGCGTTACAAAGATCGGAGGAGTTTTTAAAGGTCAGGAAATCACTCAGGCAGAAAATTACCGCAAACTTCTTCTCTCGATGGTTAAAGACGTTCGTGTTATTCTTGTCAAGTTTGCTGACCGGCTTCATAACATGAGAACGCTTGAGTTTGTTTATCCGCAGAAACAGAGAAGGATTGCAAAAGAAACACTCGAAATTTATGCCCCGTTTTCACATCGTTTCGGTCTTGGAGCAGTTAAATGGGAACTTGAAGACCTCGCATTTAAGTACCTGAATAAAGAAGCATACGATGATATAGCAAAGAAAATAAAAGATACACGAAAAGAGCGCGAAGCATTCATTAATAAGTTCACAAAACCGATTGTTGAAAAATTAAAGGAGCATAAACTCGTTTACGATCTGGGAGGCAGACCAAAACACCTTTACAGCGTATATCGCAAAATGATAATGCAAAACCGTCCGTTCGAAGATATATATGATCTACTTGCTATTAGAATTATTCTTGAGAGCAACGACCCAAATGAATGTTATTACGTGCTTGGAATAATTAACCAGTTATATAAGCCAATACCTGACAGATTCAAAGATTTTATTTCAATCCCGAAGAAAAATGATTATCAGTCTATTCATACTACTGTAATTGGACCGGATGCTAAATTGATTGAAGTTCAGATAAGAACTAGAAAGATGCACGAGATTGCCGAACGTGGTGTAGCCGCACATTGGAAATACAAAGAAAATTTATCTTCAGCAGATAAGGATCTGGAAGATTGGGTTAGCTGGGTTAGAGATATTTTTGAAAACGCATCTAAAGATGAAGCCACAAAGGAGATTCTTGCCAGTTTCAAATTAAATCTTTACCAGGATGAGATTTACGTTTTTACACCCAAAGGTGACTTGCGAAGACTACCAATCAATTCCACCCCGGTCGATTATGCTTATGAGATCCATAGTAATGTCGGTGACCGCTGTATCGGCGCAAAAGTTAACGGCAGGATTGTTCCACTCGATACAAAAATCCATAGCGGCGATCAGATCGAAATTATTACTTCTAAAAATCAGCACCCAAATAAAAGCTGGCTTCAATTTGTTCAAACACACAAAGCTAAAAGCAATATCCGCAAGCATTTAAATAAGGAAGAAGAAAGATTAGTTGAATCCGGGAAAGAAATCTGGGAACGTAAGATTAAAAAACTGAAGCTATCATTTTCTTCCGATGATCTTTCAAAGTTAACCCGTAAACTTAAATATGAAAATACAAGGCAGTTTTACAAAGCTGTTGCATTGGATAAATTGAACCTCGATGAAATTATAAATCCTGTTGTAGAAACTGAAGAAAAGACGGAAAGAGATCTTCAATTCGATAAATTTATTGATATTGCCAGGCATACAGCCGGTGGTGTTATTGTAGAAGGTGATCAAAAAGGACTGGCAATTAGTTATGCTAAATGCTGTAATCCAATTCCGGGAGATCCTGTGATCGGTTATGTTACAATTGGTGAAGGGATTAAAATTCATCGAAAGGATTGTAATAATTTAATTACAATGCTTAAGAAAGGTGAAAGCCGGATTGTTCCGGTTACCTGGCCAAAAACAAACGGAGCATTTTTTGTTGCCGGAATTATTATTAAAGGCGAAGATATGCCCGGTATATTAAAAGATATTTCAAATAGTATTACTACTCATCAGAATACAAATATTAAGTCGGTTAATATTACAACCGGGGACTCCATGTTCAAAGGAACTGTAACAGTATATGTGAAAGACCTTGACCATTTGAATAAAATAATGGACCGTCTTAAAAAAGTTAAAGGAATTTATTCCGTCGAGCGATTCGATTCAGATCATTAATTGCGTGTAAAATTGAAAGAAGAAAGAATTTTAGCAATCGATTTTGGAGAGAAACGGATTGGAATTGCCATTACTGATCCGATGAACATATTTGCATATCCATTAATTACACTGCAAAATGATAATAACTTTTTAACCAAATTAAAAAACATTATTAATGAATACAATGTGGTAAAGGTTTTAATAGGTAATCCAATCAGAGAGAGTGGCGGTGAATCAAGAATTCTTGGCTTAATAATCGAAATGAAAGAAAAAATTGAAAATAAATTTGGATTACCAGTAGAATTAATTGACGAAAGGTATTCATCAGAAATTGCCAGACAGAGAATTTTAGAAACTGTTGTATCTAAAAAGAAACGAAGGGACAAATCGCTGCTAGATAAGAACTCGGCAGCGGTAATTCTGGAGGATTATCTAAAATCGATAGAAAAGCAGATTTAGAAATATGAAATTGACATTTTTGTGTATATAAATTATTTTGAATCTGAAAATTTTCAAAATTGGGAGCACATCTATGACACTTGACGCACTCGGAATGATTGAGACCAAAGGATTAGTCGGTGCAATTGAAGCCGCTGATGCAATGGTTAAAGCAGCAAAAGTTGAATTAATCGGGAAAGAAACAATTGGCGGTGGATACGTAACCGTTATGGTAAGAGGCGATGTAGGCGCTGTTAAAGCTGCTACCGATGCCGGTGCTGCTGCAGCACAGCGAGTTGGAGAACTGGTTTCAGTTCACGTAATCCCACGTCCGCATTCTGATGTTGAGATGATTCTTCCAAAACGTGCAAAATAAAAGTGACTCATGCAATTAGCATTAGGGCTCATTGAAACCAAAGGATTAATTGGTGCCATAGAAGCCGCCGATGCAATGGTTAAAGCTGCCAATGTTAAATTGGTTAGCAAAGAAAAAATTACGGCGGCATTGGTTACGGTCAAGATTATCGGCGAGGTAGCTGCTGTTAAATCGGCTGTTGATGCCGGAGCAGCCGCAGCTCAGCGAGTTGGCCAATTAGTTTCAGCTCATGTTATCCCTCGTCCTGATGATCAGCTCGAAGATATCATCTACTATTCTCAAATTCAGTCATCTCCTGACAAAACTGAAGTTGAAGAAGCGAAATCAAAATCCAAGGAATCGAAACCGGAAAAGATTGTTGAGGTACCACAGTTAAAAGTTAAAGAAGTAGCTGAGGAAGTTGAAATAGTTGAATCGACTGAAGAGAAAGAAGAACCTGAAGAAATAATTACAATTAAGGAAAAACCAAAAAGAAAAGTTAAACCGGTTTTACCCGAAAAAGAATTTTCAGTAACGGAATCGAGATTAGAAGCACTTAGAAAAGAAGCAATGATCGAAATCGGCTCGGGTGAAGAAGCAAAAGAAACTGAAGAATCAAGTCCTCCTATATTCTCAGGTGAAGTTCCATCCAGGGATGAGTTGTCATCTTTAAATGTCCATAAGCTTCGCCACTTAGCAAGGGGTTTCGAAAATTTCCCAATAAAGGGGAGAGAAATTTCACGCGCAAACCGGGATGAGCTGATAGAACATTTTGATAAAATTAGATAGTCCTTAACTCTGTATAGGCAATCTTTATAACTCCACAATAGTGGAGTTTTTTTTATATTTTAACGCCATGAAGAAAAAAATTGTACCGATTTCATTCATCGCCCTCTTTTCAATCATAATGTGGGGATCAATCTCTTTATCCGGCGAGTTTGTTACAACAGTAAAAGTACCGGTTACTTTATTTGATCTTCCGAAGAATTATACTAAGGGTTCTATTTCCGAAAAAGAAGTCTATTTAAGGGTTAGATCGAAAGGATGGGAACTGGCAAAATTATCGTTGGGAGGTAACGAAGAATTTTTAGTTTCGGCACGACGTATGAGCGGAGTTCATCGAGTTAACTTAAAAGACGAACTGGAAAACAATACCTGGCTAACATCAACATTTCGTGTCCTGGAAATTGCTCCGGCAAATATCGAATTTGAAATTGATCGAATCATAACAAAAAAAGTATTTATAAAGTATAATATTCAGGTTGAGTTTAAGGAAGGATTCGGAATTGCATCTGAAATATTAATAACACCAAATCAAGTAGAAATTTCAGGTTCTGCAAATCAACTAAGGAATTTTGATACAGTTACTACAGAATTTATGGAATTGAAAAATCTATCTGAACCTGTTAGTGTAACTCTTGATTTAACGGGCATTGAAGGAGCAACACTCTCTGAAAATACGTGCAAATTAGAATTTGATGTCCAAAAGATTGTTGATAAATCATTTGATGAAATTAATGTTGAATTAAGAAACGTCCCGTCATCGAAGGAACTAATATTATTCCCCGGTAAAATTAGCGTTGTATTGAAGGGTGGAATTAATAAATTGGGAAGATTAACCAAAGATAGTATCCAGGCTTATGTAGATTATTGGACGGTTCTTAGAAATGAAGAAGAAGGAATTGAACCGGTTATTAAGATTCCATTAAGTACAAGATTAGTAGATATAAAACCGAAAAAACTTGAATATGTAATAAAACAATACTGAGAGCACAATAGCGGAATCCTTATGTTTATTACTTTTGAAGGCCTTGATTTCTGCGGCAAATCCACACAGGTTCAACTTTTGGAAAAATATTTAATTGATAAAGGCGAAAACGTAATTGTTATACGTGAACCCGGCGGAACTGCAATCTCTGAAAAAATACGGGATATATTACTCGATAAAAATAATTCTGAGATGAGATTCGAAACTGAAGCTCTTCTTTTTGCAGCAAGCAGATCACAACTGGTAAATGAAAAGATAATCCCGGCATTATCTAAAAATTATTTTGTACTATCCGATCGTTTTCATGATTCTTCAATTGCATATCAGGCGTATGGAAGAGGATTGTCTCTCAATTTTGTTACCGATTTACAAAAATTTGCGATCAAGGAGGCAATTCCGTTAGTTACATTTTTTATTGATATCCCGATTGATGAAGTTGTAAGAAGGATGTCGAAAGTAAAAAAAGTAGAATTAGACCGGATCGAATCTTCCAGAGTAGATTTCTACGAACGTGTAAGAAGCGGTTATCTTGAAATAGCTTCAAAGGAAAAACGTATAAAGATCATAAATGGCATGCTCTCCATTGAAGATCTGCATCAATTAATCAAATCTGAAATTGAGAAATAAAAGTAGTCGAAAGAGAAAATCATGTTTACTAGAAAGAATATATTAATAACAATAATCGGCATTTTGCTTTTTTCCGGTTTTGTAAAAAAAGATACAGATATTTACTTCGAAATAAGTAAAAGTATAGACATCTTCGGTAGGATTTATAAAGAAATTACACTTAATTATGTTGACGAATTGGACCCCCAGGAATTTATGCTTGCCGGAATTGAAGGTATGCTCCAATCTTTAGATCCATATACAAATTTTATTGATGGTAACAATCAGAAAGATATGGATATCATCATAAAAGGTAAGTACGGCGGCATTGGTGCAACAATTGGTGTACGCAATGAAACCATCACTGTTGTTGATCTAATTGAAGGTTATTCTGCTCAACGGCAGGGAATTAGAATTGGTGATATTATTTCGAAAATTGATGAGACTATCGTAACAAAAGAGAATTATGATGAGTTAAACAATTTGCTAAAAGGTGATCCCGGGACGACAGTAAAAATTACGATTCAAAGAGAAGGTCTTGAAGAACCGATTTTCTTTAACCTTATTCGTGAAGAAATAGAGATTAAAAATCTTTCTTACTATGGATTCTATCCGGAAAATAGCAGCAATGCTTACTTAAAACTAAGCGGATTTTCCCGGACTGCCGGTGAGGAGGTTAAAAAGGCATTGATTGAGCTGAAAGGGAAAAAAAATATTGAAAGTATTGTTCTTGATCTTAGAGGAAATCCGGGTGGATTATTAGATGCAGCAATTGATGTTAGCGAAAAATTTCTTTCGAAAGGCCAACTCGTTGTTTCTGTAAAAGGTCGGGATTCTGCTGAAGTAAAAAATCATTTCTCTACTGAAGAACCCGTGGCTGGTATAATACGTTTAGCTGTATTGATTGACGAAGGCTCAGCTTCAGCTTCCGAAATAGTTGCAGGCGCTATTCAGGATCATGACAGGGGATTGATAGTAGGGGCTAATTCTTTTGGAAAAGGATTGGTCCAGACACTTATTCCTCTTTCTTATAATACATCTTTAAAGATGACAACAGCAAGGTATTATACTCCAAGCGGAAGATCAATTCAAAAAATAGATTATTCTGATAAAAACAAAGTCTTTGAACTGAATAAAAAATTAGCTAAAAGTGAATTTAAAACCGATAAAAATAGAAAAGTGTTTTCTGCTGGAGGAATTCAACCTGATTCTATTGTAAATAACAGATCGAAGTCGCACCTTGTTCAGAGATTATTGGCTGATGGAATGTTCTTTAAATTTGCTACATACTATTACAATGAGAAATCCGAAACTGATTTCAAAAAACTTAATTCTGATTTTCTTCTTAAAGAATTCAGAGAATTCATAAAGCAGCAGAAGTTCGAATTTGTTTCACCGGTAGAAAAATTGATTGAGCAATTGAAAGTCGCAGCCCAGCAGGAGAATTTGAATGGCGTTTTTATAGAGATGCTCGATAAATCGAAAGCACAAATAGACGAAAGTCATTCAAAAGAAATGGAGAAATATAAAGATGATATTGTCGGTTCGATTCGTGAAGAACTCGCCGCACGTTCTGATGGCAGAATTGGGCGTATAGTTGAATCGTTGATAAATGATGTGCAATTAAGAACGGCATTAAGCATTTTGACTAATGATAATGTTTACTCAAAGTTTTTAAAATGATGATGTATTAAAACAGATTTTCCATAATTGGTGGTTTTATTAATGAAAACGCCAAAAATATTTGTTTTCCGGAATCCACAATTTAGCAAATGTCCTTCCTGCAGAAATTCCGGGGTTCTTCATCACTCGCGTGCAAGGAATATGAGTGAACAAATCATAAAAAAAATTACTTTTTATAAACTTTATAGATGTAAAGAATGCGGATGGAGGGGTTATTTATCAACGATAATTTTAACGTCAGAATCCTTAAAAGCGGTAATTATGTACTTACTATTGATCTTAATAACCGGCTATTTGATAAGGTTTGTGCTTCTCAAATTTTTAGTTCCATCATGATTTATTCCATCTCTAAATAATTCCGTTTAGCTTTTGTTAAAAAAAGAAAATCCTTTGACAGATCCTCAATTGAGTTATAATTCTTTAAGTAATGGATCTTTATTCCACCCTTATTTTTTACGAGCCATGATAAAGCAATTTTTAACCTTTCAAGATCTTTTTCTGAAAGTCCCTTGAAAAGTTGAATGGTCCCTTCAAAATAGTTTGTCAATGCTTCTTCAAAATCATTTGAATTGCTATTGAGATAATTTCGAATAAACATTTTGCCTTCCAGGAGCATTAAATAATCGTTATCCTTAACACCTGCAATCTCAATCAGAACATTCGCTTTGTTTATCGGCTCGGAAAGAATTGATGCTTTATTAAGTTGTTTTAGTATTGAATTGACTATATCTCTTGTTTGTGCGGCTTCCTCATATTTTTTTCGATCACTAAGGTCTTTCATTTTTTTTAGAAGTCGGTCTACAGCCGATTGATTATGACCGCTAAGAAACTCTTTTACTTTTGCAAGCTCTTCTTCGTAGTACTCTTTAATAGTCTTATCAATACACGGGGCAAAGCATCTTTCAATATCAGCAAGGTAACATTTTTTCCCTTTGGCAATCTCTTTATCGCTGCACTCCCGGATTCCGAATGTTTTATCGATTATTTCTTTGATTGTTATTGTCATATCCCTGTTCGGATATGGTCCATAATAATCATTACCATCGAAGTTGAATGACGTTGCCCGTTCAACTGAAGGGAAGATTTTATTATTAGTTACCATTATAAAATAGTTATTAGAATAGCGCTTTAACAATGTATTGTATTTAGGGTCAGTAGTTTTTATTAACTCAGCTTCAGCCAGCAGTGCGGTCAATTCAGTATTGGTAGCTAAATATTCTAATCGTTGAGCTCTCTGAACTATTTTTCGCGTTTTTTTTGGAGTTCTGCTCAAAAAATAATTGCTTACTCTTTGTTTTAGCGATTTAGCTTTTCCGATGTAGATAGTTTCTCCTTTAGAATCACGGAAGAAATAAATCCCCGGATCATCGGGTACCGAAGAATAATCGTCTGCAAGTTTCTTTTTAACCATTTTGAATGGCGTACCTGAAGGGAAATTCTGAAAGCTAATCAAATCACTCAGCGTGTCGATGTTATGATCCTCTTTCAAAGTCTTGAACATTTTCAGAAAGACCTTTGCAGTTGCAGTTGCATCACCAAGTCCACTATGAACATTTCGATGCCGGATCTTTAAAGTCTTCGATAAATTCCCGAGAGATCGGCTTGGGAAATGGGGGTATAATCTTTTTGCAAGTTTCAATGTGCAAATAGCTTCATTATCCGGCAGTTCTATTTTAGCACTTTCACATTCATTTCTAAGGAATGAATAATCGAATTGCAGATTATGCGCCACTAAAACGGAGTTTCCAATAAATTCTTTAATATCATTTATCACTTCATCAAAGTATGGAGCATCTTTTACATCTTCATTTGTTATTCCGGTTATTAAAGTGATATTATAAGGGACAAACCTCCCCGGATTAATATATGATTGGAAAGTATCAACAATTTTTCCTCTTTTGATTTTTGCCATCCCGATTTCGATAACTTTTTCAATTCGGGCAGAGGTTCCAGTAGTTTCAAAATCGAAAACACAATATTCAACTTCATTAAAAGGAAGCTCCTTGAGCAATCTTTCTTTTTTAGCGGGACCTTTTTTCATGTATCAAATTTAACTAAAATGTAATAATGCAGTAATCTTATTTCATAAATATTATTGGATGTAAAAATTTTCTAAAGTTTTCATCAAGTTTCGTTATTCGGGCTATTTTCAATATATTTCAATTAAAGAGAATTCGATATGAATATAAATATCCTTTTTATTGGCGATATCATCGGTCAGCCCGGGTTGGATATTGTGCATATGTGGTTACCAAGCCTTCAAAAGAAATATAAAATTGATGTTACAATAGTAAATGGCGAAAATTTATCGGATGGTAAAGGCTGCACAGAAAAAGAAGCCAAGCAGCTTTTTGATCTTGGAGTTAATGCTATAACCGGCGGAAACCATACGTGGGATAAGCATCAATCACAGGAATACCTGAGAAGAGAACCTCGTGTAATACGTCCATTAAATTATCCTAAAGGAACAATCGGCAACGGTTATTGCTTTGTCGATAGCCCCAAAGGAAAAGTTGCAGTCCTGAATTTACAGGGAAGGGCATACATGGCAACAATTGATTGTCCTTTCAGGTCGACTGATTGGGTGCTCCCGAAATTGAAACAGGAAACAAAAGTAATATTTATTGATTTCCATGCTGAAGCAACCGCAGAGAAGATAGCACTTGTAAACTATATTGATGGAAAAGTATCAGCAGTGGTTGGGACTCATACACATGTACAAACTTCGGATGAGAGAATATTTCCGAATGGAACCGCTTTTATAACAGATTGCGGAATGACCGGTCCTTATGACTCGGTAATTGGTATGAAGACCGATGCCGCGATTAATCGTTTTTTATTTCAGACTCCGCAGAAATACCAGACAGCAACAGACAATGTCCATTTATGCGGATTCTATTTGAAAGTTGATTCTGAAACCGGCAAGACTGTTGAGATTGAGAGAATATTTTTGCCCGAGTTTGATAAAAAAATTGAACAAAGTGTTGAACAATAATCAGATAATTTAGAATACTATGGCAATATTAATTGACGGTAAAAAAACTGCAGCAGAGATTAAAGAAGAACTAAAAAAAGAAATTCAGTCGCTTATTAGCGAAGGGAAACAGGTACCCGGATTAGTAACTATTCTTGTTGGGGAGAATCCTGCCTCGCAATCTTATGTTACTTCTAAAAGTAAGTCATGCATTGAAATAGGAATGCTTTCGAAAGTTGAAAGACTTTCGGAAAGCGTTAGAGAAGCAGAACTGCTTAAACTAATTGAGCAATACAATAAGGATGAATCATATCACGGGATATTAGTACAGCTGCCATTGCCTGCTCATATTAGCGAACAAAAAGTTATTGAAGCAATCGATCCTAAAAAAGATGTTGATGGATTTCATCCAATAAATGTCGGAAATCTTTTAATTGGCAATAAAACTTTATATCCCTGCACTCCGTACGGCATAGTGGAACTGTTAAAAAGGTATAATATTCCTACAACAGGTAAACATGTTGTTGTAGTTGGCAGAAGCAATATAGTCGGGAAACCGGTTGCTAACCTTCTTGTTCAGAAAAAAGAAGGTGCTAATGCAATTGTTACCATCTGTCATTCTGCAGAGAAGGATTTGTCGAAATATATTCTTACTGCAGATATACTAATTGCAGCAATGGGTAAAGCGAATTTCATCACTGCTGAAATGGTTAGAGAAGGTACAGTAGTAATTGATGTTGGAATAAACCGGGTTCAAGATAAAAACACAGCAAAGGGATATAGAATAGTAGGCGATGTTGATTTTGAAAACGTTGAAAAAAAAGCTTCCTATATCACACCGGTCCCCGGTGGAGTTGGTCCTATGACAATAGCAATGCTTTTAAAAAATACATTTCAAGCATATCAAAATTATCCAACAGGCAAATAAAATGGATTCTTCATTAATTGATAAGGTGGTAACACAAGTTTTTATTGAAAAATCTTTGCAGGATTTTTACTGTACTACGGGCTCATGTGTCGGCTGGGAAAGAAATATTGTAGATCAACCTATTGCAGTAAAAAACATTATTAATAACGGTGCGGAAAGAATTGCTGCGGGACTTGGAGTTGCTAATGAACTAATTGATAGAAATGTAGCGCGGATGATTGATCATACGATGCTTAAACCTGATGCGACACCGGATGAAATTACTAAACTTTGTGAGGAAGCCAGAACATACAACTTCGCTTCCGTTTGCATTAATCCATGTTTTGTTTCAATGAGTAGAGAACTCCTTAAGGGGAGCCAGGTAAAAGTTTGTACTGTTATAGGATTTCCTTTAGGTGCAACAACTACTGAAATAAAAAGGGCAGAAGCAGAGCAAGCTTTGAATAGTGGTGCTCAGGAAATAGATATGGTAATTAATATTGGTATGCTTAAACAAAAAAAATATGATTATGTTTTCAACGATATAAATCAAGTGGTTCTTGCAGCTAAAAGACATAGTGCGGTATGTAAAGTAATTCTTGAAACTGCTCTTTTAAGTGATGAGGAAAAAATCAAAGCATGTTTATTAAGTAAAGAAGCAAAAGCCGATTTTGTAAAGACTTCAACCGGATTTAGCAAAGGCGGCGCAACTGCGGGTGATGTTGCATTAATGAGATATGTTGTTGGTTCGGCTGTTGGTGTTAAAGCCTCAGGCGGAATCAGAACTGCTGAAGATGCAAAGTTGATGATTGAAAGCGGGGCAGATAGAATTGGAGCCAGTGCAAGCGTCAAAATTGTTAAAGGCGAAAAATCTGCTTCAGGCGGATATTAGTGGTTCTCGATTTAATTGTATTGCAAACTGATGACGGTTTTTCAGTAGAAATTCCTTCTATTAAAGGATGTGAAAGCTGGGCACACAACGAAGAAGATGCTATATCACGAACTTTAGAAATGTTCCGTTTTTATATTCAGGCAGAGTCTAACTTTAAAATCAAAATTGATCTTGCGCGGAAGGAAGGATATAAAAAAGTTTACAAGATCATTTTTGATAAATGAGTATGCGCAAATTTAAGACTGATAAACGATTAGAAAAAATTTCTGCTGCTGCAATAGCACGCCAGTTCTCACTTAGTGTTGTCCTGGAAAATATTCATGACGAGCATAATGTAAGTGCTATAATACGTACCTGCGAAGCCGTCGGAATTCCTAAAGTAAATTTGCTCTATACAATTGAAAAATTTCCTAAACTGAGCCGAATTTCATCAGCATCTGCTAGTAAATGGGTCGATACAGAAAAATTTAGTTCAGTCCAGGAGTGTTTTGGTGCATTAAGGAAAGATGGATTTAAGATCTTTTCAAGTTATCTCGATCCTTCTGCAAAAAGTCTATATCAACTTGATCTAACTAAAAAAGTAGCAATTGTATTTGGTAATGAGCATCGCGGCATATCGAAAGAGATAACAGATAATTCTGATGAAGTGTTTTATATTCCTATGAAAGGGATGATTCAAAGTCTTAATGTATCCGTTGCTATTGCAGTTTCTTTATTTGAAGCGTTGCGGCAAAGAGAAAAGAAAGGAATGTATCAAAAATCTGAGCTGGCACAGAAGGAACTTGACGAATTAATTGATAAGTGGTGCAAAAAATGATTCAAAAATTCGATCATATTGAAAAAGTAAAAGGGGAGTTAAAGTTACCCGGTGATAAGTCAATCTCACATCGTGCTGTAATGTTTTCATCAATGGCAAAGGGAACTTCCATTATCCGTAACTGCTCAAATTCTGACGATGTTCATTCAACAATAAATTGTTTTTCTGAACTTGGAATTAGAATAGAAAAAAAACCAGAATTGATAAAGATTTATGGAAATGGTTTCAAAGGATTTATAAAACCCGGTCAGGAATTATTTGCCGGCAATTCCGGAACTACATCACGACTTTTAAGCGGGATACTGGCAGCACAAAACTTCGAATCTGTAATAACAGGTGATGAATCATTATCCAATCGTCCTATGCTTAGAGTTGTTGAGCCGTTGCAATTTATTGGTGCCGATATTTCGGCATCTGAATTAGGTACATTACCTTTAGTAATTAAACCATCTGGTAATCTTCATACAGTTGAATACAAAATGAAAGTTGCAAGTGCCCAGGTTAAAAGTGCTTTGATACTTGCGGCTCTCCACCTCGATGACCAAACAATTATACATGAAACTACTCAAACAAGAGACCATACGGAAAGAATGCTGGGACTTGATACAGAATCCTCAGACAGCGAAATAAAAATAATTGCTTCGAAAAAGAATTATCCTCAACCTTTCGAGATGACAATCCCTTCGGATATTTCAACTGCATCCTTTTTTATTGTACTTACTTTGTTGCTGAAGAATTCAGAATTACTTATTAAAAATGTTTCTCTTAATCCGACCCGGACAGGAATCATAAAAATCTTAATTGAGATGGGAGGATTAATTTCTATTGAAAAGGAATTCACAGAAAATGGCGAGATAAGAGGAGATTTGCTTGTAAAATCGAGCGAACTGAAAAGCATAAAGATTCCGGATGAAATAATACCAAGCATTATCGATGAAATACCAATTTTATCCGTTGCCGGATTGTTTGCAGAAGGGAATTTTAAGATCGGCAATGCTAAGGAACTCCGGATTAAAGAGTCGGACCGGATTAAATCTCTCTGTGATAATTATCAATTACTTGGTCTGGATGTAATTGAATCGGCTGATGGTTTTGAAATAGGCGGAACGGTTACAAACTATGAGGATATTCTTTTTGAAAGTTTTGGAGATCATAGAATCGCTATGGCATTTTCAATTCTGGCAATGATTCTGAGGAACGGGGGCAGTGTTAATCAGTTTGAATCCGTTGCTGTTTCCAATCCCGATTTTATCGAACAAATTAAAAATCTTATCTAAAGCTCAATCACCTGATGTTCAAACTTGTTGATGGCAAGTTCACCTATTATATATTTTAAAACATCTGTTCCGTATTTATTTATGAAGTAAAGAAAATTCAATTCCCTTTCCTGCAAATTATCATTTGGATAAAGAACGTTTCGCACTTTACCAAGCTGGCGAATAGTTGCTTCATGTTTCCGTTTTTCCGCTTCAATGGCTTTCGATTTCAGGAATTCAATTGTCTGCTCCATTCTCTCTTTGGATTTGTTGGAGAGCTCCGATAAAGTTTTATCAATCGAATTTAATTTATCATTGATAGGATGAAAAATTTGGTTTAATGAATGAATCGCTTCTCCAAAAACATTTGTAATATCGGCACCCGCATTTTCCATAATCACCTTTGTAACAAGCTCGTCTTCGCTTAAGAATATATCAATCAGATTAAGATTGTACTTTTCTAAAATTGATTGGACACCCTTTTCCAGTATTGTTGCTGATGAACGGGGATAAATTATCGGTTCCGTTATATCATATAAATCGTATAAAGGTGTTACCTGGGCAAAATAACTTATTTCACCGGGTCCACCTACATAAAACGCTGTCGGGAATAAATAATCCTGACAAATTGGTCGAAGTAAAACATTAGGACTAAATCTTTCGGGTGTAAAATTCACTTGCGAGAGCAAATCCTCCTGTGTGAACCTTTTTCGTTTACCTTTAAGTCGATAATCGTTATCAACCGGTTCAATAAGAAGGCGTTCATTATCGTCAATGTAAAAAAGATTAATCGCTTTGACTTTAACCTGAGCGTGATAGAGCTCTTCAAGTTCTGCACTTCTTTCTACAAGAATACCTGTATGGTTGCGGTAACTTGTTATTTCTTTAGTGAATATCGGGATTAACAGTTTTTTAATCCCCGGGTCAAGCGGATTAAATACGATTAATCCATGCTCTTCGAATAATCTGATCATTATCTCTCGGAATGTTTCAAGGAAAGTTTTTTCCGGCTGATAAATTGATTGCAAAAACTCTACAAGCTGTTTCTTAAATTCGGTTTCTCTTAATTCAGTTAATAGTGAGGAAAATATTTGTTCAATGTTTTGAGTGAATTTCAGATGCCCGATATTACCACGGTTTATCTCGTCTAGATTACCGTCGTCATACTTAATATTAAAAATCCGGTTATCATTGTTAACTAAGTTAACAGATCGAACCTCTTCATAATCATGATCGTCGCCCTCAAGCCAAAAAATCGGGACAAAATGATACCCTTCGTATTTTTCTTTGAGGTAGTTGCATAGTTTAAGTGCAGTAATAGTTTTGTAAATAGTATAAATTGGACCGCCTAAAATACCAAGCTGCTGACCTGTAACGACGGCAATAGTTTTAGGAGAATAGAGTGCTTCTATGTTTGTTTGAGTTGGCTTGGAGGTTTTAACTTCATCATATTGAGATCTAATTGCATCGGCTAAAGCGGCTCTATGCGGACGATCTTTTATGGCAAGTTGCCTTAGAAGGTCTTCGTAACTCTCCTGGTCTCTGAAATTCCTTTTATAGAATTTCTCTACATTATTAAATTCATTGAGATAATCGAGGAACAGGTTTTGATGTCCCGGGATATCCGAAAAATTTATATACATAATTCTCCCGATATTATTATAAATCTAGTATTTTTACAAAGAGAAAGATATTAACCCTCGTTTTTTATTAAACTGCATTGTGAATTTAATAAATTTTTTAATGACTAAAATCGTACTTTTAAAATAATTAATTCTACTGGAGAGAAAATGCCGAAGAATTATATCATTTCTATTGATCTTGGAGGTACCAAGATTCTATCCGCTTTGATCGATGTGAATAATAAAATAAAATCGAAAGAAAAAATCCCTACTGAACTAATAAATGGTAAAGAGGGATTGGTAAATTCAATCGTCCAGTCAATTAAAAAAGTTATGAAGGAAAATGAAGTTACAGAGAGGGAAATAAAAGCAATAAGTCTTGGGGTACCGGGTACAGTCAATCCTTATACGGGTATAATATCAAATGCTCCTAATCTTGGGATAAAAAATTTTAATATTAAAGAGGCACTCTTAAAACATTTTTCAATCCCTTTATTGATTGAAAATGATGTGAACCTTGCCGGTCTGGGAATCAAGAAATTTGAAACTGGTGAAGAAACAAATAATATGCTGGTAGTATTTGTCGGAACTGGAATTGGCGGAGCACTTTTCTTTGATGGCAAGATTTATCGGGGTTCAACTTTTTTTGCAGGTGAAATCGGTCATATGAAAGTTAATGCCAAAGGGAATTTATTAAGTAAGGATAAGAACAGTACATTTGAATTAATTGCGAGCAGAACGGCAGTTGTTCGAGATATTAAAAAAGAATTGAACAGTGGGAAAAAGAGTATTCTTAAAGAATATAAATCATCTAAGAAATTATTGAAGAGCAAAGGTCTTGCATTTGCTGTAAAGAAATCTGATCAGCTTGCAGTAAAGTACGTTTCGAAATCTGCGGTTTCAATTGGGACCGTACTAGGAAGTTTGGTTACACTACTTAACCTTGATACAATTGTTCTTGGAGGTGGTGTATTTGAAGCTATGGGTGATTTCATGATGCCTAAAGTCCGGAAAGCATTTATCAAATCGGTTTTACCGGAACCCGGCAAAACGGTTAAAATTGTTCAAACTAAACTTGGTGATGATGCTGCCATTTATGGCGGGATAGCTCTGGCAGAAGAATTTTTAAACAAATAGGTCAAACACTAAAAGAGAATTATTTAAAGTTTTGCTCTATCCCTTCTAATTTATTTGATAGTTCTGTCCATTGATTATATTCTTCTTCAAGGAGCTCTTTTATTTTATCATACTCAATATTTTTATCTCTGGCAGTGGAGGGATTTGAATAAACAGCGGGCTCTGCAAGTTCTATTTCCAGTTTAGTTTTTAATACTTCTAAAGTCTTTATCTCACTTTCACATACATCAAGTTCTTTCTTCAAATCTTTGGTAAGATTGAACTTCTGCTTTCTTATCTCTGCCTCAATTCTTTTTTGATCTTTTCGTGTTACTTTCTCTTGAAATAAGGATCTCTCCAACGAGTTTTCTTGTTGGTGCAATTCGTTTCTTTTCGTTAAATAATACTCAATGCCGCCATAATAAACATTCACTTTATGATCCCGGATTTCATAAACTTTCGTTATTATCGGTTTAAGAAAGTCAATGTCGTGAGATACGATTATCATCGTTCCGTTAAACCTTATTAAAGCTTTTTGAAGAATTTCTTTAGAAGAATAATCAAGATGGTTCGTCGGTTCGTCAAGTATAATAAAATTACTTTTGGTTAATAACAAACGTGCGAGCGCAACACGGCTTTTTTCACCTCCCGAAAGAACTTTAATTTTTTTAAAGACATCATCACCGGAGAACAGAAATGTACCGAGTATTTTTCTGAGCTGTCCTGGCGATAACTCTTCATTTACTTCTTCGAGGGCATCGATAAGATCATGGTCGGGGTTGAGGGAATCAGCAACTTCCTGTTCATAATAAGAAACAACAGTATTATTACCGTACATTAAATTCCCTTTGGTAGGGGGAATCTTGGAGCCGACAATCTTTGCCAGTGTAGTTTTACCGGCCCCGTTTACACCTACAATTGCAATTTTCTCTCCCCGTTCGATATTAAGATTAACGTCAATTAGTACTTCAAGCTCTCCGTATGATTTAGATATATTTTTTAATTCGATCGGTACAATTCCGCTTCTTGGTGGTTCGGGAAAATGTAATTCAATTTTCTTTTCTTGTTCAATTAATTCAACAGAGTCCATTTTTTCGAGCATCTTGATTCTACTCTGAACCTGTTTAGCTTTTGTGTTTTTATAACGGAACCTTTCAATAAATTTTTCAATTTCTTTAACTCTCTTTTCGCGGTTCTTTTGTAATTCAATTAACTGCGCATCCCTTTCGTCCTTAAATTTCAGATAATGTTCATAGTTGCCGGGAAAGAAGTCCACCTTGTTGTTAAAAACTTCCAGTGTTTTATTAGTAATACTATTAATAAAGTATCTGTCGTGCGAAACAATTATTAGGGCACCATTGTAGTTCTGAAGGAATGTTACTAACCATTCAAGCGTGTCAATATCAAGATGATTAGTGGGTTCATCAAGAAGTAGAAGGTCATTATTGGCAAGCAGGATTTTTGCGAGTTGAATTCTCATTTGCCAACCGCCGGAGAACTCTTCGGTCGATCTAATAAAATCTTTTTCCTTAAATCCAAGACCAATCAATACTTTCTCTATTCGTGATTCAGCAGAATAGAAATCGAGTTCTTCTTTACGGTGATGTAATTCTCCGAGGGTATTTAATAATTCTTGCCTATCCGCAGGATTAGGTGAATGTGAATTTAATTGCAAGAGTATATCACTCTCTCTTTCAATCAGTGTTTGAATTTCCAGCATTGAAGATTTTACTTCGTCAAATAATTTTCTGCCTTTAAAAGCAATAAGGTCTTGAGGCAAATAACCGATGCGAGTTCCTTTCTGCTTAACAATCTCTCCGCTCTCGGGTTTTTCTATATCGATCAAGAGTTTTAGAAGGGTGGACTTACCTTTACCATTAGAACCAACTAACGCAATCTTATCGCCGCGATGGATTCTTAGACTTACATCTTCAAAAAGATTTTCCCCGGTAAACTGTATCGATAAATTTCGAATATCTATCATATTAAAGGGTTGATCACTTTCTTATTACAGCTACTTTTGAGGTCGTAACATTGTTTGCGTCTTCATCGTAAGCAACAATTATGTAAACTCCAGTGGAAACAAATCTGCCGTCGAAATCCTTGCCATCCCAGAATGCAACGCGTCCACCTGGTGATTGGAAATCGCGTACGAGGTTCCCGGAGATATCAAGAATTTTAATACTGGTATTTTTAATTAATCCCTTAATAGTTAATTGCGATGATGAGTTACCTGAAATGACAATGGGATTTGGATAGACAAATAGTTGATTGAAACTATCGTCCGGTTTTATTGAAGAAGTTTGCAGCACTGCCAATCCAAAATCGGTGCCTATATACACCTTGCCACTATTTTCATCAATTGCAATACTGCGAATATCATTATTGGGCAATGGGCTGTTTTTGGTATCATAAAAATCGATAAGCTGGTAACCGTCGCTTGATAAAACAAACAGACCTTGTTTTGTCCCTATCCATTTTTGATTTAATGCGTCAACAGCGATACAGGTTACGCTTTGATTCCTGAGCGATAATGCTATACTGCTGATTAATGTTGTAAGCGGGCGTGAAGTATCTGTAATAACATTTATACCTACACTGGTCCCTATCCATAAATAACCTCTTTGATCGATGGCAAGCGCTGTGATTATGTCACTTAATAATCCGTTGGATTGCCTGATACCACCTTGAGTATCATCTGATAGATTCTCAAATGTTCCTTTTTCGTTATAGTAGTAAAGTCCCCTGTTACCCTCGAAAACAAAAAACCATTTAGTACCATTTTGGTCTATTACCATCTTATCTAATACATCAAATTCGGAAAGGACGGGATTTGTAAACGAAAAATGATACCACTTATTATCGGCGGTTAAGACACTCAAGGGTTTTCGAGCAGCCGATTGATGATTTGCAATCCAGATATTTTTTTTCGAATCAGTCTTTACATCTGCTATGGCTAAAAAATTTGTGTTTGCAGGAATTCCAACTAATCCACTGTTGGAAGCGTTATAAACTGTAAACTGACCATTTTTAAAGATTGTCACACCGTTACCCCAGTTTGATAAATAAACAGTATTATCATCATCGGCAAAAACATTATAGTATGCGTTGGAAGGTAACTGAGGGTAATCTTCTCTTCCATATCTTTTCCATTTTTTACCGTCGAATTCCAGAAAGCCCACACCAAAAAGATCTTTACCTGTTGCAACATATAAATTCCCCGAACCCGCAACAGAAAGATTTATAAATAAATTACTGTATGGTCCTGCCGGCGATAAGTATTTAACTGCATTATTCTTTACTTCAATTAATCCTGCTGAAGAAGAGATGTAGTAATTTTTATTTTCAGATACGGCAACGGAGAACAATGTTATATCCTGATTTTCAAAAACCTGCTTTATTTGTGAACCGTTATATTCGAATAAACTTTTTTCTGTTAAGATAAACAGCGATGATCCGGAAACAAACAGATCTTTTATGTTTGTTCCTTGCATCAATAATTGAAGCCAGGCTCCATTCGAAAATTTATAAATCCCGTTGTTTGTAGAAAGAAGTAACTCTGAATTGTATGAAATTATCTTCGTAGCAGATTGAGCAGTGATAGCAGTTCCGAACCGATATGTATTCCATGATTCGGGTGCAGATAAATTTTGTGTTCCCACCTTTTGTATTGCCACACCGCTTTCTGTTATAGAATGGATCAAACCCGACTTGAAAGTACTGATAACCCTTGATTCCGATGAGAAATCGCCCAACTTCATAAATGTATCAAAAAATGTAAGGTTGTTGGTATTAATTAATGTTAACCCAAAATCTGTAGAAACAAATACTGTATCCCGGGAGATAAAAATGTCATTGATCTGTTTCCTTGTCTTATCGGATTTGAAAATATCCAGAATGCTGGCAATTGATTTATTTGTTTGATTATAGACAATTATATATCCTTCCTGAGAACCGAACCAAATCTTATTCTGATTGTCGACTGATACCGAAGTCAGATTTTGAGTAATTAGTCCATCTACTTTGTTTAATATTAGAAATGAAGTATCTGCAGATGAATTTAATCTAAAGGCTCCGCCATTTGTAACAGCCCAAACCCCTTCGGATGAAATAGCCGCATCTTTAATATTTTTCATATCCGAAAAGATTCTCCATTCGCCTATATTTTGTGAATGGATTGAAGTATAAAATAAAATTAAAGCTCCTAACAACCTGAACTTACTCATTATATAGCCTCAAGTTTAAGGTTAACCAATAAAGTAGTTAAGCAAATTTAGTATTTTCTTGCTGAACAAAAAGTGTAATTAATTCCGATATTTTTGTTAAATGCTGTAGAAGTTTAATTCATGCACTGTTCTTGTGAAGCATATTTCTCATTGCTTCGAGATGATTGGGTGAGATAAAATATTTACCTAAGGTTGAACTATCTTCTTTTTTACCGCCGTGAAAATCAGAGCCACCTGATTCAAGCAGGCAATACTGGTTAACTATCCCTCTATAAAAATTAATCTGGCTATCAGAATGACTTGGATGTAATACTTCAATACCATCAATACCGGCTTTAATCAAATCTATTAATATTGTTTCCTTCATATAACCGGGATGAGCGACAAATGATAATCCGCCGGAATCACTTATTAACTTTGTTGCACTCTGCGGAGAAACATGTATTTTCCTCTCATAAGCAGGTCCGTAATCACCAATATATTTTTCAAATGCTTCGTAGTAATTATTGATAAGTCCTAAGTTTACCAATGCATTGGCTATATGCGGTCTTCCGATTGCAGAATTTTGAGCATGATCTACAACATCATCAATAGTAATGGATAAGCCAAGATTTCGAAGCTTTTGAACAATCCTTTTTGCTCGATGAAATCTCTCATCCCTGAAGAAACTGAGGTATTTCTGAAGTTCTTCATTTTCAATATCAATGAAATATGCCAGTAAGTGAACTTCTTTATCATCCAGATCGGTACTTATTTCCAATCCGGGAATAATTTCAACGCCAATTTCTTTACCAACAATTATTGCTTCTTTAATACCGTTAACACTATCGTGATCTGTGATGCTTATTATATCAAGTCCGGCTACTTTTGCTTTACAAACTAATTCAGAAGGGGAGTATGTACCGTCCGAATAAGTAGTATGAGTATGTAAGTCAATCTTTACGGACATAATTAACTGAATAGTTCCTTAAACTTTTCATAATCCATTATTCTTAATTTATTTCCGTCAAGTTCTACCATACCTTTTTTAGCAAATGAGTGAAGAGTTCTTGAAATTGTCTCACGGGAGGTCCCTGCCATGTTAGCGAGGTCCTGCTGTAAAGGTAACTTGTCAATTTCAACTTTACCTTGTTTAATTTTCCCGACATCATCGGCTAATTGTAAAATGACTGTAGCAACTTTTCCTTCAGCATCCTTAAGAGATAATGCTTTAATTTTTGAATCTGCTGCGCGCAATCTTTTTGTAAGTTCTTGAAGTAAAGAAATGGCTACTTCGGGATAAGTTTTGAGAAGATCTATAAATTCATTTCTCTGGATAAGGAATAACTCTGTATCTTCAATAGCCATAACAGTTGCTGAACGGGTTTGTCCGTCTAAAATTGCCATCTCGCCAAAGAAATCGCTATCTGATAGAATTGTCAATATAACTTCTCTACCGTCGGTGCTGCTTCTTGCAACTTTTACTTTACCGGTTACAATAACAAAAAGTGCAGTTCCAACTTCATCCTCCATTAAAATAACATCATTCTTTTTAAATATTTTCCGGGTACCGATCTTTTCAATTTTATCAATTGTAGAATCAGGTAATTCAGAAAAAATTGGTACATAAGCCAAAAATTCTGATGAGGGCATATTTTACCTCGATTAAATTAAATTCTCATTAAACTGAAGGATTGAGCACTTGCAAGATAAACTTTTCTCTTAAAAGTGACAATTCTTTTCATTTTTATTACTACCATAATGGTGTGTAAATTGATACTTCCAACCCGAATTTTTATATTTGCAAACAAAATTAACTCAAACTATAGTTATTGGAGGAAAAATAGTATGTCAATTAAAGTAGGAATTAATGGATTTGGTAGAATAGGCAGATTAGTATTTAGTGCATTGGTTGATAAAGGCTACTTTGGTAAAGAAGTTGATATCGTAGCTGTTGTTGATGTTAGTACAGATGCAAAATATTTTGCTTATCAGTTAAAATATGATTCGGTTCATGGGAAATTCAATGGTACAGTTGGAAGCGAAAAAAGCGATCCGGCACTTGAAACTGATGATATCCTGGTTGTAAACGGTAAAAAAGTAAAATGCGTACTTGCACAAAAGGATCCATCGCAATTACCCTGGAAAGATTTAGGTGTTGATGTAGCGATTGAGGCTACCGGTTTATTCAACGATAGTGAAAAAGCAAAAGGACATTTAACCGCCGGTGCAAAGAAAGTTCTATTAACAGCTCCTGGTAAAGGAGATGTTAAAACATTTGTTGTTGGTGTAAACGATAATGAATATGACCAGGCAAAGCACCACATTGTTTCTAATGCTTCATGTACTACTAACTGTTTAGCCCCGGTTGTTCATGTTTTATTAAAAGAAGGTATTGGTATTGAAACAGGCATTATGACTACAATTCATGCTTACACCGCAACACAAAAAACAGTTGATGGACCATCCAAAAAAGATTGGAGAGGCGGACGTGCTGCAGCAATTAATATTATTCCATCTTCTACCGGTGCAGCAAAAGCGGTTGGTGAAGTTTTACCCAAAGTAAAAGGTAAATTAACAGGAATGTCATTTAGAGTTCCCGTTGCAAATGTTTCTGTAGTTGATCTTACATTCAGAGCTGAAAGAGATACTTCGATTCAGGAAATTGACGAACTTATGAAGAAAGCTTCTGAAACTTATCTTAAAGATATACTCGGTTATTCTAACGAGGAAGTAGTTTCTACAGATTTCATTCACGACGACAGAGCATCAATATATGATTCTTTAGCAACTGTTCAGAACAATTTAAAAGGTGAAAAAAGATTCTTCAAAATCGTATCCTGGTATGATAACGAATGGGGTTATTCTTGCAGGGTTGTTGATTTACTATTAAAACTAATTAAGTAATTATAAAAATGGTTCTATAAGACGCAGAATCTTGATTGAACTGCGTCTTTTTTTTATTCGATATTTGTTCGATTACGGAGGGAAAAATGAAAAAATTAAGTATCGACAAAGTTGACCTGAAAGGGAAAAAAGTATTGGTTCGGGTGGATTTTAATGTTCCTCTAAATGAAAATTTACAGATTACCGATGATATAAGAATTACATCGGCACTACCTACAATCAAAAAGATTATTAGTGAGGGTGGATCTACAATACTGATGAGTCATTTTGGAAGACCCAAGGGTGGTCCAAACCCCAAATACAGTTTAAAACCCGTTGCAATTCGATTAGGTGAGTTGCTTGAAATGGATGTTAAATTTGCACCTGATTGCATTGGAGATCACGTTAAAGCTATTGTTAATTCGCTGAAAGGTGGCGAAGTTCTTCTTCTTGAAAATTTGCGATTTCACCCTGAAGAAGAAAAAAATGATCCGGCATTTGCCAAGCAATTAGCTGAACTTGGTGACGTTTATATTAACGATGCTTTCGGCTCTGCTCATCGCGCACATGCATCCACGGAAGGAGTAACAAAATTCATTAAAACCTGTGCATCGGGTTACTTAATGCAAAAAGAACTCGATTATTTAGGTGGAGCACTTGCAAATCCTGTAAGACCATTCACTGCAATCTTAGGCGGTTCAAAAATCTCCGGTAAGATTGATGTTATTGATAATTTATTACCCAAGGTCGATTATCTTTTAATTGGCGGTGGAATGGCTTATACTTTTTATAAAGCGATGGGATACGAAATTGGAACATCATTACTTGAAGCAGAGAAGTTGGAACTTGCAAAAAATGCTTTAGAAAAATTCAAAAAATCAAATGCAAAAGTTTTGCTGCCTAAAGATAATGTTGTTGCTGCCGAATTTAAGAATGAATCACCTTCATCAATTGTTGATGCTGATAAGATACCCGCTGATAAAATGGGTCTGGATATCGGTCCGAAAACAATTGAAGAATTTACGAATGTTATTTTAGCAAGCAAAACAATTGTTTGGAATGGTCCTCTTGGTGTTTTTGAGTTCGATAATTTTGCAGCTGGTACAAATGAAATTGCTAAAGCTCTGGCAGAAGCAACTTCTAAGGGAGCTGTCACAATTATCGGCGGTGGAGATTCTGCCGCAGCAATTAGTAAAGCTGGATTTGATGATAAAGTATCCCACGTTTCTACAGGCGGTGGTGCTTCACTGGAATTCCTTGAAGGGAAAATTCTTCCAGGTGTTGCTGCTTTGAATGATAATTAGTTTGATAGAGCTTGAGCAAGATTATGATTGTTATTATGATCATAATCTTGCTTTTGATCTCTATTTTTGTTCCTTTTCATTAACAATGAAATAGTTTAACTTTCTAACCAACAATATAAAACAGGCAATTGAATGGGTTACGATTCAAGGGATTATTACAAACCATCTGGATTTGGCGGATTTACTTTTTTCCCCCCGGTAATAAAAAACTTATTAATTATAAATGCTCTGGTTTTCCTCTTTCAAATCATTGGTGATAATATTCTTATCGATTCTGGTTTTACCTTATCTGATATTTTAACAAAATTCTTTTCCTTAATACCGCTTGGAGGATTTATTGCTGGTAGAATCGGACCTGAAATAATTGAATGGTCATTCTATCCCTGGCAATTAGTAACATATCAATTCATGCATGGAAGCTTTACACACATTCTGTTTAACATGTTTATGCTGTGGATGTTTGGAATGGAAATAGAGCATCTCATGGGTTCAAAAAAGTTTTTGATATTTTATCTCCTGTGCGGTGTAGGTGCAGGGCTATTACAAATTTTACTATCACCCGTTTTATCAAATTCACTGGCTCCAACAATTGGTGCTTCTGGTGCTGTGTATGGTGTAATGATTGCCTTCGCGATGTTTTTTCCCGATCGGTATATTCTTATCTACTTTTTAATCCCCATAAAAGCAAAATATTTGATTGCGATTCTTATTGTTTTTGAATTTCTTTCTATAAATGAACCTTCTTTTGTTGCACATCTTGCACACATTGGCGGAGCGGTAACAGGTTTTATATTTTTAATGATGGATAAGAGGAATAATTTCAACTTCTCCAGTCTAATGGGTTCCTTTAAAAAAACAACATCTTTTAGTTCTCAAGGTAAATTCCGGAAACCGCGATTTGGCGGTTCAATTAATAATGATATTGAAGATGCTCAGTACCATGATATAAATAATTCAGCCAAGGATGAAATAATAGTTACGCAGGAAGAGATTGATAGAATTTTGGATAAGATAAGTCAGAGCGGGTATCAGAACTTAACTGAACGTGAAAAGAAGATTCTCTTTGAAGCAAGTAAACGTAAATAGTTATTCAACTAATACTCTCATTATTCTTCTTATCATTCTGGTTATGCCGGGATGTTCCGCGAACAATATTGATGAGGATACAGCCGTTAAGATATATGTGGAGAATTTAATTGTAGAAGAAAAATATAATTCGAAACCTGACTCAATAGAGTTTTATCAAAAACATGTGTTTGATAAACATAAAACTTCAAAAGAGAAATTCAAAACATACATTAATAACCTGGAATTTGACCAGATCAGATGGGGGAGTTTCTTCCGGAAAGCTGATCAGTATTTACTTGAACTAAAATCGAACCGGGCTATTGACTAGCCTTTCTTTTTGCAAGAGCAATTCTTAGAAGCGGATAAGCAAATTTATTATTAAGTATTTCCTTCAATAATTTTAAGTCCGTTGTACCATCGTCGATTTTACCATTTATTAAATCAAGATCGTTTTTATCGAATAAATGGTTAATTTCAAGTTCGGGTATCATACCAATTAACGATTCAATCTGGATAGAGAGCAAGGTATCTGAAAGCTTTGTGATTTTAGAAATATCGTCTAATGAATATTTCTTCTTTAATAATTCTAAAATCTGAATAATATTATCCGGCAATTTCTTTTTCTTTATCAATTCTTTAAGTGAGAAATCAGATTCACTTTCTTTTAATATTTCTAAAAACTCCTCACCTATTTTATTGAACATACGTTGATTAAAACCTTTTATTTCAAAAAGCTCTGAAGCGGTTTTTGGCCTATTACGTGAAATTTCTCTTAATATTTCATCGGAACAGATTAATTCTATTGTCTGGTTGTATTTAAATGCCGCTTCCTTTCTAATCTGTCTTAGCAAATTAAAAAGCTGCAATTCATTCTCATAGTTGGCATTCGATTGGATAATTTCATCTGGACTTTCTGGATTGTCTGCATTCAACTCAATTAAGTTTTTGTTGATGATTATCTTTTTCTCGTGCTTTAGATAAATAAGCGACTCTTCAATTTCCTTTTTTGAAAAATGTTTGCATGAACTAAATGTGTCCAAATTTCGCTTGTTATCGTCGGTTGATTTACCCATTAAAAGATTAATCAAATCTCTCTTTGTTATGGCATCCCCTAATTCTTTAAGCATCTCAAGAATATGTTCTTCAATAAATGGAGAACCGGGACTTTCGTCAACATTAATTCCTCTGCACACATCACATCTACCGCAATTATAGTTATTTTCTGTTTGACCAAAATAGTTTAGGATATACCTGAATCGGCAATCTTTTGTATAAACATAACCAATCATTTTATCGAGTTTGTTTCTGCTATTCTCAACTAACTTCTTTGTCCTTTCGTAATTTAACTTCAAGTCGTCACTTTTTAACCTCTCGCCGGATAACTTGACCGTTGGGAATTTTGAAGGGATCTCATACAGAATAATTCCTGATAAACTTAATGATTTTAATACACTTGAAATTTGCTCTGTACTTTCACCGATCAACTGAGATAAGTGGGATAAATTAATTGCTGTTCTTGTCCGGAAGAATGTGTTCCCATATTCCCGGGTTAAAAGAAGCAATAAATCTTTCGAATCGTTGTCATCAAGATTCTTGAGATACATCTGCATCCCTTTCGGTTCGAATAGCGACTGAACATAGTGTTTTTTAATTCTGGTATCAGAAGAAACATAATTTGAATCGCAGAGAATTTTAACAGAGGAATCAAGTAAGCCTTTTGTAATACCTTTCGATTCAAGAAACGACGTTATATTTTTATCCAGCGGAATCTCCTTATCATAAGCATTCGCAAGAGCAATGGATGCATAATCGCATATTGTATTATAAACCAATTCAATCTGCTCTCTTGATGGAAAGGAGTTCTTTATAAAGTATTCCTGGATTAACTTATCATTATCATCGTATAACAAAAAGACATTTGAATTATTACCGTCGCGCCCCGCCCGTCCAATTTCCTGGTAGTAGTTCTCTATATTTGCAGTAAGGTTATAATGGATCAATGTTCTTATATCGCTCTTGTCAATGCCCATCCCGAATGCATTGGTTGCAACAATTAATTTTACCCGATTCATCTGAAAGTCATCCTGAATGATCCGTCTTAATTCGGGTACTACACCGGCATGATAAAAGACGGCGTCAATGCTGTTAACTCTAAGGTATTCAGTTACTTCTTCAGCCGATTTTCTTGTTGCTGTATATATTATACCTGGAAGTTCATTACGCTTTAATATGGTGAGAAGTTTTTCTTTTTTTGCTGAAGTGTGAATGACATTTAAATATAAGTTTTCTCTTTCAAATCCTTTTACAAAAATTTTGGGTGTTTTCATTCCAAGTTGTTCAACAATATCATTTCTAACATCCTCGGTGGCGGTGGCAGTAAATGCTGCGATCGAACCGAACCCGATTAAATCAATGAAAGATTTGATCTTCCTGTAGCTTGGTCTGAAACTATGACCCCATTCACTTATGCAATGAGCTTCGTCGACAAAGAGATAAGCGGGATTCAGTTTTTTTATTGAATCGCAAAATGAAATGCTATTCAATTTTTCGGGCGATACATATAGCAACTTTATATCTCCCTGTTCAATTTCATTTAGCACTTTGTATATATCATGCAGTTCTAAAGTGCTGTTAATAAATGCGGCAACTTTCTGTTTGTTGTTAATTGAATCAACTTGATCCTTCATTAGTGCGATTAACGGTGAGACAACGACTGAAAACGAATTTGACATTAGTGCTGGTATCTGATAGCATAACGATTTTCCGCCCCCGGTTGGTAATACTGCTAATACATTCTCTCCGGCAAGGATTGCATCGATGATCTCTTTTTGACCGGATCGAAATTCATTAAAACCAAAAAATTGAGTCAGGACTTGTAAGGGTATCAATTAATAATATCCGGTTTGAGTTAAGTTTTCAATTATCTTTCGTGCAAAATATGAATAGTAAGTTAAATATGCCTCTTGGTCATTATTCTATATTAACCACTCAAAAATTAACTGAAAGCAGGAGATATCGAATAACCGGATTCATGTTATTAAATTCTCATATTTGGTTATAGATTTTTAATGCTAATAATTTTCTGAATTTGACTAAGGAATTGGCTCTTAAACACACTTTCCCTAATGGTATAATATTTGTCTAAATAAATGATTCTATTCAAGGATTTAGATATTTTTAATACCCGAAAACAAAACTATAGTAAATAGAGAGACAAAAAATGCCAGAAGAAAAATTAAAGTTAGAAGATCTCCTTGGAGGTGTTCATAGGAATGAAGAATTAGAACGGATCGATTATGTTGCTATTATCGGCGGAGGTGTTATGGGTCAGGGAATTGCTCAAACTATAGCCTCAGCCGGGTTGGATGTTTTAATTGTTGAGGTTAGTGAAGAACACATTAAAACTTCGCAGGAAAATTTATCTTCAACTATGGAACGGGAAATATCACGGTGGTCTATGACCCAGAGTGAAATGAAATCTATACTTAGCCGTATCAAATGGTCGGTTGAAATGACAGATGTAGCGGAATGCGATTTAATTATTGAAGCCGTTGATGAAGATTATGATTTGAAAATGAAAATCTTCAAAGGGTTAGATAAAATTGCCCGTCCCCACACAATTTTTATTTCCAACACATCAACACTCAGCTTAACAAAAATTGCAGACGTAACTAACCGGAAAGACAAAATTATCGGTATGCATTTTTTAAATCCTGTTCCTAAAGTTCCTTTAGTCGAGTTAGTGCGGGCACTGGATACTTCAGATAAAACAGTTGAGATTATTAAAAAGTTTGCTTCCAAAATTGGGAAGAAAGCTATCCCTGTTTATGAATACCCGGGCTTTGTTACTACACGTGCGATTGTTCCTTTATTGAACGAAGCAATGCATATACTTCTTGAAGGAATCGCAACTGCGGCGGATATTGATACTGCTATGAAACTCGGATATAATTTTAAAAACGGTCCGCTTGAAATGGCGGATGCAATGGGATTAGATGAAGTTCTTGCATGGATGCAGACGTTGTGGGATACTCTTGGTGAACCAAGATACAGACCAAGTCCGATTCTCCGTAAACTTGTTCGTGAGCGAAAGCTTGGTAAAAAAACCGGCGAAGGATTCTTTAAGTACGATGCCGATGGTAAAATAATTAATTAATAGTTGAGGAAGTCATGAAAGTTCTTGTTTTGAATTGCGGAAGTTCATCAATTAAATATCAATTTATTGATACGGCAGCCCAATCTGCACTTGCTAAAGGAATGGTTGAAAGGATTGGGATGTCAAGTGCCATTTTAACTCATCAGCCCTTAGATAAAGAAAAAATCAAAATTGTAGGTGAAATACTTGATCATTCAATAGCTATCGAATATGTTATTGCAGTTTTGTTAAGTCCGAATCATGGAGTAATAAAAGACAAAAGTGAAATTGATGCTGTTGGTCATCGTGTTGTTCATGGTGGTGAAACATTCTCAGGATCGGTGTTGATAACCGACCAGGTTATGAAAGCATTGAAGGACAATATTGAACTTGCACCGCTTCATAATCCGCCTAATATAAAAGGTATTCAAGCAACTAAGGAACATTTGCCGGAGACACCGCAGGTGGGAGTTTTCGATACTTCATTTCATATCAAGATGCCGCCTCAAGCTTTTTTGTACGGCATTCCGTATGAATTATATAAAAAGTATAAAATCCGCCGGTACGGATTCCATGGTACATCGCATCGATTCGTGTCGCAAAGAGCTGGAATAATGTTTGGAAAGCCATTCCAAGAATTGAAAATAATTACAGCTCATTTAGGAAATGGCTGCAGTATGGCTGCTGTTGATCATGGACATTCAATTGATACAACAATGGGATTCACTCCGCTTGAGGGATTGATTATGGGAACTAGAAGCGGTGATATGGACCCATCAGTTATTCTTTATATCATGGCAAAAGAAGGTTTATCATTGTCCGAAGCGAACACACTCCTTAATAAGCATAGCGGGCTAATCGGTATTAGCGGTGAAAGCAGCGATATGCGCGAAATTGAAGAAGCTATTGCCGAAGGTCATAAAAAAGCTAAATATGCATTCGATGTGTTTACTTATAGAATTAAAAAATACGTTGGAAGTTATGCCGCTGCTATGGGCGGTCTTGATGCCCTGGTATTTACAGGAGGTATTGGTGAAAATTCTATTAATGTCAGGAAGGAAGTTTGCCGCGACATGGGATTTTTAGGGATCAAAATTGATCAAACAAAAAATGAAAATGTGAAAGGGGAAACGGATATTTCCGCTTCCGATTCTAAAGTAAAAGTGTTAAGGATTCCTACCAACGAAGAATTGGTAATTGCTCTTGATACTCAGCAAATTGTTAGTGAAGAATTGACTTCCGCAAGGGCAGCCAGTTCTCATTAAAAAAAGTTGACTAAAAGATGCCGGGATATTCCGGCATTTTTATTTTTATCAAATATAAATCATAAATTGTAGCACAAATTAATGTAAGAATTATAATATGGATTTCAACTTATTCCTACTGACGTTTATCCCGCTCTTTGTTGCAATAGATATCATTGGTACTACACCCGTCTTTCTTGGATTCACAGAAGGCATTTCTAATTTCCAAAGAAAGAAACTAATAATTGAAGCATGTCTTACGGCTTTTATTGTTGCTATTGGATTCTTATTTGCAGGTAAAGCCGTTCTGCGCTTTCTTGGAATTACAATAAATGATTTCAGGATTGCCGGGGGATTGGTACTTTTAATACTTAGTATAAATGATATACTCTCTTCATCGGAAAACCGGAGAAATCCTCATACAAATATCGGAATTGTTCCTTTGGGTATTCCTTTGATTATGGGTCCGGCGGCTTTAACAACGATTTTGATATTGAATGATAAGTACGGATTTCTTCCAACAATTTCTTCGATGTTTGTCAATTTCACAATTATTGTTTTGATTCTCACAAACGCAAAATGGCTTACAAAAGCATTGGGAGAAGGTGGTTCAAAAGCATTTGCTAAAATTGCATCACTATTCCTTGCAGCTTATGCTGTAATGATGATAAGAGAAGGAATAACAAATATTATAAATCTGCTTTGAGGTAAATAATGGAACTTAATCTTCAAGGTAAAACGGTATTAGTAACAGCCTCCAGTATGGGAATAGGCAGAGCAACCGCCGAACTTTTTATTAAGGAGGGGTGTAAGGTTGCTATTTGCTCGCGGAACAAGGATAATTTAATTAAGACAGCAAATGAAATTAAATCGCTTTATTCGATTGAGCCACTATGGGTTGTTTGCGATATTGACAAAGTGTCGGACATCGAGAATACAATTAGTGTCATCAAAAAAAACTATGGTGATATTGATATTCTCGTTAACAATTGCGGCGGACCAATTCCGGGTTTCTTCGAAAACTTGTCCGATGATAACTGGCAGGATGCATTTGAACAGATACTATTAAGTGTAATTCGCTTTACAAGGTTAGTTCTACCGGGAATGAAATTAAAAAGTTGGGGAAGGATCATTAATATTACTTCGCTCTCAGTAAAACAACCGGTTGATAATTTAATCCTTTCAAACTCGTTGAGAAGCGCAGTTACCGGCTGGGCAAAAACATTAAGTAATCAAGTCGGGAAATTCAATATTACAGTTAATAACGTTGCACCGGGTTATACTTTAACTGCCAGATTATACGAGCTTGCAGTCAGTAGAGCCAAACAGAGTGGTGATTCGCATGAACACGTACTTGCATCAATGGCAAACGATGTTCCGATGAGACGCCTCGCTCGTCCGGATGAAGTCGGTTCATTAATTGTTTACCTCGCATCAGAACAAGCTGGATTTATTACCGGTTCAACAATTGCGGTTGATGGCGGAGTGATCAGGGCAACGTATTAATTGAGAACCTGCCTGCCGGCAGGCAAGGTTGAGAATGGCGAATTGAAAATTTAAATGAGAGTATTTGAAAAGAATATTGAATATGGAAATCCTATTCGAGATAAGAGTTTTAAATTCGGTGTAAGGATTATAAAATTTTACATAGTTCATGTCAAAAATGAATATCATCTCAATGATATTTTAAAACAATTACTCAAAAGTGGAACGTCAATTGGTGCTAACGTTGCTGAATCCCAAGAAGCTACTTCATGAAAAAAGAAATAGAATTAGTTATCCCACCCCAGTCTATTAATGATTATCAATACCTTCATTCTTCAGCAGCAAAAAAACTCCATTTGAATCCTGAGGAAATATCTGCTGTTCAAACTATCCGTAGATCAATTGATGCCAGAAGTAAAAATCCTGTTTACCGTGTAAAAGTAATTATATATATAAATGAAAAACCGGTAGAGATATTCTCAAAAAATGATTTTAAGAAAGTTGATTCGAATAGAAAAGTAATTGTAATTGGTTTCGGTCCGGCAGGAATGTTTGCTTCCATGAGATTAATTGAATTGGGAATTAAACCGATCGTGCTGGAACGCGGCAAAGATGTTCAATCTCGTAGAAGAGATTTGCGCGCTATTCAACAGGAAGGTATCGTAAATCCTGATTCCAATTACTGTTTTGGTGAAGGTGGTGCCGGTACATACAGCGACGGCAAACTTTATACACGTTCTACAAAACGGGGTGATGTTAATCGCATTCTATCTCTGTTGGTTCAGCATGGTGCTCAGCATGACATATTAATTGATGCTCATCCTCACATTGGTTCTAATAAACTTCCGAAAGTTGTTGAGAATATCCGTACAACGATTTTAGAATACGGTGGAGAAATTAAATTCGAATCCCGGGTGACAGATTTTATATTATCCGAAAACAGAATTCGAGGTGTAATTGTAAATGATGAATATGAAATCACGGGTGATGCTGTAATACTTGCGGTAGGACATTCAGCACGGGACATTTATTATCTGCTTCATAAGAAAAATATAAAAATCGAACCAAAGCCATTTGCTATGGGAGTTCGTATAGAACATCCGCAATCATTGATAGATGAAATTCAATATCATTCTAAAGTTCGCGATGCCAACCTACCGGCTTCAAGCTACAACCTTGCATGCCAGGTTGATGAGCGCGGAGTTTATTCGTTTTGTATGTGTCCCGGCGGGATAATTATACCGGCATCAACAGCACCGGGTGAATTGGTTCTAAACGGAATGAGTGTTTCAAGGCGCGATTCACCTTTTGCAAATTCAGGAATTGTTGTATCAGTAGATGAAAAGGATTGGATTGAATACCGCGAACACGGTGTATTAGCCGGATTGATGTTTCAAAAAGAAGTCGAGAGAATTGCATTTGAAGCTGGTGGAAAAACTCAGATAGCTCCGGCTCAACGGATCACAGATTTTGTTCATGGCAATTTATCCACTTCACTGCTGACGTCTTCATATATCCCGGGTACAGTAAGCGCACCGTTACATGAACTTCTACCTCAGAACATTGTAATCGGATTGAAAAAGTCATTCCTTGAATTCGACAAAAAAATGAGAGGTTATTTTACTGAAGAAGCTCAAATACTTGCCGCAGAAACAAGAACAAGTTCACCGATAAGGATTCCTCGAGATAATAATTCTCTAATGCATATTGAAATTGAAGGTCTGTTCCCAAGTGGTGAAGGTGCCGGTTATGCCGGTGGAATTGTCTCAGCTGCTATTGATGGTGAAAGATGCGCTGAGAGTGTAATTAAGTATTGTTATTAGTAGATCGTAATTAAACAATACCAACCTGATTAACTTACAGTCCACTCTTATCACTTGCATTAAGCTAGTTATGATATAGCTCAAGTTTGTTTGGACTGGGGCAGTATTTTCTGTGATCTAAAAAAATAATTAATTAATTTTAACATGTTCTTCAATTGATTTGTAAATAATTTTACAAAATATAGATTTTACAAATTCCTACGCAACGAGCACAATTAAATATTGTTGGCTACCCCCTTAATAAATTTTTATTTCAAAAGCTTATTACTAAAGAAAATAAAACCAGGAGAATTACATGAAACGCATAGTCATCTTCAATTTATTGGTATTTGCAGGAGTAATATCAGCACAAAATATTACAAATAGTCTCGCCACCGGTGGAATCTTCTCAATTTTAAATGGCGCCAATACCTATTTCACTATTAAACAAAGTACAGGGTTGGTAGGAATTGGTACAAATGCAACGGATCCAAGAGCACAGCTTGAAATAGGCGGTACAGAAGGTTTGCTTGTAAGAGGAACAGTAAATTCCGGAACTGTGCGTGCACTTGGTGCGGGTGTAAGACTCCATTGGTATCCACGTAAAGGTGCATTTAGAGTTGGTAATGCGGAAACAAGTTATTGGGATGACGACGGTACTGCTAATCCGAAGATGGCATTGTATTCTATTGCTATGGGGTATCAACCGCGTGCAACAGCTGTTGCATCCACCGCTATCGGGGCATATAATCAATCAACCGGAGATTACTCTTTATCACTTGGCTCATATAGCCGGGCATCAGCATCTCATTCAATTGCAATTGGTACACAGGCATTTGCGACGGGAATTTATTCAATTGCAATTGGTTCCGGCGCAAATACAAACGGTAAAGACGGTGCAATGGTTGTAGGTGATGATGCATATTTTCAAACGGCTTATTCAGCTCAAGATAATTCATTAACAATGCGTTTTATAGGCGGCTACCGTTTATGGTCATCTTACCCGGATTCTACAGCCGGCGTTTATATGCGGCATGGTCAAAGTGGCTGGAGCAATTATAGCGATAGAAACATGAAAGAAAATTATGAACCTGTTGACGGCGAGTGGGTTCTTGGAAAAATAAAAAATATGCCCATTACTAAATGGAATTATAAGAAAACCGATCCTAATGAAAAGTATATTGGTCCTATATCCCAGGATTTTCATGCCGCATTTCACTTAAACGGAACAGACAGTCTAGGAATTAATTCTATCTCTATTGATGGTGTTAATATGGCTGCTATTAAAGCGCTTGAAAAAAGAACTTCCGAAATGAAAACTATAATTGAATTTTTGATTGATGAAAACAAAAAACTTAAAGATCAGCTTGCAAATGTAAGCAAGGTTAAGGATGAACTTTTGGAATTTAGAACGGAATTGCAGAAGCAATTGAAAATTTTAAAATCGAAAAATGAAAGGGAAGTAGTTACTCTGATTTCTAAATAAAAATTTTCCGTTAAGCCGGAAAGGAAATGAAGAAATTTTGGTTTTTGCTGATCTGTTTTTTATTGATTCAGCGGACATATGCACAAAGTACCATTACTATTAATCCAGGTTCGTCAATAAGTATAGGTGCTAGTAGTACCATTACTTCAGGATACAGAGACGGTACCCTTTCTGGATCCGGGTTTTTTATTAGTTCGAGTATCTTACTCGATCCAACCGCAATAGCCGCTACCTCAGTAACTGAATCAAGTTTCTCAGCAAATTGGAATACTTCAGGCTCTGCCGGCGCTGCTTCAGGATATAAATTGGATGTTTCAACAGATATTAATTTTGGAACCTTTGTAAGCGGTTATCAGAATCTGGATATAGGTAATTTCCTTTCGTATTCAGTAAATAGTAACATTACGGCAGGTACAACTTATTATTATAGAGTTCGGGCATATGACATAAACGGTATTACAGGTTATTCGAATATAATTACACTCGTAACTGCACCGCCAACTCCAGTTGCGTCAGCAGGCACCTCTATTAATGAATCGAGTTTCACTGCTAATTGGAGCGCATCTGCAACTGCAAATAAATACTATTTAGATGTTGCAACAGATGCCGGTTTTACAAATATACTGGCTAATTGGAATAATAAAGATATCGGTAATGTAACATCATATTCAGTTGCATCGGATTTAAACGCTGCAACAACATATTATTACAGAATCCGTGCTGCAAATAGTTATGGAGTAAGCATAAGTTCCAATACAATCACAGTTCTTACTGCACCACTTCCGCCTACGGCTCAAGCAGCATCATTAATTTCCCAATCAGCATTTTCGGCAAACTGGGATGCATCAGCAGGAGCTACTAAATATTTCCTTGATGTGGCAACATCATCTAACTTCTCCGCCGGAACATTTATTACCGGTTATCAGAATCTGGATGTTGGAGGTGTGTTAACTTATCCGGTATCCTCGAATATTAATTCCGGTGTTACTTATTACTACAGAATCCGGTCCAACAATGGTAATGGTACAAGTACAAACTCGAATGTTATTACTGTAAGTACAATTCCTCCGGATCCAACAGCATTAGCAGCCACCTCAATAACACAGATAACTTTTATAGCCAAGTGGAATAGATCGACCGGTGCAACAAATTATTTCATCGATGTTTCTGCTAATGCCGGATTTACTAGTTTTGTTACCGATTGGGAAAATGTCTCTATAGGGAATGATACATTAAAATCTATTAACACTAATCTTGCTGGTGGAACTACTTATTATTATCGGGTGCGGTCAGAAAATTCCGGCGGCATCAGCGGCAATTCAAATTCAATAAGTGCACTAACCATTCCTCCGGATCCGGTTGCTACTGCAGCTTCTTCAGTTACCCAGACTTCTTTTGATGCGAACTGGAATTTATCTTTATCGGCAACAAAATATTTTCTGGATGTTGCCACCGACAATGGATTTACCAATTTAGTAACCGGTTGGAATAATGTTGATGTTGGAGATGTAGCTACATATTCAGTAAACTCAAACCTTTCAAGCGGCAACAGATATTATTACCGAGTTAGGGCATTAAATGCAAACGGTACAAGCGGGAATTCAAATACAATTAATGAAATCCTGATTCCACCAGATCCTGTTGCAACCGCAGCAACAAATATTGGTCAGACAAGTTTCAGTGCAAATTGGAATGCAGCAAATGGTGCAACTAAATATTATTTAGATGTGGCGACAGATAATTTATTTGAACATCCTGTTGCCGGTTGGAGTGACCTGGATGTAGGTGATGTCCTTACAAAAACAATTAATAGTAATCTAACTCCAGGTACAAATTATTATTACCGGGTACGCGCATTCAACACGAGCGATCTTTCAGGAAACTCAAACATAATATCTTTGATTACAGCACCCATTGCTCCGGTTGCTACCGCCGGAACAAACTCTGCTACCGGAAGTTTTTCTGCTAACTGGAATGTAACAGCTACAGCTACGGGATATTTGCTTGATGTATCTACCGACGCAGGATTTGGAGCCGGAACTTTTGTAACCGGATACAATGGAAAAGATATCGGTAATGTATTAACATTTTCTGTATCATCTAATCTGAATTCCGGTTCTACTTATTATTACAGAGTGAGGGCATATAACACCGGTGGGACTGGAACAAATTCAAATACTATCACTTATGGTACAAAACCGGTTAGTCCTATCGCTTCAGCACCTACATTAATTACTTCAACAAGTTTCAGCGCAAATTGGAATAGTACATCGGGTACTACAGGATATAGATTGGATGTTTCTACTGCGTCTGATTTTTCTTCTTTTGTGGATATTTATAATGACCGTAATGTTGATAATGTTCTTACTTTCTCTGTTACGGGTTTAAATTCTAATACAACATATTATTACCGCGTAAGGGCGTACAATGATTATGGTACCGGAAGCAGTTCTTCTTATATCACAACGTTGACTTCGCCTGCTGCACCGGTTAGTGATGCTGCTTCTGGAATTGCAACTACAGAGTTTTCAGCAAATTGGCAGGCTTCTGCCGGGGCCACTGGTTATTTTCTAGACCTCTCTACTGCATCCAATTTTTCTACTTTCATAAGTGGATTCAATGGAAAGGATGTCGGCAATGTGACTTCCTACCTTGTCTCAGGTTTATCGAGTGGTACAACTTATTATTACAGAGTGAGAGGATATAATGCAGGAGGAACCAGTCCGAACTCAAACGACCAGACAGTATTAACACTTTCAGCACCTCCTGTAGCTTTAGCTGCTTCAGGGATTGCAGCAACCGCTTTCGATGCTAACTGGTCTGCATCAACTTCAGCGACCGGATACAGGCTGGATGTATCAACAGATCCTTTATTCGGAGCACCTAATTTTGTCGGATTGTTTGATGATAAAGATGTTGGCAATGTATTAACTCAAAATGTAACCGGACTTACTGCAGGAACTACTTATTATTATCAAATAAGATCTTATAACGGAAGCGGCACAGACGGAAATTCTTCGGTGATCACTGTTACAACAATTCCACCAGCACCTGCTGAACAGGCAGCAACTTCTATAACAAGCAATAGTTTTTTTGCTAACTGGAATGCTTCAACCGGTGCTAACGGATATTATCTTGATGTTGCAACCGATGGTGGATTTGGCGGTGGCGCATTTGTTTCAGGTTATCAGAATTTAGATGTTGGAAATGTAACAACTTATTCCATTACAGGACTCAACGCCGGCACTCAATACTATTACAGAGTCAGAGGATATAATTTAGCCGGAACGAGTAGTAACTCTGGAACAGCATCACCTGCTACCTCAGCAGGAATACCAAAACCTCCTGCATCATCACCGGCATCAGCTGTTGCTGCAACAAGTTTCAATGCTAACTGGGCTGCATCAGCTGCAGCAACCGGTTACAGACTTGACGTTTCAACTGATCCTTTATTTGGTGCACTGAATTTCGTCGGCGTATTTAATGATAAAGATGTTGGTAATGTCTTCACTGAGAATGTAGCCGGACTAACTGCAGGAACTACTTATTATTATCGAATAAGATCTTATAACGGAAGCGGCACAGACGGAAATTCTTCGGTGATAACTGTTACTACAATTCCCCCAGCACCTGTCGAAGCTGCGGCGTCTGGAATTACTAACAGCGGGATGAATGCCAACTGGGCTTCATCTACCGGTGCAACAGGTTACCGGTTGGATGTATCAACCGATATTAATTTCGGTTCCTTTGTTACTGGGTACAATAATCTTGATGTAGGAAGTGTAACAACTTATGCAGTCAGCGGCCTGATCGGCGGGACTACATACTATTACCAAGTAAGAGCATATAATACCGGGGGAACGAGTGGAAATTCCGGTAAGATCACACAGGCGACCGATGTGGATCCGGGAGGAACCGTTAACGCAATATCTGCTTCAAATATAACATCTGTTAGTTTTGATGCTAACTGGAATGCATTTGGAGGTGCTACCGGGTATAAGATTGATGTATCCACAGTATCAGATTTTTCAAGTAGACTTGGTGCATATGATGACTTAGATGTGGGAGATGTAACTACCAAATCGGTAACAGGTTTAAATAGCGGAGCCACTTACTATTATCGAATAAAAGCATATGATGCGGTTGAGCAAAAAGGCATTTCTGGAAATGTAACAGTAATTACAATTCCAGCAGCTCCCACTCCGAATGCAGCAACTTCAATCGGTGAATTAAATTTTACAGCTAACTGGAATTCCTCTACAGGAGCCACAGGATATTATCTGGATGTTGCAACTGATAACGGATTTAACTCTTTCATAAGTGGCTTCAACAATAAATATGTCAATAATGTAACAACCTATACTGTAACTGGTTTATCCGGTGGAACAAATTATTATTATCGGATAAAAGCAAAAAACGGAAGCGGAAATAGTTCTGTTTCCGTAACAGAATCTGTAATCACAATTCCTACTGAACCTGGTGTACTATCTGCTTCTCTAATACAAAGTACAAGTTTTACTGCCAACTGGAATACAGCAACAGGAGCAACAGGGTACCGACTTGATGTATCCACTGTTTCAGATTTTTCCAGCAGACTTGGTTCCTATGATAATTTAGATGTATTGAATGTTACCTCTAAATCGGTCACCGGTTTAAATAGCGGTACTACATATTATTATCGATTAAGAGCTTACAACGGCAACGGAATAAGTGATTATTCATTGTTTATAGCCGTAACAACTGCACCAGCCGCACCTGTTTCGAATGCGGCATCATCAGTTACACAGAATAGTTTTACTGCAAATTGGGATGCTTCTACAGGAGCTGCAAAGTATTTTATTGATGTGGCTACATCAAGCGGATTTACGGGGAATTATTTAACAGGTTTTGAAAATCGTGATATCGGAAACGTAACTTCTTATTCAATATCCGGATTATCAGGCGGTTCCAATTATTATTACAGAGTAAGAGCATTTAATGCGAACGGAACCAGCACCAACTCCGGTACAATTACACTACTTACTATTCCTCCCGATCCTGTTGTTCTTTCTGCGACAGGAGTTCAGACAACAAGTTTTAATGCTAATTGGAATTTTTCAACAGGTGCTTCAAAATATTATTTAGATGTTGCAACTGATGTTGGATTCACAAGTATGGTAAATAACTGGAATAATGTTGATGTCGGTAATGTTTCAAATAAAAGCGTCAATACGGATCTTACTACAAACACAAGATATTATTACCGGGTAAGAGCTTTTAATGCATCCGGGCTTAGCGGTAATTCAGGGATAGCTACCGTTACTACAGGTCCTGCGGCACCGGTTGCAACTGCGGCAACTTCTCCGGAAGAAACAAATTTTCAGGCCAACTGGAATTCAAGTGCCGGAGCTGATGGTTACAGAATTGATGTATCTACTGATGCGGGTTTCCCGGATTTCATTTCGGGTTTCAACAATAAAGATATTGGGAGCGTACTAACATACCCAATTACGGGATTGACCGGAGGTACTACATATTATTACCGGATAAGAGCTTATGTCGGGGGGAGAGTAAGTGATAATTCCAATTCAATTTCAAAACTTACTAAACCACCTGCGCCTGTTTCGACAGCGGCAACTTCAGTATCATCTACTCAATTTTCTGCAAACTGGAATGCATCCACTAGTGCGACAAAATATTATTTAGAAGTTTCCACGGTTAGTGACTTTTCGAGTTATATAGCCGGTTTCAATCTGGAAGATGTCGGAGATGTTTTAACTTTTTCAGTTACCGGATTAAGTGCGAATACAATCCACTATTACCGCGTAAGTGCAAATAACGGAAGCGGAACTGGAGCAGTATCAAATATTATTACTGTACTCACAGCACCAGCAGCCCCAACAGCAAATGCTGCTTCGTCTATAACTAATGTGAGTTTCAATGCGAACTGGACTGCATCGCCTGGGGCAACTGGATACTTCCTTGATGTAGCTACCGATGCAGGATTTTCAAATAGACTTGTTGATTATAATAATAAGGATGTCGGGAATGTAATTACAAGTTCTGTAACCGACTTAAGCGGAAGTACACAGTATCATTATCGAGTTAGAGCATATAATTCGGGGGGTACTAGCGGCAATTCCGGTACTCAAAGTCCGACAACACTTGTGAATCCATCCGGAGTACCTGTTGCATCGGCGGCTACTGATTTTACTGAAACAAGTTTTAAAGCTAATTGGGGGACAGTTGCAGATGCAGCCGGGTACAAACTGGATGTTGCAACTAATATAACTTTTACAAACTATGTCTCAGGATTTCAAAATTTGGATGTCGGGAATGTAATAGAAAAGTCAGTTATCGGTTTAACAGGAGGAACAAATTATTATTACAGAATCCGTTCATATAATATTAGCGGTACAAGCTCAAATTCCGGAACAATTACTGCATTAACTATTCCTGCTTCACCTGTTTCAACATCTTCATCTTTATTAGCAGAAACCAGTTTCAGTGCAAACTGGAATTCTGTAACCGGAGCCACAAAATATTTACTTGATGTATCGACTGATGCCGCTTTTGGAGCTGGCAATTTTGTTGCAGGATTCCAGGATAAAGATGTTAGTAATGTTGTCACATTTTCGGTTACTGGATTGACCGGAGGAATAAATTATTATTTCAGAGTTAGGGCATTTAACACGAGCGGCACAAGCGGAAATTCAGGAACTCAGACGGCATTAACAATTCCGGCTGCACCCGCTGCTACATCCGCAACTACAATTTCACAAACAGGATTCACTGCGAACTGGAATATCTCAACAGGTTCTATCAAATATTTTTTGGATGTTGCAACCGATGCAGCATTTGGTGCAGGCACATTTGTAACAGGTTATCAAAACAAAGACATGGATAATGTGTTAACTCATTCACTGAGTGGCTTGAATGCGAATACAAGTTATTATTATAGGGTGCGATCTCAGAACACAAGTGGAACTAGCAGTAATTCGAATGTTATTACTGCAATAGGGATCCCATCTGCTATTGCGGCTACATCAGTTACAGTAGGCAGCTTCTCGGCTAACTGGAATATTGTATCCGGAGCGACTGACTACCGCATTGACGTATCTGCAGATTCTAATTTTGCAAGTTTTGTTACAGACTGGCAGAATGTTAGTATTGCCGGAGGGGCAGTCGCAACAAAATTAGTTAACACTAATCTTACTCCATATACAATTTATTATTATCGAATACGTTCATTCGACGGAAGTGTTACAAGTGTGAATTCTAACAGAATAAATCTTACTACAGCACCGTTAGCCCCAGTTACAACTGCTGCCACATCAATAACTCAGAATAGTTTTATTGCAAACTGGAACGTTCCGGCTGGAGGTGCGTTAGGATATAGAATTGATATCTCTACCGACGCTGCTTTTGGTCCTGGTAATTTTGTTGCAGGTTATGAAGATCTTAATGTTCAAAATGTAACTACTGACACAATTGATTCGAATATTCTTTCAGGAACAAACTATTATTATCGTGTTAGAGGATATAGTGCTAATGCCTCCGGTGCTAATTCGAATACTATTACATTACTTACAAAAATGGCACCGCCTGAAACTGGCCCTCCGACAAATGTTACACAAACAAGTTTCGATGCGAACTGGGACTTTTCAACCGGTGCTACAAAATATTTTCTTGATGTTTCAACAGATTTCGGTTTTACTTCTATTCTTGCAGGTTACAATAATATTGATGTAGGGAATGTAAACACTTATCCGGTAACTGGATTAACTGCCAATACAGATTATTATTATCGGATACGTGCTTCTAATCCTTCCGAAACAACTACGAATTCAAACCCCAAGCATGTTAAAACAAATTCATTACCACCCGTAGCAAATCCGGCAACACTTGTAACGAATTCGGGATTTCAAACCAACTGGACTCCTCAGGGCAGTGCTTCGGCAGGATACAAATTAGATGTAGCAAAAGAAGCAGCATTTATTAATTTTTTAAGCGGCTACGAAGATCTGGGCATTGCAGGAAGTACAACAACCAATGTGATTGCAAATATGACTGAAGGCATTCCTTACTTTTATAGAGTGCGTGCTTATTCTCCTTTTGGTTCGAGTGCAAATTCAAACATTATTTGTGCAGCTAAACAACCGACAGATCTTAAATTTATAAATATCAACAGCACTTCTTTCGCTGTATCGTTTAAACCATCAAAATCGGGTGGTAAATATTTGGTTGTAAGAGGTGCGGGTGTCGCCCCGGTCTTTGAACCGACTGATGGGAATAATTACTCAGTTGGAGATCAAGGTGCCGATAAAATTGTTTATGTAGGAGCTGACACAACATTCAATGAAACAAGCATCTCAACTTCTACTACTCTTCATTACAAAATATACAGTTACCAAATTAGCGGCGGTGTAAATTATTATATTCTTGATTCACCTTTATCAGGTTCTAATCAGCTACTTGCAGGTGATAATCCTACTGGAGTTGTTCAGCCAACAGCCACTCCAACAAGTGCATTATTCCCGGATGTAGGTGTGGCAGTATCTTTCACTAATGGAACTGCCGGTACAACTTTAACAGCATCCAAAGAAACGACACAACCTGCGTCGGGAATTGGATTATCAGGTTCAGGGGTAAATCGATTGGAACCTCTCTACTTTTCAATCCAATCTACTAATCCGGCTCCCGGTGTTTATGATATTGTATTAGATTTTTCTTCGCTGAACTATCCTGATTGGAGTAAGTATAAAGTATTAAAGCGTATTGATGATAATTCTAATTGGCAGGATATTACACTTCCACCAATAAATGCGGTCATATTAAATAGAGCTACTGATGGGGTTCCGGGTAAATTTACAATTTCAGGATTAACAAATTTTTCACAGTTCGTTCTTGGCAGTTTTGTAAATCAACAGGTTCAGCAGAGAATTAATCTGCTTAGTCCACAAGCTGGTGATAAATGGAAAGCAGGTACAACTCAAACAATCGTATGGCAGACGACCGGTAACATTCCGGGTGTTTTGCTGGAATATTCTACAGATGATGGTATTAAGTGGAATCATATATTGGATCAAATACTGGTTGCAATACCTTACTATAACTGGATGGTACCTTCAGGCATTAATTCGGATAAATGTAAAATACGTATCAGCAACTGGTATAGTATGTCAGTAAACGCAATGACCGTCGGAACATTTTCCATATTAGATCCTAATCTTCCATTACAAAAGCAGGGTGATATTGATAATGATAGTAATGTAACTGCAAATGATGCTTCTCTGGTTTTGCAGTATATTGTTGGTATGATAACATTTAATGATGCTCAAAAAAAGGCAGCTGATGTTGATAGTGATGGAACAATAACAACAAATGATGCTTCAAAAATTCTATATTACGTTGTGAACGGGAACTGGCAATTATCGAAAGTATCATCAGTTTCAGGAAAAATTATATTTGATCGGATTTATCATAATAGTGAAGGAGAAATTGTTATCCCCATCAATAGCGTGAATTTGGCTGGGGCAACTTCAGTTTTTATTTCTTTTGATTTCAGGGGGCAGAAAATTGATTCTATCAGTTATCAGAGTTTGTTAAAGGATAATTGGCTTGTTGTAAGTAATACGAGTGATCAAAAATTCATGGTTGCTATAGCTGGAATTTCTGAATTGACCCCGGGAACTATCGGATTAATAAAAACCGGAGTTAAAGATTTTATATACGACAGTAATATAAATGTGACTTGTATTATCAACGGTACTGTGAGCCAATTGGATGAGATTAATTTTATAGACTTTTTACCAAAAGATTTTTCCTTGAAACAAAATTATCCAAATCCGTTTAATCCGGTTACGACAATTGAATTTTCAATTCCAAGAAACGGAAGATATTCAATTACGGTTTATAATATTCTTGGTCAATTGATTAAAACACTTGCCGAGAGTGAATACGAACCTGGATATTACAAATTGAACTTTGACGCAAGCGGTCTTGCAAGTGGAGTTTACATATATAGACTAAGTGGGTTGAAAGTAAATATTTTAAAGAAGATGATAATTCTTAAATAGAGGATAATATTTGTTATTTAAGTTCATGGATGTGGAATTTACTCTTTAACCCTTTCAACATAATTTCCGGTTCGTGTATCAATTTTTAATTGGTCACTTTCATTAACGAATAGGGGAACGTAGACGGTAGCGCCTGTTTCGAGTTTAGCTGGCTTGAGTGTATTTGTCGCTGTATCACCTTTTACTCCGGGTTCGGTATAAACTACTCGCAGATTAATAAAAAGCGGAAGTTCGATTGCAACTATTTGAGATCCATCCATCAACAAGTCGATGTTTATATTTTCTTTTAGGAATTGCTGTCCATCTCCAATAATATCCGGTGAAATATTTATCTGTTCATAAGTTTCATTATGCATACATACGAAATCGGCTCCATCACGATACAAATACTGGTATTGATGTCTTTCTACTCTAACGTCATCAACTGCCTCACCGGATCGGAATCTATTTTCTACTACTTTACCGGTTCTCATATTTTTCAGTTTTGTTCGAACGAATGCACGCCAGTTGCCGGGATTCACATGCTGAAATTCAACAATTGACCATAATTCATTATTCCATCTTATTACCATTCCGGATCTGAAATCGGAAGTTGTAGCCATAAATTATCTCCATGAATTAAAAAATTGCGGCGTAAAAATAATAATTAGGTTGGATTTTTACTATTCTCTTTAGTTTACAATGAATCCGGCCGAGATCAATATATTTTTTGCACTTATTGAAACATCCTCATTTTCAAATGCAACTCTGAATGTTCCCCCGGTACCTTCGCGAACTTTCAATAGTTCAATATCTTTAATGTTCATTCCATTCTCATAAAGGAGTGATGTTAATTTTGCCAATACTCCGGGTTCATCCTTAACATAAACAAAAATATCAAACAGTGAAGTAATAAATCCTTTTGTGTTGCGCGGGATCTCATCACGTTTAACTCTGGCACTTTCAAAGTTTTCTAATACTGAATTTGATTTACCGGATGTGATTAGCTTCTTCATGTTTTGAAGATCATTAATGAAGTTATCCATAGCATAGATAATGTTTTTACTGTTATGCTGAAGAACAGATTTCCAGATTTCGAAATCGCTTGAGGCAATTCTTGTCATGTCACGGAACCCGCCGGCGGCAAAATCGAAAAAGTTAATATCGTTTTCTTTAAGACTTGCTGAATTTATGAGTGATACAGCTATTAGTTGCGGCAGATGGCTGACTGACGCAATTACAATGTCATGAACTTTAGGATTAAGAAATGTAACGCGTGCACCAAGCTTACTTATAATTTCTATCAGCGGATTTATCTTTTGATTTTTCGATTCAGTATCAGTTAATATGTAAACCGAGTTTTCGAATAATGTCGGATCGGAATTTTTATATCCGCTCGATTCTTTGCCCGTCATAGGATGTCCGCCTATATAAATTCCTTTCGAATCACTTCGATTCCACAAATCCTGAAAGATCGATTTCACACCGCATACATCGGTAATAATTTGATCTTCTCTTAATTTCGGAATCAAATCTTCAAATGTTTTTAGTGATTCATCCACCGGAAGGCAAAGGAAGATTAAATCTGATTGTAAGGATTGCTCAGGTGATTCTAATTTATGATCTATAGTTTTATCAGATAATGCTTTTTCAAGTACTTCGGATTTATCATAAGCTGATATGTAAAAATCCGGATTTGTATTCTTCAGAGACTTAGCAATAGAACCACCGATCAACCCCAAACCGATTATGGAAATTTTATTAATCACTTGTTATAAAGTCCTGCCAATAGCATGAGCGATTAGTCGAAGTTCCTCAACAAGTTTAATAAATGTATTAGGTAGAAGTGCCTGTGGTCCATCGGATAGAGCATTCTCCGGGTCGTCGTGTATTTCGATCATAAGTCCGTCTGCACCGGCTGCAACTGCAGCGCGCGCCATTGGAGGCACCTGATCTCGTAATCCTGTTGCATGCGAAGGATCGCCAATAATTGGCAGATGACTTTTTTTATGAACAACAGGAATTGCAGATAGGTCGAATGTATTTCTTGTGTATTGCTCAAAGGTTCTAATGCCGCGTTCACAAAGGAAAACATTTTTGTTGCCGCTTGAAAGAATATATTCAGCTGACATCAGCAATTCTTCAATAGTTGCTGCAATGCCACGCTTTAGCATAACAGGTTTAGTTGCTTTACCAAGTTCTTTGATGAGGGAGAAGTTCTGCATGTTGCGTGCGCCGACCTGAAAGATATCGACATATTGATCCATCAACTCGATATGATCTATTTGCATAACCTCAGTAATTACTAATAAATTATATTTATCAGCGGCAGCACGAATCATTTTTAATCCATCTTCACCTAATCCTTGAAACGAATAAGGGGAAGTCCTCGGTTTAAAAGCACCGCCTCTAAGTATTTTCCCTCCCGATTCCGAAACAACTTTTGCCATCCTAAAGATTTGTTCTTCACTTTCAATTGAACAGGGCCCGGCAATTAAAACAACCTTATTCCCTCCGATCTCAACATCATTAATTTTTATTATTGTATCTTCTTCATGAAAACTTCTGCCTGCAAGTTTGTAAGGAGTAGTGATACGATAAACTTCTGAAACACCGTCAAGGATACTTACTTTACGTGTATCAAAATTTGGTTGAACTCCAATAGCACCGAGGATTGTTCTCTCAACTCCGGTCGATTTATGAACCTGGAATCCATAATCTTCAAGATGCTTGATGACATTTTCAATCTGTGATTCTGAAGCGTTTTTTTCTAAAATAATAACCAATTTATTCTCCGCAATTTTTAATCATGAAATTTTTTCTCACCCGCTTTAATAGCTATTGATATGAAATCATCCTTTGTTGGGATCGCACATGAGTAATCCGGACTGTAAGCACAATATGGGTTGTATGCTAAATTGAAATCGATCTCATAAATATGTTCAGGATCAGTTTGTTTTTCGAAATCAATATATCTTCCAACTCCGTAGGATTCTTTGTTAGTTGTTAAATCTGTAAACCAAATCGAATAATAGTTTTCACCGGTTCGTGTAGTCCCCTGATAAACATTGATTTTATGTTCCTTCTCTTCATAAGTAAATTTTACATAGCCAAACCTTACAGTTTTTCTTTCTTCACCCTTGGTTCCAAAGATTATCACAGTATCCTTTGACCCGTATTCATATAGTTTGCTCTTAAAAACAAAATCGGGATCGACATCAAAATATTTGAGATCGTAAAATTCAACTTTACCTTTGAAATTGAAAGGTGAATTCGAATCATTTTTCATCCATTCATTTTTTTCTTTCCGCTCTTCTTCGATTTTTGAAATATAAGCTTTCTGTTCGGGTGAATAATTCTTACCGCAGCCAACAAAGAGAATTATTAACAATAGAACGCGGCTGATACGGATTAAGCCGATTCCCGCAGATAATGAAATCATTTTATTAATCTTTTTTCTCATCTAATTTCCTTTTCAATTCGTTAAGTTTATTCAATGCTTGAAGCGGTGTTAGCTCATCAATTGGAATATCCGAAATCTCTTTTCTCAGTGAATCATCTTTCATCTCGAACAAACTAATCTGTAAATTATCCTGGTTTTTAAGTTTAGCAAGTTTTGCTTTCTTTACTTCATACGGAGTTAATTCTTTACTTTCAAGATTAGCCAGCACTTCTTTTGCACGCGAGGTAACAAACTGTGGCAAACCAGCCATTTGTGCTACCTGAATACCATAACTATGGTCGGCACCGCCAGGAGTTACTTTATGTAAGAAAATTACTTTGTCCCCATATTCGCGTACTTCTACTTTATAATTTTTTATACGCGGAAAAAGTTCTGCCATTTCATTTAATTCATGATAATGCGTCGCAAAAAGCGTTTTGGCGTTCAGGTTAGTATTCTCGTGTAAGTATTCTGTTATTGACCATGCAATTGAAATCCCGTCAAATGTACTTGTACCCCGTCCTATCTCATCGAGCAGAATAAGACTTTTACTTGTTGCGTTATTGATAATGTTAGCAGCTTCCTGCATTTCAACGAGAAATGTACTTTCGCCTGAAGATATGTTATCACTGGCACCGACACGCGTAAAAATTCTATCCACCAAACCAATGTGTGCTTCTTTTGCCGGGACAAATGAGCCGATCTGTGCCATTAAAACTATCAGACCGACCTGGCGCAAATAGACCGATTTACCAGCCATATTCGGTCCGGTTAAAATAATTATCTGATCTTCCGATGATGAAAGTTTTGTACTGTTAGGGGTATACTTTTCTCCGGGAGGTAAAATTCTCTCAACTACCGGATGGCGCCCATCAATAATCTCAATAGAATCCGATTCATTAAGAATTGGTCTAATATATTTATTCTCATCCGCAGCTTCTGCAAGGGATAAGTAGCAATCGAGCATTGCAATTAATTGCGCATTACCCTGAATCTCATTAGAGGCGGTTGCAGCGCTGTTTCTAATCTGATCATACAATTCAAATTCAAGTTTTGCAATCTTCTCTTCGGCATTTAATATTTTATCTTCGTACTCTTTTAAATCGGGTGTGATAAAACGTTCGCTATTTACAAGCGTCTGTTTCCTAATATAATCGTCCGGAACTTTATCCTTATTTGCATGACTAATTTCAATGTAATAACCAAACACTTTATTATAACTTACTTTGAGCGATGAAATTTTTGTCCTCTCGCGTTCAGTCTTTTGCAAATTTGCGATCCAATCTTTTGCATTTGAAGATAGACCTCTAATTTCATCCAGTTCAGGGTTATAACCTTTACGAATAACTCCGCCATCGGAAAGTGCTAAAGGGGGATCATCGGTGATTGCTAACTCAATTTTTTCGATTAACCAATCAAGAGTGTATAATTTCTGATTTATTACCTGGAGTGTTTCAACTTTTGTTAAATCCAATAGCTGTTTTATAAGCGGAATTTTCTTTAATGATGTTTTCAGATTTATCATCTCTCTCGGATTTGCTCTTCCTGTACAAATTTTGGAAGTCAATCTTTCGAGATCTCCAATTTCACTTAGTTCATTCTGTAAATTTTTTCTGAGTGTTTTATTAGTAAAAAATTCTTCAACAGATTCCTGACGTTTAAGGATCTGTTCTAATTTTTTTAAAGGTGCAGAGACCCATTTCTTAAGCATTCTTCCGCCCATAGCGGTTTCTGTTTTATCGAGAATTGAGATTAGAGTTCCTACTCTATCACCCTCATTCATTGAAAATGTTATTTCAAGATTGCGCTTAGTTGAAAAATCGAGCAGCATATAATCGGATGGATTGTAACGCAAAATTTTATTTATGTGCGGTAGATTTGCTTTCTGAGTTTCACGTAAATAATTAAGCACAGCACCGGCAGAACAAATTGCTGAATGCAATCCCTCTATTCCGAATCCTTTTAATGTTTTTGTGTTGAAATGATTCATTAAAAGTTCAGATGCATAATCGAAATTATAGATCCAATCGTCAATCTTGGTTATTCTTGAATTTGGAGCAAACTTTTGAATGATTGGTTCTAACTCGTTCTTATACTTTTTCGGAATCAGAATTTCTGAAGGATTAATCGAACCGATCTGTTGATTCAATTCATTTCTTGCAACCTGAAATGTTTGAAACTCCCCGGTCGAAATATCACTGAATGCGAGTCCAACAGTTTCATCCTCTAAATAGATTGAAAGGAGGTAATTATTTTTTTTATGATCGAGAAGTTTGTCATTAAACGAAACACCGGGTGTTACTACCTCTATGACATCTCTTTTGACGATTCCCTTAGCAAGTTTTGGATCTTCAAGCTGTTCACAAACAGCAACACGATAGCCGGCTCGTACTAATTTTGGTAAATAACTATCTATTGCATGATGGGGGAAACCGGCGAGAGGAACGTCTTCTGCTGCACCGTTGGCCCGTTTGGTTAAAGTAATTCCAAGCACTTTTGATGCTATCTTTGCATCTTCTTCGAACGTTTCAAAGAAATCTCCCATCCGGAAAAGAAGAATAGTATCAGGATAATTTTCCTTTATCCGGGAGTATTGTGCCATTAATGGTGTTACAGACATAACCTTTTATAAAATTTGGGTTAAAAATATACGAGAATAGGGAACGAATAACAATTTGGAATATTTACCGGTATTTTTTTTGGAAAGATAATTTGCGAGTTTTTTTATTCGGAATTCATTTTCAATAAGTAAAGTTTATTGATACAACGATATTACTTATATTGGCTATCAGAATAATTTAAATATTTTATCTGCAAGGTAGAATGATCCCTTATTTGAAGCATATAATTGGGAACTTGAAAAGTTTTCCTAAATTCGAATTCCATATATCCAAAGAGATCCGTAAGAAATATGAGATTGATGACGAATTATTTTCAATTACAGGTAATGTAATATTTCATAACAATATTGCGGTCAGGAATTTTGTAAAGAGGATTAACGATAAAAGATTATTTAATGACCATGTTAAAGTCGGTGAAGTAAATGCTGCAGGATTGCTGGACGAAATTTATCATTTCCTATTTAGAATTTACGAAGTGCAGGTTAATCCCGGAGTAATAAAAAAAGCTTTATCACATCTTAATGCTTCATTAGGTGAAGAAAATGTTAGGAAATTACTTTTTGATTTCATTGAGGTGTTCCCGCCGCTCGAAGTATATAAAGGGCAATCAAGCGCATTCGATTATCTAAATTCTTTTACTGCCGATAGATCGAATATGGAAATTACACTTGAAGAAATGATCCTGCTTTCGTTTGCCAATATTAACCCGGCAAACAAAAATATTTTGGAATTATTTGATCAAAATTATCTTTCGGAAAAAGAAACATACAAGAAGACTTTGGAACATCTTGAATTATTTTTTCAGGATGAGAAAAAGTTCGGTCCGGATAATCAGGATTTCTTTACATTTCTTAAAACCCCGATTCTCACAAACCCCGATAACATAGAAGCACAACTCGATTTTATAAGAGAAAAGTGGGGAGTGCTGTTGGGTGATAAGTTATTAAATAGAATTCTAACCGGTAAAGATCTGATAAAAGAAGATATAATTTTAGGTTTCGGTGGAGGAGGCGGTGCTCCTGTATTCGCTCCTCAATATAAAGAGGGAATGGGTAATACCGATTTTCTAACACTCGGTAAGTCGGGATACCGTTACGCACTCGATGCATGGAAAGATTATGAAGAGAATGAGAACTTTACTAAAGATATCGATTGGATGCCGAGAGTAGTAATGATTGCAAAGAATAGTTATGTATGGCTTGATCAGCTTTCAAAAAAATATAATCGGTATATAAAAACTTTAGACCAGATTCCTGATGAAGAACTGGATCTGCTTGCTAAATGGGGATTCAACGGTTTATGGTTAATAGGCATCTGGGAGCGGAGCAGCGCATCAAAAAAGATTAAACACATATTAGGTAATATCGATGCCGTTGCATCTGCATATTCCTTATACGATTATCAAATAGCATGGGACCTTGGCGGGGAGGATGCTTACAATAACTTAAACGAGCGTGCGCATAAAAGAGGAATCCGACTTGCAAGTGATATGGTCCCTAACCATACCGGAATTTTTTCAAAATGGGTAATTGAGAAACCAGATTATTTTATTCAATCTCATTATCCACCTTTCCCAAACTACCGTTTTTCCGGTCCCGATCTTTCGGATGACCCTACTGTATCAATCAGAATAGAAGATGGTTACTGGAGTAGAAGCGATGCGGCTGTTGTATTCCAGAGAGTTGATAATCGAACCGGAGAAGCACGTTATATCTATCATGGTAACGACGGTACCAACATGCCGTGGAATGATACTGCACAGCTTAACCTGATACGCGCTGATGTTCGTGAAGCAGTTATTCAGAAAATATTTGAGGTAGCGCGTAAGTTTTCAATCATCCGTTTCGATGCTGCAATGACTCTTGCTAAAAAACACTTCTCCCGTTTATGGTATCCAGTTCCCGGCAGAGGTGGCGATATACCTACACGTTCAGATTATTCAATGACTCAGGAAGAATTCGATAAACTATTTCCTCAAGAATTCTGGAGGGAAGTTGTAGATAGAATAAATTCCGAAATGCCGGAAACACTTCTGCTTGCAGAGGCATTCTGGCTGATGGAAGGGTACTTCGTACGTACTTTAGGAATGCATAGAGTATATAATTCTGCTTTTATGCATATGATGATGAAAGAAGAAAATTCTAAGTACCGCGATCTTATCTCAAATACACTTGAATTCGAACCGGAAATCTTAAAACGATATGTGAATTTTATGAGCAATCCGGATGAAGAAACAGCCATTAAACAGTTTGGAACGGATGATAAATATTTTGGTGTATGCATATTAATGGTTACGCTCCCCGGTTTGCCAATGTTTGCTCATGGTCAGATTGAAGGTTATACAGAAAAGTACGGTATGGAATATCAACGTGCATATTATAGCGAAGTACCTAATCAATGGTTGATAGATCGCCATAAGAGTGAAATTTTTCCATTGATGAAAAGGCGCTATCTCTTCAGTCAGGTTACAAACTTCTGGCTCTTCGATTTTATTGATAACTATGGTAACATTAACGAAAATGTTTTTGCCTACGTCAATAGTGAAAGAGGTGAGAACTCATTAGTATTTTATAATAATAAATACCAAACTTCTTCGGGAAAAATTTTCCGTTCCTCTCCTAAACTTGTTAATTACCTTGACGGGAAAAAAGAACTGCAGACGCGTACTTTAAGCGAAGCACTCGGAATTAATCCAACCCTACAGCATTATTATATATTCCGAGAGCATATTTCCAATCTTGAGTATTTGAAGTCGGGACATGAATTAGCTTTTGAAGGGTTTTACCTTGAATTAGGCGGATTCAAATATTCTGTCTATTTGAATTTCAGGGAAGTTTATGATGCGAACGGTGATTATGAAAAATTAGCTCGTAAATTGAAAGGTAAAGGTGTGCCGTCGATTGAACGGGCTTTTGAAGAAATGAAATTTGAACTGGTTCATAAAGCATTTGAAGATTTGTTTGATGATGAATCAATAGAGAATTTTATTCAATCATCTGTCCTCTTGAAAAAAGAAAGTGCGGATGATAATTCAACAAGTTTACTTGTAAAGAAATTTGGAAAGTTTTTAAACACTGTCAAGAAACATTACGACTTAAAAATCGAAACGAAGAAAATTTTAAATCAACTAAAAGTAGAGATTGCCGGTGTAGAAAAATTAAACGGAATGCTGGAAGTGGAAATTCCAGTTAAAACAAATGCTAATAATCAGCTTCATCACATTTTAGTTCTCAGCAAAGATAATAATTACAAGGAAAATTCAATTTTATTCTTGCTCTGGTTAACAATTTCACAAATGAAAAATCTTTTTGAAACTGAATCCAATATTAATAAATCAAATTATTTTGAAAAACTTTTACTTGATACCCCGGTTAAGAATATTTTGATGAAGTTAGGTAAAGGTGAATTCGAAATATTCAGAGTGTTCTTATTATTAAATATCCTTGTTCATTATGAAGATAAAATAAAAATTGACTTTGAAAAGGCCGATCAGTTAAAAACAGTTAATTCGGAATATTTACCAATTGAAAAGGATCGGGTTCAATTAGTTACCTTAAAAGAAATTCTAAATGATAATGATGTTAAATTATTTATAGGTGTTAATGAATATGATGGTAAAACTTTTTACAGCAAGGAGAATTTCGAGGAATTGCTTAACTGGATAATAACTTTTTACTGTTTAGAGATAATGAAAAATGAAAATTATAATTCAGAAATCATCATGAAAATGATTGATCAATCATTCGGAGAGTATATTAAGATAATGGAATTTTCAAATAGATCAGAATATAAATATGAACAGTTAAAAGAAAAGTTAGATGATAATAAATATTAGAGCGAATATTTGACAGGTTTTGATAAAAATAAAATTCATGTATGTATGGTTGCTGTTTCTAACGATTCAATAAACCATGCTCAACTAACAGAACTTGTCAGAATATCACGCTTAATAATTCAATCTTACCTTATAAATTACCGTTCTAAAGTATTGCACTTAATAACAAGAAATGGAATTACAATTACTGACCTAGCTTACGATTGTATAGCTGATGCATTTGGTAGAAATAATAAAAATAAGTTTTATATTTTCAAAAAATTCATTTCCTCTTTAAGCCAGGACATTAGCGAGATTAGAGAATTCAATCTCTTTCTTGCGTATAAAAGTTTTTTAATCAAAGTCGCCGATGCACAGTTATCTAAACTATACTCTCAATCGGACCCGATTGGTTCAAAAATTCTTCGAAATATCAAAGATGTAGTTCGGTACTCGGATAAATTTAAGATTATCAAAAATTTAAGTGGATTGAACTTAGTCGTAAGCAACAACGATGGACTAGTTGACAAGCCCGCCTTTCCATTTGAAAAAATAATGACTGAATTTAACATGAATAGTAATGAATCCGATACTAATTCTTTACTGAATCAGCTTTATCAAGTTCTTACTACTCAAAATGATTATCGTAGAAGTATTTTACTAACTGATGCTGTGTTATTATTAAAAAAATATTTCAGTGCGGAGATGAACAATACTTATGAAGTAAATGAATTATTGCTTTTATCACCGGTCCATAATGATGGATATGAAGAATTCGAAACTCTTCAAGTAAAGCAGAAAGTTGAAAATTATATTAAAGAAAAAATATTGCTGGATTATTTTGTTAAAGGAAAGATCAATAAAGAAGAAGCTGAATCTATTTATTTAACTATAAGAGATATTATAAATGACTGGTATTATGGTGTTGAGACTAAAGACTCCTTGTATAATTATTTTAATGCTCATAACCAGTTAGAAAAAGAAGAATATCTAAAGAATTACAGAACTAAAGTTGAGTATCTAGTAAAACTTGCACGCGATGAATTTGCAAATTATCTGATAAAGGAAATCTGATTTTCAGCAAATGAAATAAAACGTAATAATATTATTATAGAATCAGAAAGAATAAAATGAAGAATCACATAAACGATAACGAATTAGAATTATTGCTTCTTGATGAACACCGGTTATCTGCCGAGCAGTTAAGAAGTATTGAAGAACATTTAACCGAATGTCAGTTCTGCCGTGAGAATTATGAAAAGATGAAATCCTTCTATGCATACATCGAAAATAATTCTGAAGAGAACGAAATAAATGATGCTGAAACTGCCAAAAAAATACTGAGACAGAACACACCGATAGAAAATGAAAAATTTCTGGATGGACACAATAGAGCAGTAGCAGTTTACAACGGCAATTATGAAATTATTGAACGCAGAAAGAAGTCCGTGGTAGTATGGATCAGAGATATTGTTCGATATAATCCGCTAAAGTTTTCTGCTTCCTTGGTACTTGTAGGTGCATTGATAGCTGTGATCCTTTATTACAAAAAACCTGAAATGAAATATGTTAACCCCACACTTGCTATAATAGATAATAATGTTCTCAAAATTTATAATGAAATGGGAGAGGTATTGTGGAAAAAGGGTGTACCCGGAATGGAAGATTATAGAAGTGATAGATCATTTGAAAATCAGAAAACCTTAAGTAGTATAAGAGAAATATTATTAGAAGATTTAGATGGGGATGGAATAAATGATTTATTAATTACGGGTAATTATGCTAGACAAAGTATTTTAGCAATGGATACGCTTTACTGTTATAATAATGAAGGAAAATTAAAATGGAAATACGGCTGTGGCTCATTGGCAAAATTTGATACTCCAAGATGGAAATACGGTGAGTTATTTATTGCGAACTATTTTACTTACAAAGAGAAATCAAAAAATAATACACGTTTATTTGTAATTGCTGGCTCAATGTATGCACCTACAAAATTATTCGAGTTAGATATTCAAACGGGCAACGTAATACAGGAATTCTATAATTCTGGCGGTATAATCACAGCTTCTGTTTTTGATTTAAATAATGATGGTAAAGATGAAATATTTATTGGTGGAATTAACAATGCACTCAATTCTGCATTTATAGCAGTTTTCGATTCTGATAGTATAAAAGGTTTTAGCCCTTCAACAGCCGAGTATATTCCTTTAGAGTCACAGAAGAATACTGCATTGCACTATATAATTATTCCACATACGAATTATGGACGGCTTGTTAGTCTTTCAGATTACAATTCAGTTGAAAAATTTCTCATTTCAAAAGAAGAAAGAACAATATCAGCTTACGTGCAAGAAGTGCCTAATCCGGGTCATCAGCAAAATGTTTATGGTGCAATACTATATAATTTTGGAAAAGATATGAAACTCAATAGTGTTGTTCCTGGGGATGATTTTACTTCAAACTATATCCGTTTATTTAATGAGGGCAAAATAAAAGAACCTCTTAATGCTGTCTATCTCAACAAGCTCGCTGGAGGGTTAAAGTATCTTAAGTAAGTTATCGTTATTAATTTAATCCTGCCTTTTTTGATAATAGACTCCATCCTAAAAGAAAATTTTCAAATTAATTTCTGCAAAAGCCCTCCAACGTGGGAATAATAGTAATATCACTAAACGGAGGAAATATGAAAGCCAGAGTTGCATCTAGTTTATTCTTGTTAGTTACTACCATCACACTTTTTGTATCATGCGCCACTTCTAATACAGATATGATTCTGAAACCAGAAATTCTATATCGTTCACCAGCTCTTGATTTTACAAAAGTACAGGCAGTCGCCATAATGCCAGTAAATAACTATGAGAGTGAAGTCCCAGAAGTATCTGGGGCTATTAATGATGGATTACCGGCAGAACTTAAAACTGCACAAAAAGCATGGAAAGTAATTTCTTATGATGAGGTTTTAAGAAAAATGAATGAAAAAGGATTAGGGAGAGGCTATCAAAATTATGTTGCTGATCTCAATACATACGTGCAAGCTGCAGGCGGTACACCAAATTTTACTAGTGAAACATTTAAATTTTTTGAGGATTTAAAAACAGAAATGAATTTTGAGGCCCTTCTTTTTACAAGTTATGGCTTTTCTGAACAAGCAGGATTCAAAAATGTTTTAGGATTAAATATACCTACAACTATTAAAAGATTAAGTGTGACCGTAGTTCTTTATGAACTTTCAAGTCGCCGTGCATGGTGGTTAGCAAGACTTTCTATTCAAGGAAATGATATAAGTAATGAAGAAATGGTTCGTTCAGTAACACAAGGGGTTTCGCAGAATTTTGGCAAAGGGACATTGAGACAGTTGTAATTCAAATAAACATTACGTAAAAATAATGGGTATAAGTCTGTGTTAATTAATTTGCTCAATATGACACCTCAGCTCAGCCGAATGGAATTACGTTGGATGAATATAATAAAACAATAAAGGTTGTAAGGAAATAATAAATGAGGTTAATATGAAAAAATATTTTATTGCTCTATTTTTATTTGTTCAATCTTTATTTGCGCAATTTATTAAAACAAATGGACCAACAAATGTCAATTCTTTTGTAGAGATTAATAATATTGTGTTTGCTTGTACCAATGGTGGGGGAATATTTAAATCAAATAATTACGGAATATCATGGGAAGAATCTAATAGTGGTCTAGGTGATAAATCTGTATTTAGTTTAACTAAGAATGAAAATAAAGTTTATGCATCTACTTATGGGGGGATTTATTTTTCCTCAGACTATGGGAAATCATGGAAGAATTATAGTTATACTTTCCCGCCGGTTAATGTATTTACAACATTATTAACTAATTATTCTTTAGTTGCCGGAACTAATGGTAGAGGTATTTTGGTTTCATTTGATGAAGGGAAAAAGTGGTACGGTGCTAACGAAGGTTTACCACAATCAAGTGGTGCATACTTTGTTCATTCATTAGCTTATGACTTTAAGAATTTTTATGCAATTTGTAATAATGGTGGTCTTTACTTCACTAACAGTATTGGTTATCAGAATTGGGAAGTTGTTAAGGGTGTACCTAAAGGCAACTGTAGTATAATTGCAAACACCAATAATATAAATTATGCTATTGTTGATGGTCAATTATATTATTCTGAAGACAATGGATCAATTTGGTTGACTCCTACAGTAAAGTTACCTTTTATTTTAAGTTTTGCATATAATAACTCAACAATCTGCGTCGGGACTATAGATGGTGTATATTTTTCAAATGATTTTGGGAAAAATTGGTTATCAATTAATTCAAATGGATTGAATAATAAAAATGTTAGCAGGATTCAGGTTAATAAATATAATATCATAGTTGGGAATGATGAGGGTATTTATTATTTGGCTCTTTCTGACATGTCTGCTAATGGCTCAGAGAATATTTCTCAAAAGTCTAATGAATCCATGAAAAATGAATGGATCAAATTATCATTAGGCAGTAAACGAAAAGATTTCTCTTATAGTAAAGATTATATCTTATCATATAAAGGGAAAAAATGTAATGATAAAATAGTAAATACAATATATGTAGATGGAAAACCTAAGTTTTCAACTCCTCAAGTTGTTTACATTTCATTATTAAGTCCGGATGGAAAATTTGTTTTCCTCACCGGTTGTACAATTGGCTCTATCGATCTTGACAAGGGTGGTTGTGAAGAGCGCTTCTTCAAGTTATTAGATCTGGAAAAAATGTCACTCATAGATGCAAATGACACTCATTATGGTCCAGCAATGTGGGTCAAGTGGTCAAAGAATAACAAATATGCAATTCTTCATGATCCTGAATCTGGTTTGATGCAGTCAATTAATCTAGAGACAAAAAAGATTATTACCTTGCCTTTAGCAGAACGCAACGGTGTTGGTACTATTTATAATTTAAGCAGTGAAAACAGTTTCGGAGCGTTGAGTTCTAAAAATCAATGGGCAAGAGTTGATGAAAAAAGTTTCAAGTGGAATAAAGACGAAACAAAATTCAATGTGGACATGATTATTATGTCTTATGATGAAGGAATTGTTAGAAGTTATAAAGTTGAAGCCGACTTAAAGACTGGTAAAGTTCTAGAAGTAAAATAATTTTAGGAGGATGAAATGAGAGAAGATCATATTAAGAATTTGTTGATTTTTATAGGAATGATTATCACTTCTTTGATTGCCATTTCATGCAGCAAAAGTATCCCTCCAGATATTAAAGAAATTGTTTTTGAAAAATCTAAATTTGCAAAACCTATAGCTATTTCAATCCCGTGTGACGATTCAGATAATGAGAAATGGGTTGCAAATTACTGTAATAGCAAAATTTATTATGGATTAGATGCTGCACCAATAGGATTTAATAGTCATAGTCGAATGTTAGATCATAATTTCTTGAATTACTTGTTGATATCAGGCTTAGCTTCCATTAAGCATTATTCCACAACTAATAATTACGGTAAGTTTGATTATCCAGTAATGATATATTCAAGTGAGATCAAAAAGTATTTAGTAGACCCAGCTGCAAAATGTGATAGTTGGTTGTTTAAACTTGGTGACAGAAGATTAAAATCAATTATTTATACTAATGAATATGAAGCTGAGCCTATGGGCATGGGTATTAAAATGAAGATATACGCCTTAACATTTAAATATCAAATTCTATCGGAATTACCCAATCTTATCATTAACAAAGAGGAATTTGAAGGGAACGCAAAAGTCTACTTGGACCCGGATAATGGGAAATGGGAATTAGATGAATTAAAATTTGACAAAGAAGAAAATAGAGCATTTGAGCTTAGCAAGAAATAAAATAACAATTTCTTTGAGGATTAAATGGAATACAATCCTATTATTAACTCTCGCTTCAAAACGCTTTTGTCTCTTGGCAAAACAATTACAATTATTGGTTGGGTAATTGTTGGTTTTGCAGCATTAACAATTTTTTCCAGTCTAAAAAGCTGTGTGAGTAATGATAGTTTTGCAAAAGCAATAGGGATGTTAAGTTTTCCAATCGGTTTATTAAGCGGTGCTTTCGGTTATTTTTTTGTGGCAATGGGGCAAATGATTTCTTGTTTTGTTAGTATGGAAGATAACACGCACGAAACTGTAGAATTATTGAATGAGTTGAAGAGCCAATTACCGAATTTTAACGCAAAATAAAAATGAGACGCTCAACCGAGCGTCTCTACCAAAAACTAATTCGTTACCGCTTTTTCTTTCTCAATTTCTTCGGCAAGCATTTTATTAATTGCTGCTGCAGCACGTCTTCCTTCTCCCATTGCAAGAATAACTGTAGCGGCACCGAGTACAATATCCCCGCCTGCAAAGATTTTATCGACAGATGTTTTTTGTGTCTCGTCTACAATTATGTTGCCCCATTTGTTTACACTAATCTGCAGCGTTGTTTGACTGATAAACGGATTGCTTCCATTACCTATTTCCACGATAACCTTATTAACATTCAAAATGAATTCACTATTTGGAATTACAATTGGTCTTCTTTTTCCTGATTCATCCGGTTCACCTAATTCATATCGCAAACATTTCAGATCAGATAGATAGTACTTCTCATTAAAGTCAGCTTATCTTAATAAGGCCAATTTACTATTTGTCTTTATCTATCCATCTAATTCCAATTTATTTTATTGAATTTAAGAAGAAAGTTTCGAAAAAAAATCCGAATTAAATTCGATTTATAACTGTTATTTTGGACAAAAGTAATATCTTTGCCTATCAAAAATGAATAATTTGTGGTTTTCAAATCTTATCAGAAACTAACCAATTAATTAAGTTAAGGAGTAATAGATGGTTATCGGAATACCAAAGGAAATTGTTGAAGGTGAAAATCGAGTTGCCTGTGTTCCCGATGTAGCTGCAAAACTGATTAAGAAGGGATTTAAAGTTCAGATTGAGAAAGATGCCGGTATGAAAGCAGGGTTCCCTGATGAAAAGTATAAGCATGCCGGAGCGGAAGTGGCAGCAGATCTCAAGCAGTTCTATTCGTCAAGCGATATTATCCTGAAAGTTCAGAAGCCGGTTGAACATCCGGATTTCCAAAAAAATGAATTGGAATTAATGAAAAAGGGTTCTCTGCTTATCTGTTTTCTTTATTCTTTACATCAGTTTGAATTAGCGAAGAAAGGAGCAGAACTCGGAATAGACATTATCTCTGTTGATGCAATCCCGCGTACGACATTAGCACAAAGAATGGATGCATTGAGTTCACAAGCAAACTTAGCCGGTTATAAAAGCGTTATTCTTGCTGCTAATCATTTAAGAAAAATTTTCCCGTTAATGATGACTGCAGCCGGAACAATATCTCCGGCAAGGGTTGTAATTATGGGTGCCGGTGTTGCCGGCTTATCGGCTCTTGGTACTGCTAAACGTCTCGGTGCCGTCGTTGAAGTTTCCGATATTCGTCCACAGGTTAAAGAAGAAGTTCAAAGTCTTGGCGGAAAATTTATTGAAGTACCAACAGATGAATCGATGCAGGATGCCGGAGGTTATGCTAAGGAACAATCAGAAGAATTTCTGAAGAAGCAAAAGGAATTGATCTTTAAACATGTATCTGAAGCAGATATTGTTATTACAACTGCATTAATTCCGGGTAAGAAATCTCCGGTTCTTGTTACAGAAGAAATGGTTAAGAAAATGAGACCGGGGTCTGTTGTCCTCGATATGGCTGTTGAATTTGGCGGTAATTGTGAGCTTAGCGAAATGAATAAAACTGTTGTAAAACACAATGTAACAATTATCGGCGAACCTAATCTTCCTAGTCTGGTCCCTTACCATGCAAGTGAAATGTATTCGAAAAATCTTTTAAGTCTTATTGAATATTCAAGCAAGGATGGAAATTTTATTGTTAACATGGAAGATGAGATTTTTAAAGGAGCTGTAATCGTAAAAGATGGTCAGGTTGTTCATGAAAGAACAAAAGAATTGCTGAAGTAAAATCACACAATAATGTTTATATGATCATAATCTTGTACTTGATCATGATCAAGAAAATGAGCAAGATCAGAAGTTTAACAATAAATAAAAATTGTAAATAAATAGTAGGAGTAAATAATGGAAAGTATCGGATTAATAATGCTCTTGTATGTATTCGTCCTTGCGATATTTGTCGGGTTCGAGCTGATTACAAAAGTTCCGCCAACATTACACACACCATTAATGTCAGGTTCAAATGCAATATCGGGAATTACAATCGTAGGAGCCATACTTAGTGCCGGTTTGGAAGAGTTTACGATAAGCACAATTCTCGGTTTAATAGCAATGATCTTTGCTACAATTAATGTTGTCGGCGGATTTTTAGTAACCGACAGAATGTTAAAAATGTTCAAAAAGAAGTGAGTTGAAAAATGAGAATACTAATAGAGTTATCATATTTAATTGCATCAGTACTATTCATATTTGGAATAAAAAATTTAAGCTCTCCCAAAACCGCACGTAAGGGAAACTTTCTTGCTGCACTGGGAATGTTTATAGCGATTATCGTTACTTTATTCGATCAGCATGTACTCACATTCGAATGGATAATAATCGGTTTTGTTATTGGCGGTACGACCGGTGTATTAATGGCAATTAAAACTCCAATGACCGGAATGCCGCAAATGGTTGGTCTGTTAAACGGTTTTGGTGGCGGGGCTTCACTACTTGTAGCGCTATCGGAATACTATAAAATGAAAAATTTTACTACATGGACTTTTAACGATGCAACCAATATAACAATTGTTCTAAGTTTAATTATTGGTGCCGTAACATTAACAGGGTCACTAATTGCATTTGGTAAATTGCAGGGGATCGTAACTGGTAAAGTTGTAAAGTATCCGGGTCAGCATCCTCTTAATGTAATTCTGTTTGTCGGATTAATTGCAGCGGGTGTATTTTTCGTAATTGATCCGACATTGGAAACACTTGTAATTGCAATTGCTGCAGTATCATTGGTGCTGGGTGTACTACTTGTTCTTCCAATCGGAGGTGCCGATATGCCGGTTGCAATTTCATTACTTAATTCATACTCCGGACTTGCAGCCGCATCGACAGGTTTTGTACTACAGAATAATCAATTGATTATAGCTGGTGCTCTTGTTGGAGCTTCCGGAATTATTCTTACAATGATTATGTGTAAAGGGATGAACCGATCATTATTGAATGTTGTTATGGGCGGCTGGGAAAATGCCGGCTCAACCGGTCCGGCTACAACAACAACCTCACCAAAAGGACAGGTTAAGTCAGTTGATTCTGAAGAACTAGCAATGATTTTTGACGCTGCCGAAAATATTATTATTGTCCCCGGTTACGGTATGGCAGTTGCCCAGGCACAGCATGCGGTTCGCGATTTAGTAAATTTACTCGAAGCCAAAGGGAAGAAAGTAAGATTTGCAATTCACCCCGTTGCAGGTAGAATGCCCGGTCATATGAATGTTCTTTTAGCTGAAGCACAAATATCTTACGACAAAATGTTATCGATGGAAGAAATTAATGATGACTTCCCGAACACTGATATTTCATTAATTATTGGTGCAAATGATGTTGTTAATCCGGCTGCACGAAATGATAAGAATAGTCCTATTTATGGAATGCCTATTCTCAATGTCGATTATTCAAAAACGGTTGTTATAAATAAACGTTCTATGAATGTTGGTTATGCCGGAATTGAGAATGAATTATTCTTTTATCCGAATTCATTGATGTATTTCGGCGATGCAAAAGATGCTGTTGCTAAACTTACCCAGGAATTAAAGAACGTATAAAGAAATAGTAAATTGATTGAATGCCATCTTATTTAAGATGGCATTTTTATTTTAAAAAGGAATTACAAATGAGAATTGCTGATTTGGTAATAGTTGCTTCTCATTTATATCGTGAATTTTCACAGTCCATTTACCAATTGCATATCCTAGTAATGCACCAAGAAATACATCAGAGACCCAATGTTTATCCTGATATACTCTCGAATATGCTGTCAAAATTGCTGGAACATAATAAAGAAATTTCATGAATTCATTTTTAGAATTTTCAGATAGTACCGTTGATAATGAGAAACCCAAACTTGTATGCCCGGAAATAAACGACCAGTTATCATCACCGGAGAAATTTATTGGTGAAAAGTTAGATGAACCTTCACCTGTATAAGGTCTTGATTTTCCGAATGCTATTTTTAAAAACTGTGTAACCAAGCCTGTGTAAAGAGCCGACTGAATAATCTCGAAAGCTACTTTCTTGTTTAAATAGTTATTGTTAGCAATTCCGGAAAGAACATTTACTCCGCTTATAAGTGCTGTGTTATAAGGTTCGCCCCAAATTCTACCAAATTCAACCGGAATACTGTTATAATTTCCTCTTTTTATTAATATTTCATCGCGAACATGGTCCTCAAATTGCATAATCAATAATGATGATGCAGCTGTTAAACCCAGTAACCCCCAATCTTTTGCCTCCCAGTTTGCAGGTTGTTTGATAAAATTTCCTGTTTCATTAATAAACTGACGGAAATTAAGGTTGTTTTGAGCGATTATATTTTGGAAAAAAAATAAAAATATAATCATCGATATGCTGGTTTGCTTAATTGTGGAATTCGGCATAAAAGCTCTTCTTTTCGACATTAAAGAAATATTCTTAGATAATACAACTAATTTTTCATCCCGATAGTCAAAATACATGTAACTTTCTAAAAACTCCATAAGTCTAAAGTTGCAGATAAATTAAAATAATTAGGAGAATTACAATGAAATACTCAACTGACTATTCGATAACAAAAAAAATACTTTTGATTCTGTTGATTGCATTATTTGGCTCTGCATTCTCGACAAATATTTTTGCAGACAATCTAAAACTCATTAAGGAAAAATCTATCAGTGTTAAACCTAACGAGACTCTCGTTATTGATGCATCTGGTGCTGATATTAAAATCGACAGCTGGAATAAAGATGAAGTCTATGTGAAAATTTTTGGGAATAGAAAAGCAGAACAAAAAATGGAGTTTACAATTGAAAGAACCGGGGATGGTGTAGAAGTTATTGCTAAAAGGGAAGGATCATGGTTTTTTAATTGGGGCGGCGGTTATAGTGTTCGAATCGAAGCGATGATACCTGCAAGTTTTAATAATAATGTTGAAACTTCTGGCGGAGATATACTTATTCAAAATGTGAATGGCCAATTTAAGCTGGATACTTCTGGCGGCGATGTAGATCTTAAAAACACAGGTGGCGAATTGAAGGTGCGAACTTCCGGCGGTGATATAATTCTTCTAAAACATACCGGAAATTCGGACGTCTCTACTTCTGGTGGCGATATTCACACGAAAGAATTGACTGGCGACCTAATTGCCTCAACTTCCGGTGGCGATATTAGGATTGAGGTTAATAATGGAAAGATCTCTACAAAGACCTCTGGCGGTGATATCGAAATAAAATATACCGGAAATAATAAAGGATTGTATGCATCTACATCCGGTGGTGATATTAAATTATTTGTCCCTTCAACTTTTCAAGCTACAGTCGATTTTGAGACTTCAGGTGGGGATATTGATTGTAATTTCAGTAATTATAAAGCAACAAAAGTTACACGAAGCAGATTAAAGGGTGAATTTAACGGCGGTGGCGAATCGGTCATTTGTAAAACTACCGGCGGCGACATAGATATTAACGATAAATAAGTATCTCTTATAGAGACGGCCTGCATGGTCGTCTCTACCATTCGTCATTACCCAACTTCATCCTTAATTAACTGTTCAAATCTTTATCAATTGTAAAACACCTCATTTTTAACTACTTTTTGAACAACAATTAGCAATAAAATCAACGGGTAAAAGAACTATGAAAATGGATTGGAACAAACAGATCGATAAAATGATAAACATTACCATGAATGAAAATTATGGTGTTGTTTACGGTAAAGAGAACGAGAATCATCCTGTTTTCTATGAAATTGTATTTAAGACCGGTAAATTAATATCTGCATTTGATGAGGGACTTTTATTAGAAGCTTCCCGCGAACAGCAGATTTATAATATTTTTGTACCATTTGCGTCGATCAAATGCGTAGAAATATATTAATCTTATTATTCCTGTTAATTGTTCTTAGCGGCTACTCATTTGCCTCTGATTTTCAAATTAAGAGTCTGAGAGTTTATTCATCTATCGATCAAACAGAATTTCCTTTAATTGATTTAAGAGATTCAACCAAAGGAAGTATTACGATCGAATTTGATGTTCAATCTGTTCATATACCGAATCTTAATATTTTGTTCAGGTTTTGCGATGCAGATTGGAAACCATATGATAATGTTTTTTTGATGAATCCCGGTTGTAACACGGAGTATAATATTTGGTTTGAACGGTTACCGCAAAGAGTGACCGGCGCACGTTATCACTATCAAGGTTCATTTCCGAATAGAAATGTTACTTTCCCATTTTCAGGTAAATGGAAATTTTTTATAGTTGACTCACAGAATCCAGATGAAATTTATGCTGAAGGTAAATTTTATGTAGTATTTCCAGAAGTAAAATTAAACGTAAGGATTGATAATGAACGCTCTCAAGGTTATGATTCGGATTTAGCCAATCTCAATTACACCTATGCCATACAAAGTTCTTTTCTGCTTCCGGATAGTTTATTCTCCGCATATATAAAATCTGTTGAAGTTATTGAAAACCGTAAACTTCAATACCCGATTTTAATTAGCCGTAATCAATTAACCCAAACCCGCTTTTTTGAATGGAATGGATCGAATAGATTTACATTTATTGCAAGGGATATAAAACCCGGTAATGAATACAGGCAAACCGAACTTCGCGACTATAACCGTTTTAATACACAGAATGTAAATGCACAGTATGATGGAATTGAAACATCAAATTTTTTCAGGAAGGGGAGGAGAGATTTTAATGGTGCTGCATTCCTTACCGATTTTCGAAATGAGTATGCCGAATATTTGAATGTTAATTTCAGTATAAGACCGCCTGAGAACATTACTAAACCTGTTTTTCTTGTAGGGAGTTTTAACAACTGGCAAGTTCTACCTCAATATGAAATGTTTGATGATAATGGACTACTAAACTTAAAGATAGAACTGAAACGCGGATTATACGATTACCAGTTTGTAGCTGCGGATATTAATAATGATGGTATCCAAAATATTGATTGGAACATTCTGGAAGGGAATTATTGGGAAACAGTAAACGAGTATCATGTTTTCCTGTTCTATGAATCAACTGAGAAAGGCGGTTATGATAAAATAATCGGCTATAGAAAAATTAAATCTGGTGAACTATGGAGAAATTGAAAGTTGGTGTGATTGGGACCGGACATCTTGGAAAACTCCACACTAAATTATTCAAAGAAGTTGACGGTTGTGAATTTATTGGCATTTACGATAAGGACCTTGAGAAAGCGAAGATAGTTGCTAACGAATTTCAAGTTAATGCATTTGATTCAATTGATGAACTAATTAAAAAAGTTGATGCCGTATCAATTGTTTCAACAACAAGCGCTCATTATGAGTTGGTTAAAAAAGCTTTTGCGAACAATAAGCATGTATTTGTTGAAAAACCGATTACAACTACAATTTCCGAAGGTGAAGAACTTGTTAAAATTGCAGACGATAAAAAATTAAATTTCCAGGTAGGGCATATCGAAAGATTTAATCCGGCGCTTATTTCACTTGAGAAATATGATCTTAATCCGTTATTCATTCAGACTGACCGTTTATCGCAGTTCAATCCGCGCGGTACCGATGTTGCCGTTGTTTTAGATCTAATGATTCACGACATTGATATTATTCTAAGCCTTGTAAAAAGTGAAGTAGCCACTGTTAGTGCAAGCGGCGTGGCAGTTGTATCGGATACAATTGATATTGCAAACGCACGATTGGAATTTGAGAATGGAGCTGTTGCAAATGTAACGGCAAGCAGAATCTCGCAAAAAAAAATGCGTAAGATGCGAATGTTTCAGCGAGATACTTATATAACTTTGGATTTCATTACAGGTGTTTCGGAAGTATATCGGTTGATTTCACCGGGCGATATGCCGGATAGCCCTTTTATTTCATTCGGTGAAATAGGAATTGGTGATAGAAAAAAAGCAGTGGTATATGAACAGCCGGAACAGAAAGAAATAAATGCTTTGCAGCATGAACTGCAACTTTTTGTTAATTCTATCCTTAATAAAACCAGACCCCCGGTTTCAGGTTCAGATGGGTTAAAAGCATTGAAAGTAGCCGAAATGATAATTAAAAAAATTGAGGAGTCAATTTCACGTGCGCAAGTTAATTAGTCTTATAATTTTACTAACATTCGTTCAAAGCTGCAGCATCCTGCAGACCTTCGAAAATATTTCGCGGTTGAAATACAAAATTCATTCAGCGGTGGATTATAAAATACTCGGAATAAACATCGGCAGCAAAAAATCTCTTAGCGATTTCTCTTCATTGGAAATGCTTAAGCTCTCGTCAGGTGTTTTAAAAGGTAATTTACCTCTTACTTTTTCGTTAAATATCGAAGCAAAAAATCCAAATGATGGAAGTGGGGGTTCACCTGCAACTGATTTAACACTTGAATCTTTTCCATACAAGCTCTTTCTAAATGAAAAGGAAGTCTTATCCGGAAATATTGATAAGCCGATTAATGTACCCGGCAAAGGTGAATCGACATTGATAACCCTTAACATTGACTTTGATATCGCCAAAAGTATGAAAGAAAAAAGTCTTGATGACATTCTTTCACTGTTATTAAATCTTGGCGGCATTAGCGGGTCAACATCTAATATTAAGCTATTAGTTAAACCGGTTGTTGGTACGCCGATCGGTAATATCAATTATCCTAATGAAATTACAATTGTAGATAAAACATTTAACTGAGGATTTTAATGCCGAAGAAAAAATATGCGATAGGAGTTGATCTTGGTGGTACATCAATTAAAATTGGTTTAGTTGATGAGAAAGGGAAGATAGCTGAAAAAGTATCAATCGATAGTCTGGCAAACGATGGACCTAAAGCCGTTGTTAGTCAAATAAAAAAGGGAATAAAACAGTTATTAAAAAAAGATGGTCACAAAATTCTCGGTATCGGAGTCGGTTCGCCGGGAACAATAAGAATTAAAAAGGGAACAGTAGAAGACCCGCCGAATTTTCCCGGATGGGGAAAAATACATCTCGGAAATCTCATCAAAAAAGAATTTAAGGTAGAAGTCTTTGTAGAAAATGACGCTAATGCTGCTGCAATAGGTGAGTTGATTTATGGCGCCGGAAGGAAATATGAAAACTTTATTATGATTACTTTAGGAACTGGTGTCGGAGGCGGAATCATAATCAACAAAAAAATTTACAGAGGGGAAGTGGGCGGTGCAGGAGAATTAGGTCATGTTACTATTGATGCTGAAGGCGTTCCTTGCAAGTGCGGTTCTTTCGGTTGCGTTGAGGCATACATAGGAAGTAACTATCTGATTGAAAGAGTTAAAACCGAACTTCAGAGAGTTAAAAAGTCAATTTTATTGGAATTATGTGGTAATAATCTTGATAAATTGAATCCTCAAATAATTCATGAAGCTGCAGAACGGGGTGATCAATTTGCAGGCTCTGTTATTATAGACACAGGCAAACGCTTAGGATATGGTTTAAGCAACGCAGTTAATATTATGGATATTGCAACTATAATTATTGGAGGCGGTGTTGCCGGATTCGGTGAATTACTTTTTACTTCTGTTGAAGAAACGTTAAAGTCTCGTGTGATGAAACCATTTCAAAGCAGGGTTGTAGTAATTCCAGCAAAACTTAAGAACGAGGCCGGTATTAAAGGAGCTTCGGCTTTAGTTTTTTATAAGTCATAAAATATTCGCTGCAAGAAACCGGGATTGATGAAATCATTATTAATAATATTATTACTTCCGATTTATCTTTCCGCACAGCAGAGAGATACGTCTGCAATAAAATCATTTCCGGATTCTCTTCAAATCGCAAAAGCAAATTCTATTAAATCGGATTCAACCAAAGTTAAAAAGAACCGTGACGTTGATGCTGTTGTATCTGCATCGGCAAAGGATTCGTTAATATATGATGTTAAGAATAAAAAGATGTTTTTGTTCGGGTCGGGTGAACTTAAATATAAACAGACCGACTTAAAGAGCGGAAAGATTTTTGTCGATTACGAAAAGAATGAATTAGAGGCATTTGGAATTCAGGATACTTCCGACACTGCAAAAGTTAAAATAAAGCAGGTTCCCATCCTTGCCGAAGGGAAAGATGTCTACGAAGGATCGAGAATCAGATACAACTTTAAAACTCAGCAGGGATTCATTTCATTAGCTAAAAATAGAGAGGAAACTTCACGCTATGAAGGTGAAAAAGTAAAGAAGGTTGATAAAGATATTTATTTTATTGAGAACGGTATGTTTACAACCTGCGAAGAGGATACACCTCATACTTATTTTAGCGCAAGTGAAATGAAAGTTATCCAGCGGGATAAAATAATTGCTAAGTGGATATTCATGCACATTGGAGGAGTTCCGTTTCCAATTCCTGTACCTTTTGCAGTCATTCCGAATGAATCGGGAAGACGATCGGGAATCATACTTCCAAATTACGGACAGGAATTAAGACGCGGTCAATATTTCAGAAACTTCGGATATTTTTTTGCATTAAGCGATTATTTTGATCTTGCTCTAACCGGTGATTACTATACTAAAGGCGGCTATGGTCTGCGAAGCAGATTACGATATGCCAAGCGTTATGACTTTTCGGGTACATTCAATTCAGGTTATTCAAGAGTGATTATTGGAGAAGAGGGTGACCCAAACCGGCAGGAGCAAACAGATTGGAATTTATCATTATACCATAATCAGCAGATCGATCCGACATCCAGATTTGACGCTAATCTTCAATTCCAATCATCCACTTTTTTTCAAAATAATAGTATCAACTACAATGATCTTTTATCCCAGGATATTATTTCAAATGCAACATACAGTAAGCGATGGGATGAATCCGGAAATAGCTTATCAATCAATTATAGCCGCACACAAAATCTGGCAAGCGGTAATATTTATGAATCTCTTCCAAATATTTCTTTTTCTAAAAATATTGCCTATCCGTTCAAGAGAGAGGGTTCGGAATCCTTGCGAGATCAGAAATGGTATGAAATGATCGCATATACTTATTCCGGTCAATTTCGAAATGAAAGAAGGAAAACCGAAGGCAATCTTAAAATACGCGGTGGTGTTCAACATGATCTTTCATTTAGTGCATCACCAAAAATCGGTTATTTCAATGTAGCTCCAAGAATCGGTTACCAGGAGAAATGGTATAACAAGCACGTAAAAATTGAGAACAGGGTTATAGATGTTATTGACCCGCAAACAAACCAGGTTACTCAAAAAGATTCTCTTGTAGTTACGGACGTTAAAGAATTAAATTTTGTCCGCACATTCGATATGAGCGTATCCGCATCAACAAAGCTTTATGGAATTATGCAACCGAATATACTTGGGATAGAAGCTTTCAGGCACACTCTGCTTCCATCGATCTCATATTCATATAAACCGAATTTTGCAGATAATACATGGGGCTATTATGATTCTTATAAAAAGGCAAATGGGGAAGTAGTTTATTACGATAAATATCAGAATGAAATTTTCGGCGGTGCATTTGCCGGTGAGCAGCAGAGTTTGAATTTTTCTCTTGGTAATGTTTTTGAAATAAAGACAATGAAGGATCCCAACGATACGACAAAAAATACCGATGCAAATAAGTATCAGCTCTTAAATTTAAATGCAAGTATCGGTTACAACTTTGCAGCAGATAGTCTGAAATTATCCGATCTATCTTTAAGTTACAGAACCCAAATAGGGCAGTTGTTAAGTCTGTCCGGTTCATCAACTTTTACATTCTATGATTACGAAGGGAACTTCAAGGTAAACAGATTCCTTGCTTCTGCCGGAAAAGGTCTCTTTCGACTTTCTAATTTCAGTTTTTCGGTTTCAACAAATTTAATTGGTGAAGGAAATCAGGAAAGTAAATCACTTCAGAAAAAGTCCGATAGTGAATACGATGCCTTTCAAAAGAAGGATTATATTACCCTTTATGAAGATAACGAGTCACCTGATTTATCAATTCCATGGAATTTAAATCTGAGTTATAATTTTAATCTCTCTAAAATTACACCTAACCAATCCTCAACCTTTTCAAATCTCAGCGCAGATTTGGGATTCAGTCTTACTAAAAATTGGAAATTTACAGTGCGCGGTAGTTATGATTTTGACAGGAAGGAAGTGATAGCACCGCAAATTTCCATCTACCGCGATCTACATTGCTGGGAGATGAATTTTAGCTGGAATCCTATTGGCACTTATAGAGGATTTATGTTTGAGATCAGGATGAAAGCGCCCGAACTTCAGGATATTAAAGTGAGCAAATCCCGCGGATTATATTCAGGAAGAAGGTAAACTATTCCACTTCGAATTATTTGTTAAGTATTGAAACGAAAGATATTATCCCTTTGTTTTAATTAGAAAAGAAAAGTTAATATGAAAACTAAAGTTATAATCATCGGTGGTGGATTCGGCGGATTAAGTGTAGCTAAAGCATTAAAGAATGCAGATGTTGAAATCACATTGATTGATAAAACGAACCATCATCTATTCCAGCCGTTACTATATCAGGTTGCAACGGCAGCACTTTCGCCGGCAGATATTGCAGCACCTATCCGTTCTATTCTTAGTAATCAAAAGAATGTTCGTGTAATTATGGGTGAAGTTATAAAAATTGATACTGCAAAAAAGAAAGTGAGTTTGGTTGACGATGAATTAGAATATGATTTCTTGATTGTTGCCGTTGGTTCACGTCATTCATATTTCGGAAAAGACGACTGGGAAAAATTTGCACCGGGTTTAAAAACGATGAATGATGCCCTTAAAATTAGAGAGAAAATTTTATTTGCGTTCGAAAAAGCTGAGCGATTGAAAGACCCTAAAGAGGTTGAAAAATATTTAACATTTGTGATTGTCGGTGGCGGACCTACCGGCGTTGAATTAGCGGGTGCAATTTCTGAAATCGCTCGTAAAACAATGTTAAAGGACTTCAGAAATATTGATCCGTCAAAAACAAAAGTTATATTATTGGAAGCAACAGAACGCCTGCTTACACAGTTTGATCCGAAATTAAGTGAACATGCTAGAAAAGACCTTTTGGAGTTAGGTGTAAATGTGATGCTTGATAAATTGGTTACTTCTATTGATGAAAACGGTGTTCACTTAAAACATGAATTGATCGAAACGAAAAATGTTATTTGGGCTGCAGGAAATAGTATTCCGTCAATTATCAAGGATCTTAATGCGGATATGGATAAAGCCGGTCGTGTTATAGTTGAACCGGATTGCAGTATAAAAGATTCCCCGGAAGTTTTTGTGGTTGGTGATGCAGCATTATTTATGAAAGATGGAAACTCTCTGCCCGGTATTGCCCCCGTTGCTATGCAGCAGGGACGTTTTGTTGCAAAGATTATTGCTAATCGAACTAGTCGGGATGAACGGCCACATTTCTGGTATTTTGACAAAGGAACAATGGCTACAATCGGAAAAGCCAAAGCAATTGCTCAAATCTGGAAGTTCAGGATTGGTGGATTAATCGCCTGGCTGATGTGGGGATTTATTCACATAATGTATCTAATTGGATTTAGAAACCGTTACCGCGTAATGGCTGAATGGATCTGGCTCTACATTACAAATAGAAACGGGATAAGGTTGATAACACAGAAAACAGATTTGTAATGATAAAAAATAGGAATAATTGTTCTGTTGTTATTTATCAAATTAATCTAATATCATCAAGGAATGGTAGTTTATTACGTACATCCTCAACCAGTTGAGGATCTAATTCTGAAATAAAAATATTTTCCTCGTCACCAATAGAAATTATTTCATTTCCCATCGGATCATAAACAGAGCTGCAACCATTATATTGAAGATGAGGGTCATTACCAACTCTGTTCACTCCAATCATAAAACACTGGTTTTCTATTGCACGTGCTTTTAGGAGAGTTCTCCAGTGTTCAATTCTGGCAACAGGCCAGTTGGCAATATTTATCAAAACATGAACCCGCTCTTTTGCATAAAGACGGTACAACTCAGGGAATCGGAGATCATAACAAATGGATAGTCCGAACTTTGAATTTTCAATTTTAGTGATAACGTTTTCATCACCTGCTCTGTAATTTTGATCTTCATTGGCATAACCAAAAGGATGAATTTTTCTATAACGAGCATTGATTAAACCGTCAGAATTAAAATGAACAAGAGAGTTAAATATACCGTCTTCACTCTTCTCAATAATTCCAGCGAATATATTTGTTTTTAATTTTTGTGAAAGTTTTATAAAGTATTGTGTTGAAACGCCGTCAAGATCCTCTGCAAAATATTTGGAATTCATCGTAAAGCCCGTAAGCGATAATTCGGGAAAAATTAGCAGATCAACTTTTGAGTTTAATGATTTAATCATCTCTCCAATTCTCAAAATATTTTTTTCGGGATTTTCCCATTCAGGGCTGTATTGCACTAATCCGATTCTCATTTTATTCCTCTGTAAACTTTTCGGTTCGAAATTAAATAAAAAATGTCTTTTACGGAAAGAATTTATAATTTTCCGATAATTCTTACAGTCATTCGAGAAATTAATGCTAAACTATATCTGGTTCACTTTATTATTGCTTGGTATTGTAACAGCAGTTACAATCGACATTTCTGATAAAGCAACAAACAAATTCAGAAATAATGAACCCCTTTACGTCCTTGTAAAATTTGAAAACGCCAAAATTGATTCCGTAAAAGCTAACCATGCTACATTACAAATAAGTCGTACCGTCTTGAAGGATTTTTATAAAACTGACTTTGATGATGACATCGATCAAAATATCCAGGTCACCTTTAATAAAAAAGAGAATAGGTTTACTACTTTTTTTGAGACATCGGAAAATTCTCCGAAGATTTGGAGAGAGATGGCAAAAATATCCGGTAAAGAAAATGATCTTTCCGGCAGTATAATGCTTCGTGAAAAGCTCGATTCCTTTTTATACACTGCAACATTTTATTCCGAAGAGATTTCCTTTTCTAAAATGAAAGAGGTTACCAATTCTGCAATCGATTATGCTTCGACTGCAGTTAAAATTGCAATTGGACTAATCGGAATAATGGCACTGTGGCTTGGACTGATGAAAATTGCCGAGCAAGCTGGTTTGATCTCAATTATCGCTAAGGTAGTTAGACCCATAACAAAATTCTTATTTCCGGATGTGCCGCCGGATCATCCGGCAATTGGTTCCATAATAATGAATATCTCGGCAAATATGCTTGGATTGGGTAATGCTGCCACACCATTCGGATTGAAAGCAATGGAAGAACTCGATTCCATTAATCCGGAAAAGGGAACAGCAACTAATGCAATGTGTACTTTCCTAACTATTAATACTGCAGGATTGACTTTGATACCGGCAACAGCAATTGCGGTAAGAGCTGCTGCAGGAAGCAGCGACCCAGCGATAATTATCGGGACCTCTTTTTTCGGTGCTTTTTGTGCAACATTTGTCGGAATCCTTTCAGCTAAAATTTTAGAAAAATTCTCTATTCCAAATTACAATTTCATTGATTGGTTCAAAACAAATATAAAATTCATAATCGGATTCTTTTTAATTGGTGCTTCACTAATCCTGGCAATTGTCCTGGGTTTATTTTCAATGTTCGACATCGGAATTATTAAATCGGTCGTCCAGGCAATCTCAATGCTTGCGATTCCACTGATTATAATTTCATTTGTTTTCTACGGAGCAATGAAAAAGGTAAAGCTTTATGAAGTATTCGTTGAAGGTGCAAAAGAAGGATTTAATGTTGCAGTAAGAATTATCCCATACCTTGTAGCAATGCTTGTTGCAATTGGAATTTTTAGAGCCGGCGGTGCGATGGATTTTCTGGTAATGATCCTTTCGCCGGTTACAAATTTAATCGGTATGCCTGCTGAAGCGCTTCCAATGGCTCTTATGCGTCCGCTTTCAGGAAGCGGTTCGCTTGGTATAATGTCGGAAATTATTTCTGTTCATGGTGCCGATTCCTTTATTGGAATATTGGTCTCTACATTTATGGGGAGTACCGAAACAACTTTTTATGTTCTGGCTTTGTATTTCGGTACGGTTAATATAAAGAAGGTAAGACATTCTGTTGCTTCCGGGGTATTGGCGGATATTGCAGGAATTTTAGGTGCATTATTCATTGTTGGTTTGTTATTCGGTTAAACATGAAAATATTTATTACTCAGGAATTACCCGGCAATGTTGAAGAACTTCTGCGTAAGAAAGGATTTGATGTTGATGTTTTTAGAAAGAATAAAATAATTTCGAAAAGAGAATTGATAAGAAAAGCTAAAGATGCAGATGGTCTGATCAGTTTATTAACCAACACAATTGACAAAGAAGTAATTGATAACCTTAACTTTTGTAGAATTATTGCAAATGTAGCTGTTGGTTATAACAATATCGATGTTAATTACGCTAAATCAAAGAATATATTTGTTACCAACACACCGGGAATCCTTAACGATGCGACTGCTGATTTAACTTTAGCGTTAATATTGTCCTGTGCAAGAAGACTTCGTGAAGGTGACATTTATACACGTGGTAATAAATTTAAAGCGTGGATGCCTCAGTTATTATTAGGAATGGAACTTGCAGGTAAAACGGTTGGAATTATTGGAGCCGGGAGAATTGGGTCTGAAGTAGCAAAGCGATTGATCCCATTCAAAACAAAAATAATTTATTATGATAGAACTGTTAAAAGAGATTTTGAGAAATTAACCGGTGCAAAAAAGGTATCATTAAATTTCCTGATAAATAATTCTGATATTGTTTCTCTTCATATTCCTCTGAATGATAAAACTTATCATTTACTTAATAATGAGAACCTAAAATTAATGAAACCAACATCGATTTTAGCTAATACTTCCCGGGGAGAAGTTATCGAAGAGAAATCGTTAATTGATATTTTGAAAAAGCGGAAAATATTTGCAGCCGGAATGGATGTTTATGAAAATGAACCGGACATTAACAAAGAACTTTTTAAGCTCGATAATGTTATTTTATTACCTCACATCGGTAGTGCAACAGTCGAAACAAGAAGTAAAATGGCTTCATTGGCTGCTAAAAACGTTATTTCTGTAATGTTGAGAAAGAAGCCAATTACTCCTGTTTGATTTCATAGAATTGTAGAAGCAATTTTTAATAACTATTTTTACATCAACTAAATTTAGATTGTATTATGCGAATTGGCATCCCAAAAGAAACAACGAGAGAAGAAAAACGCGTTTCTATAGTACCAGCCGGCGTTGATGCATTAGTTAAATCCGGGCATACAATATTTGTTGAAACTGGCGCCGGCGTAGAAAGTCATTTTACAGATGAAGAGTACCGGAAGGTAGGCGCAAATATTGTCTATAATGCAGAGGAGGTCTATCAGCGATCTGAAATGATTGTAAAGATTGCTCCTCTCACTGAAAAGGAAGTTGATCTTCTTCAGGATGAACAAATTTTATTTTCGTTTCTTCACCTTGCTGTCGGCAAAAAAAATGTGATTGAAAAATTACTTAAGAAAAAGGTTACTGCTATTGCATATGAATTGATAGAAAAAGACGATCAATTACCTGTGTTGCAATCGATGAGTGAAATTGCAGGTCAGCTGGCAGTTCAGGTTGGTGAAAGATATTTGGGAAGTGATTCTCCTTTAGGTCGTGGCATTTTGATGGGAGGTATTGGTGGTGTAGCACCTGCTGCTGTTGTTGTTCTTGGTGCGGGTGTTGTCGGTTTCAATGCTGCCCGGGCTGCTCATTCAAGAGGAGCTCATGTTATTGTGATTGATAATGACATGAGGCGCTTAAGAAGAATTAATACGGATATTTCGAAAAATATAAGTACGGTTGCAGCAAATCCTTTTACAATTGCGCGCGGTGTTAAATTTGCAGACCTGTTTATTGGTGCAATTCAAATTAAAGCTGAAAAAACTCCTCACCTTGTAACTGAAACTATGGTTAAGACAATGAAAAAGGTGCTGTCATTGTTGATGTATCAATAGATCAGGGCGGGTGTATTGAAACGAGCAGACCAACAACAATTTCGGAACCTGTATTCCTGATGCATAATGTAATTCATTATTGTGTGCCAAACATGCCAGCATTAGTTTGCCGGACAGCGAGTTACGGACTTACAAACACTTCCCTAGAATACGTTGACGAAATAGCCGAACATGGACTTTCACAGGCACTTCTCGTTGACACCGGGCTCTCGAAAGGAGTTTGCACATATAACGGTTATTGTACAAATGAAAGTATTGCTGAAACATTCAACATTGAGTATAGACGACTTCATATTTTTTCAACTAATTAAATGAGATGATTACGATGAATCTTGATCAGATTAAAATTGATAAACCGATTAATGTACCCTGGGTAAAGAAGTATAATGCGAAACTTGTTTCTGCCGATGAAGCAGTTAAAGTTATTAAATCAAACGATAAAATTGTTGTTCAACCCGGATGTGCGGCTCCGCTTGAATTAATAAATGCTATGGTTCGCCGCAAAGATGAATTGTATGATGTTGAGATATATCATATTCTGGTTGTTGGTGATTTACCTTATGTGAAACCGGGAATGGAGAAACAT
>JAGUYK010000020.1 GCA_020061355.1 Ignavibacteriales bacterium | reverse complement strand
TAAGTTTTGTAAGCTTTTGTAATCTCAAAGTTAAACTACTAAAGAATTTCTTTAGTTACTCACTCTGTCAAAGAACTTTTATAAATGCGGACGAGAAAAGTAATACTTAATTTTTTCTTTGTCAAGTATGGTACCGGACATTCAAGTAAAAGAAGCTTCTCGAGGCAATATTTCAAAGGTTTCTAAAAAACACGGCTTGAAATATAGTAACTCATTTCTAAATATCCAAATATTTTTTAAAATATTTTTTGTATTTGATAATAACTCTCATTTTAGGAACTAAATAAAACCAAAAGTGTTTAATTCAAAAACAAAACGAGGATTAGCCATGGAAAAAACAAATAGCAAGGAATTTTATGTTAATCCTTTATCGGATCTAATTTCTGATGACATTTATAACCTGCTTTACAATAAAGGATTAATAAACGAAAAGTCCGTTCGCGATCATACAATTAGGAAAAAATTTCTCGATTTGAAATCAAAAAATATCAGTGCAAGTGAAGCAATCGAAAAAATAAGAAGCGACTACCCATACTTGCAGTTCGACACTATCAGGAAAATCGTATATCAGTTGAACAAGTAAATTCTCTTGACAATCGAGAAAATGACATTTATATTGCACATGTATGCTTTCGGAATTAATTATTTTTGAAGGCATCGTAAGCCCAGTGTCTCCCCCCAACACTGGGCTTTTTACTTCACTTATCAGGGATATAAAAATGGGAAAGCAAAAACGTTTTTCTAAAGATCAAAAAATCAAGATTTCTCCATTTAAAGATTACTGGAATAAGTATAATTTTTATCTATTATACCTGAGTGTTGGTATTCTTGTCCTTGGATATTATTTGATGTCAATAGGAATGTGGGATAATTTTATATCTCTAAGCGTTTCTCCAATTGTTTTATTAATTGCATATATAGTTTTGATACCAGTAACCATTTTATTCAAAAACAGAATATCGAAAAAGGAAAAGAATGTTCCTAGCGAAAGTTAAAGGGAACATTGTCTCAACACAGAAGAATGAATATTTATCAGGGCATAAATTACTTCTAACTCATCCAATTGATTTTAATGGAAATTATTTGGGAGAGAAAGATGTTATTGCGCTTGATTTAATTGATTCTGGAATTGGTGATATAGTGATCGTTTGTCAGGAAGGCGATGCAATTCAACAGATATTAGGACATAACAAAGCGCCAGTAAATACAATGATAATCGGAATTGTTGATAACATTGAAATAAATGAATAAAAAGAGAACCTTGTTGCATTGACACCAAAGCAGTTGGAAAATCTTTCTTATCTAAAATTCCTTCTTAGTATAGAAGGAATTGGTCCTCAAAAAATCTTTTCTTTAATTACTAAATTCGGTTCCTTTGAAAGTATATTGGAAGCCTTACCGACAAGTTTGCTTGCCATTGAAGGAATAAATCGAACTCTTTCTCATAGGATAATATCTGCCAAAACGAAAATAGATGCTATTAAAGAAGAAACTGAAACAGAACTTGATCGACTGTCAAAATTAAATGGAAGGATACTAACTTACTGGGATATAGGATACCCTAATCTACTAAAAGAGATTTATTACCCCCCTATAATTCTTTATTTACTTGGTAATTTGGATGAATTGAATCAAAATGCCCTTGCGATAGTTGGAACCAGAATGCCCTCAATTTACGGGAAGGCACAGGCAGAGAAATTTTCATATGAACTTGCACAAAAAAATTTAACAATTGTCAGCGGTTTAGCCAGGGGGATCGATTCCATTGCCCATCAATCTGCCTTAAAAGCAGGCGGTAAGACAATTGCTGTGATCGGATCGGGACTCGATGTTATTTATCCACCTGAGAACAAGAAATTATTCTTCGAGATAATTGAGAGTGGCCTGATTATTTCAGAATATCCACTTGGGACCAAACCCGATGCACCAAATTTCCCGAAAAGGAATAGAATCATTTCCGGTCTTTCGCTGGGTACTTTGATAATTGAAACCAAATTTACAGGCGGTGCAATGCAAACCGCCGCTTATGCTATTGATCAAGATCGTGAAATTTTTGCTACACCCGGAAATATTAATGTTAAACAAAGCCAAGGTCCAAATTCTCTAATTCAAAAAGGGGAAGCAAAATTAGTCACCTGTACTGAAGATATTCTTGAGGAATTAAAAGTAAAATTAAATTTAGTTCATGGAAAGAGCATTAACCGTCCGAATTTTGAATTAAATTTATTTGAAGAAAAATTATTATCGGCTCTAAATGAAGAACCAAAGCAAATTGATGAGATTGCAAATATAACTTCAATGTCTGTTGCCGATTGTTTAGTAAACTTATTGATGCTTGAATTTAAAGGTCTTGTCAGGCAGCTACCTGGAAAAGTCTTTAGTATTATTTAATCAATACTCCTTTCTGTTTTTCCAAAGAAGTTTTAACCTATCGCGCAACACTTTTTCATTTCCATTCTCTGTTGGGAAATAATACTGTTTGCTTTTAATTTCTTCCGGTAAATAATTTTCTTCTACGAAATGATTTTCAAAATCATGAGGATACTTATAATTTTCTCCATAACCAATATCCTTCATCAATCTTGTAGGTGCATTTCTCAAATTCAGAGGGACGTGGTATAACGGTAGATTTTTTACATCGCTTATTGCAGAATCAATTGCTAAATATGATGCATTACTTTTAGGTGAAGAAGATAAATACGTTGCACATTGTGAAAGTATAATACGGGATTCAGGCATACCGATTTTTTCAACAGCACTAAAGGTTGCTTGTGCTAAGACCAATGCATTGGGAGCGGCATTACCAATATCTTCTGAGGCAAGGATAATCATTCTTCGTGCAATGAAAATTGGATCTTCACCCCCTTCCAGCATTCTTGCCAACCAATAGACAGCTGCATCGGGATCTGAACCACGCACACTTTTGATGAATGCTGAAATAACATTAAAATGTTCTTCCCCGCCCTTATCAAATGCTATATTCTTTTTCTGAATTATTTCTTCGATCAATTCTTTTGTGATAATAATCTTTTCTTTCTCCAGTTCATGCAAAATTGCAGCTTCAAAAACATTAAGTAAAATCCTGGCATCACCGCCGGATATAAAGAACAGGAATTCATTATCAACGATTTTAATACTCAATGATTTTATAAACTCATCATTTGTCAGTGCAAAGTTTAGAATTTCCTGAAGATCACTTTTGTTCAGCTCTTCTAAAATAAAAATTCTTACACGTGATCGTAATGCAGGGATAATTTCAAATGAAGGATTTTCTGTCGTCGCACCAATTAAAATTATTTCTCCCTTTTCAACAGAAGATAATAATGCATCCTGTTGAGCTTTATTATACCTATGAATCTCATCAATAAAAAGAATGGTGCTTCGGTTATATTTTAGATTCTCTTTACCAATCTCAATAACCTGCCTTAGTTCTCTTACGCCGGAGGAGACAGCATTAATTTGAAAAAACTCCGATTTAGTTGATTCCGATATAATCCTTGCTAAGGTTGTCTTTCCGGTACCCGGTGGGCCCCAAAAAATGATTGAACTCAGCGACTCATTCTCGATCATTTTTCTTAATGGTTTACCTTCACCAATTAACTTTTGTTGACCACGAAATTGATCCAATAATATTGGACGTACTCTTTCTGCGAGGGGAGTTTGTGGTATTTCGATTTTACTTTTCAATTCAAAATCAATCAGTTTTCTTCTACTTTTAATACCCGTTCATTTGGAAGCATCATGTGATATCTTTCTCGCGCTACTCGTTCCATTTTTGCATTACTGGAGTTTAATGAGTCGATTTCGGCTTCAAGAGTTTTTAATTTTTCTTCGGCGGATTTGATCTTTAAGTCAAGTTCATTCAATTCACTTTTAAGACTAAGATATTTTAAAACTCCGTTTTCATTGAAAAAGAGAAATGCAGTAATACTAATAATAACCAGACCAATGAAAACCCTAACCATCAATTTGTTTTGCGGCTTAGACATTAGAGTGCATTCTTGATGATTCTATCAATTAATTCTTCAAAACTAATACCTGCCGCTGCAGCCATTTTAGGGACAAGGCTTAAGTTTGTCATACCCGGCAAAGTATTGACTTCCAGACAATATGACTTGTAATCTTTTGTTAATCTGAAATCAATCCTTGCATAGCATTCGCACCCGACTGAATTAAACGCTAACAAAGCCTGATGCTGTAAATGCTCTGTTATTTTTGGAGGGATTACTGCCGGGACAATATACTCGCTTTTACCTGTTGTATACTTATGTTCATAATCATAAAAACCACTCATTGGTTTAATCTCTAAAACAGGTAATGCCTGCTGCTCTAAGACTGCAATTGTAAGTTCCCTTCCAGCAATATATTCTTCAACCAATGCAATTGATGAGAACTCAAGCGCTTGCTTAACAGCACTTTCCACTTCAACATCACCTCTGCAAATTGTCAAACCAATTGTAGAACCCGAATCATTTGGTTTGATAACACATGGATAACCGAAAAATTTTTTAATCTTGTCACGAATCAGATTATAATCATTTTCATTCTTATTTATTATAAACCATTTAGGTGTTGCAACATCAAAATGCTGAAACATTATTTTTGTCATGCACTTATTCATCGCCAGAGCACTCGACAAAATTTTAGAGCCGGTATACTTGAGCCCTCGCATTTCTAGCATCGATTGAATTGTTCCATCTTCGCCACCCACACCATGTAATGCAAGAAATATTAGATCAATATCATCTAGAAGTGTTGAATTGATTGCTTCTAACTGGTTACGATTTGAAATTTCCGAATAATTTTTAACCTCAAAAAATTTGGATTCATCCTTTGGCTGATTAAGTCCATAAGCCGGATCAATAACCTTAACTCCATACCCAAGATCCCTGAGTGCTTCTAATACAGATTTACCTGTTGCTTTTGATACTTCCCGTTCAGGTGATGTACCGCCAACCAATAAAGCGACATTAATTTTTTTGTTAGCCATTCCAATACCGTTATAATAGTTTTATAAATTTCGTTTAATAATCCATTCTGTTTCTTTTGTCAATTTTTATCCCGTATACTTCTTCAGCAATAGAATAAAGTTCTCTCAACTTAGTGTGGGGAATAGTTTTTTCTCTACCTAACATTCTAGCAATAAGCAAAGTATGTGCTACATGTTCTAATTTTTCCATTCTGAAATAAGCGCCTTTGATAGTTTTTCCAAATGTAACAGCACCATGATTTTCCAATAACAATGCCCATACAAAATCAATATAAGGCAACATTGAATTTGGAAGTTCATCCGTAGATGGTGTTCCATATTTACATAACGGTACCTTACCCAATGACAGAATAACCTCTGGAAAAACTGGTCTGGTTAATCCTTCTCCCGCAGCAGCAAAAGCCGAAGCATGAACAGGGTGACAATGAATTACTGAATTGATATCACTCCTTTTTTGATATGCAAGCAGATGAATTTTTACTTCAGTTGATATTTTACATTTACCGGACAATAGGTTACCGGAATTGTCAATTTCCAATAAATCATCTTCTGAAAGTTCTCCTTTACACTTGCCAGAAGGAGTGATAAGAATTTTAGTTTGATCAATGCGGACGGAAAGATTCCCATCATATGCGGAAACGAATCCTTTCTCGTAGACTTTATGACAAAATTCAATTAACTCGTTTCTTAAAGACATTGCTTTTCAATCTCTTCCATAATTTTCATTGTCATTAATGCATCTTCTCCGGTGACCAATGGAGTATTGTTTTTTAATACCGATTTTTGAACAGATCTTATCATGAATGAAATTTTATTTGCACGTTTTCTAAATGCTTTTTTAGCTTCTCCCTGGAGATTAATTACCAGCTTACCGGATGTATTTTTCTTCCCTACAAAATTTTCAATACTGATAACACCTTTATGCCCGAGTATTTCAATCCTGTTAAATGATTTATTCGCATTATAAGAAACATTAAAATAACCGTAGCCTCCTTTTTCAAACTTCAAAATGGCTGTAGCAAAATCTTCTACATCGCTATTGTAAACAACATTATCAAGGAAACCTTTTACATTATTGATTTCACCTCCAAATAACCGAAGCATATCAATCATATGAGAACCAAGGTCCCTTAGTGCACCCCCTCCGCTTAATTCTTTTTTGAATCTGAAATTATCATTAGGAGCATAATCAATATTGAAAGAAGCAGATACCGATACGATTTTCCCAATCATTCCTTTATCGACGAGTTCTTTTGCTTTTAATACAAGAGGATGAAATCTATGTGTAAAATTTACAGCAAACGTTACATTATTTTCTTTACACATGTCGATCATTTCAGTAATCTGTTTTGAATTCATAGCAACCGGTTTTTCACACAGGACATGTTTACCAGCTTTAGCTGCTTCAATCACCTGTTCATAATGATGGGCATTTGCACCGGCGATGTAAACAATATGAAAATCTCCTTTTAAAAATTCCTCATATTTATTTGAATAAGTTTGGGCGCCAAACTTAACGGCAATATTTTGAGCACGAGATAAATCATGACTAAAAACCGAAATTAATTTATTTCTTCGAACTAATGTGAGTGCCGGTAAAAAAGAAGTCTCTACAAAATTCCCGCAACCCGATACTCCCCATTTTAACCTTCGCGGAATTGCTGCTTTAATTCTTGCAGAGGTAATTATCATTTTATAATCCCAATTTTTTCATTAACATTTTAATAGGTTTTGAATTTTGCATGATGTAAAAGTGAATAGCTGGTACTTTTTTGTTTAATAGTTCCTCAACTTGCTTGAAAGTCCACTCTACACCTATTTCCATCACATGTTCGGGTTTCGCTTTATCAACTTCTTCTACAAGTTCAGATGGAATATCAATATAAAAATTTTTAGGAATGCTATGAGCATGAGCTCTTGAAGTAATTATTTTCAATCCGGGAATAATCGGGACTTCAATCCCTTCATTTTTACAATCTTCGATGTAATCATAATAAAATTTATTATCATAAAACATTTGCGTAACTATATACGAAGCGCCGGCTTGAATTTTTGCTTTGGTGTACTTTATATCGGTTATCAGGTTCGGGGCTTCAAAATGTTTTTCCGGGTATCCGCTTGTTCCTATACAAAAGTCCATTCCGTAGGAATCCAATAATCCATCTTCGAGGTATTTCCCTTTGTTGAGATCGGATATTTGTTTTATTAAATCAAGACCATATTCATTGATGCTTCTTCCATATTTAAGAGGTTTATGGAAACCGCTTTCATCGCCTCTTATTGCGAGAACATTATCTATTCCCAAATAATGAATTTCTATTAAAAAATCTTCTGTCTCCTCACGTGTAAATCCGGAACATAATACGTGCGGTACTGCATCTATGTTATACTTATTCTGAATGAGTGCGCAAATACCCAGTGTTCCCGGACGTTTCCGTTTAACTTTCATTTTCATTCCACCGTCAGTTGTTTCTTCATAAATAACTTCGGCGGCATGACTTGTTATATCAATAAACGGGGGATTGTATTTAACAACATCATCAAGTACTGAAAGAAGCTGTTGTATATCTCCGCCACGTTTGGGCGGAATTATTTCAAAACTTAATAAAGTTTCGTTCGATTTATATAAATGTTCTGTTACTTTCATATTCCATCATTATGTGTTAGGCTAATTTAATACTTTGTAAGATAAACTTCTTAAGGAGAATTGCCCGGGATCATTTTTAACATGTGTTTTGAATTCCTAATAAAATTTTCTTCGGAAACAGGAATCCTTATATACTCCCCTTTCAACCATTTTTCTGTCATGTTCTTATAGTGACTACTAAGGAAATGACCCGCTTGTCCGGTTGGTAAAATAATTTCCATATAGTCCGGATTTCCGAAATCGTAAATATATCGCATAGAAGGACCAAGAATATTCTGAAATGGTTCGGAGCGGTGAGGTTTAGTCAAATCTCTTTTCTCTTCGTAAATCTCCGTAAAGGAATATTCAGTATTAAAAACCGTTGTACCGTCTCCTCCAATATCATATGGACCAACATTAATTAATTTATCCAATAAACCGGATACATCCGAAAACATATGCCTGAATTTCACTTTGTGAATCTTTCCCCATTGCCACATAGCCATGTCCTTACCAATCTTACCTTCTAACTCGTTTAATGCATCGACCAAACTTTGTCTTATAACATCATCACGTGTTTCTACTTGTTGTGTTTGTACATTATCAAAGAACGAAGATGAATTCTCTTTAAGATATTTTGGAATTATTCTATAAGGAATGTTTGCAAGAAAAACATATTCCTTCAATAAATCCCTGCCAAGTTCATCTTCAAAAATATTTTTTATTAAACGATGGAAATAATTGAGATAGATTGTGGGGACCTGACTGGAAGCGGACATTTCAAAATTCCAATTCTCAAAAAGTTCTAATGCAATTTTTAAATTTCGATCATTTACTTTAACCTCCTTAAATGCATTTAGGATATATGGCACAATTTCTCTCGCATAAGGAGAAACAAAATCCAACTGATAGTTTCTAAAATCTTCTTTCGAATGTATTTTCTTCGAAGTCAATAATTCAACTATTCTCTCTATTCTGGAAGAGGGCTCCCATACATTGGAAATATGATACTTGAAATTATTTATTGTTTTATTATTTGCAGTGGCAATAAAATTTTGAGCGGGATTAAGAAGCTTTGGCATTTCTTCGTAAGGGACAAATCCTTTCCAATCGTATGCTTCTGTAGAACCATCATAGACCAATGTTGGACTGTTACTAGGCCTCAAAGGTAGTAGGGCAGCACATACATAACCGATATTTCCCTTATCATCAGCATAAACAAAATTCTGTCCCGGAAGAGTAAAATATTTTAGAGCTCCTTTGAAATCAGCCCAATTTTTAGCTTTGTTTATAGAAATAGCAGCAAACATCTCATCACTGAATTCCAGACCTGTCCACCTCATACTGATATTCTCTTTTAATTTACCGGAATTCGGATAAAGATAATTATAAGGATGGATATCAGAAATTATTGGACCCCGATGAGTTCTTCTTATTGTGAATCTAAAATTAGCCGAATCTTTAACGGCAAATGAATCCTGATATGAAATAATATCGCGCAGTTGATTATTGACCGAATATTTATTTCCGGTGGAATTAATTTTTTCAATATAAAAATCAGAATCATCTGCCATTACATTGGTCATAGCCCAGGCAATATTCTGGTTCTTACCTATTATAATTGCTGGAAGTCCGGGGACAGTAAATCCTTCAGCATTCCAATCATTACTTCTTATCATTGCAAAAAACCATTTCCCCGGTACAGAAAAAGCAAGATGCGGATCATTTGCTATGATAGGTTTTTGCGATTCAGATATAGTACCGTTGATTGCCCAATTATTCGAACCAATATGGGTCCCAACGAATCCGGTGAACTCTCTAAATTTTCTGTCAATGTCAATTAAGTCTGTTTTTATTGAAGCAAGATTTGAATACTCTTTCGGAATTATTGTCGGTGCATTCTGCGGAAAATCCGGTAAAAGTTCTTTAGCTTTTTCAACACCAACTTTTTGAATCAGATTTGAAAATGTAATATCACTCCACCAGCTGATATTCAATTCCCAGCCCATTAGTTTGGCTATAACAAGACTGTGTTCAGGTTTCCAGGGATAAGGATCATAACCGAGCACATCAAATTCTATCGGATATTTCCCCTTGTTATTTTCAATGAATCTATTTACACCTTTTGTATAAGCTGAGAGAATTTTTTGCGAAGCCGGGTTTAATTTAGAAAAACTCGATTCAACGACCTTATATATTCCTATTGTACGGAACATCCTGTCAAATGGAATCGTACTGCTTCCGAATACTTCACTTAATCTTCCCTCTCCGGCTCTCCGTGCAACATCCATCTGGAATAGCCTTTCTTGCGCATGTACATAGCCGAGAGCAAATGCAGCATCTTCATCACTCTGTGCTAATATCATTGGTATGGCAAACGAATCCCGGTAAACTGTTACTTCAGAGATTAATCCTTTGCCTATTGCCTCCCCATCATAATCTGGTAATGACTTCCTTAACATGATATACGAAATAAAGAAGAGGAAGAGAACAACCACTAATAACGAACCTGCAATGCCCAGTAGAACCTTTTTCCAGGTTTTCATTTTATCCCAATTGAATTAACTATTAAAAATAATGAAATAATATTTGCTGAATAAAAAAATATTTGATAAATAACCGGCGGTCTTTCAATTTCTTTTATACCGGGGTCCATATGAACGAGTATATTTACATCATAACATTAGCATTAGTACTAATCACTTTAGTATTACTGTGGCTGACATATAAAAAAATATCGAGCGGATCGCAATCAAATTTGAAAGAGGAACTCGATAGGGTTGATAAATCCTTCCGTGATGAATTAACAAGAAACCGTGACGAGCTATCAAAAGTGAGTAAATCCCAGCGGGAAGAATTAAGCAGTGCCATCAAACTCTTTGGCGATCAATTATATGATCAATTGACTAAGCTAATTCAAACCAATGAACAAAAATTTGAAAAACTTCAGGATAGAATTGAAATTCAGTTAAAAGAAATTCAGGAAAACAATTCAAAGAAATTAGAAGAAATGCGTCAAACGGTTGATGAAAAACTTCATAACACATTAGAAAAAAGATTGGGCGAATCATTCAAGATTGTAAGTGACCGGCTTGAAGCTGTGAGCGAAGGATTAGGCGAAATGAGAAATCTTGCTGTTGGCGTTGGTGATCTAAAAAAAGTTTTGACCAATGTAAAAACACGTGGTACGTGGGGCGAAATTCAATTAGAAAATTTAATTGAACAAATCCTTACACCCGATCAATATGCAAAGAATATCAGCACAAAAAAGAATTCCAATGACAGAGTTGAATTTGCAGTTAAAATGCCAGGCCGCAGTGAAAATAAAGATGGATTTTGCTGGCTACCGATAGATGCAAAATTTCCAATGGAAGATTACCAAAGATTGGTTGCTGCACAGGATTCTGCAGACCCGATAGTAATTGAAGAAGCTTCCAAGGCATTAGAGAATAGAATTAAAGGAGAAGCAAAATCGATCAATGAAAAATATATCGACCCTCCGAACACAACCGACGTTGCACTTTTATTTTTACCTGTAGAAGGATTATTTGCAGAGGTTTTACGGCGACCCGGTTTGTTTGAAAAAATTCAAAATGAAAACAAAGTTATTATTACAGGACCAACAACTTTAACAGCAATTCTGAACAGCTTACAAATGGGATTTAGAACCCTTGTAATCGAAAAACGATCCAGTGAAGTGTGGAGTCTGCTTGGAGCTGTAAAAACAGAGTTTACTAAATTCGGTGATGTTCTTGATAAAACTCAGGAAAAATTACGCCAGGCAAGCGATACAATCGATTCAGCAAAAACGCGTACACGTGCAATCGAAAGGAAATTGAAGGATGTCCAGGAATTACCTTCAAGCGATGAATCCAAATTGATTGAGTAGGAAAGGATGGCTTCGCCCGAAGATCTATTTTCTAGCTATACAGTATATCTTACTGAATTCACCGATAATTTCCCGCTATTCACCGATTTCTTCTTCAATTCTTAAAACCTGCTCAATATCTTTGCGTCAGATTAATTAAGAAAAATAAATCTTGAGGTTAACATGGCATGGCAAAAAGTTAAATCGCGCATTGTAGTCGGCATAATACTGGTGTTAATGGGTATTGTCTATTTGCTTAGGAACTACGACATCTTCTTATTCCCCGTTGATTTTTTGACATGGGAGTATTTCTTCATTTTATTCGGACTTCTGCTTTTTGTTCTTTCCGATAATAAAACTGCAGGGATTGTATTCCTTGCGATCGGACTTTTTAATCTTGTCCCTGGATTATGGCCGTTAATATTCGTCATTATCGGTTTATACATAATCATGAAGAGAAAAGGAAGCCGTTCGTCTTATCATAAAAAAGATTTTCAAGGTGATCCAAATATTTCAGCATCTGAAAATTCAAATGATTTTCTTGAAGATGTTAATATTTTCGGCGGCGGGACAAAAATCATTAACACAGATAATTTTAAGGGCGGCAGTGTTGTATCTATTTTCGGCGGTTCGGATATTAACCTGATGGGATCAAAACTAGCAGATGGCGAACAAAGTCTTGAAGTTACGGCAATCTTTGGTGGATCAACATTAATTATACCTTCGGAGTGGAAAGTTGAACTTGATGTGATTTCAATCTTCGGTGGATTCGGAGATAAGAGAAGAAAGGATCCAAATATTGTTTACGATCAAAACAAAGTTCTTGTAGTAAAAGGACTTGTTCTGTTCGGCGGCGGCGAAATTAAAAATTAATTACAAGGAGGCATAAAATGAGAAACGATGCAAAAATCTGGAGTGGAATAATCCTAATAGCTATTGGAGCGCTATTAATAGCTGACAATTTTCTCTTCCTCGATTTCGATTTACGCCATTTGATCTTTTCATGGCACACTGTTTTTCTTATCATCGGCCTGGTAATATTGAATAATTCGAGGAACAGCGTTGTTGGAATTATCTTCGTGATAATCGGATTATTCGGAATCTTCAATCATATTTCGCCATTCAATATTCATTTTTCATTTAGAGATTACTGGCCGGTAATATTAATTATAATCGGTTTCTTTATTTTATTCAGAAGAAGGGATATTAACATTCCGCCAAAATCTTCAATAGGGGAACCGGGTCAGTCATCCGACCAGCAAACTTACTCCGGCGATATTATAGAAGATTCATCAATCTTTAATAGCACTAACCGTTTAGTTACCTCAGAGAATTTTCGAGGTGGAAGAATAACTTCAATATTTGGTTCTTCGAAAATAAATTTTGTTAAATCAAAATTAGCACCGGGTGAAAATACGCTTGAAATTACATGTATTTTCGGCGGATGCGATATAGTCGTACCGAAGGATTGGAAAGTTATTGTGAATGTTACGGCAGTTTTCGGAGGATTTGACGATAAACGATATTTATCCGATAGCTCAACTTATTCAGAAGGGGTTCTAATAATAAAAGGCGCTGTTATATTCGGCGGCGGCGAAATTTTAAGTTATTAAACAAGATTAATTATGGGCAATCCATTTATAAAGAACATAAAGATTTTTACTATTTACCTTCTTGTCTGGGTATTCATAAGCTTAATACATAATGTTGTGATCGTTTTTCTGCTCGATGTAAAAATTGAACATGCTTTTGTTGAAAGTATTGTTTTTAATACTATTTACTTTCTGCTCGGCATAAGTTTGTGGTATACAGTCAGCTATAATACACTTGAAAATTATACACCGTTAAAGATATTCGTTAATCATTCTGCAGCAGCTATCATTACATCGGCTATATGGGTCTTAGCCGGTTATTATATTCTTACGAATATTTTTAAGGACGAACCGCTGTACAAAACTTATCTTTTTAATTCCGGAATATGGCGGTTTATGATTGGAATATTTTTCTATGCAATAATTGTTGCGGTGGATTATGTAATAATATACTACAATAATTTTCAGCAGAAGTTATTTAGAGAATCTGAGTTGAATACACTTGTAAAAGAAGCAGAACTCAAATCGCTTAAGTACCAGATCAATCCGCATTTTATTTTCAACAGTTTGAATTCGATCAGTTCATTAACATTAAGCGATCCTGAAAAAGCGCGCGATATGACAATTAAACTTTCTTCGTTTCTGCGGAGCACATTATCCAAAAACGAAAAACAAAAGAGTAAACTGACAGAAGAGATTACAAATGCTAAATTATACCTGGATATTGAAAAAATCCGCTTTGCCGATAAATTTGAATTCACAGAAGAGCTTGAATCAGAGTGTAATGATTTGGAAATTCCGAGTATGATTTTGCAGCCTTTATTTGAAAATGCGATTAAGCACGGTGTCTATGAAAGTATTGATAAGGTCACAATTAAATTGAAATGTAAACCTGATAAAGAATACCTGAAAATAATCGTCGAAAATAATTTTGATCCGGAAGCTGTACCGCGTAAAGGAGAAGGAATTGGAATTAAGAATATCAAGAACAGATTAAAATTAATTTATAACCAGGATAACCTTGTAACCGTAGAAAAATTAAACAGTATATTCAGAGTAAATATTTTTATCCCAAGGTAAAAATGGATAACAAAATTAAAGCATTGATTGTTGACGATGAGAACCTTGCCCGTGATATTGTAAAAAATTATCTCCGCAAGTTCCCTGAAATTGAGCTAATTGGTGAATGCTCAAACGGTTTTGACGCATTGAAACAGATAAATGACCTCTCACCCGACTTAATATTCCTCGACATTCAGATGCCTAAAATAACCGGTTTTGAGATGCTCGAAATAATTGAGAACCCTCCGGTAATAATATTTACAACAGCATTCGATCAGTATGCGCTAAAAGCATTCGAAGTGAATGCAACGGATTATTTGCTAAAACCATTTTCAGAAGAACGGTTTGCCGAGGCGATTCAAAAAGCTATAAAACAAATTGAGAACAGGGCTGACTCTAATAAAAGAATTGGTGACCTAATTAAACATATCGAGAGGAAGGAAGAATTTTTAGAGAGAGTTGTTGTTAAATCCGGACAGAAAATATCGATTATTCCGGTTGGAGATGTTAAGTACTTTGAAGCCCAGGACGATTATGTAATGATTTATACAGACAAAGGAAATTTTCTTAAACAGAAAACAATGAAGTACTTTGAAGAGAACCTTGATCCGGCAGAATTTATTCGTATCCATCGTTCATATATTGTAAGAATTTCCAATATCAAGCAGATTGAGCTATTTGAAAAAGAAACATACTTCGTAATACTTAATGATGGTAAAAAACTCCCGGCAAGTAAAACCGGTTACCAGGGATTAAAAGAGATTCTTGATAAATAATTAATTAAGTCATGAGTTATCGAACTCCTAATTGAAGTTTTACTCCCCTATCCATATATTTGGTTACGAAAAGAACGGAAACAGTTATGAACCCTGACAAAGATCTTCAGTCGATCCAGGAAGCAAGAACATTAGCAGCCGCCGCTAAAGAAGCCCAACTCGAATTCAAATATTTCAATCAGGAACAGGTAGATAAAGTGGTTAAAGCAATGGCAGATGCCGGCTTTAAGGAAGCGGAACGACTTGCAAAAATGGCGCACGAGGAGACAGGCTTCGGCAAATGGCAGGATAAGGTTATAAAGAATCAGTTCAGTACGAAAGATGTTTGGGAATCGATTATAGATCTTAAATCAGTCGGAGTGATTGATGTTCAGAAGAACGGAAAAATTCTGAAAATAGCAGAGCCGATGGGAGTTGTTGCTGCATTAGTTCCATCAACAAACCCGACATCGACTGCAATGTTCAAAGCAATAATTTCTTTAAAATGCAGAAATGGAATTGTTGCCAGCCCACATCCTAAATCTGTAAACTGTACAACCGAAGCCTTAAAAGTATTATCGGAAGCTGCAGAAAAAGCCGGTGCACCTAAAGGATTGATTCAATGTTTATCGATACCTACTTATGAGGGAACTGAAGAATTATTAAAAAATAAAAACATTGCAGTAATCTTAGCAACCGGCGGCATGCCGATGGTTAGATCTGCTTATAGCTCCGGAAAGCCAGCTTATGGAGTTGGCCCCGGTAACGTTCCGGCATTCATAGAAAGAACAGCTAATTATCAGAAAGCTGTTGCAGATATAGTCTATGGAACTACATTTGATAACGGCACACTATGCTCTTCCGAGCAAGCAATGATTGTTGATAGACCTTTGCACGAAAAAGTAATTGAAGAAGCAAAAAGAATCGGATGTTATTTTGTAAACGAAGAAGAGAAGAAGAAATTAGAAAACACGGTTGCAAAAGGTGCAAGGTTAAATGCAGATATTGTCGGTAAACCCGCTGTATGGATTGCAAACTATGCAGGATTTACGGTTCCACCTAATACAACGGTTCTTATTGCAGAATGCTCTTCAGTTGGTAAGCAGGAACCTCTATCGATAGAAAAACTTTCGCCGATATTGGCTTTCTACACTGTTGACGGCTGGCTGGAAGGATGTCACCGATGTATCGAATTATTAGAGTTTGGTGGAGTAGGTCATACTCTTGCTATTCATTCCAATGATAAAGAAGTAATTATGAAATTTGCTCTGGAGAAACCGGCTTTCAGGATTGTAGTAAATACACCATCATCTGTTGGTGCGGTTGGATATACTACAGGATTGACTCCTTCAATGACATTAGGACCCGGTACCTGGGGTGGTTCAATTGTATCTGAAAATGTTTCAGCAAAACATTTAATGAATGTTAAAACACTTGCATTTGAAACCAGACCGGTTAATTCAGGTGCATCTGTTTCATCATTCGATCTTCCGTCATCGTTAAGTATTTCCGGTGCAACTTCAGAAGGCAGTTTTACAAAACAAATTGAAGAAAGGTTAAGAGCCAGAGCCGGGAACCCGGTTACAAACCCATTAGGAAACGTCAGTAGAAAATCGGGGAATGTAACTAAGGAAGCTGTTTTTGGTGCTGGTATATCGGAAGAAGAGATTCAAAAAATTATTAAAGAATTTAATAGATAATTTTTATTAAACTTTTTTTACTGGCTTGCTGTTGTTTATATCTTGTGACATCAGTCATCTTTTTTAATTAACAAAAAATTTATTTTGTGGTCGAAATATTTTCTATTAAGTATGAGTAATATGGGTAATCCAAATTTTCAAAACTGGTCGATAGATAAGGGGGATTATAAAAGAGATGAAACTTCAACATGGACATTTCAGAAAAAATTGATCAGAAGAAAGCGGATAAAAAAAGCTTTATTTGCAATACTCTATATTGTTTCAGTTTCAGTTATTTCCTACCTGTTTTTTTCTTAAACTTCCGAATAACGATCCAATCTAAAGTTTTCACCAAGGTATAGTTTTCTTACATCGGGATCTTCAGCCATAGCATTGGCAGTTCCTTCCTTAAATATTTCACCATTTATCAAAATGTAGGCTCTATCAACAATACTAAGCGTTTCATGCACATTATGATCGGTTATCAGAATACCGATATTTTTATTTTTAAGATTGGCAACAATATTCATTATATCCTCAACAGCAATCGGGTCGACACCGGCAAATGGTTCATCAAGCAGAATAAATTTAGGTTCTGTCGCAAGTGCACGTGCAATTTCGGTTCTTCTCCTCTCCCCTCCGCTTAATTGATAACCCATACTCTTTCTTACATTTGCAATTCCCAATTCAACAAGTAATTTTTCCTGGCGTTCTTTTCTTTCTTTGTCAGATAGATTTAACATCTGCAAAATTGCCATTATATTATCTTCAACACTCAATCTTCTAAAAACGGAGGCTTCCTGCGGTAAATAGCCAATTCCCATTTTAGCTCTTTTGTACATCGGCTCGTGAGTTATTTCAATATTATCTAAAAAAACTCTCCCTTCAAGCGGTTTAATCATTCCAACAATCATATAAAATGTGGTAGTCTTTCCCGCACCATTTGGTCCGAGTAATCCAACAACTTCACCTTGCTGAACCGAAACTGAAACGTGGTTTACAACAGCTCTTTTTTTATAAACTTTTTTTAGATTTTCGCTGCGCAGGGTAGATTTATTTTCCATAGTTCTCTAATTCCAGCAGTTTAGAAAATATTTTGTTTTTTCTTTCACCAAGTATAGATTCCTTTGTCGGTCTATTTTTAATAATAATAAAGGATGGGATTGTAAAATCTTTTTCTTTCCCTTCAATCAGATTTTCCGGATGATACTCGCTTGCCGGGTTCCCATAAAACTTAACTTCGCTTACACTATTATTACTAAAAAATATATTCGCTCTTTCCGAACTTGATTTTAACAATCCATTCGGTTCATCTTCTTCATAAAGATAATAGATACTTAGAACATTTCCCATTACTTCAGTTTTTTCCAGTCCATCCTGTCCAAAAAGCATTCTTATTTCTCTACCGGATATTTGATCGAACCTTGTATCATATCCCTCTTGTGTAGAAATTATGGACGCATTTGAATTAATCAACATTTTTTTCATTCGATTTTCTTCTAAATAAATATTGACTGTATCACCTATCAATTGAGTATTGTCATTCCATAGAACGGGGGTAGAACTATCCTCTTCCCGCTTGTAGGTGAAGAGATGATCCGGATCCTGATAATAAAATGTAATTCCATTAACTGATGCAAATCCGCTTCGTGAAATCTTTACCGAATCTGAAGCAACAAGTCTTTTTGTAGAATCATTAAATGCTTCCATCAATTTAGAGGAAATTATAAGTGTATCAAGCTCGCCGTTTTTAGTTGTATCGATCTGAATTAGAATTGGATTATCAAATATTTTTGTGTAATTAATTTCATCGTAATCCTCAAGCTCTCCTCCGAATATGGTAAGTCGATTTTGCGGATCGTGAATGATAACATTCTTATAGGCAAATGTTGACTTCGTATTGCGGTAATTAACAAGACTATCGGCAAGCAGTACCGATGTGGAATCCTTAACCCTTACATTTCCGGAAGCTACTGCCTTATTCTCATCATTAAAGTAGGTCAAACGATCCGACTCAAGATTTGTCGACTTATCATAAAGCCGGACATTATCATAAAAGAATGCTCTCTTCTCATCGAAGTAGTAATAACCATGTTTTGAATTTAGATTAATATGGCCGTCAAACAATGAGACGCCCGAATTTGAAAATGCAACTTTGCTATCGCCGTAATAATAACCAAGATCGGTATTAATGATTATGCTGTCCTGAGTTACTACTACTTTACCGATTAGCTCGGCTTCATTCCTCGCAATAAATTGAATGGCTTTTGAACAAGTTATTCTTACAGCACCTTGAGTCATCACTACATTGCCATGCACTTCCCGTATGCTTTCACCATTAACCAGTTTACCGATTAAACTATCGCCTAAAACAGTAATCATTTCTTTCTGCTGCTGAGAATAGATAACTGAAGTTATTATTAGTAGAAACAATATGACAGATTTGGTATTCACTACTTTTTATTCGTAATTGTTGAAGAGTATGTTACATTAAAAATCATATAGTTGTGTAAACTCTGATCCGATTCCAATCCGTAACCTTCAATAATTTCTTTTGGTGATTTTATAGAAACAAATTTATCGGTTAAAATTTTCCCGTCCGAGTTTCGCCATTTCAATTCGGTTGTTGTAAGGACAGTACCGCTATCGTTTACAGCTACAACACTGTCAATAGCATACATATCCATTGTAATATCATCAACTTTACCTCTCTTCGAGGTTAACGTAGAAGAAATTTTTTGATCAGAATCATAAAAATTAATTTTGACGATTTCGAGCTGCGTGACTTTTTGTAATTCATATTTTTTCAAATGATTGGAAAACAAGACAGCTTTTATTCTTCCTTCAGTTGTAAAAGTGATTTGAGAATTCCAGCTTTCATGAGACGGGATTTCACTTTGTAAAGTATTATTATCAACCAAAGGTTTTATTTTCTCTTCACTACAGGAAATAGCAATTAAGAATAATATCATAGAAAATAGATATTTCATCTTGACTGTAATCCCAATTTCACAAGATCGTGAAGGTGGACAATTCCATCCGGTCGATTGTCGCTATCAACAACTATAAGCGAAGTAATATTATGATTTTCCATCTGAGTTAATGCAAATGAAGCAAGCAAATCTCTACTTAGCGTTTTCGGCTTGCGGGTCATTACTTCCCCTGCAGATAGGTTTTTAATATCCAGAGTTTTCTCAAGAAGCCTTCGTAAATCACCATCGGTTATTATTCCGGAAAGTTGACCGTTCGAATCCACAACGCAAGTCATTCCAAGTCGTTTAGATGTGATAACAAAAATAGTGTCTTTTATGGAAGTGTTTTCGCCTACAATCGGGATATCCTTCCCGGAGATCATTATTTCAGAAATCTTTAATGATAATCTTTTACCGAGACTTCCTCCGGGATGAAGAATAGCAAAATCCTCTTCCGAGAATCCTCTCAGTTCCAGTAAAGAGATAGCCAGAGCATCACCCATTACTAAAGCCGCAGTCGTGGATGATGTCGGTGCCAGATCGTATGGGCAGGCTTCCTCCTCCACTGCAACATTCAAAACGACATCGCATTCTTTTCCTATTTTTGAGTCGGGCTCTCCCAGCATGCCTATTAATGTTACGTTAATACGTTTTAACATCGGGATAAGCTGCAATAATTCTTCTGTATGTCCGCTTTTAGAGATAAGGATTAAAATATCATCCTTCCTCACCATACCGAGGTCCCCATGCAAAGCATCGGTAGGATGTAAATAAAACGCAGCTGTCCCGGTCGAGTTCATCGTTGCAACGATCTTACGCGCAATAATTCCCGACTTCCCCATTCCAGTAAAAACAACTCTTCCTTTCGAATTAAGAATAACGTTTACAGCGCGTACAAATTCATTGCCAATATTTTTCTGCAGATTTAATACCGCATTCCCTTCGATGCTTATTATCTCTTTTCCCTTGGATATAATTTGTTCGTCCGACACAAAACCTCACAAGTTATTTATTTGTATGAACTGATTTTATTAGTGCTGATATTTCTGGCAAAATTGTATGCGCACTTATTCCTTTAAAAATAAAATTAACCGAACGTTTTACATCTCTACCTGCCCAGGCTGGAGCCGCCGATAATCCGCATTTGCTTAGTAACGGAATATCTAGAACTTCATCACCCGTGTAAAAGACATCCTTAAAATCTATTCCCAGTTCTGCAATCAATTTTTCAACTGCCTGGACTTTCTCAAATGTTGATGCAATAATATAAATACTTTCCAGTTTTTTAAGTTCCAATATTATTTCATCTTCTTTTCTCGCGGTTACTATGCCGGATTTCAATCCGTAATTCGAAAGATCCTCAACATAATTCTTTATATCTTCAAGAAATGTTTTAATACTATCCAGATTATTTACATTATCATTATGAATAAGAACGCCATCCAGATCAAACAGGAATAATTTTATCTCTTTTAATTTCTCCAGAACACTATTTTTCATTTTTTACAATCGAATCAATTTCTTGAATTGTTATTAATAATTGCCTTAAAGATGATAAAGGTAACTGACTTGCTGCATCACTTAATGCTTTATCGGGTTCGGGATGGACTTCCAAAAATAATCCGTTTATTCCAACAGCAGCAGCAGCTTTAGCCAGAGTTGAAATGAATTTTCTTTCACCCCCGCTTATATCCCCCTGACCCGGGATTTGTACAGCATGCGTTGCATCCATTACAACCGGATATCCAAAACTTTTCATTATCTCCAAACCACGCATATCAACAACAAGATTATGATATCCAAATGTGGTTCCCCGCTCCGTAAGCAGAATTTTTTTATTCCCGGTGGTCTCAATTTTCTCTGCAACATGTTTCATGTCCTCGGGAGCCAGGAATTGCCCCTTCTTAACATTAACTACTTTACCTGTTTTGCCTGCAGCAATCAATAGTTCAGTCTGACGGCAAAGAAACGCCGGAATCTGAATGACATCGGCAATTTCATTTGCAACTTCGATTTCCTGTTCAGTATGAACATCTGTTAAAATCGGCAGGTCGAATGATTCTTTTACTTTATTCAGAATTTTGACAGCATCATTAAGGTCTAATCCCGAAAACGATTTTATGCTTGTCCGGTTTGCTTTTTTATAGCTCGATTTAAATATATAGGGAATTTTCAATTCATCAGTTATTTTTTTTATTTCCTCGGCAGTTTTCAATGTTAGAGTTTCATTTTCAACGACACAGGGACCGGCAATCAGTACAAATGGTAACCGATCGCCAATTTTAATTTTTCCAATTTCTATCATAGAAATAACCTAATTAAATAAATTTTCCTGGTTTTTTATCTTACCGCGTTTTTTATTGAAGCGTGAATATGCAAGGTCTGTTGCTTCCCTTCCTCGCGGAGTACGCTGAATAAATCCCTGCTGAATTAAAAACGGTTCATAGACTTCTTCAATAGTACCGGCGTCTTCATTTACAGCAACCGAGAGAGTATTCAAGCCAACCGGACCGCCATTAAACTTTTCGATAATTGTAAGGATAATTTCTTTATCCATTTCATCCAATCCGAATTCATCAACTTCAAGTGCGTTGAGAGCTTTTTTTGCGATCTCTGAATCAATTCTATTTTTATTTTCATAATCGGCAAAATCTCGCGTTCTCCTTAAGAGCCGGTTAGCTATTCTGGGTGTTCCTCGCGAACGTTTCGCAAGTTCAACACAGGCATCTTCATCAATTTTTATTTCCAAAAGTTTAGCAGAACGATCAATAATTTTTTTAATCAAATCGCTTTCATAATAATCCAAACGTGATTTGATGCCGAACCTATCACGCAGCGGTGCGGTTAATAAGCCAGCACGTGTAGTAGCACCTATCAAAGTATATTTAGGAAGTTTGATCTGCACTGTACGTGCGTTAGGACCGCTATCGATCATTATATCAAGTTTATAATCTTCCATTGCCGAATAAAGATACTCTTCAACAACCGGACTTAAACGGTGAATTTCATCGATGAAAAGGACAGACTTTTCTTCGAGATTAGTGAGTATACCAGCGAGATCGCCGGGTTTTTCAAGAACAGGACCGGAACTAACTTTGATTTTAACACCGAGTTCATTTGCAATAATGTGCGCTAAGGTCGTTTTACCCAAACCCGGAGGACCGGTAAGTAGGACATGATCTAATCCCTCGTTTCTTTTTTTCGCAGCTCCTATAAAAACTTTGAGGTTGTCGGTAATCTTAGACTGCCCGGTAAATTCTTCAAATGTTTTCGGTCGAATAGACTGCTCGACCTTTTTTTCATCTTCTGTAACTGCCGGACTTAAATTATCTGATCTCTTTTTCAAAATTATTCCGTTTATATTTCTGAAGTAACAAGCTTTCTTTTTCTATTCATTTTATATTTTTCAAGTCCAAGGACCATAAATGCCATTAACAGAATCATAAGAAGAGCGGAAATTAATGAACCGTAAATGTCCATCCTACGGGCAAAAATTAAATTTAATCCGGGGACCCATGCACTTCCATATAAAATTATTGAATGTACTGCATATACCAGTAAGGTATGTCTTCCTACCTGTTTAATAAACTCCGGTACGCTTTTTAATTTGAGTGCAAGATATGACATTATACTGTTCAATATTAATATCCACCCGATTCGCATGGATACAACATATAGATTATCAGTCCAAAATGCCTCTCCACGATATATTAATTTTTCAAACAATTCTATGGTCTGAGAGAATGCTAAGGCAATAAATCCTAAAATAAAGAGACGGACAGATAACTTTGGAGATGTAAAAGAAATTGGATGATGTGCGAGGTAACTTCCAAACAATGCGCCGCCAATTACATAACCCGCCCATGGAAAAAGCGGGAAGTATGAACCTGTCCCATGATACAGATAAGCAGCGAATGGAATCGGCATATAATTGGCCCAATTTACTTTTTCTGTAAATGAAAAAAGTCCGAAAAAGAATAATACCCCGATTGAAAAAACTATGTAATCTTTTATTTTAAGTTTCTCTGCAATAAGAGATAGTAGTAAAACAAACAGAAGTCCAAATCCTATAAGATGAAGAGCGTCCACAGTAAAAAAACCTAACCATTGGTCGGTTCTAACTACACTGAAATTAAAAACAGTATAGGTCGGATATCTTAACAAATATCCAATGAGAACCAGAACAACAAAACGGAGTAATCCTTTTTTTACTCTTGGATTTTCAAAAAACGGTTCATTGTACGATCTAAAAAGATAAGTGAATGCAACTCCCGATGTAAACATAAAGATTGGAGCGGTAAAGCCCCTGATCGTGTACCAGATACTGAATAGCATCGAATCCATAGTTCTGTATTCGTCGGCTAAAAACGTATCAATGGTATGCCCTTGAACCATCATAAGAACAGCAAGAGCACGCATCATATCGAGAAATATTATTCTTGTCCGGGAATTAACCGACATTAAATACCTATTTACAATTGTTCAAAAATAAACAAAGAATGTCATTAATTGAAGTAATAGAATATGAAAAAACCCTGACTCACTGCCAGGGTTTTGTTATCCCAGTTTTAATTTTACTGCTTATTTAAATTAATTTTTGGGATGCTTGGTGACCCAATCTTTTAGAAATGAAATTATCTCGGTCGTAGGCGTGCCTGGTGTAAAAAGTTCTCCTACACCCAATTCCTTTAATTTATTTAGATCCTCTTCGGGAATTATTCCTCCTCCAAAAAGTAGAATGTCATCTACCCTTTTTTCTTTCATCAAATTGAGAATGCGGGGAAATATTGTCATGTGAGCACCGGATAAAATACTGATACCAATTGCATCAACATCCTCCTGAATGGCAGCTTCAACAATCATCTCTGGAGTTTGACGTAAACCGGTATAAATAACTTCCATTCCTGCATCTCGCAATGCGGCGGCAACAACCTTTGCACCTCTATCATGTCCATCTAATCCGGCTTTAGCAACTATTACTCTTATCTTATGTTCCATTGTATTTCCATTAATTCTTGATAAAAATGAATTGTTTACAAATCAAAAATAACATTGGTTTAATCAAAAGACAATTTTCCCATAAATTACTTCTGGATTCTTAATACGGGGTATTAGATATTGAATACAGGGTATAGGGATTTAGCGTCGTGATGATTTCTCAGATGATTTAATCACTTTTTCGTAATATTTTCTGGCGATTTCAAGATCAGCAGGAGTATCAACCGAAAGACTATCAATCTCAGTAACAACAATTTTCATTTTGAAACCATATTCCAGAAATCTAAGCTGCTCTAATTTTTCAACCTGCTCTAAGTCAGTCGGTTTGGAAGCAGTAAATTTCAATAGTGCGTCTCTTCTATAAACATATAGACCGATATGTTTATAAATTTCCGCGACCTCAATCCGTTGAAGATTTGTCCGGGCATCACGCGCAAAGGGAATAGGAGATCGGGAGAAGTACATTGCAAAATTATTGTAATCGAATACAACTTTTACAACCGATGGAGATTTCATTTCTTCAACACTTTTGATACGCCTAGCAAGGGTTGATACACTTACTTTCTTATCAAAGAGAAGAGGTTCGATTGCTTCATCAATCATTTTACCTTTTATGAAAGGTTCGTCCCCCTGAATATTTACAATTATCGCGGCATCGGGTATTTTTTCAGTTACAATTGCTATCCGGTCTGATCCTGTTGCAACAGTTTGAGGAGTCATGTAAACTTCTGCACCAAAATCCTTCGCAACTTTATAAAGGCGATCATCATCGACAGCAATAACAACTTTATCGAGGAGTCTAGATTTTTTTGCGGATTGATAAGTATGCTGAATCATAGGTTTCCCGCCGATATCAGCGAGAGGTTTTCCCATTAAGCGAGTTGAAGCAAATCGTGCCGGTATGATTCCTATAATCATATATTAAAAGTTAACAAGAAATCATTGGTTTATTACTTTCGGGACTTTGAAAAATTCATAACTCCGATCGGGTGCGTTTTTAAATGCTTCTTCCTGACTAACAGAGGAATTTAGTATATCATCTCTAAACACATTTTGATTCGGAATGGGATGCGACAAAGGTTCAACATTTTCTGTATCAAGCTCATTTAATTTTTCGAAGAAAGATAAAATATCATTGAACTGGATTGTAAATCCTGCCAGTTCTTTCTCTTCGAAATTTAACCGGGCGAGATTTGCAATATATTTTACGTCATCAATTGTTACAGCCATTAAATGCCTTTAAACCGGTATTAAAAGAAACCGGTACTTCTGAAATTAGTAGAAATAAAAGATTCAGGTCCAACGAAAGGATTATTTTTTACTCTAACCTTTAATGTATGAACGTTGTTACCTCTTTTAGGGCTATTATATGTTAGTTGATAAAAACTATTTGCTTTCTTAACCAAATCACTTTCAATCTCTACAAATCTTTTAACTATCTCAATTTCTTCCCCGGGTTTGAAATTTCCGCCTGTTCCAAAAGCTCTTATTATTTCTGGTTGGATAGCGGGTCCAAGTCCCAAAGTGAATACTAATTTATTATGAATTGAATTAAAGCCCTCACTTAGTGAAGTTGAACCCTGGGTGTCTTCACCATCAGAGATAATCACTAAACACCCCTGAATAATGCTGTCAATAGAAACAACATCGTCCCATCTTCTTGTCCCAGCTTTAACCGAACCATAGAAATCTGTTGACCGGACTCCAAGAGGAAATTGAGTATCAATAATATTTCTAAGTAAATCAATGTTTCCTGTAAAATCCTGAAGAAGAACCGGTTGATCCGAGAATTTATAGAGTGCGACTTGCTGGTTAGGTCTTATACCTGCAACAATTTCTTTTGCTGAAGTTCTAATGGTATTCAGATCGTTCTCAAGACTTGTGCTATTATCAAGCATTAAGACGGTCTTAAACTTATACGGTGTTGTTGCTCTATTAACGATCGTTAGCCCGGATTCCGAAATTGATAAAGGTAATTCATCTTCAAATACTTCAAAATCCGCTAACCGTAGATTTGGGACTCCGCTTCCATTTAGATCCATAACCTGAAAAATAACTTCAACTGTATTTGGTAATTTCGTCTCAATTGTATGAAGCTTTAATGCATATCCATTGATAGAAATGATTGAAGATATTGTCCTAAAACTCCAGACCGGACCTGTGTAAGTCGTCCCATCATTTCCCTTTGCAACAACCCTCCAATAATATTTCGTATTGTAGTTAAGAGGAGGAGTTGTGTAAAATTTATTTTGAGTTGTAGTATATTTAATAAGCGGTGGATTTGTTTCGCCTAAATAGACTTCATATTCTAAAGCATTATCACTTTCCCATCTTAGCGTTACAAATAATAATTGATTAATTGATCCATCAACAGGTGTGGGTGTGTGAGGCGTGTAATTTTTTGATGTTGACTCGGTTGGACCTGAAGAATCTAAGGAACACCCGCCGATTAGTAAAACTAGAATAATTATCAGACTTTTATTTATTCGATTTAGCATTAACAGTTATAAAGTTCTCATTCGATGTTCGAAATATAATGATAAAAACCAATAATGTAACAGCTATACAATATTCTGCAATGCTTGAATTCGTTTCTTAATTGAAGGATGACTGTAGAAAAACCATTCCACTATAGGGCGGGGTTCTCTATCGCCTAAGTTTTGATCTGTAAGTTTGTCCAAAGTGTTAATGAAAGCTTCTCTTTTATTTGTTGTTCGAATTGCATAAGCGTCTGCCTCATATTCAAATTTTCTGGAAATTGCGTTCGAGATTGGGGTAATTAGTAAACCGATTAATAAACCCCACAACGCCAATAGCGGAAGTGCCGAGATTGTTGTAATTGAGCTAAAACCAAAAAAAGGAAGTGATAACAAATACGTTTTTGATATCAGGTAAAAAGTTAGGAAACTGAAAATCGTACTGATAAAAACATTTTTAAGGATATGCTTTTTTTTATAATGCCCCAGTTCATGAGCAATAACCGTTTCAATCTCATCATTGGAATAATTTGCAAGTAATGTATCTCCGAGTAAAATTCTTTTTGTTTTACCAAGTCCGGTGAAAGCAGCATTAGCTTTTTTAGTATTTTTACTCATGTTGAATTTGAAAACATTTGTAACGTTCAACCCGGCATTTTTTGATAGGACCATAATTCTCTCTTTCAAACTTTCATCCTCAATTGGAGTGACCTTATAGAATATTGGCAATATTAAAACAGGTAGAATCTTTGCAAGCAGAACCGAAACTAAGAACATAATTAATGCAAAAGGAAGCCACCAATTATAACCAAATGTATTAAGTATCAAATAGAAAACGAGCAGAATCGGAATTCCAATTGCACTACCAACCATTGTTGATTTCGTATTTTCCCAAATCCATTTCCAAAAAGTCTGGTTTGAAAGATCAAATTTATGCTCAAGATAAAAATCGATATAATAACTTACAGGAAAGAAAATAATAGAAGATAAAATACCAATTACAATTACATAAAGAAGTAAAACCTGGTAGTCATTCTGATAATAAATGCGAATATACTGTTCCAGCTTTTCACTTAGACCAAGCAAAACAAATAGGAATAGAAGTATAAATGAAGTAACGCTCCTGGTTATTCCTACAGCAAGTTTAATATTGTGATATCTTTTAGCCTCTGATTGCATCTACGTTTACTCAATTTATCCAAAAAAAAGTGCGGTAAAAAAGGGATGATTATATCTTACCAAAAACATTCTCGGGTATCCAGCCAACTTTTCCATCAGCAAGACGGATTTTATACCATTCATTTACAAGGTCATCTACAACGAATTTTATTCCTTCGTGAATAACAAAGAGGTCATTGCTTTTATAATCCGGGGCAACTTTTACTGAATATACCTCTTCGGTTAAAATTCCATAATCAGTAATAGCTTCATGGTTATAACGCGAGATTAAAATTACAACAGATAGTATTAGTACCGCTAATGAAACAGAACTCACCATTAAAGAAATTCTCTGAATGCTTGCTCTTCGTGAAAGAATAAAAAGAGCAATACCTAACAGGAAAATCCAAAATATTAGAAGAGTAATTATTGACAAGCCTGTAAAAGTGAACGATGTGATTAGTAATTCCCACCATTGAACAATAAATAATTTGGGTAACTCTGTAATTTTATCAACAGTTCTGGTATTGGCAATTTTCAGATTATACCTCAGATCCTCATCACCTGGCGAAAGCTTCAGTCCCCTTTCGTAATTAAGAATAGCATAACCAATCTTCCCGATTTTAAAATATGCATTACCAAGGTTATAATACAATGAAGAGCTTTCAAATCCTTGAGACAAGATTTTCTGATATGTAATTACTGCCTGGTCATATTGTTGTTCCTGATAAAATGAATTGGCCTGTTTCATCAACTGATCAGGTGATTGAGCCAACAATTTTAAAGAGAATAGCTGGAAGATTATCATCAATAATATCATTGACACTATTCTGTAAGTAAACTGAATCCTATCCGTGGTATTCTTCAAAATAAATAGTTTCATCGTTTCCTCTCCAAAGCAGAATCGACATCAATAATAAGTTTAACGGCATTATTATAAATTTCCATAGCAGAAGACGATGTTTCGCCCTGAGGCGCAAAACGTACAAATTCACATTTTTCGGTAATGGTTTTTACCCTGTCTAAAAGGTCATTTTCAATTTTTCTCTCACTCAGTTTTTCGAGAGCACCTTCAAGAGTAAATTCCGATTTTTGAATTCCAAGTTTATCTTCAAGATATCCGAATAATGCCTGTGATAGTTCGGAATAGAACTCAGCGATTTTATTCTCATCAAGGGCTCGTTTGGATATTTTTAATCTTTGCCGTGCAGCCTTCTCAGCTTTCTGGTACTTAAGAAGTTTAATATTACCGTAAAGTTTATCCTGACGTTTTCTGTAGCCAAAAGCTGCCAAAAGTGCAACTACAGGAAGAAATAAGGAGAGCCAGAACCAGGGCTTTATGAATGAGATTTCCTGTTTGCGTTCGAGGCTAATATCCGATGTTTCAATAAATCTTATATCTTCGCTCAATAATCTTACATCTTCTTTTGAAAAATTACCTGCAGTCGGTTCGTACTGACCTGTACCTTTTACTATATTGATTTTGTATGCAGGGGAATTGATAGTAATATATTTTTTTGTTGAAGGATTGAAAAAGGAAAATTCCATAGAGGGAATTTCCTTTTCTCCCGGCATTCTCGGAACCAAAAGGTATTCAACAATCTTTTGTCCGGAAACGACTGCTCCTTTATTAACATTATCATAAACTTTTGGATCATACTTTTCAACTCCAGCCGGAAGCTGCGGTTCGGGTGCTTTCAATAACTGAATATTTCCGGATCCGGATAAGGTGAGGCGAAGTGTGATACTTTCGTTTGTCACTACATTATTTTTATCAATTTCAGTTTTGAAATTAAAATTCCCGACTGCCCCGGTAAATGATGACGGAACTCCGGTCGAAGGTAATTGGTCCACCTCAACTTTCAACGTGTTGGATTTTGCCTGATACTCAACTGTTTCAGTGCGGCCGAAAAATGAATCATTAAAGAATTCATCGAAAACATCATTACCGGTTTTCCGCTTCTTTACAACAATAGGAATATTTAGTTCAAACGGCGTGACACTTAACTGTCCGGTTTTAGTTGGAAATAGAGCAACTCTCTTTATTGTTGCAACACGGTAACGCTCGCCTTTGTACATTCCGATATCGAAAGAAATGGTCTGAGTCGGATCAACTTCAACAGCCCAAAATCCCTGATATTGAGGAAGCTTAGTTATCTGTGGAGAAGATATATTCAATTTAGTATAGAGTTTATATGTAACGGTTAACTGTTCGCCGAGATAAACACGATTTTTATTTGCTTCAGCTACAATAAAAACATTTTTTGCCAATTCTTCATCTGTGTATCCGCCTGTGCTTTGCTGCTGCTGCTGAAGTGTCCCCTTTTCAACGTTTATACTGAGTGTATTTGTCCTGTAAGTTTTTCCTGAAAATTCAACTGATGCCGGACCAATAGCAAAATTACCCACATTAGATGGTTGAAGAATGTAAATGAAAGTTAAAGAGCTTGATACTTTCCCGTTAATTATCTGCATGCTGGTAGATTGATTTGGACCTGACAAAACTTTGAAACCTGGAAATGACGGTGGACGAAAATCCTTTACACTATTTATATCGGGACCGTTGAATGTAAAATAAATCTGGAAACGATCGTACTGCCCAACTGTAGTGCGGTCGACGCTCGCAGTAAATTCCTGTGCAATGGAATTCCTTATTATACCACTAACAAAAAATAAAATGATGATCAAAACCTTTTTGTTCTTACTTATAACCATATTATTCTTCGATGAATATTTTTTTCTGTTTAGTTTCTTAATCGTTCACTCTTCATTCGACATTCTTCACTCTACACTTTAAGCTCTGCCTTCACTCTTACCAGTCTTTTTCCCGAACGACCGGTTTACCTTTAACCTGACGTAATTTTTTCTGCAAGTCCTGCTCATTATTTTTTAAGGCTTCTAAAATTCTTTCTGCGTCCTCTTTTGAAATCTGATTTTTCTGTTGCTGCTGTTGTTGATTCTGCTTATCCTGGTCTTTATTCTGATCATTTTTGTTTTGATTCTGGTCCTGCTGCTGATCTTTATTCTGATCCTGATTCTTATCTTGTTTATCCTGATTCTGCTTTTGCTGCTGATTTTGATCCTGCTTCATCATGTTTAATGCATAAGAGAGATTATACTTCGTTTCCAGATCATCGGGATTTAATTTTAATGCATTTTTGTAAGCACCAATACTTTCCGGATATTTTTTTGCTTTCAGTAACGAATTTCCAATGTTATGATACACTTTTGCCTTGTTGTATTTGTCATCTGTAAAAGATAAAGAGTTTTGGAAAGATTGCATAGCTTCGTCGTATCTACCCTGTTTATAATATGCGTCACCTAAATTAAAATGACCTTGAAACATATTATTATCTTTTTCCAATCCCTTTTTGAAATTCACCTCTGCATCTGCAAATTTATTGTTCTTGTAGAGCTCAACACCTTCATTTATTAATCCTCTTTTACTCTGACCATTGACTGATGCAGACAAGATAATAATAATCATGAATAAAATATTTAGAGTAGTTTTCATTATTCAACCTCTCTAAGCTTCTCAAAGCGCATAAACCATTTTGATTTATTTGATGATACAAAGAACTCGGCAATTAAAAGTAGAATAGCCGGCAGTAAAAAATAATAGAAACGGTTTTCATACTCTGTAATTTTTTTCGAACCATACTCGGTTTGCTCGATTTGCGCAAGGTCTTTGTAAATAGTTTCGAGTTCATCCTCAGTGTTTGTACCCCTATAATATTTACCGTTTCCTTTTGAAACAATAGATTGAAGAGTTGCTTCATCAAGTTTTGTTAGGACAATATTTCCCTGATTATCTTTCCTATATCCAGATTGAACACCTGATTGATTGTAAACAGGGATGGGCACCCCGGCTGGTGAACCAAGCCCGATAGCATAGATTACAACGTCTTTAGAATTAGCTTCTTTTACAGCCGAATCAATATCACCTTCATGGTCTTCACCATCTGTGATTAAAACAATCGCTTTTTTTGTCCCATCATCATACGGAAAAGATTTAAGTGCCAGATTAAGCGCAGGGCCGATTGCAGTGCCCGGCTGCGGAACCGAATTAACATCTACCGCAGATAGAAAAAGATTAGCTGCAGAATAATCTGTAGTTAAAGGAATTTGTATATATGCCTCGCCGGCAAATACTATCAACCCGATTCTGTCACCTTTAAGTCTCTGGATCAATCTCGAAATTTCATATTTAGCTTTTTCCAATCTACTCGGTTTTATATCTTCGGCAAGCATACTCTTTGATACATCCAATAAAATATAAACATCAATACCGATTTGCTTTACTTCCTCTATCTTCGTTCCAATTTGTGGATTTGCCAGAGTGATAAGCAGAAGAACAAGTGTAAAAGAGTACAAACCAAATTTAAATGGAGATTTGAATCTACTCCTCAATGGGAATAGTCTGTTGTGAAGCTTTTTCACCGCAAATTTCTCAAGCAGTTTATTCTGCTTAATCTGTGTAAACCAGAAAAAAGCAATTAGTAACGGTATGATTGCTAAGGCGTACAAAAATTCTATGTTTGCAAAACGAATCATTTAATTCTCAATTCACAATTCTAAATTCTCAATTTCATTAAGGTAATCTTCGTAAATAAGTTCTTGATAAACCGAATTCAAAAAGCAGAAATAAAAAACCTGCAAATGCCCAGTTAAAATAGAGTTCTTTAGCATGACGATAAGAAGTAACCTCTACACGCGTTTTTTCAAGCCGATCTATCTCTTCATAAATTTCAACAAGCTTACGATTATTAGTTGCACGGAAATATTTACCACCTGTTATGTTCGAAATTTGTTTTAACAATGCTTCATCAATCTCTACCGGAACCATCTGGTATCTTTTTCCAAAAGGAGTTTGAAATGGATATGGGGCTTCTCCAATAGTTCCAACTCCCACAGTGTAGATTCTTATACCAAACTGCTGTGCAATTTGTGCCGAAGTTACAGGATCAACTTCGCCCGCATTATTAACACCATCGGTTAATAGAATCAGCACCTTACTTTTTGATTTACTGTCTTTTAATCGGTTAACACCATTTGCGATTGCATTCCCGATCGCAGTTCCGTCCTGAATCATTCCGCTTTGAATATCCTTAAGCAAATTTCTTAAAACAGAATAATCAATAGTTAAGGGACATTGAGTAAAACTCTCACCCGAGAAAATTACCAAGCCGATTTTATCGGATGTCCTCCCCTTTATAAAATCATCAATAACTTTTTTTGCAGCATCCAGACGGTTTGGTTTGAAATCCTCAGCCAGCATACTACCTGAAATATCAAGAACCATTGCAATATCAATTCCTTCTGTATAAATATTTTCACCACTTGAAAATGTTTGAGGACGTGCAAATGCAACTAATAAAAATGATAATGCTAAAATTCTTAAAATTGCCGGAAGATGCACTAATTTTTCCCGTAAACTTTTAGGTACCTCGCCAAACATTTGTAAGGATGAAAATGTAATTGTAGGCGAAGTTTTATCTTTTCTTTTCCAATAGAAATAGAATATTACAGGCAATAGAAGTAATAAATACAAAATCCAGGGATATGCAAATGAAACATCACTGAACATCGCGAACCTCTTCCTTCTCAATCGGAACCGGAATTGGTATTGTATCTTTTATGATCTGGTAAGCCTGACTCATCATCTCTTCATTAACGCTCGGTATCGGTTGGAATTTTGCAAACTTAACAAGATCCGCATTGCTGAAAAAGCTATTGGCAGTTTCAACTATAGCTTTACCTTCCTCGATATAACTCAGTACTCCCAGTATCTCTGCAGAAGTCATTTCGAGGGCACGTATATTAAAACGCACTTCAAAGTATTGTCGAACAATCCCGGTTATTTCAGAATGGTATTCCTTGATCAATCCTTGCTGCCAGAGTTTCTTTTCTTCCAGTAAATAAAGCTGTTGCAATGCAATTTCATGAGGTGGAATTTTAATCTCAGGTTCCTGGAGAATAATTCCTTCTTTTTTCTTTTTGTAGAATTTGTATATGTAATAGCTGCCGATTAATAACCCGACAATCAAAATCACCATAGCTATAAAAAGGAGCCAATTCAACGGCAATTTAACCGGTTCTTTGACATCCTTAATATCCTCCTGTGTATTGACAGGGAGAGTGCGGACAACCAGGGATAAGGGATTTGTTGAAATAAAATGTTTATTACCGCTTTGATGCTTTGTATATTCTATTTGGATCGGTGGAATTTCAACTTTACCCGAATCGTACTTGGAAAAAATGAATTTGTGATATTCTATAACATTCTCACCAACATTTTTTTTGTCGACCGGGAAAGCGCGTATGAAATCAAGAACTTTAATACTGTCTTTTATAGATGGTACATAAACAGCGAAATATTTGTCGTGTTTAATCTCCAAAGTGTAGTTGATATAATCACCGACCATATAGCTGCTTGTATCTGTATATGCACTTACACTCATTTCCTGAGCATGATTAGTAAATGATGCAATGAAAATAAAAATAAGAAATGGGCGGATATATTTTACCATCGTTTCTCTCGCATCTTAAAGAAATCCACAAGAGGTTTTATATAGGAACCGCCTGTTTGAATATTTATCGAATCCAATCTGCTTGTTAAAAATAGTTGTCTTCGGTAGTTATTAAACCTGCTTTGTGTTTCTCTAAATGTAATTTGAAAATCTTTACTTCCAGTATCAACATACCGTATCTCTCCGGTTTCGGCATCACGGAATTTGATTAAACCCTGACTGATAATTTCTTTCTCCCTTGGATCACTCAATACGATCCCTATAAGGTCATGTTTCTTACCGACAATTCTTAAAATCTTTTCATAGCCGATATCAAAAAAATCAGAGATCAGAAATACAATCGCTTTCTTTTTAATTGTATGGTTAAAATATTCGAGTGCCGAACGAAGATTTGTTCTATTACCTTGCGGTTCAAAAGAAAGTACTTCCCGAATAATGCGAAGCGAGTGGCTCTTCCCTTTTTTAGGCGGGATAAATTTCTCGATCTGATCCGTAAAAAGTATTAAGCCGACTTTATCATTATTCTTTAATGCAGATAGAGCAAGAATGGCACTTAATTCGGCTGCAATCTGCTGTTTGGTTTTATCAACCGATCCGAATACCAATGAACCGCTTAAATCAACAAGAAGCATTACAGTAAGTTCGCGCTCCTCTTCAAATATTTTAATGAATGGGTGACCGAATCTTGCGCTTACATTCCAGTCGATGCTCCGTACATCATCGCCAACCATGTACTCACGCACTTCTGAAAACTCCATTCCCCTGCCTTTGAAAACGGAATGATATTCACCGGAAAAAACTTCATTAACAATTCCGCGCGTGCGAATTTCGATCTGCTTAACTTGTTTAAGTAGTTCTTTTGTTAACATCTATTTTTCTCTTGATCATGATCTTGATCATGATTTATCATGGTACTTCAATCTTATTTAATATTTTGGAAATAATGATTTCTGAAGTGATATCCTCTGCTTCCGCTTCGTAAGTAACAGCAATACGATGACGAAGAACATCTGAACAAATTGAACGTACATCTTCTGGTATTACATAACCGCGCCTTCTTATAAATGCCATAGCACGGGCACCAAGAGCAAGATTTATTGATGCACGCGGTGAGGCGCCATAGTTGATCAAATCGGTTAGTTCATCAAGTCCAAAATCTTTCGGTGTTCGCGTAGCAAATACAATATCAAGAATATATTTCTCTATTTTTTCATCAACATAAATTTCGCTTACTAATTTTCTTGCTTTTAGAATATCGTCCGGGTCAATAACCTGTTTCGGTTGAGTCATTTCACCTGTAGAATTCATCTTCATAATTTTCTGCTCTTCTTCACGATTCGGATAAGTAATCTTAACCTTTAGCATAAATCGGTCAACCTGCGCTTCCGGTAATGGATAAGTTCCTTCCTGTTCAATCGGATTTTGTGTTGCCAATACAAGGAATGGTTCATCGAGCTTGAAAGTATTTTCACCTATTGTTACTTGCCTTTCCTGCATTGCTTCTAAAAGCGCACTTTGAACCTTGGCAGGTGCACGGTTAATTTCATCTGCAAGAATAAAATTAGCGAAGATTGGTCCCTTCTTAATTGTGAAGTTACCCTCCTTTTGATTGTATATAAGAGTTCCAATCAAATCGGCAGGCAACAGATCGGGTGTGAACTGAATTCTCTGGAATTTAGCTTTCATTGATGCGGCAAGAGATTTTATTGCTAAAGTCTTAGCCAGTCCCGGTACACCTTCAAGCAGAACATGCCCGTTACCAAGTAAACCGATTACAAGCCGTTCGAGCATCTGCTTCTGCCCGATAATTACTTTGCCGATTTCACTTAATAAAATATCAATGAACTCGCTTTCTTTTCTGATTCTTTCATTGAGCGCTGAAATATCCAATTTTATCACCTATTTATTTTGAAAACTGTTTGTTTCTACAAAATATTATTGATTAATGTTTCGAAAATGTTGTTAATTTTTGTTAAAAATCTCTTTTTCGGGTGGTAAATATATGAATTTTAATGCTGACCTCATCTTCAATTACAAATCAAAAATCACATAAGAAAGATGAGGCTACATAACTTTAATCGCTGCAAATTTTAAGTAGACGGTTTCCTCCATTGATGGAAGTACTGGATGATCTTTTGAAGCATTATTGAAATGGAACAATTGAATTTGCTTTCCGGCTTTAATGGCTGCGGAGTTGATCAATTCAATAAACTGGTTTTCTTTGAGATGATAAGAGCAGGATGAAGTGAAAAGTAATCCGTTATTATTAACAACCTCCATTGCCAGACGATTTAATTTTTCGTAGCCTTTGATGGCTTTTGACAAACTCTTTTTGTTCTTTGCAAATGCCGGCGGATCGATAATCACAACATCAAACTTTCGTTTTAGTTCAACACACTTTTCCAAAAAGTCGAATAGATCTGAATTAACAAATTCAGAATCGCATGAAAAACCGTTTAATGTAAAATTCGACCGGGCATTTTCCAATTCATGTTTAGATGAATCGACAAAAGTAACTGTGTGGGCACCATTCTTTGCAGCATGTAATCCAAATCCGCCCGAATTGCAGAAGCAATCTAAAACTGCTTTCCCCTTACAAAATTTTCCTGCAAATTCTCTGTTATCGCATTGGTCGAAATAAAATCCGGTTTTATGGGATGATTCAAAATCTATTTTATACTTAACATTCCCGTCATCAATAATTTCGCTTTCTATTTTGCCGGAATAGATTTTATCTTCAACCGGTAATCCTTCAATTTGTCTGAAATACTCTTCGTTTTTGGTAAAAATATTCTCTGCACTAAACTTTTCTTTTAATATCTTAACTATCAGGTCAATGTTTCTTTCCATTCCAAATGAATAGACCTGGAGAACAAATATATTATTATACTTGTCAATTATCAGACCGGGTAAAAAGTCACTTTCGCTAAAAACCATTCTGAATGAATTTCGGTCAGGGTAAATTGTTTTTCGGAAGTTAAATGAGGCAAGCAATTTTTGTTCTAAAAGAGCTGAAAGATCAAATTCCTTTCGGGAAGTGAGAACACGCGCAGTTATCAATGAATTGGCATTATAAAAACCCGTTGCTATATAATTGTCCCGATAATCATTGATTTCAATTAGACCCCCATTCTGAACCCCGCTCTCTTCACTTTGCACTATTTTTTCAATTTCATTACTGAAAACCCAGAGATGACCCTGTTTAATACGGCGATCTTCGTTCCTTTTTAATACAAGCTTATTCAAAATTTTATCCTTTGAGTTATGCAAATATACATCGCGTATAGTTCAGAAGTCACTTTTAGTTATATTTCGACCGTTAACTTCAAATAATAAGGACTAATTCAATGCGTCATATATTCGTAATAATAATTTTGGTTTCATTTCTCTTTACTGCCTGTTCACAAAATGAAGAACAGAAAGCACAAAATCAAAGTAAACCGATAAATCAAAATCAGCATAAAGCTACAGTTCAGGAAGTTGTTCAAGTAACAGATTATACTTATCTAAGAGTGACTGAGGACAATAAAGAATACTGGATAGCTGCGCCAAAAGCCGAATTTAAAGTTGGCGAAGTGATCTTATATGAAAAATCAATGGAGATGAAAAACTTTACAAGCAAAGAATTGAACAAAACATTCGATTCGATTTTATTTATTGATAATGCCAGCGTTAAACTTGGCGAAGGCGTTATGAATCAACCTCTGAAACCTGAATTAAGCAAGGAAGATATTTCGGTTGAACGCGCTACCGGAGGGATTACAATTGCACAGTTATATAACAACCCTAAAACATACTCGGGTAAAGTTGTTAGAATAAAAGGGAAGGTAATTAAGATTAATACAGGTATTATGAAAAGAAATTGGATCCATATTCAGGACGGGACTAGCAGCGGTGAAAATTTTGATCTGACAATAACTTCCAAAGATCAAACAGTTGTAGGTGAAGAGATTACTTTTGAAGGGAAGATTTCATTGGATAAAGATTTCGGTTATGGATATACTTATAAAGTTTTGATGGAAGACGCTAAAATATTTAAGTCGCTTTGATTTTGTTAGGGACACAATCTAATTTTTAATATTAAAATTATATCCAGTATAATTGTTGGAATAGTGATTATATTATTCAGACGACCATTGATCAAATGGATCTATTATTTAGAAAATAAAATACTCGAGAGATCAAAAGAAGATATAATCCGGAAACCCTGGTAATAATAGCTGGTGTTATACTCATTCTTAAAGGCATTTTGGCTTTATATCTTTAAGATCCACAAACAATTGCAATTAAATTAATAATATATTTCCTATATATAGTATTAAAAGTAAGTTTACAAAATTTTCAACTATCAACAATCAAAAATATGTCAAACGAACCGAACAAAATAATTTACTCGATGATCGGAGTTAGCAAGTATTACAACAATAAACCGGTCATTAAAGATATTTACCTTTCATACTTCTACGGTGCTAAGATTGGTGTACTTGGTCTTAACGGCTCGGGCAAAAGTTCTCTTTTAAAAATCCTCGGCGGAGTTGATAAGGATTTTAACGGAGAGACCGCAGTATCACCTGGATTTACAATTGGGTTGCTCGAGCAGGAACCTCAATTAGATAATACAAAAACCGTCAAAGAAATAGTTCAGGAAGGTGTCCAGGAAATTGTAGATGTCTTAAAAGAATACGATGATATAAACGCTAAGTTTGCAGAGCCGATGAACGACGACGAGATGAACGACCTCCTCGAACGTCAGGGTAAAGTTCAGGAGAAATTAGATCATATGGATGCATGGGATCTCGATTCCAAACTCGAAATGGCAATGGATGTTCTTGGTTGTCCCCCGCCGGATACATCTGTCAAAGTACTTTCAGGCGGAGAACGAAGAAGGGTAGCTATGTGCCGGCTCCTATTAAAGAAACCCGATATTCTTTTATTAGATGAACCTACCAACCATCTTGACGCAGAAACAGTATTATGGTTGGAAGCAGAACTTAACCGTTATGCAGGAACTGTTATAGCAGTAACACACGACCGTTACTTTCTTGATAATGTTGCCGGATGGATTTTAGAGCTTGACAGAGGCGAAGGGATTCCATGGAAAGGTAATTATTCATCATGGTTAGAGCAGAAACAGAACCGGCTTCATCTTGAGGAGAAAAAAGAAACGGACCGTCAAAAAACATTGCAGCGTGAATTGGAATGGATAAGGATGGCACCGCGTGCAAGGCAGGCAAAATCGAAAGCGAGGATTGCTTCCTATGAGGAGATGCTTAATGAAGAAACCGAAAAACGGCAAAAAGAATTAGAACTTTATATTCCGCCCGGTCCGCGCTTAGGCAATGTTGTAATCGAAGCAGAAAATATTTCCAAGGCATACGGTGATAAACTTTTATTTGAAAATCTTAGCTTCAAGCTCCCTCCCGGTGGAATTGTGGGTGTAATCGGACCGAACGGTGCCGGTAAAACTACATTATTCAGAATGATTGTTGGACAGGATAAACCGGATAGCGGAACATTTAGAATTGGCGACACGGTTAAACTTGCTTACGTTGATCAAAGCAGAGAAATACTTGACCCGGAAAAATCTGTTTGGCAAATGATTTCGGGTGGTGATGAATTACTACGTCTCGGCAATAGAGAATTAAATTCCCGGGCATACGTAGGACAGTTTAATTTCACCGGAGCAGATCAGCAAAAGAAAGTCGGTTTGCTCTCTGGTGGTGAAAGAAACCGTGTTCAGCTTGCACTCGCACTTAAGGAACATGCAAATGTAATACTGCTCGATGAACCGACAAATGATCTGGATGTTAATACAATGCGCGCACTTGAAGAAGGTCTTCTAAATTTTGCCGGATGTGCCGTTGTAATTAGTCACGATAGGTGGTTTCTCGATAGAATTTGTACTCACATTTTATCGTTTGAGGGTGATAGCAAAGTTGTCTGGTTCGAAGGTAATTTTTCTGATTACCAGGAGAACAGAAGACAGCGATTAGGAAAAGATGCGGATGTTCCACATAGAGTAAAGTATAAGAAGTTGACTAGGTAATAACAGAGTAACTGAGCTCCTGAGTAACTGAGTTCCTGAGCAACTGAGAAACTAAGTACCTGAGAAACTAAATACCTGAGAAACTGAGTACCTGAGAAAATTATTTGTATAGGGGGTGAGAAATGAAAACTTATCGGGAAATGATTGTTTGGCAAAAATCGGTCGATCTTGTTACAATGATTTATTTTAAGACTAGAAGTTTTCCGAATGAAGAATTGTATGGATTAACAAATCAAATCAGAAGAGCAGCAATTTCGATTCCAAGTAATATTGCAGAAGGATTCGGTAGAAATTCAAAAAAAGATTTTAAACGATTTCTTCAAATTGCGATGGGATCCATTTTCGAACTGCAAACACAATTAGAAATAGCAAAAAATCTCCAGTTTCTTTCAGATGATAGTTATAAAAAACTTTTTGATGCAACGCGTGAAATTGAAGCTATGCTAACTTCATTAATTCGCAAACTTAGATTATAATCTCTGGTACTTAGGAACTCAGCCACTTTAAAAAAATCACAAATTCTCTAAAACCCTCTCCAACTTTGCACCAATCTCTCCAGCTATCTCATTAAGTGCTTCGTTCCCAACACTTTTCATAGACTCTATCGGATTGACTATACTCACCTGGACTTTATCATCTTTTTCCTGAATGACAACATTACAAGGTAATAAAACACCAAGAGTTTCTTCCACTTGTAAAGCTTTATGTGCGAATGTTGGATTACAGGCGCCAAGTATCTTGTACTTCCTAAAATCGACATCTAATTTTTTCTTCAATGTTTCTTTCACATCAATTTCCGTGAGCACACCAAATCCTTCTTTTTTAAGTTCATCAGTAACTTTGGTAATTGCCTCATCGAAAGAATAGTTTACAAGTTTTGAATTATGATATGACATAAAGCCCTCTGTTTTATTTTGTTAGATGAAAAAGGGTGATTCAGGATTCAAAAAAAACAATGAATCGTTAAATTCTAAATAAAGAAAAAATATGAGAGCAAAACTACCAATACTATCCCAATAAGATTCAGTATAAAACCGGCTTTTACCATATCCCAGACAGATAACCGATGACTGCTGAAAACAATTGCATTGGGAGGAGTACCAACCGGAAGCATAAAAGCCAGCGAAACAGAAAATGTAACCGGAATCATAATTGTAAGAGGTTCAATCCCGGTCTCAATTGCAAGTGACGCAAGTACCGGAAGTATAATCGTTGTCTGTGCAGTATTAGAAGTCAATTCACTAGTAAAAACAACAATCGTGCATATAATTAAAATCAATACAATCACTGGAAGCTGGGTTAATCCCGAAAATTCCTGACCAATTAATTTAGATAATCCGCTCTGAACAAATCCTTCAGCAAGAGCGAATCCGCCGCCGAAAAGGAGAACAATATCCCAAGGAACTTTTGCTATGTCGTCGTGCTTCAATAGAAAGTTATGCTTATGGGTTATAGAACCACATGGGATTAAAAAGAGCAATAAAGCCATAGAGACCGCCACAGTACTATCATCTATAAATGCCATCGAAGGAAATATATTGGACCAGCCCGGAATTTTTATTGCACCTAAATCAAGATCACTCCTGAAGACCCACAAAAAAGCCGTCAGAAAAAATACAATGAGCACGCTCTTTTCTTCATAGGTCATTTTTCCGATTTTATTTTTCTCTTCCCTTACTATATTTTTATCAAGCACTAAATTACAATCTGAACGGTAAACTACTTTTGTCAGTACAATCCAGGTAAAGATCATCATAACAGCTGCAAGGGGAACGCCGAACGCCATCCATTCACTGAATTTAATCATCGGCTCATTTGGGAAATTAATTTTATACATTCTATGGAAAATCAGATTAGGCGGCGTCCCAATTAATGTTGCTATACCGCCGATTGTACATGAATAAGCAATAGCCAGCATTAAGGATTTAGAAAAATTTGAACTTCGTTCTACTCCAAATTCTGTTTCAACTTTATAAATTATGGAAAGCCCGATTGGCAAAACCATTAAACATGTTGCAGTATTTGAGATCCACATTGAGATGAAACCGGATGCAACCATAAATCCAAAGATTATTTTTGAAGGGCTGCTTCCGAAAAAGAGAATAACACTTAAGGCAATTCTTTTATGAAGATTCCACTTTTCCATTGCTATTGCAATAATAAATCCCCCGACAAATAACATAATAGTGGAATTCATATATTCTGATGCGGAATCAGAAGCAGAAACAATCCCAAGTGAAGGAAATAGAATAAGCGGAACAAGTGAAGTTGCAGCAAGCGGAACCGATTCAAAAATCCACCAGACAGCCATTAAAGTTGCAACTGCCGCAACTAATTTCGCTTTATAATAATCGGGTCCAAAATCGATGAAGAGCCAGATTAATATGAAGAGCATAATTCCAAGAAAGAAGCCAAGACTTTTGATATGGAATGAATTAAAACGGACTTTATTCAAATTGCTCATCGGCATTCCGGTTGATTAATGATTTAGGAGTCTATCCACCGTTTTTAAATTGATTAATTAAATCAAGTTCGATTTCTTCTTCACAGAAAAACGGTTCACCGTAATCTTTGCCGATTTTGAATCCATATACTTTTGCGCGTGCTTCAAGGTATTTAAGAAAGTTTGGCTGACTAATAAATGTTTCGGGTTCAATACTCTTAGGATTATGGAATTGAGTATCGAATGCATGAATTGATTTCATCTTTGTTTCAAACGTAGAACTGATGTCAACAATAAAAGTCGGTTTGAATTCAAACATCTGCATATAATAAAAGAGTTTCTTAGGTCTGTAAGGCATTTGGATTTTATCATTATCATCAGTTACTATCTTTGGTAATCCGGAAAAGAAAAATGCTTCTTTTACCAGTTGACTCGTGCCTATATGATCGGGATGACGATCATTGAAATACGGCGCAAAAATATATTTGGGTTGATACTTACGGATCCTGGAAATAACCAGCAGGAGATATTCATTATTGAATTTCAAACTGCCGTCTTTTAATCCAAGGTTTTCTCTGAGTGACAATTTTAAAATCTCTGATGATTTCTGTGCTTCCGTTTTACGTGTATCTATAGAACCGCGTGTTCCAAGTTCGCCTTTACTAAGATCAATAATACCCACTTTGAATTCGGCATTAGTCAATCTTGCAATTGTACCGCCCATCGAAAGTTCTGCATCATCTGGGTGAGCTGCAAAAACCAAAACGTCAAGCTGCATATTCTCCTCAGGATATGGACATTTCCGGTGCTCAAATTAATAATATTTTTCTGAAAGTAAACATGTCCTGAATAATAAATATGTTACCGGATTTTTAGCTATTTTCATCACAAAAATTTTACAGTTTAATGAATTCAAAATACGAAGCAGTGATTGGACTTGAAGTTCACGCACAGCTCTTAACAGATACCAAGATCTTCTGCGGATGCTCAACAAAGTTCGGTAATCCGCCGAATACCAACGTTTGCCCTGTATGCCTCGGTCACCCCGGTGTACTTCCTGTAATGAATAAAAAGGTTGTTGAATTTACAGTGCTTATGGGATTGGCAGTAAAGTGCAAAATAAAAGAACTATCCATATTCGCAAGAAAGAACTATTTCTATCCCGACTTACCTAAAGGTTATCAGATTTCACAATATGAAGAACCAATTTGCGAACATGGAAAAGTTGTAATTGAATTTAAGGATGGTTCTAAAAAAGAGATTGGGATTACAAGAATTCATATGGAAGAAGATGCCGGTAAGTCTATTCATGATCAAAGCGACGCAACCCTAATCGACCTTAACCGTTGCGGAACACCTTTGATCGAGATTGTGAGCGAACCCGATTTGCGTACTCCGGAAGAAGCGTATTTATATCTGTCGAAACTTAAACAGATGCTTACCTATCTTGGGATATGCGACGGCAATATGGAACAAGGTTCTCTCCGCTGTGATGCAAATGTTTCTGTCAGGTTGAATGGTGAGACAAAATTTGGTACTAAGACTGAAGTCAAGAACATGAATTCTTTCCGCAATGTAGAACGTGCCATTGCATTCGAGATCGAACGCCAGATAGGATTAATGGAGGATGGGAAAGAAGTTGTTCAACAAACACTTCTTTGGGATGCTGATTCTAACAAAGCATATCCAATGCGAAGCAAAGAAGAAGCACAAGATTACAGGTATTTCCCGGATCCCGACTTGCTCACCATAGTTATTGATGAGAATTGGAAATGCCGGATCAAAAAGCAATTACCGGAATTACCGGATGCCCGACAAGTTCGGTTTATAAATGACCATAAACTTCCTGCTTACGATGCCGAAATCCTGACTTCGTGGCGTCAACTTGCTGATTATTACGAACAAGTAATAACCGTGACAAACAATTATAAAGCAGCAAGCAATTGGGTAATGACTGAAGTATTGAGAATTGTCAATGATGAAAAAATTACAATAGAACAATTTCCTGTCAAACCGATTAGTCTTGGTAAATTGATAAAGATGATTGAGGATAAAACAATCAGCGGCAAAATTGCCAAGGAGATCTTCCCGGAAATGTTAGCTACGGGTCAAGCACCTGAAGAAATTGTAAAGGATAAAAATCTACTGCAGATAAGTGATACTTCAGAGATTGAAAAAGCAGTGGATAAAATTATTGAATCAAATCCTAAGGATGTGCAAGATTATTTAGGTGGGAAAGAGAAAGTAATTGGTTTTCTTGTCGGACAGGTAATGAAAGAAACAAAAGGTAAAGCAAATCCACAGATTGTTAATGAGATATTACTCAGCAAGCTTAAACGTTAGAAAACATTTTTCTAATTGATTCACGAATACTTATCGGGGTTACACCATAGGATTTAAGCTTATCAATATTCAATGAGACATCTGCCACTTTATAAACCACCCCCGCTTCTTCCATTGTAGTTCCGACTAAAAGATTTTTATCAAATCCGGCTTCTTCACAAAATAGTTCACCAAGTTCCAAGCGCGAGACTCTTTCGTTACCGGCAAAGTTAATTATCTCACTTTGCATATTTTCCTCTATTAATTCCCCTATCATTCTCGCAGACTCCTGAAGTGCCAGCGGAGTTCTATATTGATCTGTAAAAAGTTTAACTGGTTTTCCCTCTTTCAAGTTCTCATACATTTTATGAAAATTGTTTCGTGAATGATTCAATCCTAAACCGAATAAAAGGGCTTCTCTTAGAATGACATAATTATCGAATGTTTCCCTGATCTTTACTTCGCCCATTAGTTTAGTTTCTGCATAGAGTGATAGAGGAATTAGCTTTGCATCTTCATTCAGCATTGAACCTCTGTATCCTGCATAAACTAAATCAGTAGATAAATAAATTAATTTCACATTATACTTACTGCATAGTTCTGCGATGAATTGAGTCGCATAAACATTTATTTCATAGACTAAATCAGCTGTAAGAGAATCGGCTTTTTCAGGGTTTGAAACAGCCGCGGTATGAACTATAACTTCTGGGTTAAAGCTTTCTACTATTTCTTCCAGCTTTTTATGATTCGTTAGTTCGAACTTCACAGAATTAACATTCCGGCAATTGCCTTCATTTGAGTAATATTGGGTCAATATCTCGTGCTTTTTATTTAACTCTATATTAAGGTATTGCCCGAGTAATCCGCTTCCGCCGGTAATAAATATTTTCATTTGATTACTTCATTCCATAAATTTTTCATAACAATAATATTATTTTTGAACAAGAAACAAAAAATTCTTCTACTAAATTAAAATAGGAAAAATGAGATCATGATCAAGATTAGGATCATGTGAAAGAAATGAGGAAGAAATGAAACATTTAATTGGGGCACACACATTTGTAAGCGGCGGACCGGCTTCAGCTGTCGAAGCTGCTGAAAAACTTGGATTTACTGCAATGCAGATTTTTACAAAAAATAACAATCAATATTTTGCAAGAGATCTGACCGAAGAGGAAATATCTGCATACAAAGAAAAACTCAGTAAATCGAATATCAAGTTCGTTGTTTCTCACGATTCATATTTAATAAACCTTTGCGCAAAAGATCCGGTTGGATTAGAGAAATCCCGTTCTGCCTTTGTCAAAGAACTTGAGCGCTGCGAACAGCTTGGAATCCCCCATTTGAATTTTCATCCCGGTGCGCATACAGGACAGGGTGAAGAGGAAGGAATTAGAATAATCGCCGAGTCATTAAATTTTGCCCACGAAAAAACAAAAGGATTCAAAACCAAAAGTATGCTGGAAGCAACAGCAGGACAGGGCACGGCACTCGGATACAAGTTCGAACATCTGAAAAAAATTATCAATCTGGTTGACGAGCCCGATCGGATGAGTGTCTGTATAGATACTGCACACATTTGGGCGGCCGGTTACAATATTCGCGATCCAAAAGAATATAAAAAAGTAATAAAGGAGTTTGATGATATTGTCGGTTTAGAACGTCTCCAGTGTATTCACATGAATGACAGCAAAAAGGATCTCGGTTCTAGAGTTGACAGGCATGATCATATTGGAAAAGGATTCATCGGATTGGAAGGTTTTACAAATATTATGAACGATAAAAAGCTGGAGAAAGTACCGAAGATTTTAGAAACACCAAAAGAAAAAGATCAGAAAGAGGATGTTGAAAATATTAAGACATTACTAAGTCTGGTGAAGAAATAATTGAGAATTTAGAATGACGAATTGAGAATAAGTTACAAAGCTCTCAACACCATTATTCCCGTCTGTTTCTTAATTCCTTTTATATAATCGGCAAGAGGTTTTTCGGTTATCTGTACTTTATGCCCGACTATTGGTGCATGCATAAAATGGATTCGTCCATCATCCATACGTATCGCTATTCCTGTATGGGCAATATCCAATCCTTCTACGTTAGTTGTAATACCTATTATATCTCCGCTCTCAATTTTGCTTTCCACTTTTTCAATTTTGTCCTGAGGAATGTAGTAATTCTTTCTTTTACTAATCTTCTTTTCGAAAGAGGCTATTTCAAGAACATACATAGGGTTTTCTTTTAACTGTCTGTACGAATCAACATGAGTGCGCATAAAATTTATCTTCTTATTATACGGTACACCGCCAATCTGTTTTGTAACATCTTTACCAACTCCACGTTTGTTCATATCATAAATCCAATCGGAAAAGTAATGGAGACGTGAGGGATATTCTTTTATAACTCCATCCCGGTACCGGATATTGGTTAGTTCGCTTTGATAATCTTCAAAGTTCATCCTTCCCGCCTTTATGCATCGTGCAATAACGAGTGAACTTTCCAGAAAGGTATAACAGTCCAAACCGGTTAAATGAATCACTAACTGTTCCTTATCACCCATTTCCAATGTGTTTGCAACGTAATCGGTTCCGAGAAAACTTTTGCCAATTTCAATAATTATTTCGTTAATCGGTTTCTCGGAAAGATTATTTGAAAGAGCCAGCTCAAACTTTGATTTGCATATTTCTACATCTTGTTGAGTGTAAATAGATTGTGATAAAAGGAAAGAAGGGAAGAAAAAAAGAAAGAAAATTATTTTAAAAGTTTTGTTAAACATTTTATTCCACCCGGTTAATTTATAATATTTGAATTACCCCTGGCTAAAAAATTTTCACTAACATTGATTAAAACGGCGGTTCTTCAAGTACAGCTATTGGTTCTTCGCCAGCCGGCAGCTGCTGTCTGAATCTTTCAAGATTTTCAAACCGTGCATAATCTTTTATGAACCTTAACTTAATTTCACCTGTCGGACCGTTTCTCTGCTTACCGACAATAACTTCCGCAATCCCTTCGGTAGATTCACCCTGCATATCACCCGAGCCGAAAGTTTGTATCTGGTACATTTCCGGACGGTATAAAAATAGCACAACATCTGCATCCTGCTCGATCGATCCGGACTCACGTAAATCTGAAAGCATCGGTCTTTTATCGGTTCGCGATTCAACAGCTCTATTCAACTGCGAAAGTGCTATTACCGGTAAATTCAATTCCTTTGCAAGCGCTTTTAATGATCTTGAAATAGAAGATATTTCCCGTTCACGGCTTTCCATTGAATTTGATGGATTAACAAGCTGGAGATAATCTACAATTATCAATCCGCAGTTTTTTTCATTCTTCAATCGTCTTGCTTTGGCGCGAAGTTCAAGGATTGATATACCTGGTGTATCATCAATATAGATAGGAGCTTTACTAAGTTTATGTACAGTACGACTAATCTTTGCACCTTCTTCAGCACGAAACTTACCGGTTCTAACATTATGAGCATTTATTCTTGCTTCGGCAGAAATTAATCTTGTAGCTAATTGGATCGTTGACATTTCAAGACTGAAAATACCGATTGGTGTATTATGCTCGATTGCCGAGTTACGCGCCGCAGACATTGCAAAAGCAGTTTTTCCCATTGATGGTCGTGCTGCAATAATAATTAAATCCGATTTCTGGAATCCGCCTAAAATTTCGTCTAATTCAAAATATCCGGATGGAACGGAGAACGAAGAAATATTTTTTGAGTGAATCGCTTCAATTAATTCGAGAGCTTCTTTAACTGCTTTATCCATCGACTTAAATGATTCTTTAATTCCCTCTTCGGATATTTGGAATATTTTCGATTCGGCGGCATCAAGCAAGTCGAATACATCCTCAGTACCTTCGTAAGCATTCCGGGCAATATCCATTGAAGCGGTTATCAACTGTCTAAGAATCCACTTCTCAAGTACAATTCTTGCATGATAATCCACATTAGCTGCAGATGAAATTTCCTGAGTCAATTTTCCAAGATATGCTGCACCGCCGGCTTCATCAACTTTACCCGATTTTTTTAATTCCTCATAAATCGAAACCGTATCAATCGGTTCATCAGCTTCGTAAAGCGAGGACATTGCTTCGAAGATAACACGGTTCTTTTTTTCATAAAACGATTCGGGTTTTAAAATTTCGATAGCTTTTGGTACGGCATCGTTTTCAATCAGCATAGCACCTAAGACGGACATTTCGACTTCGGGGGCAGAGGGCGGTTGTTTTGATGCAGATCTTAATTTGTCAAGAATAGCATCATCTCTTTCGGTTTTACGGGATGTAGATCGTTTTGCCATTTTATTGTTCTAAAAGTTCATCGTATAATTTTTTGAATTTTTGGACATCTTCCCAGCAGCCGCGCTTCCAGTTGGGATTTCTAAGTAATGCCGCAGGATGATAAGTCACCATTGTCTTTATTCCATTAAACTCATAAATATTGTTACGTAAATCTCCTAAAGAAAGTTTTTTATTCAATAAACCATTTGCAGCAACACGCCCAAGACAAAGTATTATTTTGGGTTTAATAAGGTCAATCTGCTTATGAAGATACGGAATACAAGTTTCCATTTCAAAGGGTTGCGGGTCACGGTTTCCAGGAGGTCTGCATTTAAGAATATTTGCAATATAAACATCCTCCCTTTTCAGGTTTGCAGCTTTCAAAATATCATTCAGCAATTTACCTGCTCTTCCGACAAACGGTTCACCCTGCGCATCCTCTTCTGCACCAGGAGCTTCTCCAATTAGCATTGCATTTGCATCTGGATTACCGACACCAAAGACAAATTTATTTCGTGTCTTTCCAAGCGGACATTTTTGACATTCATGAATAATTGAATAGAGCTGATCTACAGAATCTGCTTTTTGAAAATCCTCTATAAATAAATTATCACTTGAATCCATTTCAATCCTTCCGGAAATTTTTAGGGACTGATTATCCACCTGATGATGAGAAATTGGAATATCAGAAAAAAGAAGATCGCCAAAGATTTCTTTTTGATCTTTCAATGCTTCAAGAATCTTTTTAATGGAATCGGAATTCACCTTTAAGTCACCCGGAACGATCCTAATTTCAAGCGGAATTTAATAAAAATGTATTTATTTAAAAACAAAAGCGGAGAATGATTTCCTCCGCTTATACTTAATTTCAAATTGCAAAAATTTATTTATCCTTATCGCTTTTGTATCTGAATTCAATTCCTTCATAAACTAATTCATTTAACGCCTTCATATGTGGCTTTTCTCTTTTTTCGAATTCAAGAGATAGTTTAAGCTGTTCGGGATTTTCTCTATCCTCAAACTCATCGTCATGACCCGGACTAACATTGCTTAGTAAAGTATTAAATTCGAGTTTGTTATCGTCATTGAGTTTTCGGGCTCTCTTGGAAGCAACAATAACAGCTTCATAAAGATTCGGGATTCTATCCTTAATCTTTGTAAGACTCATTGGTTTAATCATTTTATTTATTCCTCCTTTTATAATTCACTTTCAATAATTTCTTTTACTTCATTTTTAGCTTGTTCAAGATTGATATTTGTTACGACATAGTCAAATTGATCTTTGAAACCCAACTCCATTTCTGCTCTTTCAATCCTTTTCTTTAGGTCTTCATCAGATTCGGTATTTCGTTTTATCAATCTCTCTTTTAATTCTTCAATTCCGGGCGGTGCGATAAAAATTAATGTGGCAAAAGGATAAACTCTTTTAATACTTAATGCACCCTTTACATCAACTTCGAATACGGTTGTTAACCCTTTTGAAATATTTGCATCAACCAGACTTTTCAAAGTACCATAGTAATAATCGTAGAACTTTTCCCATTCAGCAAATTCATTATTCTCAATTTTCTTTACGAACTCATCTTCGGTGATGAAGTAATAATCAATTCCTTCTTTTTCGACATTTCTTCTTTTTCTTGTTGTTGCAGAGACTGAAAAAACGAAATCCGGAAATTGTTTTAAAATATTTCTTACAATAGTTGTTTTACCTGAACCGCTTGGAGCGGAAAAAACAAATAGTCTCGCTTTATTAGTCACTATTTACTCAATATTTTGAATTTGTTCCCTGATTTTTTCTATCTCTTCCTTAATATGAATACCCGAATGCGAAATTTCTGATGCTATTGCTTTACTATTGATTGTATTTGCTTCACGGTTCATTTCCTGAAGTATAAAATTGAGCTTTCTGCCTGCATCATCAGATTTATCCAGCGTATCAAGAAACATTTTCATGTGACTTCGCAAACGTACACATTCTTCAGTAACATCATATCGCTCCGATAAAATAGCAAGTTCGGTCATAAGTCGCTGCTCATTATCAATTAGATCCGATACAAGTTGCTTAGCTTTCTCTTTAAAACGAGTAAAATAAATTTCCAGGCTTTCCTGTTTTATCTTTTCAACATGGGTTACTGCTTCGTCTATAAGTTTAATTCTTTTCCTGATATCCTTTTCGAGCTCGCTACCTTCAGCCTCACGCATTTTGTTCATTTCATCTATAGCAGAATCAATTGCTTTTTCAATAAGAGGCATTTCTTCACCGGCTTGTTCTTCATCTTCCTTAAAAAACATGTTCTGAAAAATCAAAAGATCGCTTAAAGATATTTTATTTTTTAACCCGGCTGCTTTACGAATATCTTTAAGAGCTTTAATACCTAACTTAACTGAAGCCGGATCAACTTCATTAAATTTTTCTTCATAATCGCCTCGCCTAAGAGTTACGGAAAGGTATATTTTCCCTCGTTTAATTCTACTTTTTACTTTTTCTCGGATTTCAAATTCTTTGGCAGCTAAAAATTTGGGTAATCGAAGTGATAAATCGAGATATCTGTTATTCAGACTTTTGATTTCCACTTCAACTGACAAATCGTTTTCCTGGATATTTCCTTTACCATATCCGGTCATACTTGAAATCACTGGAACTCCATAAAAAGTGACTGCAAATTTAGTCAAAAACGAGCACCTAAACAAAGGAGGATTTTTAAGAAAAAAGTGGAAAGAAATAGACTAAATAAAAGGTTAGAAAGCTTCTCCGATGCCAATATGAAATTGAATCAATTCTTTCCAGAATTGTTTTGATGTAAAGTTTCTTTTGTCAGCGGGATCGTATAGCTTAATTCCAAAATCGAGTCGAATCGGTGCAAAATCGGAATAATATCTTAGACCGAATCCTATGGCAACGGCAATTTGATCAAAACGGAATTCCTTATAATCATTCCAGGTATTCCCATAATCGATAAAGAATGCCGATCCAAATTTTCCAAATAGTCTATTTCGAGATTCGATTGATCCTTCAAAAAGGAAAAAACCTCCTGTTGCAGCACCTTTTATTAAAATTGCCTCAAGATCTTCTTGAGAAGGGTTATCCAAATTTATTAGCGGCACTAACGGAACGAGCTGCCGGGTACCCCACCCTCTTACCGAGTTACTGCCCCCTGCATAAAATCTTTGATTGAGCGATACTTCTGCTTTATCACCTCTATAAGTAAATATTTGTCCGGCTTTTAATTTTAAACCGAAAGAATTTTCCCTGGAATTATAAATTGGTAAATAATATGAAGATGAGGCAAGAAATTTTAGGTAGAGGGGGCGGTTAAATTCGGAATTAAATATAGTGCTAATTAAATAGGGAATTGAATTTGCTTCTTCCATCCATAATGATAAAGAATATCCTGATGTAGGGAAAAAGAGATCATCCGTTTTGTTGGCACCCGCAATGATGCCGACAGAAGCATTAGTGCTTTTGGAAATTAATTGTCCTCCAAATTGATTTATGACATAATCAGCAGCAAGAGAATCAGCCTTTTCTTTACTGTATTCGTCTGAAGGACTGCGTTGAATAGAAATACTGAGAAGATTGATTAAATAGTCTTTTTTATATGTGTATTCGGCTCTTTCGATATTGAAATATGTAGAGAGTGAATTGAAATAAGAGAACTGGGACATTTCAAAATAGAAACTAAGCCGGGTGCCGTAAAGTTTTGAGTTATATTCATTCTTCCTTTTTTGTAAAGTGAAATAAGATTCAAGTTTTGTATTAATCGGTTTACCGAACAGGAAAGGCTGTTCGAGAATAAGACGCGTATCTATATAACCAAAAACTGTGGAATCGTTAAAAGTAAGTTCTTTCAAAAACTCAGAAATGTTCTGAGCGGCAGCAGAAGTACTTAATGTTAATTTTCGAGCGTCGCCAAAAAGATTTTTCTTGGTGAAACTTAAACCCAAACCGAGATTAAACGTGTTGTCCTCATTGTTTACAATTATTTCGGGGGACAACTCATGGAGCAATCCAACATCAGTGCTGATATTAAGCGGAACTTTATTGCCCGACGTATCGGCAATTATTGCATTAATAATGGCGGAGTTGAAAAGCTCCGTTCGGTAGAGGCGAATCTGTCCGCGCATTATTTCGTAGCGATTGTAATACATACCGGGATCAATTCCAACAATATCTTTAATTAGTTGATCGTCAACATAATTCTTCCCTTCACCAGTTCGCACAGAAAAAACATCGCTAATAATATATCTTTTCCCGGGATTAAAATTTATTGTAACATCTACACGGTTTATCAGTGTATCAATAATCAGTGTCGGCTGGTTAAACGAAGCCAACATAAAACCATGATCGCGCAAATATTCAATAGTGAAATTTTTTCTATCTTCTAAAAGCACATCACGGTAAATCATGTTTGTATCTACTTCAACATAATCATTAATAATTTCGAGAAACTCTTTCGGTACATTACCTTCCAATCCCGAAAGAACAAACGATCTAAATTTTACCGGTTCTGATTCATCGATTAAGTAGGTAAGGAAAGCCCCATCTTCATTTATCTCATATTTGTAATTAATCTTTACCTTGAAAAATCCGTTTGATAAATACATAGCTTTAAGTGATTGAATGTCCGACTGGATTAATAAGGAATCGAAATAGACTGGAGGTCCTCCAAAACTTGAAAAGCTGTATAAGAATTGTGAAATTTTACCGGGAGTTTCTTTCGACAAAATGGCCTGACTCAATTCCGAACTCGAAATAGAATTGTTGCCGATGAATTCAATTGATTGTAATTCTATTTGCTGATTTTGCTGAGCAAAAATTCTGATTACACTTAAAAGAAATAATATACAGATGAATTTCAGTTTCAATTCTATCTCAATTAATTTTAATATGTAATTTTAACTGGCGTTCCAATTTTTACGATTGATGCAAGTTCGTCAATATTTTTATTACTTATTGCTATTGAGCCATTTGTCCAATTAAAAGTAAACGGAAGATTCCTGAATATGAAATCATACGCCCCGATGCCATGAATTCCAATATAAGAACCTAATTTAGTTTCTTTTGGAGGACATTCATTTTTTTTAAATGCAATATGTATAGCTTCAAATTCGCCCTGGCTAATATAACTTCGTTTTAGAGATTCTGCAGCATCTTTTTCATTAGGATAACTTAGCTGTAAAAATTTATGATACTTATGATTTGTATCAATTGAACAAATTTTATAATCTCCCAAAGGAGTTACAAGATCATTCGCCGAAGATTTAAGATTGCTTGCATTTTTTCCAAACACTGACTTATATGATTTCACAAAAGTGTTCCCTGAATAGATCTGCAGACGATAATTACTTCTATCAACAATAAGTCTAAGGTTCTCAATACTTGTCAGATTCTTCGCTCTTAACGCTTCTTCTAAAGATAATTCACCTGAATTTAATATTAAACCATAAAGAATCAGTCCGACAAAAAAAATTACAATACTTGCACTGATATATAAAATATTCTTTAGCACAGATAAATTTACTCTTGAATTAATTTATTCATTTAAAAGTATTGTTTAAAAATATAAAAAAGCGCCTAAATAGGCGCTTTTAATAGAATATTTTGATCTCTAAAAAAAAGTCAACTATGATTGATATATTATTTACCAACCTCTGCTTCAACCACAGCAATGGCTGTCATATTGAAAATATCGTTAACAGTATCACCACGTTGAATAACATGAACCGGTTTACGCATTCCTGTTAAAATAGGACCTATAACAGTCGCGTCCGTTAATCGCTGGAACAATTTATATGCGATATTGCCAGCATCAAGATTTGGGAATATTAATACATTTGCACCGCTCTTTAAATCCGAAAATGGAAATTCTGCTTCAAGACGTTCGGAAACAACAGCAGTATCTGCCTGCATTTCACCATCGATCATTAAGTCAGGTCGTTTTTCTTTAACAAGTTTAACAGCTTTAGCAACTTTTTCAGATTGTGGATAAAGTGCACTTCCAAAGTTGCTGAAAGAGAGCATTGCAATCTTCGGCTTAATATCAAAAGCTTTAACGGCTTCAGCAGTACTAATTGCAATTTCAGCAAGCTGTTCGGCTGTCGGGTCTATATTAACAGTTGTATCTGCAAAGAAGAAGACTTTATTCTTAACAATTACTAGATACATACCTGAAACAGTAGACATTCCCTCTTTCACTCCGATACATTGCAGTGCCGGTCTTATTGTTTGAGGATAGTGATAAGTCAAACCGCCGATAAGTGCATCAGCATCGCCAACCTGCACCATCATCGAAGCAAAATAATTCGGCTGCTTCATTAATGAATATGCCTCTTTCAGTGTAATTCCTTTGCGCTGTCGTAATTTGTAGAACTCCTGGGCATAAAGTTCCACCTTCGGACTATGTTCACAATCCTTTATCTGGAAATTCTTTACATCATAACCAAGCTCGCTAATTTTACTCGCAATCACTTCTTCTCTGCCAAGCAAAATCGGAAGTCCGATGTTCTCTTCAAAAACATTATGTGCGGCACGGATAATTTTTTCTTCTTCTCCTTCCGGATAAACAATCTTACGAGGACTCTTTTGAGCTTTATGCACCATAACACGAACTATCTCGGACGAAAAACCAAGTCTCTCCTGCAATTGTTCCTTATATTTATTCCAGTCCTGAATGGGAAGTTTAGCTACACCAGTATCCATCGCAGCTTTAGCGACAGCCGGGGCAACATACCATAGAACTCTTGGATCGAATGGTTTCGGGATAATATATTCAGGGCCAAAAGAGAATTCCTTTCCACCATAAGCATTTATTACAACTTCCGGAACTTTCTCTTTAGCAAGTTGAGCAAGAGCCTTAGTGGCGGCCATTTTCATTTCTTCATTAATTTTACTTGCTCTAACATCGAGCGCACCGCGAAAAATAAACGGGAACCCAAGAACATTGTTTACCTGATTAGGGTAATCACTTCTTCCGGTAGCCATAATGATATCTTTGCGTGCTGCAATACCATCTTCATAACTAATTTCCGGGTCAGGATTTGCCATTGCAAAAACAATTGGATTCTTAGCCATTCCTTTAACCATTTCCTTGGACACAACATTTCCTTTTGATAAACCTACTAATACATCAGCACCTTTCATGGCATCGGTTAAATCTTTGTAAACAACATCCTGGGCAAAAATTTCTTTATACTTATTTAAGTCGGTACGTTTTTTATGAATGTGCCCTTTCGTATCGAACATAGCAATATTCTCAACTTTAACTCCCGCAGCGACATACATTTTGCAGCATGCAATAGCCGATGCACCGGCTCCTGAAATAACGAGACGCATTTTATCTAATTTTTTACCTGCTACCTCTGCAGCATTGATTAATGCTGCACATGAAATAATTGCAGTTCCATGCTGATCATCATGAAATACAGGAATATTCATTGTTTTAATTAATTCTTCTTCGATCTCGAAACATTCGGGAGCTTTAATATCTTCAAGGTTAATTCCACCAAATGTGGGTTCTAAAAGCTGTACAGTTCTAATTACCTCCTTAGAATCGTGAGTTTTCAGTTCGATGTCAAAAACATCAATGTCGGCAAATCTTTTAAATAGTACTCCTTTTCCTTCCATTACCGGTTTCCCAGCATGTGGACCTATATCTCCAAGTCCAAGTACGGCTGTTCCGTTTGATACGACCGCAACAAGATTTCCTTTAGCAGTATACAAATAAACATCATCGTCATTTTTTTCGATTTCTCTACACGGTTCCGCTACCCCGGGTGTGTAGGCTAATGATAATTCACGTGCAGTGTAGCATGGTTTTGTAGGAATTACTTCGATCTTTCCTTTTCTACCTTCACTATGATACTTTAACGCCTCATCTCGATTAAATGCCATGATTATTACCTCTCTGAATTGTAGTTAATTTTAGTTCGATTTGATTATTGAGCTATTTGACAGGTGCAAAATAGGCAGATTAATTAAAACAAAAAAGCCCCGAATTTTCCGGGGCTTCCAAAAATAAATCTAAATACTCAAAATTAAGAATTGATCTTTTTCACTGATAATATCATTTCATTAGAATCATTTTCTTGCTTTGAGTAAATTCTTCGGTTCTTATTATGTAAAAATAAATTCCACTTGCTAAATTTTTGCCGTCGAATTTGACTTCATAGACTCCCGGAGTTTTATCTTCATTTAATAGCGACCTAATTTCTCTTCCGAGAATATCATACACGCTAATTTTTACATAGCCTGCTTTTGATACATCATATCTAATCGTAGTTGTGGGATTAAACGGATTAGGATAATTTTGTGAAAGTTGGAACTGTTGCGGAATAATATTACTTGAGTTATCATCACCAACAGAAGTAAGATTCCCGCTGCATGAATATCTGGCAATGTTATTTGCATACACATTTCCGGCTGAAGAGAATCGTCCTCCAACATAAAGACCGTCATTATTAATTTCAATTGCGAATACCCCCGGATAATAATTTCCACTTACTCCAGCACCCAATGCAATCCAATTTGTTTCATCCCAATAGGTAATACCATGCACACTAATGCTGTTTGCCGTTGAGAAGCTACCACCAGCGTATAAATTCGATCCATCATCTTTAAGAGCATGAACATGCCATCCCATTCCAGAGCCGAGTGGCAGCCAAACTGAATTTAAATTATCCCATTTAGTAATGTAATTGACTACATTACTCCAGTTTCCAGCTGATTGAAAGCCACCTCCGGCATACAGCTCGCCATTGTGTATCGCAAGTGTTAGTACTTTTCCATTTCCTAAACCAGAACCCATGGGTGACCAACTTGAATTCGTACTATTCAATTTTACTATATGCCATGCACCATACGCACCACCAGTTCCCCAAAATGAGCCACCAACAAACAGATCTGTCCCATTCTTTACAAGAGCAAATACACCGCCACCCAATTGTGGAGTTACACCAGCACCAAGTGCCATCCAGAAAGAACTTGTAATATCCCATCTGGCAATACAACTTGCATTTCCTAAACCGGCCATTGTGAAGTTACCTCCAGCAAATAGATTAGTACCTATCACTTCAAGAGCCATCACAACACCATTCGTACCATCTCCTAACGAATGCCAAGAACCATCCCACATAGCAATATTTTTTGCACTAACATTGCCGGCTAAATTAAATGACCCTCCTACATAAAGTTTATTTCCAACAACCTTTAGTGCATAGACTGTACCATTTATACCTCCACCAATATCCGACCAACTTGAGCCGTTCCATCTTGCAATATTGTTTGCGGGAACACCTCCGGCAGAACTGAAAGCTCCTCCGGCATAGAGATTCGTACCATCTGTGGCAAGTGCATATACGGTACCATTTACCCCGGAACCAAGTGGTGACCATGTTTTTAAACCGCTTAGACAAGGATCATTAGCTAATCCAAAATGGAGTCCATCGATACTTTGAGCAGGTCCTATTTCAAAAGTATAATTCCCTTTTATAGGTTTTGTATATGACCAACCCGTTTGAACCGCAACAGAAATAGTGTAATTACCCGGTTTCAAATCGACGAAACCAAAATTCCCATCAACGTCGGTATAAGTTGTTGCAATTGTTGGCCCATTTACAAAGACGGTCCAATTTGTTAATGGTCTATCGCCCAAATCATCAAGACTATTGCTGTTCAAATCATGAAACACGTGTCCAAATACAGAACTAAGTCCGCCAGTTGGTTTACACTTTCCCGCGCTTCCGGCATTATAAATTGCAAGTACCTCCGCTTGTGTTAATACTCGTTTGAATAATTCTATTTCATCAAGTATTCCTTTGAAATTGAAGCTTGGATGAGGTAACTGCTGAGCGCCAATCATTAGTGATACAGAATTAGTAAGAGAACCTTGGTAAGGCGTTGGGTCGCCATAAGGAGTTGCTACACCATCAAGGTAGAATACAATTCCTTGCTTATTAGTTCTAGAAACAGTTACAGCAATATGATGCCAGTTACCATCTGCTACAAAAACTGATGGGGACCAACTCATGGCAGCGATTGAAGGCGCGGATATTGTTAAAGCAAGATAACCGGAATTGAGAAAGACTCCATATCCAGTGCTTGAGCGCTTGCTAACAAGCTGTTTAACTCCAATATTTTCTGAGGTTTTAATCCACGCATCAAAAGTAAAATCATCGGTACCAAAGTTGAGTTCAGAATGATCTGCTACTTCAACATAGTCATCAACTCCATCAAACTGCAAAGCGCCGGCAACTTTTCCAGCAACTTGCAATGGACCATTTACCATAGTACCGAAGTTGTTAAATCCAGTCAGGTCTTGGCGTGCATCTCTTGAAGAATAATCAAACGACCACCATGCTACCATATTTGATGGCGGATTAACACAACCCGGTTTTGGTTGATAATTATTCCCAAAATAATAACCAGTAAGATTCTGTCCGGATGTTAGTATAACCGTATAATGATCTGGAGAAACGGGATCAGTTTGTACCCAATCTGTCCGCGCATCTTCTTTAATGATATATGTTCCCGGAGGCAAATCATCAAAACAAAATTTACCATCCTTATCAGTTTTAATGCTTCTATCTACCGGACCGCCAATATTAATCTGCCAATCAGCAATTCCGGGTTCAGTTAGGTCTTTTTTGCCATCGCCATTTTTATCTAAATATTTCATTCCACATATTGAACCAAGTCGTACAGAAGTTTTACACTTTCCAGCGCTTCCTGCATTAAATATAGAAACGATTTCGGCTGGTGTAATAACGCGATTGAATATTTCTAATTCATCAATCTGATTCCCGTTATGATTATAAAAATTGCTGATATCAAAAATTTCCATCCGTGAATTGTTTGTAATAGAGTTTGAGACCGATGTAGGATCGAAAGTCAATACTAAATTGCCATCAATGTACATTTTCCCACCGGTTACATTTTTTCTGTCAATTGTAACCGCTACAAGATGCCATAATCCATCACCGATTTGAATAGTTGTTTCAAGTTTGTCTACTAATGTTGAACCATCTCCCATGATAAAACGTAATTTGCCTTGTGAAAGACTAAATGAATAGCCGGTAATGTTAAAAGAACTTGAAACGTAGACCTTATGTACAATGCTAAATGTGTTTGTAATGTCTGTAGTCTTAACCCAAGCATCAATCGAGAAATTTTCTTTGCCGAAATTCAGTGATGAATTATCCTGAACTGTGATATATCCAAAATTGTTCACATTAAAAGCTTGGTTTACTTTACCAGCAGTGTATCCCAAATCAAACATTACTGTACCATGATTATTAAAACCGGAAATATCATTTGTATTGTTATCGCCCGGCAACCATAAAACCATTCCTGATGGAGGATTTACGCAACCTATATTGGATTCTTCGTACTTGTTTCCAAAATAAAATGTATCGGGATGACTATTATCTTCAGATAGCTCGAATGTGTAACTGCCGCTTGAAGGAGCTGTTTGTCTCCAACCATCTTTATGTAATTCCGATATAGTATATAGACCAAATTTTAAGTTTTCAAAACAGAACTTACCTCGTGCATCTGTTCTTACAGTTAAATTCATTGTACCGGTTAAATTGATCGTCCAGTTTGCTATTCCGGGTTCTCCTAAATCTTGATCTCCATCACCATTCAAGTCATTAAATTTAATTCCGCAGATTGAACCGAGTGTAACTGTTGGGTCTTCAGTGTTTCCGAAATCAATTCCGGAAAAATTGTCACTGTTACCAACTTCCAGAGTATAAGTTATTGAAGAAGGTTTCGTCTGTCTCCATCCGGTTTTATTTTCTTCTCTCACAGTGTATGTACCCGGAATCAATCCATAAAAACAGTAATTACCATTGTCATCAGTAACAGCGGTTAAATTCATTGGACCTTCGAGATAGATTGTCCAATTCGGTATTCCTAACTCACCACTTACTTGTCCTCCATCACGATTTTTATCATTGAATTTAGTTCCGCAAATAGAGCCAAGCTGCACTTTATCATCAACTGAATTGCCAAAATTAATGTCTTTGATAAATTGTCCTGACGTGAGTTGAATAATATAAAAGTTTGTTGTCGGCAATGTTTGTCTCCAGCCAGTTCTCATTACTTCACCAACTTTATATTCACCCGGAGGAAGATTGTTGAAACAGTAATTACCATTTTTATCTGTCGTTGCAGTCATATCCACTTGCCCGCCAATTTGAATTTGCCAATCTGGTATTCCAGGTTCATCATCGTCTTGTTTTCCATTTCCATTTTTATCGTTGAATTTGATGCCACAAATAGAACCAAGTCTAACAGATGAATCTTCCTTGTTACCAAAATTAAGTCCTTGAATATTTTGTCCAGGTGTTAGGTTTATTCCATATAAAACCGAAGTAGGTTCTGTCTGTTTCCAACCGTTTTGTTGGATTTCCCCAAGTAAGTAATTACCTGGTTTTATATTAGTGAAACAATAGTTTCCATTTTTATCTGTAGTTGCACTGCTTATTAAGGTTAATGTTGGTCCACCAGCAAAACCACTGGATGTCTGTCCCAAAGATGAAAGAGTAATTTGCCAGTTCGGAAGTCCGGGTTCGCCTGCATCCCATTTTCCGTTTCCATTCAGGTCATTATATTTCATTCCACATATTGAACCTAAAATTTCCTGATTACCAAAATAGATTTCAGATAGATTTTGCCCTGAAGATAGAGTAATATTCAAAGTTCCAGTTGTATCAGGTGCTGTTGGTTTCCATCCATTCTGAATTACTTCTCTGATGGTGTAAGAACCTGGTCTCAAATTGGTGAAACAAAAATTACCTCTTAAATCAGTTGTAACAGTTTGAGTTGAAGCTCCTGTTAAATTAAACTGCCAGTTTGGTAATCTGGATTCATTTAAGTCCATTACTCCATTGCCATTCAGATCATTAAATTTTATTCCGCAGATTGAACCAAGCTCTACAGTTGGGTCTTCAACATTTGAAAAATTAATATTAGTTACATTATCACCGGGCAAAAGAGTAACAGTGTGAGTGCCCGGAGCCGCTGGATAAATTTGCCTCCACTCAGGTAGATTTGCCTCTGATACTATATAAGTACCGGCCGGTAAATCATTAAAACAATAGTTACCGTTGGCATCGGTTGTAGCACTAATTGTTGTTGTTCCATTAAATAAATTGATTGTCCAATTTGGCAATCCATCTTCGTTCCCATCTTTTATACCATCACCGTTTTTGTCTTTTATTTTTATCCCGCAGATTGAACCTAATCTCAATGGTGAATCACAATCTCCGGTATTGTTAAGACAGATATTATCAAATCCGAATTTTTCATTTTGGTAGCTTGTTGGATCTACCGGCAGCCTAACACTGGTTACATTAGTTAAAAGTGTATTCCAATCATTTGCAGTGCCGACAGACATCACCCAGTGTCCATCAGAATTTGAAGGGAGAGTACCATCAGAATTTAGAAAACTAAGGGGTGCACAGTAAGAATGCCATCCGTCTCCAACAGAAATTGGAATGTTTGTAATAAACGCGGCAGAAAAACCGCCTCCTTGAATTACGATATATGGAACAAAAGTTTGTGGTGGATTAACACCATTATAAGGATTACCTCCATACAAAAAGCTGACATCAAAGCATAGTGAACCGCATCCATTTGCAAATAAATTAGTCCAGTTACCGTTTAAAGGTTTGCTGCTATTAAAAAACGAAGAAGCGCCCGCTTGGTCGGTTGTTTGAATAAAATGATTGTTGCCGTTCTGCTGAATTGATACTGAAGTATTGTTCCCTTGCCATCCACTTAAGGAGTTATTTTCAAAATCAGTACAATTTGGGTCAAGAATTTCTTTGTTGCCAAAATCAATTCCTATTAAGTTCAGACCGGGTGTAAGTGTAATAGTATGAGTTCCCGGAGATGCTGGATAAGTTTGCTGCCAACCTTCTTGTGGTATTTCTGAAAGTGTATATGTTCCAGCGACTAAATTGTTAAAGCAATAACTTCCATCGGCGCCAGTTGTTGCTGTCATCTGAACTGCACCCATTGATAAAGTGATTGTCCATCCTTGGATTCCCTGTTCACCTTCGTCTTTTTCACCATTACCATCTAAGTCATTAAATTTTATTCCGCAGATTGAGCCCGGTTGTTGAGGAATTAATTGATTAGCAAAGTCTTTGCTGATTACTATATCCCCTTCGCCAAGAATTATCGTATACGATCCAGGAGAGTAAGGATAAATTTGCTGCCATCCAGCTTGATTAATTTCGGTTATGGTATATGTTCCAGAGGGTAAATTGTTAAAATGATAGTAACCATCTGAGTCGGTAGTAGTTGTATCTGAAACCGGACCTGTTAAAATAATTGCCCAGTTTGGAAGTCCCAGTTCGTTGGGAATTTGTTGATCACCTGTTCCATTTAAGTCGTTAAATTTTTTACCGGAAATTGAACCTAGTGTTCGTTTGTTTCCAAAATTAAGATCAACAACATTCTGGCCAGCAGCGAGTGTTACAGTTTGAGTGCTGGGAGAAGCAGGATACGTTTGTCGCCAGCCATTTTGTGGTGTTTCTGAAAGTGTATAAGTTCCGGCTGGTAAATTATTAAAGCAATAACTTCCATCGGCGCCAGTTGTTGCTGTCATCTGAACAGCACCCATAGATAATGTTATTGTCCAGCCTGATAATCCATTTTCTCCATTATCCTTTCTGCCGTCTCCATTTACATCATTAAATTTTATTCCGCAGATTGAGCCGAGTAATTGCTTATTGCCAAAGTCTACATTCTCTACATTTTGACCGGCTGATAATACTACTGTATGTGTGATTGGGTTTGTAGGATAAGTTTGCTGCCAGCCGTCTTGTGGTGCTTCTGAGAGTGTAAAAGTGCCGGCTGGTAAATTATTAAAGCAGTAACTTCCATCTTCACCGGTTATTGCGGTCATTTGAACTGCACCCATTGTTAAATTAATTGTCCATCCTTGGATTCCTGGTTCACCTTCGTCTATTTCACCATCACCATCTAAGTCATTAAATTTCGTTCCGCAGATTGAGCCGAGTAATTGCTTATTGCCAAAGTCTACATTCTCTACATTTTGACCGGCTGGAAGTATTACATTATGTGTTCCCGGTGATTCTGGATAAGTTTGCTGCCAGCCATCTTGTGGTGTTTCTGAAAGTGTATAAGTTCCGGCTGGTAAATTATTAAAGCAGTAAGTTCCATCGGTACCAGTAGTTGCAGTCAATTGAACAACACCCATCGTTAAATTTATCGTCCATCCTTGAAGTCCTGGCTCACCACTATCTTTTCTGCCATTGTAATTCAAGTCATTAAATTTTATTCCGCAAATTGAAGCATTGCTAAGATCAACCGGTGATGTTGTACCTTCTATCAATACATCTTTATGGGTTGCCCAAGATTGAGTCATCGAGGATCCTCCATTTGGAGCGTATGGATAAATCCTGAGCGAAAAAGTTTGTCCGTTTTGAACAAGTACATTCATACTTTTTGAAAATGTCTGGACTGCCGTATTCAAATAATTTAATTCGGTTGTATTTAGTTGAGTTTTGTTGTTCCATCCGTCAGTTGAATACCAGACCTCAGATTTTAATATATTGAAATCTCTATCTAATGGATTATCACTGTAATTAAAAGAGAGATATTGAACTGTGAAATTATTTCCGGAAATTGGACTAGCATCAAATTGAATATATCTTGTATAATCAGGCAGCCCAGCAATCCATCCAGTTCCTTGATTGCCAGTCCATAATCTTTGACCATTAGCAACATAAGGATTATAAATTGAAAGTAAATAATTGCCTGTACCAGCACCAATTAATTGTTGAGACGCCTGTATGTTACCTACTGGTGCATCTGGACTTTGATTACTGGTTAGTGGCCATTTTACATAAGCCGTTTGAGAAAACATATTAGTTGTGGCGGTCAAGAAGAATAGAACCGCAATTAATTTAGATAGGTTTTTCATTTTACCCTCTTTTTATAAATAAGTCGTACTGTTGATTTCTTTTTTATTTTGATATGTCGTCTTTCTTTAGTGTAACTATCGATTGTTTACTGATAATTTCACAAGTAAATAAAAGAGCAACAACCGGATTAGCGGGATCATTTGATTTGACAGAAACTGTTTTACTTTGTACGCCAGATCTTCCACTTGTATTAAATGTTACTTTGATTTCTCCCGCTTCATCTTTTTTAAATTCTTTTTTATCACCAACTGAAGCACCGGTACAGCCACAACTTGCCTGAACTTTTTGTATTACCAAATTCTTTTCACCCTCATTCCTGAATTTGAACTGGTATGTCACTTCAACACCTTCCCTAACTTTACCAAAGTTATGCTTTGTTTCGTTGAAGGTAATTTTGGGACCATTCACTTGAGCGAAAGTCTGATTAGCTAAAACGCTTATAAAAAGAATGGGAAATAAAACAGTGATTAATACTGTTATATGAGTTTTAATAATTGATTTCATTTTTGCACCTTATATGTAGAAAACTTTGCCTTCATCTTATTATCTCACCGTTTCTGATCTTAATTGAAGTTTTGTTCTTCAGATTCTTAAGAGATGTTCTTAACTTTTCTATCTTTTCAGAAGAAACATTAGGATCTTTTTCAAGATCAAGAATCGCTTCTTCAATTGAGGTGTATTCTTTTACGTTATCATCATGTACTTCTTTTTTAATAATTAGGAGCGGTGCCGGATCAGATTGGCTTTTCGTGAAGAATCGCATCAATTTCTTTATTATATTCACTTTATCTTACCTGATTTTTGTACGAATCTATATAGTATTACATGGCGTTACAATAGCTAACAAGTAATCGGTGTATACTGGTACGTTAACGGTATGAATTAAGGATTAATCGGTAGGTGAGGAATTGGATTCTGATTCTTGAATATGAATTTTATAAAGCGGCGGCGGCAAACTAATAATTACTTCCGTTCCGTGGGCATTATCTTTGCGCCTGCTTAAATCTTCGAACATGATCGGCTGCGGAAGATTCATTTTAGTACTTAACAGACGAAGACGCTCTTCAATTATTTGAATCCCTTTCGAAATGTGCTCTTCTTTTTTATTCTTCTTGGCTTCCAAAATTCCGATTCCGTTATCTGTAACTTTTATTATCAATGATTTGCAGATTAACGAATCAATATCAACATCCTCGAAAGAGAAAGAGATAGTTAAAAGTCCTTTCTTACCGGAATCCATAATTCCATGCCATAGAGAGTTTTCAACAAACGGCTGAATGATCATATTAGGAATCATAATAGTACCGGTTTTAATATCTTCTCCCGTTATAATCTCATAAGAAAAACTTTCCTGGAATCTCAGCTTCTCAAGATCTAAATAAAGTTTAAGCCTGTTAATTTCTTCCGATAAAAGAATAAAGCCACTGCCGGCAGCATCAAGATTTTTTCTTATCAACTTAGCCATTGCTGCTATGTAATCATTTGCTTCTTCGTTTCTCTTACTATTGATAAGATATTGCACAGAATTAAGCGCGTTAAATATGAAGTGCGGATTCATCATTGCCGATAATGCCTGATGTTTAAGTTCGTTTATTCTTTCATTGAGTTCCAGTTCTTCCCTTATCTTTTTTTTATTCAGTTTTAAACGCCAAAAAATTATTAAGAAATGAAAACAAACAAGCATTAATAATATCAAGAGATAAAACCATATCGTTTCAACAAATCGTGGTAATATTCGAAAAGACAGGAAATATGGCTGGCCCCAATCTGTATTCAGAGATTTTGCCATAATCTGAAGTTTATATTCCCTATGTTTAAGCGAAATGAAGTTAAGAAAATCATAATCCGTTTCTATCCATTTATCATCATTAAGTTTATATCTATACATTACTGAGCCCGGAGAAGTAAAGGTTAGTGCTCTAAAGTCAATATAAATGTCATGTTGTTCCGGTTCAAAAACTAAGTTGTCATAACTCGTATAAACCGAATCACCAGCTTTTACACTGATTATTTTTACATCCAATGAAGGACGGGTATAGTTGTCAAATAAATTTATATCGAGTTCAGAAAATCCATTGCTAGTACCTATATAAAGTTTATTAAGTTGGTTATCATAAAAAAGTGAAAGCACCTCGTTTGATGGAAGTCCGGAGCTACTATTTATATGCTTAATAGATTTCCTATCAAACAAATAAACTCCCTTCATATTCCCAATCCAGATTCTGTTCTTGTTATCTAAAACAATGGAAGTAGAAGCGGATACATCATAACCTAATATATTTGTATAACTGGTAACCGATTTATTTCCTAGATTATAGCTGGCGATACCATTTGCAGAAGTAAACCATACATTTTTTTCTTTATCCTCATAAATTGAATTTATTCTTGAACTCAATACCGGATCATCACTAAAGAAAGTTTTTTGCCAGTTAATTATTTCCATTCCCCCTTTTTGATAGGATAATTTGCACAATCCTAAACTTGAGCCAATCCAGATATTTTTTTGAGAATCTTCAAAAATTACATTTATCCGGTTTATATTAACACTATCACCAAAAATGTAGGTCCATGTTTGATATTTACTATAATCGAATTCCTTTTGAACTGTTATTTTATTTGCAATACCTCCGAATAAAAAAAGTCCGTCACTAGTCTCACAGATTGATTGAAAATGGGTCATTCGGATTTTCAGATTCTTGTAGAATACATTTGGGAATTTTGGTTTTTCAGACGTTAACGAAACATATATATAATTTGGAGATTTTATAATATTGTTTATATAGCCTGTTATCACTTCACCCGTACTATACTTTAATTGCTCAATCAATCCATCATCTAAAATGTTTATGCCATTGATTGTTCCTAATAATAGTTTACCCGACTTATCTTTTACAATAGAATTTATGTTACCATTAGTAAGACCATCTCTTTCAGTATAATTCTGTATATAGAGATTATTTAGACAGTAAACGCCTTTGCCAAATGTTGCTATCCATATATTCCCCTCCGCATCTTCAAGGAAACCATCAATCTGAGTATTTTCAAGTCCTAACTTATTCCCAATATCAATATTTTTTTTAGTACCGGTGGGAATTAAGAATACTCCCTTTCCAAGAATTGAAAACCAGATATTTTTCTTTGAATCAATAAGTAAATTGTAAACAGTATTATTGTCATATAATTTTATTGCGTATCGTTCAATAACACTATTATTTTTTATTCGATAGATCATTCCTTTTGTACCAACAACATAACTGCCGTCAATATCAGTAGCGAAGCAATAAACGTGGTCGTCAGGTAATCCGTCTATCTCCAACTTCACGGGATTTCCATTTTTTATTTTATATAAACCGCGTGATGTTAATGCAATTAATTTGTCGCCGGGTAATTTTGCCAATCTGTTCACAAAAATAGGATACATATCAATTATATGATCATTATTTCCGGATTTATCTTTACCACTAATAATGAATGATATGGCTCCGTAGGACATATGAACATATATTCCCCCTTGATGACTAACCATATAAGTTGTATTGAACATTCGTCCTTTAATAGTACTGCGGTAGTTTTCAATTTTTCCGTTGGCAAAAACATTTATTCCTTTTTCTTGATTACCAATAAATATTTCTCTGTTTTCCCCAAGTAAGAGTGATGTAATAAAATTAGAATTAAGCCCGTCATTTATTCTGTATGTAGTAAACCTTTTACCGTCAAATCTATTCAGCCCGTTTAATGTAGCGAACCAAATAAATCCTTCTTTATCCTGGATCATATCAAACACAGTTGCTGAAGCAAGTCCGTCAGATGGCATATAATGATAGTACGGCGGTGTCTGAGAATAAATTAACTGAGAGTAAATAAGAACAAAATAGACGAGTAAAAAAAAATTTTTTAACATAGTCAGACGGCTTTCATAACTGTCTTAATTTTCTGAGTGAATTCCGGAGCTTTCCGGCGCGAGATTTCAAGCCTGCTTCCGTCAATCATAGTAACAAAATATCCGTCTATGTTTGAATAATCTTTGATATACTTAAGATTAATTAGATGTGATTTGTGTATCCTGCAAAATTTTTCTTTTGGCAGGCTCTCCTCAAAATCTTTTAATGTACGAGATACAATTGAATTCTTCCCCTCTTTAACAAATACTTTTGTATAACATCCTTCCGCTTCCATCCAGATTATGTCATCGAATAACCAGACACTAAAACCATGTGAAGCGGGTATTATTAATTTTTCTTCTTCATTTGCTGTTTCTATTTTTATTTTCTTATTCTTAACCATTAATAATTTTTTTATCGTTTGCTTCAGTTCCTTGATATTAATTGGTTTAAGAAGATAATCTACAGCTCCGACTTTGACAGCATTGATTCCATATTCCTCATGAGCAGTGACGAATACAACCATAAAGTCCGGCTCTACGTATTCATCAAGAAAATCAAATCCGTCCAGTACGGGCATACTAATATCGAGGAAGACTACATCGGGCATGTGAAGACTAACAAGTTTCTTTGCATTATTCACTGAATCAGCCAATCCAAGGATTTCAACTTCATGGCAATAATTTTCTATTATCTTTTTAAGATTTTCTCTTCCATGAAGTTCATCATCCACTATTATTGCTGTTAGCTTATTCATTTCACTTTGTGTCGGCATTATTATTTAGTTTATCTTAAAATGTGTTGGAAGTTAACAGAAAAAATCCTTGATATAAAAATTTTGTTTTGTTGAAACAGCTTTTCTATTTGAACGATGCTAAAAATAAAAATCCCTTTCGAAAGAATTGATTTAATGGTTAAGACAAAATTTATGAGAAAGGATATTTTTAATGAGAAGAATCTTATCGATTAAAACATTCTTTACTCAGTACAAAGTACCAAGAACAAAATACTAAGTCAACAAGTCTTTTGTGTAAGGAATAAAGAATATTAACTAATCGGATATTACCCGAGTATTGGATACATTGAAAAAAGAAAAACCCCAAAGAATGGGGTTTCAAAGTTTAATCTTAAGACTAATTGATGAGGGCTGATAACTAATCTATACCTCCAATATATCTTTCTCTTTGTGTTTTATCATTTCATCAATCGTGGCAATATGTTCATCGGTTAATTTTTGAGTCTCTTTTTCAGCTTCTTTCAATTCATCTTCGGTAAGCTTTTTATCTTTTTCCATTTTTTTTAGATGATCATTTGCATCACGGCGAACATTTCTTAATGCAACTTTAGATTCTTCGCCAAACCTTTTAACCAGCTTTACTAATTCTTTTCTCCGCTCTTCGGTTAAGGGCGGGATCGGTATTTTTAGGTTGGTTCCGTCGCTTATAGGATTGAGCCCAAGATCCGATGTAAGGATAGCTTTATCAATAATCGGCACCATGCTTTTATCCCATGGAGTAATCGAAATTGTATGCACATCAAGAACTGAAACACTACCGACCTGATTAAGCGGACTCATCGTTCCATAGTAGTCAACTTTAACACCATCAAGCAATGCTGTTGTAGCTTTGCCTGTCCTAATTTTCGAAATCTCAATTCTGAACGCATCAATAGTCTTATCCATTCTTTGTCTGGCATCTTTAATAATTAGATTATTAATCATTACTGCCTCGCGGTTTTATTTCTGTTGAACATTCTCATTTGTAAAATTACCTACGGTTGTACCGATATTTCCCCCGGTTACAATTTTCAAAAGATTATCAGGTTGATCCATATTAAAAACAATAATAGGCAAATTATTTTCCTGGCATAAACTAATAGCGGTTAAATCCATTACACGTAGATTTTTTTTCAATATATCCATATAAGTAATTTCTTCAAATCTGCTTGCATCAGGATTTTTTTCCGGGTCAGAATCAAAAATTCCGTCTACACGAGTTCCCTTAAATATTGCGTCTGCTTCAATTTCAACTGCGCGCAGTGATGCAGCAGTATCGGTGCTGAAATAAGGATGCCCGGTTCCTGCACCTAATATAACAACTCTCTTTTTTTCGAGATGTCTTATTGCCCTTCTTCTTATGTAAGGTTCGGCTATCTCTTCCATTTTAATTGCAGACATCAACCGTGTATAGACTCCATTTTTTTCGAGAGTGTTCTGCAATGCAAGCGAGTTAATAATTGTAGCAAGCATTCCCATCTGGTCGCCGGTTACCCGATCAATCCCCTGATCCTGTGCATTCAAACCGCGATAAATATTTCCACCGCCGATTACAATTCCGATTTGTACGCCCAGCTCGTGCACCTTCTTTATCTCTTTTGCAAAGTATTCTAAAATCAGCGGATCGATACCGAATGATTTGCTGCCCATTAAAGATTCGCCGCTAAGTTTGAGTAATATTCTTTTGTATTTTAAATTTTGTGCCATAATTGGTTTCCAATATAAAAAAAAAGGTCTTATTCTAAAATAAGACCTTTAATGGAATCATTTATTTTCATCACTGATATGAAACCTTCGGAATAGAACCAGTTTCGTTTGAGCCGAATTCTTTTTGTTGAATTCGGAAATTAAATCGCCGACTTTCTTAGTATTGTCCTTTATAAATGCCTGCTCATTGAGACAATTCTCTTCGAAGAATTTATTCAGCTTACCGGTAGCAATTTTTTCAAGAACCTGTTCTGGCTTACCTTCTTTACGTGCAACCTCTTTATAAATATCAATTTCTTTTTCAATAACGGTTTTATCAACTTCATCCCGGTAAATTGTTAGAGGTCTCATAGCCGCAACCTGCATTGCAATATCTTTCAAAGACGGATGGAGTTCAGCAGCTTTGTCAAATGGGACATTATCAACTTTTATCAATACGCCAAGTTTTGAACCATGATGAACGTACTCAACGATCTCACCGCTTTCCGTATTTTCGATTGCAAATCGTGATACTTCTATTTTTTCTCCGATCTTTCCAATAATTGCATTTAATTCATCTGCAACTTTCTTTCCATCCCGGGATAATTCCATTAAGGAAGCAATATCTTTCGGTTTTTGATCAACCAATAATTCCATTACGAAGTTTGAGAAGTTAACAAAGTCTTCGCTTCTTGCAACAAAATCAGTTTCGCAATTAATTTCCAATATCGCAGCGGATTTCCCTTCATTAAACAATTTAGTTAAAACAAGACCTTCATTAGCACTTCTTTCTGCACGTTTTGCTGCAACGGCAGCACCTTTCTTTCTAAGGATTTCAATTGCTTTTTCAAAATCACCTCCGGATTCCTCCAAAGCTTTTTTACAATCCATCATTCCTGCACCGGTCTTTTCCCTTAATTCTTTTACTTGAATAGCACTTACTGACATAATTAATCTTCCCTATTTTTCAATTTTTAATTGCTTGTTTGTTCTTCTTTATTTCCCTCTTTTTGTTCCGGTTTTACTTCGGGAGCTGGCTCTGGTTTTACTTCAGGAGCTGGCTCTGGTTTTACTTCAGGAGCTGAGGCTGATTTCACTTCAGGTTTTTTATCCTCTCTCTTTTCACTTCGTGAATCGGGTCTATCCCTTCTATCAAAACGTGGTCTGCTTCTTTTATCATCTTTATTTTCCAGACGAACACGGCGAATCCTACCTTTTGAATCTTTCTTTTCGTGATCAGGTGTTTCTTCTTCGCTGGTTTTCTTTTCTCTTTCTTTATCAGCTGCTTCCTGTGCTCTTAACTCTTTCGATTTAGCATTACCTTCAATAATTGCATCTGCAATAACTTTTGTTATTATTTCAACTGCACGAGAAGCATCATCATTTGCAGGAATTAGATAATCTATTGGATCCGGATCGCAATTTGTGTCAACAATTGCAAAGATCGGCAAGTTGAGTCTTAATGCTTCTTTAACTGCAATCGATTCTTTCTTAATATCAACAATGAACAATGCGCCGGGAAGTTTCCCCATTGTTTCAATACCGTCAAGAACTTTTCTTAATTTGTCTTTTTCACGTGTTAAGAAGAGACGTTCTTTCTTTGTGATTTTTTCGAATGTACCGTCGTTTTCCATTTTTTCGATAACCTGGAGTCGCTTGATACTTTTTCTGATTGTGGAATAGTTTGTCAACATTCCGCCAAGCCATCGTTCGTTTACCCAATTACTATCGGATCTTTTTGCTTCGGAAGCAATTGCACCTTTAGCCTGCTTTTTAGTACCGACAAAAAGTATTCGTTTACCGGTTGAAACTATTTCTGTCATTGCCTGAGCCGCTTCATCAATAGATTGTTGAGTTTTTTTCAAATCAATTATATGAATACCGTTCTTTTCCATAAAAATGTACGGTTTCATTTTAGGATTCCAGCGACGTGTTAAGTGCCCGAAATGTGCACCCGATTCGATGAGTTCAGTTAGTTCTACCTTAGACATGTTTTTCTCCGTTTTTCTTCTACCCTTTTCATCTTTGCCGTTCATCCCGACCTACCTACCGGTAGGCAGGTTCATCGGGACACGGTGGCAAATCCAAGAGTATGATTATTGAATTAATTAATTGAAAATTATCTCTTAGAGAATTGGAATCTCTTTCTTGCTTTCTTCTGTCCGTATTTCTTACGTTCAACCATTCTCGGATCTCTTTTCAATAAACCTTCCGATTTTAATGATGAACGGAATTCCGGATTAATTTCTTCAAGTGCTCTTGCAATACCAAGACGAACAGCATCGGATTGACCGGAGATACCGCCGCCGTTTACATTTGCAAAAACATCATATTTGCCAGCCGTTTCTGTTGCAACAAATGGAAGCAACATATTATCCCTATGTTCTTTCATGGGAAAATATTTTTCAACTGCCTGATCATTAATTGTAAATTTACCTGATCCGTTTCTTAAATAAACTCTTGCAACAGCGTTTTTTCTTCTACCGACATGAATTTTATCTGCCATTAAATAACTCCGTTATAAACTTAATACTTCAGGTTTTTGCGCCGTATGCGGATGCGATTCACCTGCATAAACTTTTAATTTTGTAATTAATTTCTTTCCCAAACGGGTTTTAGGAAGCATTCCCTTAACAGCATTTTCAACCACAAACTCGGGCTTCTTTGCCATCACTTCTGCAAAACTTCTAACTTTTAATCCGCCGGGATACATTGAGTGTTTAGAATAGGTTTTCAAGGATTCTCTTTTACCGGTCATTCGTACTTTGTCGGCATTTATAACAACAACAAAGTCGCCTGTATCAGTATGCGGTGTGAAAATCGGCTTATTCTTACCTCTAATAATTCTTGCCACTTTTGTGGCTAATCTTCCCAAGACCTGATCTTTTGCATCTACGAGATACCATTTATGCTTAACATCGTCGGTTTTGATTGATCTTGTAATTCTTTCTTGCTTCAAAACATCCTCCAAGTACGAAATTCTATTTTTCAAAGGTTTCAAATATATTTTTATCGAGCAAGAATGTCAAGAAAAGTGCTGATTTTTTAATAACTTAACAGTGCATTTTTGTTAATTTCGTCTCAAATGTGCAAAAAAACTAAAAAATCAAATAATAGATGAAAATACTTATTACAGGCGGTGCCGGATTCTTAGGTATTAACCTTATTAGATATTTATTGAAAAAGAATCATAATATCACTTCACTGGATATTTCCGACTTCCATTACCCAGATGTCATGGATAAGATCACAATTGTAAAGGGTGATATCAGAGATGCTTCTCTAATGAGTCAATTGACCAAAGATGCAGATATTGTAATTCACACTGCGGCAGCATTGCCTCTTTATTCTGCCGAAGAAATCCGGTCAATTGATGTTGATGGGACAAGGATTCTATTACAAGAGTCATTCAATCACAGAGTAAAAAGATTTGTACATATCTCTTCAACCGCAGTTTACGGAATACCTGATCATCATCCGATCTATGAAACTGATAAACTTGATGGTGTGGGCCCTTATGGAAAGGCCAAGATTGAAGCTGAAAATATTTGTCTTGAATTCCGTAGCAAAGGAATGTGCATCCCAATTCTCCGTCCAAAATCTTTTATAGGACCTGAACGGCTTGGCGTCTTTGCTCTTTTTTATGATTGGGCAAAGGACAGAAAAAATTTCCCGATGATTGGCAAAGGAAATAACAGGTATCAATTACTTGATGTTGAAGACCTTTGCAAAGCAATTGATCTGACGATGACATTGCCCGAAGAAAAAGTAAATGATACGTTTAATATTGGTGCCAAAGAATTCACAACCATGAGAGAAGATTACCAGTCGGTACTGGATTATGCCGGACATAGCAAAAAAATAATAGGACTACCCGCAAAACCGATTATCTGGACACTTAAATTTTTAGAAGCGCTTAAACTCTCTCCACTCTACAAATGGGTATATGAAACCGCATCCAAAAATTCTTTTGTTTCGATCGAGAAGGCGGAAAAGATACTTGGCTTTATCCCCTCCTATTCAAATAAAGATGCATTAATTAGAAATTATAAATGGTATCTCGATAATCTTGATTCATTTAAGGATCAAACCGGAATCAGTCACCGCGTACCATGGAAACAGGGGGTATTAAAATTTGCAAAGGTGTTTTTTTGATTAAAGCAGAAGATATTATAATACGTAAGTGGCAAGAAAATGATGCAGCAGGAGTTCGAAAGGTTCTTAAACTATCCTGGGAAAAAGCCTATGCTTCATTTATTCCCCAGACCGATCTGGATTTATATTTAGATAAGACTTATTCAGAATCATTACTGCGGAACATGTTTAATAATCCTTATTTCATCTGTTATGTCGCCGAATTTGAAAATACAATATGCGGCTGGTTAAAACTTACTATGGATAAAAGTGAGAGCCGATTCTATATTTCTTCAATTTATGTTCTGCCGGAATTTCAAGGATTGAAAATTGGAGATAAACTTTTCAACATAGCATGTGAAGAAGCAACAAGAAATAATTATAAGGAAATTTATATCGGAGTAATGACGCAAAACGCAAAAGCATTGAAATGGTATCAAAATCTTGGATTTAAATTCATTGAGGAGAAACCTTTTATAATGGGAAGAACTTCAGTACCTCATTTGATCGGCAGTATGATTTTAAATAAATAATTTCTGATTTTTTTTATCTTTGAAAACAAAAAACGAGGTATCAATGGCAACAAAGAAAGATTTCTTAAAGGATGTAATAAAACACATAGACATAAAAGAGCATAATGTTGTTAAGCTTGTAGACTCAATGGAAAGCATGGCTTTTACAGCACGGGATTTGAACCGGGCAGCAAGAATCTATGAAACTATGTTGAAAGATGATAACTGTGCTGTCATTCTTACATTAGCGGGAAGTTTGTTTAGTGCAGGATTAAAGCGTGTTGTATTCGATCTGGTAAATAATAGTATGGTTGACGCCATTGTATCTACTGGTGCTATTATGGTTGATCAGGATTTCTTCGAAGCTCTCGGATTCAAACATTACATCGGTTCACCGTTTGTGGATGATAACCAAATGCGCGACCTTCACATTGACCGTATTTACGATACATTTATCGATGAGGACGAACTTCGCATTTGCGACGACACAACTGCTAAGATTTTCGATTCTCTCGAACCTCGCCCCTATTCTTCACGTGAACTCCTCTGGCATTTCGGTAAATACTTAGAAGACAACGGCGGACCTAAAGTTGAGGATTCTGTAATATGGGCTGCATATAAAAACAACGTCCCGATATTTGTACCGGCATTCTCAGATTGTTCAGCCGGATTTGGAATTGTGATGCACCAGCATAAGAATCCCGAGAAACATTTATCGTTCGATTCAGGAAAAGATTTTTATGAATTGACTCAGATTAAACTTAACAGCAAAGAGACAGGAATATTCATGATTGGAGGCGGCGTTCCTAAAAACTTTACACAGGATATTGTTGTAGCAGCAGACATTTTACAGGAAGATGCTCCTATGCATAAATACGCTGTTCAGATTACTGTTGCTGATGTCCGTGATGGCGCATTATCGAGCTCAACTCTTAAAGAAGCCAGTTCATGGGGTAAAGTTGAAACCACGTATGAGCAGATGGTCTATTCAGAAGCAACACTTGCTATGCCTCTTATTGCAGGATATGCTTATCACAAAGGTGTTTGGAAAAACAGAAAGAAAAGAGAATTTCAAAAAATATTCAGCCTATCCCCGTCCCTTTCCTAAGGAAAGGGTAACATCCTTTATTACATTTAAAAAAAATCCCGATCACGAATCGGGATTTTAATTTTAAAAAGTCCCTCCCCTTCGGGGAGGGATTTAGGGTGGGGCTATTTCATTAAAACCATCTACGTTCTTCTTGTAACTCTATCAACGATAATTTGATACATATATATTAAGATTTTATCAAACTATTTATTTCAAATAGTTTGCTTTTAAAATACTGATATATTAAGTTTGTTCAAGAATATAAAAATATTTTTATTTGGAGAAATGCTCCATTATAAAAAAATATGCTCCTAATTCGCTTAACTAATTATTTATAAAATTAATTTGGAGTTCTTATGAAATCAGTAATTGGAATTCTTTCCATTATTAGTTTAATATTTATTTCGTGTTCAAGCGAAGATGTTACTAGCCCTGAAAATCAAAAACACGAATTAAAAAGTTTAACCTATGAGATTAACAAAGCATTATATGAACCACCACGAATTGAGTATATTGATGAAGTTCTGTCAATTACAAAAGAATGGAATGGGCAGTATGGTTGGGTTGCCGATTCATATATTGCAGATAATTATGGGCAAATAGGAGGATTTATTGAAGCGGTTGGTAGTACTCTTCATGCATTCGATATTTATGTTATCGACATTTATAAAAATTATGAAAAAGTTAGTACTTATTCCATTGAAGCCCCATATTCAGGAAGTATTGGATGGATTTATGCATCACCAGGTTCAATCATTACAGTAAAAATAACAGCTGTAACACCAGGGAATACAAATAGTTATGGGTCATGTACTGCAAAAATTGGTTATGTGTTGTTATATTAAGTAGTTAATTACTTTTTACTCAAATAATAACTTAAAAAGATATTGATTAGTCAAGATCGTTCAAGGATTTATAATAGTCCCTCCCCCTTCGGGGAGGGATTTAGGGTGGGGCTTATTTCATTAAAACCATCTTCTTCGTCTGAGAAAAATTATCTGTAATAATTGTATAGAAGTAAACACCGCTTGAAACTCTTTTACCGTAATCATCAGTTGCATTCCAGTAGATATTATGTTTACCTGCATTCCGTTCTTCACTTATCAATGTTCTGATCTCTTTACCAAGTACATCATAAATTTTTATTTGTACATTGCTTGATTTTGGCAGACTAAAACTTATTACTGTTTCAGGATTGAAAGGATTGGGGTAGTTTTGTTCCAATGCATAATTAGCTGGCATTATTTCCATTCCATCAGCAACACTAACAGGTCCTGTTCCAACAAGAGCCCTAATTACATAAAGTCCCACTTCAGTATCAGATGACTTAAGGTAATACCAACCGGGTGAATTGCTTGAAGGACTATTTAAATATGTCAAACTATAGTAGTATTCAACAGGAGAATGCGCAACAACCACAATATTGTTACCGGATATACCTTTATAGAAAAAGACTACTGCAAAATTCTGTCCGGCATCAATATTTTGTGAGGACAAATCAAATTCAACCATATTAGGCCATGGAACCGGGAATGGTGAAATTGGCGCGGAGTTACCGGTTAATGTAAACTCCTGAGAAATTGGTTGTCCCAATGGTCTTGTTGTAACACCAGTTGTTCTATAAATACGTCCGGTAATTTGATTAGTATTTCTTAAACCAACCTTTATTTTTTGGAGTTTTGTTCCTGACATCCCATTAAAGAGCACAGCAATTGTATCATTGACAGAGAGCCCAAAGGCTCCTAATGCTGCCTTTGTATCGGCTTCATCATATTTTAGTTCTGTTACAAAATTTTCTTCGGTGCCTGTTGAACTATAAATAAAATTGAATTGTGATTCAGCAGATGGCATAAACAAATTCTGATCTGTTATATAAACTGCAAAAGTAATCTCGTTATATGTTGTACCGAAATCGCTGAATCCAACATCGGTATTGGTTGGAACATTTACAACTTCCTTTACACCGTTGCCAATTTTAATTGCTTTTACTTTTATACTGGAGTTCCCCAGGTTGTTGAAATTAACACTTAAATTCTTCCCCGCTTTATACGATATATATTGTACACCATACTTTGAAACCCCGCGCGATGTATTGGGCACATTAGGATTGTTATGAGTAATGCCAATACCTTGAGGTTGTCCAGATAATTGGTATCCATACCTTGTATTATAATTTCTGTCGTTCAAATAATTTGCAATAAACCAATCTTCAAGAATAGTTTCGAAATTACGATTTCCGGTTGGATCTAAAACTTGAGCTGCTAAAGTGATTCCGGATGCATCTTTTATTTTTGTTTGAAGGTATTGCCTAAATATTTGCGGTGTAAATTGTTCACTTAAATAGAGTGCATATCTTGCGGCACGTTCATAATCCTTTAATACATCATTTCCATCACGCCAGATTAATAAATACTGGTTTGTTTCATTTGCAAATCTTGTAGTTGTTCTAAGCGAATAACCGTTTAAATAAGATGCTATTTCAGAAAATGCTTCGTTATAGAAAGTTGTTGAAGAAACATAATTCCAATGGATCATATGCTGAAACTCATGCGCAGTAATGCTCATACCGGTATAAATACCATTATCAGTCTTAAGGTTAAGCGGATTTGCATCAAGATAAAATACTTCTGCCTTATTACTGTTGGACCCGGTTCCCTGATTATAGCTATAGAAATACCCGGCAGTATAGGCATTACCCGGTGTATAACCATCCTTAATATTAAGAATCAAAATTATTATTCTTGGGTCATTATCTACATTAGGCGGGTTACCGAATGATTCTACATTTGTCTGATAGATCCCTTTAGTAGAATTAGGTAATGCATTTTTTGTATCAAAAGCTTCTAATACTCTGTTTACTGCAATCTGATCGACTCTGCCGCTTGTCCACATAGAGTCTTCAACAAATATGTAGCAATTATTACCTATTGCACGACAGGTTGTAGGAGTTTGATAGAATGTAATACTTGTGCCGGATAAATCATGTGCCCACCATTGGTAAGTAGAACCTACATTAAAATTCCAGTTAGTTTTTCTAAGCTGCGGTGGGACAGGTTCAATCTTATCTAAATCGATACCTGCAGCTTTGCTCAATCTTTCAAGTAATGGTCTTGCATCAACAGGATAACCATCCTGCGACTGAACAGTTTCGTCAACTAATCTATTTTGAATAGAACTTTGTGCAGTAACGGTGGAAAAAGAAATGACTGCAATTAAAAGTAGGTTAAAGAATTTATACTTCATATTTCTCACTTATTTAATTATAAAATTATTTTGTAATTGGGATTGCCTTTTCGACAATTAATACTGGCATTCCAACTTCTACTTTTGTGTCAGAAAAATAAACAGCATAACGGCTCCCTATCTTCTGTCTTAATTCTTTTCTTAAAGTTTCATCACACTCAAGAACGAACAGATTATCATTGTTATGCATTTTTAATACGATCTGAAGAAAAGGTTCATTACCTATTAAACCTAATTCTCCTTCTAAATAATTTTCCCCCTTCTGTCCACAGTTGCAGCATGAAGAAAATAGTATTGGTGTAATTATTAAAAGTAACAGCAGCAATATTTTTTTCTTTTTCATTTAGGAATCCTTATATGGCGGAGCCAAAATAAACATTTCTGTCTGTAAAAAAAAGAGAGCCGCAATTCCCGTTAATTGTTTTGTGATCTCGCTTCCATCTAAAACTAACAACCTTGAAGTTCTAGTTTCACAAACAAGATGCTCGACTTTCAAGGTTTAATAATAGCGAGAAATCGTGAGGTCAAATAAATATTTCCTGATTATTCTAATTATCCACAGATTTTAACGAGCCTTGACTAATTAATTCAAACAGCTCATTTTCTGAACCTAGCAAATCTTTAAGAGTCAGGTCTTTCACAACAGAATTAACAGCATCCTGAATTATTTTCCAGAGTGATCGTACTGAACAATCAATTGAGTTTGTGCACAAATCACCAGCACCCGAATGTAACTGGCAGAAAGAATCATCATACAATTTACCGCCAAGGACAAATAGAACATCGTTAATTTTAATTTCCCCAGGTGAACGGGATAATGTATACCCACCAGTTTGTCCTCGTTCGGCAGTCAAGAATCCGCCAAGACGTAAAACGCGTAATATCTTCCCGGTATTATGTTCGGATAAACCTTCAGCGCGAGTGATTTCGGGAATAGTCAACGATTTACCGACGTGATAGAATTTTGCTATCCGAAGTAAACACCTTAATCCATATTCTTCTTGCGAACTGAATTTCATTTAAACCTCGACCTCCCCCTGTGTACCCCTCCTTATTTAAGGAGGGGGAAATAAAGGGGGTGGTTACTTAATTTAATGGTATTTTAGAACCGCATGATTTTGCGTGGACCAATTTCTCATATTGCTCAGAAGAAATTGACGGTCCCTGTTTTGTACAGAATTTTTCGAAAACCATTTTTAAATCTTCTGCAATTTCTTCCGGTCCCCTACCTTCAATATGATGACGCGGCATCATAAAAAGAATCTCGCCATTTTTAAACAATGCAATCGAAGGAGAAGAAGGTGGAAAATTCGCTAAATACTTTTCTCTCAAATGATCTACAGAATCACGATCCTGTCCTGCAAAAACAGTAACCATCCGGTCAGGAATTATATTGTGTTGGAGAGCGAGTGTAACACCCGGTCTTGCGCTTCCGGCGGCACATCCGCAGACAGAATTGACCATAACTAATACTGTCTGATCATTTTTTTGCGATAGAATTTCCTCAACAGTTTGAGGTGACAGCATTTCTTCAAAACCGACAAAAGTCAATTCATCCCTCATTGGTTGAACTGCTTCCGGATCATATATCGGTGGTTTTTGATTTATTGTGAACATATTTTTTCCCTTTCCTGTCATTCTGAGTTACGACAACAGTCGTGACGAAGAATCTCAAAATATTTTTTTATTTAGATATTTCGCTTCGCTCAATATGACAAACATAGTTTATACTATTTTTATTTTATAGAAATCCCAGTTCCAGTTTTGCTTCCTCGCTCATATTCTCCATACTCCACGCAGGTTCCCAAACGAGATCCACATAAACATCCTTAACACCTTTTACTTTCTTAACTTTTTCTTTTACTTCAGGCGGTAACGTACCGGCTACCGGACATGCCGGAGAAGTAAGAGTCATCTTCAAATATGTATTACCTTCATCATCAATTCTTATTTCATAGATCAAACCGAGCTCCCATATATCAACCGGTATTTCCGGATCGAAACATGTTTTAAGTTTTGCTATTACTTCTTGTTCTAATTTACCTTTATCTATCATATTAAATCTCCACCTTCCCCTATTTCCCCCTACTTCTTTTCGATTAGTCCGACTTCGTCGGACAACTCAGATTGACCGAGATGGTAAACCTTTAGAGGGTCATGCAAATATTTTTTTAACTTTCAATAATCCTTTAACAAGCTTATCAATTTCTTCTTTTGTATTATAAAAACTAAATGATGCGCGAGCAGTAGCCGGTAAATTATAACGCTGCATAATAGGCTGTGTACAATGATGGCCTGTTCTAATTGCAATTCCGTCTGTATCGATTATAGTTCCGATATCATAAGGATGAATTCCATCAATCACAAAAGAAATAACCGATGCTTTCTCTTTAGCATTACCGATAATTCTCAGACCATCGATTTGCAAAAGTTGCTCGGTCGCGTATTTTAATAAAGAATCTTCATAAAGTGTTAGACCATTACGATCAAATTGACATAGATAATCAATAGCTGAACCTAGTCCGATTGCACCGGCAATATTCGGCGTACCGGCTTCAAATTTTCCGGGAAGATCATCGAAAGTTGTTTTTTCAAAAGTTACAGTTCTGATCATACTTCCGCCACCTTGATAAGGAGGCATCATTTCTAAGTATTCTGTCTTTCCATATAAAACACCTATACCGGTCGGACCAAATACCTTATGACCGGAGAAAACAAAAAAGTCGGCATCCAATTCCTGAACATCAACTTTAAGATGCGGAACCGATTGTGCACCATCTATCAAAACCGGGATACCGCAGGAATGAGCAATCTCGATAATTTTTTTAACCGGATTGATTGTTCCAAGAGTATTCGATATATGAACCACCGAAACAAGTTTCGTCTTTTCATTTATCATTGATTTAAACGCATCAAGATCGAGATCACCATCATCCGTAATTGGAATAACCTTTAAGTTGATCTGCTTTCTATCACTTATTAGCTGCCAGGGGACAATATTAGCATGATGTTCCATGTGAGAAATAATTACTTCATCGCCGTTCTTAAATATCCTGGCGCGGCACAGAGTTGAAGCAACAAGGTTTATAGCTTCCGTAGCACCTCTAACAAAAATTATTTCGGAAGCACTCAGTGCATTAATAAACTCTTTCACTTTTAAACGAGCTGTTTCATATTGATCGGTCGCAAGTTCGCTTAAGAAATACAATCCGCGATGAATGTTGGCATTGTCAAAAGTATAATACTGATTGAGAGCATCAATAACCTGTTGGGGTTTTTGTGAAGTTGCGGCATTATCAAGATAGACGAGAGGTTTTTCGTTTACCAACCTCTTGAGAATTGGAAAGTCGCTGCGAATCTCTTCGACATTAAATTTTCTTTTTACTTCCGGAATTGTGTTAATCATTTTTTACCCGGTAACTAATAGCACACAGATCAAACTGATCCAACTGATTTATCATTTCAAATCTGTTAAAACAGTTCGCTAATCATTTTCTATTTCAACTCTGTGTAAGTGTTCAAAAATCATATGATTTAATTGATCACGTAGCGGTTCAATTTTCACCGATTCAACAACATCATTTGCAAATGCTCTAATCAACATTGACTTTGCTAATTCAGCCGGAATACCTCTGGTTCTGATATAATAATAAGCCGTATCATCAAGATGACCTACTGTTGCACCGTGCGTACATTTCACATCATCGGCAAAAATTTCGAGCTGCGGTTTTGTATTAATTTTTGCTGTCTTTGATAACAACACAGTTTTATTCTGCTGATAAGCATTTGTCTTCTGTGCATCTTTACGGACGATTATTTTACCGTTGAAAACACCTCGCGCTTTATTGTCAAGAATACCTTTATAAAGTTCGTTGCTCATACAATTGGGTTTAGCATGATCGACAAAAGTGTGGTTGTCTATATGCTGGTTTCCTTTTCCAAGATACAAGCCATAATAATGTGTTTCGATATTCTCATCATCTAAAGTTGAATTGATATCGTTACGTACAATCTCACCGCCGAATGTAAAATTATAATGGTTGAAAATACTTTTCTTTAACTGATGAGCTTCAACTTTTTCATAATGAAATGAGTTATCGTTCTCATTCTGAATTTTGTACAGATCAACTATTGACGATTCCCCCGCAAAAACTTCTGTGATAATATTAGAAAAATAGACGCTGCTATTAAGTGCAGAATAATTAGTTATAATACTAACCTGAGAATTCTTGCCGGCAACAATTAAATTGTGAGGAATTGATAAAACCAATTTATCATTGTGTCCATTAAGGAATAGGATTTGAATCGGTTTTTCAACGATAACCCCATCCGGTACAATTACTACCGCTCCATCGGTTGAATAAACCCTGTTAAGCAGATTAAAAGCATTTTCTGTCTTAACAAATTTCGTGATCTGCTCACTAATCACTTTGGGGTTACTACGCAATAGTTTACTAAGACTATTAACTGTAACCCCTTTTTGTAAATTTTGTAAGTCGCTTAATTCTTCAGAATAAATTCCGTTGATAAATGTCATTGTATAAAAATCAAAACCGCTGAAAAAATATTTCTTGATCCCTTCTTTCGTTACATTTTGTTTATCAATGTTGAATGCCGGTATAAAATTCTGTTTAAGAATCGGCGATACACTGGTGTATTTCCATTCCTCATCCCTGGTTGTTGGAAAATCTACTTCTGCTAATTGTGCCAGAGCTTCTTTCCTGAGGTCGTGAAGAAATGATTTTGACTCTCCATTAAGTTTCTCTTCAAATTTTCTAAAGCTGGAGAGATACCATTCTTTTGTATTTTGAAATTCCGGTATACGATTCATTTTCATTAACTCCTATACACCGTCTCTGATTCAACTAATTCAGGTTTGATCCAGTCATATCCTTTATCTTCCAACTCGAGAGCCAATTCTTTTCCGCCCGATTTGATAATTCTGCCATTATAAAGAACATGTACAAAATCCGGCTGAATATAATTTAGAAGACGCTGATAATGAGTAACTACCAGAACAGCATTATCTTTAGCTTTGAACAGGTTAACACCATTGGATACAATTTTGAGTGCGTCAATATCGAGTCCGGAATCAGTTTCATCAAGCAGAGCAAGTTTTGGATTGAGCATAAGCATTTGAAGAATTTCGTTTCTCTTTTTTTCACCGCCTGAGAAACCAACGTTAACTGAGCGGCTTATCAATGCTTCTTCCATTCCGAGTATTTTAGATTTTTCTTTCATCAAACTCAGAAACTCTTTAGGAGTGAGTTCCGCCTGATTGTGATACTTTTTTATTTCATTAATTGCTGTTTTGAGAAAAGTAGCATTGCTTACACCGGGTATTTCTACAGGGTATTGAAATGCAAGGAAAACACCTTCTCGTGCACGGTCTTCAGGATTCATTTCCAAAAGCTCTTTCCCTTCAAATATGATTTCACCCTTTGTAACTTCATACGCTTCATTTCCGGCAACAATATTGGCAAGCGTACTTTTACCGGAACCATTAGGACCCATAATAGCATGGACTTCGCCTGCTTTGATTTCTAAATCAATTCCCTTAAGAATCTCTTTCCCTTCAATAGTTGCATGAAGATTTTTTATTGTTAACATTCTTACTCCTTAATCTTGTTTATCTAGCTTATTGCTATTAGTTATTATTAATACTCAATTCTCAACCTGCCTGCCGGCAGGCAAGGTTTTCAATTCTGTATTACTACCCAACGCTTCCTTCAAGCGAAATTGCAAGTAGTTTCTGAGCTTCAACTGCAAACTCCATCGGTAGTTCATTAAATACTTCTTTGCAGAATCCATTCACAATCATATTTATAGCATCCTCAGTTGCTAGACCGCGCTGGTTCAAGTAAAAAATCTGATCGGCTCCAACTTTTGATGTTGTTGCTTCATGTTCAACTTTTGCAGATTCATTCTCAACTTCAATGTATGGAAACGTATGGGCACCGCACTTATCGCTCATCAGCATTGAATCGCATTGAGTGAAGTTGCGAGCACCATCTGCATTCTTTCCTATCTTAACTAATCCTCTATAAGAATTATTACTTCTTCCGGCAGAGATACCTTTTGAAATGATTGTGCTGCGCGTGTTCTTGCCAAGATGGATCATCTTAGTCCCGGTATCGGCTTGCTGATAATTATTTGTTACAGCTACCGAATAAAATTCACCTATCGAATTGTCTCCCTGTAAAATACAGCTTGGGTATTTCCAGGTGATTGCAGAACCTGTCTCTACCTGAGTCCAGGATATTTTAGAATTTCTTCCTCTGCATGCACCGCGTTTAGTAACGAAATTGTATATACCGCCTTTTCCTTCTTTATTACCCGGATACCAATTCTGAACAGTTGAATATTTTATTTCAGCATCATCAAGAGCAACAATTTCAACTACTGCAGCATGAAGCTGATTGTTATCACGAATAGGAGCCGTACATCCTTCCAGATAACTAACATATGCACCTTCTTCTGCAACAATCAGTGTTCTTTCAAACTGTCCCGTTTCCGAAGCATTAATTCTGAAATATGTAGATAATTCCATCGGGCACCGAACACCTTTTGGAATAAACACAAATGAACCGTCGCTGAACACTGCAGAGTTTAATGCTGCAAAGTAGTTATCGGTGTATGGTACTACTGAACCAAGATATTTTTTTACCAATTCCGGATGCCCCTGAATCGCTTCCGAGATAGAACAAAAAATTATTCCCTTCTCTTTCAAAGTTTCTTTGAAAGTTGTTGTGACAGAGACCGAATCAAAAACCACATCAACAGCAACACCTGCAAGAATTTTTTGTTCGGTTAAAGGTATTCCAAGTTTCTCAAATGTTTTTAATAATTCCGGATCGACTTCTTCAAGACTATTTAACAGCGGCTTCTTCCTTGGTGCTGAATAATAACTGAGATCCTGGTAGTCAATAGGAGGATACTGCACGTTAGGCCAATGCGGTTCTTCCATCTTCTTCCAATAGCGGAATGATTTTAACCGCCATTCTGTCATCCATTCCGGCTCATGCTTCTTCGCTGAGATTAAACGAATTACATCCTCACTTAAGCCCTTTGGTACAGTTTCAGTTTCAATATCGGTTATAAAACCCCATTTATATTCAGAAGTTGTAAGGTCATCCAGAACCTTCATATCCTCGGAAAGATCTTCCGGATTCTTATCTTTTTCTTTTATTTCGTTCATTTTTGCCTTTATTTTCAAATTTCGGATTAAAACCTAATCAATCTTGAAAAAAATATCAAGATTAATATTACAAACTAACTTTCCTTATAAATCGTTCCAAATTATTGAGATTTTTGTTGACGGAGAATTTCGAAGAGTAATATTCCGGTAGCCACCGAAACATTTAAGGAATCAATTTTCCCCTGCATTGGTATTTGTACAAGAAAGTCGCAGCTTTCGGCAACTAATTTCCTTATCCCCTTTTCTTCATTGCCGACAACCAATGCCACCGGCATTTTATAATCGATGGAAGTAAATTCTTTTGAGTTTAGAAGAGAGCTGCCGACAATCCAGAAATTTTCTTTTTTTAATATTTCGATTGTTCGGACAAGATTTGTGACTTTACAAATTATAAGATGGGAAACAGCACCGGCAGAAATTTTTTCCACTGTTTCGGTAATCGGTGCACTCTGATTTGTTGTGATTATAACTCCATCCACTCCGGCGCATTCTGCTGTTCTTAAAATTGCTCCAAGATTGTGAGGGTCCTGAATCGAATCGAGTAATAGTAGTAATGGGTATTTCGATTTTTTTGATGATTGGATTAAATCATCCAGTTCAAAAAATCTGGTGCTTGATTTAAGAGCAATAACACCCTGAGCATTTGCATCGCTTGCGAGTTCATTAAATTTTTGTACTGATAGCTGGGTTATTTTAATACTATTTTTTTTGGCAGCAGTAAAAATTTTATGAATAATATCTCCTTGCTGACCGAATGCAATATAAATTACCTCAAGATCAACACCGGCGTTGATTGCTTCCAAAACCGGTTTTCTGCCGTAGATTTTATTCATAAAGAAGTAAAAAGATTTTAAGATTAATTTTTATCTAAACTAATAAAGATCAACATTCTATTTTATTATGCAAAAGAAAATTCTTCTTCAGCAACCTTAAATTTGCAAAAGAGACGGTTGTTTTTCTTTTTAGGTTTGTATTCTTTTTCAAGAACAATTTCTTTTTTGAAAATATTAAAACGGTAATCTGCAGAGTTTATTGCCCCATCCTGCTTAACAACATTCACAACATACTCACCAACTAAATCCTCGAACAGCAGTTCCTTCCTTGCCGGCTGTACTCTTGGAACGGCATCCATCCTGGCTTTTAACCCCATAACAATGAAATAGAAAACATTCTTCTCGCGGATCACTTCAATAGATATTTCATAAGCAAAACTTGTAAACTCAACCACCGTTTCAATTGTAAAAGCACAATACTGTTTTTTAATCTTACCATCGTAGCGATAGTATGCTTTACATAGATACTCAAGTTTGTCGGGTTTTTTTGTAGGTACCGCATCAAGAGTAGTATGGGCTTTTTTCTTTCGTGTTTTAGGAATCTTTGGAATGTTTACGGGTTTACGAAGAGGCAATCATGACCCCCTTATCTTGTCGGTTATTTTATTTAAATCATCTTTTGCAAAATTATTCTGTTCACTGCCGGTCATATTTTTTAGAACAACTTGGCCCTTTAAAAATTCATCCCCGCCAATGAATAAAACATATTTAGCATTTAACTTGTTAGCTTCCCTCATTTGTGCTTTAACGCTGCGTGCCAAATAATCCGTTTCAACCGAGAGACCGCTTCTCCTCATATTAATTGCAGTCTGGAAGGCAAAGTATGTTAAATTTTTATCGAGAGAAACAATGTAAAGATCAATTTTTTCTTCACCGAGATTAAGAGTTTTCTCATTTTCACAAGCGAGTAATATTCTTTCCATACCGGCAGCAAATCCAACACCCGGGACATCTCCCCCGCCTAATTCTTTTACTAATAGATTATATCTACCGCCGCCGCATAAAGAACTTTGAGCTCCGACACTTCCGCTTACAACTTCGAATGTAGTGTGAGAATAATAATCTAGACCCCGGACAAGTTTAGGATCTACTTCAAAAGGAATACAGGATGCAAGTAGTGCCTGTTTGACTTTGTCAAAATGTTCGAGGCTATCATTATCAAGGTGTTCAATTAGTAACGGAGCATTCTCCATTATCTTTTGATCCTGTTCTTCTTTGCTATCGAATATTCTAAGAATATTTGTTTCAAATCTTTTTTTGCTTTCCTGGGTAAGCTGATCAAAATGATTTTGTAAATATTTTTTTAAAATCAGTTTATAATTCTCACGTGATTCAGGAACACCAAGTGAATTTATTTTTACAATCAGATTTTTCAGACCTAATTGTTTGAAAATATCGTAGGCCATTATAATCATTTCGGCATCGAGCATCGGGTCGTTACTACCGAGAGCTTCAGCTCCGAACTGATGAAACTGGCGGAATCTTCCGGCTTGTGGTCTCTCCTGTCTGAACATCGGGGAAATATAATAAAGTTTATTAATACTCAATTTTTTATCAAGCGAGTGTTCAATAAAAGCTCTTACAACTCCAGCAGTCATTTCAGGTTTAAGCGTTACACTTGTTTCACTTCTATCTAAAAAAGTATACATCTCCTTGCTAACTATATCCGTTGCTTCTCCAATTCCGCGAGCAAATAGTGCAGTCTCCTCAAACACAGGTGTTCTTATTTCTTTATAGTTGAAGTTGGCAAACACATTAGAGACAACATTCTCAAGATATTTCCATTTAGGAATATCGGAAGGTAATATATCGCGGGTACCGGTAATTGCTTTTATCATTAAACCTGATCCTGAATTTAGGAAAGCTCGAAATATTGTTTTTCTTCATTTTCGAAAAGATCGTACATCTCATCTGCTGTTTTAGCATTTGCCAGACTCTCCCTAAATTCTTCTTTATTCATCATTCTTGAAATGCGGCTGAGAAGTTTGATATGCGGACCGACTAAATTTTCTTTACCCACAAGTAAAAAAATTAAATTCACCGGCTGCCCGTCAAGAGACTGAAAATCGACAGGGTCGTCAATTTTGCCGAATGCGGCAATAATATCTGTAACGCTATTCGATTTTGCATGAGGAATTGCAAATCCCTTTCCGACACCAGTGGACATTATTTTTTCTCTATCATGAACCGAATCCCGCATTGATTCAACATCTTTTACGCGCTCATCATTTTTGAACAAATCAATTAATTCGTTGATTGCATCATTCTTAAATTTTGAAGTCATTGAAGAAATGATTTTGTCTTTTCGAAGAATATCACAAATTCTCATTTAGCAACGCCGTTTAATTCATTAATTTTGTTGCAAATTTAAGAAAGGCAGGCACCGTAATCAATTAAACAATCGATATAATTCATATTAACAATCCTAAATTTCTTGCAGAGGTAATGACCATACCGTAATTTGCGAATGAAATATTTACTATTTATACAGACAAGGTAGCAATGAAAAAATTACTTTTATTAGGCGCCGAGGCAGTTGCTCAAGGTGCTATTGACGGCGGTATGTCTGGTATTTATGCATACCCGGGTACTCCATCGACAGAAATAACAGAATATGTTCAAAATTCTAAAATAGCTACAGAGAGGAAAATTCACCGTCAATGGTCTGCAAATGAAAAGACAGCAATGGAATCTGCACTTGGAATGTCATACGCCGGAAAACGAGCAATGGTATGCATGAAGCATGTTGGTTTAAATGTTGCAGCAGATCCTTTTATCAACTCGGCTATTACGGGTGTAAACGGCGGATTGATAATTACTGTTGCCGATGATCCTTCAATGCACTCATCACAGAACGAACAGGATTCGCGCTATCTTGGAAAGTTTGCAATGATACCGATACTGGAACCGTGTAATCAGCAGGAGGCATACGATATGACGCGTGAAGGGTTTGTTCTTTCGGAGAAATATAAGACACCAATTATGATAAGAATAACAACCCGTTTATCACATTCGAGATATGGAGTTGAAGTAAAAGAAATGAAAGTACAAAACAGTGCTTCACTCCCTGATGATCCAAAGCAGTTTGTTCTATTGCCGGCTATAGCGCGCAAGCGTTATAAAATCCTTCTCGACAATCAAATAAATTTTGAGATTGAATCGGAAAAATCATTATTCAATAAATTTTATGAAGGTGAAGATAAAAGTCTGGGAATTATCGCATGTGGTATTGCATTTAATTACCTGATGGAAAATTACGATGACCAAAAATGCCCTCACCCTCTTGTCAAGATTGGACAATACCCGATACCGAAAAAATTGATAGATAAACTATACTCCCAATGTGAAAAAATACTTGTTCTTGAAGACGGTTACCCTTTTGTTGAAGAAACAGTAAAAGGTTTTTTAGATTCAAATAAAAAAATCTGTGGGCGTTTGGACGGATCACTTCCAAGAGATGGAGAATTAAATCCTACATTAGTTGCAAAAGCACTTGGACTTCCAACCAAAGAAGGATTACCTATACCTGAGATTGTTGTAAATAGACCACCGGAATTGTGTAATGGATGCAGTCACCGCGATGTATATGAAGCTTTAAACGAAGCAATGAAATCATTCGGAGAAAAAAGAGTCTTCTCCGATATCGGATGTTATACATTAGGTGCACTTCCACCTTATAATTCAATCAATTCCTGTGTTGATATGGGCGCCTCAATTACAATGGCGAAAGGTGCTGCGGATGCGGGACTTATTCCATCGGTTGCTGTAATCGGCGATTCAACATTTACCCACTCAGGCATTACAGGATTGCTGGATGCAGTAAATGAAAATTCTCCGATAACAGTGATAATTTCCGATAATAGCGCTGTTGCAATGACCGGAGGACAGCAATCTTCTGCAACCGGAAAGATTAAAGATATTTGCATTGGAGTTGGTGTGAATCCCGAACATGTTAAAGTGCTTTTACCGGTACCTAAACAACATAACGAGATGGTGAAAGTTATGAAAGAGGAATTGGCATATAATGGTGTGTCAGTAATTATCGCACAGCGTGAATGCATTCAAACTGTTTCGAAGAATAAAAAATCAAAAAAATAAATCAAAATTATTTTTGAATAAAAGAAAATTAAGAATATGAAAAAAGATATCATTTTATCAGGAGTTGGCGGACAGGGAATTCTCTCTATAGCCGCAATAATCGGTTTAGCAGCAATTGAAAAAAAATTATTTGTAAAACAATCCGAAGTGCATGGCATGAGTCAGCGAGGTGGTGCCGTTCAATCACATTTGAGAATTTCCGACAAAGAAATTGCATCGGATTTAATTCCTTACGGCGAGTCAGATATAATTATTTCAGTTGAGCCGATGGAGGCTTTGCGCTACTTACCTTTTTTATCAAGCCATGGCTGGATAATAACCAGCACAACACCATTTGTTAACATCCCCAACTATCCGGATTTGGATGCTCTCTTAAATCAAATCAATTCTTACAAAAACGTAATTGCAATAAATGCAGACGAGGTAGCAAGGCGAATAAAGACACCTAAAGCATCAAATGTTGTAATTCTTGGTGCAGCGTCCCCGTTTTTAGAAATACCATTGGAAAACCTTGAAGGAGGGATAAGAAGTTTATTCGGGCGCAAAGGTGAAGAAATCATTAATATGAATATTACCGCACTGAATGCAGGTGTAGAAGAATCTAAAAAGTATTATCAACTTTCGGGATTATAAAAGCAATTAATTATTGGTGCGTTACGATTTCACTTCCGTAACACACTCCTAAAAAATCTTCACTTCAATTTAGCTTTAACCGCTTCAGAAACAATCTTGACGCCTTTTTCAATTTTATCTTCGGGAGTATGAGAGAAAGCTAATCTAAAACAATTATTCCGCACACCATGCGGATCAAAAGTTTTACCTATGACAAATATTGCCCCTTTAGCAGCCGACTCCTTCATAATTTGAAGTGAATCAATATTCTCGGGAAGTTCAACCCAAATATAGAAACCACCTTTCGGTTCTACCCATTTAACTTCCGGCGGCATATTAGCTTTAAGACAATCATTCATTATCTTCATTCGACGTGCATAGATAATTCGAAGATTTTCGACATAAGATTTTAACTTACCCTGAGCCAAGAATTGATTTGCAAGAACTTGTGTAAAAGTTGAGGAACATGCATCGATAGATTGTTTTGCAAGCTGTGCTTTACTAATAATTTCCGGGGAAGCAAGTAACCAGCCGAGACGCATTCCCGGTCCAAGTATTTTTGAAAACGAACCAATATAACAGATCGGTACCGGTTCCGGCTGAATAGTTTTCATCGGGACTGTAAGCTGTTTACTCTTTTCATCAAAGTAAAGTTCGTTATAGGGATCGTCTTCAATCAATACACAGTCTTTACCAGCAAGAAAGTGGAGCACTTCCATTTTTCTTTTTTCACTATAAATAATTCCAGCGGGATTATGAAAATAAGGTGATAGGTAAACTAAACGGGGATTTTTACTCTTATCATCAAACTTTCTTTTAAGCTGATCCATAATAATTCCATCGGCATCCAGAGGTACGCTCTCAATATTCGCCTGATAGGATTTGAATGCTGATGTGCCTCCAATGAAACACGGATTTTCAGTAATTACCGTATCGCCCGGATCAATAAAAAGTTTGGCAACAATATTAATTGCCTGAAGAGATCCAGCGGTAATAATTAATTCGTTGCTATCGACAGGTAAATTTTTTGTCCGCAAATATTCTTTTACAGATTCGATAAGAGGCGGATACCCGGGAGTCGGTCCGTATTGAAAACCGATCTTCTTTTCACGGTCACTTAAGTTGTTATAAATCTCATCAATCTCTTTAACCGGGAATAAATCATTGTTAGGCATTCCACCGGCAAATGAAATTATATCGGGTCGCGTTGCTAAACTCATCAAATCACGAATCTCAGAAGTTCTCATTTCTTGAACACATTTGGAAAATGAAGGCATTATTAGCTCCTTAAAGTTTTGTAAATATTAAATGGAGATAAGTAAAAATTGTAACCGAGGATATAACTTTTGGTTGAAGTTGTTTTGTAAACATTCAGTCTGTAAGCTGAAAAGTTGAAGACTGGTTCTCCGGTTACTTATTCGGATATATAAAGCATTTTTTCAATTGAAATAATAATAAAAATTGAATTCAAAAAAAATTCGGACACTAAAAGAATCGAAAATAAATAATAAGCGGGTTCAGAAAATTTCGTTTAATGATAAATGCAGGTCTGTTAAATGTATTTTTAGGAATACCTAAATAATAATTACAGTTAGAAATTTACAACGTGCGGATTTCGATACCTGCTCATATCTTCGTTAACAATAGTATATCTGGAACTATTCACATTGTCACTTCTAAATTGAGGAGGAGTACTTTCCCGGTGAAAATCCGGTATATCGCGATTGGACACTGTGGGTTTACGTATGATTTTTAGCTCCTTATTTTTAATTTGATCCACATGAAAGATTAACGGTTGGGGATTGGAAATATTCCTCCGGATGAGAGCTTGATCATAATTCATAATAGGATTGGGGAATAATATGGGTTCGAATCGATTATTTTCGAATACTTTTGAATTCGATTTCTGATTTATTTTTGAAAAAATGTATGAGATTAGCACTACAAAAAAGAGTAATACCACGCCCAATGCTGCAACGTCGTAAATAATTTCGATTAATTCCATAATTCCGGTCTTTCGAGTATTTCTTAATTAAAGACAATCTAAATGCCAGAAAAAAATTGGAATTAAGTCTATTTTAGAATAGAAGAATAATGCGTTCGTATCAACTTGAGAATATAGAATATTTTAAGACAGATTATTTCCGCAAAGAATCTCAACCTTCTTTCTTTGTAGAATTATCAAAGTCGGATTGGAAGCTATAAGATGAATACAAATTTCTCCTTTACAGCACTCATTAATATTAATTCCGTAATTAGAACATTGGGCATACCCGTGAACCCAAACAATATCTGAGGGGACTCCACACCACAAGCATGATACTTTTTCACTTGATCTATTCACTTACTAATAGTTTTTCAATATTTGTTCTCAAAAGAAATCAGTGAAAATTACATGAATAATTTAATTTTATTAATAGCTAAAAGTTCATTGGAGAGTTCCAATATTTTTTTCCAAAAGTATTATATTCGAATCCGAGAAAAGAATGAAGAATACCGAATGATAATTTTTAGAGAAAATAGACCGAAGATCGGTAAAGAAGATATCATCGGGCATATAGAATTTCATCATGAATTTTATAGCGTCAACCTTAAAAATGAAAGGGACATAATCATTTGGCTACCCCCTTCTTACCAGAGTTCCAACATTAAATATCCAGTACTTTATATGCATGACGGACAGAATTTATTCAGTCCGCATACATCATTTATCGGTCATGATTGGAAAACCGACGAAGTTTTAACCGACCTGATTAACAAAAGAAAAGTTGAGGAGATAATTGTCGTTGGAATCTATAACAATAAAGACCGTCTTAAAGAATATAATTATTGTTCTTCAAAAGGTAAGAAGTATGCACAGTTTATCATTCGTGAGCTAAAACCATTTATCGATCAGATTTATAAAACAATGAGTGATCGAGATAATACTGCAACCATGGGCTCTTCGATGGGTGGATTAATTTCATTTCAATTAGCCTGGCACTATCCAAAGATATTCGGTAAAGCAGCCTGTATGTCTAATGCCTTCTGGGTTGATAACAGAAAGGTATTTGAAACGGTTACGAAGGATAATAGAGGTCATCTTAACCAGAAGATTTACCTTGATTGCGGCTGCGATGAGAAACAATTAATCCGTGATAACAAGGAAATGTGTCTTTTGCTTCGCAAAAAGGGGTTCGAACAGAAGAAAAATTTGTTCTGTTATTTTGTTAAAGGTGGAAAACATTCCGAAATTGATTGGTCAAAGCGCCTGCACGTACCATTGAAATTTTTGTTTGGTATAAAATGATAGATCCATTTGAAATAGTAAAACTTCTTAAACTAATCCCTCATCCTGAAGGCGGTTACTACCGCGAGGTTTACCGTTCCGGAGAGATTTTAAACAGAGAAGCACTTCCCTCCCGGTATAATGGTGACCGATCATTATCAACATCAATTTATTATATGTTGATTGGAGAGCAAATTTCTCATTTCCATCGATTGAAGTCGGACGAGATTTGGCATTTCAATACAGGCACTACTATTATTTTACATTTCCTTGATAAAAAATCCGGTTATCAAAAAATTAATTTGGGAAATAATTTACATCTGAACGAAAGACCACAGTGTATCATTAAACAGGGTATCTATTTTTCTGCCGAGTTAACAGATAAAAATTCATTTGCGCTAATTGGTTGTACAGTTGCCCCGGGTTTCGATTTTGATGATTTTGAATTTGCTATTGGGGAATCATTAATTAAATTATTTCCTGACCAGGCAAACCTAATTAAAAGACTTTCCAAATATACTATTCTTTGATTATGAGCGATCGAATTGAAATCATTTTGGGAGATATTACTAAACTCAATGTAGATGCAATTGTAAATGCTGCGAACAGTACTTTACTTGGAGGAGGAGGCGTTGATGGTGCGATTCACTATGAAGCCGGACCAGAGCTTTTAGAAGAATGCAGAAAACTTGGAGGATGCCCGACGGGTGAAGCAAAAATTACAAAAGGATATCACCTCCAGGCCAAATACGTTATTCATACCGTTGGACCGGTCTGGATGGGAGGGAATAGCAAAGAAGAGGATTTGCTTGCGAACTGCTACAAAAACTCATTAAAAATTGCAGTTGAAAATAAAATTAAAACTATTGGCTTTCCGGCAATAAGCACCGGTGCATATGGATACCCCATTGAAAAAGCCGCTCAAATAGCTATAAATACGGTTAAAAGATTTTTGGAATACGATGATTCGATTAACAAAGTAACATTTGTGGCTTTTTCTGAAAATGATTTTCGGTTATTAAAAAAAATGATTGAGACAATCTGATTCTCATTAGCAAACCTCATTAATTCTTTAATTCAGCTAAACTTATCCTCTTTTGATACGATTATATCATGAGATAGGAATTTTTTTGTCTATCAGTGTTATTATTTTAAAAAACGAGGGCATCTAAATGATTAGCAATTTTTGCAATTGTAAAGCCACACTGCTGATTACTATTATAATTTTCAGCTCTCTAAATATTCCGGCCCAAACCGCCAATTCAGAAAAGAGATTAAAACTAAATCTTCAGAAATGTATCGAGTTAGCTCTCGAAAACAATAATTCGCGAACTTCGTTTAATTACGGGGAAAAAATTGCCCAGGCAAAATTGAAGCAAGCAAAATCCGGACACTACCCTTCTTTAGATATCGCAGCATCATTTTATCGAATGGATGGAGATCCAAATTATATTATTCCCGATTCAAAGATTCAGATACCGTCTTTAGATCTTGGCACTCTTGTACTTCCACCTATGATATTTCCTGTACCGGAACAGAATATAAAGTTAGCAGACAAACAAAACTTTCAAACTGATATTAATCTTGTTCTGCCTCTTTTTACAGGTGGAAAAATTTCTTCATTTATAGAACAAGCACGTGCCGGATTGGAAGTTGCAAAACTGGAATCAAAAGAGAATGACCAACAGATAATTTTGCAGATTAAAAAACTTTTTTATGCTGCGCTTCTTACAACTAAACTTCAAGAAATTGCCGAAGAAGCATATGAAAGATTCCGAACGACTTTAAAATTTACCGAATCCGCTTATCAAAACGGAGGCAGTCGAGTTACCAAAACAGACTATTTAAAGAGCAAAACAGTTACTGAAACAGTGAAATCATTCCTTATTCAAATATCAGGTGAAAGAAAGAATGCAATAGCGGCATTAATCTTTACAATGGGTCTCGATTATAAAACAGAGATTCAAATTAATGAAAATGATTTTCCGGTTAACCCAGATAGCAAAACTCTAGATGAGTTGGTTGAGCTTACATTAAACAATAATCCCCTTGTAGCTAAAGTTGAAAACGGGATTAAAGTATTTGACTATAAAATTGATCAAGCCAAAAGTGATTTTTATCCTTCGGTTGCCTTGTTTGGAAATTATAGAAAGACATTCAATGCATATGATTACGGTTATATGACAAAAGAGAATAAAAATGTTTGGACCGTTGGAGTTGGGCTGCAACTGAACCTATTTAATGGCTTTAGAACACTTGGTTTAATTGAAGAAGCAGAAGCCGGCAGAGATATGTTAGTCGAACAGAATAAATTGATGAGAAAAGGATTGACTTTGAAAGTACAGTACCTCTACAATCAGGTTAGTACAGCGATAGAAAAAGAAGCCGCAATGAACGAAGCAAGAATGGCTGCAAAGGAAAACTGCCTGTTAATTGAAAAAGCATACTTCAATGATATAATGGACCTGGATAATTTAATAGAAGCGCAAATCACAGAGTCCATGATAAGTGCTCAACACTCTAATGTTTGTTTTGAAATTGCAGTTCTCGAAGCGGAATTAAATTCTGTATTAGCAATTAATTTAAAATGATTAGTATAATTCAAACTAATTATTAGAATAATTGAGAAATATTTTAGAAAGTATATAATTATTTATTAAAAATATTTTAGGTGATCAAGTGATTCAGTTCTTGAAAAAAACCATTATTATTTGTTTTATAGCTGCCCTTTCATTAAGCGCAACAACTCAATCCGAAAACAGAGCGGGTGAAAAGTCTCCCACTAAAATCATAATGGGTTACAGTATTTTAGTTTTCTTTGATACCAACCCGATGGATGCAAATGCAGCTATTGTAATATGGGCAGATGTTTTGATAAAATTGTTCCGTGAGAAATATAACCTGGACACTGAATTATTTGCTTCTGTTTTCAATTCGATTGAAGAAATAGAAGACGCCCTCCTAAAGAAAAAAGTTGATATGTTAGTTCTTACAAGCTCCGAATATTTTTTATTAAAAGATAAATACAAATTAGAACCGGCTCTGGCTGGTATTATTGATGAGAATTTTTATTCACAATATATTATGCTAACACATAACGATTTGAAGATTAACAGCGTTTCTGACCTTTCGAAGAAGTCTTTAACTCATTCCAAGGAAAAGCTTAATCCGTTACTAATAAGATGGTTAAACAAATTACTTGCTGAAAATAATCAACCACAGCGAGAATTATTCTTTAGCAAAATAAACATTGAAGAAAAAGATGCGAATGCTATCTATTCCCTTTTTTTTAAGAGAACCGATTGTGCTATAGTCCAAAAAAATGTTTTTGAAACCGTATGCGAGCTTAATCCTCAGATAAAAAAATCCTTAAAAATTCTTGCATCATCTCCTCCGATAGTACTTTCTTTAGCAACTTATCGTAAAGATTCAGACACAACAAGTGTTAAGTTGTTTTATGATGTTGCCAAAAATATTAATTCAATCAAAGAAGGGACTAACATATTAAAGCTCTTCAAAACCAAAAGATTAGTTGAAATTAATGATAAAGATTTGGAGAGTACAAAAAAATTACTTGTTGATCTTCCTGTGAAAAAGAGAAGTAGAAAATAAATTATAAAGGTTAAACCAGATTACTAATGTTACCTATTTTTAAAAGCATATTATCTTTTTTAAAGCCCAAAAAAATCCTTTTACGGACAACTTTATGGTCATGGTTTTTAATATTAATTACAATTTCCGTATTTGTTATATACAACTTCCCTTTTCAACGGACCACCGTATTAGAAAGGATGAACAACGAAGCAGAAGAAATTGCTTCTTCGATTCACCATGCAAACTCTTCGGCGTTAATTACAGAAGATTATGGTAGTTTGGTTGATCATTGTTATCAATTGGTAAGTGAAAGTAAATCAATATTATATGTCGTTGTAACAAAAAAAAATGGCTTTTCAATAATTCACAAATTAAAAGAATGGAGCATAGACACATTAAGCGGATTTTGGTTTTCAGATGAATTTACTGATACAGGGAAAATAATTACCAGTGATCTAATTAATACAGAGGTTTTTCATAAGACGTACAAAGTTTCCTTTTCGGGTATTGATTGGGGTAGGATTCATATCGGATTATCATTAAGCAATTACGATGAAACTATTGCCAAAATTAAATCGAATACGCTGGTACTCACAATCGTTATGACAATTTTGGGGTTCATAATAGCTTTCGTTTTTGCAAAAAATCTTACAAAACCAATAACCGCACTTGACCAAACGACAAAAAAAATTGCATCTGGTAATTGGGATGCTATTGCTGAAATAAATACAGGTGACGAGTTACAAAGTCTTGCCTTTTCGTTGAATAAAATGACCGATACATTGCGCAAAGCACAGGAGAATTTAGAAATTAAAGTTAAAGAAAGAACTCTCCAGTTAGAGCTGACAAACGAAGCTATGCAAAAGGAAATTAAAGAAAGAAAAGTAATTGAAACTTCTCTCAACAATTCACTTAAAGAAAAAGATGTTTTATTAAAGGAGATCCATCACCGTGTAAAAAATAATTTGCAGATTATTACTTCATTATTAAATCTTCAGGCAAGTTATATTAAGGATGAAGAGAATCTTTCGATTTTCTTGGATAGCCAGAACAGAATCAAATCTATGGCACTGGTTCACGAAAAACTTTACCAGTCACAGGATTTCACTAAAATTAATTTTAGGGAATATATAATTAATCTTTCCTCGTACATAAAAGAAACCTACACAAACTTTAAACACAATATCAGATTTGTATTTGAATTGGAGCCATTCGAACTACCACTTGATACGATTATCCCTCTTGGACTAATCTTTAATGAGTTGATTTCCAATGCCTATAAATATGCATTTGCAGAATCGACTGAAGTAATGGAAAATATTATTACCATAACATCTGAAATGGATCCTGAAGGATGCCGGCAAATTACCATTGGTGATAATGGAATAGGATTACCGGATAATTTTGATATTGATACTATTCAATCGCTTGGATTGAAACTAGTATATAATCTGTGTCATCAAATTGAAGCAGAATTAAAAATTGAAATTAACAATGGGACAAAGTTTATTATTCATTTAATTTAAGAGATCATAAACTCATGCAAGACAGTAAGAAAATATTAATTGTTGAGGATGAAGCAATTGTTGCTATGGAGATTGAATTTTTGCTTCAAGGGAAAGGTTACAGTGTAATTGGTAAAGCAACCAATTCAAATAAAGCTATTGATCTTGCCATCAAATTTTTGCCGGATATTATTTTGATGGATGTTAATATTAAAGGTAATTGCAACGGCATTGAAACATCTTTAGAGATATTAAAATTTTCCAAGCCGGTTATAATTTTTGTAACCGCTTATAATGATGCTGAAACGAGATTAAAAATGGAGAGTATTCAACCTCACTTTTTCTTAGCAAAGCCATTTTCTCCGGACGACCTTCAGAAAGCTATTTGTTTTGCAATTACCACTAATTGATTTATTAAGCCAGAAACAACATAGCAATTCCACCCACAGCTACAAAAGCGCCCACTATAGAAAACCACGACAAATTTTCTTTGTAATAATACCGAACCATAGGCAGCATAATTATCGGTACAGTCGCCATTAAAGTAGATGAAATTCCAACTTTTGCATTGGCTACCGAAATCATACTAAATGTAATACCCAAAAAAGGACCGATGATCGATCCAATAATTGTATAGATCAATGCTTTTTTATCATTAATAAAAACTCTGAAAGGATTTCTAATCCTTTTTGCAAACATAAAGAGCGGATAAAGAAAAATAATCGATGACGATATTCTGATGAATGCAGCGGCAAAACCATTTATATCTGATTCATTAAAAGCCAATTTTGCAAATACCAAACCAACTGCCTGACCTAAAGCACCAATAAGCGCATAGACAATTCCGGCATTATCAATCTTGTACGTGGTTGACGGCGTTTCTTTTCTTTTAAGAACAACCATAGCGATCCCGCTAATTGTTATAATCATTCCGACAACACCGATAAATGAAATGATCTCCTTCAAAAAGAAAAATGCAAGTATTGCCGACATACCCGGTGCAAGCGCCATAATAAGCATGCTTAAGCGAGCACCAATATGCTGAAAAGACTTGAATAAAAATGTATCGCCTATTACCAATCCTGCAAATCCGCTCAAAACTAAATTCACGATTTGGTTCGCAGATAAATTAAGATCTATTTGAAATACTATGATGGTAATAAACAAATAACAGACTGCAAGAAGTAATCTTGAAATGTTTACATATAAAGATCCGACACGAACAGCGGCTTCTGTAAAAACAATGGATGTTGCAGACCAGAGTACTGCAGTTAATATTGCAAATATTTCACCGATAAAAGGCATGGTCGAGATCCCGGATTAAGTAGAATTATTTATCTAGATATAAAATTATTGAACAATGCATTAACTTACATTTCAATTACGAGTCCGCCATTTATCATCCAGTTATTCAATCCCCCATTAGGATTTCTTAAACCGGCATTAGATATATGCCTGAATCCGGTTCGGAGATCGATATAAACATTTTTGCGAAGTTCAAGATTAATACCTACGTCGTAATTACCGCAAAACAGAAAACCGGATATCTGCCTATCCGGTGTATCGAACGAAAAATAAGGACCGATTGAGGATACAAAATAGATTTTAAGAAAATTTTCAAAAAAACTTTTACCTATTAGAAATCCGCTGCTTACCCCAACTTCATTATTTTTAGAAATTGAAAGGGAGTTGTTTTTCTTTTTATAGCTAGTTATACCATACACAAATCTTAATTGTGTTTCTATGCTCCAAGTTTTGTTGGAATAGAGTGGAAGATAATAATCGAATTCGAAAAGATAAACATCGTAGAAATAGGGTACTTTCAGATCAATCTTAATTCCAAGAAGATTAACAACCTGACTGCCATAACCAACAGTAAACCCGATTTTATGATTATGATGGCTTGAATCAATTTGAGTAAATACCGGTTGAGAACTAAAAAAAATGATCAGGATACATGAACAAAGCTGCTTGTAATTAATCATTATGATCTTATATAAATATGAAGAGAGCCGATTTTTAGACTATAATCCGCTCTCACTCAAATTACAAATTAAAATACATTTTATATTCAAAAGGATGAGGCATAGTACCAATTGACTGAATCTCCTCGTTCTTAATTTTCACCCATTGATCTAATAATTCATCCGTAAAAATATTGCCGCGTCTTAAGAATTCGTGATCAACTTCAAGGGCATCAAGCGCATCCGATAGATTTCTGGGCAGCATTTGAATTTTATGTTTGGTTTCATCATCGAGGAAATTTTTATCATACGGACCAAATCCTTCTTTCACCGGATCAATTTTATTTACCACTCCATCAATTCCTGCAAGCAGCATAGCAGATAGACATAAATATGGATTAGCCGTAGCATCGGGCGGTCTATATTCAAACCGAACTTCATCAGGATTGGAAATGTATTTTGGGATACGAATTGCAGATGCACGGTTCCCCTGTCCGTATGTCAAAGCAACAGGTGCTTCATATCCCGGCACTAATCTCTTATAAGAATTTGTACTAGGATTTGTAAAAGCTGAAAGGGCGGGTGCATGTTTTAGTAATCCGCCAATAAAATAAAATGCAAGGTCATTAAGATTTCCGTAAGCGCCTTTTTTATAAAATGCATTTTTACCTTTCTTAGTCAGGAACATATGGAGGTGCATCCCATTACCCGCCTGCTGATACATCGGCTTGGGCATGAATGTAATGAATAGATCCTTCTGACGCGCGAAGTTGAATAGAACATATTTAGCCGTAACAATATTATCAGCCGTCGTTAAAAGGTCCGAGAAATAAGTTTCAATTTCCTGCTGACCCCTTTCGCCTACTTCATGATGATGGTACTTAACATTGATTCTAAATTTGGATAAAAGCTTGCATGCTTCATCTCGAAAGTCGTCATAGATATCAAATGGATTCGCTGCATGATAAGCTTTCTTATAAAACTCTTCTGCGTGCTCGACCGTGTAATACGAAGTTGCAGTACGGGTATCATAATTAACTTTTGAAAATATATAAAACTCAAACTCGGGTCCCCACATTGAAGCGTCTGTCCCGGTAGTTTTTTTCAACAATTCTTCCGCCTGCTTTGCAAGGTATCTTCCATCCTGAGAAAATCGTGAACGTTTTTCATTAGTCAGAAAAATGTTTGAATAAAAACTTAATGTCGGTGCATCTCTAAAAAGATCAATCACAGCGGTATCAAGATCCGGAATCAAAATCATATCACTGTTTTCAACTTTTCTGAATCCGTAACTTGACCCATCAAATCCAACACCTTCTTTGATTAACTTAGTCATTACATTATCGTTTACCGGTAGCGATATATGATGTAGCCTGCCGGATAAGTCAATTGCTTTTAAATCAATAATTTCAATTTTGTCTTTTTTTATCAATGAATTAATTGTTTGTAAATTGTTCTTGGGCATATTTCCCTCATAAAAATTGGTATAGATAAAAAAGCCCCGCCCAATGCGAGGCTTACAAAAAAGTATTTAGAAACTATTTGCCGGAGTAATTGATGCCAGAGATTCCCGGGAAAACAGCTGTTGTATCAAGTTCTTCTTCAATTCTTAAAAGCTGATTGTATTTTGCAATTCGATCAGTTCTTGATGCAGAACCTGTCTTAATTTGTCCGGCATTCGTAGCAACTGCAACATCGGCAATAGTCGTATCTTCAGTTTCACCGGAACGATGACTAATAACTGCAGTATATCCGGCACGTTTTGCCATTTCAATTGCATCAAGTGTCTCAGTCAATGTTCCGATTTGATTCAACTTAATCAGGATTGAATTTGCAATCCCTTTTTCTATTCCTTTAGAGAATATTTCTGTGTTAGTAACAAAAATATCATCTCCTACTAATTGAATTTTCTTACCAACTTTGTCAGTAAGTAATTTCCATCCATCCCAGTCAAATTCAGCCATTCCATCTTCGAGTGAAATTATCGGATATTTATTAATCCAGTTAACCCAGTAATCAACCATTTTTTCCGGAGCCATATAAGATTTATCTGATTTGAAAAAGAAATAAGCTTTCTTTTCATTATCCCACATTTCACTTGCTGCGGGGTCAAGGGCAATAAAAATATCTATTCCTGCTTTGAATCCGGCTTTTTCAATCGCTTCTAAAATTACTTCAATAGCTTCGTCATTCGATTTTAAGTTCGGGGCAAAGCCGCCTTCATCACCAACAGCAGTATTATAACCTTTCTTTTTGAGCACGGACTTTAGTGTGTGAAAGGTTTCTGCACCGTATCGAAGCGCTTCAGCAAAACTTGGAGCGCCAACCGGCATTACCATAAATTCCTGGAAATCCACGTTATTGTCGGCATGACTCCCACCATTTAGAATATTCATCATAGGTACAGGCAAAGTTCTTGCACTAACACCGCCGATATATCTGTATAATGGAAGACCTAGCGATTCAGCAGATGCCTTTGCACACGCCAAAGAACAACCAAGAATAGCATTAGCACCCAATTCAGATTTGGTTGGTGTTCCGTCTAACTGAATCAGCATATTATCAATTGCTACTTGATCTGTGGCATCAAAGTCTATTAATTCGTCTGCTATGCGATCGTTTACATTCTGAACAGCCTTTTTAACACCTTTACCAAGATATCTGGACTTATCACCGTCACGTAATTCAACAGCCTCATTTTCTCCTGTTGAAGCACCGCTGGGAACTGCCGCTCTTCCAGTAATTCCATTTTCTAGTGTTACTTCAACTTCGATAGTGGGGTTACCTCTTGAATCAAGAATCTCACGTCCCCATACATCAACTATAGTCGTCATTTTTTATTCTCCTTTTGTTAATAACATAAGCTCATTTTTTGTGTTATGAAATTTAGTAAAATAGGACGAATTCATACTGATAAAATTCAGAAAATTTTTTATGTTTGAGGTGGTGATGGAGTTCACCCCTTTCATGATAAATATGAACCCGTAATAATCGGGGAAACCGCCCGCCATGGCTGATAACTCCTATAGTATTTTCATAAAATTATCTGGAGTATCTTTATGATTAATTACATCATAGTATCTGCCGGAGCTGCTATAGGTGGTGCAGCAAGATACTGGCTTTCGAGTTATGTCTATAAATTTTTCCCGGAGAATTTTCCATACGGAACATTGATTGTTAACATTATCGGGAGTTTTGTTCTTGGAATTATAATTTTTGTATTTGACAACCGGGAATTATTATCACCCAACCTTCGCATTTTTTTAACGATTGGACTGTGCGGAGGATTTACAACTTTTTCAACTTTTTCACTTGAAACTGTAAATTTGATTAGAAATTCTCAATATTTATTTGCATCAATAAATATCTTATCCAGTGTAATATTATGTCTGCTTGTTGTTATTGTTATTGCTCAGATTTTTAACCGATAGTTGGAGGCTATATGCAAATTAAGGGTGAAGCAAAACTATTAAGAATTTTCCTTGGGGAATCTGATAAGATTCATTCTACTACTGTATATGAAAAAATTGTAATGGAAGCAAGGAAAGCCGAATTAGCCGGTGCAACTGTTTTTAAAGGAATAATGGGATTTGGTGGAAGAAGCAGAATTCACACATCAAAAATCCTACGTCTATCTGAAGATATGCCATTGACAATAGAAATTGTTGATGAAGAGGGAAAAATTGATTTATTCATTCCTATAATTGAAAAGATTTTTGAAGAGGCAAATTGCGGCGGTTTAATAACAATTGAAAAAGCTAACATTATTAAATATATAAAGTGACACCAACCAATTCTTTAATTTATTGTAAAGAGATTCACGAATAATTATATTTCATTCAAATATTTAAGAAATTCAAATATATTTTGCCCCGGTAGCTCAGTGGATAGAGCAGCGGTTTCCTAAACCGTTGGTCGGAGGTTCAACTCCTCTCCGGGGTACTTTCAAATAAAAGCATTGAGGCATTTTAATTAAACGAATATCAATAAATGGAGAGTAGCGGTTTCCTAATCCCGATATTGTCGGGACGGAGGTTCAATTTTCTTAAATTTGTTCATAAAAATTGTTTTAATAATATGCCCCGGTAGCTCAGTGGATAGAGCAGCGGTTTCCTAATCCCGACATTGTCGGGACGGAGGTTCTCCCAAAGGGATTCCTTCGGAAAACTCCTCTCCGGAGCACTAACAGTCAAAAAGGGAAAGTATGCAAAAAGCCATGTCAGCTATCGTATTCGCCTTAGTAGATATTGTATGTTTTCTGCAAGGTGGTGTAATATTGGGCTATGCCCTGTTTCATATCAGTTATAAAGTGGAAATAGTACGCGGTGAAGGACTAAATATACCTGAGATGCAAAATGTTCAGGTAGCAATTGACGGTTATTATTTCTATTCCGAGCCATTTATTAAAGTAGCTCTTATCGGGATTGCCCTGATAATAACCGGTTTTTTAATGAGAAGTTGGCGTAAAAATTACTAATTTTTGGGCGCAGATTCTCACTGCCCAGTATATCAGGTTTAATTTTAACATTTTTGTCTGTTATAAATAACTATTCAACTTAAATAGAACTTTTATCTTTACAATAATAACCTTTCAACTATCGTATAGGAGTGTTATGAAAAAACTATCACTTGTTTTAATGGTAATTTTATTTTCTTTCATCAGTGCTAATTCTTATGCACAGTTCAAGGATTTCGGCTTAAAAGGCGGTGTTCAATTGAATGGAGCTCTTGCATTCTCGGAATTTGAAGATGATAATGGGATGGCATTAGCATCTTACTTATTTCGCGGATTTTTAAGATTCGAGCTATCCAAACAATTCAATGCTGAATTAGGCGTTGGATATGGAAAACTTAATGGAGACGATTTTAATTATGTTACAATGAAAAAAGGTACCGGAGAGTACAGCACATCAATAATTCCAATTGATGCCCGTTTACTTTACACTCCGTTCGATTTGGAAAGCTGGAATCCATACTTTTATGCAGGTATTGGATTGATGAATTACAGTGTTGGTACAAAACCGAGTGTTGTTTCTTTAAAACCAGTTGAAGCGGACGGATGGACAGCATTAGTTCCGATCGGTTTGGGAACTGAAATTAAATTAACTGATGAAGTTCTTCTTGATCTTAGCGTCGGTTTTAATTACTCATTCACAGATAACTTAAACTTCTTTAAGATTGATGAATACAATGATGGTTATTTCAATATCGGCGCTGGTATTTCCTTTACCGGTGAAAGCATGAATTCCGATAAAGATGGTGATGGATTAACCAAACGTGAAGAACTTGAATTAGGTACTGATCCAAATAATCCGGATACAGATGGCGATGGATTAAATGACGGTGCTGAAGTAAAACAATATAATACCGATCCCAAAAATCCTGATACAGATGGTGATGGTCTAAAAGACGGTGAGGAAGTTTATACATATAAAACAAATCCAGCTAAGGCTGATACTGATGGTGACGGATTAAATGATGGTGACGAAGTTTTGAAATTCAAAACCGATCCTTTAAAAGCTGATACGGACGGCGATGGCTTGAAAGATGGCGAAGAAGTGATGAAGTACAAAACCGACCCGCTAAAAGCAGATACAGATGGTGACGGATTGAATGACGGTGAGGAAGTTATGAAATATAAAACCGATCCTTTGAAAGTTGATACAGACGGCGGTTCTGTTAATGACGGCGTGGAAGTAAAACGAGGAACTAATCCATTAGATCCAAGTGATGACGTTCCACCAGCATTTATTGATAAAGAACAAACATTTGATATGGTTTGGTTTAGGTTGAACAGTTCAAAACTCTCCAAGAGTGCTCAAACAACACTGAACAATGTTAATGAAGTATTTGCAAAACTCCAAGATGCTAAACTATATTTAAGCGGTCATGCTTGTTCTTTAGGTGCCGAAGAACCTAACATGAAACTATCCCAAAGACGAGTTAATGCCGTTAAGGATTATTTAGTTAAAAAAGGTATTAATGCAGACTTGATAACAACAGAAGCATTTGGAGAAACAAAACCTGCATTCCCGAACGATATCGAGAAAAATAGAAGTAAAAATAGAAGAGTTGAAATTAAAGCCAACTATAAAGAAAAGAAATAAATTATAGATAATTCTATGATTATTAAGAAGGGCTTGCAATCGCAAGCCCTTCTTTTTTTTAATTACTTTTTAACTGCCGTCCAGCTGCCGCTCATACCGGTGCCCGACCAATTACCAGAACCACTTTCATAAGTCATTTTACCATTAAACTGAACTACTTTCATACTCATCACTTCAACATCACAAACCATAGTACCGTCTTCTAAAATCTTACCGTTAAATCTTGCATCATAATTCTGTCCCTGGGTAGAAATATTTTTTGTAAAACTAAAAATGTTGTTTTCTGCTACAACAAATTCAACAGAATCACTGTAATCACCGGTAATAGACATTGTCCATGTACCCTGAAAAGTATCTTTCTGAAAAATACTGCAAGATGTAATAATAAAAAGGATTGTAAGAATGGAAATAATTCGATTAAGCATTTATCACCTCAGATATTTTGTGGGTCTAATCCAGATTGCTTAAGTAGATCATTATATTTTTGTTTAACCATTAATTTGAGTTTATCCAATCCCTGGATAAATTCTGCTAATTCAACATCTCCACCGAATTTGTAATAATAATCAACTAATTGCTCAAGATAGAGCTGAGTAATTTTGGAAATAGAGTTAAATGAAGCGGATGTATCTTTACCAAGTTTACCAAGATGTTCCTCTTCCTCAGGACGAATAAGTTCTTCTTCTTCAAGTAGTGAAAAATTATCAACGTCCCCTTCAATTTCACTACGCTGAGCCCAGATTCTTGCAAGTTGCAGAAGTATTCCAACAAGTTCTTTTAATTTCTGGTCTCTTGCAGATCTTAATTCTTCGACTGTTCTATCCTTAACAGTTTCTTCAATCGAATCAATATGAAATTTTTCTAATATACTGGCAAGCTGGTATGCCTTCTCTTTTCCTCTAACCATCTCTTTGAATTTGTGATGAATTTTTTCATCAAAAGCGATTTCAGAATCAGTATTAATGTTAAATGAAGAAAGTAGTTCTAGAATTTCCTCCTTCTTCTCCGGGAATTTCCGATCCAAAAATTCTTCAGATATTTCCAGTGAGCTATTTCCCATTGACGGATGATCAATTAAACTAACCAGATATGACTTCAGTTTTAGCAGGATTAAAAACAGGTCAAATTGTTTACTGCTCATTTTCCACTCAAATAAATAATAAATCTATTTGCTTAATTTTCTATTTGCAAACTATAAAACAATTACCACTACTTCCATCTTATGTATATAAAAAAAGCCGTTCTGCAAATTTCATCAGAACGGCTTTAGTTAAAATCAAAACAGTTTATTCTTCAGTATGAGCAAGCCAGAATCCACCCAGCGCATTCATCTGAGTATCGCCCCAAACCTCAGCGAGCAGAACAAAACCGTCTCTTGAAACACCGCTTGCTCTGATGCTATATCTTATCTGTGTCGCTTTTTCAGAATCAAGTAATGACGGCATTATTACAACTTTTGGTTTCTTATCAAAAGGTTTTGGAAAATTGATTTCATATTCAACAATTCTTTTGCCTTGATTAGCATGTAAGGTATAATTTTCTTTATTCTGATCTTTACTGTAAAAGAAAGTACCGCTCTGTACCTGAACCTGAGCGTATGATACTGCACTTACTAAAAGAAGAATAGATAGAGTAAAAAGTAATTTTTTCATTTTTTTTCTCCTATTGAATGACTGTTGTATAAACCCTCTAATTACTACTCAAAGTTCTTAATTAATTAACTTTTTGTCAATAAATTTTGTATCAGTTTAGGTTAAATTCTATTTTTTGTGCCCAATCTCAAATTGCTTGTTAAATTTAACCATTATTTACGATTAAATATCAAACTCTTTTTTTATTAATGCAAAAGTCTCTTCAAGGGATTTGGGTTTGTAGCCAAGCTCTGTTTCAGCTTTTAAATTTATTAACCCGGATTTTAAAGGACGCGGAGCTGGTTGCTTTAAGTCTTCCGTAAGAATAGGTTTAATTAGGGTCTTATCAAGCAAAAAATAATCTGCGATTCTCAATGTAAATTCATAACGTGAAAGAACTTCGAATCCGCCAATATTATAGATTCCTTCTTTATTGTACTCTATTACTTTGTTTATGGCAGAACAAATATCGTCTAAATAAGTTGGATTATTAAATTGATCCGTAACTATTCGAATTTCTTTCCCGGATCTTAATGAGTTAATTACCCATCTAACATAATCAGGTCGACCAAATTTTACGGGTCCATACAAAACATTCGAGCGGATAATTGTAAATCTCACACCGCTTGTCCTTATCGAATTTTCAGCAGCCAATTTGGTTCTACCGTAATAGTTAATAGGAAAAGGTTTGTCTTCTTCTGTATAAGGTCCGGATTTCCCATCGAAAATATAATCGGTCGAAAGATGGATTAGGTGAGCATCAATCGTCCAGCTGTAAAGTGCAATATTCTCCACCCCATTAACATTAACTTTCCAGGCAATCTCTTTTTCCGATTCAGATTTATCGACATTAGTATAAGCAGCAACATTTATTACAAAGTCCGGAAAAAAATTCAAAATTAATTCTTTTACTTTTTGTTTAAGTGTTATATCTAACGATTTATATTCAACACCCCGAATAAAGGACTTTTCCTCAGCTGAAACAGCAAGAAGTTCAAATTTTTTGGACTCAGAAAGAAATTCCGTAAGTCGCTGCCCCAACATTCCATTAGAACCGATAATGAGAATTCTTGTTTTAATTATACCGCTGTTAATCATTTAGAAACAAATTAATATTATCAGAAATATTTAAAGAAACTGCCCTTCCAGAAAAATCTATTGCTTGTTCGAGGGAAGTCTCAGCATCTTGCCGGTAAAGATAATTATAAAAAAATACTGCCCCAAAGATATCGCCACAACCTATTTTATTTATCACATTAACAGTTTTTGCTGGTTTGGATAAGGATTTTATAATTGAATTTTCTTTATAATAAATACGGGCACCTTTTCCACCCTTTGTGACAATCAAGTATTTTGCACCAAGACTTAGTATCTGTTTTGCTATTTCAGTTTCATTCTTTTTGGCAGAAAGCGTTTTCAGTTCCATCTCGTTACATTGCAATAAATCAATATTTTGGAGCCAATCTTTGGCAAAAGGTAAAAGTCTGAATTTTCTTTCCATGTTTTGATCAACACCACGGGATAGTGTATGTAAATCAAAATAAATTGGTCCGGAATATTTGGTTCTAATCCATTTTAACTGTTCCAGCGAGATATCAAATCCGGTTATCATATTGATCAGTATCCCGTCAAATTGATTCCAGTCACTGATGCGATCCAGACTTAATCCTGTTGAAAGGTTTTTATATGTTTCTTTACGTTCTTCATTATCAAGTGCTTCAAGAAACACTTCCGGTAAATCTTCAACGATTTGCGAATATTTCAGATTGATCTTGGAATATAATTTTTCAAAAAGATGGTAGGATTTATTATTGTAGACGGTCGCAATGTAAATTAAGTCGTGAGACTTTTGAACCGCCATGGTGCCTAATACGGAATAGAAAATTCCACCCGGAAAGGTTTTATATCCTCCTTCCTTTTCAATATTATCAATAATTGAATGACCTATTAACAAAATTTTCATTGTGGTAAAATTGCTGTATTTTGTCCAGGGGAAATTAATTTAATTGTTACAAGCGAAGATAATCAACTCAATACAAATTTTTTGAAAGAATAATATGAAAATTGGAATAACATGTTATCCCACATACGGCGGAAGTGGTGTTGTAGCTACTGAACTTGGATTAGCACTTGCATCTCTCGGTCATGCAGTTCACTTTATAAGTTATGCAATCCCCCATCGTTTAACGCGATTTGTGGAAAATATCTATTTTCATGAAGTTGAGACCAGTACATATCCTTTGTTTGAACATTCTCTATATGATCTTTCACTCACAAGTAAAATGCTTGAGGTAATTGAATATGAAGACCTTGATTTAATGCATGTACATTATGCAATTCCTCATGCAGTAAGTGCATACCTTGCTAAGCAAGTCTGGAAAAAGTCCGGCAAAAATATAAAGTTTATCACTACACTGCATGGTACCGATATAACATTGATGGGACTCGAACCGACTTTTATGCCATTAGTAAAATTCAGCATTGAAGAGAGTGATGGTGTAACAGCTGTATCACGATTTTTGAAAGAGAAAACTCTTACCAATTTTAATCTCAAAAAAGAAATTGAGGTCATTTATAATTTTATTGATATAGACAAATATCGCCCGGTAGAAGAGAAACCATTCAGAAAACATGTTGCTTCGTGCGGTGAAAAAGTTCTTATACATACATCCAATTTCAGAGTTGTAAAAAGAGTAACTGATACAATTCGAGTATTAGAAAAAGTAAAAAAAGAAATACCAACTAAATTAGTACTGGTCGGTGATGGACCGGATAGATCGGAATGTGAAAGGTTAGCAAGAGAATTAGATTTACAGAAAGATGTAATCTTCCTTGGTAAACAGGATGCAATTGAAGAGATACTAACCGCTGCAGATTTGTTCTTAATGCCGTCACAATCCGAAAGTTTTGGTCTATCTGCACTCGAGGCAATGGCATGCGGTGTACCAGTAATATCCACATCAGTAGGCGGGTTACCAGAATTAGTAATTCATAATGAAACCGGTTTCATTGCCGAGATTGGTGATATTGATCGAATGGCAAAATACACTATCGACCTTTTGACAAATGATAAGAAGTACAAATCATTTTCGAAAAATTCGCGTGATAGGGCTGTTAATAGTTTTGATAAAAATCTGATTGTTCCGCAATATATTAAATATTACGAAAGTGTTTTGAACAGCTAAAATTAGTTAAGAAAAAACACTTTTATGTGAATATCAATTGATAACGTTTTAACGAACTATTTTTCTACCAATACTATAATAAGTGAAACCTATTTCTTTCATCTTTTCGGGTTCAAATACATTTCTTCCATCAAACACAAGATTTGATTTTAGAGATTTTTTCATCAATTCAAAATCCGGGTTCCGGAATTCATTCCATTCTGTAAGAATCAGAAGAGCATCTGAATCAATTAGTGTTATATATTGATCGGCAGCATACTCTAAAATATCATTTAGATAAAACCGTGCATTATCCATCGCGGCAGGATCATATGCAGAAATGTTAGCCCCAAGTTTTACAAGCTCTTTTATAATTACAATTGAGGGTGCTTCGCGCATATCATCTGTATTCGGCTTAAATGATAATCCCCAAACAGCAAATTTTTTACCTTTGATATTATCACCATAATGTTTCAAGATTTTTTTTACGATTAAAAATTTCTGCGAATTATTTATTTCATCCACAACTTTTAGAATTTTCATTGAGGAGTTGTGTTCATCAGATGTTTTAATCAGAGCTCTTACGTCTTTTGGAAAACATGATCCGCCATAGCCGATCCCGGGGAAAAGAAATCTCTTACCAATTCTTGTATCAGAACCGATTGCTTTGCGGACATTATCAACATTGGCACCCACAGCTTCGCAAAAGTTTGCAAGTTCATTCATGAATGTAATACGCATAGCAAGGTAGGAATTAGCAGCGTACTTTGTAACTTCAGAACTTTCCGGATCCATTTCATAAATCGGATTTCCCTGACGCACGAAAGGTTCATACAATTCATTCAATTTTTCGAACACTTTTTGAGATATTGCGCCCACTACAATTCTATCCGGTTTCATAAAATCATCCACTGCAAAACCTTCACGTAAGAATTCCGGATTGGATACTATTTCAAAATTATTAATACCAGAACCACTTAAAATCTTTGTTACTTCCCGACATGTACCTACCGGGACCGTACTCTTATTAACAATAATTTTGAATTCATTATCACCGCTTTCCTTCAAAATTTTCCCGATATCATTGGCAACTTTGAAAACCTGTTTAAGATCTGCTGAGCCGTCACCACCTTGAGGAGTTGGCAAACAAAGGAAGATAATCTCGGAACTCAAAACAGAACTTTTAAGATCATCAGAAAATTGTAACCTCTTTTTGGCAATATTCCGGTGAAACAGAATGTCTAATCCCGGTTCATAAATTGTGACGATTCCTGATTTCAGCTTCTCCAGTTTCTTGGAATCATTATCAACACATATAACATTGTGTCCCATTTCAGAAAAACAAGTACCGCTTACTAATCCGACATAACCGCTTCCTATTACAGCAAGATTCATATGATATTACTCCTTATAATCGAATTTAATACCGAAAATCCTTCTCAATTTCTTTAAGTCTTTTTGCCGATAAATCTTTATCGGATACAACCGGCTTATCAACTTTCCAATTAATTTTTAGTTCCGGATCATTATAAATTATTGAACGTTCAGAATCTTTGTTATACAACGCAGTACATTTGTAACTGAATATCGCTTCATCCGATAGAACCGAGAAACCATGAGCAAATCCAACAGGAATCCAGAGCTGAAGATTATTCTCTTCACTCAATTCGCAAGAAAAGTATTTTCCGAATGTTGGGGATCCAAATCGAATATCAACTGCAACATCAAGAACTTTACCTAAAATTACCGAGCACAATTTACCTTGAGCATTTGTACCTGCCTGGTAATGCAATCCACGCACAGTTCCTTTTACCGATTTAGAAATATTATCCTGCACAAATTCGCTAATCATCCCTGCATCATTGTATTTTTCCTTATTAAAGGATTCGAAGAAATATCCGCGCATGTCGGAATAAAGATCCGGTTTTAAAACAAGTAACCCTTCAATTTGAGTTTTTTCAACTATCAATTTGGCCTCTTAATATTTTTGATTTTGATGCCACTTCCATGCACTGGAAATAATATCCTCAATAGAATATTCCGGTTTCCAATTCAGCAAGTTAAAGGCTTTTTTATTATCTGCTACAAGAACTGCGGGGTCGCCTTTTCTTCTTTCAACAAATTCATAATTTACTTTTCTACCGGTAATCTCCTCAGATTTTTGAATAATCTCCAATACCGAGTTTCCGTAACCTGTCCCCAAATTAATAATTTCCGATTTGTTTTTTTCGATAAGAAATTCAAGGGCTTTAATGTGAGCCGCAGCCAGGTCGTTTACATGAATATAATCTCGAATACATGTTCCATCAGGAGTGTCATAGTCATTTCCATAAATAAATACTTTTCCTCTTTTGCCAAGTGCAACTTGCAAAACAATCGGAATTAAATGAGGTTCGGGAATATGGCTTTCTCCTATGTTACTGTCCGGATCAGCACCTGCAGCATTGAAATATCTGAGGGAAACTGATCTCAAGCCATAAGCAGATTCGAAATCATCCAGCATTTTTTCAATTGTCAATTTTGTATTTGCATATGGATTAATCGGATTGGATTTCTGGGTCTCGTCAATTGGAATTTTTTCAGGGTTACCATAAATTGAACAAGTGGAGGAAAAGACAAAATTATTTACACCGATATCAGTAGAAGCTCTTATAAGGTTAAAACTGCCAACAACATTGTTTTCATAATAGAGTGCAGGATTTTTGACAGATTCCCCTACATATGCAAATGCTGCAAAGTGAACAATTGCATCCGGTTTGTGATTCGAGATTATTCCGGATAACTTTTTAAAATCAAGGAGACTCGCATTTTCATGAACCGAATCCGGGTGAATAGCTTCTTTATGACCCCTGCTCAGATTGTCAACAACAACAGTTTTATATCCATTTTCAATTAATTGTTTTACAAAATGAGAACCGATATACCCTGCACCGCCAGTTACGAGAACTTTCAATATTACCTCATATCAATTGAAGCGTTCAAAAATACAAAAAAAATAGAATTTGATAACTGTTTTCATTTCGATGATGATACTCCCAAAAAATTGCAGCTACGTGGAATTTAGATTAATTTGGCTTTCAAATTTAATCCAATAGGGAATTTATATGTCACAATTACCAAAACGATTTGAACGTTTCCTGAAAGAATTTCCTGAAATTGCCGTCGCATATGAAAATCTTGGCGATGCTGTTCATAAACAGGGTCCGCTCGATGAAAAATCGCGAGCATTAATCAAATTGGCTATTGCCACCGGGGCAAAAATGGAAGGTGCCGTTCATGCCCAGGTTAGGAAAGCATTAAAACTTAAAATCACTAAAGCAGAGATACGGCAAGTAGCATTACTCACTATACCAACTATTGGATTCCCCTCAGCAATGGCTGTTATGAGCTGGATTGACGATATTCTTGATCAGAAAAAGGGTAAATAAAACTTGCTAAGCGGAATTCAGAATTATTCTGTCAAATTAGAGATAGACCCAAAAAGAATAATTGCACTTTGGGGTTTTAGCGAGGCAGCATTTGGCGGAATACTTCATGCTTTACAAATTCCACTTACAGGAATGTTTATTGGAAGTGCTGCAGTAATTTTTATAACATTAATTGCTCATTACTCTAAGAATAGATATTCCATTTTGCAGGCAACTATTACTGTAATAATTATTAAAGCAGTAATAAGTCCGCACAGTCCATTAGCAGCTTATTTTGCCGTCGCACTTCAGGGATTACTCGGATATTTATTCTTTTCTTTTATCCCATTTGAAAAAATCGCTGCACTATTACTCGGATTTTTTTCCTTGCTTTTTTCAGCACTTCAAAAATTTATCTTAGTTACTATAGTATTTGGAAATACTCTTTGGAAATCAATTGACGATTTTGTTAATTATATCTTATCCCAGGTAAACATTACCCTATTTGATCATTCACTAAGTTTTTCAATTCTTTTAATTGGACTTTATACTTTGGTACATGTAGGGGTTGGAATTTATGTCGGGGTAAAAGCACCTTTACTACCCTCAAGACTTAAGAATAAGAGTTACCTTTTTACCGATACTTTCAAGAACTATTTGACCGAGGATATTTTCGAGAAACAAAAAACCAGATCACACAAAAGATGGTGGAAACGGCTAACCGGAATTGCCCTGATTATCTTTTTTGTATTACTCATGATCCTTTCATATTTCTCAAGCGATTTTCAACAAAACCGTGCCTATGAAATTTTCATCATGTTAATACGTTCTATCGTAATAACATTTTTATGGTTCGTTGTTTTATCCCCTTATGTAATTAAATGGTTTAATGGGTTTATAGAAAAGAATAAATTTACCCGGGCTTCCGAAATAAATCGAGTTACCGGCTTATTTCCTGAATTCCGAAGAATAATAAATTACACCTGGAAGGCATCTTCACATCTAAAGAATTTTAGAAGATTCCGAAAATTTTTTTCCGATTCCCTGGTATTACTTCTTATTACGAATATTGATGTAAATGAGTGAAATCTTAATCTGCACAGGTCCTGTAAAGAGCGGCAAGACAACGCTTTTAATGCAATGGGCTACGACACATAAAAGCATTGACGGAATATTTCAACCTGTTATTGATGAAAAGCGTTTTTTATATCATATCGGTTCACGAACATTAAAAGCACTTGAAACAAACAGTGAGATGAACACTTTCATTATTGGCAATTATCGTTTCAGCAATGAATCATTTGATTGGGCTAAGAATTTACTATTAGATTGTTTTGAAAAAGAAATTGATTGGCTCATAATTGATGAAGTTGGTCCGCTTGAATTAGAAGGTAAAGGTTTGGAACCGGCAGTATCAAAAATTTTAAATGAAAGAGCCCGTTTAAAATGCATGATTATTTGCGTTGTTAGAGAAAAGTTATTAGACCAATTTTTAATTCACTACAAACTCAATAATTCTTATAAAATATTTAATGCCGCTCAGATCTGAATCTGCACGTTACCTAAAGAGATTATTCCTATTCTTAATCAATAATTACGAATCTCGAATCTAGCTTCAAAATTAGCAACCTTCTCTTTTCTTTTTCTTCGCAGTACCCGCAGCAGAACCAGTGGGAGTTTGAATTTTCGGAGCTACCTTAGGTATTTCAACACTCACAGTTATTTCGTTACCGGAAACAATCTGAGGTGTACCACCAAAGTATCTGCTAATAGCAGAAGCAATTTCAAATCTTGCATTCTCATCATCTGAAGCATTAACACCGAGTTTCGGAAACAGGATTTTATCTTTCCATTCTTCCAATCCGCCGCGAAGCATATAAACATTTCTAAAATCCTTTGCCTTTAACAGGAACCAGGCCTGTGCTGAATGGATTCCTCCTTCAGAATATAAAATTATTTTCTCATTGCGGGCAAGTTGTCCATCAAACAAGCTTGTTATCGGGATATTTTCCGAACCGGGAATATTATACTCATTAAACTCCTTTTCTGTACGGATGTCAACTAATCTGTAATCTGTTTTGCTCTTGATTATCCAATCTGCAAGTTCATCTACATTTACATGATCAACTTCGTTTTGCACAATGAGAGCAAGTTCTTTAACATTAATTTTTGCGTGTGCATTATCAAACGGATCGGAAATAATAAAAGCAGTTAGACCAAGAAAAATTGCGATTGCTGCTAATTTAATTTTAACATCTAATCCAAGAATAAAATTCAATAGTTTCATTTCACAACTCCCGATTTTTTAGCTGCCATTTTTCTTTCACCCCACTCTGCAGCAGCGAAGGCACCAACTGCCATTAATACAACCAGTAAAACTACCATTCCATAAGACATACCAAGGTAATCAGGTAAGAATACTCTGCCCATATCAGTCGAGGAATAAAAATTTTCAATCAGCGGGAATAATTCTCCAAAAATAAAAATACCGGCCATCACACCAATTAAATAGAGAGCCCCATCAATTCTTCCAGTTACTGCTGCAACGCATGAAGTGCCCGGGCAATAACCCCCAACTACAAACCCGACACCGAGAATCAGTCCGCCGACAACTTGCGGGATCATATTTGTATCGGTATAATACACGAGCGAAAGATCGAGCCAGCCGAATGCAACGAAAAAGAAAACACCAAGCATAGCTGTTACTATTGCACTAAACATCACTTTCAATACACGCATATCGGTAAAATAGAATTGAGATGCAAGAATTCTTGCACTGCCGAATCCACCGCGCTCAAGTGCGAATCCGAATCCAATCCCAATAATAAATGCAACGACCAAACTGATGTCAAAACTGAACATATCGAATTTGAAAAATGGTGCGTTCATGTCCATTGCCTCCTCATAAAATAAGCCATAGCATAAGCTCCTGCAAAAACCATCATCATAAATGCCCAGCTGCCAAGGTTAAGTAAAGCCCCGCCGGTTAATGCCTGACCGCTTGTACACCCACGTGCGAGTTTTGCACCGAATCCCATTAATCCCCCGCCAATGAAAGCGAATATTAATCTGTTACGGACAGAAATCCGGTCACCTTTCTCAACCGTCTTTTTAACCCTATGTGCAATTAAACCTGAAATTAATCCACCTACAAAAACACCAAGCACTTCAAACACAAGCCAATCTTTTAATGGATTAATTGAACCATCACCAACATACTCCTGAAAATAGGGATTGCTCACCGTATGATCTGGTGCTAGTTGATAGACTCCAGTTGCAACAATTGAGGAGAAGGCACCTGAAGCTCCGAGCCCTCTACCCATAATCACAAATGAGGCAAGAAGAACCAGACCTAATCCAATACCAACCAGATAAGGATTGGAGTAAGGTTTCGGCTCATGAACTTTTTCTTGAACCGCTTCATTATTCTTGGAAAAAATTCCTGTAATTGACATCATATATTTCTCCATCATTTAAAATGTGCATTTAACCAATGGCTGTACTGTCCAGCCGATACAATAATGAATCTTAAAATTAATCCCCCAACAATCACCATTATTGGAGCAATTGGCGTGTGATTTATTTTATGATTAACTGCGAGTAATTGAATAATCAATGGAATAACAACACCCATCCCAACAACAAAGACCCAAAATTCCGGTGCATAAGAACCGCTTATTAACAGGTTAGCGGCATCAATATGAACCTGTGTGGAAGTAAGAAGCCCGATCAGCATCAATGCAATAACAAAAATTTCTATTGTTAAAAAACCATTATCCGCTTTAGCTAATAATTCTCTCTCTTTAACATTTTTTGCAATCATGTGAACAAATGCAGCAGCAGCAGACAAACCCGAAATTAAGAATAATACCCAGAGCATAGAAGTATTCCAGAGTGGACGTGAAGCCATAGTGCTTAATAAGACACCGGTGTAAACTCCTAGCAACCCACCCAGCAGCATATTAGCAACACCAATATTCTGTATTAATCGCGGACGCTGATTAATGAAGGTAGTTATATTATTTAGTTTAGGGAATTTATTTGCAAGAAATGGCGGGGGACCCATAAGCAAATTCGCAATGATCACGGGATAGACTAAAATAAGAATCCATGCACCCCAGGACATTGGCGATGCAATTTGAAAAGTTGTATACAATCGCCAGACAAAGAGTTTGTGCTCTAGATCCAGAAATAGTGCAACCATACCAACACTTAATAAAATTAAGCTTATTAAGGGAAGTGTATAACAGGCACAATTTGTTTCTCGGTATCTTTTGCTGAATAAAAAATATCCCGAGATGATCATCATTCCGGCAACCATTCCACCAAGGAAAAGATAAACCGGAATTTCCCATCCCCATACAGTCATACTCGGATCAATATGAAGATTGTGTCTTGTTGTTGTTAATTCTTGCATTTCAAAAACTCCCTAAATAGAACACAGATTTTTATGATCGATTAAGATTTGTTATTATCAAAATGAACATTATAGATGTTTTCTTTAAGTAACATCGAGATTATGTCAAATAATAAATTCTTGGTAATGTTCCGGCTTCGGGAATCAATGAATGATTCTTCCTTGAAGCCAAAAGTTTGCTCACCTCACTATTCGGATCATCAAGATCTCCGAAGTACATACAATGAGTTGGACAAACGGAAACACATGCCGGTAACTCTCCTTTTTCAACTCTGTGAATACAAAAAGTGCACTTGTCAGCATATCCATCCGGATGAATAAATCTTGCATCGTAAGGACATGCAGCCAAACATGCTTTACAGCCAATACACTTATTATGCTCTACTAAAACTATTTTACCGAAATCTTCTACGTGACTCGCACCTGTAGGACAGCATGAAACGCAGGGGGTGTAATCACAGTGGTTGCACCTTTGCGTTTGTATTTCCAGATGAATATCAGGAAACTTTCCATTAGCAGCAGTAACAATCCAATCTCTATTGTAGCCTTCAGGTACATTATTTTCAGTTTTACATGCAACCACACAATCCATACAACCGACACATTTCTTTGTATCAATCACCATTCCGAATCGTGCCATATTATACCTCCAGCTCAAAAGTTACGAAGTTCACATTCATACCGGTACCTCCCATAATCGGATCGGTTTTATATTTGGTGATAAGCTGGGCATCGCTGGCACCTTTTCCATAAGCTCCTTTCAGCATTTTTGAATTATGTCCGAATCCATGAACCATGTAAACGCAATCTGTTCTTATTCTTTCTGTCACTTTAATTTTGATTTTATTACTTACAACACCATCCTGATTTTTTAACTTAACATACATTCCGTTCGACAAACCATAACGATTTGCAATATCACTGTTCACCCACACTTCATTTTCATTCATCATATCCATTAAGATTCTGTTCGATTGAGTCCGGCTGAACGAATGAACTGGTGATCTACCAAAAAGCAATCGGAAATATCCAGCAGGCGGTTCTTCAGGTTTTGTGTATTTAGGAACGGGGTCGAAACCAGCATTTGATAATTGCAATGAATAGAATTCTATCTTGCCAGAAGGAGTTGCAAATTCCGGTTCTATACCATCTTCAATATAGAGAGGTTGTTTTTCTCCCCTGATAATTCCTTCTTTCTTTAATTGATCTAAACTCAATCCCGCAGCTTTTAATCTATGATCAAGATATTCCTCAACATGTTCCCAAGGATAGTAATTACCAAGCCCTAATTTCCCGGCAAGTTTTTTTGCAATCCACCAATTTGGTTTCTGATCTGCCGGTGATTCAACAACAGGTTGTCGGATACCAACAAATGTTTCTTTAAAAGATGAAGCATGAAGATCATCGTACCGTTCCAGATAAACCGATTCCGGCAGTACAACATCTGCCCAGCCGGCGATTTCACTTGGAATAACATCGACAACAACCATCAAATCCAAATTCTGGATTGCTCTAATAGTTTCTTCCTCATTCGGTAAAGCATGTAAAAGATTGGTTGCATAAACAAACCAGCCTTTAATGGGATAAGGATTTCCGGTAATAGTAGCTTCACGTATTCCGGTTGTAATCTCTTCTATTGCGAATGGATATTTATTATCTGGATTATCAACTTTTTCTTTCTTAGTTGTCGGGTATTCGGGATATGGATAGGCAGGAATAGAATAACTTGATGGAAAGAAAAATCCTCCTTTACGACCCCATGAACCGAGAAGCGCATTTAACAATGCTATTGCCCTGCTGCGCTGTGCATCATCACCGTACCATGTAACATGCCTGCCCGGATGAATAAGCGTAGCAGGCTTGTTCATGGCCATTACACGTGCAGTGGTTTTTATTAATTCAACATCGATTCCCGTTTCAGTATATGCCCATTCAGCGGTGAAAGGGGAAATTTCCGCAGCGAATTGTTCGAAGCCGAATCCATATTTTTTTACATAATCAACGTCATACAATTTTTCTTTTACGATTACATTCATCCATGCAAGTAGAAGTGCAATATCTGTTCCGGGTTTAATAGGTAAGTAATATTTTGCTTTTGATGCGGCAACTGAAAACCTCGGATCGACAACAATTATAGTTGAATCGTTTTGAACAGCATTAGCAAATTCCTGTACTTGAGAGTTATGCATATTCTCACCTAGATGAGAGCCAATCAGCACAAGACATTTTGCATTTTCGATATCTGTTCTTTCAGGTGAACCGACACCATCACCGAATGTTAGTTCAAAACCAACATCTCGTGGTCCGCGGCACTGAGCATAGGACGGAGCTGAAATATTGTTTACTCCAAAAGCTTTTAAGGTGTGCTTCAAGAAATTACCGCCTATACCATGAGAAAAAAATGCAACCGACTCAGGACCATAACTGGTTTTAATCTTATTCATTTTAGTGGCGATATAATCAAGCGCTTCATTCCATGTTACCTCTTTCCATTTCTCTTCACCGCGCTCACGTGTTCTAATCAATGGTGAGCGTAATCTATCGGGATCGTAATGCGCACCAACACCTCCGGTACCTCGCGGACATAATCTACCTTTGCTCAAAGGATCATTCGGATGACCTTCAACTTTCCATAATTGACCATCTTTTAGGTATGCAATTGCACCGCATTTCCAGAAGCAGATGTCGCAATAAGTCGGGATTTTCTGAATCCCTTTCACTTTTACTTTATTAATTTTTTCAGATCCATTAATAATGGGACTCAGAGCAGAAACTGTTGCAGCTGCACCAACAGAAAAACCGGTTATCTTCAAAAATTTTCTTCGGGAGATTGAATTCATTTAATTACCTCGAGATGGATTTAATCAGTTCTTTCACTTTATGGCATTCTGAAAAATTATTATACACGTCACACATTCTACAGTTTTTATTTTCACAAACAGTATTTGGATGACGATAGGTCCAGCACGGTTTACTATGGCCATTATAACTCTCACATTTATTCCTGTCATCGTCAGAACATTTTACAACCTGCCAGCATGGAATTAAGGAGTAAATTGTTTTTATTCCGTTCATAGAGATTTTTGATTCGTTAATTGCACTCCTGATACACTCAATCCTTTCAATATCCGCTTTTGAATATGATCTCTGGTTTGAGTCTTTTTTATATGGTATGAACAATCCTTCTCTTTCATACATCCGTAATGTGTGGACAGAGATATTGAGAAGTTTTGCGGCAGTACTAATTGGAAAGATTGGTTCATTCTGCGATATATTTATTTCGGTCATGTTATCTTTGAATTGTTAGTATTTATAAATATCAACTTTCTTGCCAGCGATAAATATTCATTTATCAATTGAATTCGACATTTTTCTCAATGAAATTCTTTCATTTTTTAGAAATGAAAAAAGATTTTTTTAGAATTGAAAAAATGAAAAAGTAAGGACGGGGGTAATTACAAGAAGTATTGAAAGGTTGGTTTGTACAATTTAGATTAAACGATCTTTAACATATTCAAAATCCTCAGGAGTGTTGATATTGAAGAAGAGGTCCTTCATATAAAATATTTTCTCTTCCACATTAACTATTTCGGCACCGGCTCTCTCTGCAAAATTCCATAAACTTAATGATGATTTTATAAGTTCTTTATTATTGTCGCGTGCTACTTTACTTGCTGATAGGATGTTCTCTGCCACCGGAATTAGTTGTTTACCGTATATCCCGCATAGGAAGTGAATTCTATTTCCTGCTTTTGGCGCAACAATGTTTTCTTCTGTTTCAATTGCTATCAGGAATTTGAAAAGATCCGGTAATAAAAATGGCATGTCAGCAGTTACAACAAAGATTCTTTCTGTATTAGAATATTTTAATGCTGCATGAATACCGCCCAACGGACCAAATCCCTTATAAATATCCTCTACTTTTTCAGTGTCAATAAAATCATAAAGCTCCGGTTCATTTGTACTGATAATGATTTCTTCAAAAACCGATTTCATCGTGTCATAGATTTTCTGAATCATCGGTATCTCATCGATGATCAGAAGAGATTTATTCAAACCCATTCTGCTGCTTTTACCGCCAGATAGAATTACTCCGGTTACATCACTAACGCGTTGCTTACTGTTCATATATTAAAATCATGATTGTTTGTAATCACAACTATATTATAAAAAAGGACATCCATTGATGTCCCTTATTACGATAAAATATTATTATTACAATTCCTTAAACATGCCGCCATACAAAATCGCTCTTATCGAGGTCTTCATCATCAAAGGCCCCTCTTACTAATACTTTATGTATTTCTTCTCTTGACATTTTATCGGAGATGTCCAGTTTGCGGAATAATTCATTAACATATCCCCGGGTCATATAGAAATTACCAAGGTCAAAATAGTTATTTAGAATAGTCGTACATTCAATTAGCTCGTTAAAGTTCAGAGACTTAAACAGTTCTTTTTCCTGACCCACAGCATTCCACAAAACCTTTTTAGTAATAATTAAAGCATAATTCAGTTCTGTGAGAGGGAAACCCTGGTTAAATCTTTCGGCTCCAATCTTCTCAAATAAAACTTCCGCTTCATCATTGGAAGCTCCGTTTTTCAACCAATTAACTAAATTTCCATAAACAATTTCTTCCCTTGCAATTATTTTGGATGCTTCCAGTTTTTGATATGTAATCATATGTTCGGGTTTTATAAGTTGTTCGGAATAAGTTCTAGCCAGGCTTTGTATGTTTGCTTCAATAAAAGAAATAATCTTAGAATAATCCATGAATCCTCCAATCTTTGATAAGAAGTTACTTTTTCTGGTTTATAAATTCAACTATATACCAAAGGGTTAAAAATTAATTTATTAATTGAATGTGTAAGTCTTTTCGAGCCAGTATTCAACCTTTTCACCTTCGAATGCGACCGGCTGCCAGCGTGATTTGTTTGCAGCATTAATAACATATGTAAGACATTTATTATCATTGGCCGAATTGGAAATTATTTCATGCTTTTTAACATACCCATCTTTACCTATAAGTAATTTTAATTTGATCGAACCTTCAGCGCCACTTACTTTTTTCGGAACTACTTCAATTAGCTGACGTGGGACGAATGGAAATGATGAAGCTTCAAAAACCCCTTTGCTATTGCCAGAATCTTCAACTAAACTAATTCCTGAACTTCCCGTCGAAGTGTTTAGCTTGTTCTCTTTTATCTCTATATCGGATAGAATTTCCAGTTCATCTATAGGGATGAGGAAAGAAAAAATTACGGGTGAAGGGGATGGTGCTAACTGAGTTTGTGATGATTGTATTGTTTTCGGAATATCAAGAACTGTAATTATTGGTTCAGCAAAGTAAGGTATTTCTTTTTTTGAGCTTTTAAATTCCGGGGTAAATAAAAATGAAAGGATAACGATTAATAAACTGATAATTAAAGAAATCTTATAGTTACGTTTATAGTATATCTTATCATACTTTAATTTCATAAATGTTATATAAAATTATTTCACATTTAGGAACAGAATAAGACAATGAAAAAATGACTCTTTTGAGATAACAATTAAATGGAAATATAATCCAAAGGCAATAACATTGCCATTCCTGAATAAGCCCATGTTCCATACTGAAGGACACTCATTGGGTTTAATAAATATCCGTTCCCATTTACATACGAATCATTACCGTCTATTTCGATCCATGCACAGTTATTACTGAATTTATATCTCACTCTTAAGAGTCCTTTGAACGATAACAAATAATCTGTTTGTTCATCCGACCAAGTGAATATTTCATCCCTACTATATACTCTTATTCCCTTTTCATTATAATTGGTTTGTTTTACAAGGGCAACTTCAAAATCCTTTAATTCATTTTTGGTTATTGCAGAGTATAGGAAATGACGTAATGAGCCGATATATGCGCTTCTTCTGTTTGCAATCCAGTCTTTACCGGCAATACTTCCACTCCGTATTAAGTCAGTAAACCTTGTCTTTATTGAATAAGAACTTATCATATTCTTCGTATCGATTTCAAATTTTGCAAGAGTGCATTCCATTAAATACCCAAGGGCAATATTACTTATTGTTAATGGTCTATAAGAATGAATAGTGAAAACAGAATCATAATTCCCCAAAAAGTAAATATCCTTTTCGTTCTTAATTTTACATAACGTCGAGAATTCGTTTTGTCCAAGAAAATATGTTTTGAATAACTTCAACATCTTATACCACTCTTGTGAAAACTCTCCTTCTACACTTACCTGTTTTAATTCATATGTTTTTTCTTTCAAAGCAAAATCGAGACGGCGTTCAATTTTATTTTTAATATTTATGAATTTGCTATCTGTTTCAAAACCAATTATTGATGCAACAATTTCATATCTTCCATCAGATAACATCATTTCATATAGTCCATTTTTATTTGTCGTAGTACCGGTTGTCGAGTTATTAACATAAACATTTACACCTATAAGTGGTTCACCGGTTTTTACATCAATAATTTTACCTTTTAAAATATTATTTGCCGGTTGACTTAATGAAATTGAAGAACTTATCAAAATTATGATCATAATAGAATAGCTTTTTACAGAATTCATGTTACCTCAACTACTATTAGAAAATAAAATATCTATAATTAGAAATTTAGATAAGAATCCCAAATTTTATATAACTCGTAAGTAGCCCTCACATCCTCGCTGCAGTAGACAGCTATTTCCTTAATATGTCCGGCTTTGTATAACTCTTTTACTTCCATTCCAGTAATGCCTTTTGATTTTGGGGATTCGATCCCGAGTGCATGACAATAAAAATCAAGATTGAATTTTTTAGTTGTGCCGTAAAATGTAAGGTGATCAAGTAGGTCTATGTGATCCTTAGAATCGTATCTATATTTCATCAAATTTTTGGACGGTTTTATTTTAAGCATTGCAGAACGAATCATTAGAAAAGGGATATCGAAATTTCTACCGTTAAACGTTATCACCTTCTCCGATTTGGCAATGTATTGCCAGAAGTTAAGGAGCATCTTTTTTTCACTCATCGGTTTATACTTAATCCCTTTCTCTTCAATTATTAAATCATCATCAGATTCACTTTCATAAAAGACCATAATCTTTTCCGTATCGGTATTTAATAAACCAATTGCAACTACTTTGGCTGTTAATGGGTAAAGGCTTAGATAACGTTTAGTTTCCTCAATCAGTCCTTCTTTTTTGTCGTCGTCCGTTTCATGTTCAATGTAACGGAGAAGATATTCTTGCTGGGATTCGGAGAGCGATTTAAATTCAAAACCGACGGTTTCGATATCACATATCAAATTCATTTTTTGTCCCCTCGAATTTGATTTCGTTCCTAATCTAATAAATTTAAATCGTATTTCCACAATAAAAATTTTGGGTAATGATGCACAATATTTTTCTTAATTTCCTATAAAAAAATAATGGGACATTGTGGAGAAGAAAAACCGCGCACAATTTATTGACATGCTTAAAGGACTTGCACTTATTGTAATGATAGAAGTGCATGTAATAAATATCTTTCTAAGCAGCGATTTGAGATCTGCATGGTGGTTTTCATATCTCAATTTTATAAATGGTCTGGTTGCACCGGCATTTACTTTTTCATCGGGTATGGTATTCGTTCTTTCACTTCAAAAAGGATTAGATGAACTTAGAAAATTCGGGATGAAATTCTGGAATAAACTTGGAAGATTAATCATTGTCTTTCTCGCAGGTTATTCAATTCATATTTCCTACCTATCCCTAAGAAAAATTTCCAATCCAAACTATCCCCATATGCTCCAAGAATTTTTAAAGGTTGATATTCTTCAATGTATAGCAGTAGGATTAATTCTTCTTTTGCTTTTGCGTTTAATAATTAAAAATGATAAAAGTTTTTATGTAACTATTTTACTTTTGGATATTTTCGTTTTAGCATTTGGACCGTATGCCTGGAAAACCGACTTCGCTCAATTTATGCCGTTAGGGATTGCCAATTACTTTAATAGGTTGCACGGCTCACTCTTTCCTTTATTTCCATGGTTGGCTTTTATATTAACCGGTGCACTTACAGGTAAATTATATGTTGAGTTCAAAAACAAAATAGGCGAGAAAAAATTTGCCCAGTATCTTATTCTTTACGGTTCCATTTTCTTTGGTAGCTCCATTCTACTTCTTTATGTTTTATTGCCAAATTCAATTGTTGAAATAAAACCAAATCCTGTTTTTTTTATTTACAGATTAGGTGTATTACTTTTTCTACTAGGTATTTTCTGGTATTACATTAGCAAATTCGATAACTATTCTTCGTTCATTCTTGATGTTAGCAGAGAATCATTAATGGTTTATTGGCTCCACATAAATATCCTTTACAAAAAATTCTGGGATGGTAAAGGTTTGATTGAAATACTTGGTATTCAGCTAAACCTAGTAGAGGTTTTGATAATTACAATAGTGCTAATTGCAATAATGATTTTACTTGCTAAGGGTTGGGGATTTTTGAAAATGAAATTCCCGGTTATTATCTCCCGCAGTGTATTAATTATTGTGACCGCGTGTGTAATTATTTTCTTTTTAAGCTGATTACGATTTTAATATCTCAACGGTATTATCAAAATCTTTAACCGCTTTGTAAAATTCATCCGGCAATTGTAACGGTTGCTTTGAAGATTTATTGATATGCACCACCGCTCCACCGCCTTTGGCAATGATTTTTCCAGAAGAAATTTTTTCGACCAGATGTTCAAAACCGAAGCTGGTATTCTTAATAAATGTTATCCTCGTATGGATTTGAAGTTCGTCATCAAGGAAAGCCGGTTCTAAATAATCGCATTCGTTACGAACCATAATAAAAAAAGAATCCCCTTCCAATAATATTTTCAGATGATAATTCTTCTTCAGGTCTTGAACATATTTTATTCGAGCGTCTTCAAAATAATTGAAATAGACTGCATTATTGCAAACACCTAAAATATCAACTTCGTGAAAGCGGACAGTTTCTAAAATTGAATGTTTGAAAACCGATTTATCCATTTAGTATTTCCTTAATGATCATGAACGTGATCATGATCTTGATCAAGAAAACTATTTAAGAATTGTTAAGAAACAGCTTTCGATATAATTTTAGTTGCTTCTTCTACCTCTTGTAACGAAACATCCATGTGTGTAACAGCTC
>JAGUYK010000030.1 GCA_020061355.1 Ignavibacteriales bacterium | reverse complement strand
GTTTTCCTCGGTTGATAATATATATTTCTCCGGATAAAGTAAATCCAGCTGCCTTTTAACATTTTTCAGACCGATACCTTCAGACTCTTTTTGATCTTTGCTGCTCTTGAATGTACTTTTTTTATTTTCAACATTGAACACAATTTTGTTCTTATCAATTTCCAATTTTATATTAATCCAGCTATTATCAAGCTCGTTTCCGGCACCGTGTTTAATACTGTTTTCAATAAAAGGGAAAAGAATCATTGGAGCAATGAGCACTCCGGTTGTATCGCCAATAATCTCAAACCTAATGTTGAGCCGATCCCCATATCGAACTTTTTCCAAGCCGATAAAATCATTGAGCATTTCTATCTCTTTATAAAGCGGAATTAATTTACTATCGCATTCATAAAGCATGTAATTCAACAAGGAGGATAATTTTAATATTAGTCCGGGAGTTTTGTCAGATTTTTTCAGTGCTAATCCGTATAAATTATTTAGCGAATTGAAAAGGAAGTGGGGATTAATCTGGGCTTTCAAATATTTTAATTCTGCTTCAAGTTTTTCATTTGCGAGGATCTGACTTCTACGTTCATTCTCATAGTAATTCTTTAACAGTTTTATTGAAGCTGCAATTGCAACCACCGTATAAATACTTATAAGATATGAAATCATACTATTGGGATAAAAAAACCCCGGTGCCGTTACTCTCTGGAATAATTCTGGTGAATAAAAAAGAGGTGCAATAATAAAAAAAACTGTAACGCGCTGCATAATACTCCAGACAGCAGAAGAAATAAAAAAAAGTAGAAAAAACACCCAATACTTCTTCATATAAAGGAAATTAGGAAGTAGAAAATAAATATTAAAATAGGTTGCAATCATTATCGGTATTACATAGAAACAATAACTATAAAATGTGCTCAAATAGTCACCGTTTAAATAACCGCTTTGAAGTGTGAAAAAAATAAGGTAAGCCGCCCAAAAAACTAAATGTGAGAGCACTCTGTATTCTCTGTGAAGTAGTGAACGTGCATTTATAACCATATTTCCGCGCCAGTATTAATTTCCACAGAAAGTTAGAACTCCTTTGTAAAAATTACATTTTTTGTCGACGAATTACAGGTTTTATATTGCACTTAACAAACTTAGTAACCGTTTCGACATTCGACCCACCCACATTGTTATATTAATCTGGTAATACATATTTCATCTTAAAAAAAATTATTAGCGCTATTTGAATAATATTTTTGTTCCGGAAATAGTAAAAATATCTTTTAAAAATAATAATTGAAGTTGTAGTGCAAATAATGGTGTTACTAAAAGAAACAGCAACTCCTGTTGGATGGGGGCGGTTGATTACAATAAGAGAAAATATCATCTGTGAAGTGCTATCAATACCATTACAAGTTAAAGCACATTTTCTCTACAAGTATGATCCACCCCGTCTATATTACTAATAATAAGGGTTAATAACACATGAAGAACAATCTATGTAATTCCTTAGTGATTTTAACAGTACTTATTTTATTGATCCTACTCCCCAATCTGCTACCGGGACAAAACAAACAGATCAATTATGAGCAATTATTACTTGAAGGAAGAAAACTTCAAAGAGCTTTATTAAAATTGCCCGAGGATTTTTCATCCAATAATTCATATACACTTTTAATTACTTTGCATGGCAATGGTGGTAAAGCAAGCTCTATAGCCTCCCTCTTTTCAAATTTCACAAACGAAAAAATTATTGTTGCTGCTCCTGAAGGACAATATCCAAAAATAGTTTCGGGTGATGTCGGTTATGGCTGGTTTTATCCGACAAACGATAAAAGTGTCTGGGAAAAAGCTGACCTGATGACAATTGAAAATATTCTGAATGTAATAGCTGAAATTTCTTCCAAATATCAAATCGAGAAAACTTACATACTAGGTTTTTCACAAGGTGTTTCACTTGCCTATATGATTGCTTTTACAAAACCGGGTTTAATCAATGGTATAATTGCAATTGGGGGATTTTTACCAGAATTAGACTCTCCAAGTTCATTAGTAACAACCCAACAAATAAAAGCAGCAAATGAAATAAAACTGCTAATAGCTATTGGTAACGAAGATATGGAATCGATAAAAAAAAATTGTGATTACCAGAATAAATTTTTTCAATCAATGGGTTTTGAAGTATTATACCATCAATATAAAGGCGGACACAATATAACAACAGGTCTATTAGATGAGATCCTAATCTGGATCAAAAAAAATGCGATCTAACATTTTAATGGGAGAAAAATGAAAACATATTCAAAATACCTTACTGCTATTTTTCTAATAGCTATTTCTTTTTGTAAAGCACAACAGCTCATTGAGACCGTAAAAGACTACGACGGCAACGAGTATCATGCAATCAAAATTGGAAATCAAATTTGGTTGAAAGAAAACATAAAATCGTTACACTATACCGACGGAGTCCCAATACCAGGAGTTGTTGCTTACAATAATGATGAGTCCATGGCTAGTATTTATGGCAGGCTTTATACGTGGGATGCTTCAATGAGAAATTCTAATAAGGAAAAAGTACAAGGTTTATCCCCGGCTGGATATCATATTCCTTCAGATGCAGAATGGCTTGAATTAGAAAATTACTTGGGCGGAGCTTCCGTTGCCGGCGGAAAGATGAAAGATCCAGGTACCACTCTCTGGAAATCACCTAATACAGATGCAGATAATAGTAGCGGGCTTTCCATTTTACCCGCTGGAGAATATGACGCCTACTATTCGCCAAATAAATTCAGTCTTATTAATGAATACGCAGTTTTTTGGACTTCAACGGAGATTAACTCTTCCAAAGCAAGGGAACGGTATTTAGGATATAATAGTTCGGCAAGCATGATATACGATTGGTTCAAAGTAATGAAATATTCAATCCGGTGTATTAAGGATGATGGCACCACCGATTTAGATGACAAAGGAAATATAAGACCAGCAGATTTTATACTGATGCAGAATTTCCCTAATCCTTTCAACCCGGAAACAGTTATAAATTACCAGCTACCTAAAAGCAGTCATGTAAGTTTAATAGTTTTTGATGCTCTCGGTAAGGAGATTTCAAGATTAGTAGAAAGAGAATTAGAAGCCGGGAATTATTCACTAATATTTCACGGAAGAGATTTACCGAGTGGAATTTATTTTTATACTCTAAATACTGGAAATCAAAATCTCACAAGGAAAATGATATTAATTAAATAAATGATTATGGAGAAAGATATTTGCACGATTAATTTCTTGAATAATATGAATCGCTTTGAATAATTTAAGCCGGGGGAAAAAATGAAATTGTTCGTTTACCTGTCAATTGTACATTCCTTAATTCTGTTTATAAAATCTTACCAAACCCGGCATAGCAAAGTGGGACAAAACGAGAAAGGTGGAGATATATAAAATGAAAAAAACTGTTGCCGCTTATGTAATTATTATTGCTGTTTTATTAATTCCCTATGTTATCCGTCCTCAGGATAAGAAAATAGACTTTGATTCACCGGATTGGACTCTGGTTAACGGAAAAATTGTTGAGCATTTAGGAAGGAAAGCTCTAATGGGTTTCGCATATTTGAAAGATGTGCAATTTCAAAACGGTATTATTGAAGTCGACATTGTAGTGGAAAGAAAAACATCATATCCAGGTGTTCTATTCAGGATGAACGACACAAGAAATTATGAAAGATTCTATATCCGACCACACCGCGCAGGACTTTATTCAGATGCAATTCAATATGTCGCTTCATTCAACGGAGTGGATAGCTGGCAGTTATATAATGGATCCGGTAAAACTGCACCATTGGAAATTCCTTATGGTTCCTGGTTTCATGTAAAAATGGAAGTTAAGGATTCTCAGGTGTGTATATTCATTAATAATTCAAATGTACCTTCCCTTGTGATCAACGAACTTCAACATGGAATTAGTAGTGGTATGATCGGCCTGATGGGTCCAGTAGACGGAACAGCTTATTACTCTAACTTCAGTTTTAGATTGGATGATAACATCAATATGCCTCCTGCTACTAAAACGGTTATTCCTCTGGGACTTATAACAAACTGGGAAATTTCTCAAGTATTTAAGGCAAACGAAATTGATTTCGAAAACACACCTTCGATGCAAGGTATTAAGGAAATTCAATGGAAAAAAATTGAATCTCTGCCGAATGGAATTGTAGACATTTCACGTTATTTCAGCAGAATGGGGGCTGATGCTGATTGCATATTTGCGAAAACTGAAATTGAGTGTGTGAAAGATGAAATGAAACAATTTGCCTTCGGATATAGTGATATGATAAGCATTTTCGTAAATGGCAAAATTATCTTTTCTGCCAATAGTGCTTACCGTCAAAGAGATCCATCTTTTCTTGGAATCATAGGGTTAAATGACTATATCTATCTACCACTGAAAAAAGGAAAGAATGAATTGCTTATTTGTATTGCCGAACTTTCCGGCGGATGGGGATTTATCTTTCAGGATGCTAATGCAAATTATCTAGACAAGTCAATTACGGAAGTTTGGGAAGTACCATTTAAGTTCAAATACCCGGAATCAATCCAATACGATACGAGGAGAGATATTCTATATGTGTCCAATTATTTTAATAATGGGAACGAATTCATTTCCAAATTAAATCTAAACGGAGAGATTCAAAATTTGAAATGGATTTCCGGATTGAAACAGCCAACAGGAATGTGTATTTCAAATGATAAACTCTTTGTCGTTGACAGAAAAAATCTTCACGAGATTAATATTGATTCAAATAAAATAGTCAACTCGTTTCCTATTCCCAACGCTCTCTTTCCGAATGATGTAACTGCAGATGAGTCGGGCGACTTATACTTAACCGATACCCAGCGTAATTCAATACTTAAATTCAGTAATGGTGTGTTTACCGATTTTTATCAAAGTGATCAAATACAGAACATCAACGGAATTCTTTACAATGAAGGGAAATTGATCCTTGGTGTTAGCGGTGATGCGTCTATAAAACAAATCGATTTATCAGACAAAACAATTTCGACCTTGGCACAAATTGAACCGGGATCGATAATGGATGGAATAAAACTCGATGGCAACGGCAACTTATTATTTTCAGATTATAACGGAAGAGTATTTCGTTTATCTAAAGACCGGACATTAACTGAATTAATTAATTCAAAAGTACCACAGAAATTTTGTGCAGATTTTGAGTTCATAAAGGGAAAAAGTCTTTTAGTGATTCCATCACTTTTTGATAATAGAATCAGGGCTTATAAGATCAATTAAAGAAATTATAAATACCCGGTCGATCTCAAATGGGAGAAATTAATAAACGAAAGGGTTATTTCTTCCAGGATTGGCCGGGTGCATAAAAAACAATAAGAAAAACATTTATGACTATTTCTAATCATTAAAATTAATATCTATCACCCAAAAACAGGACGTGGGGTTATATGAAATCTTTTTTGAGTTTATTTCTAATTCTATCACTCAACTTTTCAATTTCTTCTGCTCAGCAAAAGCAAATAACAGGATTAGAATTATCAGGACCTTACCTGGGTCAGTCACCACCGACAGATGAGCCAAAAGTATTTGCACCGGGGATAGTTTCAGATGGAATGCATAACCGTGATATTACAATATCAGCCGACGGAAAAGAAATTTATTTCTGTTCAGCTGCCGGGAACTACAATTATTCAGCAATCTTTGTTACCAAGTTGATAAATGGAAAATGGACACTGCCCGAGTCCTTGCCATTTGCTTCGGATCCTAGATACATTAACCTTGAGCCAGCTTTATCGCCTGATGGAAAGAAATTATTTTTCTTATCAAATCGCCCGGATACAGAAAATGGTGAAACTGTAAATGATCAGGATATCTGGGTGTCGGAGCGCCAGGGTGATCAATGGGGGAAACCGTATAACTTAGGCGCTCCGGTTAATACTGATGCCGGAGAATTCTTCCCCTCTGTAACAAATGACGGCGCCCTCTATTTCACACGCGACGACAAACAAACGCGTAAGAATTTTATTTATCGTTCGAGATTCGTAAACGGCAAATATACCGAACCTGAAAAGCTTGGAGAAGAAATAAACAGCGGGCAATCGCAGTACAATGCTTTCATAGCTCCCGATGAAAGTTTTATCATTGTCCCGGTATTTGGAAGGTCGGATAGCAAAGGCGGAACCGACTATTATATTGTTTACAGGACACCGGATGATAAATGGAGCGCACCGATAAATCTCGGCGATAAGATTAATACTGCACAAACTCAGGAATGGAGCCCCTATGTTTCCCCAGATGGAAAATATTTTTTCTTTATGTCCACAAGATTGAATAGTGAAAGAGAGTCGGGCAAAATCCCTCTTACATTTGACGAACTAAAAAATATTCACAATAGTCCCCAGAATGGTAATTCTGATATTTACTGGATCAGCACAAGGTTTATTAACGAATTAAAACCGGTGGGATGGAAATGAATAAATTAATTATACTCATAATGGTATTTATCAATTCATGTCAGTTCTTCGAGAATGACCATCAAAATGAAAAGAAGGAAGTAGTACAGGCAATTTACACCCACATCGGTTGGGCAATTCCTGATAAAAAGAAAGACCTGGTAATCAATTCTGTTTTACAGGATAGCAGCTTTTTTATTTACAATCCGGATTCAAACAGCACCATCTCGGGGTATAGCAGTTTTAAAAGGTTGGTTGATGGCTTTTTTATGAATCCGAAATTCAAATCGATCGATTTCATAATTAAATCTTTACGCGTCAACATTTCAGAAAGCGGAACTGTCGCCTGGTTCTCATGCCTGCTTAACGACTATGGAGAGTGGAACGGAAAGCCTGCAAACTGGATAAATGTAAGATGGACGGGTGTACTCGAAAAAAGGAATGACAAGTGGCTTATTGCCCAGATGCACTTTTCCTTTGCCAAATAATTATTTTAATTAATAATAACATTCAGGAACATAATTCAATATTTATTAATTATTTAATATTATTTGCAAATATTTATGAAGATCTATTATTATGAAAACACTTTTGACCATAGGATTATTTACGTCGCTTATATTTGCCGTCAGCTTAAGAGGACAAAACAATTTGAACGAGATAACAATATTATTCGATAACTACGTTCACAATCCGGATACTAAAAGCGGCTGGGGATTTTCCTGTCTTGTTAGTTTTAACGGTAGCAAAGTACTCTTTGATGCTGGCGGGGATGAAATCGTTTTTGCTTCAAATGTCACCTGCCTCGAAATTGATATAAGTGATATTAATTCAGTTGTATTTTCTCACGAGCATGGTGATCATATAGCGGGCTTAAATTATATTCTTGCATCCAATGATAACCTAAAAATTTATGTTCTCGCTTCCTTTTCAACGAAATTTGAGGATCGGGTGAAAGAGAAAAACGGTGAATTAATACGCGTTAAATCACCACTTGAATTATATAAAGGAATATTTTTAACTGGTGAAATGGGTGATCAGATCAAAGAACAATCGATGATACTGGATACCGACAAAGGGCTTGTAATCATCACCGGTTGTTCTCATCCCGGGATTGTTAATATTCTGAAGAAAGCGAAAGAGATGCTGAATAAAAATATCCATATGGTGTTAGGCGGTTTTCATCTTAGTCAGCACTCACCAGATGCTGTTAAAGAAATTATTCAACAATTTAAATACCTTGGAGTTGAACAGTGTGGAGCTACACATTGCACCGGCGAGAAACAGATAGGGATGTTCAGAGATTTCTTCGGGAAAAACTTTATTGAATTAGGCACTGGTAAAAAAATCACATTTTGATTTGAATGTGAGATCGGCAGGTATAAAAATCATTCAGGTTATTATGGCGGACTTATGAAAAAAAGAAAATATTCAACCAAACATTTAGTCCTTTACCTCCTCATTTCTTTGCTTATAATCACAACACCAATCCTTGCACATTTAGCAGAAGCATCAAAATTGGTTTTTGTAGTCTGTGTCTCTAATGCTGCCGAAGTCAGATCTGCTGAATTTTTATTAAAAAGCTTACGAGAATTTGGAGGTCAGTATAAAGGGAGCACTTTCTATGTCGTCTATGACAAAGATGCAAATAATTATAAAGATCTATTATTGAAATATCGTGTTGAATTACTTCCTCTTCAAATTGATTCTCTCGCAGCAGAATATTTGTTTTCTAAAAAAGTTTATGCTTGTGCCCAAGTCGAAAAGCTTTTGTCAATGAAAGATTGCTGCCTTGTTTGGCTGGATAACGAATGTTTAATTTTTACTAAGCCGGATGAACTTGAATTAAAAGTGAACAAACAAGTGGCTGTGCGTCCGGTATTCCTGCTTAATAATGTCGGTCAAGTAGATTTAAGTCCGGTGGATAACTATTGGAATAGAATATATCAGGAAGCAAACGTAGATGTCACGAAAGTACCGGTAATTGAGTCGTTTGTGGATAGTAAAAAGATACGGTTCTACATTAACTGTCAGGTAGTCTCTGTAAATCCCAAACTTGGAATTTTTTCAAAGTGGGAAAGTGTATTTACAAAGCTAGTACACGATGAAGATTTCCAGAGGCAAAATTGCTCAGATATAAAACACCAGGTTTTTCTGCACCAGGCTGTACTTAGTGCTGTGATTTGTTCCAGAACCAACCAGGAGCAACTTCAATGGTTCAGCAATTCTTATGCTTATCCAATTCAACAGCATGATAAATTGCCCGAGCATAAAAAAATAAAAAGGATTGAGGATGTTAATATTCTGGTGTATGAAAATTTTTTTGTTGAGCGACCGGACTGGATTGACGAATACAAAATAAGTGAGCCGTTTAGAAGCTGGTTGATTAAAAACTATCAAGCTACATTTAAAGTATCTGAAAATATTTACCGGTACGAGAATTCATGTAATACTTATTTGATTCAGACATCCTTAGGTAATGTAATTATAGATCCCGGTGGGGCTTCAGCGCCCGGAAACTGGCTCGAAAAAATTAACGGATCGGCCCCGGTTAAAGCAATACTAATTACTCACGGACATCAGGACCATACACCTAGAATTTCTCACTGGACAAAAAATCGTAAGATACCAGTCATCGCAAATAAAAGGATAATCAATTTTATAAAATATCAGGATATGTTTGCAAAATTCTCTGCAGTTCGAATTGCCAAACAAAGAGGCCTGAAAATACCGGACCATTTTCCCGATAAAGTAGAAAGTAAAATAGAAGTGAACACTTTTTTTGATAATGAATACGTTACTAAGATCGGGAACCTGACTTTCAAAATGATTCATGTCGGAGGGGAAACACCCGATAACTCGATCATATGGATCCCCGAGATTAAAGCCTTATTCATTGCAGATAATTATTACTCATCTTTTCCAAATCTTTATACTCTCCGCGGTACAATGCCCCGCTGGGCACTCGAATATATTAACTCTCTTGAAGTAGCTATAGAGTTAAATCCTGAAATTCTTCTTCCCGGACATGACGAGCCGGTTGTTGGCAATTCAAAAGTGATATCATCACTAATTAATTATAAAGATGCTATCTGTTACGTACACGATAAAACTGTGGAAGGAATGAATGACGGCAAGGATCTTTTTACGCTGATGAAAGAAATAAAACTCCCGGAGAAATTCAAAAGTTCTATATCGGAATTTTATGGAAAAGTCTCCTGGTCCGTACGTGGTATTTACGAAGCATATGTCGGCTGGTTCGACGAAAATCCGGTCACAATGTATAGCGAGCCGATATCCGTTATCTATAATAATATTGTAAAGTTAACCGGGGGCGCACAGAAAATAAATCAAATGTCGAAGGATCTGTTAATTAACAATGAATATATTAAAGTTTTGCGGTTAACAGAAATAGTGCTGTTTTACGATCCGTTAAATAAAGAATCTGCACAGATTCGTAATGATGCTTTGCAAAAGTTAAAATCGCAAAGCCAGAATTTTATCGAGTATAATTGGTTGAATTATAGTATCAATCAGTGCCGAGAAATTCTGACAAATATGGATTAGCAAAATTTCTTATCAATAGCTATTCAACTTTTATCTCATAATCTTTTGTTTGAATTAATCCGAAGCTTTCATTATCACGTATAATTATAGACGGCTGAGGATATTTTTTCCCGTTTAGATTTACAATTATCATCGGCCAATTCGGAGATTTTGTAACAACTTCAAACCCTTCTTTGGTTACAATCATTGTCTCTTCAACTTTTACACCGGTAATTGTTGGATTCCATGCAAATGCCTGGTTGTACTGAACGACCTCCTTTATACCCGGATAGATAACCCATTCGCGGTCGTCATATCCAATTGCTCCTCCTTGATGGTGAAGCTTCCATTCCCCATCATATCCAACTACTTTATACCACTCTTTCATCTTTTCAAATATTGCTGATGCTGTAACTCCGGGGCGGGTAAATTCCTGATAATGAGCATTGACAATTGCTGTCTTTTCCAATCTATTTTTGAGTTCATCAGGTATTGGACCAAAATGCACAAACCTTGTAACAGCGATCGGCATTCCCCACTTTTCAGAACAAATGTTAATCATCGCATAATTCTGAAGTTCAGCTCCACCCGGAAGTGCATGCCTGTAGTTATAGATCCGTTCATCAACTGCGGTTAACAATACCGTTGGAAGAATTTGACGGTCGCGTAAAGCATTGGCTGTCATTGTTTCGATTTCGAATTCATTCATCCCCGGTTTTATTTTCATACAGACTTCTGCAACTGCTTCAGTTGACATCATTGCAACATAATTATATCTGATTATTTCATAATCGTTTAATGAATATCGGAGAAGCTTAAATTTGCCGGCAACATTAATTGAACCCGGATAATCAATATCGCTTCCAATTTTTCCGAATTGTTTGATGATTTCGCCACGTACATCTTTAGCAGGATTTCCTTCATACCAGTTGAACTTAATCAATTCGTAACCGAGTTCCCGTAAGGATTCATCCATCAGTCTTTGAGCTTCAGCACCGCTGCAAACTAAATATTTCCTTCCATCTTTTGTAATTAGCAAAGAAGCGGCTCCGATATCTTTGTTAAGAACTATTTGGTTGTTTGCCAGACCGGCAGTCATCCAATAAACATTTCTTACCTGGGTCAATAAAACTCCATCAAGCTTATTTTCAGCAATGAAATTTATTACCCTAACAAGTTTTTCTTCGATTTCCATTTTAAAATTAAAATCACGTGCTGTTTTTAGTACCACTTTTTTCTGATCTGATTTTTCCGGAACGGACTTTGTGCAAGCGACTAATGTGATAGCTATTAATGTGATGATTAAAAAACGATGAAATTTCATGTGTAACTCCATAATTTCTTTACAAATAATTTTATCTATTTAATTTCAATCATAATTTGATGTTTAACAAATTCATTTCCGCTACCCGGAGTCTTGAAATACAATTTACCATCAAGTTCCCTGGCTCCGACAATTGATTTTATCAGTTTTTCATTTATAATCCCAAGCCTATATTCTTTAGCCGGTTTTATTTCTAAATCTATATATAATCGATTGCCGGAAAATCTTTGGGAAATTATTTTCAATCCTTCACTTGTAGCCCCGATAGGGGTTGTCGCATCAATTAAGTAAATCTCTACTGATGGTTTATATTTCACGATAATTTCATGTTTAGCAGAAACAATAATATTAGTTTTTAGTTGAACTGCCTGTTCGTGATTTAATTCTTCGAAATCTATCGGGTTACCATCGACTGTAACAGAATTTAATTTTGATCCGGGAAATAGATCGGGCATAAAATCGAAGTTAACTTTGCCATCACCAGATTTTTCAATGATAAGTTTCCATTCACCGTTCTTCAATTTATTTGTTAGATTCAGAACCGATTTACCGACTTTAACATTTTTAACGTCGAGCCACTCCCATTGCATAGGAAGTTTCGGTGCAAAAGTTAACTTATTTTCTAAAGCGTTTACATTAACTCCCAGCATACCGGTCATGATTGGAAAAATATATCCACTTGTACAGAAGCCCTGATTATTATAGGCTTCTCCAAGTTTTGTATTAATATCGCCTGAAAATACTTCGGGGAAAACCCCAAGTCCATAATCGAAAGTGTGCTGCAATGTATTACTAAGAAGTGAATAAGCCGGGAGATTATAATGATATTTATACTGTGCAGCATTTGCAAACAAAGAATTGAACCCCCAGACAGTTCCGTAGTTATAATTAGTCGGTTCATACAGTGCTGATTTATTTGATAAGTTGCGAACACCCCAGTCGGTTATCATGTCGCTTTCATTAAAGTTTTTTATCGACTGTTCGCAACGTGAATTTTCTAGAAGATCGAAAATCATAATAGATGTTGGAAAGATATTTTTATCTCGCACCTGTTTACCATCGTCGCTTGCGCCAAAGCTGTAATAACCAAGGTCTTCCATCCAGAATATTTTCTCAAGTGCAATAATTGCTTTCGGCAAAAGTTCTCCGGATAACTTTTCAATCTCCTTATCACCCACATACTTTGCCATAAGATTAACTTCTTTTATTCCCTGAGTCCACAATCCCTGAGTGTACATATCGTTATTAATTTTAACGAGGGCACCGAATTCCAAAACACCAAGTCCGGCACCTTTCAGATCCATCAAACCATCACCATTGCTATCTTTGCTTAAACACCATTTATATGCCTGAATGATAGACTCCCAGCTTTTGTTAATAAATTCAACATCGCCCGTCTTTCTGAAATAATCTCCCATTGCCACAAGATACCAGGGCGTTGTATCGGCGTGATTATATCCGTAATGATAATCGTTCCACCAATCGATAAGTCCATCACTTTGTGAAAGTTCATGCGCCATTTTACCTATGTCGGTTGGTTTATCAACTTTCGATTTCTTTTTGATTGGAAAATTTTCCTGACGCTGCCATTTCTGAGTAAACATCAAAGCATTTCTCACAGCTTGATAATCACCATAACTATTTATTGCAAGCGAGTTGATAAACGCATCGCCGCCAAAGTACCATGCAAATCCCGGTCTGCCACCACCGCCGCTCAATCCGTACCCGGCAACCATTCCTTTACCAAGAGTTGGGTTCTCAACCATTAAATTACTTAATGCAACTTTTCCAAATTCAAATGCGAGATTAACTTGTTTATCAGGTGTTGCAATCTGTATTGTTGATTCGCGAAGTTTTTTATAATGCTCGAAAGTTTGGTTATAGTATTTTTCAACATTGGCAGAGAGATCTTTATAAAGATTGAAAACGGAATCGCGTGGTTGTTGATGCATTCCGGCAATAACAATAGGATAGAAATTTTCGTTGGCTTTATTCGGCTCAACGGTGAACTTAAATTGAATAGGATTATCAGCAAACATGTGAGCGGGTGGAGCTGCCATTTGTTGAGCCATTGGTGAACCGCAAACAAAAATTCCTCGCCGCTGCGATTCTGAAATGATATAGGCTTTTAGGTTATCATCCCAGTAACTGTATTGTCCGCCAATTCCTGCCGGCCATTGCGGCTGCATTACAGGCATAAATCCGGGCACAATGGTAAGAGGCGTTGTTGTGTAAACATCAAGTAAAATAATTGCACCGGGTTTATTGTACGGAATGAAAATTATTTCTTTTACTGTGAAAGATTCATAGACGAATGTTATGGTTGTTGCTTCCGGAGTAACAGAAATTTCACGCACAATATCTTTCGATAAGATCGGTTGTGTTGTTGAACCAACGAAAAATTGCAACTCGAACCCGCGTAGAACTTTCCACGGCCAGATCCACATCTCGAATGTTCCGTTTTCGAAACCCATAAGTGCAGCTTTGCTTCCGATCTTATCCATGTACTGATGGGGTTGTGCGGTACGTGTGAGTGTTAAATCGTTTTGAGGTAGTTCGAACTTTGGTGTTTGTGCCAGAAGAGGATTTGATATTAATATAAGAATGAGTATAGCAGATTTAATTTGTTTCATTGTTTCATTTCTTTTTTGTTGATATATATTTCGCTCCTACGGAGCTTAACTTGTTTCTTTTTATTTTTATAAATATTTCGTCCCTACGGGACTAGTTCAGCTTCAATAAAAATTAATCTCTTATAATCTGATTTTTTTGAAATCCAAGCGCCTTAGGCGCGAAATAATTGTAATGCACAATATACTCCAACAAAATCGAACCCCGTAGGGGTGATACATACATTACGCAATCCAATTAAATAAATATTTCTCAACGTAACTAGTATCATATTTCTTAAGCATATCTATGTACTCTTCCCTGAATGACTTTATATGGTGATGTCGTTCTTGGTTCATTATATACTTTATAACTTTATCTCTTTGAGATTTGGCATAAGAAAAAGCTCCATAACCTTCTTGCCAATTGAATTTTCCTTTTACAAATCTATTTTCGTTTATCCACTTGCTGGAGTTTGCTTTTATATCACGCACAAGATCAGATAATTTCATATCAGGTTCATGCTGACAAAGATATGAAGATGATCAGGCATACCGCCGATTGCCAGTAGTTTTTGATTCTTGTTAGAAATTATTCCTGATATGTATTTGTAAAGGTCATCCCGGATGTGAGTAGTTATCAGGTTCTCTCTACCTTTAACTACTATCACAACATGTATATAAAGTTGTGAATATGTGTTTGCCATGGTAACACCCCGATTATTATGTCGCTCCTGACGGAGCTTGACTTCTTTTTATTATGCTACTTACTTACTTATATATCGCCCCTACGGTGCTAATTCATTATTTCACCGAGCTGATTTTTCACTACCACTGAGCTGTTATTTTGATTTATACTTTTCTATTAATACTCGCGCCATTATGGAATCCCAGATATAATTCGGCGGAGAATTGAGCACTTCATTATCCGGGCTGTAAGATTCCCAGAAGTTATGATTCTTTTTTAATTGTGTTGTAACAGCCAGCATCATTTTATCCGCAAGCTGGTTTGCAATATTATCATATTCGTATTTTTTCAACCCGTCAAGAACCATATAATTCCAGAGCAACCAGACCGGACCATTCCACTTGCAACAGTAATCAACATACGGAGTGTACCACTCGTCGTCAGCAGCGAGAGTAGGAACGCCATACTTTCTCCAGAACTTTTCGGGATCTAATAATTTCGCAATCAATTTCCCGGCACGTTCTTTTGGTGCTACTTCAGCCCACAGTGCGAGGAATCCAATAATTTCTTCGCGTCTTAAATCGCGTGTTAAATACTTAAAAGTATGATCCTCTTTGTTAACCGAGAAATAAAATTGTTTTTCGTCATCCCACATTCTTTCATTTACGAGTTTTGATGTTTCGTCAGCTTTATTTTTCCATTCAATTGATTCATTTTTATTTCCAAGTTCTTCTGCTATTTCAGAGAGTGATCTCATTTCTTTCACAATCATTAATGTAAGATCCAGACATTCCAATTCATCGGAGATATCCTCTTTATCAACATCAAGATATCTTTCAGCACTAACCTGAAAGACTGCATTATACCAGTCGCGCACATTTTCAATTATTCCGTAAGGTCCCCATTCGAATGTTCCATCCCTGTCAAGATCACGATTTTCTACCAGCCAGTTCGTATACTTAACTCCGCTTTTGTAAGCATCGCTTAGAAATTTTTTGTCCCTACGTACTTTATAAATTTCCCAATTAATCCAGCTAAAGAACGGCGCTGAAGTAGTCGACATATCTTTACCAAGTTCTTTACTGAAGTGAGGATAGTCCTGCAATCCGCGCGGACCATGCCGATAAGCAATTAAGCCGTCTTCGCGCTGCTGTTCCATATAAACATATTGCGAACCTTGAGCAGATTGGGGATCGAGGTAAGCATATGCCAGCATACTTAATGATTCGTGCAGAACCTGATGACCATGTCCCCAACCCCATAACGGCTGACGCGAGAAAACATAGAAGTTGTAACTGGTTTTTTCTGTGGGTGGATAAAAACATCCGCGGACTAAATTAAACGAGCTTAAGTAAACAAGTTTTTCTTCTTCTGTCGTGAAGTTAATGCGGGGTATTCCCGAAAACAGTTTAATGTTTTCATCAACATATTTCTGTAATGGTTCTTTTTTCAGTTTTTCAATCTCTTTTGATAATTCTTCAACATTTTCTTTTTGATCTTGCCAGCCACGGAGATACCTTAGATTTATTTCTTCACCCGGTTTTAATGAGAATTTTCTGTGAAGTGATACAAAATTTACATATCCTTCTTTTTTATGATTTAGAGAATCATTTCTATTCTTTTCATAAAAGTCGGTTTTAATAGTAACATAAAAATTTTCCGTCCCTCCGTTATAGCCGCCGAATGAATAGGGTTTAAAGTTAGCAGTAAAGAAATCCCTTGTATCTGTTGGGTAAGGTGCATTCTTGTAAAGTGAGCTGACCAATCTGTATTTGGATTCATAATGGTTTGTAATGTAAGTATTAGTTATCTCATCATAGCCCTTGATTAAAAGCGAATCGTTCCCAAGCTCAAGTACCGGATATAATTCAACATTGTGAGAAATTTTATCCTCATTTTTTATCTGAAGATTAACAAGTGCAATCGAAGAGCTGTAGACAAAAAATGTTTCCTGAACTTTTATTCCTCTGAAAGGAGAATGTTCAACAATAGCCATATCCGGGAATGAAGAAGTGACAACCGGTTTGTCAAAATACTCTCCAGTGTTCATCACAACAACCTGATCAACTTTCCAGATGCAATAGAACTTACCGGCCTGATCACCTGAATATGTTATAGGCGAACAATCGGAATAGTAATCCATTTTATAGCCTTTATCACCATACAGACGGGATCGTTCCATTGCGGCTGTATAAGTCGTATAGAGCGGGTCGTTTTGTTTAGCAGTTACTCTTAGATACTTATTGGAAACATTAAGTTGTTGGGCAATTAAAGCATTGGCAAATAAAAAAAATAAAATAATATTTCTCATAGCATCCTCTTCATAGAACGCGGATTATACGGATTAAGCAGATTTACACGGATAATTTTAAACCGTAATTCAAATCCATATCTATTTTCGTATTTCCTGATCTTAATAATTTACTCCACCGTTATTGTAATTTCCTGCAAATCAGGATTATTAGATGAAGAACCAACCAGAAGCGAATAATTTTTTTTTTTAACAACAAATCCTTTCCCTTCAACAAACTTCTCAAGAGTTTCGGGACTGATTTTAAAAGTCACTGTTTTAGTTTCGCCAGTCCTTAAAAAAACTTTTTCGAATCCTTTTAAAGTTTTAATCGCATCATTTTCAGAAACACCTTTTCCTTTAATATATAGCTGAACGACTTCCGCCCCGTTTCTTCTTCCGATATTTTTAACATCCACAAAAAGTTTTACTGATTCATTTTCTTTTATTCTTGATCTATCCAGTCGCAAATTAGAACATTCAAACGTAGTGTAACTAAGTCCATATCCAAACGGGAATAATACCTCTCCATCAAAATAACGATAGGTTCGTCCCTTCATATCATAATTTTTAAAATCCGGGAGCTGATCAACAGATTTATAAAACGTAACCGGTAATCTTCCCGATGGATTATAATCGCCGAATAAAACATCGGCAATTGCCTCACCCGCAACTTGTCCACCATACCAAGTTTCAATTATCGATGGGATATTCTCTGTTTCACAATTAATACTAAGTGCGCTTCCATTAAGCAGAACAAGCACAATCGGTTTACCGAGATCATAAATTTTCTTTATCAATTTTTGTTGGCTTGCCGGCAGATCAAGCGTTAGTCGATCGCCTCCATAAAAACCGGGGATCCTAACATCAAGCTCTTCTCCTTCGAGTCGGGGAGATATTCCCATGCACATAATTACAACATCAGATTTTTTTGCGGCTTCAACCGCACGAATTTCTTTTTCATCATCCGGAACTGACCACAACAACTGAACCATCGAATAACGCGAACTCGAGTAATAATCAATTCTGATTTTATACGGTTTTCCTTTCTCAAGACTAAGTGAAGCAAATTTTTTAATCGGGTGATGCTCGCCGTCGTATTTTACTATCAATGAATCTTCAAAATAAATATGAAGTCCGTTAAATCCCCATCCGCCGATTTTATATTCACCCGTTTTAGTCGGAACCAGGTAACCGCTCCAGCGAATCGAAAAATTATTCTGTTTTAATTGTTTGAAAGGAATATTATGAAGCCACCAAAAATCAATTTTGCTATCAATCTTTTTGATAACCGGCGTACCTTCAAATTTTGAATTGTCGAATATTTCTGCTTTCAATCCTTTTAGTTTTTTGTAGTAATCGGTATAAAGATATTCATCCGGTATCACAGTTGAGCTGGGCATTCCTTCAACGATATCACAACCGACTTCATAATAAATTTTTGTTTTTTCAGATAACTTCCTTTTAATTCCTTCAAGTGGTGTAATAGGATTAGATGGAAATCCGGTGTAATTACCAAGTAATACTTCAACATCATCAGCGTTAGAACCAATGACTGCTATGCTTTTAATATTTTTATTTAGGGGCAGAAGATTGTTGTCATTCTTTAATAGTACTATTGACTCACGTGCGGTTAGAAGTGCAATTTGTTTATGTTCTTCAGAATCAACATTATCAAAATTAATTTTTGAAAAAGGAACAATATTCGGAGGATCGAACATACCGAGTTTGAATCTTGCTGTGAATAACCGTTTAAATGCTATATCAATCTCTTCCTCACTAACTAATTTTTTCTGATATGCTTCAAATAAACTTGGGAATGAGACTCCGCAATTAAGGTCTGTGCCAGCTTTTACTGCAAGTGCCGAAGCTTCAGCGGCATCTTCTGCTTGCTTATGGAATTCCCAGATATCTTTTATTGCCCAGCAATCGGAAACAACATAACTTTTGAAACCCCATTCATTTCTTAAAATATTATTTAACAACGGATCGTTACTGCAGCAAGCATTTCCTCTCAAACTATTGTAAGCACACATTATAGATTGAACATTTGCCTCTTCCACCGTAATCTTAAAAGCCGGCAAATATGTTTCGCGCAGATCGTATTCGCTTACTTCTGCATTGAAAGAATGTCGGTCGGGTTCCGGTCCGCTATGCACTGCAAAATGTTTTGATGTAGCAACAAGTTTCAGATAATTCTGATCATTACCCTGTAATCCTCTAATAAAACTGACCGCAATTTGTCCCGTAAGAAATGGATCTTCACCATATGTTTCCTGTCCGCGTCCCCATCTCGGATCGCGAAAAATATTTATGTTTGGAGACCAGAATGTGAGACCTTGATATATTCCTCTCTGATTTTTCGAGACCGCATCATTGTACTTTGCACGCGCCTCATCGGAGATTACATTACCAACCTGAAAAATCAGCTCTTTATTCCATGTTGCGGCAAGACCAATTGCTTGAGGAAAAACTGTAGCAAGTCCGTTGCGAGCTACACCATGTAGACATTCATTCCACCAGTTATATTCAGGAATGCCAAGACGTTCAATAGCCGGGGCGTTAAAAACCATTTGCAAAATTTTTTCCTTAAGTGTTAATCGCGATGATAAATCTTCAACCCGTTTTTCTATAGTTAGTTTATAGTTCTGAAAAGGAAAAAGAAATTTTGTTTGAGCATAAAATGTGGAGGCACTAATCAACAGCAACGTTAATATTTTCAACATCTATTACCTTTACTACTATTCCATTTAAAAGAATTACACAGAGCAACACTGAGTAGTCACAGAGTATCACAGAGATTCAAGATCGATCAAAAATCTTGCAATAATTCCTGTCCATATATATGTTTTATTCCAACCGGCTTGATAATCGTCGGCACTGTAAAATTCCCAGAAATAATGATCGACTTTAAGCTGGTTAATAATGTTATCCATTACTTTTTCTGCAAGTTCCTTCGCAGTTTCTTTATAACCATAATCGATCAATCCACGGAAAATTAAATATTGCCACTGAACCCAGATTGGACCATTCCAATAACCGAGCGGATTATAATAATCATCTTTTGCAGATAAAGATGGAACACCAAATTTTCTCCCGAACTCATCCTTATTCAAAAGTGATTTCATCATTTTTTCAGCTTTTTCTTTACTTGCAACACCAGCCCACATCGGTAGAAATCCGGCTATCTCTTTTATCTTCAAATCATCTTTAGTTTTGAAAGTAAACGACTGATCATTTTTATTAATGTTGTAATAGAATTCGGTTTCCTGATCCCACAAATATTTATTTATCAATGCACTTCTTTCCAAACTTTTATTAGTCCACTCCATACTTTCATTTTTGAATCCAAGAATGCCGGCAATAGCTGCGAGTGATTTTTCTTCCATCACCAGCATTGAATTAACATCAGGTCCCTCGAAGTTTGAAGCCCATCCGACTTTTTCCCACACAGCAACTCTTGCATCGCGTACACTTTCCAATTCTGCATGTCCGCCCCAGCTTGCTAATCCATTATTGTTCGAATCTCTTCTCGATCTGTACCAATTATAAAATTTCTTACCGCTTTCATACGATTCACGTAAAAATTTTTTATCGCCGGTTATTTTATAGATTTCATAATTAATATAATTAAACCACGGAGCTGAGCTCGTATATTCTCCGTTATGGATTATTTGTTCATTAAGATATGGACCGGTTCGATAATTTATATACCCGTCTTCACGCTGTCTTTCCATATAAACGCGCTGTGAATTCATTGCACTTTCTGGAGACATAAATGCATAAGCAAGCATCACCAGACTTTCATGGAATACCTGTCCGCCATAACCCCAGCCCCATTTTGGCTCGCGCGAGAAAACATAATAATTATAACTACTCTCTCCTTCTGCTTTCATCATACATTGGCGAATTAGAGAAAACGCATTCCAGTAGAGCATTTCTTTTTGCTTATCTGAAAAATTCAACCGTGGTATTTTGGAATATGCTTTTTCATTCACTTTTATTAATCCATCTAAATCAACTTTCATTAACCGCTCAGAAGCCGCTATCAACTCATCATCGATTCTCTGCTCTTCATCCAATCCACGGACTATTTTAATTTCTTTAACTTCGTCAGGATTTAACATAATCATCTTTTGAAATGAAACAATCGAAGCATTCTCAACACTCCAATAATTGTTCAATTTCAACAGAGACAAAGATTTTTGCAGGACCAGCGACGAATCCGGCGATTTATACTGAAAGTATTTATATGATCCATAACTTTCGGGTTTATCTGAAATGACAAAAACACTTCTGAGATTTTCAGCATTAGGAATTGAATGTTCTTTCATCCACCCGTCACGAACTTTATTATGATTAAATGTGAATGAATTCATTTGTGGATTGTATTTGGGTTTTTGAATCTCGGATAATTCAAAACATGGATAGACATTCAATTCAACTTTATCATTACCCTCATTTGTTACTTTCAACCTGTGAACTGTATGCTGTGAACTGTAAACTACAAACGTCGCTTCAACTCTAATGTCTTTGAACGGGTAATAATACAGTTTCACCAGATCCGAATATGATGCGGTAATCACAGGCTCTTTGTAGAAATCTTTTAGCTTGTAATGAACTATATTATTCAGTTTGAAAGCATAATAAATATTTCCACCGTCCTTAGATTCAAACCCTATCCCTTTTTCCGGATCAAACCAGGAGAGTGAATAAGCCTGATCAAGTCTATAATTTGTTCTTTCAATAGGCGATGCATATGCGGTATAGATGGGATCGTTCTTTGTTGCACTTAAATTAGATAAATAATGCTGGGCATTAGCTGAAATGAATGTTAGAAGAATCAGTAATAAAATTCTTAGCATTAACCATTCCTAAGTTTGTAAGCTTAATTTTTCGTTTTTATCCAGGGCAATTTATCAAGATCAACATTGCCGCCAGAAAGAATTAAACCGACTTTTTTATTTCTGAACTTATCCGGATTATCCATAACAACGCCGAGTGTAATAGCGCTTGATGGTTCAACGATTATTTTCATTCTTTCCAAAATTATTTTCATAGCGCAGATCGTTGATTCATCATTAACTGTAATTATTTCATTCAAATATTTTGTTAGGATTGAATAAGTCTTCTCACAAAGTTGAGTGAGTAAACCATCGCATATTGTTTCGGGATTTATAGACGGATAAATTGTTTTATCACGCAGGGAACGGAATGCATCGTCGGCACCTTTCGGTTCTGCGCCAATAACTTTTGTATTTTGTGAAAAATAGTTTGCAGATAGGCATGTACCGGATACTAAGCCGGCACCACCGACTGGTGAAATCAAATAATCAAGCTCATTTACCTCTTCTAATATTTCCTTAGCGCATGTTGCCTGTCCTGCAATTATGGTATAATTATCATACGGATGAATGAATGTTGCTCCTGTTTCCGCAACAATTTTAGCAGCGGTTTCTTCACGCGATTTTACAGTCGGCTCGCTGAAAGTTATTTGAGCACCGTAACCGGCAACAGCTTTCTTTTTTATTTCCGGAGCTGTAATTGGCATAACAATATAAGCCGGAACATTTTTCATTCTTGCCGCAAGTGATAATGCTGCGGCATGATTGCCCGATGAGTGTGTGATCACACCTTTTTCCAGATCGTCTTTATTAAGAGAAAGTACGGCATTACTTGCGCCCCGGAATTTAAAAGCACCGACTTTCTGTAGATTCTCGCATTTGAAATAGAGTTCACAACCTAACATTTTATTTAATGTTTCTGATGTTAATAAAGGTGTTCTATGAATTTGACTTTTAATTCGATCGTATGCTTCAGTAATATCTTGTTTTGAGGGTTCGTGCAGCAGCATTTTATTATTCCGATTGTTTGCAATTAACTTGATAGGTGTTCAGTTTTTACTTAACCAAAAATGAATCGTGAATTTTTAGGAGCCTCGTTATAGTTTTATTGAATTCCAGAAAAAGTTCACATGCTTTTTAACCATAACTGAAACCTTTTCAAAATCTATTTTATCGTCCTTTGCTAAATGTTCTGTACGGATAAGAAATAGCGGTGCTGTAAACTGCTCTGCCAATATTTCGGGATCATATTTTTTAGCAATATTATTCTTTATCATTTCAGAAAAAATAAGTTTAGATATTCCCCTTAATTCATTTATATAATCTGATACCGAGAGCTCCAGCGAACCGATTTTAGTAAATTGTTCCATCAAAAGAAGCCGGATAAATTTTCTTTCCTTAGGAGTGTTCCAGTATTCAATTAACCGTTTTGCGAAGTCCTGTAAAAATTTCTCCGGGTTGTCCAACTCATCAAGAAGATCATCACTCATTATCTTTTCACTCAAAGAGCGTGGTTTAAATTCAGATAAAATTGCGAGGAAAATTTCCTCTTTCGATTTGAAATGATTGTAGATAGCACTTTCTCTAATACCAACAGCACGCGCAATTTGTCTAATTGATGCACCGGCATAACCATTATTCGAAAAATAATCGAGCGCTTTTTCAACTATTAATTTCTTTGTGTTCGGGTATTTCATAATGGATTCCCTAATGAACGCTCGTTAATATAATCATCTTAAATCGAAAAAGCATAGTGTTCCGAAATGCTTTGTGACTAATTGAAACTAGTAACTCATTGAATCAATCTTAACCTTACCCCTGAATATCCAATAAATACTTATAGTATATGCCAGTACAAACGGAATGCCAATGATTGCTACAATAAGCATAATATTCAAAGTCTTCTGCGAGGATGCTGCATTATAAATTGTCAAACTGAATTCGGGATTAGGATTTGATAGAACAATATTCGGAAAAAGTCCAACCGCAAACAAAGCCAGCAGAGCAATAATACTTGCACATGAAGAGAGAAAGGCACGGAAATCCCTTCCATTAAAAATTTCTCTGGGTATGTTTGCAATAGCAAGCATGTTCAAAACAGCAATTATGAAAAGCCATGGAACTTCTTTGAAATGCTGAACCATGTTCGGATAATATATTAAAGTGTACATTGTAGTTGTTACGTAACATATAACAAAAAATATAATAGCATTATTAACCCAACCTCTAACTTTTTTCTGTAACTCCCCTTCCGTTTTCATTACAACATAAATTGATCCGTGCATCATAAAGAGTGCGACGGTAGTTACTCCGACAAGTACAGTATACGGATTAAGAAGTGTAGAGAATGTCCCGGCGAATTCTTTTTCAGCATCGATGGGAATTCCGGTTATAATATTTCCAAGTGCAATGCCCATCAGTAATGCAATCAGAATACTAGAAACGCTGAAAGCAACATCCCACATCTGCCTCCACCACTTCATCGGCTGTTTACTCCGGAATTCTATTGCAATTGCACGGAATATCAATCCGAACAACAGAAGTATAACTGCTATATAAAACCCTGAAAATACTGTTGCATAAACATGAGGAAATGCTGCGAAGAGCGCACCGCCGCCTGTCACAAGCCAGACTTCGTTTCCATCCCAGACGGGTCCAATCGAATTTATCATTATTCTTCGATCAGTATCCTCTTTTACAAATAAATGAAGCGCGCCAACGCCAAGGTCAAATCCGTCAAGTATTGCATAACCTGTAAGCAATACTCCAATTAGGATAAACCATATTGTATTAAGATCAAATTGAAATTCCATAGGACTTTAAATTATTGTTATAAAATTAATTTCTTTCTAAGGCTGCTTTATGATGCTCATATTCGGATGGGATTTTATCCGCTTCTTCCGGTCCGTGTTTAATTTTTTCATTTAGAAGATAAAGAAATAGAACAAACAAGAGTGCGTAAATAAGCGTAAATAAAATAAGAGAAAACATTACCTGATTGGCAGTAACAACTTTTGATAGACCTTCAGAGGTTCTGAGAAGATTATAAACTATCCATGGCTGACGACCAACCTCTGCAGAGATCCATCCTAACTGATTTGCTATTTGCGGACCGAGGACAGAAATGACAAAAATCCACATGAGCCATCTTTTATCAAACAACTTACCACGCCATAACAATAAAATGCCAACAACACTTAATGCAATTAAACCAAATCCAATTGCAACCATTATATGATATGATTGAAAAACTATATTTACGGGAGGCCGGTCTTCCGGTTTAAATGCATTTAATCCGGTTACGGGTTTTTTGCTGTCGCCATAGATTAAATAACTTAACATTCCTGGGATTTTTATTCCAAAGTTAACTTCCTGTTTCTGATCATTTACCCAACCAAAAAGATAAAGATCGCCAGCTGAAGAAGAATCGTAATGAGCTTCAAACGCTGCAAGTTTAGCCGGCTGTGTTTCGCTAATACCAACTGCGCTTTTATGTCCTGTGAATAATTGAAACAACGATGCAAAAAGTGCCAAGCCGAGTGCAATCTTAAAAGAAGATTTAGCAAACTCGATATGTTTGTTCCTCAACAAATAATATGCACCTACACTTAACACCAAAAAGGCTCCGGCAAGCCATGCACCCGAAAGTGTATGGGCTAATCTTTCCATTGATGATGGATTAAAAACCATTTCCCAGAAGTCGGTTATTTCTGCGCGTGCATTTATACCTTCACCAACAATATGATATCCGGCTGGTGTCTGCTGCCAGGAGTTTGCAACAACAATCCAAACCGCACTTAGTATTGAACCAAAAGAGACCATAATGGTTGAGAAGAAATGCATTTTAGGACTAACCTTATTCCATCCGAAGACAAGGACTGCGAGAAATCCGGATTCAAGAAAGAAAGCAAAAATTCCTTCTGCAGCAAGTGCGCTTCCGAAGACATCTCCAACGAATCGCGAATAAGTTGCCCAGTTGGTACCGAACTCAAATTCCATTACTATTCCGCTTGCAACACCCATTGCAAATGTGAGAGCAAAAATCTTTACCCAAAACTTCGTCATTCGCTCATAAAGTTTGTTGCCGGTCTTTAAATATATTCCTTCCATAATTACAAGAAGAACACCCAGACCGATACTTAGAGGAGGATAGATATAGTGGAATGCAATTGTGAAAGCGAATTGAATGCGTGAAAGAATTTCAACATCCATAAGATGGCCTAATTTTACTATTGTCCTATATTAAAAATAGGAAATAAAAGAAAGGAATGGAAAGCAGATAATTATTATTGTATAAGATTTTTGTGATCTAAAAAATTCACAAAAATCTATGGTTTACTTTAGATCTTCCAGAATTACTTTGAGCTTTTCAAGAGATTTTTCCCAATCATTCATTTTGGTACGTTCGCGTTCAATTACTTCTGCCGGAGCTTTTGCAACAAATCCTTCATTGAAAAGTTTTTTCTTAACACCTTCAAGCGAGCTGGAGATACGTACAATCTCTTTTTCTATTCTGGATCTCTCAACATTCAGGTCAATCAATCCTTCGAGCGGGATAAAAACATCACAATCCTTTACTACTGCAGAGGCACTTGCTTTTGGTTTCTGCATTTTTGATGCAATTTTTAATTCATCAATCTTAACAATGGATTTGATATACTTGATCTGTACATCATTAATTCTATCTGTCTTCAAAAAAACATTTACTGTTTTTGAGGGAGGTATATTCATCTCGCCGCGTATATTCCTGATAGCAGTAATAATATTCTGAATAAATTCAACATTATTTTCTGATATATCGTCAACTAAGATTCCGTAATATTGCGGGAATTCCTGAACCGAAATACTATCACCTACTTTTCGATCACCCAGGGTCTGCCAGATCTCCTCAGTAATAAAAGGCATAAATGGATGTACGAGTTTCAGCATCTCTTCAAATAACGCTATTGCCCTTGAAAGAACCGCAGATTTAACTTCATCTGAAGCATTGTACAATCGATATTTAGAAAATTCCACATACCAGTCGCAGAAATCATTCCATACATAAGAGTAAATTATCTTTGCTGCATTATTGATTTCGTAATCATCAATTGCCTCTGTAAACTGCTTGATGGTTTTCTGAAAACGGGAAAGGATCCATCTGTCGGTAAAGTCGAGGTGTTCATCAACAAGTTCTTTATCAACAGTAATATTTTGAGTATTCATCATTAAAAACCTTCCGGCATTCCAAATCTTGTTGGCAAAATTTCTTCCAATTTCGCACTTGTCAGTACTGAAAAGTACATCCTGACCAAGAGGAGCAATATATATCATTGTAAAGCGGAGAGCATCTGCACCATATTCGTCAATTAAATCTAGCGGGTCGGGTGAATTACCGAGCGACTTGCTCATTTTTCTTCCTTGAGTATCGCGCACGGTACTTGTAAAGTAAACGTCCCTAAACGGAATTTCATTTTTGAAGTGCATACCAGCAACTATCATACGTGCTACCCAAAAGAAAATAATATCCGGTGCAGTTACAAGAAGATCTGTAGGATAATAATAGTTCTGCTCTTTCTCGGTTGTAAAAACATCCTGAGCCCATAACCAGCTTGATGCCCATGTATCGAGAACGTCATCATCACGATACCAATTTTCTATATCTGCCGGCGGTTCAACTTCGCAATAAAGTTCATCCGTTTTTTTATTATACCAGACAGGAATGCGATGACCCCACCAGAGTTGACGCGAAATACACCAATCCCTAATGTTTGCCATCCAATGTTCGTATGTTTTAACCCAATGTTCGGGATAAAAATTTACTTTCCCATCAAGAACTGCATCGAGTGCAGGCTTAGCCAATTTTTCCATCCTCATAAACCACTGCTCGGACAAATAAGGTTCTATCGGGACATTGCCTCTCTGAGAGTAGCCAACTTTATTTGTGTAATCTTCCACTTTGTGCAATAGGCCAAGTTCTTCCATCCGTACAACAACTTTATAACGCAGATCGAATCGATCGAGGTCGCGGAATTCTTTTGGAACGTTTCCATTTGAAGTAGCATCCTCATTAAAAATATTAACCATCTCAAGATTGTGCCTTAAGCCCATTTCATAATCATTAACATCATGAGCCGGTGTAACTTTAACTGCACCTGTTCCAAATTCTTTATCAACAAATTCATCCGCAAAGAGCGGGATTTCTCTTCCAACAATCGGCAGAATAACCGTTTTGCCCAAAAGATGTTTATAACGTTCATCATCCGGATTAACCGCAATACCTGTATCACCCAGCATTGTCTCCGGGCGGGTTGTAGCTACTATAACAAATTCTGACGAATCTTTAACAGGGTATTTGAAATACCATAATTTCCCTTTAACCTCTTTGTAAAAAACTTCTTCATCACTGATTGCCGATTTTGATGACGGGTCCCAGTTTACCATTCGAAATCCGCGATAGATCAGATCTTCTTTATAAAGTTTTACAAAAGCTTCAATAACTTTTCTATAATAGTGAATATCCATTGTAAATCGTTCGCGCTGCCAATCGCAGCTAACACCTAGTTTGCGAAGCTGCTTGAATATTATCCCGCCGTATTTTTCTTTCCACTCATAACAATGTTGTAAAAAGTCCTCCCGGGAAATGTTGTCTTTACTAATCCCCTTTTCTTTTAACATTGCTACAACCTTAGCTTCTGTTGCAATCGATGCATGGTCAATTCCCGGTATCCAGCAGGCATTAAAACCTTTCATCCTTTTGAAGCGTATGTAAATATCCTGAAGAGTGTTGTTAAGAATATGACCAATATGAAGTATCCCGGTTATATTCGGAGGAGGAATTACAATTGTGTAAGGTTCTTTGTTTTCGTCAATTTCACTATGATAAAGATTATGCTCATACCAATATTGATACCATTTATCTTCAACGTCTTTTGGATTGTACGTTTTTGGAATTTCGTAAAAATTTTTAGAGGACATTTACTTCTCAAGTATTAATAATAATTAGGTGCAAATATAAATAATCTTGATCCTTGATGCTCGATAATAAAAAAGGTCGGTGCAATTTATGTGAAAAGATTAGAAGTTCATCTTAAAATATCATTATGGTTAATGGATGTTTCTGAAATTTATTTATGCGAACGCCGCACTATGAATGAAAATATTTTAAAATTTACAAATGAATTCTGCAACTTTAACCGTTCCATTTTCCAGGCCTGCATTAAAAATATTTTTTTTGTAACTATCCAATAACACCTTACTATCAAACAAATTTTCAACGACTCCCGGGAGTTTTCTTACCCTTTTTTCATAAACTCCCAACTGATTCTCGATTATAAAATCGACGTTCCCTTTTTCCTGTTCCCATATATAACTGTTAACAACAGGTATTTTCCCACACACTAAAATTTCCATGAAGGTTGATGCTCCGCATTTTGTAATCACTATATCGGATAAACAAAGCAGTTCATATACAATGTCAACAAATCCAAACACCATTAAGTCCTTGCCAGTAATTTCATTTTTAAGTCGTGATGCCTGTTTGAAAAGTCTTTTATTTTTTCCACAAACTATGATTATTGAAAAACCGATGTTGCTCTTTAGCATTCGTTTCAAAATCTTAACACCTTTAGGAATTCCATCGCCCCCTCCAAGAATAAGGAGAACGTTCTGTTTTTCTATTACGTATTTCTTTCTAAAAAATAAAATTACCTCTTCGGAAGGTAAACTTGAGAATTTTTCACCAAGTATGAATGGAAAGACATTTAGATTATTTTCATGAATTCCGTCAGCAGTACAACTCTGCTTCAGTTTTTCGCTAAATAAAATAAAATTCTGATCTCTTCTCAAAAACCAGAGCGGATGCGCTGTAAAAGGATCGGTTACTACTGTTATAACTGGAATTTCTTTTTTCAGCTTTTTCAAAGTTGAGTATACAGGTTTGATCAGGAAAAAATGGAATATCACAATCTTGTCGGGTTGATAACCACAAAATAATTCTCTTAAATATTTCGTAATATTTATTGATACTAAGAATGCGCTAATATGAGAAATGAACTTGAGTTTGTGAGTGGCATAAAGGAATTCATAAAACCATTTAGCTTTGATTTGGAGATGACGATAACCGTCTTCAATTATAAAACGGGAGAACCATTTTGTTTTTTCAAATCCATCTATTAGTAAAGTTTCAGCTTCCTGATTTTTGTACTTATTAATATAATCTGCAACCGACCGGGCAGGAGCTAAATGACCGCCGCCCGTTCTTAAATATATGAATAGCAATTTCTGTTTTGTCATGTGTTGTTTTATCTAAGGACAGGTGATTGAGTGTAAGTCATTTTACCGGTTCGTAACACTTCCAAAATTTTATATGTACCGAGTTTTCTTGCTTTTAGAAAACCAGACCATGCCATTTCTGCGAGTATACCTTTATTTAACAATTCAGTTAGCCACTGATCCGTGTAATCAGGATTATCTTGCATAATTCCGGCTTGTATTTCGAAAAGCCATTTTCTGTTAAATTTTTCCTGTGAACCGATTGTGGGTGTCATAATTATTGGTATTCCAAGGCCGCTATAAAATGAAAGTTCGCTCGGTTTTGTCCATAATATATCTGTCTCTTGCAATGCTAAGTTAAATTTTTGAAAATATCCGTCTAATGATTCAGCATAAATAATCTCAATCTGTGAATTAGCTTGAGTTATCTTTTCCTTAACAGAATGAAAATATTCATTCACATTTTGTTTGGTACCGGCAACCAGAACAAGTTTTAATTCATCATTAAGTATTTTGTCTTTTAGACTGAGTGCAATTTTTCCGCCAATTTCTTTAAGCGCACCGGCGCCCCCGACTGCATATGTAATTGTTAGTTTTCTTGTTTTTGTATCAGAATAATTTTGGATCTCCAAAAAGTGCTGTATATTCATTTCGTGCCTGGCACGGAACACTTTCTTGGGATCAAGGTGGACAAGTCTTTTCCCGAGATTTCTTTTAAGAACAGTTAAATTTTGATCGCCTGTTAATTCAATTGGTAGTGGAAAACCCGTTATAAAAATTCTTTCATCAGGTACACCGTAAGCTCTTAAACGCTGTGCCGCTTTACCGCAGGGCGCAAAGTAGTGTATTCTGCTCTCCCACGGCTGTCTGGCAACCCACGCTCTGTTTAAGTCTGCATCACAAATTATACAGTAAACATTATGAGAACCCTTCATGTCCGCGGCAATTGCAGAGGCATAAAATGACGTTACAATCGGAATGTTCTTGGTTTTAACCTTTTCAAGCATTGCAGAGCATAATCCTTTATTAATACTCGATTCAAGGAGATCGACCTGAAAGGTTGCATTGGAAAGATCGCGCATAGGGTAATATGAAGGAATATGAAGCAATGTATCGAGTAGACTAAAAACCGGTTTACCAATTATGGGAATACTCTTCGCACGGGACATCAATTCATATGCACCCAACACACGTTTCCAAAGTTTTTCTTCATTCTTAGAAGCGGCTTCACCTGCGCCAACAGTAATTATTTTTTCTTCCGCAATATCTTTTAGAGGATAAACCGCCCGCTGGTGACCGTAACCCATTGTGGCAGAAATTACCCAGGCTTTTGTTTCTTCACTTGATTCAAAAAGTGTATTAGAATTTTTTATATTCATATTTAATTTTCGATTATGGAAAACCGCCGATTATATAGGTGGTTCTTACAGTAAAAAAATTACACTTTTACATATTTTTCTGGAAGCGCTCCGCAGATTGGACATTTTTCAGACGGTTTACCAAATTCAATGTGTCCGCATACCGGGCATAAGTAAATATCAGTAACATCAAGATCTTTACCCTGTTCGGAAGCTTGTAGAGCTAACTTATATAATTCGGCATGAACTCTTTCTGCATCCAGAGCATATTTAAACATTCTTTTTGCTTTATGATTTTCTTTGTCTGCGGTATCATGCATGGGAGGATACATTTCAGCATATTCGTAAGTTTCTCCTTCAATAGCAGCTTTTAAGTTTTCCACTGTTGAACCGATTCCTTCCATTGCTGCAAGATGACCTTCGGCATGGATTCTCTCTGCTTCGGCAGCGGTTTTAAATAACAACGCAATATTTTTAAATCCTTCCTTTTCAGCTTTCTTCGCAAATGCACGGTACTTCTGATTTGCCTGGCTCTCACCGGCAAAAGCATCTTTTAAATTTTTTAATGTGCCTGCCATTTGTTTACCTCGTTTGATTGTTGAAAATAGACTATACACATTTTATATTCTTCCGAGTATTTTATCCATAACCCAGCTTGTAGCAGCCCCGGTTTTTCCCGTACTCGGACATTTTTCTTTACCTAATAATTCATCAACGACCAATTGAATTAATGGTTGGGCAACGTGTTCAGGATTTTTAATTTTAATCTCTTCCTGTTTATTATTAACAATAAGTGTTGTCGGCTCCATCAAAAAAGTTGAATAAATTATTTTCCCTTTTGAGCCAACAATTTCAGTTTGATCCAGGTTTTCCCCTGCAGCGAAACACCAAAGTCCCGTTCCTTGAATCCCATTTTCAAAATAAAAAGCCGCGTTAACAGTATCTTCTGCTTTATATAAGCCGGAAAAGTTTGAATGAAAACCGGAAACAGATGTGATTTTACCGAAATAATACTGAATAAGGTCAATCATATGTGAACCGAGATCGCAGAAATACCCGCAGCCGGCAATTGATGGATCAACCCGCCAATTATCTAACTTCTTAAAATCGCTGTCCGATGGTATTTGATAAAACCTAATATTAACGGAACGGATTTCACCAATTGCTTTTTTTTCTAGCAATGATTTGATCTTTAAAAAGCGCGGTAAAGCTCGGCGGTAATAAGCAACAAAAAGGGGAACTTTCAATTTTCGGCAAGCATCAACCATTTCTGCACATTCATGATAATTAAGCGCCATCGGTTTTTCAACATAGACCGGTTTACCGGCTGATGCGGCTTCTAAAGTATACTTTTTATGAGTTGAGGGTGGCGTAGCAATATAAACAGCGTCAACATCAGGATCATTTATTAATTTATTAGCATCATCATACCACTTAGGTACACTGTGCCTTCGGGCATAATCTTCAGCAAGTTTTCCATTGCGTCTCATAACAGCAATTAATTCAGATCCTTCTGCTTTTTGAAATCCGGGTCCGCTTTTCACTTCTGTTACGTCCCCACAACCTATTATTCCCCAGCGTATTTTTGTTTTCATTCTGCTATAACTGAAATCATTTCCGGTTTATAAATAACTATACGTTCATGAATAGAATCGTTGGCAGCATTAATCATTGCATCGGCAACAATTCCAGCTTTAATCGGGCGGTATTTTACGGTACCCGGGATAATTTTTGTAACAATGTTTGCCACATACGATCCGATTTTTTCACCAATTCTTGCTTTTTCTCTTTCACCAACAAGAATGGATGGTTGAAAAATCACAATCTTCTTAAAAGGCATTTGAGATACTGAGTATTCAAGAGCTCCTTTTATTCTCAAATAAAAATTGATTGAAAATCGATTTGCACCGACAGAAGAGACTAAAAAATAGTTTTCAATATTGTTTACTGCACCGGCTAGCGCTACTTCATACTGATAAGTGTAATCAACTAAATATTGATTCTCTTTACTTCCGGCTTTCTTAATTGTGGTTCCTAAAGCTGAGAATAAATCGTTACCACATATTTTATCTTCCCATTTTTCAATTAGTCTAAAGTCAACTACGTATTCTTCGAGTTTAGGATGGCTAATACATGAGGATCTTCTAACAAATATTTTTACACACCCATACCGGGGGTCATTCAATAACTTTTCTGTTAAATGCTTCCCTACCAATCCAGTTGCGCCGACAACAATTGCAGTCTTGGGATTTTGAATTTGCATTTTAGTTTATATCCGGTGTTTCTAAGAATCATATAAGAAAAGATAATTGTTAAACTGCTATTTCACTTTGCCAAGAGAACCTAATCTGTGTTAATCTATCACATAGAGATAATTCGGAAGTTTAATCTTATAGCCAGAATTTCCTCCGAAAAGATCACTCGATTGATCACCAATATTCGCGATTATATTGTACCCATTAATAGAAAGTTCTTTTCTTTTTGCTGATTTGAACTCTACAGCCGAAAAATTTCGTTCATCATCTTTTCTAACTATCACTGAATCAAACTTGGTGTAACCCTGGTCAATTAAATTTTTTAGTGTTGCTTCGTACGAATCGCAATTTCTACCGGAAATAAAAACAACATGAATATTCCTGGTGATTAAATAATCATAAAACCTTTTTGTTTGCGGTAAAGCAATGGCATCCGCCTTCTTAAGCCATTCGAGCCAAATATCATAGTAATACCCGAAGTCAATTTCCTTTATGTGTTCATAGTTTGAAAGTGCAGTTTCATCAATATCAAAAACAACTGTTGGTCTTTCGGGTAATTTCAATTCGTTAATATGTTCAATTGCTTCGTCAATAATCTTTTTGCATTCATCTTCGTATATATTCGAATCATAATAGTTCTGAACAATCTTTTTGACTACACCAAGATTCATTAATTCAGCGGGTGGTTCATAAGAACAGCAAACGAATAGTATTCCTATAACAAACAGTATTATTTTCGTTCTGAATTTCATATAGTAATTTAATTATACATTAATAATTTTTATAATATGTATTTACTCAAATCTCTATTCTTAACGATCTTATCAAGTTTGTTATTGACCATCTCACCGGTTATTTGCACTTCCGATTCAGGCATCTTATCCGGTACCTCAAACAAAATATCTTCGAGCAACGTTGTTAGAATTGTATGAAGTCTTCTTGCCCCGATATTTTCAACCTGATCATTAACAATAGCAGCAGTCTTAGCAACTTCTTTAATGGCGGCATCATTAAACTTAATAGCAACTCCCTCTGTTTGAAGAAGCGCTGTGTATTGTTTTAATAATGCGTTTTGTGGAATTGTTAGAATTTTGATGAAATCTTCCTCGGTCAAACTTTTCAGTTCAACACGGATCGGAAATCTACCTTGAAGTTCAGGGATTAAATCCGATGGTTTCGAAACATGAAACGCGCCTGATGCAATAAATAAAATATGGTCGGTCTTAACCGGTCCATATTTAGTATTTACGGTTGAGCCCTCAACAATTGGAAGAAGATCCCGCTGAACACCTTCTCGGGAGACATCCGGACCCTGCTGACTTTTGGCTCCTGCAATTTTATCTATTTCATCAATAAAAACTATTCCCGATTCCTGAACTCTCTTAACTGCTTCTTTCTGAACAGCTTCCATATCAATTAATTTTTCGGCTTCCTCCTGTGCAATTATTTTCCGTGCTTCACTTATTGCAGTTTTCCTTTTCTTCTTCTTTTTAGGAATCATACTGCTGAACATCTCCTGCAGGTTCATTGACATATCATCCATTCCCATTGGTCCAAGTACCTGCATACCGAATGCGGGTGATGTAATATCAAACTCGATCATTCGGTCGTCCAGTTCGCCTTTGCGCAATTTTTCTCTCATCCACTCACGTGTTTTTTCATTCTGGATTTCTTCATTCTCGCCATTTTCATCTACAACAACAGCAGATTTTTTAACCGGAGGAATTAACTGATCAAGAATTTTTTCTTCCGCCATCCTTTCTGCTTTTTCCTGAACCGATGAAGTCTTTTCAGAACGAACCATAGTTATCGCTAATTCAGTTAGATCACGAATCATAGATTCAACATCTCTACCAACGTATCCAACCTCGGTATATTTTGAGGCTTCAACTTTTATGAAAGGTGCCCCCGAAAGTTTTGCCAGACGTCTTGCAATTTCAGTTTTACCAACGCCCGTTGGTCCAATAAGGATAATATTGTTCGGCATTATTTCTTCCTTAATACCTTCTTCAACCTGCTGCCTGCGCCATCTATTTCTAAGGGCAATTGCAACAGCACGTTTTGCATCATTCTGTCCGATAATATATTTATCCAGCTCCTTTACAATCTGGGTAGGAGTTAAATTTTTCATTAATTCGCCGTTATCCATCTTCTTTTTCCTCATTTAGAAATCTCTTCAACTGTAATTTTTTCATTAGTATAGATACATATCTCTGCCGCAGTTCTTAGCGCCTCTTCAACAATTTCTTTTGCAGATAAACTGCTGTATTTTTTTAACATTTTTGCTGCAGCCAACGCATACATCCCGCCACTTCCGATTGCTACAATATTATCTTCGGGTTCAATTACATCTCCCGTACCGGATACAATAAACGTTTTTTCATCAGAAATAATTGCAAGCATTGCTTCTAATCGACGTAAATATTTATCGGTACGCCAATCTTTAGCAAGTTCTACAACGGATCGTGATAAATTGCCGCTATATTGTTCAAGCTTTTCTTCGAAGCGCTGAAGAAGTGTGAACGCATCTGCCGTTGATCCGGCAAATCCACAGATTACTTTTCCATTAAGAAGTTTTCGAATTTTCATAGAATTATGCTTCATAACAGTATTGCCGAGCGTAACCTGTCCATCACCGCCGAGTGCCGCCTGCCCGTCTTTTATAATTCCTAATATTGTTGTTGATCTGATCTTCATTTTAATTTTCTCCCAACAAAATTTTTACAACTTTCTCTATTATCATTTTTTTATTTAATGAATGGTATTAGCCGTGGTACTGCTTTTTGATAACTTCTGTATTCGTCACCAAAAATTTCAACAAGCTTTTTCTCTTCATAAATAGAGCCGATATAAAAGTAAACTACAAGACAAACAAACATTACTAAATAAAAAAGATCCATTGTGGGTCTGAATCCGAGGAACAAAATTGAAAAGAGATAGATCGGATGTCGAACGAGTTTAAACGCCCCGGTTTTTCTGAATATCTGTTTTTCATCAAGATCTGCAATTCTGTATTCTCCTCTTAAATATCTTTTGACTTGCGATATCCCGACAAATTCTTTCAAATCTGTCTGACTTGCAGCCCACACCAGTCCAATAAAAGCAAGAACTTGGATTGCAAATGTAACAATATCAAATGGATAATGTAAGTCGTAAACTAATACGTCCGGCTTGGGTGATAAAAAATAGAAGAAAACAAAAAATAAAAGTGAGGATAAGTTATAGAAAAGTCTGTAGAACGCAATTTTATCCCCCATCTTTTCTGTAAAACTTTTTTTTATCTTCAGCGATGCAAGCCATGTATGAGAGAGGGCAAAAAGAAGAAATAGAAAAACTATAACAACAATATCAAAATAAATCATAGCTGCTTTCGCAGACGCGCAACCGGTATCATCAATTGTTCTCTGTATTTAGCAACTGTTCGTCTGGCTATGTGAATTCCTTTTTCTTGAAGAATGATTGCAATTTTATCATCGCTGTAGGGATTGTCCTTCGGTTCGTTAGCGCAAATTTCCTTTATGAGTTCTTTAATATGTTTATTCGAGATTTCATCACCGCTGTCAGTTGATAACCCTTCGCTGAAGAAATATTTCAATTCGTGTATACCTTGCGGACTTTGAACATACTTACCATTCACAACTCGGCTTATTGTTGAAATATCCATTCCGATTTCATCGGCAATGTCTTTGTAAATCATCGGTCTTAAAAATTTGGGTCCGCTTTCGAAGAAGTGGTATTGTTTCTCAAGTATCGAGCGCATAATCTTCATTAAAGTGTGACGACGCTGCTGAAGCGATGCTATAAACCATTTCGCAGATTCAAACTTTTCACGGAGGAATTTATGAGTTTCCTTTTCGCGATCGGAAATCTTACGTTTACGTTTATTTGTATCAATCATCTCAAGATAAGTCTTGCTAACTGTTACAGACGGCACGCTTCTATCATTCAGAGTAACGATGTAATTATCTTCAACTTTATCAATAATAAAATCGGGCGTAATTTGATTTTGCTCTTCGGAATCAATATTTCCTTCGCCTGGTTTAGGATTTAACTTTTGAATAATGTCTAAAGTTGTGCGAAGCGTCTCTTTTGCAAGATCCATATTTTTCTGGATAGCATCATAGCGTTTGTTAGCAAAATCTTCCCAATGTTCAGAAAGAATTTTTTCAGCCAGGTAAGAATAATATGGATCGAAGGAAGAATTTTTTATTTGAATAAGAAGGCATTCCTGAAGATTTCTGGAGCCTATACCAACCGGTTCAAGTGTTTGAATCAATCCAAGAATCCGCTCGGCATCGCGAAAAGTAACAATTGCATCTTCAAACATGTTAACTTCATTAACAAGTTTTTCGAGATCGGTCTTAAAATACCCGTCGCGGTCAAGGCTGCCAATAATATTTTCTCCAAGAATCATTTGATCTTCTGTCAAATCGAGCATGTGAAGTTGATCCATCAAACTATCGCGCAGACTTCTTTTTTGCGGGGCAATCGGGTGAATTTTTTCTTCATCGGAACTACGGTTTATCCTTTCGAATTCATAATCAATTTCGGCTTCGTTCATAAAATCTTCAAGTTCAAACTCATCATCCTTGCTGTCGTAAACTTCTTCTTCATCGGAAGATTTAGAATCCTCCTGGTCCTCCGGATTTTCATCAAGTTGTTCAAGAGATATTTCTTCTTCGAGGGTTTCTTCAAGAATAGGATTTAATTCAAGTTCCGTTTTAATTCTTTGTTCAAGAGCAAGCGTATTTAATTGCAGCAGCTTCTGATATTGAATCTGCTGTGGCGAGAGTTTCTGTTGTAATGCTAAACGATGTTGAAGTGATAACATTTTATTTAATTACCGAGTCTTTTGTTTTAGAAAACCATTCTATGCCGTATTCTCTTTCTAATGAATCACGACAAAAATCTATTACATTAATATTAGTTTTTTTTCCCTTTTCGAGAGCTGGATTACATTCATGATATTTTTCAAACCTGACAACATCTCCTCCAAACTTGGAAATCCTTATAGGAAATAGGTGACACGAAATTGGCTTAACGAAACTAATTTTTCCATCCCTGTATGCTTTTTCAATTCCGCATTTGGCTATATCACCCTCATATGTAACAAAAACACATGCACGGTTGTTCATACTGCGAGTCATTAATTGATCAAACTTATTAATCCAGAATCCGTTTTTGTTTATCTCGTCAGCGTGTTCTTTGGGTAAATATTCCTTAACGACCGGAAGTATTTTATCTAACTCTTCTATCTCTTCCTTCGTTATCGGAGCTCCGAACTCGCTTTCCATAGTACAACAAGCTCCTTTGCATTTATTAAGATCGCAATTGAACTTTATATCAAAAACTTCCGTATTAATTAATATGTCGTCGATTTCAATAAATTCCGGATCCATCCTATTACCTTATTAACAGAATTCAAATAAAGAGCGGAATAATTTTTGTTAAAGATACAAATTTTTGTCCACCAAAAAAAAGACGGCGTGGTTAGGAGATAGGAATCAGATTAAATAATTTTACATTATTTATTTATCGGACAAAGAATTAATGAATATTAATGGTAAAACCATACTGCTAACAGGCGCATCAACAGGTATCGGCAAAGCGCTTGCATATCAATTTGCAAAGGAGAGGGTAAATCTTGCTCTTGCCGCCAGGAGGATTGAGCTTTTAGAAGATTTGAAAAATGAATTAATTCAACTTAATTCCAATATACTAATACAGAAATGTGATGTCGGAAAAAAGAGTGATGTAATTAATGCGTATAACATAATTAAAGAGAAATTCGGCGGAGTTGATATTGCCATACTTAACGCCGGGGTTGGGCATTATATGAATGTGGAAAAATACGACTCCGGTTTTGCAGAGGATATTTATGGAGCAAATTTATTCGGAATATTTTATTGGTTAGAACAGCTCTTACCCGATTTCTTGAAGAGAAAAGAAGGAATTATTGCCGGAGTTTCAAGCCTTGCTGATAATCGTGGTTATTCAGGCAGCAGTTTTTATTCGTCAAGTAAAGCTGCTCTTACAAACTATCTCGAAGGGTTACGCGTTGAACTCTATCCCTATGGAGTAAAAGTGATTACGGTCCGACCTGGGTTCGTAAAAACTCCGATGACCAGCACAAATAAATTTCGCATGCCTTATTTAATGTCCCCTGATAAAGCTGCATCAATTATAATTGATGGAATAAAAAAACAAAAAAGGGTAATACAATTTCCGTGGCAGATGGTTCTACTGACAAATATTGTCGGACTTTTGCCGGGCGGATTCTATGAAGCATTAGCTAAACGACAATTCAAAAAATTAAAGAAAGAAAAATAAAATAGTATGAAAAAGTTATTCTCTTTATCAAAGCTGAAGATTATATTTATTCTGGCCCCAATTCTGGTTATCTCGAATTCATGTAGGGATAATTCACCGGTTGAACCGGACATCGAATCAAGGGGATACGTTATAAGTGCGTCTTCAATCGGAACTTATAATACTGCTTTCCTGCAGGTTTTTATTAATTCTCTTGCCGGTTCTCTTCAAAGTAATGCAAATCTTAGATATGATGTTGAGGTTTATAAGGTTGTTTATAAAACCAACGACCCGAAAGGAAATTTAGTAACTGCTTCTGGTGCACTTTTTGTCCCCAAGGGTAAAGATAACCTTTCATTATTAAGTCTACAGCACGGAACACAGACCAGGAGATCAAATGTAGCTTCTGTAAATCCGTTAAACGCGCCTGATGGACTTATTGCCGCATCGCTCGGTTATTTTGCACTTGTACCGGATTACCTTGGACTTGGAGAATCGAATATCCTGCATCCTTATCATCATCAAAAATCTTCTGCTGAATCCGTTATTGATTTTATACGAGCCGGGAGATCTTTTGCAAGAACAAAGAATATTAAGTTAAACGGACAGGTTTTCCTTGCCGGTTACTCGGAGGGAGGATATGTTACACTTGCCGCACACAAAGAGATTGAGCAGAATTATCAGGGAGAAATTGCTGTTGTTGCTTCTGCTCCTATGGCCGGAGCTTTCGATTTGATCTTAACAGCAAGAACAATAATTCAAAAGCAGACTTACAACCAGCCATCCTTCCTGGCGTTTTTCTTTGTCGCCTATAATAATATTTACGGCTGGAATAATCTCGATCAGATTTTTAATTCTCCATATGCGGCCAGAATTCCATTACTTTTCGATGGGACTAAATCGACAACAGAGATAAGTGCGCAGCTCACACCAACATTGAATCAATTATTTAAGCAGAGCTTTATAAACGGATTTTTAAACGGAACAGAGTCGGTAGTGATCTCTGCTTTTGAGTCAAACAGTTTATTGAATTGGGCTCCAAAAGCACCAATTAGATTTTATCATGGAGATGCTGATGAATATGTCCCCTATGAAAATTCGGTTACGGCAAAAAATTTCTTTAGATCATTGGGTGCGAATGTGGAGCTCATTACCATTGATGGCGGAACTCATGCCTCATCGGTTCTACCAAGTATAATGGGCGCGGTAGAATGGTTTGAAAGCATTAGAATAAACAAATTCTCATATCCGCTTGCCCATATAAAATAAAAATTTAGAATACTTGCTGGGGTAGAATAATGTTCTGGTTAAAAATTATTAAGGACTTTATTAAGATATTTAGAGAAGGTCAATCGCCCGCACAGGTAGCAGGCGGATTTGCTCTCGGTTCAATTCTTGGGCTATCCCCAATATTTACTCTACAAGGATTAATTCTGTGGATTCTGATCGCTCTTCTAAATGTAAATCTTGGAGCTGTGTTTTTAGCATTAACGGCTTTCAGCATCATTGCTTATTTATTTGATCCCTTCTTTCACTGGTTCGGTTTTCAGATTTTAACACAGATAGACTGGTTAAAAGATTTCTGGACTACACTCTACAACGCTCCGGTTGCACCATTAACAAACTTCAACAATACCGTAATTATGGGATGTTTTGTAACCGCAATTATTCTGGCAATACCAATTTACTTCGGAATGAAAAAACTTATTGTACAGTACAGAAAACATCTTCATACAAAAATTGAAAAGATTAAAATATATCAGATTCTAAGACAGAGCTCGTTAGTAAAATTGTACACAAAACTACGCGACTTTGGAGGTGTGCAATGAGAAAGAATTTTATCTACTTTGTTTTAGTGCCGATACTCATTTTACTTATTGTCGTCTATCTATTTGTTGATACCTGGGTTGAGGCGGAAATTGAAGATGCCGGGGAAACTGTAATTGGAGCAAAAGTTGAAATTGATGACCTGAAAATAAAATTTTTCCCTCTTAGTGTTGAGTGGTCAAAAATCCAGGTTGCAAACCCGTATGATCCCTGGACAAATCTTTTTGAAACGGGAAATCTAAAATTCGAAATGGATGTAAACCAATTATTACGCAAGAAATATATTATTGAAACAGTTGAGATTAACGGACTTGCAATCGGTTCAAAGAGAAAGACCAGCGGTGCACTTCCCGAAAGTAAAAGAAAAAAATCAACATTACTGACTGCAGAAGGAACATTTAGAAAAACTGCTGATGATTTTATTAGTCAGCTAAAGCAGACCACACCCATTTTTGATCTTGCAAGATTGAAAGGGAACTTTAATCCCGATAGTTTGATAAAGATCCTCGACATTCAGACCGTTGCTAAACTTGACTCGATTAAGCAACAGGTAACACGGGCATCTAAACAATGGGATGCTTCTATTAACGATTTTGAAATAAGTAAAACAAAAATCCTTGATATTGATACTAAGATTAAAGCAATTGATCCTTCGCAACTGAATAATGTTCAAAGTATTATGAATGCAATTACGGTGGTTGATAACTCTTTCAAATCAGTGAACGAAATCAAAACAACTTTTGAGAACCGTTACAAATCAATAAATAGTGATATAAATACAATCGCATCTTCAGTAGACTCTGTTGATGACATTGTAAAAAGGGATTTTCAGCATCTAAAAGATATGGCACGTTTGCCCAGTATTAACACACCGAGTATTGCTCAATTGATTGTTGGAAATGAAATGTATAAACGGGTCACCGGTTATCTTGGTTATGCTGATATTGCACGTCAAAATATAAAAAAGTACCAGCCGGAGCCGGAATATGAAAAACCAATGCGGCTCGAAGGACAGAACATTATATTTCCTTCTCCCGGCGCATATCCGAAATTCTGGATTAAACAAGTTGTTATAAGCGGAGGCGGAAAACAAGGGGATCTTTTTGTCGGGAAGGGTTTCGTAAAAAATATTTCGGATAATCAGATTATTACCGGATTACCTATAACTGCTGATGTGGAGGGCGATTTAACCAATAACAGATCGATCAAAATTTCCGGGTTGATCGATAGAAGAAAAGATATTCCACATGATGAATATTCAGCCAGTCTGAAAGGAGTTCCTACCGGTGAATTCAGGTTAGGAAAAAGCGACTTCCTCCCTTCAATCCTTAAAGATGGTATTTTAAGCTCGTCTGTTAAACTCGCTCTTCCCGGCAATTCTTTCGATGCGAATGCTGATTTTAGGTTTTCTAATTATATTCTTCAGTTTGAAAAGGATTCAAAAAATATTTTCGAAAGTATTGTGCGACAGGTTTTAGAGCGGGTAAAAGAATTTAATGTAAATCTTCGTATGTGGAATACAAAAGGATCGATCGATATTGCACTGGCAACTGATCTTGATAACCAGATTGCAAAACGCCTGCAAGAAATAGTTGGCGAGGAGTTAGCCAAATTACAAAATCAGCTTAAGTCCAAATTCGATTCATTTATTTCGCAAAAGCGGAATGAATTTCAAAAGTTCTACAATGCAAAGATTAATGAAATAAAAGAACAGTTGAATATTTACCAAACATTAATCAACGACCAGCTAAGTTTTGTCGAGACAAAGAAGAAAGAACTAACCGATCGCCTGGAGAAAGAAAAATCGGGATTGATTGAGAACAAGCTGAAAGATCTTTTGAAAAGGTGATTATATTTTTTTGATAAGTCGATAGTGATTAACAAATTAGTTAATCAAGCACACATGTTCTCAGCGGTTAATTACTAAGTTCAATCTATCCATGTACACGTTTTCGCCTGTTCGGTGACTGCCGGCATCTATCCGAACAGCAATAATCATTTTCAACTTTACATTCATCACAAGTAACAAAAAGCTTATCGCAATCCTGGTTGTGGCAGTTGATGTAATATGATGAGGATTTCCCGCAGTAATAACATTTACCGATATGTTTGATTTCTTCTTTCGTATTGGGAGTTACAATTCTTCTTTCATCAAAAACAAAAACCGAACCCTCCCAATACATGTCCTTATACTGATTGATATAGTTCCAGATTCCACCATCCATTTGATAGACATCTTTAAATCCTTTCTCAACCAGGTAAGCCGAAGCTTTCTCGCACCTAATACCGCCCGTGCAATAAGTAACTATCATTTTATCTTTGTAGGGTGTTAACTCTTCAGCAACCTCCGTCCAATCGCGAAATGTTTTCATACCGGGAGTTATTGCATTTTTAAATTTGCCGATCCTGCTCTCATAATCGTTGCGTGCATCAACAATTATAAACTCTTTCCCGTCTTCATAAAACTTATTAAGCTCTTCGGGTTTCAATCTCTTCGCGGTCTTTGAAAGGTCAACTTCTCCAAAGCTTGCATTTACTATTTCTTCCTTAACACGTACATGAATTTTATTGAACGTATGTGTATCGTAAATGTCTTCCTTAAACCAGATATCTGAAAATTCTGGATACTTTCTAATCCCGGATTTATATTTTTCAATATCTTCCGATAAGCCTGAAACCGTTCCATTGATTCCTTCGTGCGCAATCCAAATCCTTCCAAGAATATTGTTTTGCTGACAAAACAGAAGATGTTCCTTGCAAAACTTTTCAGGATCAGGAAAAGTGATATATTTATAAAAAAGTAAAACTTTATAGTTCTTCATATACTTTATATAGAAAATTAGGAAACAAAGATAGCAAATCTTGTTTTTGGTTGAAATCCGAAAATCTACAATTAAAATATGCTGATATTCTTCCTACCTAATTATGGTCATCATTACTATATTTATAAACCTAAAATTGAAACTGCATAAAATATGAATGAACCTGACATCAAAATCGGAATCCTTTCGGGCAAAGAGATTAGGTTTGATCTCTATGGTGATTTTTTAATATCTGCCTCCAGCAAAAAATTAAGCGGTCAATTTATTGCCAGTCTGGAAGATGAAAAAATCAAAATATTTCAAAATGAGAAAGAGGTTCTTTCTTCCAACGAAATAGTTTTTGCCCCGGATGATATAGAAACTGAATCTTTTCTTTTGCGCGATGTTGTGATCGGGAAAAACTTCCACTGGGAACGGAAGGAAAACCAGAGATTCCGCGGAACATTAAAATTTATTAAAGAAAAAAATCTTATAAGTGCTGTTAATATTATTCCAATCGAAGAATACCTGGTTAGTGTTATCTCGTCCGAAATGAGTGCAAATAGTTCGCTCGAACTATTAAAAGCACATGCAATAGTATCCCGTAGTTGGCTTCTTGCTCAACTCGAAAAACAACAAAAGAATAAGAATGAAAAAAATGTAAGCGAAGTAAAAACAGAAACAGAAATCATGAGATGGTACGATCGCGAGGATCATGTAAATTATGATTTATGCGCAGACGATCATTGCCAGCGATATCAGGGAGTATCAAAAATTATAAACGATAATGCTTTAAATGCTATTGAAACTACTCGCGGATTAGTTTTGCAATATGACAATCAAATTTGCGATACAAGATATTCTAAATGCTGCGGTGGAATGACCGAGTCATTCGAAAGTGTGTGGGAGAATATAAGGCACCATTATTTATCTCCTGTAATTGATTATAAGTTCGAACTCGATGGGGTTGATTATGATTTGACCGACAATAAACTTGCCGAGCAGTGGATTAAATCGAACCCCAATGCATACTGCAATACTACAGACCAAAGAATTTTATCACAGATACTTGTTGATTTCGATAGACCGACAGATAATTTTTTCCGTTGGAAATTGGAATATAATCAGGAAGAGTTATCTAAAATTATTAAAGAGAAGAGTGGAATCGATTTCGGACAGATAATAGATATTATCCCGATTCTTCGAGGTTATTCCGGCAGAATAATTAAATTAAAAATCGTTGGACAAAAAAAGGAATTGATAATCGGTAAAGAGTTGGAAATTAGAAAAACTCTATCTCTTTCACACCTATACAGTTCGGCATTTTATGTTGAAAAGAAAAACATTGTGAACGGAATCCCGAAGAATTTCACGCTTCATGGAGCCGGATGGGGTCACGGGGTAGGGCTTTGTCAAATTGGTGCTGCTGTTATGGGTGAAAAAGGTTATGGATTTGATGAAATACTTGTTCATTATTTTAAAGGTGCTGTAATCCAGAAGATCTATTCATGAAAGTCTTACATACATGTCTTTCATTGAGCTGGGGCGGATTGGAAATGTATTCCCTTCAGACTGTAGAGCAATTAAATAATAACGGAATAAAATCCGATCTGCTCTGTTTTCAAAATTCCAGACTTTATTATGAAGCATTGAATAAAAAGATCCGTGTTCACGCTTCAGCATTTAAAAATTATTTTCACCCTGCGATAGTATTTAAAACAAGCGGATTATTAAAAAAAAATGATTTCGATTTGATTCATTGCTATGCTTCTAAAGATCTATGGCTAATTGTCCCCTCTCTAAGACTTGCCGGATTAAAAACTCCTTTGATTTTTACTAAGCATATGGGCTCGT
>JAGUYK010000028.1 GCA_020061355.1 Ignavibacteriales bacterium | reverse complement strand
TCAAAAGTTATAACTATTCCAGATTTATCTATAGGTTGAAGAGTTTCATTTTGGTATTTTAAAACTAATATTTTGTTCTAATTATTTTGAGGTGAAAGGAAAACAACATGGAAGATGAAACAATTGATTTACGGCAATATGGGCTTTTGTTAAAACGCTGGAGCTGGCTGTTAGTTTTAAGTCTAGTCATCGGGGCAGCAACCGGTTTAATAGTTAGCCTGCTTAGCACACCTATTTTCCAATCGACTGCTAAAGTGATGATCACGCGTGCAGGGCAGGACCAATCCTCTGATGTGACAGCTTATCTAACGACCAATCAGCAAACCCAAACATATTTGCAGTTGTTGCAAACCGAATCGATTCTTAATATTGTTTCTGAACGGTTGGGCTTTGAATTGGATGAAGATGCAATAGATACAAAAGCAATTATCGACACACAAATAATTGAGATCAATGTGGAGGATCCTGATCCCCAGCGCGCTGCCCTGACCGCTGATATGCTGGTTGAAGTCCTGATCGAGCAAAACGAACTGATTTCGTCAGAACGTTATGATTTGATGGAAGAAAGCTTGTCAGCCCAAAAAGCACAAATCGAAAGCCAGATCGCTGATTTGCAAAATCAAATCAATCACGCATCCATCAAGACAATCGAAGAACAGGAACAATGGATACAAGAACAAATTAATGTGCTGCAACAAGAGAGTGAAACATTACCGGTAGAAATCTCGCAAATGGGCAATCCAGCTACACCGGAAGAGCGCGATGCATTGGAACAGAAAAAAGCACGCTTGGAACAAGTGGAATTGCTACTACCGCTCTACGAACAGAGTTACACAGATTTGATTGTATATGGGAAGCAGGTGGATGGCGCGAATACCTCAGCCGGTTCACAATTAACCTTGCTAAACACCACTCAATCTTTGTATCAACAAATTTATGTTTCTGTGTTGAATAATTTGGAATCGGTGCGCTTAGCGAAGTTGCAGAATATGCCAAATGTGGTACAGATTCAACCTGCCATTGTTCCTGACGATCCAGTACGACCTCGTACTATGCTTAATAGTGTATTGGGGGGAATAATAGCGCTGATACTAAGTGCAGGATTCCTAATTCTAAAAGAGAATTTGGATACCACTATGAAAACATCCGCTCAGGTTGAAGAGCTGCTGAAATTAAATGTGATTGGATATATTGCTGAAATGCAAAATAGTAATGGAGAAACAATAGGTTTATATACTACCAACCAGCCTCGTTCTCCCATTGCGGAAGCGTTCCGTTCTTTACGCACAAACATCGAGTTTTCAAGTATTGACAAACCTATAAGAACTATTTTGGTTACCAGCCCGGAAGTGTCGACAGGGAAAACGATCATTAGTACAAACTTGGCAGCTATTTATGCACAGAAAGGGGAAAAGGTGCTCTTGCTTGATGCAGATTTACGCCGCCCTCGGGTACATAAAACTATGGGTATAACGAATCATATAGGTTTAACAGATTTATTACGGGGAAGTCATGACTTACAGGATGTCATCCAGAAAATGGATGGGGCAGAAAATTTAACAATTGTTAGTAGCGGTAGTTTACCCCCAAATCCAGCCGAGTTATTGGGTTCAGCCAGAATGGAGCAAATACTTCTAGAGTTAGGTAATAAATATAATATTATCGTGATAGATAGTCCACCTTCTATTGTGGCAGATTCACAGATATTGTCCTCAAAAGTCGATGCAGTATTGTTGGTGATCCAACCGGGCAAGACATCAAAGGAGGCTGCCAAAGCAACGGAGGATTTAATAAAACGGGCAGGGGGGCACATTATTGGGGTAGTATTTAACAGAATCCCACGCGATCGAGTGGATTATTACAGTGGCAATTACCAATATCAATATTATTCTAAAGATTAGAAAAATGCCGAAACTGAAAAAAGCGCGATGAATAGACCTATCTTAAATGCCTGATAGTCCCTTTTCCACTGAAAGAAATTTTTCAATATCCTGTTTTTCACCATTCATAATAGTTAATAAATTATGAACAAGAGGTAATCTTGAACAAAGTACACAATTTTTGCCCATTTCTCGGTTTGGCTGATGATTCCAATACACATATGTTTTTCCCGTCAGATAGTAATTGTTGTTATCACGCAAAACCAGTTTCAGCTATAAATATTGAACAGCAACAGATATTCTGTTTGACAGAAGAATATGAAAATTGCAAAGTATATAATAAAAAAGTTTTAGCTGCTTTACCTGAAGAATTTCGTGCATCAAAAAGCCAGTTTAAAAAAGAAAAGAGATTTAACTGGAAAATATTATTTAGGACATTAATTTTAATAACAACTCTTGTTGTTATCTTGCAAATACCTATTATTAAAGGACAATTATTTAAGAATATCCTTTTTAAGGAAAGCCCAACCCTTTCTCCTACATTTGTTGTTTCAACAGCGACATTCACACCAATCCCTACCCATAAAATGAGTATTCCAATCGAAGAAATATTGCCGTATGAAGAAAAACTTTTTCAGGCGACTAAGACATCTATGGCTCAAACAATGTCACCTGAATCAACCATAACTCTTTCACCCACCTTAACTAGCTCGCCAATACCTACATTGACCGTTACTCCCACAATGACAGCAACGTATACCGCTACTCCAGAACCTATAGTACATGAACTTGATGCCCTTATTGGTACAGATTACCAATTTGTGATTCATAAGGCGAAAAGCGGAGAAAATCTGAACCAATACGCAACGCTTTATAACACTAGTGTTGAGGCAATTTTACGAGTGAACTATGCTTTGAACATTCCCTTGTGGGTAGATGCTCTCGTAGTCATTCCAGTTAATTTTTCCGATGTGTCGCAGATGCCTTACTTCCAACCATATAAGGTAACAAGTGAGGGGATATCTGTTGAGACCCTGGCTCAGGAACTGGCAACTAATCTTGAGGACTTCATTTACTATAATGGTTTATCTAGAGGAGAAAATTTGAATTCTGGTGATTGGCTTATAGTACCCCGCTACCAATCTGCGAATCAATAATCCTTAAAAACCTGGATTTATGTTTAATCATTAAACAAAGAAATTAACCAGCTAAATATGTAGGATATAAAAAAGTGAAAGCCGAAATAGATCAAAAAAGGCAAAAAATCTTATTGTTTACTCTGATCTGCATTTTTTTTATGCAATTTGCATGTAATTTTCCTTTGTCTGATCATTCTGACGATACTTTTCTAGTAACATCGATGGCAATGACTGCTGAGAGTTTAGAAACACCACGAGAAAAAGATGAGTCTCTCAAACCTACTCCCACTAATGTTTCTACTCCAATTGCAATAATAAACTACATTGATGAGGAAACAAATTATCAATTTGTGATTCAGAAAGTGAAAAGTGGAGATTCATTAAACCAATATGCTGAATTATATAATACAAGCGTAGGAGCAATCATACGAGTAAACTATGCTATGAACCTTCCCCTGTGGGATAATGCACTTGTGATTATCCCGGTTGGTTTCACAGATGTTGAGCAGCTACCTTATTTTCAGCCTTATAGGGTAACTGCAGAAGTTATCACACTAAAAGATTTAGCTATTGAATTAGCTGTGAATTTAGAAGACCTAATATACTACAATTCTTTAAATGGGAAAAATGAAGTTTATTCTGGAGATTGGTTGATTATCCCCAGGATGTCACCCGGATATTGACGGATAACCAAGCAAAAAAAGATATAATGTATTCGATACTATTTTTATGCACCGCGAACCGTTTTCGTTCGCCAATTGCAGAAGCGACTTTTCATAAGTTGCTAAAAAAGCAAAATATTGAAAATGATTGGACTGTAGAAAGTGCTGGTACCTGGACACAACCAGGTTTTCCAATTATCCCTTCCGAAGAGTGGATTAGAGATAATCTAGGTCTTGAAATTTCTGGACACCGATCCAAGATCGTTGATCTAAAAATGATTTCTCAATTTGACTTGATTGTTGTAATGGAATCCAATCAAAAAGAAGCTTTATCCGTAGAATACCCATGCGAAAGTCATAAAATATATATGCTTACAGAATTAACTGATGGTCCAATTTATGATATTTCAGATCCTGTTCGACAAAAAAGTGAAGAGTTTTTATGCATTGGAAAAGAGATCATCAATCTTATTGAAAAGAACTTTAATAAAATTTTACAACGTGTATATTCAAATCATGGAATGAAAATTTAGTGAAATTGATCAATTAATAATAAAAGGATTTTCACAAAGGTAACTTTTTTTAATCATAATAATTTAGTCTTGAAAAGTATTTTTGTATCTACTGCAATGAAGAATAGGGTGAAATTTAATGAATGAATTGAAAAAAAATATTTCCTTGCTAAAGAATATACTTGAAAACATAGATCATCCCGAAAAATTAGACAAACATCCTTGGACGAATACTCATATGGTTTATGAGGAATTTCATAAAAATCCAAATTGGAAAACCCTCTCCCCTGGGAGCAGATTAGTACAAACAATTATTAATTTATTCGTAAAAATGATGCCAAACACCGAGCCAAAAAACGGTCTCCGATTAGACAATCAATGGGGAGAATTCGGAATTATTGCTGCTCAGTATTTTGCTCCTTTTTTGTTTGATTATCCACACCCTTCTACTCTAAGAGAAGCCTGGCAACAAATTGATAAAGCAATTTTGCTCTTCGTAAGAGAATACCATCATGAAATAAAAGAAGAGGAAGATGTTGGTCAATACATACTTATTGGAAATGAGCCGGAAGTTGCCCCAAACAGTACAATAAGTGATTGGCATAGAAAAGGAATTGAAAAATTTGCCATTTTTCTTGATGAGTATGAGCAACACTTAAGAACGAAAACAAAAATCTCATCTAAACAAGAAAAAATTCCATGGTTGCAACAACACTTACAGAAGATTATATTGCCGCAAATTGTTAGAGTTTGGGGTAATCGTCTTTTCCTTTTGATCATTATTGGTTTAATAATATTTGGAGTTTGGAAAAGCATTGATTTGTATCAGAGGGTTCAGGTTATTACTGATAAAACAAAAGAAATAATAGTCTTTACTGATGCATTAAGTAATAACTCAATACAAGATGTTAACCAATTCCAGCATGCTGGGCAAAATATTGCCGAAATTCGACTTGGCTTAGAATCGATTAAGAGCGATTATTCCTTATTAATCAAATGTGCCCCATATTTAGGATGGTTGCCCAAATATGGTGGAGATATATCACAAGCTCCTCTCTTGCTTGAAATGGCTATACAAATAAGCACTGCAGGAGACGAGCTTTTCCAATTGATTTTACCTATTCTTCCAAGTTTTATTGAAGAGAATAATACAAACTTATTAAATATAATTTCTGAGTTTGAAATCGCGGATACGCAACTTGTAACTGCGCAAGTTGCGATAGCGAATATGCAGGTTCTTCGTCAGGAAATCAATACGGATGATTTATCACCAGATTTATCTTCATTAATCACAACAAAAATTGATCCACTTTTACATATTTTCGAAACATCATTCCCTGTCACCGATGTGCTAAAAATGGCCCAATTAGCTCCCAGGCTATTAGGTTCAACGGGAAACGGTTTACAAACTTATATGATTCTTGTTCAAAATGAAGATGAACTAAGACCAACTGGAGGCTTTCTTACCGCGGTAGGTCTTCTACAAATTGAAAATGGTGAAATAAAAAGTATAACCTTCGAAAGCTCCGATCTAGTGGATGATCTTTCTAAATCATATCCGAAAGCGCCTTGGCAGTTGGATGACTACATGATGGCAGAAATTTTACTTTTTCGAGATTCAAATTGGTTTACAGATTTTCCGACGACTATTGAATGGGCAAAATTTTTATATTCGTATGCGCACTCTAAAGAAATTGATGGGGTCATTACTATTGATCAGCATGTAGTTCAAGAATTGTTGAAAATAGTTGGCCCAATTAATATTGCAGCCGCAGAGGAACCGATTACTGCTGAAAACGTCCTCCAGTATATGCGTACAGCCAAGGAATTAACACCCCCAAAAGGTATTTCACAAAATGAGTGGGATAGAAAACAATTTATCGGTTATTTAGCTGATCCTCTGATAGATAAATTATTAACACTAGATAGCCACTCCCTACAATCATTAAGCGGTTTGATGGTTCAACTGCTAGATGAGAAACATATTTTGCTGCAATTTAACGACCCAGAAATGGGTGCTTTGATTGCCCTACGCGGTTGGGATGGTGCAGTGCGCACCGATGAATATGGTGATTTCTTGATGGTTGTGGATAGTAATATTGGATTTAATAAAACAAATGCTTTAATGGATACCTATATTGATTATTCTATTGATCTTTCTAACCCTGACTTACCAATTGGTTCTCTCAACATTCTGCAAAAAAATAATTCTTTGCAGAATGCAGATACACAAACAGAATGTATTCAATTTGGTGGACCACTAGAAGAATTACTCCTCAGCGAAAGAGAATATATTTTGAATGATTGTTATTGGTCTTACCTTCGAGTTTACACTCCTGCAAATACAGAATTAATCACATCAACTCCCCACGAAATCCCCGAGAAATGGACTTTGCGTGAATCGTCAATCCCGGCTCGCATCGATCTTTTAGACGAAAAAATTCCAGGTATTCAGGCGTTTGGAACTATTCTTGTTGTTCCAAAGAGTAGTGAATTGAAGACTAATTTCACCTACTCACTTCCTTATACTATTTTGAAGCATGATCGCAATAATAATTCATACACCTACCACCTTAAAGTTCAAAAACAGCCCGGGACAATTGCTACACCAATTGATTTTCATATTAAGCTTCCCTCACAATTTGAGATTATTAATGCGCCAGACGGATTGCATTACAGTCAAGGGGAATGGATATTAAAATCTACACTCGTGGAAGATTTAATAATTGATATAGAATTCAAACAACAAGATTAATTTACAAATATGGTGTGAGTGGCACGTATTTTACCCCCACTATGCCTTATTAATTAGCCAGATAAGTAATCCGAATAATATCCGAAGCCCTTGGAGTTGATTATACTAGGCAAGTCATTATAATGAGAATATAAAAAATTTTCGGGAGGAGATTATAAAATGAAACGAAAATATTCTATTTCAATAGCTGTTGCACTCACAGCTATTTTAGTCGTTGTTAGTACCGCTGTGTGGGCAGGGCCGAATCGCCAAGGAACAGTCCCCGTACCACCGGATGAGGTTGAACTCATAGCGAATACGACAGTATCCCTTGGAACAGTAGAAATCACCAGTTCAGTTGCTGGGAAAGCCATCCGGGTAAAAGATCCAGAGAAAGATTTCGGTCCAGCGCCAGAGGGGTTAAATTTTTTGACTGACGCCGTTACAGTGGTACTAAGTAAAGAGGGTGAGGTCAAAGTATGTTACCCATATCCACAAGATACTGAAGAGAAAGATGGGAATATTTATAAATGGGATAAAGATGCTGAAGAGTGGACGCTTCTTAAATCAACCATCAGTGGAGATCCGAAACAAATTTGTATAGTTGACAAAGGAATCACAGATGGAACGTACTCGTTGATTGGCAAATAGTAGATAATTGAGATTACAAAATATCACCAGAGAATTATTTATTTCTCTGGTGATATTATTTTATGGATGAATATCAAACATATTCCCCCTTTTTTGATTTTTGTATCATTGTTTTCCTTATATTCTTATACCTTAGCTCCTGGGATTAGTTGGGCAAATGGAGGAGCAGATGGTGGCGATTTGATCGCGGCAGCTGCCGTTAATGGTGTGCCACATCCAACCGGTTATCCACTATACATGCTTTTAGCAAAATTATTTCAATTTATACCAATTGGTGATCTTGCCTATCGAACAAATTTGCTTTCTGCTTGTTGCACTGGCTTGGCATCAATTATGATTTACTTTACAGTAAACCATATTCTATTAAAAGAAAAGTTCTCAATAATTTCATCACTAGTAGCCGCCTTTGCTTTTGGATTATCTCCTCTAGTGTGGTCACAGGCAGTTGTTGCGGAAGTGTATGGATTGCAATCTCTTTTAACAATTATTATTCTTTACCAGACACTATTTTGGGGTAATAAAACACCTGATAATTTGATACGAGGTACATGTCTGGGATTGGGTTTAGGAAATCATATAACAACGATTTTTCTAATCCCTTTCTTATTAATTGAGAATAATAAGGTGGAATTCTTTTCCAATTCTAAATTATCACTACGAATACTTGGAGTACTTCTTGGTTTGAGCGTTTATTTAATTCTGCCTTTTCGAGCAATGAATAATCCTGAAATAAATTGGAATGATCCAGTCACATTCAATTCTTTTTTTCAACTAATTTCCGGAAAGATATATCAATCTTACTTTTCAACGCAATTTATATTTGATCGAATCCGCGCCTGGGGCGGGATTCTAATAGAGCAATTTGGTGCGTTGGGTGTTTTTTCTGGAATTTTCGCTTTACTTCATAATCAGACACATAAAAAATATAAATTACCAATTTTTTGGATATTTATTAGCTATGGAGCATTTTCGTTAATTTATGCTTCGCATGATTCTTATATTTACTTAATTCAAACAATCGTCGCTTTTTCACTATGGATCGGTTTGGGTTTTCAAAATCTAATATCATTTATTGTTCCTCGATGGGATTTTGCTAAAACAGGTTTGTATCTATTATTAGTTATATTAATTGTGCGACAAGTTTTAATTGTAACTCCAAAGGTAGATGCTTCTAATGATAACCGTGCTATAGAATTTGCAAATCAGGTACTTCGTACTTCTCCAGAAAATGCAATAATTTTTACAGGGGATGACCAAAGTACTTTTACACTTTGGTATTATCACTATGCTGAGAAGCAGCGACCAGATATCATGGTTATTTCGGAGGGATTATTAGAATATGAATGGTATCTTCGAACCCTGGAAAATAATTATCCTACTCTATCAATACCAACAGAGAATAATTTATCGTCTTTTGACTTAATTCAGAGCAATAAAGATAATCCTTATTGTTTCTTTATTGGAAATCCAGAAACGTTAGATATTAATTGCTATCGTTACTAGCAAATAAACTCACTCTAGGCTATAAGAGGGAGAAGGATTTCTCAGATTTACTCCATAGAACAACTTGACCATGCGTTTCAGATGCTTGCTTATGGCGATCAACCCGGCTTGGATCTCATAGCGTTCCAGCCCCCGATAGCGACAGCGTCCCAAGCCATGCTGTTGCTTGCATTCTCCAAATTTGGGTTCGATGGTATAGCGTTCGCGCAAACCCTGCTGGTAGGTAGGCTTGGCTTTCAAGGCAAACCATACCTGCTTATTGGCATCCTTCTTGTGGGTACGGTAGGATCTCAAACAAATGGCAGAGTGGAATGATCGGGCGCAGATTGATCCATGCCTAATCCTAAGAAATACTTGGCTGACATACTGTCATTGATGTAGGTTTCTACCTGTCTCTCGCTCAAATTGTACAAATACGCTACCAGCAGCATCTTCAGCAACACCAGCGGGTCAAAGGATGGACGTCCGTACTGTGCGCTCTGCCTTGATACCAGCACATCATTTTCTTGAAACAATTGCGCCAATCCAGCATTTCATTCAACTTCCGAAAGAAATGATCCCTGGGGATGATCTGATCATAGATGTATTCCCCCTAAAATGTGCCTTTCCCGGTCTCGATAAAGTGTTCTTCTGCCATGGGTTCCCTCACTGCTGTGTTTTTGTTCATCCTATTAAAGTTCTCCCAACTTGTCAATTCTGTCACGTCTTTTTCAACAGTTTCATCCCTAACACAGTCTCATCCCAATAATGTCATC
>JAGUYK010000025.1 GCA_020061355.1 Ignavibacteriales bacterium | reverse complement strand
TCGAAGAGAGAGTTATACCCTGCTCTCAAATGAATGATTTCATTCCATGCATATTCGAAGCCGGCATTTAAATATTCCGAGTTGTCATTAGGATGAATTGCATCAATATCAACAGTTAATCTGGAACTTCCAATTTTTATCACATCCGCAGAAATGCCAAATCTAAAAATCAGGGGAAGATCAAATTTATCAAGTTCAATATTAGAATTAACTAAATTCTCATTCCCGGCTCCCGAAGGGTATATCACCATTGCATCTCTTCCTGAAAGCTGCAGTTTCGTACCGAAATTTGATATACTTGAAGCAATTCTTAATTCATTGAAAACCGGAATCTTATAAAGAGTGCCGATATCAATTGCAAATCCCGCGGAATTCATATGCCATAGATTCTCACTGATATACTTCACATTAAATCCGATTGCAAAATTTGTAGTAAGATATCTCGAATAATTTAATCCCATTACAACCGTGTTGTAATTAAAAAGTTCGCCGGTCCCTTCCGGATATTCAATTGTTCTTACTTTCATGTCATCCATGGATAGAACTGAAATAAATGCACCGATTGTTCCTATTCCGGAAAGATTTGTTGCAAATGCCGCAAAGTCATGCTGTATATCAGCAAAAAGAGAAGTGTGGTTAAAAAAAGCTTCGTTTGTATTTATGTTGGCAGTACCGCCGGGATTCCAGTAAATGGCAGTGATATCATCGGCGATCGCAGTAAATGCACCACCCATACCAATAGCACGTGGACCGACATTAAACTTAAGTATCTGTGCAGAAGTTGTTCCGGTTTTTGTTGTTTGTGCAAATGCATCAATGGAAATAAAAAGCACGAACGAAATGATTAATAGAGCATTTATTTTTTTCATAAGGTCTCCTGCAATTCTTTACTTTATAAGAGCAAACTTAATTAGTTTTTCACCTATCTCGGGTGCATCGATATGTGCCAGGTAAACACCATATGCAACACTAAATCCGTTACTATTCAACAAATTCCAGAACTCCCTGCCATTATCAAAAGTAGAATCATGATACAAAGTTGTAACGAGCTCGCCATTCAACGTATAAATTCTAATTGTACATTTCATTGGAAGATTTTCAAAATAAATTCTCCTCTCACCACGGTTCTGCCCTTGTAATTTATTTGCCGGTTCTATTTCATTCGTTCCAACATAAGGATTCGGAACTACATAGATATTATCAAGTTTGTTGGCAGCTTCTTCATTTTTTACAAATCCGGCTTGAGTCTGAATCTTAAAAACATCCGTAGTAGTGTAGGGTCTCTTTGTATAAATGAAAAGAACATCGCCCGGACCGGGGATTCTTGATGGTGTTGAAGACGATGCAGAAACAACTAAACTCCATGCAATAGGAGCTCCCTGTCCACCGGCGGATCCCGTTCTGTAAAAAACAATTTCTTCTCCCACTGTCCATGCTGAATCGTTTGAAGCTACTGCTTCCTGAAGATTTGTAACAACCGGAACAGGAACACCAGAAGTAACATCTTCAACTTTGTACTTAACGGGTATATCGATAAAACCCTTTCCTACAACAAATTTCTTTGCTGTTGAAATATTTACATTTGAGAATGTAACTACATAATCTGCAGGTTCCGCCCTGGGATTACCAGCAGACCGTAAGTAAAACCTGAATGGAAGATCAATACCGGAAGACCATTTAGATCTTACATTATCAAATGCAAGTGCGGGATAATCTTTTACTCGTAGTAAGACTCCGTCAAATACCGGATTGGAATCCTCACCATTAAGTGCCCGACTTTGATATACTTTATAATTTTTATAAGTGATAAAATATTCTGTAGCTTCTTTCATGGTACTATTATCGGTTCTTTTGATTTGACCCTTTTGTATATTCAATTCGTAGTCAACTCCATTTACAAAAACTTTACCTGAGGCATCGGTCACCTGTAATGTGGCATCGTTGATTATATTATCCTGGGAAAGGTTTGTAAATTTAGTACCATACAGGTAAAAAGATTCTTTAATAGCTTTTTCCCCTGTAACAGAATAATTTTTTGCTAATATCGGTTTTTCGGGAGTAAAAAGAGTATCCCTAAACCTAAGTGTGTAAGTATCTTCTTTAATTTTTAAATCATTCAGAATACTAAAACTAACTTCACCATTTCCAATACCACTAAGATGCTGAACATCGGTCGGTTTAATTTCAGGGCGATTATATCCGCTTGTACGAGGACCGGGAATTACCTGTACGGTGTTATCATCGAAGATTAATTTACTTGTAATAGGGTCTGACGAAATTTTCTTTGTGGTCTCGGAAGGTGGAATCCCTAATGAATCCCCGTGGTCATATGCAACAACTGCATAATAATATGTTTGCCCGTTTCTAACCTGGTTAGAATCAACGAACGTATGAACCAAACCGGAATTATCGCCTAGATAATAATTCAATCCTCTTCCCATATAAGGTACCGGATGATAACCTTTCCAGGAATTATTAAGGTCCCACTTCGCATCGAAACCTTTTAAATCCTTTAACGGTGAATATAAAAATCGTGCACCCCTTCCGTCTGTAATTGTCTGGATATCAGCAAAATCCGGACGTGTACTTCTGTAAATAACATATCCTTCAAAATCTTTCCCGGTAATTGGATCTACACTTTCTTCCGAACTTGAATCCCAAAACAAAGTAACCTTCTTATCATCGGCAACAGCAGTTACTTTTGGAAGACTTGGCGGACGGAAGAATCTGTAATTTTTATTGTAAATATCCTGAACTGTCTCTGCGGTTGTAAGAAGATCGTTAAGATCCTCACCAAAAAGAAATGCCATTGAAATTCTTTTTGTTTCACCCGGTGCCAGAGAAATATAACTTGAACTAAAAATAAAAACTATATCCTCGTTTTGTGTAATCTCACTAAAGCTACCGGGAGTTGTAGCATTCCAGATATCCTCATCATAGGCAATTCTCAAATCAGTTGCCCACTGCGAACTCTTGAAACTTGTTAACCCGATCTGATCTGATTCATCCAAATCAGTATAACCGAAATTCGGTTCACCGGGTTGAAGTGGATCGGGTCTTCCATCATGCAGCCTTTTACCTAAAGTCGGAATTCCATCTCCTTCTCCAAAATCGCCCGTATTAGGAATTCCATCCATACCAACATCGTCAGTATCAGGATTCCAATCTCCATCTTCATCTATATTATTATCCTGCCTTTCATCTATCATACCATCGCCATCATTATCGATTCCATCATCCGGATTTCCCGGTGACTCAAGAAACTTACAACCAAGGTATCCCAATTTCCTTCCGGCATCTCCAATTCCATCCGGATCAAAAAAGTAAACCATGTTACGAGCATAGAGCGGTACTCTTGTATCGAAAGGAGAAATAAAAAGTCCGTTATCATCTTTATTATCTGCCCCGCCAATATCCGGATCTCCGTAAATACCAAACATCAGAGAGTCCAGATGTTTATCGCTTACATTTGTTATAGACCAGACGAAGAAGATGGCATTCGACGCTAAAGAATTGCTCCATTGAAATGCTCTGCTATCAACCTGAACTCCAATTCCCTTTCTTGTTTTATCATTATTAAACGGATAATAGCCAAACTCTTTATTATCTCTATCATCCATTGCCCAGTATGCTTCAAGGTCTGCATTGTTTTCACCCTGCGTTAAATATCCGGGCCAAACATATTGCCCCAGGAATTCATTATACCATTCTCTCGGCCAGCTATCGGGTTTACCATCACGGTCGGAATCAAAAGCTGGGTTTGAAGCAATGTAAGGTTGATTAGGATCTGCATAAACGGGTAACGGCTGCCATTGCCACTTGAATCCGGTTGCAGGATCAATTTCCCTTAAACCGGGTCTATCATAATCATTCATACCGTCGGTAATTATATGAATCCGTTTACCTGAAGTATCGACTACAGAAGCACCAACTATGGGGCAGAATTGAAAAATGTATGGAGCATCCCGCCAGATCAAATTTGTAATTTCTCTTATTCCTCCGTAACCGGGGGCAATACCACCGTAATTTTCAATTTCAACCGAAACATTATTCCCGTTCATAAAAAAAGATTTTCTATCAGCATCACCTGCAGTTTTCATCATATTACGCAAACTATACTTTTCGGATTTAGTATTTGTACTATTTGTACTAATTGGTGAAATGGAATATTTATAATTCAGAAAATCTCTTACGGCCTGATGTTCAACTGCCCTTCTCTGTTTAACCGACTCCGATTGAGCAAAACCTGATTCAACAAGAAGTGGTAAAAAACATATAACCAGCTTAAGATATGTCAATTTTATTTTCAGCATTTTATTGCTCCATAAATTTCAATTAACTTCTAAGGTTAAACCAACCCTAACTTCTCTTGGTGCTGAGTAATAGTTTGGTCGGTTAAAGTATTCATTTGCAGATTTGATACTTGGATATTTTTGTGAAATCAGATTGGTCGCCTGCGGACCGCCCTGAGTAGCTTCTAATGAATAGCCTGCCCTTCCGGTGTCATCATAAACAAACCGTTCGTTTTGAGAATCTAATAGATTGAATACTTTCAGGAATAGTGTTACGCTTGTTCTGCCGGCTATAGTAAAAGATTTATTAAATAATAGATCCACATTTGCATAAAATGGTTTTCTTTCACTGTTGGAACGCAAATAAATCTGTTGCTCATAAAGTCGCGGTGAATATGGAAGTCCCGAAGAGATAGAAGCCGTAATAGTTGCGTTCCAATCTTTATCACCGCCAAATGTAATAACCCCGTTTAACGTATGTGTCTGGTCCCAACCTAACGGTACGGGGATTTTTTCACTCTGCCTTCCCGATTGAAGATCAATAAAAAATGCATCGGCACCCGTTTCATTTCCTTCGGCAACCTGGAAAGTATAATCCAGGGATGCACTGAATAGTTCTGCCGGAAGTTTTCTCTTTGTAAGTGAAAAGGTTATTCCTTTAATGTTGCCATAATCTTTGTTAACATATTTTTGATATATGGAATTACTACTTATTCTTATTTGCTGAACAGCCAGAAGATCGCGGACATCTTTATAAAAACCTGTTATATTGAATGCAACTGATTCCGTCATCTGCTGCTGCAACCCGAGTTCGTAAGTAACCGTTCTTTCGGGATTAAGGTTTGCATTTCCATAAACGGGTTCATTTGCTATATCCTCAAATTCCGGATTGGTATACAAATACCTGTAAGGAGGTAATTGATAGAAGTGACCATACGAGAAGTGAATAATTCCCTTATCTGTTATTGGAAATGAAACTCCAAGCCTTGGACTTATTGTAAGTTTTCCTTTAGCATCCGTAAGATTCTTAGTCGGTTTAAATGGATCCGGGGCATATACTGCGTTCGCCATAAAGTAATCAACTCTTACTCCGGCATTCAAGATCATGCTCTCAAATTCCATTTTATCCTGCAGGTAAGTTGATATTTGCCGCGGTGAACGGGAATAGATATCGATAGAACCTTTTTGATTAACCGGATTAGGAATAATAGGCGTTAGATAATTGTTCCTGTCTCTAAGTATTTCAAAGAAAATAAAATCCATCGTATCCCACTTACTCTTCAAACCAAATTTAACCTCGTGCTGATTTGTTAACTGACTTGTAATATCAAATTTAAGTTCGGTTGTATAAGAACGCTGGTAAAAATGTTCGGGCTGTGTGCCTCCGGAAACAAAGGTGTAGCTGCTGTAGCTATTGCTTTTATCCTGAGGTTGATAGCGCGGATCTGCATGATAAAGCCCCAAATCCATTCCCGGATGGAATGATACTTCATTTCCTGATTCATCCAGCAATGGGAATAAATACCTTTTAAAATCGTATACACTGTATGAACCTTTTAACGAGAAGAATGTAGTGTTACTAACTGCATGTCTGTATTCTAAAGAGTTTATTAGTCCCCATTGAAATCGCTGGTAATTTGCATCGGGATTATATTTATAATTATGTGTATAAGTCTGATAATCTGAATTAGAATAAATAAGATCATAATTGAACTTAACAGTTGGTATTGGTTTATAAGTTAGTTTTGCCGTGGCGTTTAAGTCTTTACTAGGGTTCATGGAAATGATTGAATTATCTCCCGTCTGAGCAATATTTAATTCACCCGCTCTCAGCGGATCTCTTGAAAGGGAATCGAATACAGTGTGCTGACGTATCCCATATAAATAGCCTTTATCGTAATCATATCTTCCGGATAGGAAAAAAGAAACTTTATCATCCGATAGAGGAATCGGTCCGCCGAATGTTCCTTCGAAAACCTGGTTATTAACCGGGCTGATATCATCTATGTTAAAAAAAATATCTTTTGCCGAACTGAAATAATCTCCGGCGTAATAGGTAAGTGTTCCGCTATATCTTGAACCGCCTTCTTTAGTTATAGAATTGACAATACCGCTCAATGCGTTTCCATACTCGGCATTAAATGTACCGCTCACTACAGAAAGTTCTTGAATAGCATTGGTAGAAATCTGAACTGTTCTGCCAAAATCATATGGATTTACCGCCGAGACGTCATTAACGTTGTAAGCAATTTCTGTGGACCTTCCGCCGCGGATATGCAGTTCTCCTCCAGACCCTCTTGTAATACCGGCTTGAAGAGATAATATTTGACTTATACTTTCTACCGGTAAGGATTTAATCTGCGACTCATCAATAGATGTTTGAGAGGATGTTAGATCTTTTCTAACCAGCGGGCGCACTGCTTCAACAACAATAGTTTCCAGATTAATATCTTCGGTTTGGAGTTCAACATCAATTCTAGTTGTAAAATCACTTGATACCTTTATATTAGTAATCATCTTTTTTTGAAAACCAATACCGCTAAAAACTAAAGTATAAACTCCCGGTTCAATATTATTAATTACATAGCTGCCATCAACATTAGTAGCCGCTCCGAATGTAGTTCCCTGGATAATAATATTAATACCAATAAGTGCTTCTCCCGTCCCTGCCTCGGTTACTTTTCCGGCAATTTTTCCGGTTATTCCGGCAAATAACTGGATATTAAAAAAGATGGAATAAATTAAAAGGAAGGCAGATAAAGATAAATTTTTTTTCATCGTTACCTCAGTACCATAATTAAGTGTATAAAACCGTACCGTAAACTGCCGAACAGTTTTGTAAAAAACTATTCATTTTTTTGAAAGCTAAATTAAAAAGAAAGGGTTATCAGAATGTCTTATCCGTTGAGGAACGAATATTAAATTTATTCTGACAACCCTTTTAAAAAGTACAAATTATTTGAGTAACTGCATCTTCTTGGAAATTGTATTCGTACCGGTAGTTAACCTATATATATAAATACCACTCGCAAGATTTGAAGCTGTGAAATTTACAACATAAGATCCGGCTGCAAAGAATTCTTTATTAATTAATACGGCAACTTCCCTTCCCAGAATATCAAAGACTTTCAGTTCAACATCCGCAGATTGAGTAATACCAAATTTAATTTGTGTTGCCGGGTTGAACGGATTAGGATAGTTCTGCTCGAGATAAAACTCGGTTGGGATTGTACTCGTTAATTTCTCAACCGATACAGGTGTAAACTGTCTATCCAGAATAATAAGAGGCATCGGGTCATCGTTGGCATTTCCTCTAGTATATCCCTGAGTATAGAGTACTTCGTCAGATGCGTCTCCATCTACATTTGCAACAACAACAACATCCATGTCACCGTTTTTAGTCCAATACGCTGAATCAATTACAGAAGCCGTATAACTTGCAGCGCTGGCAATATTACCACCCTGATATTCAACCCTGAAAATAGGTACCTTTTTAGAATTATTAGCATCATATCTTGCAGCAAAAACAAAATCTAAGTTTCCATCTCCGTCCAGATCACCTGCATCAGCGCCATTAAGTCTTACAGCACCAAGAGATTCAACATCTGCAATTTCTGTAGAAGTAAGAGTATCTGCTACTTGCTGCAATAACCAAACTTTAGCACCCTGTCCCTTTGCATTACCAAGCCACTCGGCTAATAGAATTTCCTTCTTGCCGTCTTTGTTTATATCAACAACTTTGCTCCCTTTGAATGAACCATTATTACCTGCAATTCCGGTTTGCAACTTAGGTTCCTGCCAAGCACCATTAGAATATTTAACTCCATAGACCCTTCCACCACCATCAATTACATAAACGACATTTCCAATAACTGCGACATCCCATTTACTAGAAGTTCCTAAACCAGCATTTCCCTGCCCTGAATATTCGATTGTCCAAGTTTCAGTTCCACCGCCTAAATCAGGGATATTATTGACAGAGAGAACTCCTAAATGCATAGAAGGTGCACGATCGCAAAAAATCAATTCGTCCTTACCATCACCGTCCGGATCGGCAATAACAAACCTAAATGGTCTGATATTCAGTCCGGCGCCAGCGACAATATTTGTAGCAGCATTCGGCATGAATCCTCCGAGTCCGTCCGATACACCCATATTATCACTTCCATCACCAGGATACTCGTAAACTAGAATTCTAGGTACATCCTGATATGTTCCACCAGATATCGGCACAGTTGCATTTACAACTCCCCAATATATTTCTGGCCTACCATCTTTATCTAAATCGCCCCAGGTGAGTGCTGGCCAGGTATTTTGTGTAGCAATTGGAGCAGTTGCAGACCAGACAGAATCCCATTTGGTACCGTTCCATTCGAATTTATAGAGTCTTGGAATTAACTCGTAATCACCGTCAATCATATTCGTATTGCATGCATAGATTTCCGGTTTGCCATCTTTATCAAAATCAACACCTGCAATTACTCCGCCAAAACCGCGTTCTTTTCCAGACGGTTCTTTAATTTCAGCAGTGCGTGTAAATAATTGTGCGCTTATTTGAGTTACAAATAGTAAAGAGATAAACAAAAAATAGATAGAAATTCTTTTCATAAAAGCATCCTCCTAATTTGTTATTGATTGTAACACATTATTATTTAAATAGAAATTCTATTTTAATTCTCTGAAACGATTGGGAGATTCATTTTGATTAATAGTTTCAAAATATGTTTGTGTTCCTTTGATTTAATTGACAACGATTTATTTTTGTTTTATACGAATGGAGTATTGTTCCTTTATAAGAATGCAAACCCGTTTGGCACATAGGAGATATAGCTAATATTTATTGAGTGATAACATTTAAAGAGGAATAAGATTTATGAACCTCATCCTTGTTCAAATTAATGATTTTTATTTTAAAACACTATTTATTTTTTCATATAACTATAATACAACCCAAATGGGTAGTCACTTCACACTTAGTAATTACTATATAGTAAAATCAGATAAATATTAAGGTTCTTCAATGAAAGGAAGTGAATCTTAAACCAAAAATGTTTCCTCAACAATATATTGATAATCGATTTGGAATTCATACAAAGTAAGAGATAATTTTATATATAGATATTAAAACTTATCAGGAGAAATTTAGATGAACAGCAATTTGAAGATCAAACAGATTGAAATCTACAAAGCCGATATCCCATTTCACGAACCATTTAAGATTGCGATAATGGAAATTACATGCGCACAAAGCGTATTTGTGAAAGTAATTACTAATCAGGGTATCTATGGAATGGGTGAAGCTAATCCATACTGGGGCATTACCGGAGAGACCCAATCGATCAATCTTGCCGGTGCTGCCGATCTTGCAAAGCTACTGATCGGTAAAGACCCTTTGAACATAGAGGAGAGAAATCGTGAAATGAATAAATATCTGGTCTTCAATAGCACTATAAGAAGTGCCTTTGATATGGCATTGTACGATATTCTCGGTAAAGTAGCCGGGCTTCCGCTTTATGCCCTCTTAGGAGGTGGGAAACGAAGTTTCTGGACTGATAATACAATCAGTATTGGCGATCCGGAAATTGTTGCAAAGAAAGCGGTTGATTATATGAACCAGGGATTTCAAGCTGTCAAGGTTAAATTAGGCACAACAAAAGAAATGGACGTTGCAAGAATTAAAAGCATACGGAGAGCAATAGGTGACAAACTCCCAATAAGAATTGACGCTAATCAGGGCTGGGATTATCATACTGCTGTTGCTACGCTTACAGCATTAGAACCATTCGGAATTGAATATTGCGAACAACCAATCGCTTACTGGGATTATGAAAACCTCAAAAGAATAAGAGAGAAAACTACAATTGCTATAATGGCTGATGAATCTCTTTTCGATCATCACGATGCATATAAACTTGCAGTTAATGGATGCTGCGATTATTTTAACATCAAACTCGCCAAGTCAGGTGGAATACATAACGCCCTGAAAATAAATGCAATTGCTGAAGGTGCCGGAATAAAATGCATGTTAGGATGCATGACGGAAACCAGGTTAGGACTTTCGGCTGCTGCCCATGTTGTTTCATCCCGACCCAACATTAAATATGCTGATCTCGACGGTTACTTGTTTATGAAAGAGGATCCGATAATTGGCGGCGCTCAGTATAATGTTGGAGAGATTACTATTACAGATGAGCCGGGGCATGGTGCCGATGTTGACCCGGAATTTTTGAAATCGTGTGAGAAAATTAAAATAGAATAGACCTTAAACCAGAGATGAATAGTATCTCGCTGATCAGTTAAAGTTATTTAGTCTTATCAATAATTAATAATGGATGATAAGAATGTTTTGGTAAATGTGTTTCATATTTACTTACCAGCCATAATAATCTACTATAAAGTTTGATGCCGTTCTCGTTAAAAAATCGGTAGGTTCTTACTTCTCCAAACTTCTCCAGCCATTTGTAATTGTGCGCATAGAAGTAGAGTTTCCTTTTACTGTTAGGATTTATTCTCTTTTCGGACCAGTTCCACAACTGAAGAGGAAGGGTTAATAAATTTACAAGTTTTGCATGCTTACCGGCATTATAAACAATAAAACATTTATTCTTTGTTACTCTTTTAATTTCTTTAATGGCAGTTTCCTGATGATCTTTTTGCACGTGATAAATTGTGTGCATTGAGACCGTATCCGAAACGCTGTTATCCTTTAGCGGTAACGAAGTTATATCTCCCAACACAAAAAATCCGTCGTGCCTATTCCTTTTTGCTTCCTTTAGAGCTGTTATGCTAAAATCAATACATAATTGCTTTTTTGCTCTGGAATCAAACGGACTTGCACCGCAGGCAACATCCAGCAGAAGTTCCGGAGAGCCAATCATATCTTTTAATCTATCATTGCATATTCTTTTATATTCTGTTCCTACATTTGAAGAAAATGACAAAGTATCATTGTACTTTCCTTCGTGTTTTTTCCACCCGATTTTATCGTAGTATTCTTTAACACTTTCCATTATTCTCTCAATTCAAAAAAATATCCGTTAATAAGAAAACCCGCCTTCTTATGATGTTATAATAATTAACAATAAGAAAAAATCCAATTTATTGTTTTCACACCTAATAATTATTAATAGAATCGAAGATCTGATCTCAGATGCTATGAATCTGAGTCTGACCTGAGGTCATATGTTTTTTTTGAACGGTTAATAGAAAAACAAAAACCTCGTAGCCTGCTTTCTATAACATTCTACAAGGTTTTTTTATCTGTTGGTGTACAAAGAGTTGAAATTTTTCGAGCTGATCCTATCCTTATAACAGTCTTAAATAGTCTGTCTCAATTTTCGAGAAAAATCTGTTAATAACAGAATGATCAGAAACTCTTTGCAGCATCATCTACAGTATTAAACAATTCAAAAATGCTGAGCAATTTAGTTATGGATAGAACTCCTTCAACTTTATCACTTACTCCAGCCAACTTTAAATTACCGCCTGCATCCTTAACAGTGCTGAATGCTCTCACAATGTTGCCGATTCCGGAACTGTTCACATACTTTACATCACTCATTTCTAGAATGATGTTTTTCTTTCCTGCCTCCAGGTAACTCGAAATTTTATTATGAAAATCCACAGCTTCTGGTCCACCCATTAGTTTCCCCGTGAAGGAAATTACCGCTGCATTATATACTTCACTTGTTTTGAATTTCATTTTATCTCCTGATTTTATTATGTATTAAAAGTAATTAACATTTCGCAAACACAGAGTAAATCTTTATTTAATTTTAAATACTATAAAAGTAACATCATCAACCGGATCGACATTGCCAGTCCATTCTAATGCCCTAAATTTTAAATGCCCGATTATTTCTTCGGGAGAGTTTTCAGCAACCTTTAAAAATTCCGACTGCACTTTTTCATAACCGAAATATTCTTTCTTAGAATTAGATAACTCAGGCAATCCATCGCTTAACATAAGTATAGCGTCACCTGAACTAACTTCAAATTCTGTCAATTGAAAAGTTGAATTGGACATAGCACCAATCGGCATAAAATGATTTTCATATTCGATAATTTTATTATTTTCTTTTTGATATAAAAAGATGGGAGGCATACCTGCATTTATAAATTGCACACGGTTATTTTTAATATTGAGTATCGTAAATGCCATCATTATTCGACCAAGATTTAATGATTTGATAGCTTTATTCGCAAGTTTGAAGAAGTCCTCAAGATCATGGTGAGTAGAATTAGTTATGAAAAGAGTTTTCATTACCGCGACCATAATACCGGCTCTCATACCGTGTCCTGTTGCATCCCCGATTGAAATATTTAATGATCCATCCGTTTTTCTAGAAAAATCATAATAATCGCCACCCACTTCACTTGCAGTCTTCATGTAGACTGCAAAATCGAGTTCACTGCTATGCGGGATTAATTCCGGCAGCATTGATAATTGGAGTGCCCGTGCCTCGTCAAGTTCTTTCCTTACGGTTATAAGTTCATCTCTCGATTTCAAAGCCTTCTTGAATGTATCCAGATTTGTCAAAGCTTTATTAATTGTTATTTCCAGGTCAGTGAAGTTGATGGGTTTAACAACAAAATCGAATGCACCGCCATTCATTGCTGTTCGTATGTTATGTAAATCACCATATGCTGACACTATAACAGAATGCAGGACGGGATTATTTAATTCTTTTATTTTTGAAAGTAATGTAAGTCCGTCCATTTCCGGCATATTAATATCCGTAAGAACTAACTCAATATCCTGATTTTCGAACAATTTCTTTAATGCTTGAACTCCATTACCGGCAAATTCAAAACAATATTTTTTCTCTTTTATTTCTTTCCGGAATTTCTGTGTTATCAGCAATTCTAAATCGGGTTCGTCATCAACAACTAAAATTGTAGGTGTTTTGGAGTTCATGATTATCTACTCTTAATATTTTTTGGAAGTCTGATAATAAATTCAGTGAATTCACCTTCCACTGTTTCGAAAAGCAATTCACCCTGATGTTCGCTTACAACAATGTCATAACTGATTGAAAGTCCCAATCCCGTTCCTTTGCCTGATGGTTTCGTGGTAAAGAACGGAGTAAAAAGATCATCCCTGATTTTTTCAGGGATACCGTTACCGTTATCTCTAATTCTTACTTCAATGAATTTATCAGTTTCGGAAGTTTTCACTTTTATTTGAGCTAGTGCCTCTGTTTTTAATTCCATCTTTTTCCGATGAGATTCGTAACATCCATTAGTTAGTATATTTAAGAATACGCGGCTTATATCCTGTGGTATTACATTTATATGGCTCATGCTCTTATCGTATTCTTTTTCGATATGAATATTGAAAGTGCTATCCTGCGCTCGCATTCCATGATAAACTAAATTGAGATCTTCATCCAGCATAGCATTTATATCGGTCAATTGCTTTTCACCGGTCTTTCCCCTCGAATGTTGCAGCATACTGTGGACAATACTATCGGCTCTTTTTCCATGCTCTTTTATCTTCTCGGAATTTTGTTTTAAAGTATTCAGAATGTCATTTACTTCAACAAGAACTTCCTTATTTATACTCCCATTTAATTTCCCTAATTCCTCTTTTAATTCATCTACAAGTCCGACTGATAGCTCGGAAAAATTGTTAACAAAGTTGAGAGGATTTTTAATTTCGTGTGCTATTCCGGCAGTAAGCTGACCGAGGGATGCAAGTTTTTCCTGAGCTATTAATTGATTTTGGGTTGAACGCAAATCTTCCAAAGTTATATTCAGTTCTTCATACTGATTAGCATTATTGATTGCTATCCCAACATGCGCGGCAATTGTACTTAGAAGCCTCATATCGCTCTCGGTAAAAATATTTTCTTTCTCGATACTTTGAACACTTAACACTCCGATAATTTCCTCACCCACCGGTATAGGTACACCAACATAGGAAGCTGAAGGCGTTCCAATTCGTTTAATACCCAGCTCCTCTGTTTTTCTATCAACTTCTTTATTAATAAGGAGAGATTCCTTATTCAGAATTATCCGTGAGGTTAATCCGGCTCCAAGTTCGAGCGGCGGAAATTCTTCCCCATACCCATAAGGGAATTCAATCATCCCGCGCTCTTTATCAAGTAAAGCTAAATAGACGATGTTTGCATTGAATAAATCGCGAACTTTATCGCCAACAAGGTTAATAAGCTTATTTATTTCAAGGTGCCCTGCAATAGCCTGGCTGATGCTGTTAACAGTACCCAATTCCGCAGTCCTTTTCTTGCTTTCATCAAGAAGTCTTAAAGTTTCTTTGAAGAGGCGTGCGTTCTCGAGCGCCACGCTCATACTGTTTGCGACTGTTGTTAGAAGGCGTATATCGGATTCCGTGAACGCATCCTCTTTCTCATAATTCTCAATTATAATCAGTCCTTTGGTTTCGCTTCCTAAAAGTATTGGAACTATTATGAGAGATTTGCTTACATCGGTACCGGGAATTGTTGTCTTTCCTTTTATGCCGAGTTTAGTTTTCTCTTCCGGTGTATTCTTTTTTAGCAAAAGCATTTTACCGGAATCGAGAACATATTTTGATAATGGTGTTGGTTCCATCGATTCGATAAATAATTGTTCTCCGTGCTCATATTCAAAATGGAAGTGAAGTATATTTTTTTCTTTATCATAAAGTCGTATTCCAAGATCCTGGAATCCAAGCGCTTCTCTGAATTTATCTCCGACAAGGGTAATAATTGATTCAAATTCCATCTCGGTAACAAGGCCTTCCTGAATCGTATTCAATATTGAGAGCTCTGTGTTTCGCTGTTGAGTTTCATTTAATAATCGATTTGTCTCTTCAAAAAGTCTTGCATTTTCCAATGCAACACCCATGTTGGAAGCAAGCGTTAAGAGAAGCTGAACATCCTGTTCGGAATAAAGATTTTGTCTGTCCAGATCCTGAACCGTTATTACTCCCGTCACTTTCTGATTATGAATAATAGGAACACCCATAAATGATTCCGGCATATCACCGGCAAGGACCGCATCGCCGCTATGATCAATAATTTCCTGACTTGTACCAAAAATCAATGGACGTTTTTTCTCTACTATCTCTTTTCTATCTGCATCAATATTAATCGGTTTATCAAAGAAAAACCTCTCATCTTTCTCAACTACATATCTGTGATGGATGGTATCATTAGTTGAATCATATGTTGAAATAGAAACGACCTGTGCATTAAATACTTCTCTGATCTTATCTCCAACTAGATCTACGATAGATTGAAAATCCAATTGTTTCGCAAGTCCTTCACCAACAGAGTTTATAATTCCGAGTTCAATTGCCTGTTGTTTTGTTTCTTCTAATAACTTATTTGTCTCGTCGAATAATCTTGCATTCTCAAGTGCAACACTCATACTATTTGTAAGTGTTGTAAGTAACCTAAGGTCGGATTCTGTGAAAGCATTTTCTCTATCAACATTTTGCAAGCTGATAGAACCTTTAACAATATCTCCGACAATCATCGGGACAAAAACAGCAGACTTCGGCGGCTGACCCTTTGTTACACCAGTGCCACCATATTTCTTTGCAGTTTCAACATAATTCTGATTAATGAATAATGATTGTTTAGACTGAATGAGCTGCTTGTTCGCCCAATTAAACGGACGCGGTTCAACTTCTAACCGGATTCCCTTTTCAATTGCATATTGCCATAATTCAAGTCCCGTATCATGATCGAAAGTACGGATTACAAGAGTTTGGGAATCAGGGAAAAGACTGCAAAGCCTATCACCGACAAGATTATAGATACCATGAATATCCAGCTCCTTTGCCAATCCTTCCTGCACGCTATTAATAACAGCCAGTTCGGCAGTTCTCTGCTCTGTTTCTTTAAGTAACCGATTTGTTTCATCAAACAATCTTGCATTCTCCAGCGCAACGCTCATACTGTTAGCAAGAGTTGTAAGTAACCTAACATCAGAATCGCTGAATGCATTTTCTCTGTCCAAATTCTGTAAACTAATTATACCTTTTACTTCATCACCAACAAGCATAGGAACAAAAACCGCTGCTTTGGGTTCTTCTCCTATTTGAGCAGGATTATTAAATTCAACTCCCATTCTCTCCACATCTTCATTAATTAGAAGCAGTTGTTTCGTCTCAATTAAGTGTTTTCTGAATCCGTGTGGTGCTCTTGGTGCAAGTAATGTTCTATCACCTTTTTCGAATGCGTACTTATCTTCTATAAGGTTATTTTGTTTATCGTATGTTACAATGTCAATTACCTGCGCATTAAATATTTCTCTTATTTTCTCGCCAACAAGTTCATAGATACCATGAATATCCAGTTCTTTTGCTAATCCTTCCTGAACGCTGTTGATAACCGAAAGTTCTGCAGTCCGCTGCTCAGTCTCTTTTAAGAGACGGTTCGTTTCATCGAACAATCTAGCGTTCTCAAGGGCGACACTCATACTGTTGCTTAAGGTTGTTAGCAATCTTACATCAGATTTACTGAAAGCATTTTCAACATCTAAATTTTGTAAACTGATTATACCTTTAACCTCTTCACCAACAAGCATTGGTACAAAGACAGCCGATTTTGGTACTTCTCCTATTTGTGTTGGGTTATTATATTTTTTAGCCAGTTTAGAAAAATCTTCATTTACAAGAAACACCCTCTTTGTATCAATTAATTGCTTTCTGAACCCGTTTGGTTCTCTAATTCCAAGCAATGTTCTGTCACCTTTCTCATATGAGTATTTATCTTGAATTGTATTGGTGGTGCGGTCGTATGTTACTATATCAATTACCTGGGCGTTAAATATCTTTCTTATTTTTTCCCCAACCAATTCATAGATTCCGTGTATATCAAGTTCTTTTGCTAATCCTTCCTGAACACTGTTAATAACAGCCAGTTCAGCAGTTCTCTGCTCTGTCTCTTTAAGCAATCTGCTGGTTTCATCAAACAGCCTTGCATTTTCAAGAGCAACACTCATTGCACTGGCAAGTGTGGTTAAAAGGCTAACATCCGATTCGCTGAACGCATTTTCATGATCAAGATTCTGAAGCGAAATTACACCTCTCGCTTCACCGTTAACAAGCATAGGCACATACAAAATTGATTTAGCAGCTTCACCTTGAATTGCCATTGGGTTGCCATATTTCCGGGAGACTTCTTCGTTGTTGCTTCCAATTAATAGTGGTTGTTTCGTATCAATTACATATTTACGGAAACCTATTATCTGCATCGGTTCATCAGGAAACCGGACACCCCGTTCAATCGTGTATGGGAAATTCAAAATATTAGTATCGCGGTTGAACAATCCGATATCAACAACTTGTGCGTCGAATATATCGCGGATCTTATCACCAACCAAATCGTAAATAGCTTGCATCTCAAGTTTAGTAGCAAGTCCTTCCTGAACACTATTAATAATAGCCAGTTCGGCAGTCCGCTGCTCGGTTTCACTTAATAAACGTTTCGTTTCTTCGAACAGTTTTGCATTCTGTAGTGTAACTCCCATATTTGCTGAAAGTGTTGAAAGCAAGCGGACATCATTTTCATCGTAAGCATTTTTTTCATAACTCTGAATACTAACAACCCCAAGTATTCTGTCGTTAAATAATATTGGAACGCCCAGGTATGTTTCGGTAATATCGGCCTCCCCGACATTTTCGTCAGTTATAGCACCAAGTTTATTCTGATCTTCGGCATTTAAAAGGAGAAGCGGTTTTCTGGAATCGATTACTTTCGAAGTTAAGCCTTCTCCCAAATAGAAAGGTTCCACACTCTGATAACCATTATAAAAAGAATAAGGTACACTTATTAAATGGGTTTCCTGATCAAGAAGAAGTATTTCTGTTACCTCTGCATTAAATATCTCCTTTACTTTATCCCCGACTATTTTAGTAACTGTCGTAACATCTAATTGCTTGGACATTGCTTCACCCACACTGTTAATAATAGTGAGTTCGGCTGACCGCTGTTCAGTTTCTTTTAGTAATCTTTTTGTTTCGTCAAATAGTTTCGCATTTTGCAGAGCGATGCCCATATTTGAAGAGAGTATTGAAAGGAGCCGGACTTTTTCATCGTTATAATCGTTCTTTTTATAACTCTGAATACTGACCACACCTATAACCTTGTTACTAACAATAATAGGTACACCGATATAAGTTTCTGTTTTCTCCTCTTCCGACTGAACCAAGACTCCTAGTTTTAGTGATTCTTCAAATGTGCCGAGAACTAAAGGTTTACCACTTTTGATGATTCTGGAAGTTAATCCCTCTCCAAGATGAAACGGTTCAGCAATCTGGTATTCCCGGTAAAAGGAATAAGGGACTTGAATCATATTTGTTAAATCATCTAACAACAGAATTTCGGTCACTTCGGAATTGAAAATATCCCTGACTTTATCACCAATAATTCGTGTAATAGTTTCGATATCAAGCTGTTTTGATATTGCTTCGCTAACGCTGCTGATAATTGCAAGTTCTGCTTCCTTTTGTGCAAGCTGTTTTTTTAACAACTCATTTTCATTTTTATATGAAGTGCTTTTAGGTTTTATTTCTTTCATTCAAATTCCAATTATAGTTCTAATTATTTTATTTAAAGACAGGATTAGATTATGCAAGAACTTTTTCTTTCAATTGACCAAAGTCAATAGGTTTTGTCATATAATCATCACAGCCATACTCTTTTGCCTGCTGGTAGTTCTTCTCGTCGCCATACGCAGTGATCATTGCGACTTTCAATTCTGGAAAATTATTCTTGATCCACTTAAGTAGTTCCAGTCCGTTCATACCCGGCATATTGATATCGGATAGAATCCGGTTAACATCATCTGCGCCGTTAGATTCCAGGTAATCGCGCGCCTCCTCACCGGAAAAAGCAAATAGAAATGCGATCTTGCCTTCTTTTATTTCTTTTCTGAATCTTTGTTCAAACAATAATTTGATATCCTGTTCGTCATCAACAACCATAATTTTCATAGATTATTCCTTCCCTTTTATTAATAAATTTTTTTTACTTTATTTTAATAACCACAAAGGTTATGTCATCGTCCTGTTCTCTCTCTCCTCTCCAAATCCTACTTTCATTTTCAAGAGCTGAAATTATTTCATCCGAAGTTTTTCCAACGTTTTTAATAAATACTTCTTTAAGTCTTTGATATCCGTACATTTCGTTAATTTTATTTTTCAGTTCCGGCAATCCGTCACTAAGTAAAATAATTGCATCTCCTATATTAACTGTACTGGAGTAAACTTCATATTTAGCATTCCGCATTGCACCAATTGGTAATCCATGAAGATTAACTTCTTCAACAATATTTTTTTCTTTTCTGAAAATAAAAACCGGCGGAATTCCGGCATTGGCAATTTTTATTTGCCGCCCGTAAATATTAACCATCGCAAAAGCAATCATCATTTTTGATAGAGACATTTTCTTCAATGTTTCATTAGATGAGTTAAAAAATTCCTTGATGTCTAATCTTACAGAGTCGGCTACAAAAAGCGACTTCATCATTGATACGAGTGTACCTGCTTTTAATCCATGTCCCGTTGCGTCACCAATACAAATATTTAACGAACCATTATCCTTGGTTGAAAAATCATAATAATCGCCACCTACTTCAGTTGCCGTTTGCATGTAAACCGCTATATCCAGTTTCGAAAGTTGAGGCAATTGCTTGGGCAGCATAGCGAACTGGAGTTTTCTTGCTTCTTCTAATTCGAGAGATTTACGATCATTTTCAGCCTGAATAATTTTGTTTTGCTCTTCAGATTTTTGCAAATCAAGGAAACGGGTGTAGGTTCTTTCGAATTCAACGGAAAATCTGCGGAGGATTTCCTTTTCTTCCTGCGTGATCGGCCGTCGTATATCTATTCCGAAACAACCATATTTCATATAAGCTTCAGTATAATAAATTCCTTCTGGAAAAAATTCCGGTTTGAATTTCACCGCTCCACTAAGCAACTCTTCCCAGGAAGCAAAGAATGAATCTATTTGATCAGGTGGTACGAATGTTTCGTGCACGGTCTGATTACTCTCCCAGTCCATGTAACACTTTGCTGTGCCCGGTTCTGTTTTATCTAATGGATATATTACAGCTTTACTTTTATAGTGAGTAGCGCCATTTACATTATTCACCCAGGTAGCCCAAAACATGTGTTCCTGTTTGTCTTCATAAGGCAGCCAGACAAAAGAAAATTCGGAATCAATTCCTAAGCCGAGCAGCTGCTCGTGAAAAGTCTTTGAAATATCATTGAGTTCATTGGAGTGCTTCATCAGCATACTCTGAGTTCTGGTTCGTTCCAGTGCCAGTTCAATCTGCACTTCACGTTGCTGACGTTCGGCACCTTTCAAATCTTCAAAACGTTTGTATGCAAGGTCGAATACACCGGAGAATCGAACTAAAGTATTGAGATCCTCAGCCGGCGGATTAGTAACTATTCCCGGTAAACTGTAGCCTATTTCACCGTGTGTTGTACGAGCCATTACAAATGTTAATCCTCCGATGTGGCGAATGTCATCGTGTGTTGGAGCATTCGGGTCAACCAGCTTAAAGTCACCAAGGTTTATCATTTTGTCCACATATTCTAAAGCGGCATCCACATCCATGGCATAAACCACAGTGGGATCATCACTTTTTTCCCAATCGGCTAAAAGTTTAATTTCGCCATGTATATGGCGGGGCAGTTCCATCACCATTCCGATACGGGTACCATCACCAGAGGTCATAGCTTTTTCATACTTATCCGGTAAGTAGCGCATGTGCCAGAAATAATGGGCTTCATGACCGAGAGCGACGAATTCGTTTCTCATAGTTACGACGATATCGAGGAGATCAGAAGATTCTTTCATTGCAGTAACCTGTGCACGAATTCTTTCTAACGATAATTCAATCTGCGCTTCACGTGCCTGTTTTTCTGCTTTCTGCAGGTCGAGGAAACGAGTGTAAGTCTGTTCAAAAACTTTCGCAAAACGTTTGAAAATCTCATATGCATCAGGGACAGGTTCGAAAGTAATGAACATTAGGTAACCTTGAGAAAAGAAAGCACAATGCATAATCTGAAATGTTGGAAATGTCTGGCCCACAGCAGCCATTTTATCCGCAATCTCTTTAAATACGGGAATTGAATTCATGTATTCGTAGTGAATATTTAATGCCTCACCGCCTTGTTCTTCCACGAATAGTGATTCTCCTCTTTCTGCAGTTTTATATATTCTTAAGAAAATATCTTCTGACGTTGAGGTTTTAAATGGCGGTTGCATGCGGTCATGCCCTCCCATCCATGCTGTCGCAAATTTCCGGTCATCGTCCCAGATGTTAAAACCAGTTCCGAATGCTGGAACACCTAAGCTCACAACCTGCTGGAAAAGTAACACAGCAGCTTGCTGTAATTCATCGCTTCTCTGCATGCCCATTGTTCTGCTTCTCACGCGTTCCAAAGCCGCTTCAATCTGTGCTTCTCTTGCCCGTGCTTCAGCTTTTTGTAAATCAAGAAAGCGTGTATATGTAAGCTCAAACACATTGGCAAATCGATTTACAATTTCTTTATGTTCCTCCTTCAACGGATCAAGACTGCTTGCAATAAGTGACCCGAAATTGTCGGAAGAAATTGAGAGATGAATCCGTTCTACTGCTATCATATCCTGCTTAATAAAGTCAGGCAGCAGGGCAAGTTCTGTTTCTTTGAAGCCAAATGCATCCCATGCTTTCTTTTCTTCTCCTTCTAGCAGGTATTGCCATTTTTTCTTTTTATAGCGCCAACCATCCAAATAAGCGAGGTGTGATGGATGTTCGTTATTCTTTACGAAAAATCCATTCTCGGCCAGCAATCCCTCTTTTCCGGACAGCCACCAGGTGATACCAAGGTTGTCAGGATTCACAATCAGTAAAAGGCATCTATCCAGCCGTGCATCCAGCTGCGTCAATTCTTTATACAAGTCATAAATTAAAAGACTGAGTTCAGAAGAATGCCGCATCGACATTGCCTTTGCCCTAACACGTTCCAACGCGGTTTCAATCCTTGCTTCTCTTGCCTGAGATTCAGCATTTTCAATATCAAGATACCTTTGATATGACAGCTCAAAAACTTTAAGGAATCTTTTGAATAAGTTTATTTCTTCTTCTGTCAGAGGTTGATAAGTTGAAATTCCCAAAGCAACCGGTCCAAGTGAAAACCAATAATAGTTTAACGATGAAGCGGTTTCAAGGTAGTTATCAATAAAAACATTTGTCGTTTTCTGATAAGCAATCCAATCTATAACTTCTTTTCCTTTTATATGAGTAATGAAAAATTCTCCCTTACCTTTTAGCATTTTTTGGGCAAATTCCTGATGTAACTCATTATTCGTATATGTGGTTTCTGTAATAAAGGTCTTATCGTGCTTAGCATAGTATTCGTAATTTGTGTAAGTGCCGCTCTGCTGGTAAAAGATTGCGGTTTGCACATTCCTAATTTCGGTAACACCTAAAAACTCCAGTTGAAGAGAAATTGTTTTACAAACCTCAAGCATATCATCCGGTTTCCTCATCGCCATCGCTATTGTCCGGACTTTTTCCAAAGATGCTTCTATTTCAAGCTCACGGTTCTTGTTTAATAACTCAAAAGTTTTTTCATCAACAAGTTTTTGAAGTTTTTCATTTTCTCGCTTCCATTCATTTACAAGCCAGGTATCGGTTTCAGCCATTGTTTCAGTCGGTATAGAGCCGTGCCAGTGAACCACTATCCATTTACTATAAACGTATTCCAAAATGGTTGTCATTCTTAAAAAAAGTTCCTGTATGCCCTCTTTAAGAATTATTGATACTTTAATCTCATCAACAAAAAATGCGGAGTCTTCTTTGTTCGAAATACTTCTAAAAACAGGAGTGTTTTCAAAATTCATCTCAAGTCCAACCGCCTGCTCTCTTTGTCTGTTGATCAATTGATGAAAGTCAGATATGGAAAGAACTTTTTCATCGATGGCAGTACCATAGCCCATTATCTCGGGATCAACAAAATCATTTGCGTCGTCCAGTGGTAAATCGTACAAACCGATCTGCATCCATTTTTGGTATGTATCATTCAGTAATTTTTCTTTTTTAGTGTTCTTCATTTACAATTTTTTAAAGTTTCTTCATTATTATAATAAACGTTTCACCATTCGGCCTTTTGCGAACTGGTATCATTTTACTTTTATTACCACAAACGTTACATCGTCTTCAGGAATTTCATCGTTTGTCCAGTTTCTACCTTCTTCTTTAAGATAATCAACTATCTCTTCCGGTTCTCTTGTTGCCACCTCTTCAAACATATTTCTAGCTCTTCTATATCCATATAATTCTTCTTTTCCATTCTTTAACTCCGCAAATCCGTCGCTCATCATCAGTATCGTGTCTCCAGTTTCTATTTTCAATTCCATTACCTCATAATCTACTTTCTTCATTGCGCCCAAAGGCATATTGTTGATTGTTATTTCTTCGATTTTCTGTGCACTATTTCTGTAGATAAATAATGGAGGCATTCCGGCATTAGCAGTTATTAACTTGTTATTCCTTATTTGAACACAAGTCAGAGCCATCATCAGCCTTCCCAATTGCATATCCTTTATTGAAGCACTTGTATTTTCAAAAAACGGTTTGATCTCTTTATTTGTTTTATCCGACATAAAAAGAGACTTCATAATAGACACCATCATACCGGACATCATTCCATGACCGGTTGCATCACCGAGTATTACAGTCAGTGTTCCGTCTGCATGTACATTAAAATCGTAATAATCACCTCCTACTTCGGTTGCAGTTTTCATATAGACGGCGATATCGAGATGCGGAAGTTGAGGGAGTATTTTAGGAAGCATAGAGATCTGAAGATTACGTGCCTCTTCAAGTTCACTGGTCTTACGGGCGCTTTCAGCTTCTGCCAATTGTGCGCGTAATTCGGCTTCCTTTAATGCAGCGGCATTTCTTTCCTTTGTGAATATTCTTCTGCGCTGGATCCGATCAACTCCAAAAATTATTCCGAAGAAAACGAAAGCATAAAAAATATAAGCCAGGGTAGTTCTCCAATATGGAGGCAAAATCTTAATCAGAATAGTCTTTTCCTCATCGCTCCATATTCCGTCACCATTTGCGGCTTTTAATCTGAATGTATATTCACCAGGTTCCAGATTTGTAAAGGAGGCAAAACGGAGTTTGCTGTAAACCCAATCATTGTTAAACCCTTCAAGTTTATAAGCAATCAAATTTCTTTCAGGTCTTGAGTAGTGAACAGGTGAAAATTGAAACGCAATATCATTCTGTGAATAGGATAATGTTAATTGATCTGTATCATTCAACTCTTTAGCTAATGAAAACTTTTCGGGTTTGTCATACACCGAAACATCGGATATTTTAAAGTCTGTAATTACTATCTTTGGTTTGGTTTGATTTGTCTTTCCAGGAATAAAGAAATTGATTCCGTTCTCGCCTCCGAAAAAAAGCTCACCCTCATTTGTTTTCCAGTTTGCCCGTGTATATGAATAACCCTGCAATCCATCCTTAATATCTATATTAATGAAAGTTTCCTTTTCTCCTTCACTAACTCTTACAATCATTGTTAATCCCGATGCACTGCTTATCCATAAATTCCTGTGATTATCCTCCTGTATGGCTCCAACTAAATTTGTTGGAAGTCCATCCTTTTCCGTGAATAGTATTACGCTATTATTTCTGGGGTCCAGTTTTACCAATCCATTAGTGGCTGAGTACCAAACAAAACCCCTGCTGTCTTCCATCACATTAAATACATCATTACCAATTAACAATTCCGAACCGGCAATTTTGTTCACATAATGAGTGTATTTTCCGTTTATCAAATTGTACTTAAAAAGTCCCTGATTACTTGTTCCGATCCATAATATATTTTCATAAGCTTTACTTATATAAACCGAGAGTGCATCAATAAGAAGCATATCGCTCCCATTTTTAATACTCTTTTCAATTGATTCTGAATATTCTTCAAATTGCTTATCGCTTAGATTGAGAACTTGAATACCCCAGAGTGAAGAATCCTGTGGAGCCTGCACATTGTAATTTCCATATGAATGTCCCACATCGGAGCTGTATTTGATTTTATACTTTCCCTTTTCAAGTAGTAAGGTCTTTAGTATAATCCGATTCTTTAAACCGCCCTGAAAATGAAAGGAGCTTGAAAAATTTTGCATACTCCAAATATTTTTCCCATCTAAATTTTCCAACCATCCATAATCAAACATACCGGCTAAATTTGGACGACCCTCGCCAATACCAATAACCAGAACTTTTGTTTTTTCCTGTAGCTCAAATTCCTTTTCCAATGACTTCTGCTCCCCAACCTGGAGAATTGCAGCTAAAGGTTTTGAATTATTTGCATGCTTTATAACCTCGGATTGTAAGTCGGTAGAATATTTGCGATTGTAAGCCGAAGGCAATTTCTTAATAAAATTCTGACTTGGATAAAAAATATCTACTCCTCCTTCTGTTGCTATAAACAATCTCCCAGCCATATCAAATTTCAAATCATTAATAGCTTTTACGTTATATTTTTTCATTTCCTCTTCAAAATATCTATTCACCTTTCCGGTCACCGGGTTGACTTTATTCAAACCTGCATTAGTCCCGACCCACAAATTATTCTCGCCATCAATTGTTAAAGAACGGATATTGTTATTAGAAATACTATTTTCATTTTTACCGGAAAGAAAATGTTTAAAATCACCACTTTGAATATTTTTCCAGATAATGCCCGAACCAACAGTCCCTATTGCAGCATAATTCGAATTTCTGCTCTTTGCAACTGCGGTAATAATATCAGCCTGGGTATTTGTTTTTAAACTTTCGGGTATTCTTAAAATGTTCATCGGTTGTTTGTTCGGATCCACCTTATATAAACCGTCAGTTGCGGTTCCAACCCAGATATTCCCAAAACTATCCTGAAAAAGAGAAACAATGCCTGTGGATTTAATACTTCCGTTATTATTTCCCGGAGTAAAATGAAAATAATTATTGTCAACAGGATTATATCTGTATAATCCCTTATTCAAAGTTGCGAGCCATAGAAATCCGGATTTATCTTTAAGAATGCTTATTATTCCCGTACTAAGAAAACTTGTAGATGAATACGAAAAGAGATCTACTTTCTCAAACTTCCCGGTAATCCTATCGTAAATCGTTAAAGAATTCTGCCCTCCAATCCATAACCTGTTAAACTCATCTTCGTGCAGGACCAATGATCTTTTAGGAATATTATCACCTAAATTATGATACAAATGAAATTGGTCGGTATCTTCGTTATAGTAAAATACTCCGCTACCATAATCAGCAGCCAATATTTCATGATTAGAATTTTCAATAATTGTATTTACTATTACATCATTCACTTCTTCGTTTTTCAGAATAAATTTTTTTCTTTTAGTAACCATATTTTCTCGATCAACTAAAAGTACCCCCATTAAATCAGTACCAATCCAGATTCTATTATTTTTATCGACCAGAATTTTCACAATGTTAGGTAGATTGGTATGCCGCTCTTTATCAATTCTGATTCTAACAAAACTGTCTTTTTCCCTTTTATATTTTACAAGAAAATCGAAACCGCCAATCCACATTTCTCCATTTTTGTCTTCGCTTATTGTAATTACTGTATTGTTTGGAAGACTTGTGCTATCCGTAGGATTGTTTTTATAAACCTTGAACTCGTAACCATCATACCTATTTAAACCATCGTTTGTACCAATCCAAAGGAATCCATATTTATCTTCGTAAATACAATTAACGGTTGGGTTTGAAAGTCCCTGCGGAATGGAATAATTTTCAAACAGAAAATTCTTTTGGGCAAATAAAAAAATGGATGGAATAATAAAGGTTAGAAGAAAAAGTGCTTTTAATAGGGACCTGTTGGGGGGAACCTGAATATTACTTTCTGTTTTCATTATATATTTTCCAGACTATTTTTTATTTATTTAACTTTTATTACAACAAATGTTACGTCATCTTCAGGTTCTTTATCATTAGTCCATTTTTTACCTTCGTTTTTCAAATAATTTACAATTTCCTCAGGTTCCTGTTTTGCAATTTCTTCGAAACTATTTCTTGCTCTCTTATAACCATATATCTCATTGTTATCATTTTTAAGTTCAGCGAAACCATCACTCATCAATAATAAAGTGTCGCCCCTCTCAATGTTAAATTCTTTAATATCATACTCTATCCCCTTCATCGCACCTAACGGCATATTGTTGATAACTACCTCTTTGATAGTTTGAGAATTTTTTCTGTAAACTATTAAAGGAGGCATTCCGGCATTCGTAGTTAAAATCCGATCGGATTTTATCTGGATACATGTTAATGCCATCATCAGTCTGCCAAGCTGCATATCTTTAAGCGCATTGCTTGCATTTTCAAAGAACGGTTTTAAATCCATATTCGTACGGTCCGACATAAAGAGTGACTTCATAATAGAAACCATCATACCGGACATCATTCCATGACCGGTAGCATCTCCGAGTATTACGGTTAGAGTTCCATCTGCATGTACATTGAAGTCATAATAATCTCCGCCTACTTCCGTGGCAGTTTTCATATAAACGGCAATATCAAGATGGGGTAGCTGAGGTAGTTCTTTGGGAAGCATTGAATATTGCAAACTCCTTGCTTCCTCCAATTCTTTTGTCTTACGCGCGTTCTCGGCTTCAAGTAATTTCTTATTTTCTCTTTCTCTTCTTCTATCGAGTTCGAACTTTCTAACACCGCCAAGAATTCCGACGAACCCGATTAAATAAGCTCCGTAAGCCCACCATGTTAACCACCATGGCGGATTAATAGTAAAAGAATAATAATCTTCATTCGTTTTCATACCGTTTGAAGTTGTTGATCTCACTCTGAACCGGTAATTACCCGGCGGGAGATTCTGATATTCAACAAAAGGGAGATTGGATGGACGGGACCATTCTTTATCATACCCTTCTAAAAGATGCTCATAGGTGGTTTGCCTGGGATCTCTATAGTTTAATGCGGCATAATTAAACACAAATGAATTCTGGAAATGACTATGTTGTGAAGGATAGTTATAAAAATAGTACTGCTTATTAACTACGACAGAAGAGATTTTCAATGGATAAGATTTGTTTTCACCCTTATTAATATATAAACCCACACCGTTATAATATTGAACAAGGTTTCCATCACCATCCATTATGCTTCCATAGGGACCTCCGGTAACAACATTTTCGTCATCATAATAAGTTTGAAATTTATCTTCTCTAATCTGAAGAGTTCCGGATGGGAATTGAAAGAATACATTCCCCTGATGGTCGACAACCGGATTTGAAATGTTAGTTGAAGGGAGGCCTTCTTTCTTAGTATAGAAATTCAGGTTTGTACCGTCAAAAATTACAAGTCCCCTGTTTCTGAGACGGATATATAACCGGTCGCCGGATTGAATATCAGTTTTTGTTCCGGCAACACTAGCACCTTTCAATATTCTGAAATCGGCAGTAGTGCTAATGCTATCGCTCAGGTCTATAAATTTCTTCCCATTAAAGACAAAGAAACCGCCGCTCGTTAGGAAGTAGATGCCATTCTTCAGTTTTCCGACATAATGGAGCTGTTCTTTCGGAACATTCCAGCTCTGCGGGGGAGTTTTCCAGGATTTACCATCATAGATCATAATTTTTGAATGAACTGAGGTGAGGTCTTTAACATTATCCGAAAACAAGCCGATAAACCAGAGTCTGTTTTGATCATCTTCTCTCAGTTCAAAAAGTTGATATTTTTTACGATTATCCTCTTCCGGAAACGGAGAATCCATTTCAATAAATTTTTCACCGTCATATTTCCCTAAATAGAAATCCGCGCTATTTAAATCCTTGGATTCGGGTCTTACATAATTCTGCCAGGTATAAATTTCATCCTGATTGGTTTCCAAAATGGAAGTTGTATTGTAAAGTTTACGTTTATCAGATAGAACATTATTGAATTTAAATATCCAATCGCCATCGCTATTCTTAATTTCGCGTGCAGATGCAATCCCCTTAGATGTAGGTATCCACACTCTCATTTTAGTATCCTGATATGTATCGAATGTGATATTACTAAGGAGACCCTCTTTTTCTGTATAAGCAATTAGTTTTTTACCATCCCATATATTAATACCGGTATTAAAAGATTGTGCATAAGCCGGTAATTCCGAAAATGAATAAGAGATCCATACAATTCCGTTTCTATCTGTATAAAAAGTTGGAATTCCACCACTTAATTGAAGTAGTCCATCCTTCGTTGTTAGCATTCTAGAATAGTTTGGATAATAAACGCCAAATCCTTTTTTCGTTCCCATTAACAAGCCATCAATTGTTCCGTTAAATGGGAAAGCTGTAAATGAATCGTGCTTTTGCCATTTGCCGTTTTCGTATTTATATAATTGATTAAAGTATTTGGAACTCTGAACCTGACTTTCCTGCGTAGTCTGAAAGACCAATAATTCCGGGAAAAACTGATTCTTTTTTATGAACAGGACTGAAGTATAACCCAAATCACTGATGCTCTTACCGGTTTTTATATCAGTAATATTCTTTATGTTTTCTATAACATTCGATGGAACCCATTTCCCATTTTTAAATTCATATATGGATTTATTTCTTGAATTAAAAATTTCGTATGTAGTTGTGGCAGTAGTCATGAATACTTTGTCAAGCGGTTTACTGTAATAAACCTGTAAAGGGAAGAGATCCTTACCAAGGTCATCAATAAAATCAATATATTGATGAAATTTTGTTCCATCATACATCAATACTCCTGCGGAATTTTTGGCTATGGTTCTTGATGCTAATATTCCTGAAAATGCGAGCCAGGTATTTCCGTTTTTATCAATTGGAGAAGAAAAATTATCGGGCAGGATTATAGGATTTTGCAGCCTAATTCCAACTGATTCATCAATTTTTTTAAACACCCCGTTGTTATAAAGCGCAACATAAGAACCTTCAGCGGTCTGGGTATTTCTTCCGCTCGAAATAAATATTAGAGTATTATAAGGTGTTTCGATAAAATTGATTGCATTATCAAGAGGGTAATTTGTTGAATCATAAACGAAGAAGTTTCCGTTTTCAAATTTTGTTAATCCGCCGTTATATTTTTTATCGATGAAAGGAGTGCTGGAACCGATCCAGATTGTTCCTTTACTATCGGATTTAATAAAACTTATTACCTGTCCCGCTAATCCGTTAATTTTAAAACCATCCTTTTCCGAATAGGCCCTAAACTCTCTTCCATCAAATGTGATAAACTTATGTGGTGAGGCAAAGTAGAGAATATTTTTTGTTGAATCGTAATACATATTTTGCATCGATGGTAATCCAAACTCTTTACCTACTTCATCAAACTCATAACCGTTAAAACGGTATGTGCCTTCAACTCCTGAAAGCCATATATAACCATCTTTAGTTTGGACTATGTTAGAGATATTTGTGGTGGGCAAGCCTTCTTTATTGGTGTACTCAACAATATCGGAATTTGCTTCGGTCTTTTGTCTTTGCTGCGATAATATTGGTGATAGTGTTACCAGAAAATAAAGAATCATCATTATTCTAAAAGGAAACGACGACATTAAGCCCTCCATATAAACATATTGTTAATGCTGAAAAAGAAAATTTTTAATTGCAGACAAAAAATTTGACTTCTATCAATAGAATCCATCTCCACCTTTTATCGAATTGAAATAAATTCTGAAATCGTTATAGTACATCAAGTCTGATTTTCGATCAAAAAATTTTTTACTACTTTCTGATTAAGTATAGAGCCGTAATATCATCACTTTGCGGTGTATCTTTGGTAAAGCTGCGCAAATCTGCAACTAGTTGACTGACAAAGAGATTTGCCTCATGGAAACAGTAATCGGTACAAAATTTTTCAAGTCGTTCATCGGAGTATTCCTCATCGGAATCATTCATCGCTTCAGGGATTCCATCTGTAAACATCAAGAGACGTTCACCTTTTTCCAATTTAGTTATTTGACTGTTGAAAGGAAGTCCCATATCAAACATACCAAGAGCTACACCTCCTGCTTCAATCTTTTCAAGAACTTTTTCCTTTTTAAGATGGAGTGAAGGATTATGCCCGGCATTTACGATGTTCATTTCACCTGTATCAGGATCAAGAAGTGCAATAAAACATGTTATAAATTTATCGGACGGTGTGGATTGATAGATTAGTTTATTTAATTTGACTGCAAGTTCATCCAAGGGAATATTCATTTCAAGATAGGCATGTAGTGAAGCACTTAATGTGCTGACCAATAAAGATGCAGGCACTCCTTTACCGGTAACATCGGCAATTATAAGAGCAACTTTTCCATTTCCAAGAACCCGGCAGTCATAGTAATCACCGCCAACTTCTTTGGATGGAATATTAATTCCTGCAAGATCATACCCTTCAATAAGCGGCAGAGATTCTGGAATAATTTTCTTTTGAATAGAAGAAGCCACCGATAATTCTTTTTTCAAAGTTTCATTTTCAAGTGCTTCTTTGTGGAGCTCTCTGTTTTCTACAGCACCGTAAACCTGTCGGGCAAATGCAGACAATAAAATTTCATCGGTTTCATCAAACTTAATAGTTCCTTCCCTGCTTTCTTTATCGATAAGTGTTACAATATAACTGTATCCTTTGTAATCAACTGTAGTTTCAATTTTATCGGTGGACTTTAGAGCTTCGGCAATGTTTATTGTGTTCGGTAATCTTAAACTTGCTATTACTCTATCATCACGCATAATTCTCATTATCCCTTTAGAAGCATTAGTAAGTGCAACGGCTCTTTCGAGAGCGAGCTCTAATAGCTGTGTATTATTTTCAAGTTTAGATATCTCAATTCCTGTATCAACGAGACTGTTAAGCTGAAGCACTTTATGATTAAGTGAAAAAATCAGATTCTTTTCCTTTATTCTTGCAACAAAGGACTGATAAGCATTTTCAAGTAGTCGAACAAATATTTGCAAAGCAATTACATCAACAGAGTTGAATTCAGATTGGTCTATTTTGCTGCCAATTACGAGCCCGAAATAAGAATTATCAATACACCTGATTGTTGAATATACTTTATACTTTTTCTCATTTTCATAATTCAAATAAAATGTATCCGAAATTTTTAAGTATTCCAGATACTCTTTACTATTATTATTAGAGATAAAAAGATTTTCCCATTCGGATTTTTCATTTTTCCTGTAGAACAGGTTAATGTCTGTAAGGAGAAGATTCCCTCGAAGAAGATGTGTAAAATGTTCACCGATTTCATCTAGACTTTTGGAATCGGATAAGATTTTAAATCCTTCCTGAAAAGAATTTACCTGGAGTTCCAGTCTCTCTATTATTGAATTAGTATTTTCAGACTCAACCATTTATAGAGAGCTATATATCAAAATTTATTTTATTCTTTACTGTCAAAGAGTTTAATTCCCTCGTCGATTGTATCTGCTTTTGATGCATAATGGAAAAGACCCATGATCATAAAAGTTTTATCAACAGAAGGATCCAGATTAGTGAAGACAAGTTTACCTTTAGATTCATTAAGCTTTTCGATTACTTCAATTAGAAATGAAATACCTATTGAATTCACAACCTTTGACCCGGCTAAATTCAAGATATAATTATTAACCCCATTTTGATAATGTGAGTTAAATTCATCTATAATTTTTTGTCCCCCTAAATTATTAATGTAACCGGAAGTGTTAATAACCACACAATCATTTTTTACTTCCGAATTTAAATTGAATTCAGAGACCATAAATATTTCCTCATACTAAATTTTTTATAATAGTTATTTTTGTTCCATTATGACTTGACTCAATAATGAAATCATCAGACATTGACTTCATAAGCTTTAAACCCCAGCCTCTTTTATTACTGCTGTGCAGTTTAGACTCAATATTCGGCTCGGCAACTTTATCCGGTTCAAAACCTTTTCCGTAATCGGTAACGAAGATTATCAACTTCTCCTTTGTCATAGTAAACTCAACATTAACATAAGGATTCTCTTTACCTGAGTGCTCAAGTCCATTGATGATAGCTTCGGTCACTAATATTCGCGCTTCTCCAATTTTATCATCCGATATACCGAGATGCCTTCCCATTCTTTCGAGACCTTCCAAAGCAACAAGTTCTATATCATTTACTTTGGGAAGTTTCATTTCCAGTTTGATATTATTATCCATCAGTCAGCCCAAATTATTATGAATTTTAATTTAACTACAGGGGAATTATTATTCAGCAAGATAATTAATTATGACGTTATATCCTCTTTTTATTTTTTAATTTTAGAGAAGTTCTGCATCTTGTTGTCTTATTAAGAATTAAATAATTGAGGTAGTTATATGTAGAAAATTTCTTCTGGGTTTATTTTATTGACTTAAAATATTGTGCTGTGGAAAATTCTAATCAATCTAATCTATATAGAGATAGCATTTTTTTAATGCTATTCGAAATGTTGAATCTAAAATTGATCGGCTTTAGTAGGAAAAATTGTTGTACTAGTCTTCGGTTTATTTAATCAGAATCATTTTCTTTATCGATGAAAATTCTTTGGAGATCATTCGGTAGAAATAGATCCCGCTGGTTAATTCACCGGCATTAAATATCACTTGATAACTACCTGGTAGTTTTTCTTCGTTAATTAATAACTTAACCTCTCTTCCGAGCAGATCAAATACCTTAATCTGAACATGGCTGATATCTGCAACTTGATATTTAATTACTGTAACAGGATTGAATGGATTGGGATAATTTTGAAATAGTTCAAAAGTACCGGGAATTTCAAAATCATCATTATGCAATGAGGTTGGATCTAAAGTAATTATATATTCGGGTGAAATTGAAACATTATCCAATCCTTTCATGCCAATACATTTAACTACAAATCGTCCTGGTTTTAAAACCTTAAATGAAACCGAATCTAATGATTGATTTATCGAAAGATCACCGCTGAGAGTCAGAAATTTTATAGATGAGATATTGACCATGTTATTGATAAACATCGAGATCAGCAGTTTAACTTCCTTACCTATTTCAAATTTTGAATTCGACAAATCCGGAGTTTTCCACTCCACATATGAATAATCAGCTGGCAGATTATTGTTCAGCCATGAACTACGCTGAGCTATCCACTGCTTCAGATAATTAATTTCTTCTTCATAACTGCTGAACCTATTTTTATTAGGCCAAGTATATTTAGCCGGGTCAAAAAGGTCATTCCACTTTGTGAAATTTCTTTCCCGAGCTTCTCTTAAAAATTCAGCATTCTCATCAAGAAAATTATTAATAGTCGCTGGGCTGAGAATACTATTCTTTAATTCATGCCACCTCTTAGCAAGCTTGTTCTTAAAGACCGGTTCAATCATTAAGTTAGTAGTCCAGAAGGGTGAACTCCACAATCCATCGTAATGTCTGTATGCCTGCCAGCCGGCAGGATTGGATCCATCGTCATAATCGGCAAGTCCATATGATATATCATAATCCCATATTGGACCCATAACCAATTTTCCATTTTCACTTTCACGATCTTTAAACATAAAAGCACTCAAACGGTATGCGTCTGTATTTTTAGAAAACTCATTTATTAAATAATAGTCAACAAATGCGTCGACATCGATATAATTATAATAACCAGCAAACGGATCCCGATAGAATTCCGTTCGCATCACTTTTTCAAATAGAGTAATATGATCTTTTATATAGTTGAATTGTTCTGTAACGATATCTGATTCTTTAGGGTATTCTAAAACATAAGTGATGGGTGATTTGGTCCCGCCGATCACAGCCGGATATGGGGATGTCCAATACTTATCACCGGGATCAACCCTATCTATTTTTACTATATAGCCGCCTGTTACTGCATCGCCGGAAATATCCGTTTTACTCATCTTTTTAATATCAACACGGTTCTTATCACGTTTAATTTTTTCTTGAATTATATAAATACCCCTGTATTCTCCGTTTAAAACTAATTCACAATAACGTGTCCGTGAAGCATATCTGCCTAAATCATTTGAAAGTTTATATGTAAGTACGTTACGTAACAATGATCTGTCAATATAAGAAGCATTCAGTACCCAATCAGCCTCTTCCGGCATTCCAAGCAATGCCACTTTAACATCGTCTCCGTTTACATCGCGCAATTCTATTCCATATTGTTTTTTATCAAACATTTGAGAACTGTGTCCTCTAATTTCAATTCCGATTTTTCCATTATAAACGTTATATGGATCGGTTATGTTATTTCTTTGACCCGAACCATTATAAATAACTCCCATATCTGCTGTAATTTTGGGTTCATCTGGAATTGTTTGTCCGTTAGTATTTATAATTACAATTGGCAAGTTTGATGAAGCAAAGGAAACCTGACCGGAAGAGAAATCTACAAGTGATAAAAATAAACTGAATAATAAAAGTAATTTCTGCAAAATTACCTATCCGTTTACTTTGAAATGTTTATTTAATATACAATTCTTTCTTAAGAGAAATATTCATTGCTGAACTGCCAACCATTAATGAATAATTGTTTTCCTCCAACTCCCACGAACTTGTCTGACTATTAAAATATGCAAGACTGCTTTTGGGAATTCTCATTTCAACCTGCTTCTTTTCACCAGGAGCTAATGAAACTTTCAAGAATGATTTCAGCTCTTTTCCCGGCCGATCAATTTTTGAGTTTGTAACACCGGCATACAATTGACAAACTTCTTCTCCTTTTTTACTACCCGTATTTACAATATCAAAATTAATTTTCAGCTCATCATCATTTTGAGCAATACTAAGATTTGAGTATTCAAAAGTTGTGTACGATAATCCAAATCCAAACGGGAACAAAGGTTCAATATCATATTTATCGAAATGACGGTAACCTACGTAAATATCATCTGTATAGTAGGTTCTTCCGGAGAATGATTTATAACTGCTGAATGGTGAAGAATCTTCCCAGCGTCTGGGAAAAGTAATAGGGAGTTTACCTGAAGGATTATAATTACCAATTAGAACATCGGCAATTGCGTTTCCACCTTCACCCCCTCCAAACCACATCTGCACAACTGCATTAACTTTATGGATCCAACTATTCATAATGACTGGCGAACCTGTAGAAAGAACAACAACAACATTTTTATTAACCTCCGATATTTTCTGAATCAGCTCATCCTGATTATTGGGCAGTAGAAGATTTTCTCTATCCCGTCCTTCTGTTTCATAATTGTAGGAAGTTCCAACGAATAAAATAACTACATCCGATCTTCTTGCAACAACAAGGGCATCATTAATTAAGTCTTCATTCGGCGTATTCCAACCAAGTATACAAGCAGCATCACCTCCATTTTCATAATATTCTATTTTTATTTTATAGATCTTGTTTTGATCAAGATAAACATTGGTTTTACTAGTAGAGACTCCCCTGTCATACCAGTCATTTATAAGTAAATTATCATCCAGGTAGAATCTAATTCCGTCATCACTTGCAATATTTATCTCATATTCTCCAGTAATAGGTGCTTTAAGATACCCAGTCCATCTAACTGTGAAATTATTCTCGCCAATATTTTTTGCCGGACTGCCACCATGCCACCAAAAATCGATTTCTTTATCAATCCTTGTAAGCTGCGGTTTGCCGGAAAAATTCATGTTCGAAAAGTATTCACCGGTAAGTCCGTGTGTTTTCATTTTTTCATCTGTAAATAAAAATTCTGCTGGAATTGCTTTTGCATCCCCATCCAGACGAACACCCTCTGCAAATTCAATTTTCAGGTCTTTGTTTAGCTTGTTTTTTAAGCCATCTAAAGGTGTAATTGGATTTACAGGTGAAACCAGAGAACTTCCTCCACCACCGGTTCTGGCTATTTTTGCATTCGGACCAATAATACCAACTGTTTTTATCTTATCCACCTGAAGGGGCAAAATGTTATTTTCATTTTTTAACAACACTATTGAGGCAAGAGACGTTTCGTAAGCGATTTCCCGATTCTCCGGACCGTTAACCAGTTTACTGTTCTCTTTCCAAACTTCTGAATCGAGCAATCCAAGTTTAATAATCACACTAAGAATTCGTTCAACTTTCTTGTTGATTGTTTCTAAACTGATTTCACCATTATCCAATTCTTTTAGTATACTTTCTTGATTCATAAATTTACCAAAAGGCATTTCAAGATCTAATCCGCCTTTTATAGTTGGTAAGTATGAATGAACGGCTCCCCAATCGCTCATTACAAGTCCATTGAAAGCCCACTCCTTTTTAAGCTTATTTATTAGCAGGTTATCATTCTCGCTGGCAAAATGATTATTGACTTTATTATAAGATGACATTACACACATAACTTCTGCTTCGGTTACTGCTGCCTTAAATGCCGGAAAATAAATCTCATTTAATGCACGTTCACTGACTAACACATCAACAAACATTCTTTCGTGTTCCTGATTATTCGCGGCAAAATGTTTTACCGTTGCGGCTACTCCTTCACTCTGAACCCCGTCGATATAATTTACTGTCATTCTGGAGGCCAGATATGGATCTTCGCCAAAACTTTCAAAATTTCTACCGCCCATAGGAAACCGGGCAATATTAACACATGGACCAAGTATCACATGTCTAGCTTTTCCTTTTGTTTCTCTACCGATTGCACTTCCTATTCCTTTGACAAGAACCGGATCCCATGTTGCAGCCATAGCAATAGATACGGGAAAAGCTGTTGATTCACCCCACCGTACACCAACCGGTCCATCTGCCATTCTTAATTCAGGAATTCCGAGCCGGTCAATTGATTTTGTAGCAAATCCGGTACCACCAAGCAGATCGATTTTTTCTTTTAGTGTTAATCTCGAAAGCAGATCATTTACTCTTTCCTCAACTGATATATCGGGATTTTTATAAGGCATGGATTGAGCAAAAATTGAAAAGGAAATAAATACCAGTATTAAAAGATTTTTCATTTAATCCTCGATTATCTATTAATAGCAATTGGGATGAGCATTTATTTTATTCCAAGAGAATTGAGATAACCATAATTAATAGAACAATTCTTAAAAAGTATATTATATAATAATGCATCCAAAGCTTTCAAAACAGTTTCGCGGGAGGGTTTGTTCTTTCTTATTTCTTCAAAATTTTTTCTTGAGCTTTCTGCATATTTAATTACAGCATCCCACTCTTCAGTTTTAGGGAAAGAAACTATTCCACGGGTTGAGTCCATTTTTTTGTATGGCCAGAAACTCCATCCGATATTATTATTCTCTAACAATATTCTAAACGATTCAATCCACTTATCCTCATTTTCCCCCGATTCCCCCATCCAAATTGGCACATTATACTTTTCACGGAAATTAATGTAAGCCTGTATTTCATCCTGAACTGGGGGCATCCAGTATTTATGAAAAGTATAAACGAGATTTTCATCAAATGGTTCACCGAAAACATCAAAATTTGTATTCCACTGCGCCCCGCCTAAAAATATTATATGGTTTTTATCAACTTCTCTTATTGCAGAGACAATCCTTTTATAGAGTGGTTCTAACTCTAAATTCAACTTTTCCTTATTTTCAAAGAAATGAGCTATTGGCTCGTTAAGCAGGTCGTAACCAAGAATAATCTTCTTATCCTTATACCTTTCAGCAATTTTCTTCCATAGCAGAATTGTTGTCTGCCGGGCAGTTTCATTTTCCATTAGATATGGATAACCCCAGCTATCGTCAATGTTATCACCTGTTTGGCCACCGGGTGCAGCATGAAGGTCGAGTATTACATACAGATCTGCCTCTTCACACCAGTTGATGACATCATCCAATCTCTTAAATCCTTCCTCAATAAATATTTCCGGATGATCTTCTAAAACAAACAATTTGAAGTTGAAAGGCACTCGTAAATGATTGAAGTCGAGTTTTTTTAGATATAGAATGTCATTTCTGGTTATATAATTATCACGGAATTTTTTCCAGAATAATCTGGTTTCATCTGCGCCAACTAACTCCTTAAACAGTTCATCTATTAACCTAAACGAATTAACATCTTTGAAGTGAAACATGTAACCTTCTGGGTTTAGCCAGTTGCCAAGATTTGTACCGCGAAAAAGTATTTCTTTTCCATTAGCATCAAGGATTATTTTCCCATGTGCTCTGGCAAACTCTTTCGATTGTGAAAATATTGTAATTGAAGAAATGATTAACAGAAAGACGAGGTTTAATATTCTTGGCATAAGTTACCTTTGACTTTTAGAATGACTTAACAACCATTCATATATCTCGGGATTATTATAAGTTTCAGTCCATGAGTCATGACCTGCTTCAGGGTAAATAGTAATTTTAGCATTCCCTTTGCAGTATTTTAGTCTATCGACTAACACTTGTGAGCTTGTTACAGGTACAATAAAATCTTTAGCCCCATGGAATGTCCAAACGGGGAGATTCCCGATTGAACAAATATCAAAAGGATCGCCCCAACCGCAGATGGGGATTATAGCTGCAAGACGGTTTGCTATTTCAGTTGCAAGCCTCCATGTACCGTTGCCGCCCATACTTAATCCTGTTACATAAATTCTATCTTCATCAATTTTGTAATTAGAAATAATCTCATAAATGAGTGCAATCAGTGCTTTTGTATTCCATCTTTTATCGGTCGGACATTGAGGTAAAGCAACAACAAACGGGAAGTCCTTTCCTTCCTCAATTAGTTTGGAAGGACCATGTTTCTTGACAAGATTCAAATCATTTCCCCGTTCACCTGCGCCGTGAAGGAAGAGAAGCAAAGGGAAACTTTTATCCTCTGAATAATCCTTTGGAAAATATAGGAGATAATTTAACTCAACTTCTTCCTTATAGATCCCTTCGAATCTTTTTTCAAATTGTTTCTGCTCCTGAGTGTAAATTACATTTGTTACTAAGAGAAATAAAAGGAGCGAATAAAAAACTGAATACGAAAATCCTAGTGTCCTAACTTTTCTACTTTTCATACTGAATTATAGTTTACTTTATAAGCATAAAAGAGGATTCAAGAACTTCTTCGGAATTGGTACCGACGAATACCTTGAAGTCTCCCGGTTCCGAAACATAGTCCATATTAATATCATAAAATTTCAGTTTATCCTCTGTAATTATAAATTCAACTTTTTTTGTCTCTCCCGGTTTTAAAATAATTTTTCTAAAATCTTTAAGTTCCTTAACAGGACGGGTAACACTTCCTACGAGATCACGAATATAAAGCTGAACAACTTCTTCACCTTCATACTTACCTGAGTTGGTAACATTCACACTTACAGTTATAGATTCATTAATGTTCATTTTGTTTTGAGATAAAGTCAAGTCGGAATATTTGAATGTTGTATAACTAAGTCCGTATCCGAAAGGATAAAGAGGACTGTTTTCAAGGTCAAGATAATACGAAGTGTAGAAATTTGATTTGTCATACGGTCTGCCCGTCATTTTATGATTATAATAGATGGGTACCTGACCGACATACCTTGGAAAGGTTGTAGTCAGTTTACCGCTGGGATTATAATCACCGAATAAAATATCAGCAATTGCATTACCTGATTGAATTCCGAGGAACCATGTTTCCAGAATTGATGAAATGTTTTCATTTATCCAATTTATTGTAAGTGGTCTTCCATTCATTAGAACAACTACAATCGGTTTTCCAGTTTTATGAATCTCTTTAACAAAGTCCTCCTGAACTCCTGGTAAATCAAGATAAGCCCGCGATCTTGCTTCTGCGCTCATTCCTCTTGATTCACCAACACACATAATCACAACATCTGCATTTTTGGCGGCTTCCACTGCTTTGGAAAAACCCTCCTTCGAGTTCCCGTCTATCTTGCATCCTTCTTCATATATAATTTCAGTTCTATTTCCCAACTTGTTTTTTAATCCTTCTACAACTGTTACAACATCTTCAGGTTTTCCCTGTGCCGCCCAGGGACCTAATGGATCATCTTTGGAATTAGCTAATGGACCAAGAACAGCAATTTTAGAGATCTCTTTACTTAAAGGGAGTAAATAATTTTCATTCTTCAGTAATACAACCGATCTTTTTGCAACTTCCCGAGTTGCGTTTACTATTTCTTTATTCAGTATAGTTTTTTTCTCGAGGTCTGTATCGCAATACTTAAAAGGATCGTCAAACAAACCGAGGTAAAATTTGATTCTCAGTATTCTTTTTACACTTTCATTTAAGATATCTAAACTGACCTTTCCACGGTTAACTAAATCAGCCAAATGATTATAATATGCACTTGCTTCCATATCCATATCAACACCAGCTTCAAGTCCTATCTGAGCCGCTTCTTCAAGGTTTTTTGCTACACCATGAGGGATCAACTCTCCGACTGAATTCCAGTCGCTAACCACAAATCCTTTAAAACCCCATTCATTTCTAAGGATGTCAGTAAGAAGAAAACGACATCCCGATTGCGGGACTCCGCCTATCTCATTGAATGAACTCATCAGAGTACCAACTCCGGCTTCGACGGCAGCATGAAATGGTTTTAAAAAAACTTCTCTAAATGTACGTTCAGAAATATCTACAGTATTATAATCTCGCCCACCTTCTGCACCACCATAACCGGCAAAGTGCTTGGCACAAGCAACAATAGAATTATTATCAGAGAGTTTTTTCCCTTGGTATCCAATTACCCTAGCTCTTGCCATTAAAGAACCTAAATAGGGATCTTCTCCGCTACCTTCAACAATTCTTCCCCATCGTGGATCTCTTGCAATATCGACCATTGGATTGAAAGTCCAGTGCAATCCTGTTGAAGCTGCTTCTATTGCCTGCCATCGTGCCGATTGTTCGACTAATTCAGGTTCCCAGGTACAAGCTTCGGCAAGAGGAACAGGAAATATAGATCTAAATCCGTGAATTACGTCCAGACCGAATATAAGCGGAATTTTCAATCGCGATTGCTCCACAGCAATTTTCTGTAACCTATGGGTCGATTCAGTTCCGAAAACATTAAGGAAGGAACCGACTTTCCCCATGATTATTAATTTTTCATGCGCTTCACTCGGTCTAACGGTTTGTGTCCCTGTATCCCAGCCTCCGCTATACTGAACCAGCTGCCCCACTTTTTCGTCAAGTGTCATCAACACTAAAACAGAATCTATCCTTTCCTCAACCGATTTGTTTTGAGCTATGGTAAGTGAATAAAACAAAAAGAGAATAATTATTTTTTTCATGATTGCTCCCGGGAAATTAATTTTTTGCTGCTAATTAATATCGGAAAAATTTCCAGTAAAAATTCATTTGACCTTTTTCAATTCATTCCATATTAATGCGCCGGCACCCAGAATAGCTGCATAGTTACCCGGCAATTTTGAAGGAAGAATTTTCACTTTTCCTTTGAAAATATTTAATAAGTAATTTTCCATATATGTTTTTGTCGGCTTTATTATCAGTTCTCCGGCTAATGCGAGTCCGCCAAAAAGTATTATTGCTTGCGGACTTAGATGAGCTACAGAATCGGCAAGTTTTAAACCAAGTACTTTTGCAGTATAATCAAAAGCTTCAAGGGCTAATTTGTCCCCTTTCTTTGCCGCATCCGAAATCTGTCTGGCATTAAGGTCTTGATAATTCTTTTTTCGTAAAATGCTCTCAAGGTTGGTGTTACAGATTAACTCAAATACCGTTCTGCAGATTCCGGTTGCAGAGGCATATGTTTCAAGGCATCCTCTTCTTCCACATCCGCAATCCCGGCCGTTTGGGTTGACAATTGTATGACCGATCTCCCCGGCAAATCCATCGTGTCCGTATACTAATTCTCCATTAACAACAATTCCACTGCCCAGACCTGTACCAAGTGTTATCACGATAAAGTTTTTCATCTCTTTGGCAGCCCCGAAAAGCATTTCCCCAATAGCTGCCGCATTAGCATCGTTCGTAATTACCGCCGGGAGTAAAGAATATTTTTTTATTAGTTTAATAACATTTACAGTTCCCCAATTAAGATTCGGAGGTAATTCAACAGTACCTTTGTAATAATTGGCATTCGGTGCACCGATACCAATTCCAGCAAGGTTATACTTATTAGCCAGTTTTTTATACGAACTATCAACTTCCTTAAACAATCGTGAGAATAATTGTTCGGCTGATTGTTCAGCAAATGTAGGAATAGATTTTTCAAAAACTATTTTACCGTCATCAGACACAAATCCAAAGGAGGTATTTGTTCCGCCTACGTCGATACCAACAGTTAGATTAGTTTTTTTCATTTTGGACAATTCACTTTAATTAACAATTATTTATTCAATCATTTTATCAAGCAGTCACAATTTTATGTCCCTTGAATCCATAATAAGCGATATAAACATAACATAATACCGGGACGAAGAATGCATGATGAATTCCAATATTATCGGCAAAAAATCCCTGTAATACCGGAAGTAAAGCTCCCCCTACGATTGCGGTACATAAAATTCCCGAACCCTGTCCCGTGTGTTTTCCAAGACCTTTAATGGCTAATGTAAAAATTGTAGGGAACATTATTGAGTTGAATAATCCGACTGCCAGAATTGTCCACATTGCAACTTCACCGTAAGTTAACATCGAAATAACAACCAATGAGGCTGCAAAAATTGCCAGGACCGCTAATGTCCTTCCTGGTTTTGGCATTGCAAGTTTGAATGCAAAAAAGTTTATAAGTACAAAAAACATGAAAATTAATGTCTTATTAAATCCGAATATTGTAAACTGACTTAAGTTTTTATACTCCTGTGTAACATACAAAGCAAGAACGAGGGCAAGTATAAATACTAATCCTAAGTAGAAATTTCTTTTTCTATTATCAGTCATACCGGACATAGTGATAGAGCCGAAAAATCTTCCCACCATTGCGCCGCCCCAATAGAGAGCGACATATTTGCCTGCTTCGCTTTCAGGTAGTCCGGCGATATAAGGCTGGCCCAGGTAGTTTACCAGGAAGCTGCCGATTGATACTTCGCCACCTACATATACAAAGATTGCGATTGCACCTAATACCAGATGTTTATAGCCCCAGGCACTTTTATTTTCCTTCACAGTTCCATTTGAAGAATTATTTGAATCTGATACCGCCGCTTCGACTTTAGGAAGTTTAATAACAGCAAAAATTGCAGCAATGATGAAAAGGGCGAGAGCCAAACCAATATACGGCGCCTGTACAGCACCTGCTTCAGTTAATTTATAAGCCGATAATTCCGAAGAATTCATTTTAGATAGTTCTTCACTGGATTTAACAGTTAATGAAAGAATTAAAATTGAACCGAATATAGGTGCGATCGTTGTTCCTAGCGAATTGAATGCCTGCGTAAGATTTAATCTGCTTGATGAGGTTTCTGGTTTACCTAGAATAGCAACGTAAGGATTAGCGGCAACCTGAAGAAGCGTAATCCCTGCTGCAAGAATAAATAGTGCCAAGAGGAACATAATATAAGATTGATATCCTGCTGCCGGATAGAATAATAGACATCCGATACCTGCAATAACCAATCCGATTACTATTCCGTTTTTATAACCTATCTTCTCAACCAGTATACCCGAGGGGAGTGAGACAATTGCATACGCAGTAAAAAAACTGAATTGTATTAACATTACTTGAGTGTAATTAAGTGTAAATACTGCTTTGAGATGGGGAATTAGAATATCATTCAAGCAAGTGATAAAACCCCACATGAAAAACAATGTGGTTAGGATTGAAAGAGCAAAGGAATAATTCGGCTGTCCGCCTATTTGTTCGGAACTATTTGAATTTGGAAGATTGTTAGCCATAAGATTCTCCGGATAAAAGTTATTTTTCTATTTAAGTGTAAATTCTTTTTTCAACTTGCCGATACTTACAACAAACTTTCCGGGTTCAACATTCTTCTTAAAGTCAATACCGTAGAAAGATAAATGTTCGGGTGTAATAATAAATTCAACCGTCCTGGTTTGACCGGGGGTCAATTCAATTTTTTCAAATCCTTTTAGCTGCTTTACCGGAGGTGATACCGAGCGATATAAATCACTAATGAACATTAGAACCGCTTCAGAACCCTTTATATCTCCCGTGTTCTTAATATTTATTTTAACGGATAAATTTTCACCGCGAGTAATAATATCTTTTGATATTATCAGATCACTATACTGAAAAGTTGTATAACTTAGTCCGTGACCGAACTCCCATTGCGGATTATAACTATTTCCCTCTTTAGCTTCGATCTGCTTATGATCATATAGTGTAAAATCATTTACAAATCTTGGATATGTAATAGGAAGCCTCGCGCTTGGATTTGCATCACCGAATAAAATATCCGCAACCGCTCTTCCTCCTTCCATCCCCGGTAAAAATGAAACCAAAATTGATTTAACTCCGGGAACAATTGAGTTTATAATTCTCGGTCTTCCCTCTATCAGCAAAAGTATGACCGGTTTTCCTGTATCAATAATTTTTTTTGCTAATTCTAACTGTGCTAGATCCAGTGTAAGATCGGTTATATTACCCGGAGTTTCGCAATAGGGAGTTTCTCCCAGACAGAGTAGAATAGCATCACTCTTATTAGCAGCACTAACTGCTTTCTCAATGTCGAGTAAATTGCTGAAATCGCTGCCGGGTACGAATGTTACGTTTGATTTACCGATTTTAGATTCGATGGCTTCAAGAACCGTAAACTTATCCTGAGGGTAAAGCGACTCTTCATTCCCCTGCCATGTTATTGTCCAGCCTCCATTCAAAACCATTAACTTATCGGCTGTTGGACCTGTAACTAAAAGCTTTATATCTTTTGATAACGGCAAAAAGTTGTTTTCGTTTTGGACAAGAATAATTGATTCTCTGGCGGCTTGAAGATTCTGTTGTGCATGTTCATCTGTACCTATAGACCCTGATAGACTTTTTACAGGATAAGGATTTTCAAATATGCCGGATTTAAATTTTACTCTTAGGATCCTTTCAACAGCTTCATTAATTCTCTTAATAGGTACTTTATCGTCTTTAACAAGTTTCAAAAGAATTTCATAGAATGAGAAGTCATATGGAACCATACTCATATCAACACCAGCCATCACTGCCATTCTAACTGCCTCTTCAGGTGAATCGGCTACATTATCGCGTGTGTGAAGACGTTTTATATCTTCCCAATCCGATACTGTAAATCCCTTGAACTTCCATTCATTCTTTAAGACCTCGGTGAGCAGATGATAATTGGCATGACCCGGGATGCCATCAACTTCCGAAGAATTGATCATTATTGTTTCTGCACCTGCATCAATTCCAACTCGGAAAGGTTCAAGAAAATATTCACGCATCATTCTTTCGCCAATCCATGCAGGAGTTCTATCTTTGCCTGTCAATGGTAAACTATAACCAGCATAATGCTTAAGACAAATTGCTGTTTTGGTATCTATGCTAAAATCCGGGCCTTGAGCTCCCTCAATGTATGCTTTGCCCAATTCGCTCACTAAATAAACATCCTCTCCAAAAGTTTCCCATAATCGAGGCCAGGCAGGATGTCGGCCAATATCAAGTACCGGATAAAAATTCCACGGGATTCCGGAAGCTCTTGTTTCTACAGATGTAATCTCACCGGAAATTCTTTCCAGCTGTCTGTTAAACGTTGAGGCCATTGCCAATGCCTGCGGGAATAATGTAGAACCTTTAGTATATGTAGCACCATGGATTGCATCGATACCATAAAGAACAGGAATTTTAAGACGGGTTTTATTAATTGCCAGATCCTGAATTTTTGTTATAACTTCATGCCAATAGTCGATTTCATGGGATACATCGTAAACATTTAGTATCGATCCAACCTTATATTTAACTACGGCTTCCTCAAGTTTTTCAAGATCAAGTTCGTGATGCTGATCTTTTGTACCCTGTAATTTAGAAACCGCCTGAATTGTAACCTGAGTCATCTGACCTATTTTTTCTTCAAGTGTCATTCTTGAAAGAAGCGATTTTACCTTCTTTTCAATTTCTTTCTCCCCTTTTACCCCGGACGATAGAATTGCATAATTGGGTGCTGCCAGTATATAAAAGAACAATATTGATATCAGATATTTCATTTCATCACCAGTTTTTGATCAGTTTATGATAATAAGTTTTTTAACTTCCGACCGATTTACGGTTTCGATGCAGTAAAAATAAACTCCTGACGATAAACCGCCTCCCTGATTATTTACTCCGTTCCATGTTATATGATTTTCACCCTGGTTTAAAAAACCGAGATCCCGCGAGCAAACTTCTTTTCCGAGAAAATCATATACCTTAAAATTTACGTTTGTAGATTTACTTAAAAAAAAATTTATCCTTGTATTGCTGTTGAAAGGATTTGGATAATTCTGATTTACATATAATTTATTCTCAATGTTATAATTATTTTCAACTTTGGTAGGTCCGAGGTAATCAATTACAACACCGTTCAGAATTGGTCTTTGAATTTCAGCAGAGAAGTGAAGTTCGAGTATACCGTCGAGAACTTCAACCGTAGGAATTATTTTGGTAACAGCTTTTTTTTGTCCGGCTTCGCTGAAAACATCCAGGTCATCAAACAAAAGCTTCCCTTCGGCATAAATATCGAAAACTCTCTTACCTGCTTCAGAAAAATAATTTTCAGAAAATAAAAGCCTTACAAAATACTTCCCGTTCGGAACATGAACAAAATATTTTGCAATACCGTTTAATTCAGACTGAAAAACCGGATCATCATCCGTATTGCTGATTGATTCGTTAGTGCTGGCCTGCATTCCTTCATTAAAACCATATTTAGAAGTATCCGGTTTGTATGTCTGATCTTTTAAGTAAGTATTGAAAGCATTTCCACCAACATTTATTCTTACCGGAAATTGAAGAGATTTTGATGCTGCAACGGGGATATTCATTAATATAGATTGATTAGAAGGTTCTGCAGTATCTTTTACACCCCGTTGTAGAAGTAGATTATATCCAATACTTATGTCGATGTTCGGACAGTCAAGCATAATTGTGCGCCCGTCTGATTGCAGTTGAGCTGAATTAATTTCGAGACCTGATATAAAATAATTCGATGCGATTTCTGCAGACTGCTTATCAACTATTTCGGAAAATAACGCTGTTATTTTACCCGGTGATGATCGCGCCCAGAGCAGGCGCGGAGAATTCTTATCAACATACCCAAGGTTGGAGGCATCGGTTAAACATAGAATCATCAAACCATCTTTAAATACTATATTCTCTTTTACAAAGTTTACATTGTTTCCTGTAAATGTATGTGTAGCCCTTTCCCATCTATTCGTATTTTCAAAATCGAAATCGTCTTTCCACAGCAATGTGAAATTCTTATTTGTTCCATAATTTCCGTTGCCCGGTGTATATGATGAATAGCTGACCCAATCATAGTAGGCAAATGCCGGAAGTGAATAGGGATTGAATGTTCCAACCCAATCCTGATATTGAGGAAGCCAGATATTCATCATAATCTTCTGTGCGCGTGTAAGAGTTAATATATGGGTATCAGTCTGACGATATACTTCTTTACCATCAATAAACCATGCTACATACGATTCGGTCCACTCGAAACCATAAGTATGAAAACCAGTGTGAGGGTTGAAATCGGTTAATTCACTTCTAACATGATTACTCGGACCGGCAGTTATGGTGTTCCACTGAACAGAATTATTATATCTGCCCAATATCTCTATGTCAATTTCATTCCATTTCGAAGAACTCCAGTCATCACCCGGTAATCCATCAAAGTAAGTAAAGAAAGTTGAGAGGGTTCCTTCAACCTGGACACTTCTCATTCTAACTTCAAATCTTCCGTATTTATACGATTCTTTTGTTCTTAATTCTGCTCCTTTGTATGGTTTATTCTGAGCAGAAGTGATTGATAAAGAGAATATAACAGTTAGAAATGCATAAATAAACTTTTTCAATAAACGCTCCATGATCTATATTTACTGGAAAATGGGTGAGTATAATACTCACCCGCGATATTTGATAAGCAATGCATGGAGGCACCATGCGATTATCAATTCAAAAAAATCAAAATCTAATTCCTACAGATAATTTTTGAATGTTTGTTAGCCTTCCGAAATCACCATAGGCGTAATCAACCTGAATAGAGATGTTGCCTAAGAGAAGCTGTTTTATACCGGCACCAAATGTAAATGATTCTTCTGAATCGTCTAAGAAAAGTGATTTTAAACCGCCTCTTACAAAGAAGAAATCACTGAAGCTATATTCGATCCCTGCATTGATACTTTCGTAATTATCGCTCGGATGAATTGCATCCACTGCTAGGGTTACTTTATGATTATTTGATGATATCGGCTGATAGGCAATTCCGACTCTAAAATTGAGTGGTAGTTCCCAGTTATCCGTCTGAAGATAAGCAGGTATCTGATTATTGTTACCGGAACTCTGCAAGTCCGGATCATATAAAACGAGTGCAGATGTACCATCAAGTTTCATCTTTGTGCCGAAATTGGAGATCGACATTGCCAGAACGGCGCCATCAAAAGGAGTTACATATTGAACTCCTATATCAAGTGCAAATGCAGTTGCATCCATCTTCCAGATCTTCTGATGTACAAACTTCCCGTTGAATCCAATCGAGAAATTATTTGTTAGATTAATTGCATAACCAAGACTGAACATTGCATCGGACACATTAAATGTTTCCCCGGTTCCTTCAGGGTCCATTATCGTTGTTACCGGCATATCATCCATTGAGGAAGTAAGAAAGCTTACGCCAATTGATCCGTAATCGCCGAGATTATATGAAGCTGCAAAGAAGTTATAATTAATATCAGCAATCCATTGTGTGTGGTCAAAAATAACTCCAACTCCTTCTACCTTTGTCAATCCGGCTGGATTCCAAAAGATTGCACTTGGGTCATCTGAAATTGCAACAAATGCACTCCCCATTCCTGTTGCTTTAGCACCCTGACCAATACTAAGAAATGGGGCAGCGGAGGTTCCCTTCTTGGAAACATTTGTAACAAAGCTTTGAGCAGTGATAATGGAAGCAGAAAATAAAATAATAACGATCTGATATATTCGAATCTTCATAGAATTATTCTCCTTATTTTACCACTGCAAATTTTCCGATAAACTCACCCACTTCAGGAGCATCAACGTGATATATATATAATCCATATGCTATATCCATGCCGTCTTCAGAAACCAGATTCCACGAAATGGTGCCGTCATTTGTAATTGATTCTTTATAGAGCGTTTTAATTAGCGCGCCTGTAACTGTGTAAATTCTTATTGTACATTTGGAAGGAAGGTGAATAAAATCTATTCTCCTCTCGCCTCTACCGGTCTGATTCAAATTCCGCTGTTCCCATGAATTGGCACTGACATAGGGATTAGGAACAACTTTAATTTTATCAAGAGCATTTTTTGCCAGATCCTTGTCAATCTTTCCTGATTTTGTCGCGAATTGGAAATAGTCATTATTAAAAAACTGTTTACGGATTGTTATTCTATAAATGTCCCCGCCCCTTGGAGTTGCAAACGCAGGTGCAGCAGGCACTCTGTATGTTATCCTCCATGTAATTCTGAATTGCGTCCCTTCATATTCAATAATTACTATATCATCCCCGAGATTGAATTGTTTATTATTATCGTTATCAAAAATTTCTGCCTGAACTTCCTTTCCTTCTGTAATATTCAAAACTTTAAAAGGAATATTAATCTTTGTAAAGGGAGTCGTCTGAGATGCTTCGGATAGCCAGTGAATTTCATAATCTGCAGGCCATTTTACATTTCTTGCAGGTGAACTATTGTCGGGTATTACGGTCATTTCAACATTACTAAATCCTTTTACCCAGCCTGTTTCGGGGATTATAGGCGCTACTGCTGTATCGTTAAGAACCGACAATGCCAGACCATCAAACGGTTTACTGAATTTTCCGCTGCCGAATTCATTGGCTTCGATTCTCGACTCGATTGTATCTGTTCTCCCTTCATGAACTCTTACAATCGAATATGACGTAGTATTATATCGCGGAATATTCCCGGATGATTTGAATAATATTTTATAATTAGCTCCTTCTTTAATTTCATTTGGATTTAATATTGCAATATTAATAGAACCTGTACCGATTCCGTCTGTTACTTTTTTTGTATCTCCGGTTATCTGCGGAGGAGTATATCCGGCAACGGGAGCATTCGGTTTCACAACCGCACAGTTAATGTCAACAAATCTAATATTGCCTACTAAGTCCTGTTGAATAATCTTTGTAGTTTCTGTAGGTATTAATCCTTTTGTACCGTAGTTTGGATCACCCTGATCATAAGCAACAAGAGCATAATAGTATGTGTTTCCGTTAACGACTGTTGAATCTATGAATGAGTGCTGTAACCCTGAATCATTTCCTCTCCAGAAATGCGCTCCATTAATTCCGACCGGGTCTGGTCCTTTTATATCATTTTTCAGATCAAATTGTGCAATTGGTTTCCAGTATTTTTTTTCACCTTTGGAGTCGGTAATAATTTTAATGTCGTTAAATTCCGGTTCCTGACTGCGGTAAATTAAATAGCCCTCAAAATCAAAACGGCGAAGAAAATTATCATAGGATTTTTCCGCTAAATCATCCCAATAGAGAAATACTTTTTTATCTCCGGGAATTGCTGTAAGAGTCGGTTTAAGCGGGGGTTTTGAGAAGTTGTAGTTCGCATTATAGATTGCTTGAACTGTCTCTTTATTGAAAACCATATCTTCAAAATCGCTTCCGAAGACAAGAGCAGTCGAAAATCTTTCACGCCGGTTTTCTTTTAACGGGAAAGGACCAGATCCGAATAGTATCTGAATATTAGATTTTTGAAGCAGCGTATCAAAATTATTGTAATTCATCTTCCGCCATATCACCTCGTCATTTTTTGGCCAAACAGCTGTTGGTCCTTTATTCGACAATCTCTCAATAACCAAACTTGTCAGACCGATCTGGTCGGACTCATCTTTATCAAGCCGGTCAAAATTCGGTTCACCATCTGTCGGTTTTCCATCCCCTTCACCTTCATCGGGACCCTGATACTGAGGATCGTATGGACCGACGCCATCTTTTCCAAGGTCGTCATTTAAAGGTTCATTTAGATCCGGATCCCACCTTCCATTACCATTAATATCTGTGAAGGGGACCCAGTCCCCATCATTATCAATCCCATCATCTCTTCTTTCGTCAACCATTCCATCTTCATCGTCATCAATTCCGTTAAAACCATTTCCCGGACTTTCAAGAAATGCATATCCTACATAGCCGGTTTTCCAGTTATTTGGAGGTGCAACTCCGTCCGCATCGAAAGAATAAGCGATATCCAGTTTTGTATTATATGATGCATTGTCATCTCCGTTATCATCTACGCCTCCGACTCCGGTATCAGCATAAAATCCAAAGTACGTTGTATCGTAACTTACATCGGCAAGATTAACAATATCAAAATGCCAGAAAATTATATCCTCTGCTAATACATGCGACCATTGAAATCCTCTTACTTCAACTCTTAAACCCAAGCCTCCGCGATCCAGATCAGATGCAATTGGATTATACATATAAGGGGGTCTTACAAATTCTCTATCCTTTGAATCATCCATTACATAGAAGGCTTCGAAATCTGAATTTTGAACTCCACGACCAAAATAACCGAACCAGTAACCATCCCATGACTGGTCAATGTTAATTAAGGCTCTTGGCCAAGTTTCAGGCCAGGTGGATGATTTAGTACTAATTGCCGGCTCTTCCGATGATGGATTAGCATAACCCGGTACAGGCTCCATTACCCACAATTCTCCAGTAACCGGATCAAAATCAACTTCTTCCCTATATGAAGTTTGTGCCGGATGAACAATCTGACCGTTTCCCGGAGCTCTCACGGATGCGGTTATTATGGGAGTACAGCCATCTAAGTACTGCTGTCCCGTTCCCTTCGGCCATTCTCCGGAAGGACGATCGGGCCATGTTCCAACTTGCCCATCATTTCTAAAAATTGTCCGTATCAGATTCCCATCCATTATCCCTTTTTTCCTGTAAGTCTTATCACCTTTCGGTTCATTACGATACTTTTGGATTTGATCCGCTGTTTGCGCAATCGTAATATTTATAGAAGCTATTAAGAAAATAATTAACCAAACTATTCGCTTCATTGAGGTTTCTCCATTTTTCAAAATTAAAATCCTACGTTAAACCCAACACTGATTCTTCTTGGGGCAGAATAATCTCCCGGATTTTTCAAGTATTGATCGATTGTGTTCTTACCTATTACCGGTCCTGCGAACTTCACATTCAAATCCTGAGCCGCTCTGCCTGTAGTAGCACTTACACCGTATTCATTTTTTATGTCGAAAAGATTGTAGACCAACAGAAAAGTATTTATATCCAATCCGAACACCTTGAATATTTTATTAGCTTTAAGATCCACATTGAGTACGGATGGTTTTCGTCCGTTATTCTCAAATCGAAGTCCCTGAGTATATCTGGGATCTACTGTATAAGGGGCGCCTGAACCATAATTGAAAATTAATCCGGCCGACCAATCGATGAGGTTGCCAAAATTCACCGAGACATTTATAGTATGTGTCTGGTCCCAATTAAGCGGAACAACTTTTTTATTGGTTTCAACCGGAGGATCCGATTGATTATTATAATACTCAACATAAGGATCCGAGGCATTACCTGCTGCAACCTGATATGTATAATCGATTTTCGCACTAAAAAAATCGACAAACCTTCTTTCAAGAGAAACAATTAATCCTTTTACATTTCCATAGTCCCTGTTTATAAACCTGCCGAAAATAAACCCTTCGTAAGTTTGAAGGATCTGCATACCAAGAAGATTTCTGATATCGCTATAGTATACGGATATATCAAGCGAGACATCAGGGAAGATAACCTGCTGTAAACCAATTTCGTATTTAGTTGTCTTCTGGGCTTTCAATTCAGGATTACCGATAACAGATGATAATGATGTTGTCTGATCGATCAGATAATTAGAATTGGAAAAGAGGTTGTCAAAACTGGGTATCTGGAAAAAATGCCCGTAAGAAAAATGAATTGCACCTTTGTCCGACATAGGGAATGAAACACCCAGACGCGGACTAATCTGAAATTCTGTAACGGCATCCCTTTTTTCATTTGCACCCGGAAAGTTGGGATTATCAAGAGGATTCCTGATATCTGAGGGAAGATTTACATTGCTATTAAAATAATCGAGCCTAACTCCTGCATTTATTATCATTATGTCATATTCCATTTTATCCTGAATGTAAGCGGAGAATTCATATGGATTTCGTGTATTATCTTCGGTGCCGACATATATATCGTGGAATTTCGTCCCCGGGTCGCTATAACCCAAAGTGAAGATCGGATTTCCGAGGCTATCAATTTGTCCCTCTGTCAGATTTCGGATATCTTTCCAGCTATTAAATAGTTTATGTAATCTTGCTTCAAATCCTAGTTTGATTTTATGTTGTTTAGTTATTTGGGATTCTATTGACCATTGTGCTAAATAGGTTAGAGTATATCGATCGTAACGATCGGTTTCATTTCCTCCCTGCCTGAAAGTATAACTTGAATATGGGACACCCTGATTGGATTCCACATACCGGGTGTCAAAAGGATCCGTATATAAATATCCCCAATACTTATATCTATTCAATGATAGTTTTAATGTGGAGAATGTACTTTGAGAGGGGTAATAATTTACCTGAAAACCATGAACAAGGTTTTTTCGGTAATGATTTTTTATCCCATCGGGTGTCCATTTCATACTATGGTTGTACCCTTTATTCCAGGTATCATCCCAAAAAACGCTGTAGCTGAATTTAAATTTATCTAATGTATAAGTTAGCTTTCCATTGAATGATTTTTTTTCATAGGGATTCATCGGCACAAAAGCACTATCGCCCGTTCCCATATCAATCCAAAAAGTTTGATTCTGCGGGTCGGGGAAAACCGGACGATCATCATAAGTATTATAGACCCTCATCCCGTACATTGAACCTTCATCACTATAATATCTTCCTGTAACAAAGAAAGTCAGATTGTTAAGTAACTTAGTGGGACCGCTTAAACTGAACTGAACGTCTCTGGGCCCCTGCAAATTAATTTTGTTAAGATTTTGAAAAATATCTGTATGAGATGTAAAATAATTTCCTACATATGCCGATACGTTTCCTTCCAATCTTGAACCGCCGTCTTTAGTGACAATATTAACAATACCCGACATTGCCTGACCATATTCAGCATTGAATGTTCCGCTTATAATTTCCATCTGCCTGATAGAACTGTTTTCAATTTCAAGAGACATTCCATGATTAAAGGCATCATTTACCGATACACCGTCTACCAGGTAGGCAACCTCACCAGTCCTGCCACCTCGGAAATGACCATTCACTACACCGGCCTGAAGATTAATTACCTGGTGAATACTTTCAACCGGCATTAGTTTAATATCTTCGGATGAAACAATCGCTGAGGTAGAAGTTAAATCTTTTGTTATAAGAGGTTGTTTTGCTTCAACGACGATTTCGGCAATATTTATTGAAGTGGAAGTAAGCTCGATATCAATCCTTGTTGTAAGATCAATCTTTACAAGAATTTTTTCAACAGTAAATTTATTATAACCGATAGAACTTGCAACCAATGTGTAAACGCCGGGAGGAATGTTATTAATGTAATAATCACCATCAATATCAGAAGCGGCTCCGAAATTTGTACCCATGAGAATAATATTTGTCCCGATCAAAGGTTCTTTATTTTCAGAGTCGATTACTTTGCCGGAAATTTTTCCGGTTGTTCCGCCATGTGTATAAGAGACAAGAATGAAGAAAATTAAGATAACTTGCTTATACACTTTTAAAAAAAGTCTCATCACGAAGTACTCCCATTGAAGTGAAAAATCACTTAATGATTTCAAGAAAAGAAATAACACAAAAAGAAAAGGCACAGTATTATTAATACTGTGCCTTTATACTTATTATTTAATTAATGCCATTTTTTTAACGTTAATAAACGATCCGCTTTCAATTCTATAGAAATAGATGCCGCTTGCTAATTTTGAACCATTAAAATCAACCGTATAATTGCCGGGTTCCTGCTGCTTGTTAACAAGTTCGGATACAACTCTTCCCAGAATATCAAATATTTTTACCGAGACATGACCGGCTTTCGCAATTGAATACTTGATTTGAGTTGCAGGATTAAATGGATTTGGATAGTTCTGTTCAAGTGAATAACTGAAAGGTAATGATTCTTCAACATCGGTTGTTATCTGATCTGTATTTCCAATCCAGGTATACAACCATACATTTGGATATTGCCAGCCTTGATCCTGATTAAAAGGACTCCAGCTAATCATACCTTCTCTATTTCTCCAGTCCTCACCTGATGTTCCTCCGTCATTGTCATTAATTACGATATCGAAAGGAATCTGGTAACCCTCTTTAACATAAATTGTATCTTTTACTGCAGTTGGACTTCTTCTCAAATTAGCCAGATCACTCAACGGTATTTTTGATTCGATAATGTAACCAGCGGGGAATTTTTCTGCCCAATAATAATTTGGACCGGGTAAAAGAAGTGAATCTTTTTCATTTGTCCAGTGATCGTTTCTAAGTCTTAATTTATTAAACCGTAAGTGATAATCGGGTTTTGAGCCGCGTTGATAAGAGGTATGTGGCTTTCCCGTCTGGTTGTATAAACCGAATTCCAGATCAGTTGCATCAAGCGCCCAGCTATTTCCACGGGCATAGTATGCAGGGTCATCATATACAACATCATCATTAACATTAAATGCTACGTACAGATAATCCTTATCGATAGCTACATAACAGTCGGCAGAACAATCGGCATCGTTAGTGACAATAAAATTATTAACAATAGTTGCCGATCCGTTGGATGGTTTCAATACGAAAGGACGAATATGAGCCCATTCAGCAAGACTGCCATCTGCAACAAAATTAACGGGAGGATTTAACGATATTGTGGGAATCCCCTTCCCTTTATTAACAATTGCTGAAGAAACTGCAGCTGTACCTATGTTACCAGCTTTATCAACACAATTAACTGCGTAGTAAAAAGTAATATCTTTATCATTCTGAGGTGCTAATAACAGGTGGTCAACAACCTGAGTTCCCTCAAGAATATTGGTTTTTATAGAAAGAACATCCGGTGAGTTGAGATCGGTGATAGGTTTCTTACTATAATAGACATTGTATTTTTCATTTGTTTCGCCCGCTACATCGGTCCATGTAATTAAATTAGTATAATTTCCTTTGATAACAGTAAATCCTGCCGGAGCTGAAGGTGCTTCTTTATCAGAAAATTGAAATCCTGACTGCTGGAGGACATCAAAAAGAATGCTTCCATTTGACTTTAAAGGACCAGCGAATCCGTCTTCAGTACCCCTGCCAAAAATTTCAATTCTAATTTTTGTTATAGAGGCTGGATCAAGCTGTTTGTTGCCGGCATTATTCTTAAGAGCAAATCCATTTTTCGGAGGAAATCTATCATTCACACCCATTGGTTTCTCAACAAACGGAAGATAGCATCTAGTCCAATCAAAAGGTTTACTAAAATCAACATTAGCATCTATTATCCATTCTTCGTTTGCACCCGAACTATTTTCTATAAGAAATACTCTTAAAAAAGCTCTATCAGGATCAGCTGTAAGCGGAGTAAGATTCTTTACATAAAGTACAAGAGCTGTTCTCTCTTCAAATTTGTCGGGTTTGGTTACATCCTTATCAATTGAAAGAAAACCACCCCAAACGAATGGTGCACTTAATGTGTAAGTTAGTTTCAATGAACCGGTTCCTTCTACTTTATCTGTATTCTCATCTGAAACTGCAAGAGCACCTTTATCATTTCCAGCCCAATCCATCCAGTCAATATTCCATCCAGATGCAGAATTATCGAATGTGAAGATAGGAGTATAACGATTACCAGTAATTTCAAATCCATCAAGAAGAACTACACCGGAAGCTGTTGGAGGATTTGCCTGGTTACCGGTTGTGATATAAACCAATGCCATTTCGAAAGTCTTAATCTTATCAAGCTGAATTTCTCTATCACCATCACCAAATTGTAATGCCCATTCACTAGTTTTATCCCCGCCATCTTTGAAAGAAGCCAGATCAACAACAACCTGCTTCCATTGACCGGAAGCATCTGCAAGATCAATCGGCATTTCACGGTACCAGAGGTCCCTCCTGTTTTCCGAATCAACATCACCCATTTTAAATTCCATAAAAGTTGATCCTGCAGCCGTTGTAACAATAGGTGTTACTACTTTATACCAGAAGGATAGATGCGTACCTGCTGATAGATCATAATAATCAGGGAGTGGAAGAGGTGTGGCTCTAACGATATAACCGCCCCATCCGTCACCAGCGGCAATTACATAATCAATTTTTAATGATGCGTTACCCTGTTTTTTATCAGCAGTATAATCCAGCAGATCCATTTTTGCCTTTCCCTGCCCATTGTCGTAAAGAGTTTCCATATTCCAGAAACCGCTTGCAACAGAATTTTCGCAAGGCTGGAAATAATACTGTCCGTAAGACGAACCTGCTAAAACAACAAAAAGAAGAGTAGTTAATAATCTCTTCATAAGATGCCTCCTTTATTTTGTTTGTTTAATATGTTAAAAGGATTTTCATCCATAATAACTTTAAATAAATATATACCAGATGGTTAATGTTATTGCCAGTATAAATCCAGCTAAAACCAAATTTGATTTAACCTGATTTACTGCACCAACATTTACTACTGAGTTTGAGGTTAATGCAATACCATTACCTGATTTAATATCATCACGTGTAAATCTAACTCCGGTGGCAAAAAAGTAATTGAGAATAAGTAGAAGACTTGCCGTACCCAAAAAAAGTATAATTGTAAAATGGAGATAATTGAATTGTGAATAAGCAACCAGTGGAGGATAATTTACAACTTCAGATTTAACCAGCAATTCAAGAATAAATCTTGTTAATCCAAAAAATTCTCCAATCAATAAAGTTTTAAATGCACTTCTCGGATCAACTTTTTTAAATAAAAGACCGATCAAAAAGACTGCCGCAATTGGTGCGCTTATAAAAGCCTGCGTACTTTGAAGAAAAATATAGATATGGGAATTAATGATCTTGACGAATGGAATAATCAATAAGACACCAACAACTATTGCAATTGTTGTAAGCCGCCCCACTAACACTAATGTTCTTTCTGATGCATCGGGATGTTTGGGCTTATAAAAATCCAAAGTATAAAGAGCAGCAATACTGTTGAATGCTGCCGATAAGGAGGACATCATAGCAGCAAGAAAACCTGCAATTACAAAACCTTTAATTCCGCTTGGAATTATACCGCTTGATAAAAGTGTAGGATATGCTGTATCGCCCTTAGCTTCCGGATATAATGCAACTGTTATTAAACCGGGAAGAACCAGAACAAAGAGCGGTAATACTTTTAGGAATGCTGTTAGAATAGTACCTTTCCGTGCATCATCAATACTTCTTGATCCAAGCACTCTCTGAACCATATAATGATCTGCACACCAGTACCAGAATGCAATTATTGGTGCGCCGAATATTATTCCCGTCCATGGGAAATCCGGATCGGTAATTGGTTTAAACATCTGGAAGTATGATACAGGTAATTTCTCCTGCAACCCCGAAAAACCGCCGACTTCCGCTAACCCATATATTGTTAAAATTACTGTGCTTGCTAGTAGGAGCAACCCCTGAAATACCTGGGTTTTTACAACAGCAGAAAATCCTCCTACCAGAGAGTATACACCTGTCAATAAAACAATTGCAACTGCCGAAGTGAAAATACTCCATCCGAATATCATGTTGAATAAAATTCCCCCGGCAAATAGAGTGACCAAAATCTTTGTGATTATGTATGTAAAAATTGATATGCCTGAAAAGAATTTTCTACTAGACTTGTCAAATATCTTTTCCAAAAATTCAGGTGTTGTGCTTACACCCAGATTTTTATAAATAGGAACAATAACCCATCCAAGAAGTATCAGAAAGAAAATTGCAATAAGTTCAAACTGACCGACCGCTAATCCTCGTGATGCACCCGAACCGGCTAAACCGATAATATGTTCGCTCGAAATATTTGTTGCAAAAAGTGAGATTCCAATTGTAAACCAGCCTAAGTTTCTACCTGCCAGGAAATACTCGTTTGTATTGGAATCCTTGTTACGGAAATAGAGACCGATTGCAAGGACTACAAATAAAGATAATAGAATTATTAAGCTGTCGATTACGCTGATTGGATCACTCATATGAGATTTCATGCAAAAATGATACCGCTGTAGGATTTAATTTTTACACGAATTTCTCATAGATTTATAGCGGGAAGATTACTTACTTATCATAATAATAATTACCGCTTATTATATTGATAAGCAGTTCCCGATTGCAGGATAAAATTTAATTCTTTTTATATACCCGGATGTATTCAACTTCCATCCTTTGAGGGAAAGTTGAAATATCAACTCCTTTAGCTCCGCCCCATGTTCCACCTACAGCAATATTGAGAATCAGGTGAAAACTTTTATAAAACGGCCAGTATTCCCAACCTTTCCCTTCATTTACAAATGTAAAGTAGAGTTTATCATCAACGTAAGCTTTAATCTGGTTCTCATCCCATTCAACAATATAATTATGGAAGTTAGATGTAGCATCGGAGATGTTTATGGTTGCTGTTTTTTGCGTCCCGTTAGTATGAACATATTTGTTGCAATGAATAGATGCATGTACAACATTCTGATTATAACCGACATGTTCCATAATATCTATTTCACCGTTATCTGGCCAACCTTTGTTACCCAAACTCCAGACCGAAGGAAGCATCCAGATAGCAGGCCATGTTCCCCTGCCTGCAGGTAACTTCGCACGAATCTCTAACCGGCCATAGATCCAATCACCCTTCCCTTTTGTTACCAGTCTGGCAGAAGTGTATTCTTTGCCGTTATAGAAATCCCGCCGGGCTTCAATTAGCAATTTACCTTTTTCAACTCTGGCATTTTCGGATCGATAGGCAGAATAATATTGAAGTTCCTGATTTCCCCATCCATGATCTCCAACGTCATAACCCCATTTATTTGCATCCGGTAATCCGTCTTTATTAAATTCATCCGACCAAATTAAAGTCCATCCCGGAATTTCACCATCGTTTTTTTTAGGTTCATTTTCAGTTGATTGAGCCGAACAGCTTAATGATGAAAATAGAAGAGTTAGCAAACTAATCTTTATGTACTTCATGATTTTCCCTTTACTCTAAAATTATTTTAAAAGTAACATTTTTTTAACTGTGCTGCTGTTGCCACCAGTTAGTCTGTAATAATAAATCCCGGAGCAATAGTTATCACCTGCAAAATTTAACTTATGTTCCCCCGGCATCAATTCTCCATTGAACAGAGTAGTTATTTCCCTTCCAAGAATATCATAAATTTTTAATGTATAAGATCCTCCCTGGGATATGGAAAATTGAATTGTTGTTGACGGATTAAAAGGATTTGGATAATTCTGATCCAACTGGATTTCACCTGGTATAACATTGTTTTCTTCTATGGAGACCACTATTCCGTCCTTGCTAGCAAATGGTAAGTATCCGTTCTTTAGTGCCAGAGCTACCTGTTTTTCTGTCTTTCTATCCATTGTAATTAAACCCATTGTTTGCCATCCGCTCTTTTTGGGTTTATTCTGATACCAATCGAAAATACACCACCAGGTTGTTCCAATAAGATTACCGGACTGATTCTCAATGCCTGCCACATCGTAAGGAGTATGATATTTAAATGCCGAAAAAGTTTGATTGAACACGTTCACCTGTTCAGCTTCTGTTGAACCATTCTCGGAGGACCAGTATCCGAACTCTGTATCAATTATCGGTTTAGTCGGGAACGCTGTTCTGGCAGCATTCACAAACGAGAAGGTAGGTCCTAAATAATTTTTACTTGTTCCATAAAAAATTCCGAAATAAATCGTCCATCCGGCTACATCAAGAGGTTCCTGTGTTATATCCGTTGCACCCGGTTTATCTGCCGCGGCTGATTGAGTAAGTAACCGCCCGTCATTATAGTTAGATCTGTAATCATTTTTGATCGTATTATGATAAACAAGTCTTCCCCCACCGTCGAGATGGCATTCATTAGAAGTGCTCCACATTATAATTGATGGTCGGTTAAAATCCCTGAAGACCATTTCGCGGAACATTTGCTGATGGATTTTTCGTGCATTGTTCTGAATATCCCAGACATCCTGCGTATCCCATTGCCACAAAGGGATCTCCTCCATTATTGCTAATCCCAGGCGGTCGGCAATAAGATAAGTATATGGATGATTAGGGTAATGTGCCGTACGAAGATATGTTGCATTTACAGACTTAACAGTAACTAGATCAGAATAAATTATTCTTTTAGGAAGACTCCTTCCAAAATCGGGGTGATCCTCATGCCGTGCAACTCCTGGTAAGAACATAATTCGGTTATTCAACAAAAATTTTCCGTCTCGAGCCTCAACAGTTCGGATACCGAACTGAGTAGAGTATTCGTCAATTTTATTTGAACCGGATGTTAGAGTAACTTTCAGAATATAAAGATTCGGTGATTTCATCGACCATAGATTCGGATTCTGAATCTGGATATTTGTTTTCCAAACAGCCGCATCATTTGGATTAATACTAAACACACTTTCGGATTCACCGGCAATTTGAACTTCACTTCCGGAAAGGTCGTTCGCGAATTCCGATTCAATATTATTTTGATTAACATCTGCTTCAAAAACGTTAATGTTTATTTTAACGTTGGAGCTTACGCTGTAATTATTATTTAATACAACCGTTGTTTCCAAATTCCCCTGAATATCTTTAGGGATGATATTCGCTCTTATGACTGATACCGGATTGGAAATCTCCAGATAAACATCATGGATAAGACCGGCATAATTAAACCAGTCAACCTGATTGAAAGGAATAATATCTCTTCTTGTACTCCACGCGATATTATCAATCCTGACCGAAATCGAGTTTGGTGTGCCATAGTTGAGATATTGAGTTACATCGAATGCAAAAGATGAGTAACCCCCTTCATGATATCCAACATAATGATTATTTATCCACACATCGCATACATAATTAACGGCATAAAAAATCAGCTTGACAAACTTTCCTGAATTTGAGGCATCAACATTAAAACTGCGCCTGTACCAGATACCGTCTGTATAACTTTCGGGGAATAGTCCCCCCGGGGCATCTGATTCAGTGAGAGCATTTTCTACTGCAGGAAGATTTTTTTTCTCCCAAGAGGAATCATCATAATTACTAATGTGCCTTCCAGCCGCCTCATTTTCAACTATTGATATTCCATCATTGTTTCTTTTTAGTAATGAAAAATTATCATTTGCACTGAAGCGCTGTTTCTTCCATTCCCCGGATAGATCAATAATAGTTCTCGATTTCTGTTTCTCAAATGTTGGGAGTGGAATTCCATTTTGATACGGAATTACAATACCACTAACATTTTTCAAACTCAGTGTTGCTTCCAAGGAACCTACCTGAGCAATTAATCTACTGTAAGAAATTAAAAACAACAAACTGATAATTATAATTTTGAATAGGGATTTCATTTTAAGATACCTTTATTCGGAGAAACTGAAAGATTACAAAATAGATACCAGAAAAAGTTTACTAATTCTGTAACTATCGGAAGATTTATTTACAATTTGACAGGGTCTCTCAAATTCAGTTATTAAATCAATAAGCGGGCTTATTACTTTAATAATTATTTGAGTCCGAGCTCCTTGCACATTCTTAAATAATTAGGATGCGCCAGACCAAGTTTTTTTGCAGCTTCAGAATCGGAACCGCACTGACTCCGGATAAATCTAAAATATTTCTCTCTGAAGGTCTTCTCCATCTGTTTAAGAGGAACGATTCCATGCAGTGATCTGAAACTTACTCCCTCATTACCGAAATAATTTTCAAGATCGGATATTTTTTTACCAAGTGCATTTTCAAGTAATTGGACAGTGATGATTTTATCATCATAGAAAAGTAATCTTTGTACAAGGTTTTTTAATTCTCTGATATTACCAGGCCAATCATATTCGGTAAGGACTTTAATTGCCGCCTCTTCAAGCACAGGTGGTTCTTTACCCATATCTATCGAATACTCGTTAAGAAAATAATCGGCCAGTAATAAAATATCTCCTTTTCTTTCTCTTAAAGGAGGCATATTAATCGGGAGTACATTAAGCCGGTAGTAGAGATCTTCTCTAAAATTTTTCTTTTTAACCTCCTCCTCCAGATTTTTATTTGTTGCCGAAACAATCCGAACATCAACTTTAGTTTTATCGGTTCTACCGAGTTTTTCGACCTCGCCATCTTGAAGTATTCTTAATAGTTTTACTTGAGCTGTTAAAGGTAATTCAGAAATTTCATCGAGAAATATTGTACCATTATTTGCCAGCTCAAAGAGACCCAGCTTACTTTTATCTGCACCTGTAAAAGCACCCTTTTCATAGCCGAAGAGTTCGCTTTCTATTAATTGATCCGGAATTCCCCCGCAATTGATCGGAATAAAATTCTCAAATTTACGCGGACCTGAATAGTGAATGTTGTATGCAACAAGTTCTTTCCCTGTTCCTGAATGGCCGGTTATTAATACAGGTGCCTTACTTTTTGAAAAATTTCCAATTTGTTCTCTCAACTTTACTATTACTTCGGAAACTCCTAAAATCTTTCTGGATTCCAGAATGCTTTTTACATTAATATCGAACTTCTGGTTCGATTTCTGTTTTTCTCTTATTAATTGACCCCTTTCATATGCATTAAAAATACTAATGATAAAGTCTGTAGGCTGATAAATATAATCTTCAATATCACCCGGATATTTTGTGCAATACCAGAATGCTCCGGCATCCAGCAGATTATGGGCAAAATCATAGTCAGTTATGTTAATAGTCATTTTTGTAATAACAATAATTTGAATCGACGGATCAATATCCTTAATTCTTTTTATTAAAGCTTCGCCTCTTAATCCGCCTGCTATCTGAAAGTCCATGATAACAAGATCATAACGGTTCTTCTTGGTCTGCAATAATTCAATCGCATATCTTCCTTCCGAAGCAATATCAACTATTTCGATATTATCCTCGAATGGTTTTATTGTGTTTCGAATTCTTCTTACATCAAACTCTTCATCTTCTATCAGCAATACTTTGATTGGATTTACTTTTAACATTGTTACACTCATTTAATTTGGAATTGTAATTCTATAAATACAGCCGCCCTCCGGTTTATTTTCAACATCGATATCCCATCCGCACCTTCCTTTAGCAATCTGATATGCAATATAACACCCATAACCGCTTGAATGCTTCTGGTTCTTGGTTGATACGTTTTCAAGAAATAACTTTTTTATACCTCTGCTGTCAATCTTAAGCATTTCCGGACTAATACCCTTACCATTATCAGATATCTCGCAGATTATTATACTCCTTTCAGGATGATACGATGTAGTGATGTTGACTTTCAACGGTATTTCCCCACCATGATCAAGACTATTTTGTATAAGCGGTTCTATGATTTCCCAGATAACAAATTCATTTATATTGATCGTGGGAACTTTATCGTCAAAATTTAATAATATTTCATAGGAACTTGATTTTTTTGCTGTCCTGTTAAAAAGGTTATCGACTATAAAACGAATAACTTCATTTAAGTCGGTATTAAATGAAGTATTTCTTATAGTTTGAATTGGAGGGTCATACCATTTCATATCATAAATAACCCGTGAAATGAAATTAGAGTATTTACCCACGCGGTATTTAATTTCATCAATATTTTCTGCTGAAAGAGTACGTAAGTCCTCCTTGATAAATCCCATCACTTTCTCAGCTTTATGATGTGTGTGGTAAATCCTTTTTGTAAAGAGTGATTCTTTTTCATGATCGTATTGCTGCTTTATATTTCTTTCATGTTCTTCCAGAAGCATTTTCTGGGCTTCATCCCGTTCTTTAACAGTATAAGATGAAATATAATACATACTTATTAAACCAAGCAGAAAGAGAGCCGAATACAAAATTGATGTCTCCTCATAACTCGATATTATTTCCCTTTGAATAAAAGAGAAGTCGGGTGTGCTTTTAATATACAATGCCCCTACAAACTCACCATTCGGTACAAAAGGAACAAAAATGTGATAATCGTTTTTATCTTTTAGAATATTGATTACCTGTTCTCTTTCATACAGTTCGTTACTTATCTGTTGGTAAAGACGGATTGCGTCATCGTGTTCTTTGTTGATTCTGAGAGGATCGAACTTCTGTGAGAAAATAAATTCATACAAATCCCTGCCGTTATCAATTGCCCTGATTGCTTTATCCTCATTAACAAGAAGACATATCTCTTCAATATTCTGTTGAAGAAGCTGTTGATTAAGAATAATATCAAAAAAATGGATGATCTTTCTTTTTTCTTCTTCAGATGCAGGAGCTTTTAAAATAGTAGTTTCAAAAAGTAATTCAAGCGAAGTAGTACTGAATTCGGCTAATCTTTCTGCTGAGTGGTTCTGATACCATTCCTGACTTTTTTCAACAAATGAATTGAGAGATGATTTATGGGTAAGTGAAAGTATAAACTGAAATAATATCAATCCGATAAACAATACCGATAGGTGCTTGAACTCAAAGTGATATTTACTAAGATTATCAAAAATCTTTTTAGGCATATTTCACTTTATAAAAATTTGATTTGAGTTGATAATCTGTTCAGCTTTTTTTAATACATCATATGCACTTAAATTATTTTTAATAGCAAGGTGCATATAGTGAGCAATAACGTCCGAATAACGTGTATAAAATTCCGAGTATGGTCTGTGAACATAAGTTTTAAAGATATCGTTGAAGAATTTGATCTTTGCATCTTCATTATTACTCAAGCTCTCATACAAACTTTTTATCACCGGAAGAAACCCGCTATTATTATACATTATCAGCTGCGCTTCCTCGCTGTTTAAGAACTTAACAAACTCAAGGGCAGCAGTCTTTTTTTTCGATGTAGCGGAGATCATCAGGTTCCATCCGCCGATTATACTTGCAGGTTTCGAATCCGTAAAGTGCGGAAGAGGGGCCATTCCATATTTATCTTCCGGATTATCATCGCTTATAAAGGTTCTGTACCATTTGTAAAAACCGGGCCAGTTCCTCAGGAAAATTCCATTCTTTGAAATAAAGTTCAGGTCGGCTTCAGTTTCTTTATAAGCAGTAACATCCGGAGGAGACAATTTATATTTATGAACAAGGTCGATTAAAAGCTGCAGCGACCTTATTGATTCCCTCGAAGTAATATTAATAGAATCACCCGAAAAAATTTTATAATTCTGCGATTCCAATAATTCAAAGTAACTGCATACAAGTCCCTCATAATCTGCTGCGGGGAATATATAGTATGGATTGACCCCTGTTTTTAATTCTTTCCCTATTTCAATGAATCTCTCCCACGTAATGAAATTATCGAGTTCATTTTTAATAGAGGCATATTTTCCCCGCCTTTGAAGCTCTTCCTTATTATAGTACATTATACTTATATCAATATAGAGAGGAATGGCTACCAGTTGATCGTTGAAGTAGCAGGATTCAATTGCCGCTTCAAGATATTTTTCCCTTTTATTTACCGGGAAATGGTTTCCCAATGGCTCAACAAATTTAGCAAAGCGTTGTGTCCAGATTTGATCGACCGAAAAGATATCTATCCGGTCACTTTTGCTCCTTAGATACCTGATTAATAATTCCTTCCGCTCATTTGTGCTGAATTTTTCGAAGGGAAGGTCAATCGGCATAACTTTTATTTTACCTTCATATAACTGATTAAACTTTTCTACTACAAGCTTGTGACCCGGGGAGATGTTATCAACAAAATAAATTTTTGTTTCTGATTCTTCCTTTATTAAAAAATGTTCACCAATCAGTGAAATAAAAACAAAAGCAACGAGAGCAAATATTGTTATCGACAGCAGAGAAATATAGAAATTGTTAATATGTTTTTTGAAAAACTTCATGATCAGGGTAAATTCTTTTTCAATCTTTTAAGATATAAATCATACCAGGTTGTATATGGCTGATAATCCGGTACAGCAAGAAGCTGTCCTCCAAAACCGAATCGTTTCAGCACGATCATATTAACATCCGAGACTTTGAATTTATCTAAAAGATCCTGGTTTATCTTCAGGGGGTTCTCTAATGCCAAAGTTGATGCAAGTGTATCGAGACTGCCGAACATTCTTTTTGTCCGCAGAATACTTTTAATATCCTCTTTAGCTTCTTCAAACAAACCGACCTTTTCTTTTTTACCCGGTTTTTTATCTAGAAGCTGTATAATTAAAAAACCATTCCCCGATTTAACAGGCCCGTATACTTCATTGATATTTAACCTGGCTGCAATCTTTCCGAAGTCATTATTCTCGTTTACCGAGAAATATTCTGAAATAAAACTTTCCGTTCCCAATATTTTATTTGAATCGTATTCCTTACAAATATCGATAAACCGTTCGCCATCACTTATTTTTTTTAGAACCGATTCAATTATATCCAAATTTCCGGTTACAAGCCGGGCAACCTTTATGCTATCCAGAAATTGCACAACTTGATTCTCATTTATATAAAAATCGAGTGCTTCTTCTTCTGTAACTTCTGCATTTAGATAGAGTTGTTTCAATATCAATTGTGATAAATAATAATCACTCCATATTTTCAAATCTCTCTGAATTTCAGGGAGATTTGAATAACCTTTTTTTACCGCTTCTCTAACAAATAATTGATTCTGTATATACTCACGAACTCTCGAACTAAATACCCCCCGCATATGATTGATGTCGATTGAGTTGAAATTTATTCCTCCATACATTAGGTCAATTAAAAATTTATCAAGCGACACAGGATCAGAATCAAACTTTATAAAAATCTTTTTTAATTCCGAGTCCAGATCGTTCTTAATTTCTTTAATTTCAGCTTCCCCAAGCTGAAATCTGAATCTTGCATTTTTTGAAAAGTAATTTTGATTTTTGATTACATAAGCATGGAGTATATTTAAAAGACGATCAAAAATTTCTCTGTCTGCATTTACGTTAACCCCTCTAAAAAATTCTTTGTAGAAGACCTGATACAAGCTATCCTCAATCCGATTAGAAACAATTTTTCTGACCCTGGATTCATCCTCCTTACCCATGTTTTCATTTTTCTTGATGTCATAAATTTTGCAGACATACCATCCTTCCTCCAGCTTAACCGGCTTTGTTATCATTCCGGGCAGGAGTTTAAATATTTCATTTTCAATGGAAGGATGCATTTCCCCGAAAGTAATTTTTTTAATCTCAGCCTGCTCACTGGCCTCCGGCCTATTATTTAATAACGAATCGAAATCCGACCCATTAACTATCATGGAGAAAATTGAATCAATTTCTAAAGGATTAGTTGAAAAAATAAATTTTATATATAGTTCTTTTGCGATCCGATTCATCCCTTCTCTCATCAGGGAGTCTGGAATAATAATTTTATTCTTAATTTCAATTTGATATAATGCGTCTCTCATATAGATTTCAAAGAGGTAGTTTATTAGATCTAAAAACTCTTTTTCTTTATTCAATTCATTCTTAACTGCTTCGGCGGCTAGCAATTTTTCTGCTAGGAGAGTATAAAGGAATTCACTTTTCTTATCATATTGGCAATATCCAGATCTCTGTGGAAGAGGTGAAAATTCATATCTAAGCCGGAACTCTTCCAAAGTGATCGAAAAATTTCCAGCTTTAGCCACTATATCATCTTTATCCTGACATAATACGTCTTCAATTAAAAGATTTGTAAAAAGAAAAGCAGAAAATAGAATTAAGCTTATTTGGGTGTTTAGTAATTTCATCAAAAATATTCAATTATTTTAATAGCATCATTTTACCGGAAAATATCTGATTCCGGTTATTAACGATATAAAAGTATGGACCGGAGACTACCGGATTACCATTGTCATCCAAACCGTTCCATATAACCGAGTTCAAACCTACAGATAATTTTGGACTGTTTAATGTCCTTAATTTCTGACCAACCGGATTAATTATAATGATTTTAAAATCGAATGGATTGGAAATATAGAACTCTATTCGTGTTTCTCCATTAAAGGGATTAGGATAATTACCCATCAGCTTAAAATTCTTTTCAATAAGAGGTTCTTCTTCAATATCATTTGGTTCGCTGAAGAATGGAATTTTTGTCATTGCGTTTTTCAAATCGGGATTCTGCATAAAATATTTCCATAATAAACCGGATCTGTAATTCTCGATCATACAAATGATTGGGCCCTGATCAATCGCTAGATATCCATTACTGAACCATTCACCTGTGACACCCGACCTTGAGTACGTGAGATTAAAAGCATCCTTGAAGCCGAAATCGCTCCACAGTTTTGAACCGAGCGTTCGATAAAAGTACTTTAAAGCAGATAATGATTGCTCGGGAGTATATGGCATTGCAGAAAGTGCAGCAGTAGGTGCGATAGTTCCGTTATCATTTAATTGAGGTTCATGCGCCGTGTAGTCGACTCCCGGAATACTATAGCTTGCAGTAAGTCCCCAGCACTCGGAACTATAACCATTATAATTTTGGGGATTTGCTTTGCAATATTCCCAGTTGACTATAGATTGATTTTTATTATGAATAAAATAGTTTGCATAGAGATCACGTATATTTCTCGGATCAAATCCTAAGAAAGAATAGTGAGTAAAAAATAACGGTCCTCCATAAGCTTCTCTTCTTCCTACATATAAATCAATGCCGTACCTTTGAGGACCAGTATATTTGATATTTCCATTATCGCCCCAGCCGCTTCTGTAATAGATTGAAGGGATAGGATGTGTGGGAGATACAACAGCTAGTATATAAGTGATCAATGTTTCGTTCCACCCATGGAAAATGAATGTATCGCTGAAATTGAATCCCATTGTAGGAGACCAATTCCAGTATAATCCGGTGGAACCATTCCGGTAAAAATTCCAATCAACATTGTGCCAGATGTTCTCTATTTGTTCTCTGATCTGGATTTCATGCAGGTTTTGTTCATTAAAATATTGTGCTGCAGTAAGAAGTCCTTGAATTAAAAAGGATGTTTCAACAATGTCCCCTCCGTCCTGAACTCCGAATCTTACTACTTTACCGGTGTTTCCGTTCAGCCAGTGAGGAAATACGCCGTGAAATTTTTCTGCTACGTTAGTGAGAAAATTCAGAATCTTTAGCATCCTTTCAATTCCCAGTTCCCTTGTAATAAATTCTCTCTCTATTCCAACCAGGAGAGCCATTATTCCAAAGCCCGAACCTCCGATTGTGTTCGTTAAATCTTTTCCGCCGTCCCACCTTTCCCTTGCTAATCCTGAATTCGGATCACCATAATCCCAGAAGTACCTGAAGACTGCCCTTTGAGTCATATCAAGGAATTCCTCATCGGTCATTATATGGGTATAAGTTGATACTTCATCACTCAACCCGGATTCATTATTTGAATAGTCGAATGCGCTTATTTTATACTTGCCGGAAACATTTGTGGCACCGAGCCACTCCCAATAAAAATTTCGTTCCTTTGATACAGTTGCATAATAGTTAAACTGGATTCCGTTCCACTTATATATTTTGCACCCGGCAAGATCGCTCTCGGAATTTGCCTGCCATACCAGATCGATATGCATTTCATAGGAAAAGGATTTTAATCCGGAGGGTATAGCCGGAGGAGTTGAATCCGATTGAGCTAAAATGATCTGAATTCCGCAAAACAATAAAAGCACTAATTTCTTTTTCATTTTATTTGTGAACCTGATATTGAAATCCCAGCTTCATTAGACCGTCAATTACAATTTTATCCTTCATAAAATATCTCCAGACAAAACCGTTTAAGAAATTTTCAATCATAATTACTATAGGTCCCTGATCAATTCCGATGTAATCCTTATTAAACCAATTTAAAGTCGGATTAAAAGAATCAAAAAGCCCGTAACGTCCCCAGAGTCCCTGACCACCATATTTCTTGTACATATTCATCAATGACGGAATAGCAATCTCCGGTGCAAATGGAATAGAACCTCCGGTTGCAGTTGGAGTAATAGTACCATCATCAAGTTCGGTGGAGTCGAGTCCAGATGTACCTCGTGCGGCATAATCGTAAAATATTCTATTATCGAAATTATATTTGGAACCGGGACCATCGCAGGCACTTAAACCCCATGTTAGGGAATCATAACCAACCCAATTTAGTGGATTAATAATAGAATATTCTCTGTTAACATAAGTAGCCCTGCGGGAATTCTCGAAATAATCGATCCCCTTACTACTCATATATTTATCAACAAGACCGGAAGGATCAATAAAAAGGAATGAATACTGATGACCGAATATCGGCGGAAAGACTACATGTCCGTACTCCTTTTTGTAAGGTTCGCGCCATTTATAAGTATTAAGCCAGGAATCGTAAGCACTCCGATAATCCTTATAATTTGAACCAGCGGCAATGACATATAAGAATAAAGCTTCCGTGTAACCGAACCATCCGGTTGGAAGCAATCCCATCTCATTCCATCCCATGGATATTTGATTTGCGAATCTTCCCGAATCGGGCAACTGCCAGAACGACCAGTCAGCTCTTCCAAGAATTTTATCTGCTAATTCGCGAATTCTTTTTTCAGGTTCATCATCATTATTGTAATACTGTCGGGCAAAAATGATTCCGCAAAACAATAATCCGCTATCAATTGATGAAAGTTCGCAGTTCCAGAACCGGCGACCCGTCTGCATATCAAGGAAGTGATAATAAAATCCATTATAACCGGTAGCAAATTTATTCTTACTCTGTTCGGAATCGAAAAAAAACTGTAATGATTTCAAAGTAAGATCGACTGCACGATCCCTGCTTATCCATCCTTTCTCAACTCCAATCGCCCAGATCGGGTAAGCGAATCCAACTGCAGCAATAGATGAAGGGGAGGTATCGGTACTTCTGTCTTTTACAAGACCATTTTCCGGATTAATTTCATTTATGAAATAAAGAAATGATTTGTATTGAAGCGTATCTAAAAAATCTTTTTCTTCATTATATAAATTATATGCCGGAATTTTATCCTGACCTAATACTGTCCGGTTATTCACAAGAATTATTAGTGCAATAAAAGCGAATATTACAATAAAATTAAATCCGGTAATTTTCTTCATGCTCGTAAAGTTAATAATTACATAATTTTTAGTGATGTTAATTTAGTTTTTTATTCAATTATATTCATTTATGCAGATAGCACTTTTAATTACGGATCAATAAATTTTATCAAAAAATAGGAAATAAAACCGATTTGTTTTTATGTTTGTCATCATATTCGCAATGAACGGATAAAATAAGAAATAGACCCGTGTAAACTCATCACTAATTCCGAGAGACTTAATGAATCCAGTCCATAGCATTAGAAAAAATTCACTTATACTAATATCATTAATAGTAATTCTCTGTCCGGAATATTCTAACGCTCAAGATGTAAACGAAAGAATTGAGCAGTTGATTACTAATATGACATTAGAAGAAAAAATTAAGCAGCTTCATAAAGCCGGTGCAATGCATACAGAAAATAACCTCCGGCTGAATATTCCGGGATTCTCGATGGCAGACGGACCTCATGGTGTTAGAGACGGACTTGCAACTTCATTTCCGGTCGGTATCGGTATGGCAGCAACATGGGATGTTGAACTTGCAGAAAGAGTCGGGATTGCTCTGGGTAAAGAATTCAGAGGTAAGGGTAAACATCAGGCGCTCGGCCCGGCAATCGACTTAACCCGCGATCCAAGAAATGGAAGAACACCCGAAAGCGGCGGAGAAGATCCATACCTTAATGCAATGATCAACACTGCTATGGTTAAAGGCATGCAGAATTCCGGAGTTATTGCAACCGCCAAGCATTATAACGGAAAGCATAAGCAGGTAGGAAGAAACAGCAACGATTATAAAATCTCTCAGAGAAACCTGCTTGAACATTACGGATTTAATTTCAGGACTCTGGTTCAGGATGCCGGAGTGATGTCGATTATGAGTGCATACAACCGTGTGAACGGAGATCAGGCTTCTGAAAGTTCAAATCTTCTTTCTACTATTCTAAGAAACAAATGGGGTTTCCCATATTACGTTGTATCCGATTGGGGAGCTGTTCATAACTCCGAAAAGGCGATCAAATCCGGTACGGATATTTGTATGGGATCTGACCATTATGAAAATGACTTGTTAAATCTGGTAAATAGCGGTTTGGTTCCAATCAGTGTTATCGATGACGCTGTAAGGAGGGTTCTCCGTACAAAAATATTTGCCGGAATGCTCGATTACCTTCCTCTTGGAGATCCATCAGACGTAAATAGCCCGGCACACCAGTCGCTCTGTTTAGAAGCCGGTAAAAAAAGTTTAGTGCTTCTTAAAAACCGGTCGAACATTCTTCCGCTTAATAAAAATACAATTAACAAAATTGCTCTACTCGGTCCTAATGCTGCGGTTATGCAAACTGATGGAAGCGGAAGCAGCTGGGTAAGTCCCGTCTATTCAGTCTCTCCAAAGCAGGGAATCGAAAATTACATTGGTGCCGACAAAGTTTTATATGCTCAAGGATGTGAAATAGGAGGAACAAATTATGCGAGCGATTTTGCCGCTGCAATCCAGCATGCTCAGAAGGCAGATCTGGTAATTTATTTCGGCGGTTTGGATCCTTCGCAGGAAGGAGAAGGATTTGATAGGTTAAACGGATCGATCGAACTTCCCGGCAAGCAAAAAGATTTCATCAGTTTATTAACACAGTATAATCAGAAGGTTATTGTTGTACTGATTAGCGGAGGAATCTGCGGGGTCAGTTCATTCATTGATAACATCGATGCACTGATTTATGGATTTTATCCCGGTCAGGAAGGGGGCAATGCAATAGCCCAGGTCTTGTTTGGTGATTATAATCCATCCGGAAAACTGCCGATCACTCTTCCCAAAAACGATTCTCAACTCCCCAACGAAATAACCGATTTCGATTTTAATAATGACTTCGGTACCGGATATAGATGGTTCGACGAAAAAAGTTTGATACCCCAATTTGCATTCGGATTCGGTTTAAGTTATACGATTTTTACATATAGTAATATCAGGGTTAATAGTAATCATACGCACATTGGAAATATAATTGAAGTTAGTGTTGATGTTAAAAATACAGGTCAAATAGCCGGTGAAGAAGTAGTTCAGCTTTATCTTACTGAAAATCCTTCGTTCGTTTATAAACCGAAGAAGGAATTAAAAGGATTTAAAAAAATATTTCTTTATCCCGACGAAGTAAAAACTGTATCGTTCAATATTACGCCTAACGAATTATATCATTTCAGTCAAAGCAGCAACAGTTATGAGATTGATCCAGGATTATACACAGCACAAATCGGTGGCTCGTCGGATAATCTTCCTGTTAAGATTAATTTCGAATTAAGAGCACAGGTACCGGCACCCGATCTTCAGGTTGCAGATATCAAAATCGTTCCTCCCTATCCGCTTCCGGGTCAGAAAGTTTCATTCTATGCAACCATTATTAATCGGGGAATCGGGCCATCACCAGCAAATGCATTTCACGAAGTTTTGTTTAAAGTGAATGGCAATACGGTAGCCCGTTCAGTTGAATTGACAGATTCAATCCCAAAGGGAGGAATGGCATTAGTATCAGGGAATTACAATTTGGAAGGGAGAAATTACTGGGTAGCAGATTCGCCCGGTGAGTTTACGGTTGAAGCAAATGTTGATGATATTAATTCTTTTAAAGAAACGATAGAGAACAACAACAGCAAAAGCAAAACCTTCAGAGTCTTTGAGCATCCTCCAATTAACTTTGCTCTTAATAAAAATGTTACTGTTTCATCCTTCGAGAATAGCAGTCTTGCCGGTTCTAATGCGGTTGATGGAAATTACGGTTCCCGCTGGTCGTCTCAGTTTTCGGATCCTCAATGGCTTATAATTGATCTTGGTCAAAAGACCGAGTTCAATCAGATCAGGATTTATTGGGAAACCGCTTACGGCAAGGAATACAGGATTGAAACTTCCAACGATCAGAGTAACTGGACTGCGATTATAAATAAGCAGAATGGAAACGGTGGAGTTGAGAAATTTGATGTGAATGCTTCCGCACGTTATTTAAGGATTTACGGTATAAAGCGAGCCACTGAATGGGGTTATTCAATTTATGAAGTGGAGGTCTTTAAAGTAATTAATACTTCCAATAATGATGAAGCCAGAATCATTCCTATCGATTTTAGTCTAAGTAATAATTATCCAAATCCATTCAATCCTGTTACAACTATAGAATATTATGTTTCAAAACCGGGAAATGTAAAACTAGAAGTATATAATTCGCTCGGTCAACTGGTTACAACTTTAGAAAATCGATATCACACTATCGGTAAATATAAATTAATTTGGAACGGAAAAAATAATTATGGCGAGCCGGTTTCAAGCGGTATTTACTTTTATAGAATGGACACAGAAGGATTTAAACTTGTTAAGAAAATGATTTTAATGAAATAGTATCAAATGACCACAGGAGGATTAAAAAACGAACGAAAATCAAATATTAGTACCAAAATAAAGCCTATTTTCTTTTTCTTGAGGCATTGAAGGGGCGATGTCGTAACCAAATTTGCAATCGATTGCTTTAACAAGTTTTGCTTCATTGGCGCTTCCCGGAAAATTCGAAATCAAAAATCTTGCTCCCGGTATAGGGTTTATTTATAGAATAATCGATAATACTTATTTTATGGTAAATGCCATTAATGAAAAGTTGACTATTGCGGGTGAAGGGAAAAATAATCTCAGATATAATTTTCAGCTATTATTTGGTTTATAGCAAAATTCTATTACAATTCTATTGAGGAAATAACACAAAAATAAAATCGACACTTACCGTCCTTTAATGAAGTTGCGGAATATTAGAGATTCAAGTCAATATTTAATATTCTGCAAGCGTACTAATTAAAAAGCGCACTAATAAAAGTTGTAACCAACAACACCTTTTTAAATTTACTTCCATTTTAGAAAACGTAATCATTATGTCGCCTACCACATAGAATATACCTCTTTTTGCTGACTTCACAGAACCCATATAAAATAAAAACCTCTAAGACAGCATTCATTTGTTATGATCAAGGTTTTATTTTTTCAAGCGGACCTGTCTGCCTCTGGCGGAGAGTCAGGAATTTATTTATATGCCCGTGATACCATATTAAAAGTTTATTTACAAACTTTTTAAAATGCTGCACCACATCGTGCCGGGGAAAAAAATATTTTTCCTTTAAAACGAGGACTATTATATTCATCCGACATTGCTTCTCATTTCGAAATTATTATCGGAATTATCCTGGTGTACATTAATTGAGTGCTGCCGTGTTCTCCAGATTTCAAGAAAAATAATTCGTTTGATGAGCCATTCCGCTTGTTTGACCTCTTCAATTGTTTCCTTTTCAATTGCTTCCTGAAGTTTTTCCCAATCTAATTTATCGCACTCTTTAGGATGAATTATATTATGATTGTTGGCAAGGAGTTCATCAACAAGTATTTTATTCAATACCGTTATTAATTTATCGTTGTTCTTCATTTATTTTTTCCTTCCTTTTATTCTTCTCCAATTACACATAAATAATTTCGGTGTTATGACTATCAGCATTGTCGAACAGTTTTGTATTTCTTTAAAATTATTTCTTTTTACCCATTACGAAAACGACACCTCCAATTACCATAATTCCGAGCCCAATAAATGGAGACCAACTAGCACTATGTTCTTTATCAGCAGTTATCTCTACGCTACCAAGATCCACTATTTTTTCTCTTGTTACATAATTAAATCCAGTATAGAGAGTCATTAATAAACCAATTACGAGAATGACGATACCAATTGTTTTTGTATTCATGGTTTTTCTCCTTTGTTTATAATATTAATTAATTATTCCGCTTATGTTTTTTTAATCAATCTACTAGTTTATACTTAGCTTTAAAATTTGCACAGCGCTAACGGATTCAACCTCAATCTATAATAGTAACATTGAGCCAGCATCGTTAGAAAAATCTTGCCTGAAGAATTTTCTGAGATTCTTCTACTTGAGTATCAGGAACCAGTAGTTGTACGCCACTTTCCTTTTGTAATAAATGCAATTTTACACCGCTACATTCTTTAAGTATGTTTGCGTTGATACCAACTTTCCTGAGGTCTCTTTTTGCAATTATTGCATTTAACTCATTTTCAAATATTCCGATTACTACTTTCTTATCATTCATGATTTTCTAAATGCCCATGTTAGCTTGTTCATTTGCAAATTATTTCACATCTTCAGTTAATTTCGTTTGCCCGGCCAACTATATACTAATGTGTTCAAAGGTTTTCCTTTCCTTTTGGTTAGAATAGATGCCGGTGACACAATTATACTCTTTTCTCAATGATGCTTTCATACTCTAAAAAAAGTTAATGCTGTTTAATGTCCGCACAAAGTTTGTGCAGTTAATAACTCTCTTTTATTCACACAATATTAATTGTTGAAATCACAATACCGTAAAAAAGATGAGTAAAATTATCCCAACAATAATAAATGATATTATTAAGGGTGCATTTGGTTTCTTTCTCATAATATTCCTTCCTTTTATGAACTGTGCTGTGTAAGCCAATTCAACATCTCTTTTATACTGCTTGTTGCTAAAGCAATGCTTGTATCTGCTGCGCCATAATATATATTAACAGTATCTCCATCCGCGCCAATTGTGTAACCGCATGGAAATACTACATTTCCAACATCACCGTGCTGCTCATAAGGTTCTTCCGGAGCGAAGATCCATTCGTCCCCGCGCTTAAGACAAATTTCAGGATTGTTCAAATCAAATAGTGCAATTCCTAACCTGTAAATGCATCCGCCACATGGTTGTTTCACTCCATGATAAATTACCAACCATCCATCCGGTGTTTCAATTGGTGGGGGTGAGAGACCAATTTTATTTGCATCCCACCAAGCACCCTTACGTGCATTCATCATTAACTTGTGATTTCCCCAATGGATCAAGTCGGGTGAATAAGAAATCCACATATGGGCTCTCGGTGCGCTAATCGGACGATGAATCAAAACCCACTTACCATCAATTCGATTGGGAAGTAATGCTGCATCTTTATCTTCAGGCGACATAATAATACCATAGCGCTCAAAGTTTATAAAATCTTCTGTGAGTGCCAAAGAAACACCGGGACCATCGCGTGTGTAAGCAGTATAAACGACTGCGTACTTTTTTAATTCTTTAACGAAAGTTATGCGCGGATCTTCAATGCCCCATAATTCTTCCGGATGATTAACCGGATCAGGTAATAGAGTTGGCTGCGGGTCAATTACCCAGCCATCAAAACCATTTGCAGAGCGGGCAGCACAAAAGTGAGAAAGTCCACGCCGATCTTCTACGCGACACAGAAGTAATGTTGTTCCATCTGGTAGTAATGTAGCACCAGCATTGAATACACTGTTAATAGGATACGGCCAATTATCAGCTGTAAGAATGGGATTAAGTTTATTACGGTGAATAAGTTGTGCATGCTGATTGTTCATTTTGATTTTGCCTCCATAAATAATTGCGAATGTTCAGACAAACGTAACTCCAGTAACGATTGGAGATAAGCTAAAGTTGATTCTGATCCCTGATTCTCGTTGAGACGGTCCGAATGCAAACCATCACGACAGCCACCTGTTGTTGGGTCATAAACGGAAAGATTTAAATCGTTACGTCCTAGGAACCATTCGAATGCACTGCGAGCTTCTCTATTCCAGCGTTTGTCTTCTGTAATTCTGAAAGCTTCGAGACAAGCCGATACCATTGCTTGCGCCTCAACCGGTTGCTGATCGAAACGAGCTTTTTCCCCACCTTTTTTATAAAAACCGTTTGATCCGATCGGGACGAAATGACCAGCATCAGCACGCTGCAAATCGGCAAGCCAATTTAACGATTCTAAACCGGCATCAGTCATAGCTTTGTTTGGAATTGATTTACCACATATGATTAAAGCATGAGGAAGAGAAGCGTTGCAGTATGTTAATTCTTTTTCGTACCAGCGCCATTCTTCAGAATAATTATTTTGATATAATATAAGAAGACGTCCTGCTAATTCGTCACGCACCTGACTTATTCTACGGTCACCGCCAAATTTCTGTAAATATTCATAAATACCTATAAGTGCAAATGCCCAGGCGCGCGGACTTGTAGTTAAGAGAATTGCCGGTAAAGTTTGTTCAAACAACCAACTGGCCATACCTTTTAGTGCCATTGCATTAGAATGATTCAATACAGTTCCTAATGCCCAAAGTGAACGGCCATGACTATCATCCGAACCTTTATCTTCCAACCAATTGCGTTGATAGTTCATAAAATTCCGAAAACGTTTAGTTTGATCGTTGAAAGCAAATCCAAGAAATGCAAGATAACGGGAAGCCAATCCTATGCTCTTGCGGTTACCCAGTTTATCTAAGAGAATACTTACTAAAAGAGCTCGAGCATTGTCATCGGTTGTATAGCCATGAGAATAATTAGGCACTGTAAAAAGAGCATGTTGAAATATGCCTGTATAGTCAGTAAGATGGTCTAAGTGATCGAGTTTTAACGGAGGTAGTTCGCCATTATGTTTATCTAACGCTTTAGCTGTAAATCCGGGAGGAATATAATGTCGGCGCTCCGAGCGTGCACGTTCAAAACTTTCCATATAACGTTGAGCAACCTTGGACCAAATCATTGCACGTCCAAACATATAAGCGCGTTTGCGCATTGCATGCCGTTCGGCTTCATTGTCCAACAAGTTAATAACCTGTTTTGCCAAAGCTTCATGATCGCGGAATGGTACCAGAACACCCCGTCCATCCGAAAGCATTTCCTGAGCATACCAATATGGCGTTGAGATAACTGCTTTGCCCGCCCCTAAAGTGTAAGCTAAAGTTCCGGATGTAATCTGTGCCTCATTGAGATAAGGTGTAATATAAATATCAGCTGCACTAATGAATTCAACAAGCTCTTCCAAACTGACAAAGCGGTTGTAAAAAATAACATTACTTTCCACTCCCTTCTGCTGTGCTAACCATTGAAGAGAGAGCCGATAAGTTTCACCTTCGTGCTGGATGACATGAGGATGTGTGGCTCCGACTATAATATAGACACTGTCCGGATAACGAGCGACTATTTCAGGCATCGCTGAAATAACAGTTTCGATTCCTTTACTTGCAGAGAGTAATCCAAAACTTAGTAATACTGTTTTACCTTCGACACCAAATAAATCTTTATTAAAACTCGGATCAACAAAAGGTACATCAGGAATACCATGCGGAATTATATCAATCTTTTCTGGCGTCACTTTATAAATTGATTGTAAAAATTCAGAACCGAGTTCACTCATCACAACTAACCGATCCGAAAGAGCTGCTACTTCTTCCAATACACGTTTCTGATCCGGATTTGGATTTTTAAGTATTGTATGCAAAGTTGTAACTATCGGCATTCGCAGTTCACGCAAAAGTGAAATGATATGACTACCCGCTTTTCCGCCGAAGATTCCATACTCGAATTGCATACAAACCATATCAACATCGTTGATATTCAGAAAATCTGCTGCGCGGTGGTAAGAATTAATGTCCTTTTCTATCAGTTCAAATCGAACGCGTGGTGGATATGCATAACCGGTTTCGACATCATTGACCGGCAGTGCAATACATGTAGTTCCGGGAAATTGAGTAGCGATCGCCTCGCACAAATCGGTAGTAAACGTTGCGATACCGCATTGGCGCGGAGAATAATTTCCGATAAATGCGATACGGTTGATAGTTGAACTTTTAATCCTTGATTTCAAGATGAAGATCCCCTTCTAATTATTTTCGAAGTTGAATATCAATAAATGATATGATCAAACATGAAATTTTTCTTTAAGAATCTCTCTTAAGTTCCTGGACAAACTCTCTCAATTCCGGGTATAGTATTACTGTGCATATGATGCATACTACTGCCAGAATGCCGAAAAATATTAGCGCAAATGTTGAAAACTCCATAGCCCGCTCTCATTTTTTATTTGTTGAATACAATTAAATAACTCTGCCGTATCATCAACTGCTTTACTATCAATTAATGGGATGTTAAGACTCTTAATAAAAACCGTTGGAAATCTTTTTAAAATGAAATCCGTAAATCGCAAACAGTATTGCAAGAGAAAAGAGCTTGGGTTTACGGAACAACGACCAGAAAAATAATTTCCAGTAATAAATTCTTTCCTCACCAATCACACCCAATTTGAACATAGATTTAAAAAGTGCCGAAACATAATTCGGGTTAAGATGAAAAACTTTTTTCTTCTTAGGTTCAAAATCTTTCATAAAGCGCATAACGCGCGCATAATAATATTTAGGTGAATAGATTGTATGCAGTATTTTTTTGTAACCATTGATAAGTTCTTCGGAATCCATATGAGGGATAAAGTTGATAGAAAAGTCGGTGTTATTACCTGTAAAATCATTTAGCAGCCTGCCTTCTTTAAGCAGCCTCTTTTGCAGTTTCGTTCCTCTGGGTGCATTGAGTAATCCCACCATTGCTGTTACGATACCGCTTTCCTGTATAAAGTTTGTAAGCTTATCAAAGATAATCGGCGGATCGTTATCGAATCCAACTATAAAACCACCCTGGACTTCTAAGCCTGCCAGTTGAATTTTTTTAACACTCTCTATTAAATCCCGGTTACGGTTTTGAATTTTGTTACATTCAACCAGACTCTCTTCGTTCGGGGATTCGATTCCGATGAACACTGCTTCAAATCCCGCTTTAACCATAAGCTGCATCAAATTATCATCATCAGCAAGATTGATTGATACTTCTGTGTTAAAGTAGAAAGGGTTTTTCCTTTTCTCATTCCACTCAACAATTGCAGGTAGAATTTCTTTTTTTAATTTTGATTTATTGCCAATGAAATTATCATCTACAAAAAATACGGGTCCCCGCCAACCGGTAAAGTAGAGTGCATCTAGTTCGGCAATCACCTGCGTTTTTGTTTTAGTTCTGGGTTTTCTACCATACAGCACGGTTATATCGCAGAAGTCGCAGTCAAAAGGACAGCCGCGTGAATACTGCACATTCATGGAAGTATAATTTTTCGAATGGACTAAATCCCAAAGAGGTAATGGTGTGACTGCAATATCCGCCCATTCATCCGAAGTATATTTATGCTGAGCTTTTCCTTCACTCAAATCATTTAAGAAACGCGGGAGAGTAATTTCGGCTTCATTAAGAACGAGATGGGCAACATTATCATAGTACTCGGGACTGCTTGTAAATAATGGTCCTCCGGCTACGATTTTAGCGTTTAATTTATTACACCTTTCGATTACTTGATTTGCCGATTCACTTTGAATTGACATAGCGCTAATGAAAACATAATCCGCCCAAAGAATATCTTCATCGGTCAGATCACTTGCGTTCATATCAATTAATTTTTTGTTCCATTCTTTCGGAAGCAGTGAAGCAACAGTTAATAATCCTAAAGGGGGAAAGCTTGCTTTCTTCGATACAAATTTTAAAGCATGCTTAAAACTCCAGAATGTATCCGGATACATCGGATAAACCATTAATATATTCATAAGTAGGACCTCTCGAATATTTCTTAATAAATCAGTTCCCAGCCTTAAAGGATCATTGGTTTTTATTCTGTGTCCATTATCAACAGTTAAAAGGAAGTTTTCAATCGGGCAAAGGGATGAAAAAGGAACTACATCTTTGGAATGAGTAAAAATTCGAACAGAATCCGTATTATAACTTGAGCTATTTATTGAACATTAGATCGCCAATAAGATAGTGAAGCATCCGTTATTGTAGAGAAAAATAGTTAAGTAAAAGGTTTAAACAGTAGAGAGTTGCTCGGAAATAGTAAAAGCAACTTGCACAATATTGGTTTTCATGATTTGGCAACAAAAATAATTTTGGTTTGTATTTCCATGAAGGAGGAATTATGAAAGGAATAGAAACTTTTTTTCAAAGCATTATTAAATTTTTAAGTGTGCCCGTATTCTCTGTGGGCACATCTACTATCACACTCTGGACTTTGAGCTATCTTCTAGTACTGATTGCTGTGCTTTATTATATTATAAAAAAGCTAAACAAAATTATTGTTTACAAGGTTTTAGCCAAGAGTAAAATTGATTTAGGTGTTCGTGTTGCAGTAAGTACAATTATCCGATATGTGATTCTGACTATTGGATTTATAATTATTATCCAAACCGTTGGTATCAATTTGAGCAGTCTTACAGTTCTTCTTGGTGCTCTCGGTATTGGTATTGGTTTCGGTTTGCAAAATGTTACAAATAATTTTGTCAGCGGATTAATAATTCTATTTGAAAGACCGATAAAAGTCGGTGATAGAATTGAAATTGGTAAAGTAACAGGTGATGTAACAAAGATTTCGATGCGTGCATCGACAGTTTTAACGAACGATAATATCTCTATTATTGTCCCAAATTCGGAATTCATTTCTTCTACGGTAATTAATTGGAGCCATACTGATAAAACTGTACGGTTTAGCTTTCCTGTCGGCGTTTCTTATAAAGAAGATCCCGAGAATATTAAAAATATTTTACTCGCAATAGCTGAAGAGAATCCCGATGTATTGAGTGAGCCAAAGCCGGCAGTTTTATTCAAAGAATATGGAGATAGCGCGTTGATGTTTAATCTTAGTGTTTGGACTAACACATATTCCGATAAACCCGCTGTGCTGAAGAGTCAGCTCTATTTTGAAATATTCAAAAAATTTAAAGAAACCGGCGTGGAGATTCCATACCCTCAGCGTGATTTGTATATCAAAGAAATGCCATCGAAAGAAAAAATATTAAACCCGTAAACGGGAATATTATTACTTGTCCAAATTTCCCGGTAAAGGAATGGGTTATAAGAATAATAAATTGCCCTGGCATTTCAACTTCGACAAGGTTTAGCAAGGCGAAGATTGAATGCCGGGGCTAATACTGTTTTAATTCACATAACCGATCTTAAAGAAATATATTCATATTTCTAATTAGGTGACTATTTCAGTCCGCCTTTCTCGGCAGCCTCTTTAAGTTTTTCATTTGCGAAGACAGCAATCTCAACACGTCTATTCATACGCTTTCCCTCAGGTGAATCATTTGAAGCCACGGGTTCATTTTCACCAAGTCCAATTACTGAAAATCTTGAGGAAGTAACACCCTGCATTTCAGTATAATCCGAAACTGCTTTAGCTCTTCTTTCGGATAAGGCTTGATTATATTCCTCGGTACCATCCCAATCCGTATGACCTGTCACCAGAATATTCGTATCGGGATATTTGTTTAGAATAGTAGCAAGCTTAGCGATGTTTGTTTTAGCTTGATATTCAAGCGTTGAGGAATTGGTTGCAAATAATATTCCTGAATCGAATGTAATTTTTATACCTTCACCAACTCTTTCTATCTTTGCGCCGGCAATATCATTATTCATTTCTTCTGCCTGCTTATCCATATAGTTACCAATTAAAACTCCGGCGGTACCGCCAACAGCCGCACCTATTATTGCGCCAAGTACCGTGCTGCCAGCATAATGCCCGATTACTCCGCCAACCACACCACCGCCAACTCCGCCTATCACCCCTCCTTTTACAGCATTACTTGCGCTGCAACCGTAAATAAAAATCGATCCGGCTAATGCTGAAATTAAAATTATGCCTTTAATTGTTTTCATCTGTTTCTCCTTTAATAATTTAGAACACTTCATTATTTCTCTTCAAATCCATTGCTTTCAAAAAATCAGCTACGTTATTATGACAATTAGTTTTACTTTTTCAGATCAACTAATCATAATTAATTTCTCTTACTGAAAGAAATATCTTATGCCCAGCCCTGCATCAATACCTAATCCTGTAAGCGGGGTAACCTGAAAAACCGGTACGAGCTCAAAGAATACATCAATAGGAGTTGCATGAGGAAACCATGCTATACCTAAAACACCTCTAACACCAAGCGATCCTTCATATCCGCCGCCGCTATTGTACCTGCCGCCTATTCCGTAATAAAGAGGAAAATTTTCGCTTGAACTTATTGCGTTGAATGAATGCCATAAATAATCCATATGAAAATGGATTCGCCCGGAATTATTATAGTTGCCTTTGTAACTGATACGATCACCGCCAAGACCAACACCAAGCCCAAAATCAAAAGCATTTACTTTTGAAGTCCAGAGTTTTGCGCTCAATCCGGTTGGCTCTCCTAAAACAATTCCCAAACCAAATCCGTGATCCTGCGCCATAATCGGTTTTGATAAGAACATCATAAAACCTAAAACTATAATGAACAGAAAATACTTTTTCATAACAATTACTCCTTTTTTGTGATTTCTATATTTATTTAAGACTTAAGCTGATTGTTCCTAAATCTGTATTTTGTTTTGCTGTAACAACCACATTAGCAATTGCTGTATCATTATAAATTAGATTGCCTGGAGATACTTTTACAGAATATGTCCCGGCTAATAATGCCATCAACTTAAATGACCCGCTTGTTGTTTCTGCTAATGTACTACTCACCGTATCTGTGCCGCTCATTATGTAAACAGAAGCTCCAGCGTTTAACGGATTTATCTTACCCGAAATGGTACCGGAGATTATCGTAGGTACAACTTTAATAACAGGTTTCAGCTTGTACTGCCCGTTTCCGGTAAGCACTATTGAACGCTGGGCATCAAAATCAAGAAGTAATTCGTAAATAAGTCCTTCCTGGATTTCAAATTCTCGATTTAATTTTATACCTGTCTGTGCTGCGCTTGATACATCAAGAGTAAAAACTGTACCGTTCACTACAACATTACTGCCCGTGCCAAGTATTAATCTTATCTGTGTATAATGCCCGACATCAAGTGAGTTATCACCTAAAACAACACTTGCACCATTTCTTAATGTAAGCAAATCATAAGTTGCTGTGTTATTGTTTATTACCACCCAACCGCTACTTGAATCAGAACCGGCTTTATGAACTTCAACTCTTGTAACAACAATATTTACCTTATCATAAGCAGCGGGGGAATCAACCATTGTTATCTTTATTTGTCCCTGCCCGTTTTCAGGTGAAGTTGAATCAGAGCAACCAAGAATGAATAATACTGCCGTAGAAAAACTTATAAAGACAACCAAACGAATTAAATTTTCTTTTATGAATCTCATTGTAAAACACTCCTTTTTAATTAAATCACTCAAATCTGTTAAATATATTTTAGTATTTACAGTTGTCCATGCGTTAATAAATTCTTTACACTCACATTTTCAAATGCACAACAAACTACAATAAGTCTCAAGACAAAACCATCGGTCAAAGGAATGAAAATGGGACTACTTCTTTTGGGTGACAAATTGCTTCTTTACAGTAAAGATCCAATCCTGTAATAATGAATCTCCTATATTATGAATCGATCACTCACTTTCTTTGACCATCAGTTTAGAGATGCAATTCCCTATAAAATTCTAACCGACTATTAATTTTTATAATTAAATATTCCGATTATTTTTTATTCTTACCGCGCTTGTCCCGATTATTATTTTTATTTCCATCATTACGGTTACCGTTATCATGCTTTTGCTGTTTAACCCAATTGCTATGCTCGGGATGGTTTTTGTTTACAAAATATTTTGAATCCCGGCTATCGCGGATTGGATGCTGATCATGGCGATCTTTATATATTATATATTGTTCTCTGTAGGCTTTATGATTTCGCCAAGGCTTAGGCTCATTCACAACCACTTTATAAGAATTATATATGTCGTAACTCTTAAAGCGTGAAGGCAGGTTCGATGAATATATCCAACGTCCGCTATCATAATAATAGTAACGTTGTTGAGGGACATAATAGTAAGCTTCAATATCCGGCAAGTAATAGTATTCAACATAATCATAACCTGTTGGACCCCAAGCGGGCTGTTTATCTAAATTGTAATTAAGATTAACACTTACTTGTGCATTTAAAATACTTACCAGGAACAATGCAGTAATTAATACAAATAAATGACGCATAATACTTTTCCTTTTATTTCCGTTGTCGCATCCAACAACTGTTTGAATGAGCAACGAGTGTTTAAGTACTAATTGGCGAAGGAAATAATCTCAATAATTCGAAACACATTATTTCTCTTTCACCTTATGCTATTCTTGATCTACACGTAGTGCAGGTGGATTGCCCGTTCGTACGACAATCGTGTAACGCGTGTCCTTTGCAGCAGAGAATGTAACTGTAGGTGATACCGACTCGTTTTGAATGACAGCAGTGGCAGTGATGATTCCAACAGCAACTGTTTGGTACGCCGTTGATTGACCTGCACCGACGTCGTTTATGTTAACCGTGTTGCCTCCAGACGTCTGTAATTGAACATTGGCTTTGTCAGACCGTTCGTTATGAATTCGGAACTGCGGGTCTGTCTCATCAGAGCAACTGATGAAGGCAACTATAAAGATTAAGCTAAGAATACCGAGAAGTAAATTTTTCATATGTTCTCCTTTTTTTTTACGCTGCTTCATTCACAATTGTTAGAAGAAACAGCAGACATTTAATTAATTATTAATCATCGAAATACTTTTCGAAATTGTTTTTAGAGTATCAGTTGTGTAAGAATAGTTGGCAATTTCCAATCGTGTGTGAAGTGCCAGCTTTTCCATAATATTATGGATATGACTCTTAACCGTATAAATTGATACCCGGATTCTATGACCGATCTCTTTGTTACTCATTCCTTCACTAAGCAACCCGATAACTTCCCGTTCACGCTTTGTCATTCGCACTGCTTCCTTCAATTTAGATTTACCTTCTCTTACCGCGTGATCAACTATCTGCGAAAAAAGAGAATCGACTAAAAGAGGCGGAAGCACAGTAGACCCTTCAGCCACTGCCCGAATAGTGATTAGAAAATCTTTAAGCGATGCATCTTTAAGAATAAAACCGTTAGCACCAGCTTTTACATATTGTAAAATATCTGCCTGAACCGGTGCAAGATCCATAACAATAATCTTGGCTTCAGGAAAATCTTTCTTTACTATTTCAACTACATGTAAACTATTTTGACTTCGCAATCCCAAATCCAGAAGAACCACATTTGGTTTTAACTGCTGAATTTTTAGAAGTGTGTTTTTCCCTTCTGCCGAGGCAGCGACTATAACAATATCCTTATGAGGTTTAAGAATCCCAAGAATTCCATCGCGCAGAAGGCGGTTATCTTCAATGAGCAGTAATCTGATTTTTTTCAATTTATAATCTCAATTAGTTTTTTTTCTGATAATGATACTTGATGACAAATAAACAGGTACTACTTTCTAAAAGATCGGGGTTTGAACAACAAGCCGGCATCGATCGGCATACAACTCAAACCCCTACAGAAATTAATATTCTTTATTTAATATTATTTCTTATTTCAGTTCTTCTATTATCATCTATATTTAAACAGTATGGTCGGAAGCTTTCTATCCATTCTTATCAAACTATTTTCATTAATAATCGTTGGGTATTAATATTTTTCACTTTCATTCCAATTAAATCTTTATAGATCTTCGCTATATCATCAGAAATAATATCTGATACCGATAGCTGAATCAATTGCTAATCCTGGTAAAGAAGTCAACTGAAGCGACGGAACAAATTCAATGAACATATCTATCGGTGATTCCCGCGGCATCCAGGCAAGTCCAACAGCGAAACGAACTGCCAACGAGCTTAAATATCCGGCTCCGGCATTAAATCGTCCGCCAATTCCATAATAAACTGGCAACTGTCCGGTTGAACCGACCGCATCAAACAGATGCAAGAGGTAATCGAAGTGAAAGTGTATACGCCCGCCGCCGTTATATTGACCCTCATAACTGCCGATTCGATCACCGCCGATTGACCAACCAACACCAAAATCTAAAGCACCGGTTTCAGATGTCCATAACTTTGCATTAACACCTGTTGGTTCACCTATGCTTACACCAAGTCCAAATGGACGATGCTGTGCAAATAGACCTCCAAAAAAAATAGCCATACAAAGTGCAATAAATATTAACCGGAACTTTTTCAAACAAATTCTCCATATTTATTTTGTAACGGCATACTTTTCTACTACCGCGATTAATATCCTATAAATTAAAAAGTCCCTGTAACTTTAATTTACAAGGACTTTCAAAGTGCTCTATACACTGGTTACTTAAGAATTCTAAATACAATTCTTCTATTCATAGCTCTGCCTTCTTCAGTCTCATTATCTGCAACCGGGTTTCCTTTTCCATACCCGATAGTTGAAAGTCTTCTCTCAGCAATGCCCTTAAATACAAGGTAATCTTTGACTGTTTGAGCTCTTTCAACCGAAAGTTTTTGGTTATAGTCCGCTGTGCCGATATAATCAGTGTATCCTTCAATCTCGACATTAACGTTGGGTTTATCATTTAATAATTTTACCGCTTTATCAAGTACAGTGTATGATTCCGGCAATAGATCTGATTTATCAAACGCAAAATTCACACCTACCAGAACCAGTCTATCTTCTGCAATAGCATAGATATATTTATCAACGACAACTTCTTTTATAACCTCTTTTGGTATGTGCTGCTTAATCATATTTTCAATTTTGTTGTAGTCGGTCATGTCTCGCATTTCCATACTCAATCCGCGGCAAGGTTCACACTTCTTCGAAGGTTCGCCTCTACCAAAGTAATAAAGAAGGCCAAGATTAAGTGTCATATAAGAATCGCGCCCGTTAATTTCTTCCGGAATCGGGGCAATAGTTCCGTCAAGTTCTGAATTGAACAATGTATGATAACCATACTCTGTAAGGATTTTCCACTGTGGTGCAATTGTCCATTCCACACCAACACCTAAATTAAGAGCGAGGGCGGTTTCATTTTCATCTAAATATCTTGTTGCATAATTTTCCCTCAGCATTCTTAAACCAACACTACCGCCGGCAAATACATAAGGTGAGATCGGTTCACATGGATTAAGATAATAGAGCACATCAAGATCACCTTTTAGTAAATTTGTTACTACTTTATCCAAGTCATCAGTGGCGGGACTTATTTTCCCTTCCAGGTGTAAATAACTGACTTTTAATCTTAATCCAACATTCTCAGAAAAATTCCTTTGCAATGAAAGGAACGCTCCGTAGTTAGAATTAAGTGGTTGTACATTAACACTGACTAACCTTGGATAGGTGCCGCCAAAACCGAATGCCCAGCTATCGGTATACGTTTGTGCTTGAGAAACGCCAAGACCAATTGTTATAATCAAGGCAAGTGTTATTAAAAAATTTTTCATTTTCTGTTTCCTCTTTATTTTGTTGAAATACTGTCTAATTCTATTAATTTTATTTAATATCTTTTCTCAAAACAGTGAAGCAAATTTTGTGCACTCACTTTGAAAAATTAAAGTGAGGAGAATTTATCTCCTCACTCTTTTTTTCAATAATGTTATGGCCGCTTATCAACAATATTAGAATCCAATGTAACCGCAGCAATACGTGTTAAGGCTCTGCCCCTCAATGTTGCACCAGTCTCTAGTGTGATTGATTGATCCGCAAGAATATTTCCATAAAAGATACAGGTCGTTCCAAGTGTTGCTGAAGTACCTACCGACCAATAAATGTTTTCCCATTTTGCACCACCTGCCAGAACAACACTGGTACCGGGATCCGTGATGAGTGTGGAACCCATTTTGAATATCCAGACTGCATTCGGATTGCCTCCTGCGTCAAGTGTTAAGATTCCTTGCGGTCCCGTTCCCGATATTCCGCTCGATGTTGAATTAACATAGAGACCAGGGGCAAGAGTCAAACCGCCCAATTGTCCCGGTAATGAGATGGCATCTAATGATCTACTTTGTGCGTCATTATAAGCTTGGGTCAAATGATCTTTTGCTAAAGCGACTATTGGATCAGCTGCCGTATAAAGCGTTCCAGTCACATTTGCCGCAGTAAGCCCAACAATTGTGGCGGTAGGAAATGACCCAACATCTCCATAAATATGAGTAATAGCAACTCCGGCGGTGCCGTCCACCTTAGAGCCTGCCAGAATAGCAAAGTCACCTGCAGACCGAAGGTTTACGCCGTCCGGCCCTGTCAAAGCAAAGTTTGCTACCAATATTCGGTTTCCAGTTATTACAAATGTATAACTTGCGTTTGTAGATACCGGGTTTCCGCCTTCTGTCCAGTTAATAAACGCATAACCAACGTTCGGTGATGCAGTTACTGTTACATTACTTCCAGAATTATAATTACCACCTCCGCTAGTTGTTCCTCCAGCCGGCGGATCTGCTGATAACGTTACAGAATACTGTGTTATAATAATAACGTCAAAGTTTGCTACTAATGTTCGGTTTCCAGTTATTGTAAACGTATAACTTGCATTTGTAGAGACTGGATTTCCGTTCTCTGTCCAGTTATTAAATATATATCCCATATTTGCTGTTGCGGTTACAGTAACTGAAGCACCTGAATTAAATGTACCGCCTCCGCTTGTATTACCTCCAGCCGGCGGATTTGCCGATAACGTAACGTTATACTGTGGTATAACCGCGAAGTTTGCTACTAATGTTCGGTTTCCACTTATTGTAAACGTATAACTTGCGTTTGTAGATACCGGGTTTCCATTCTCTGTCCAGTTAGTAAACGAATAACCAACGTTCGGTGATGCAGTTACTGTTACTGAAGCGCCTGAATTAAATGTACCGCCTCCATTTGTAGTTCCGCCTAACAATGGATTACTTGATAATGTTACTGTATACTCAATAATTTCAAAGTTTGCTACTAATGCCCTATTTCCATTTAGTGTAAATGTATAATTTGCATTTGTCGATACTACAAGTCCATTCTCAGTCCAATTAGTAAAAGCATATCCCGGATTTGGTGTTGCGATTACTGTAACTGAAGAACATGAATTAAATGTACCGCCTCCACTTGTAGTTCCGCCTGCCAATGGATTACTTGATAATGATACTGTAAATGGTTCAATAGTTTTAAAATTCCATACATAATTACTTATCATTGAATTACCTGACAGGTCCTTAGCTCCGGTTGTTATCGTTGCCGTATATGTTGTATTCATCTTGAGATTACTTAGAGGAATAAAAGTCGCCGTCGAGTCAGAATAACTTACCGTACCGGAAATAAATGTTGTGCCCACTACTTCCATAACAGTAAATATTGCTGTAGTAATAGTTGAGGCATCCATTCTCTTACTAAAAGTTGCTGTAACGTGTTTGTTCAAAGGAACACAAATTGCGTCAGGTAAAGGATCTGTGGAAATAATTGTTGGAGGAATTCCAACAACTGCAGAACCTGTTGTAAAGTTCCAGACATAATTATTTGCAATAGCGTTGCCTGTCAGATCCTTAGCCCCGGTAGTTATCGTAGCTGTATATAGAGTATTCGGAGTAAGGTTGGCTGCCGGTGCAAAGATTGCATTTGTGCCTGAATAGGATACAAACCCGGAAATTGAATTAGTCCCTTGTCTTAATGTAAATGTTGATGAGGTAATAGTTGTTGCATCCATAGTCTTACTAAAATTTGCAGCAATTTTTTTGTTCAAAACCACGCCTGTTGCGGCATTAGCTGGATCTGTAGAAGTTACTGTTGGTAGAATTATTACGTCTGCAGCTCCTGTTGTAAAGCTCCATACATAATCATTTGCCATAGCAGTACCGGATAGATCCGTAACATCGTTGGTAATTGTAGCTGTATATACCGTATTCGGTAAAAGGTTACTTGCCGGTCTGAAAGTAGCGGTTGTTCCGGTATATGATACAAATCCTGTAACCGATGTTGTACCCTGCATTAAGATAAATGATGCAGATGTAAAAGTTGAAGCTTGCATAGGCACACTAAAAGTTGCTGCAATTTGTTTGTTCAATAAAACTCCTGTAGCAAGATTAAGCGGATCTGTTAAAATCACAGTAGGTGGAATAACCACTACTGCAGCACCCGTTGTAAAGCTCCATACATAATTATTTGCTAAAGCATTTCCTGCTAGATCCTTTGCCCCGGTTGTTATTGTCGCCGTATATACTGTATTTGGTGCGAGATTACTTGCCGGTGTAAAAATAGCAGTTGTTCCTGAGTAGGACACAAAGCCTGAAACTGATGTTGTGCCTTGTCTTAAAATAAATGTCGATGTCTGGATAGTTGTTGCATCCATTGTCACACTGAATGTTGCGGCAATTTTTTTATTAAGAGCCACACCTGTCGCTAAATTAACGGGATCTGTAGAAATTACAGTAGGTGGAATAACCACTACTGCAGCACCCGTTGTAAAGCTCCAAACATAATTATTTGCCAAAGCATTACCTGCAAGATCTCTGGCGCCTGTTGTAACCATGGCTGTATATACCGTATTTGGTGCAAGGTTGCCTGCCGGTGAAAAAATTGCGGTTGTGCCTGAGTAGGAGACAAAGCCTGAAACTGATGTTGTACCTTGTTTTAATGTAAACGTTGCCGAGGTAAGAGTTGTAGCATCCATAGTCTTACTAAAAGTTGCAGCAACTTTCTGATTCAAAGCTACTCCTATTGCTGCGCTTGCAGGATCAGTAGAACTAACTATAGGTGGAGTAACCACCACTGCTGCGCCCGTTGTAAAACTCCATATATAATTATTTGCCAAAGCATTGCCTGCAAGATCCTTTGCCCCGGTTGTTATTGTCGCCGTATATACTGTATTTGGTGCGAGGTTACTTGCCGGTGTAAAAATGGCAATTGTGCCTGAGTAGGACACAAAACCTGGAATTGGTGTTGTACCTTGCCTTAAAATAAATGTTTGTGAAGTAAGAGTAGATGCATCCATTACCTTACTAAAAGTTGCAGCAAGTTTCTGGTTTAAAGCAACACCTGTTGCTACATTAATTGGATCTGTAGAGATTACTGTAGGCGGAGTTATAACTGCTGCTGCGCCCGTTGTAAAGCTCCAAACATAATTATTTGCCAGAGCATTACCTGCCAGATCCTTAGCCCCTGTTGTTATTGTCGCTGTATATATTGTATTAGGTGCGAGGTTGCTTGCCGGTGTAAAAATAGCAGTTGTGCCTGAATAGGACACAAATCCTGAAACTGGTGTTGTACCTTGTCGTAATATAAATGTTGCCGAGGTAAGAGTAGATGCATCCATTACCTTACTAAAAGTTGCGGCAAGTTTCTGATTCAAAGCAACACCTGTTGCTGAATTTGCGGGATCTGTAAAACTAACTATAGGTGGAGTTACCACTACAGCGATGCCTGTTGTAAAGCTCCATTCATAATTATTTGCCAGAGCATTTCCCGCCAAATCCTTTGCCCCGGTTGTTATCGTTGCTATATAGGCAGTGTTTGGAGAAAGTATTGCTGACGGAGCAAAAATTGCAGTTGTGCCGCTGTAGGACACAAAACCTGAAATTGATGTTGTTCCTTGCATTAGAGTAAATGTGGATGCAGAAATAGTTGTAGCATCCATAGCCACACTAAAGGTTGCAGCAATTTTCTGATTCAACGCGACACCTGTTTCGGCATTAACCGGGTTTGTTGAAATTACTGTCGGTGGAATAACGAGAGCTGCCGCACCGGTTGTAAAACTCCAAACATAGTTGTTTGCCAATGTGCTGCCTTCAAGATCCTTAGCCCCTGTTGTTATAGTTGCCGTATAGGTGGTATTTGGCGTAAGGTTGCTTGACGGTGTAAAAGTTGCCGTTGTGCCTGTATAGGACACAGTTCCTGATACAAAAGATGTCCCTTGCATCAAGGTAAATGTTGCTGTGGTTATTGTCGTTGAGTTCATCGCTTCGCTGAAAGTTGCGATTATTTTCTGGTTAAACGCCACACCTGTTGCGGCATTAGCTGGATTTGTTGAACTCACCGTTGGTATTGTAATGATAGAAGGAGAAGTAACTCCGACTCTATCTTCACAACCGGCCATAATCATTATAAAGAATAATGGTATTAACCACATCTTAAAAAAGTTTTGCATTTTGTTCATTATATATTTCCTCCTGAAATAAGTTGGTTTTCACTTTTTACGTAATGAAGGTAAGCAGATGTTATGATTGAGTAAATCGGGCAAAGGGATGAAAAAGGGACTACATCCTTTGGTTGATAGAACATTCCGATCGCATCGAAATTCCGGTTAATGATTAAAAGTATGTTAATCATGATAACGCCTTTAGCAATCTTTTTAATAGTTCCTTAAAAGAAAGAATAAATAGCTGTATCTCCCAAAGGGATGAATTCTCGCAAACTGCAATGCATGCATGCTTATCAATTAAATATCAATACAATTATTGATCTTCACTCACTGATGGTGGATTGCCTGTACTGAAGATGATTGTGTATTGAGTATTCTTTACAGCAATGAACGATACAGACTCATTATGGCTGACATCTGTGACAGTAATATTCCCTTCAGAGATTTTTTTGTATTCTGTCGTTTGTCCGGGCTCGACATCGTTAATACTGATTTTATTTCCACCCGGTGGTTGTATGGTTACATTAACTTTGTCCGGTTGCTCGTTCCGGATACGGAACTCTGTTTCTTTATTACTGGAACAACTACTGATGATAAGAATAACTACTAAGCCAAGAATAGATATGAATATTTTTTTCATGAGTTCTCCTGATTAAATTATTTGCTGGACACTGAAATACCGGGAATAACCATATTTTTTTATGGTAGAATTTGTGAATAGCAAAAAGGTATTTCAATCGGGCGAAAGGATGAAAAAGGAACTACATCCTTTGGTCGAGAAATTTTTACAAAATTATCAATCTATTAAAGAGGTACTTTGGTTTGTTGTTTTGTTAGCGTTGAAAAAACTTTTGCAAGATATAATCTTTGCATTCCACTGTTTTGTCAATAAGAAATTTCGGATAAGCGAGTTGAATACAAAAATTTTTTTGTTAAGAGGCATAAGAAATAATCCGGCAACGAGAAGTATTCAAATTCCTTGACTTTTAATCGTCTCTCATAAAACTACATGTCCAATTGCTCAAGGCTGTCAATATGCTTCGCGGCAGAGATGGAAGCTGTACTCCCATCTTTGCGCGGCATAGTCTCTATATGATAATAGTTTAGAACTATTTAATTTTTTTACTGCGTAAAGAATTTTCAAACTCTTTTCGGCTATAAAATTTGTCGTCCAAGATAATATTATCAGTTGGGACATCACCAAGATAATGACGGAACAAAAATAATTCGTAATCAGGATCAATAACATCAACTTTACTAAACCTTCTTGCTTTAGCAAATGTAGCATAGTTAATCTGGTTGGTGTGCACTTGCTTATTTTCTTCATTTAAACTCACCATTCCTATTGGTACAATAATGTGGTCGTCTCCTTCTTTGTTAAGGAATCCATGTATACCATCGCTTGCCGGAGTTTGATAAGTGTTATAACCATCTTCTATCAAAGTTTTATCAACCTCAACATCCAGATAGACAACGCGCTCAGCTATTTTATTAACTAATAAACTGGTTACTTTTCCTATGTTGCGGTTATTGATATCGAGAACATCCCAACCTCTTACATCACAATAATCGGATGCTACTTTATAATCTGATAATTCTTTCAGGTAAAAAAGATTTTTGGTTTGGTCAGTCATTATGGTAATCCTTATTTAAATTAATTAATTCATTTTTTTGAGTAAGTCAGCTGCTTTTCTAAAGAATGATTTAACAGCATCTTTCTGATCAAGAGTTAACACATCAGGATTGATTGCTGAGGATGCATTTCTTAATTCAGCTGCTTCATTTGTTAATCCCGGATATTTAGCTTTCTGAATGTTTTGTAATACGTTAGTTAAAATATCCGTCGCTCTTCTAATGTCGTCTGCATGCGAAGTATCAAAGGGATCTTTAGTTATCACTACTGCATATTCTTTAACCTTGTCAATATCTGCTTTAACTTCATAGCCAACTTCATCGGCCATAGCATTTGTTGCATCGGTTAATTTCAAAAGTGCTTCATTTGTAAATGCATGATCCAGACTCATCTTCATGCTGTCGGTTTCAATAAAATCTACAAATGCTTTAACAATATTATTGTTTTCATTCACTCCTATCAGGTCGGTGGTTTCCGGAACTTTCTCCGTTTCTTTGGTGCCGTCATTAAAGTACATGAAATAAATAAACGCGGCAATTAGGATGAGTCCTAATGTTACCCATAACCAAGCCGTCTTTTTCTTCTCAATTTTAATTATTGCCATAATATTCTCCTTGCTTATTGTGATATTTTAAAAATTGTATAACCATATGTGTTATTAATGTAATCGCTCGTTTCATAAAACGATTACCGACCTATACGAATTGTATCGAGACTATCTATAACACCGAAAACACTCAATAACCAGAGAACTACTACAATAATTACTACTGCATTTAGGATTTTCTTAATTGTAGACTGCATCGGGATATAGCTGTTAATCAGCCAGAGAATCACCCCGACAATAACCAGAACAATTACTAATGTTATTAATGACATAGTCTTTCTCCTTTTATAATTTTCTTATTCACCGGATTTCTGCCGGCACTATTTCCTGCTCATATATAATTTTATACTTGATCATTCTCCCGCAAATTTTATAAGCTCTGTATTAAACTTCTGAGTTTCCTCAAGAAACAAACTATGACCGCTATTCTCAAAAGCAACGATGTGAGAATTTGATATTCCGGATTTCATCTGTTCTGCCAGATCAAATGAACATATTTTGTCTTTTCTACCATGCATAATCACAGTCGGGATTTTTATTTTCGATAGATCACCTCTCAGATCAGTATCGCGCAATGCTATTAAACATTGAGCCGTTGCATAAGAAGAGGCGCTTAAGCAAATCCCGTTCAACCATTTTCCTATGCCTTCATTCAATGAAGTTTCTGTAGCAGAAAATATCTTTGCAAAATTTGATAAGAGTTTTGGCCGGTCTTTATAGTTCAATTCTATTAAGTCATCAACCGCATTCTTAGGAAGATTGTATTGAAAGTCTTCGCGTTTAGTCCAAATTGGTGCTGCTGCTGCAACCAAAACCAGCTTGGAAACATGAGCCGCATTGTATGCCGCCACATACCGAATCGCAATAGCTCCGCCCATAGAAAAACCAACTAATACTGCTTCTTCTATTTTTAACTTATCAAGAACTTTTTTGATATCCGACGCATGAACATCGTAAGTGTAATCGCTGTAAGGTTTATCGGATTTGCCAAAACCTCTAAGCGTAATACCGACAGTGCGGAAATTATTTTTTATCAGATCGTTGTATTGGTATTCATACATTTCATCACTCAAAGGCCAGCCATGAATTAATACAATAGGTTTACCTTTACCCGCATCTGTAATATGAAGACGTACACTTTTTTCTACTTCTATATATTCCGCCCTGGCTGTTCCGGGCATAGTAATGTCAAGAATTTCGTTCATATTTTCTATCCTTGTATTTATCACTTGCACATTATGCTTCATCTTTAGTTGTGCGTATCAAGCCAATGCCCGCAACAAAAAATATAAGTCCGATTACACCAAAGATAATGAGTGCTTTTATATCCGTCGTACCGCCTGAGGTATTTACAAATAATACAGCGACATAAATAAGTGCGGCTATCCCCAGTACTGTTAGTATTGCCCCAAAGATTCTTTTCATATTCATATAATTCTCAGTTCTTATATTGATTAAATTGTTAAACCATTGTTCTACTTCTGCAATTAAAATTATTCTTTAACAATGTGTTTTTCATTCTGTTCTATAACCAAAGTTTAAACAGCGATAAAGAAATATTCGAAACCGAAATCAATGAACAGAAAATATTTTTTGTATTTTATTCTTGTCTGAAAATATTAACCCGTTAATAGTTAACCTTTTTTTCAAAGATATCTTTGAGTGCTTTTTCAACTATTTCCAAATCAGTATTAAACCCTTTTTTGAATTCTTCCCAATTTTCTTTTCCCTCATACTGATAATCATTTATTTTTTTCTTCAATTCGATATTTTTTTGTTCTAATGTTAATACCGTATTTTCATAAGTAGCTTTGAATTTTGTACTCGTGCTTTTCATCGCCACCTTGAAATCATCAATTGTTTTTTGATTAACATTAATTTTTAATTCAGCATCGCTCTTGAATTGCTGCCATTCCTTTTCGTATTGAACCTGCGCATCAATCATTTCTTGATTTGCTTGCTTAACATTATCTTTTGCATCATCTCGATTGTCGCTGCAACCGGTAAATACTATTCCTGTAATAAACACTAAACCTGCAAGGATGAAATATTTGTTTTTCATGATCCGCCTCTTTAGTTAATTGAGAATGTTAATGTGTTAATTTATTCATTGTACAAACCCGCTCTGCCTAAGATTGGAAGAGTTCTTACCAAACAATTTGTTATAACTTCGAAATTATCTTGTGTATTTCTTCCTTGGTTTTTCCAAGTTTGGTTTGTAATCTTCCCAACAGTTCTTCTTCTTTACCCTCTTTAAAAAGTAAATCATCATCCGTTAGATTTGCGAATTGTTGTTTAAGTTTTCCAGCGAGTTCATTCCAGTTGCCCTTAATTGTTAACGAATTCATTTGGCATCTCCTTCATAATTGGTAACTACTAAAAGTATGAGAGACCCGGATCATTTCCGGGTCCCGTTTTCCTTAGTTCTATATTAATTCCTCTTTACTATTTTGCTGCTCGATCGATAACAATCTCTACTCGACGATTGTTCGCCCTGCCTTCTGCACTTGTATTATCTGCAATAGGTCTATCTTCACCGATTCCCTGCGCTTGAATCAAATCACCGGGGTAGCCACGTACGATTAAATACGAACGCACTGCATTTGCACGTCTCAACGACAATTCCTGGTTGTGAGCGGAGGAACCCTGAGAATCAGTATGACCTTCAATGGTAAGTTTCCGTTCTTTAGTTTCCAGGAGTGCATCGGCAACCTGGTTCAGCCGATTCTGCGCCGCCGGTAATAGTTCCGATTTGTTTGAAGCAAATAGTACACTTCCCGAAAGTGTTATTACAAGTCCGCGAGCCTCTTCCTTAATTGCTGCAAGTTTGGCAAGATCAGCCAGTGCCTTTGCTTCCCTATTCTCTGCTTCAAGTCTGGCTTTTTGTTCTGCTGCCAGCTGTTCTGTTTTAAGTAATTCGCTTCGCTCCGAAGCAGCAAGGTCTTCTTTTGTTTTCTTTAAAATTTCAGTTTGGGCTGCCTCGTAATCTTTGTTTGCTTTTTCAGTGGCCGCTTTTTGAGTAACGCTTCTGGCGAGCCCTTCAGCCATTTTTGCTTTTCTATCTGCTACATAAGAAAGATCTCGTGTCATGTAAGAATCCGGATCTTCCTGAAAAGATTTCTCGGCGACTGCAAGAGCAACTTGTGCTTTGTGCAGTTCTGCCGGTACTAATTGTGCCGCTTGTCCCATACTTGCCTGTTGGTAAGCCTGACGTGCATCGATTAGCTCTTTAGGTGGAATACTTGCAGAGCACCCGACGAGCAACACAACGAATGCAATGATGAAAAGATATTTAAGAAGTTTCATATGTTAATTCCTTTTTTTGGTTACTTGTTATCCTGTCGTAGTTTTTTTACACGTTCTAATGCCTCTGTTGCTTCATTCTTGTCGGCATCTCCGTGCGAGAGAACGATTGCTAATTCGGCATCAGCTTGAGCACGCAGCAGCATTGACTCTGCTTGTTTTTTTTCTCCATTTGCCGCAAGTACTTGGGCTTTAGCCAATTCTTCTTTTGCAAGCTGTAAATAAAGTGATGCGCTTGGAATTTCGGACGCACCAACCTCCTGAGCTGCGCGGATCGCAGAAGTAGAAGCTTCTTTATTGATAACCTCCGGGCTGCTTCCGCAACCGGCTATCGCAATAGCGATCAGAACACACCCCGCTAACATGGCAATGTGCATTTGCTTCATTGAATCCTCCTATTAATTTGTTGTGACTTGATATTAAATTTCCGTTATTCAAAAAAACAGTAAACCTCTTTTTGAATCCGATTAATAGTAGTGATGATTACATCTAAGTTCAATCGGGCGAAAGGATGAAAAAGGAACTACATCTTTTGGGTAGGAAGTTTTTGTAAAATTATTTACTTATTAAAGAAGTGCTATCCTTGGTAACTTTGTAAGTGTCGGAGATATGAGCGTACTTTGCAATCTGTACACGCGTAGTGAGTGCTAATTTTTCAAGTATGTTATGTACGTGGCTTTTTACTGTGTACTGTGATAGACGAAGTTTTTGGGCAATTTCTTTATTGGTCAGACCATCTGAAACTAATTCGATTACCTGCAATTCACGTTTTGTCAACCGTACTGATTTATCGATTATGGAAGGTTTAGATCTAACAACAGCGTTTTTAACGATTTGAGAAAAAAGCGAACCGGTTAATTGATGAGGTAAAATTCGAGCACCCTGATTTACTTTCCGGATAGTTTGATATAATTCTGAAACATTTGCATCTTTAAGTATGAATCCTGATACACCCGCCTGAACAAATTCGAAAACATCTGCCTGAACAGGAACAAGATCCATCACAATAATTTTGGCTTCTTGAAATATTTCCTTAATTAATTTTACAACATGCAAGCTGTTCTGACTTTTTAAACCGAGATCGAGAAGCACTATATTCGGTTTGTGCTTCTCAATTATATCTCGAATATTTTTTCCATCCCCTATTGTTGCAACGACCCGCATATCAGGCTGCTTTTTTAATAATGAGGCAATGCCATCACGCAACAGTCTATTATCTTCAATAAGCAGTATTTTAATTTTTTTCATTGTGCTTACAATTGTTAGAAAAAATATTTCAATTTTATTTATGAAATTGCTTTGCGTAAAGTGAATGTAAATGTTGATCCTTTTCCTAATTCACTTTCGACCCGAATAGTACCATCGTTTCTTTCAATAAATTCTTTGCAAAGAGGTAATCCAAGTCCGGTCCCTTTCTCTCCGGCAGTTCCGTTGGTTGTAAATATTGTTTCAAAGTTGAAAAGTTTGGAAGATTTTTCCGGATCAATTCCTATCCCGGTATCCTGAACTGATACTTCAACAAAACCATCCTTTTCAACAGAGGATACAATTACCTGTCCTTCCATTTGAGTGAATTTGATTGCATTTAATATAAGGTTTTGAATAACCGAGCGAAGCATATCAACATCTGCAATAACGAAGGTTCCTTTTACCACATTGTTGGACAAAGAAATATTTTTCTTCAAAGCGCATTGATTAGATATTTCAATTATTTTATTCACTGCATCATAAAGGTTAATACTTGTCGATTTATACTCAAGCATGTCTTTTTGCATCATTGACCAATTGAGCAAATTTTCCAGGAGTCTATAGAATTTTGTTAAATTATCATGCAGTCCCCGGCTGAATAATAATATATCTTCCTGCGATAAAGTTTCAATTTCCGTAGAAAGCAATTCCGAAGTGCTTAAAAAAGATTGAAAAGGGCTTCTTAAATCATGCGCAATGATTGCGAAGAATCTGTCTTTAGTGTTATTTAGTTTTTTAAGTTCTTTGTTGGACTCTTTTAACGAAACCTCGATCTTTTTGTATTCGGTCAAATCGATTAAAGCAACCTGGCATTTAGGATCTGATTCCAGTGTGTCGTCTAACTTTAAGCCTTCCAGTAGAACACTGAAAACTCGTTTATCTTTGCTCATCACTTTTAATTCGCAAGAGTGTTTTACCGGAGATGTAAAAACAGTTTGAATAAAAGAATTAAAAATATCTTTTTCGTCCATCGGGATAAAAGAACTAAAACGCTTACCAATTAATATTTTTCGATCAATTCCGAACATTTTACTGGCACTTAAATTCACTTCCATTATTTTCCCAATCGGGTCTAATGTAAAATAAGGGATCGGGGAAAAATCAAATAGGTTTACGTATTTATTCCTCGATACTTCCAACTCTTCCTGGGCAATTCTAAGTTCTTCGTTTTGATGTTCCAGTTCAATCTGATGCACCTGGAGTAAATGCACTAATTTTTTAACATCCTCAATTTTTTCAACAGAGGTCTTTTTAGGTTTCGGCTCGATTTTTTTCTTCGCTTTTTTAATAACGATTTTTCCTGATTCCTTTTTTGTACGATTCATTTTTCGGCACCTCTTATAATAATCTCTATTTTTTCCGGGCTATCCAAAGGATTCCTTGGGGAAAGCCCATTTTGATTGTCTGGATTTCACCCCCATGCTGAAGCATGGGGTTTCCATTAAAATACCTTAACTGGTTCAAAGATCAAATTACATATTTAAGTGATGACCTCTTTATTTTATACTTTGCTACTGGATTGCAAGAAGTATTAGTTGGGATTCTTTATCTCCCTGAAATATCTCGCGGGCATTCAATAATAATTTTTTTCTACCGGTCTTTTTAAAATTGTATTCGAGTTCATAATCTTCAAAAAAAGTTGATTTAGGAATTATTTCCTCAAGGAGTTTACGCAGTTCAGGGATATCCCAATTATTATCGTCAAGCTCGTAAATAAACTTGCCGACGGTTTTTTCGCTGACTGTATTAAACATTTTATAAAAAGAACGGTTAGCAGAAAGGACTTTCAAATTCTTATCAAGAATAAGAAGCGAATCTCTCACGGTATCAACAATATTATTTGAATACTCACGGGCTAGTTGAACCTCTTGATTCAGCTTATGAATTTTTCCATAAGCAATTTTTAAATTGTTTATATCTAAAAATGTTATTACAACACCGTCGATAAGATTGCTTATTGTCCGGTAAGGCAATATTCTCATTTGAAACCAGAGATCTTCTTTGGTTTGCAGCTCGATTTCTTTATAAACAAGTGTTCTTAAAACTTCCCTGGCATCCTCAATAAACTTTTCATATTTCAGATTTGTTGCTATATGGTTTATTGGTCTTCCAACGTCGGAAGCAATTAGGTTTATAACCTTTGATGCATGATGCGTAAATCTTTTTATACATAAATTATTATCAAGAAAGATGGTCGGGATATCAGTGCTGTCAAGCAGATTTTTCATATCATTATTGATAGTTGATAATTCATCGTTCTTATTCTGCAGCTCGGTGTTTACAGTAATCAATTCCTCATTCAGGGACTGTAATTCCTCTTTGGAAGTTTCTAATTCTTCATTTGAACTTTGCATCTCCTCATTTGTCGACTGCATCTCTTCGTTAGTCGATTTAAGTTCTTCATTGGAAGTTTCTAATTCTTCAATAGTTGATCTTAAATTCGCTTTAGTAGATTTTAGCTCGTGTTCAAGTTCTTTAATAACTCTTTCCGATTTCTTTTCATAATGGATTTTTTTAGAAGTCGGCAATTTCTTTTGTTCTACAACTTCCTCAAAAATGATCAACATAGAACCCGACATTTCAAGCGGCTCTTTAACATATTTAACAGTAAGGTTTATTGATTGGCTGCTGCCGTTATTTTTTACCTTTATTCCTTCTACGGTTAATGATTTCTTACTTGTTGAAACTTTTCTAATCAATGTAGGAAGTTCCTGTCTTAATCCTTCTCGTGCCATTTCAAAAATGTTCATCTTTGCTTCACCGTGTGTAAGCTCAAGGAATTTGCCGGTTCTACCATGGATATACAATATATCTCCACTTTGAGTTATTATCACACAATTTGGTGAGTAGCTTTGCAGAATTATTTTTTCTGCTAAATGGGGAATGTTTTTAACTTCGTTCTTTTTCATTATTGGCTCATTAGGTTTTGCTATTGGACGTAAAACAGGAAATTCTATTAACGGTTGTACAGAAAAAACAGAATCTCTTCTTTTGTAAATTTTCCATTTTTTATCTGCCATTGAAAACAGATCTACAAACCCGCTTATAGTTTCCGATGAACCGAGAACCAGTATTCCTGAGGGTAATAGACTATAATGGAAAATAGGAATTAATTTTTTCTGTAATTCAGAATTAAGATAAATAAGAAGATTGCGGCATGAGACCAAATCGAGTCTGGTAAATGGAGCATCTTTAATAATACTTTGCGTTGCAAAGACCAGCATCTCTCTTATTTCTTTTCGAATATGAAAAATATTCCCTTCTGAAGTAAAGAAACGTTTCAAACGTTCTATACCAACATCGGATTCAATTCCCGAGAATGAACCATTTCGGGCTTTCTCAATAGCACTACTATCAATATCTGTGGCAAATATTTGAACGTTTAAATTTTTCTTCGTTTCATCTATACATTCCCGTAATATAATTGCAATGGAGTATGCCTCTTCGCCGGTAGAGCATCCGGGCACCCAAATTCTGATCAGACCGTCATCAGGTTTACTTTTTACCAACTCTAATAACACCTTTTTCAATTTCTCGAAGGATTCGGGATCTCTGAAAAAATTTGTTACGCCAATTAAAAGTTCTCTAAACAAGTTATCAATTTCTGCGGGGTTTTCCTGAAGCATCCTTATATAATTTGGAATACTATCCAATTGAGAAACATTCATTCTTCTTTCTACTCGCCGGTAAATTGTATTTTGTTTGTAAAGCGAAAAATCGTGTCCGGTATGAGTTCTAAGCAGAATGAAAATTTTTTGAAACGTATCCGGAATTTTACCGTCGTCAATTGCCTTGTCTAATAAAAAACCCCTTATTTTTTGGGTGGTATATTTAATCAACTGTTCCGGCATCTCTTCAGGTGAAAGGATGTAATCTGCTAACCCGGTTTTAATTGCGCTGCTTGGCATTCCGTCAAACTTTGCCGATTTCGGATCCTGAACCATTACCATTCCTAATTCACTCTTTACTGCTTTTAATCCCGAAGTACCATCGGAAGCCATACCGGAAAGAATAATACAAATAGCTTTTTCACCTAAATCTGAAGAAAGGGAATTGAAGAAAAAATCAATCGGAAGGCGGAATCCATGCGGTTCAATAGGTTCTATTAATTGAATTGTTCCGTGAAGAATTGCTAAATCCCGGTTAGCCGGAGCTACATAAACATGATTCGGTTCTACCTTCATTCCGTCTTGAGCTTGAAATAATTTCATCTTGGTAGATTTTTGAACCAGCTCGGGCATAATGCTTACATGATTGGGATCTAAATGCGACACTACGATAAAAGCCATGCCTGTATTCTCAGGCATATTTCTGAAAAATCTTTCGAGTGCTTCTAAACCGCCTGCAGATGCGCCGATACCGACTACATAAAATGAATTACCGGAAGATGATAATTCATCTCTACTTTTCTTTTTTTTGATTGGATCTTTTTTTGGAATAGCTCTCTTCTTCATAGCCCCTTCAATTATAAATTACTTTTCTTAAGAAATTCTATCAATAAGAATGATTCAACCACAAAGAAGTCGAAATAATGTTCCGGGAGAATGTTATAACATTCAAAACGAAATTATTTCAATAGATTATACAATATTAAAATAATAAAAGCAATTGAACATTTTTGAAAGTGTTATAACTATTTAAAATTTTAATTGGACTCCTATAAAAAGTATCATTTTTTATTAGTTTTTATTTAGAACCTGAAATCAATAGCGCTGCCTTTATTGCGGCATGCCACTCTATGGAATGATTTCCCTCCAGCATTCCCACCCTGAATGGTTCTGTTTATTCTTTAATCGCCCAAAGTTCGCCGGACGGTATAATACATAAACCCCATCACTTATCGTTGGCAGAGAATACTCAGGAATATCGGCACAGTCGCAGTGTTCGACAGTTGTAAGGTGAGTTCTTGTATCTCCTCTCAAAGTGGTCAAAGTATGATCATAAATTTTGTAAACTGAGTTTATGAATTCCTGAACGCGATCCACATCGTAGAGAGCAACACTAACCGCTGTTTGAACATCCTTTGTCAACCGATTGAATGCCAGGTTAGCGAATCTTTTTGCAAAAGCCGGTATCTCTCCTTCGATCAAATTGAGATCCAACTGCTCCAGTAATTGCAGATCGAAGTAGGATAAATGAAGATTTTCGGGAGAAGCGATGATATATTTCGCAAAGGGTCCCAGCGTTCCGATTGTGTAAGGTGTTCCTCCAAAACAAGTAGAAAGTATCATTAGATCGAACCTTGTGGAATCTTGTTTTAAGTTTTTCAATCCGTTCGCAAGGTCATGAACAGTAAACTTCCGATCCGGATAAGATGCATCGTAACCAGCGCCTCCGAACTCAGGGATTTCGTGACCAAAGTAGAGAAAGACATTTGCTATCTCGTTCTGTTTGTTTGCACGGAAGCGATGATAAAATCCTACTTCAATATTAAAGTTTGATTCTTCCTGATCTCGCCAGTACAATTCATTTACAATCAGATATCCATTCCGGTAATAGTAGAATTCCCCATCCTTAAGAGGTAAAAAGAACAAAAAATGTTTCCTTGGTTTTTGATAAAAGATGAAGACTTCTGCATGAGGGTTTTGCTGTGCAACCCTTTTTGCTTTTGCCAATGTCACTTCGTCTGCTTTGTATTTGTTACCGTTAGTATCGTGATATAAATAGTCACCGTCACCATGAATGACAAATACGATTGAGTAGTGGGTTGCAATTATGCTCTCCTCTGTTAGATAAGACTCACGCTGAATGGAAAGATCTGCGCTGCATGAAGATAGAAACGCCAGCAGCGCTGCACAAACAAAACTCACGTAGAGCTTCGAGTATGTAGCGCTCCTAACCAATAGAATATTCGGGTTTAGCATAAATCGCGTACATTGAATATGTTGACTCGTACAGTTATAATTTTACAATAAATATACAAGTAGAATAATAATCAAAACCAGCGCGAGTAGACTGATGGTTATCGATGCCTGCTCCATATCCTGCACTACGTAATTCGCGAAGTCATTTAGTTGAGAATCCGCTACTCGTTCGTAGCCATTGGCGCCAATTAACTCATCTTGCCTTTCTTTCATTGTAGCTTTGAAAAGATCAATACCCTTGCTTTCGTCTTGTGAGACGAAACCGGAGTTTTGAACTTTTTCCAGTGCATTGAACATGTTCTTAAATGATTTGTCTAGAATATCCCGTTTCTCCGATGCGTTTTCAGCAGCGTTTACTTTCTTTGCTGCATCGCTGAAATATTTTTGAATTTGGTCTTTACCACCTGCAATAGCAGGGAGGGTAAAGAGAAACATAATAAGGATTGATCCAAAAATTATTCGTGTTTTCATTACTGCTCCTTTTATTTAATTGATTATATATTGGTTAATTATTTGATAACCATTAAGGCAATTAACCTGTAAGAAGTTATTTAATATCTTGCGCCTAAGAAATAGACCGAAAGGATGAAAAAGGGACTACATCATTTGGAGCTCTCTTTCCAGGTGATATGAAAAATTTTCATAATTTAAAAACCCCATAGCAGCCAACTGCTTTTTGCCTTCTCCATAAGTATTTTAAGTCCGGCGGCTCCTTCTTTCAATTTTATAAAAGTAGAATCGATATTTTGAGCCATTGATCTATCCATTAATAGTCGTCCGATAGTTCCTTCTCCCGATTCTATGCTGGCGGTAATCTTAGCCAAATCACTTGTGATATTGGATGTATTCTCAATAGCTTCTTTTACGGATAATATTGCCTGGTCGATATCATTCGCTTTCTCCATAAGAATTCTGAACTCGGTGGAACCTTTTCTTAAATTAATAAAAGTAGTTTCGAAATTTTCCCTCCACGATTTATCCATTATCAATCTTCCAATTGTTCCTTTTCCTGACTCAATATTCCTTGTCATACTTGCCAAATCACCTGTAATATCGGCTGTATTTTCAACTGTTGTTTTTAATTTCATCAATATACTATCAATATCAATCGGCATACTTGTAGCAATGATATCTCCGCTTTCTATTCTCTTTTTTCCACCCGTTCCGGGATTAATAATTAATGCTTTATTTCCCATCAGTCCCTCCGAGCCGATGCTTGCAATAGCATCCTTCTTTATAAACTGCCGGGCATTTTCATCGATCATAATTTCTACACTTACTGAAGTATCGGAGACAATGCTAATATTATCAACGGTTCCTACATTTACTCCTGATAACCGAACGTTATTGCCTATTTGAAGCCCGGATACATTTTTAAATACTCCTGTTACACGAAAAGTGCTTCTAAATAATTGCTGTTTCTCACCGATAAAATAGATGCCTAAAATTAGCAGCACTATTCCAATGGAAATAAATATTCCCAATCTCATTTTATTAGATGTACTCTTTTTCATTTTATTTACTCTTAATTATTGTCTTATGTTTTATTCAAAAAACGATCTTATCCATGGATCACTCGATTTCTCAAGATCTTCATACGACCCTTCTGCTGCACATACACCATCCTTAATCACTATGATTCTATTTGCCGTAAGTTTGGTGCATTCAATATCATGAGTGATTATGATTGAAGAAGTGTTATATTTTTTTTGTACTTCCATTATGAGATTACTTATTTCTTTTGATGTTATAGGATCCAGTCCAGTTGTAGGTTCGTCATAAAGCATAATCTCGGGTTTTAAAATCAAGGTTCGGGCTAGACCTAATCTTTTGCGCATTCCACCTGAAAGCTCCGAGGGAGACAGATCAATTGCTTCTTCAAGTCCAACATCTTCCAATGCTTCTTTAATAAGAACGTCCATTTCTTTTTTTTTCATTGATCGCATTTGTCTCCTTAGCGGGAATTCAAGATTTTCTCTTACCGACATGGAATCATATAGTGCCCCGCTTTGGAAAAGGAAACCGATCTTTTTGTATATCTTAACTAATTCTTTATTCTTCAATTCAGAAACATCCTGCCCGAATATCATAAGTTTGCCTTCGTCAATTTCGACCAATCCAACAATACATTTAATAAGGACTGATTTACCTGTTCCTGATTGTCCGAGTATTACCAGGTTTTCTCCTTTATGAACAACCAGATTAATATCCCTCAGAACATGGTTGTTCCCAAAAGATTTTTTAAGATGCTGCATCTCAACAATAACAGTACCGTTCTGTTTATTATCATTTTCAATTTTTATTGAAGTTCCGTTTTCTATCATTCTTCCAACTGCTCAATTTAGTTTTGAAGCAAACTTGTAATTTGTACTGCTATCATATCAATTAAAAAAACCATTAAAGATGCGAATACAACGGCTGAGTTTGCCGCTTTTCCCACACCTTCAGTACCTTTGTTTGAATTATATCCTTTATAACTTCCTATTAGTCCGATGGCGAATCCGAAGAAAAATGTTTTGATGATGGCAGGGAACAGATCAGCAAATTCGAGGCTTTGAAATACCTGTGAAAAATAAAAGTAAGCGCTGACATTTCCTTTTATGTTAACCCCTACATAAGAACCTAATAAACCAACAGCATCTGCAAAAATTACTAATAGCGGAAGAATCAATGTTGCAGAAACCACCCTGGTTACAACAAGATATTTAAATGGATTTGTATCAGATACCTGCATAGCATCAATTTGTTCTGTTACATTCATTGATGCCAATTCTGCCCCGATTCCCGATCCGACTTTTCCAGCAAAGATTAACGCAGTAATAACCGGTCCTATTTCCCTTATAATTGAAACCGCCACCATTGCAGGCAACCACGATTCTGCACCAAATTTTGCCAAAGTCGGTCTTGTTTGAATAGTAAGTACAAGTCCAATTATAAATCCGGTAATAACTATCAAAGGAAGTGATTTGTAACCGATTAGAAAAGATTGCTTCATAAGTTCATTGAATTCATACGGCGGTTTCAATACTTCTTTGAAAAATCGCAGAGTAAAAATTGTAATTGAATAGACTTCAATAAAGAATTTCCTAAATACAGAATCAGAAATAATAATTGAAGAATTATCCTGTTTGGCTTTTTCTTCCTGCTTTTCATAATTAGTTTGCATAAAAATTATTTTTTCCATTTTAGCCATATCATTTTATATCTAAAAAAACTCCCCTTAATCGTTATGCCGGTTTTTTCACGAGTTTATCCGCTTTTCTACTCTCCGCCATTTTTTTCTGAACCTGTACAACCCTTTCGGTTTTTGCTTTTTCCATCTCGATAATCTTGAGTGTATCTGATTCTTCTGATTTGAATTCAGACTGTAATACTGCAATATGAGCTTCTACAGCCGCACGTTTAAGTTCTAATTCGAGTTGTTTCCGTTCAATGTCTTGTTGATGCAGCAATTGTTCTTCATAGTTTTTCGCTTCTTGCGCCAATCGAGCCGAGCCGGTAAGAACGCCTTCGGGACCAACATAGACATCAAGCAGATCAATTCCACTGTCGGTAAGTATAAACTCACGGATTTGATTGGAATGCGACATACCCCGCGATTTAAGAATATACAATCCCCTGTTTCGTTCACCGCCAAATTCGATATCACGCAATAGCAGCCATGTATCTATTAGTGAGGATATTGACATATCCGTTAGCTCCTGGTTCTCTCCTGAGTTAGTTAAGCTTGCAAAGAATGCAGTGATATTTCTCATCTTTAAAAAGTCCACAAGGCGCAGCAGCATTATTTTAACTTCAGTCTGGTTCCCTCCCATCACGAATGCATCAATAGGATCGAGAACAACTATTTGCGGTTTAACTTCATTAATTAATTTAATAGAAGTTGTTAAATGATGTTCCAATCCATGCAGTGTTGGTCGTGTTGCGTGAAAGTGGAGTAATCCTTTTTTCACCCACGGTTCCAGATGAATTCCGATCGAAGCCATGTTGCGCATAAATTGACTCGGGGATTCTTCGAAAGCAAAATAAAGAACACGTTCACCACGTTTACATGCAGCTTGAACAAATTGCGCTGCAAGACTTGTTTTACCTGTACCAGCGGTACCTGAAACAAGCACTGTACTGCCACGATAGTAACCTTTTCCGGAAAGCATAGTATCAAGACGCGGAATGCCGGTGGAAATTCTTTCTTTAGATGAAATATGATTCAAGCCAAGCGAGGTTACAGGTAATATAGAAAAACCATCCTCATCAATTAAGAAAGGATATTCATTTGTTCCGTGCATTGACCCACGGTATTTAACAATTCGTAATCGTCGTATGGATGATTGATCGCTCACTCGATGATCCAAAAGTATAACACAATCGGAAACATACTCTTCCAAACCCTGACGTGTTAAAGTTTCATTCCCCCGTTCTCCGGTGATTATTGCCGTAACACCTTTCTTTTTCAGCCAGCCGAATAACCGCCGCAGTTCTGTGCGAACAATAGTTGAGTTCGGAAGAGCTGAAAAAAGTGATTCAATAGTATCCAGTACTAAACGCTTTGCCTTTATGTTTTCAATTGCGTGATGGATACGGACAAACAATCCTTTCAAGTCATATTCCCCGCTCTTTTCAATTTCACCGCGTTCAATATGAACGTGTTCAAGCCAAATCTTTTTTCGTTTTACAAGGTCATTTAAATCGAATCCCAACGAAGCAACGTTAGCTGTCAGTTCTTTTTCAGTTTCTTCGAACGAAATATATACGCCGGGTTCATTGTACAGAGTTGCACCGCGAACGAGGAACTCCATTGCAAATAGGGTTTTTCCGCAGCCTGCACCTCCGCATACAAGAGTTGGTCTCCCTTTCGGTAATCCACCGCCTGTTATTTCGTCCAATCCTTGAATACTTGTGGGAGCCTTAGGAAGTATTTTTCGCTGAAAGTTTAATATGTTTTTTTTCATAAGTATTTTCTCCAGAGATGATACAAATATTCCTTTATTTTTTTTCTACTTTTATTAAGTTCTGTCATGCCTAATATTGATTGATACCAACATTCCTCTGTTAAAAAATAGCACAACCCCTTAGAGAAACTTTTTCTGTTTTGTCTTTTTTATCCAATCGAATTGTAAAAACATCTTAATAATAAAACCATAGTCCAAAAGGATGAAAAAGGGATTACATCTTTTGGGGTGGGCAATTATTCGTTAGTTAATTATTAAATCTCTATCATCCTTTTTATTTAATGCTTACAATTATTTATAGAACTTGATTATTTCTGAAAAATAAAAGGCTGCTCAAATGAGACAGCCTTGAAATTTTTGATTTGTTTAACTTCATCCAAAAAAACTACTTCATTAAAATGAACTTCTTTGTGGCGACATAGGATCCGGCTTCAAGACGATAGAAATATACACCGCTTGAAAGATCTAATGTTTCTCTACTATTGCCAAAAGGTACACTATAGCTGCCTGCTTCCTGATTACTTCTCACGAGTGTGGCAACTTCATTACCAAGTACATTATAGACCTTTAAAGAAACATTCGCAGCTTTACTAAGATTGTATTGAATCGTGGTTGATGGATTGAATGGATTAGGGTAGTTCTGGAATAGTGCGAATGCTTGAGGTACAATAGTATTCTTAACGGAGGTCGCAATTGCAGGTTTAGAAACAGCATTAGCGTTTAAAGTAACTGCGGTCTGCGCCAGTGCCCTGCCGTCGAGTGTTGCTCCGGTATTCATCGCAATCGCAGTCTGACACAAAATAATTCCTTTCATGGCAGCAGATGTTCCAAGATTAACCTGTCCGGCAACTTGCCAGAAAATGTTGGAAGCTTGAGCACCGCCGCTTAATGTTACAATAGCACCGTTATCTACGGTCAGATTTTGTGCAATCTGGAAAATCCAGATATCGCTTGAAGTGCCAGAGATTGTAACACCGGCTGCAGAAATTAGTATTCCGGTACCCCACTTGTAAAGACCGGGAGTCAGGGTTTTGCCTGTAATATCTCCACTATACAGTTCAGTGAAATTAGGATTTGTACGTCCTGCCGCGTCGGTGTAAGCGGTTTCCATATCGCCCACAGCTGTAGTCATTTTAGTTGGTGTAGGGGAAGTATAATCGGCTGCATATGCTTTACCGGTAATTAATGATGATGTGGAGTACGTACCTGAGGCATCCATGATTAATCCAAATCCGGTTAAGTATGTTGCTGCAGCAGGACTAACGCCAATATCTCCGGTAATTTGAGAAGCTCCCGTTGTTGAGATTCCTGTTTTGGATAGAATTACGAAATCCCCAGCCGTTCCAAGATTCACTCTTGACGGTGACGATTGAGAGATGGCTATGGCAGGCATCATCAAAGCAATAATAAGCATAGCACCGAGTAAGCGCTTAAATCTACTTAATACATTTGTTGGATCTTTTGTATAGGTTTTCATGTGAATCTCCTTTTAGTTTATTAAAGATTTTCTGTTCGAATAATTGCTCTTGCAATTTTGTTCATATTAATCTCTACTTGTTATTGAAATAGTGACCGATATTAATTCCATAATAAGGTAAGTAGATATTATGAATGTGTAAATGAATCGAAGGGATGAAAAAGGAACTACTTCTTTTGGGTAGGTTAACGATAAATAATTATTCGTCAATTAATAAATAAGTATCGATAGCAGTTTAAAAGAATTAGAAAGATGCACGTGCTTTGCAATATTCTTGCGAATATTTAATATTAATTATCCAGGGATGTTATGAAAGTAGCTTTTACTTTGAGAGATAAAGATGAGGAATTTGAATGCATAAGAATAACGCGATCCCAAAATATGAGACATACTATTTGGATACAATATTTTGATACGCACCGTGATTAGAAGTCTTATTACAAAAATTACTTATGTTTATATGAATTCAAGAAAGCAGAAGTGCCGCTTGCCAATGCCCTTATATTATTGACTATGTACTTGACGGGGCGCTCGACAGAACGAAATCTTCTATTAGAAGTTAGGATTGAAATTCGTTCACGCACATTTTTAATCAAGCAATCAGCTTCATTATAGTATCCCTCAACTCCCGTCACTATCCTGTTTGCACGTTCAGTAACCTCTTTTAAATTACTCATAACGGGGATTGTATTTTCAACAAGCCGGTGAATATCTTTTTGAACCGTTACTGCTTGCATGTAAATTCTTTTTAAAAATACAATAACAAAAATAGAGAGTGAGAAAGCCGTAAGGATTAAGACTATCACAAAAACATCAATTAAAGTCATTCTATTCAATCTTCCTTTTCAATTATATATCTATTTTATTCACGCCTATGCGAATTTAACGAGGTTGCTTTTTTTCTTAAACTTACTTTACCGGATTCGACATAATCTTCAACTTTGTCTTTTGCGTTTTTAAGAACCTTTTCGGATTCATCCAGAATAGCATCTACATTATCCTCAGCTTCAGTAACCAAAGATTCGAACTTTTTTTTTACATCTTCGATCAAATGTGACGCTTTCCTTTTAGCATTCGAAATATACTTTTCGGCATCCTCGGTAAAATCCTGTGATTTGGTTTTTATTTCCTCGCGCAACTTTTTACCGGATTTAGGAGCATAGAGAAGTGCAATGATTGATCCGACAGCAGCGCCGGTAAAAATTCCAATCAACAGACCTTTTCCCATTCCTTTTGCTTCATTCGTCATCTTGAACCTCCATCGGTTATTACTTTATAAAAAATCCGTCCCTTATTTGATAAGAGATTTTTTATTACGGCTCCATTATCGCCAGTTATGAAGAGATATTCAATCGGTCAAAGGGATGAAAAAGGAACTACATCTTTTGGACGGGTAAACGACAGTCTATTGTTGGTTAATTAATTAGGTAGTGTCTAAATCAGTTTTATAAGAATCTGAGAGGTGAGCATGTTTAGCAATTTGCACTCGTGTATTTAACGTTAATTTTTCGAGTATGTTATGAACGTGGCTTTTAACGGTGTAGGTCGAAAGGTGAAGTTTTTGTGCAATTTCTTTATTTGTAGAACCATCTGCTATTAATTCAATTACCTGTCTTTCGCGTTTTGTCATGCGAACCGATTCTGCGACTATAGACGGTTTAAATCCATTGACTGCATAATCAACAATTTGAGAAAAAAGCGAACCGGTTAAATGCGGAGGTAAAATCTGTTCGCCATTGTAAACTGATCGGATAGTTTTATAAAATTCCGCAACGTTTGCATCTTTAAGTATGAATCCTGAAACTCCCGCCTGCACAAATTCAAGAACATCTGCCTGGAGCGGTACAAGATCCATTACTATTATTTTAGTTTCCGGAAAATTCTGCTTTGTTAATTTTACTATTTGTAGACTGTTTTGACTTCTTAAACCGAGATCGAGAAGTAATATATCCGGCTTGTTTTTATCAATCATCAGAAGAATGTTTTCGCCATTACCAACCGTAGCAACAACATGCATATCAGACTCTTTCTTGAGCATCGTCGCTATACCATCACGAAGAAGTCTATTATCTTCAATAAGCAGTATCAGTATTTTCTTCATTACGTTTCCAATTGTTCTAAATAAAAATCAAAATAACTGCCAAATCTTACTTCTCTTGATCCGCTTGCAAATGTCACAAAAAATAGAATGGACTAAAAAAATCTTATTTGTCATTAAAACCGCTAAAAATTATTAAAATGTAATGTTTAATGCAAAAAAAAAAAATCAACAATCATACCGGAAAATTGATGAAGATGGATTAGATATCACCCGGAGAAAGTTAATAAAAAGAGATGATTTCCCGATAAAAAAGATATTTACGAGGTGTTTTTGAATGCAGATACTGAAAGATCATTTGTTTTATTGTTTCACGGAATAATTATATAAGTATTGGATTGGGAATCCCAAATAAGGATATCATTATAATTTCTGCCAGAACCCGGCATCCAGTGCAAGATCCTTTATTCCATTAATTACAAATTGAATCCCTATACAGACAAGAATAAAACCCATTATTCTCGAAAGACTATCGACCCCATTTACTCCAAGAATCCGGCGAATAAAACCGGCACTGCGAAGAACCAACCAGGAAATTATTGCCGTTATAAGAATGGCAATAACCACACCGGCGAAAGCAAATACCTTGTCATAACCATGCCGGCTATCAATTGCTGAAGAAATTGTTATTACAGTTGCAATAGCACCCGGACCTGCTAAGCTGGGCATTGCAAGCGGACTAAACGATATATCGGGTTTTTGAAGTGCCTCCTCTTTCCCTTTTTGAGTAATATGTTCTTCACTGGGAAACAACATACGAAATCCGAGAAATCCGATTACCATTCCGCCGGCTATTCTAATTCCGGGTACCGAGATGCCGAAGAAAATCATTATTAAATGACCGCCTAATAGAAAAACAACTAAGATTCCTGTCATATAAAAGCAGGCTAAAGTAATTTGACGATTACGATCTTCTTTACTAAGATGCTCACTAATACCCAGAAGAAGAATTGCAGTACTAACCGGATTGACAATTGGAAGAAGTGTTATTAACGTAACTAAAACCGATGAAAAAAAACCAGTTAAATCTTTCATGAAAATTCCTTTTGGTATTGAATGATAAACAATGAGAAATCGTTTAATTCGCATTCGCTATTGATGAGCAAAATGAAACTTTTTCGAAAAAAAATTATAGCAAACTTGCAATGGCAATTACACCCGAAATAATTATCAGAACACCGGCAATTTTGTTTACCCACCGCAATCCTTTCAGGTCCAGTTTATTTCGAAAAAGAGTAACGCCGGAACTAAGTAACAGAAACCATAAACATGAACCGATAAAAACACCTACAACAAGAGCTGCTGCAGAAAAATAACTGAGCCCGTTTCCTAAACCAAGTGCAGCAAATATCGCTATGAATGCAAAGATAGTCATAGGATTAGTAAGCGTTAAAAAAATAGTTGTGAGATATGATCTGAACATTCCTTTGCTTTTAATAGGAATTTTAGGATCAGCAGGGTGGGCGCGAAATGTTCTTATACCCAGGAAAAAAAGAAGGGCTCCTCCAACCAGTCTTATCCAAATTTTTTGATCATTAAGTGTATCTGAAATAATTGTAAGCCCGAATGCAGCAATACAACCGTAAAGCATATCTGCAGTTGCTGCCCCCAGACCTATTACTAGTCCGTGTAGTCGACCCTCGGTAAGAGTTTTGCGGATACATATAATTCCAATAGGTCCAACCGGGACTGCCATGGCAAAACCAATTGCTATACCTTTAAGAAAAATAGTAAGTTCCATATTATTATTATCCAATTTTATTTATGATATATGATCCTGGAAAAAAATTACATGATTCACACATTTCTATTTTAAAAAACCTGGTTGCCATTTTACAGATATTCCAGTTGCCTCGGAGGAAGAATAGATTCCCAATAAAATGCCTTTCTCCTCTACACGATTAAGTTCCGGGATTAATACGCCGCATAATACCCCTACACCAAAACCAACTAATACATTCGATATTGAAAATTCCTTGGTCAAGAATTATTTAACTCCATTTTAATAAAAACAGAATATTGTTAAAGTAGCTCTTAACTGATTACATTCTCCTTCTAAAAAGAAGCCGACCAAAAAAGAGACCGAAACAAAAAGTAAACAATGCGAGAATCCATCCGGAAATTTCAATACCCACAATTCATTTCAACTGACATTTTCTTTTAATATGTTATCAACAAACGACCAGCCATAGAAGTACATAAAAACCAATAGTATTCGGGTTAACACTAACCATAGCAGTGTGTTTATAGTTATTCTCATGTGATTAATCTCTTTTACAATAATTAAAATTATTTATTATGAATCTCCCATTGAGATAGTTTAGAGTGCAATCCTCATAGAAAACGGAAATGCCGAAGAAATTTCTAATATTGATTTATTATTCTCATGTTGATCTACAACCCAGGTCGCGATAAGATATCCGAGTCCGGCACCTAAGAAATCATCAGAGGTCCAGTGTTTCTCTTGATAAACCCGGGAAACAAAGGTAAGTGCAGCAGGTATATAAGCTATTATTTTTAACCAAACCGGTTTAGCGTTCCTTGAAAGAACAGTAGATAAAGCAAATGCGGCAACACTATGCCCACCCGGAAGTGAGTGATAATCCTGGGTAATGAATGAAGAGAATGGGTGAAAAGAGTTAGAGCCTTCATTCATATAAGGACGCGCTCTCCCAATCGCTACCTTTAATAAATATGTAACTGCCCCGGTATAGAGAGAGGCCTGAGCAATCTCATAGGCAATTTTTCTGGTTCCAGTGTCATCTGTTAACAATGAATGGATAGCAAAACTGCTAAAGAGCAGAATTGGTGAATATAGTTCTCCCCACATTCTGCCAAATTCAAGTGGAAAACTTTTAGAATGTATTTGATCTTTTAAAACTGCATTTCGAATCGGTTGATCGGCGGTTTCCATTATTAAAAATGTTCCGGCACTTATGATGCCTAATTTTAACCAATCACTTCCCTCCCATTCAACCGGTCGCTTTATGAAGCTCCATGACTCAGATGCAAATTGAGTAAAATTATACTTATTCAGCTGTACGGAATCCTCTATAATAGGATTTTGTGCAATGACCGAAGAACCGCATACTATAGTAAGGAGTAGTAATAAAAAAGTTTTTTTCATGTCTGCACGCATTCTATAATTTTATATAAAGTATAAAGGAATTAAAAGTCATCATATAATCTCTTGAATTTGAATTGTTCAATAAATAATTGAAGAAAAATTTTCTGTTCGGTTCTTACAGAATGAACACTTGGAAAATCACGAGGATATCTATCGCTGTAATAAACCATATGCTCAAAACCGATGCTTACATTATTAAAAAGATTAAATGCAATTCTCGGTCTGATCAAAGCAACGTAATTATTCCCGGCATCTCCAACAAAGGTATGAAACCACCAGTAGTAACCAATAAATGTAAGGCTTACCCATTTTCCAAGATTTAAAGTACTCTGAAGCTTCGCTTCCGCACCGCCCCCGTAATTATAATCTCTTACCTGAGAATTGTCTGGACCGAATCGACCACTGAGTCCGGCGAATGGCACTAAACTAATATGAAGATTAGTATATAGACTTGAACCTTTGCTCATCGGCAGCTTGGAAATAATTCCGGGACCAAATGCAATGGTACCCAATTCGAAAGTTTTATTATCAAAAAAATTCATGTGTTGAAAAAATCCGGCTAACATTTCCAGATCACCGGTTTGAATGTTACTGCCAAATATCATTCCGTAGCCGGTTACAGTATTAATAATTTTCCTTCCCACTCCGAAATCAAAATCTGTCCTAATTTTAAAATAGTCATAAGGTTTGCGAGACCTTTTTTCAAACGGATTGCCGTAATCGAGATGAATGTTGAAATTAGCACTATGCGTTCCTTTCTCAATTTTTGTTCCTTCATTAACCTTATGATACCCGGCAGATAAAGTTACATTAAGCGGTTCTTTCTGATATACTTCCTCAGGGACTGATCTCGAGATATCCCCGCTTAAAAGTCTGCTAAGAAACCTTGTAGGCGAAAGAATTGCAACAGCCAGTTCACGGAATAATCTATCCGCACCGGTCGTGCGATCATCAAGAATATTTGAGCCCAACCGGTAAAATATCTCTCCAAGGAAAATGCCGTTGACCGGAGTATTGATTATATCATTATACGATGGGAGTGTATTTTCTCCGAAATACTCCCACTCTAAACTACCCAAAAATGTGAAAGGAATAGATTCAAAGAAATTATATCCGTTTGTACGCGCTCCGTTGTAATACATTGATCCTGAAAAAGGATGAAAAAAATAATTCATACCAAACCTGTCTACATCCCATTCCCATCCCGTTTGTAAGTTATGTTTCCATGAATTAAATCCAACTGTGGAGAAATCATAATTAAAGATATACCTGTCAATCAAAAAGGTTGAGAGATTGGACGTAGTTACTTTAAAAACAACCATCCACCACGGAGATTTTGGATTGTAAAATGGGTTGTCGTTCCGTAAATCACCATACATGTTGTATTTCATTGTGTCCGGTGATGAGGTTTCAAAATTGTAGGAGGAAGATGTTTTAATTTTATTAGGAATTAAATCGGAGTAACGATTAATTTCCTTTACTGACAATTGCCTGCTTAGCCATCTATTCTGATCCAGAAAGATTTTTATCTCAACTGTAGGTTTAAATTGTGCCACATGAAATGTTGAGTATAAAATCAAAAAAATTAAGGCATATGCAATTTTCATTTTATTTATACTTTGTTTTAAATGAATTATTTCATATTTCCAAAGTAACTTTAAAATATTTCACGATCCGGCTATATGATTGCCATAATATGATATGAAGGAATTCAGGATTGTTCAATCGGTCAAAGGGATGAAAAACGGACTACATCCTTTAGGTGAATTTAACCGCGGTATTCTGATTGGGATCCATGTGTCTGTCAAGAAAAATTTGTTTATCGCCTCTATTTGAAGGAAATGTCTGCTGGTCAAAGTTTTTCTTAACACATTAATTAATTATGAATTTGTATCGCTTAAGGCGTTCCATTCTTTATTATAAGAGATACACGGGAAAATAGCATCGGAGTGCTTTCCACTGGAGACTAATAGAATTGTACTTAGTAAAATCTGTAAATCAAGCTGAAGTGATGTCTGCTGACAGTAGTAAAGATCAAGAGCAATCAAATTTTCTATTCCTTCGTTTCTGTTGCCGAAGACTTGCCACATACCTGTAATTCCCGGTTTCAATGTAATTAAGTTGCGATCATGATAATAATGAGGATGTTTATTCTTCAGCACTTCAAGGTCGCTAATAGTTAAAGGGCGGGGACCGACTAAACTCATTTCACCTTTCAGCACGTTAAAGATCTGAGGTAACTCATCTAATCCGGTCTTTCTAAGCCATTTGCAGAAAGCCGGTACGTATTGAGATAAGCCCGGTTTGAAAAGAATGTTTTCACTGCTTAACTGGTTATAGGGATTAATCCTGTTCCGAAGGGATGGATTCCCGATGGTTTTAAACTTGTAAATGTTAAAGACCTGGTTCTCTACAGTTATACCCCGCTTTTGGATTATCAGCGGAAATGATTTCAAGATTACCATTAATAGAATAGATATCAACAACATAAAGGGAAAGGCGACTATTAAGATAGCAGCGCTTAAGATAAAATCGATTCTGTTTTTTGCTTCCAGAAATCTGTCCCTTCGGGATATATTTTCTTTGTCAGTCATTGCGTGATAATTTAATCTCTCGGAAGTAAAAATCGCAGTGCCAGGCTTTATATGATAAGACACTACATTAATTTAGATTTATTATTTGCTGACAGTTCGTTAAAACTAAATAATGACAGAGACGCACTATGCTTATTTAATATTATTTCAAAAGAATCATCTTTTTCATAATTGGTTTGAGTTCACCCGCATTGATAGAGTAGAAATAAATTCCCGATGGCAAATACGACGCATTAAATTCAACTTGATGTCTACCCGGAAGTTTTTCTTCGTTCAGTAAATCTGCAATCTCGCTTCCAATCACATTATAAACTTTAATTACAACATTTGATTTCACAGGAATTTCAAATGAAATGATTGTTGTTGGATTGAATGGATTTGGATAATTTTGAACAAGAGTAAGTTTTGATGGCGGATTTAGGTTGACTTCAATTTCATCAGAATACTCATAAGCTCCATCAAAATCTATTTGTTTTAGACGATATTTGAATTTCGTACCACCAAAAGGTGAATCTGTAAATGAATATTCTTTTGGTGAATTGCTGTTACCATGTCCTTGAACAAATCCAATCTTGTTCCATTCTCCATTCTCAATTTTCAATTCTACATTGAATCCATAGTTGTTTATTTCTGTGGCTGTGGTCCAATATAATTCTACCGAATTGTTTTTTAACTCTGCTGTAAAAGAGGTCAGTTCCACCGGCAATACCTCAGCGCCACTTACTGTGACAGCACCATTCCGCGCCAATGCTCTACCGGTTAAAACAGATGATGCACCGGCATTTTGCGTAATAGCTGTTAAAGCGAGGATAGTTCCCTTGAAGTCTCCTTCAATAGTTGCTGAACTGCCGACTTGCCAAAAGACGTTGGACCACACGGCACCGCCAAGTAGGGTCACAATGCATGTCGTTCCCGTGATAAGTGTGGCAGCTGACTGGAAGATGAAAATATCACTAGCCGTACCACTTAGTGTGAGCACTCCGTTTATCGTAAAAGTTCCAGAATTATAAACTCCACATCCTAAGGTTTTTCCACCAAGTTCTACGTCCAACGTGGCATCAGCTGTTCGTTGAGCGGCGTCGGTATAAGCTGCAGTTAAATCGCTTTGGGCTGTACTTGCGACATCATCCGTTGTATGAATATTTCCATTCACTATTCCGGCTACGGTCATCCCAGTACCCGGGCTCACCCCAACATCCCCGGTAACTGTACAGCCGGCGTTAATTGTAACCGCGCTTCCAGCCAGAATTCTAAAATTGGCAGCAGTTTTTAAGTCAACCGTTGTAGGGTTAGTATATGGTTGAGAATACGCGACGGAAGACAACATCAAAATAACTACCAACATCAATACTATGAAGCGCAGACATCTTCTCAATACACTTGTTGAATTAATTGTATCAATATTCATAAGAATCCCTTCTAGATATTTGTTTCTTAAATCTGAAAGAAGATATGAAGAAGGTATGGTGTAATTCAATCGGTCAAAGGGATGAAAAAGGGACTACATCCTTTAGGTGATTTTATTCAACACTTATTCAGGATGAGAATTATTCACTTCAAAAACATCATTCCTTAAACATCTTTTAAGAATCCGAAAATAAGTAGTTGTTGACTCCGCCAATGAAAAAGTTTTAAATAAATTTAGAGTACAAGTCCTATCTGTGCCACAATTAAAAAGCGTGATTTCCTTTCTATCGGAAAGAATCGAACAAATTCCAGACCTGCAGTAATTTTTTTAATAAAGTCGATTCCAATTATCCTCATCATTTCTGCCACATCAAGAAGTATTGATAAAGCAAATCCGCCACGACCTACATTAACATCAACTGGTGAGTTCACACCGAACGTTCCAACCCCTAAATTAACCGGGAATCGATTTCCTGATATTTCATTTACATAATAAAATCGCATCATAGCACTAAAGTGACCATAGTTTAAGGTGTCTTTTGATTTCGTATCGAATAAAACTTTAGGAATACCAAGAGAAAAACCGATTTCAATCTTCGGACCTTTTACACGGAAATAGCGAGTGTAAGAGTTGGATGGATCGTAACCCCCAATTTTTATTGTGTAATCAGGTTCGATGCTTATTTTGATAATAGCCCAATCAGGAAGTGAGTCCAGCTGAATCTGTACTTGTGTAAATTCCTCCGCCCGAATTGCTGCATAAGCACCGTAAGCTGTACGATATTGTAAAAACATTGCACGATCGCGATTAGGATTTTTGTCACTTCGAAAAGTCAGGACTCGCCGTTCAGAAGTAAATGCCGTTGTACCATCTCGTAAATGTACTGACGTCCTAATTGTGACAAACTGCGGTCCCATTCCCAAACGGATACTATCGCGATGGAATACCACTCGAAGGTTTCGTAACTGATTACGGTTTAATGTAAGAGCTGATTGTAAATCCTCACTGCCGGCTTCGGGTTCAATGTTCACAAATTTGTTTATCTGCTCTATAATTTGGTGTTCTTCGACAATTACGTTACAATCAGTTTCATAAACAAAGTGCCGTCCTTGAGCATCCAGGACTCTGAGACGAACCCGATATTGACCCGGTGTGCAACCTTGAGGAATCTTAGCAGTGTATGTGTTGTGGTCTATAGATTTTAATATTGTCCCTTCAATTATTAAGAAAGGAGTTACATCAACAGTTTCCGAACTGTCATTTCGTTGAAAAGTTAGATGGACTGTATCCCCGGGAAAATAAACAGGTTTATCAACAGAGAGTATTATAATTTCATCTTCGAGTGAGGATCGGATGAGTGTATGGAATTTCTGCTGAGCTTGTACACTCACTGTGCTTAAAATATAGAGAGCCACAAAAAATATTAACCTGAATGCAAGCATTTTCTTTCAAGAATTTTATGAAAGTAATAATTATCCGCTTATTGCTTTTTTATTTCTACTAATTCGAATTCGATCGTTCCATATCCAAGCAAATCCCTTAAAAATCCCATCAATCCGCCGCCTTCAATAATTATTTTTGCTTTTATAAGCCCGACGTCTTCTACAAACCACTCGGTCACATTATTTTTGGAATTTGCAGTACCTTCAACAAGAGATTCTATTCTAATTGCTTCAAATCTTCCGGCTTTCGTTATAACAAATTCCTTATTATGGGCTTTACCGGTTACTTTAACTTTATTCGTATCACCATCTAAATATTCGTCTCCCTCCCATTCCCACTCCATACCCGGCAACAATGGTAAGGGAAATCTTAACAGAGGTTTCTCATAAGTGAAGGTTGCTTCTTTTTTAATGAATAGAAATATTTTAAAGTACTGATATATTTCCTGAACATAAACACCGTCTTCTTTTGTTAGTAATGTCTGTATATACTTGAACTTATCACCTTTACTATCACTTATTATAAATTCACCATCCTGGAAATAATTTGTAATAGTTTCACCAAAAGATGATTTGTAAACCAATGTGATTCCATTATTAACCGGAAAGTAAGGGCTTGATTTAATAACTGTTTTCTCTTTAACTGATAAAGGGTAACTCAAAGTGGTAAATAAAAGAAGCAGTGGGATAATATTTAATGATTTGTTTTGCATTTCAGTTGTAGTTTTTCAATAACATATTCTATTAAGAATTATATTCTTCTAATTCCACTTAGAAGTGAAGAATAAAAGCCCGGTAATTGCATTTTGTTTTTGCATAGCACTTCAAATTTTATGTTATTCTTTTTCATCAAACCCAAATAATAAACCCAGCTGTAAATAATGCTATGACTTTCCAGCTGGGTTAAGGGGGGTTGTGGGGCATGAAACGACCACTCAAACTAATAAAAAAAGCATCCGATCTTATTGCCTTAAACGCTCTCCTGGTCTTTTCATTGCGGCACAATTATAGAAAGAAATAGATTCCCATTCAATCGTCCAAAGGGATGAAAAAGGAACTACATCCTTTGGTTTAGTTTGCTCATTTTATTTCATAGAGAATTATTTATCAGGAAACTTAATCTCGAGGAATACCTACTACATCAGAGACACCGCCTCGAAGAGCATACCATAAAAACTGGAGGAAAGTATCTTTGGGATCCCGTGTATATTTTATTTCACCAATCTTCATTTTACCTTTTTCGTCCGGCACGTTGTTTCCGCGGATTACAAATGCCTTCCCTATTATGGAGAGTATCTGATTGAAAACTCCTTTTTCGCTTCCGGTCTTTTTATCTAGAAGAGCAATAGAAAGATCTTCATACTCGACTTGCAACATGCCGCTTGCATATCCTGAATTAACATTTATTTTATATTCTGCCGAGTGAATAGTTCCGGATTTAATACGTTGATGTTCAGCCGGTTCAATGAAGGTATTTAGTTTGGTTACATCCATCGTGTCAAGCGAACCGGAATACCGCAAATTAAAATCCTTTGAGTTGAGGGGGATTTCCACAAACAGTTTCATTGTTCCTGAATCCATAAAAATTCCGTTTGCATGAATAATTGATGTATCGGGGTTATCAGAATGATTAGCAATCCCACTTATAGAAACATTTACTTTATTAAATGTAATAACTCCGGGTGTTCCTCCTACAGTAAACTTCTCGCAATATTTCAACTGCCCGTTAATAATTTTCAAACTGTCTACTTTAACTATTTCTTTCATCGATAGCAGAGCTTCGTTCGGCATCAGTGGATTGGTTGAGTTACTGTCATCGGGACTATCCATGTTCACCAGAATATCGGCGGACACATCTTTAACATTAATGCTCCTGGCTTTGTAGGTATTTCCTTTTAATAAAGCGAGATAATCCAAACCCGAAATATTTATTTGAGGAATGTCAAAACGAAACCTGGTTTGCTTGAATTTACTTTTCGCAAAAAATTGTTCATCGTTGATTAAAGGAAAATACTTAATTGAATCAGCCGTCAATTCAGAATTGGGTACCGATATATGGAGCATTCCGAATTTTAGTCCCTCCTGTGATTTATGAAAACTAAGAATAATATTTTGTGCATCTATCACTGTCCTTGTTAGATTATTAAGAGTAATACCTCTTTGCCAGAGAATTTTCATCCAGCTTATTCCGCTAACCGAAAATGAAACTGCGCTGGATGTAAATGTAGAATCGTTTCTTTTCAATATGATAGAATCAGATCCCAAACGATTTTTCCAGATATCGTAATGCATTTCTCCAAGCTGTAATGAATATTCCGGATAAGCTTCTGTAAAAGCATTCGTTATTGGGACTTTTAAAAATTTATTGATCAACGGATCCGTAAATAAAATGAATACCAGCAAACATATGAGTATGAGAGTTCCAAAAACAAAACCTAAATACTTTGTAATTTTCCACAAAGAAAGTTTTTTCCTATTTAAAAATGCATTTTTAGTCGGTGATGTTTTCATCATCACTCCTTCTTTTTCCTCGACAATGGTTTAACAATTGCAGAGAGCTTTTCTGAACCAAGCAACACAGCAATCCATTTTGTGCTTTCGTTATTTTCAAATGCAAACTTAATTGCCATTGTTAGCGGTATGGATAGAATCGCACCGACTATGCCGAGCAGACTGCCCCAAAAAATAAGTGAGAGAAAGACTACCAATGTAGAGAGTCCCAGTTTCCTTCCCATAAGCCGCGGTTCAATAACATTGCCAATTATAAATCCGACAAAAATATTACCGGCAATAACAAGCAAGGCACTTCCAATTCCGAATTGAACAAGTGCAAGAAGTGCGGCTGGAGCTGCTGAAATGAATCCGCCGATATTTGGTATATAATGAAGTAGAAATGCCAGGAAACCCCATAGAATAGGAAATTGAACACCGAGTATATACATCCATATTGCAATCAGAATTCCGGCAGTCAGGTTAATTATAGTTTTGAGAACCATATAACGTTTCATATCAACAACAAACGTTGTGAACTTTGGAAATATTTGATCGGGATCACCGAGAATAGTACGGAGCTTTCTTGGAAAGCTAGAGACTTCCAGTAAGATAAAGGTTACTGTCAGGAGTATTAAGACAAGATCGGAAAGCAGAGAACTTAATCCCGATAGTAATCCGGCAGTAAGTTTAATTATCGCTTCCGGGTTGATATATTCCAGAATAATTTTTTCGTTAACTACAATACCCTTGCTTGTTAACAGAGCAATTAGCCCTTTCACTTGTTCTCGAATGCTCGATTGTAGTGAAGGGAGTTCATCTGAAAAGCTGTTAAACGATGCGCCAATTTGTGCACCAATTAGAATTAGAATAATTATCATAACCGCCATAACAATCAGCACAGCAATCCCGGATGGAAAATGTTTCTCCTTTAACCAGAGAACAGGCGGACTTCCAAGCATGGCAAGGAAAACAGAGACAAGAAATAGTACGACAACCGATTGAGCAAGATTAACCCCGGCAATGATTATTACAAAAGCTGCCGCACCAATAAGTAAGTTAAATCCGCGAATTGAATTACTACTTTGTTTATTCATAATATTATATGATTATACTTTTTTTATTCTTAAATCAGAAATCATTGCAACCGCAGAGACAAAATAAAATATCACAAACCAATCGAGATATTTTTGTAGAAATAAATATCCAAGGAACGCAATGGTCGAGACTGCCGATGCAGCTAATACAGTCGGAATTCCGGTAAATCCCTTTTGCTTATATGCCGTGAAATATGCTAACCTAATTGATGCTGCACCTACATTTAAAAATCCGGCAATGAGCATAACTATGCTGTCTATCCCAACAAACCACCCAAACACAACCGAGGAAGCAACCGCCATAAAATCTGTAAAACTATCTAAGTAAACACCCAGGGCACCTCCGCCAATTGCTCTTGCTAACTTTCCATCAAAATAATCTAAAAGAAATTGCGTGAGTATGAGAACGTATGCAATTACTAAATTCCCTTTGAAAGAAAAATAGACTGAAAAGGAAACGCACAGAAGACCAAGAAGAGTAAGAATGTCCGGCAATCGAAGAGTGCGGAGTTGTTTAAATAACATTGCAATGTTTCCTTACAAATCAAAGAGAATGAAAATTTTTTCCTATAGGATTACTTCTTATATAATAAATATTATTGTACTTAACATACGTTAGAGTACTTTACGTCCGCGGATAACTCTAAGTAAGACCATTACAATGGCAATTACAAGCAGAACGTGAATAATACCACCCATAGTGTAAGAAGTGAGAAATCCAAGTAACCAGAGTATCAGTAATATTACAGCGATAGTATATAACATGATATTTATCCTTTCTTTATTGTTGGAAAAAATTTTCTTTTTATTTATGCTACGACCAGACAATTTGTTTTATCATTCTACGCATTTATCCCCATCTCAATCATCAATTTGATTTTCTATTTTATTTTTTGTCATAATCAGGTCTGGGTTTAGATGGTTGATTCGCACTATTTGTCTTTGGCTGTAACATGGTTTTAGGTTTTATCAGTTGATCTTCACTTTTAATGATCATTTGCGTATCTAATTTTTCTTCCGGTGATGATCTATCAGTTAAAGCACCTTTTACAGGGATCTCAAAACTATTCCTGTTTTGAGTCCGATCAATTGCACTATCCTTATCTTTTGGTGGATTTGAATTACTTATCTGCGATGTTTGAACATTGTTATTTTTTTCTTTATGAGAAAAAAGCTTAGGTAATTGAGCTTCGTTGTTTTTGTTCCCTAATTTATTTTTTGAGCTCGCAACGGATTGTTGTGCATTCCCTTTTCCATTTTTCTGGATTAACATCTTATCATATTGCTTATAATTATCTCTTTCCGATATTTGTTTAACATCTTTTAAATTTGTTAATTCAGATGGTGCGCGCTTATTCCCGCTTTTATTTTTATGAAGTTGAGGTCTATAAATCTGCAGCCGGTCATTGTCTAAAATCTGACCCGGTTTATCTATTTCATGAATTACAACAGTTTTAATTGTTCTACCTATAATTTTCTGAACTTCCTGTCTATCTGGTCCGGCGACATATGTAGTTTGTCTTTTTTCATCATAGTAAGTTGTATTAATGACAATAGAATTATTGATGAGCTTAAAATTGTTTTCCCTATTGATATAAACGTTGATTAGGTCACGACTATCAATATCTTTATCTTTTACAAATGTCCAGCGATCGTTAGGCACATCGTTATAGCTGGTAAAAGTTACGCTAATGGAAACTCCAGGTCTCATCGGTGCCCATCCATAATAACCATCCGATTTTCTCCAGGTAACCCATGCAGGACCCCATTCAATCTCGGGAACCCAGAACCATCCATAAGAGCCATTATAATCCCATCGACCATAGTGGAATGTTGCCCAACCCCAATCATATTCTGATACCCACGTCCAACCATAATTAGTCATCACCCAAAAACCATTTGTTAAATATGGAGTAAATGAGGGACCTGCAATAGGAATCCAGATGTATCCGTAATTATGATCTTCAACCCAATGACCGTATGGACTTAGTTCATTGTAAAATTCCTGAAAGCTGACATCTTCTTGCTGGGTCGAAATTTGCGACGGGAATATTGCATAGACAAGATTGAACGTGATCACAATAGCAAAAATTATAATTACAAATATTACCTTTCGTTTTTCCACTGTTAATCTCCAATTAAATTAATTCCGAAAGCCATTCATTATACTTTATTAATGCTTGCAGATAAAAGATAGGATTAGGTGTATCAGAATACAATCGGGCAAAGGGATGAAAAAGGGACTACATCATTTGAGTGAGAAAATGGATCAACTTTGATCATTTTTTTATTTGTCTATTGTAAAATCTCAGTTGAAAATGGATTTATAACTATTCTTCTGAAAGTGAATAGTCAGTTTTAGTTCATGATTTAGCTTCTAATTGGGACAATTTATTTTTTAAACCCTTTAGCAGTTCATCATAAATTTGAGGAATAATTACTATACTGTTCCGATTAAGATCCATTGATGAATTTGTTTTAGTTAATAATGTTTGCCCCCTTTGAAAGAAAGCAATTGTCAAATTTGATGCTACAATCATTAAGGTTTCGTTTAGTGAATTATCCACTATCTTTTCTTTCCATTTATCTTCAAATTTTATTTTCAAAAAGCTTACGAATAAAAGATAGGTTTATGAGCAACAGGATACTATCAGGCAAAGGGATGAAAAAGGGATTAAATCTTTAGGCGAAATTGCAGAAGAGAGTTTAACCATTTACGCCTGTTATCATTCATGAATATTCCGTTAAGGATTAAAAATGTTGTGAAGTTCTTTAATTATTATACCAAAGAATTGTTATAAATCTTATCTCCTTTTATCGAAAAGAACGTTCATATTTGTTAATTCTGATATATGCACTGAGTTCAAAGTATCTACATGGTTCGTAATTATAAATTGTATTACTATTCTCCTAATTCCCGTAGTTGAACAAATTCTCCAAACTCCCTATCCGATCCGAGTATATGCGTGATTGTCCAATCTTTCAAATATTCCATTGTCTTTAGCGATAGTAATAGACTTCCCATCTTCAACTCCTGCTGAAATTTTACTACCTGGTCAACAAAAGATTTGTGCTCTGCAAGATGTTCCGTTGTTTTTGGATACTCATATTGGGCAAACAATTTTTCTTCCGTAGCAAAGTGATATACCGTGTAATCAGCTAACTTATCCAATGTGTCAATAATAGCAATTTGACTTGTGCCGTGACGTTGGGCTTCATAGAGTTCATTTATAATGTCAATTAGTTTTTTATGCTGTTCATCAATTATTTTGAAACCAATATCATAAGTGTCCAGCCATTTGAGATATGCCATATTATTCTTCCCCCTGTAAATTATTTAAGAGGTAATGTAAAATAAAATGTGCTGCCTGTATTTTCATTGCTCTCAGCCCAAATTTTTCCACGGTGCATTTCAACAAATTCTTTACAAAGCAATAAACCCAAACCTGTACTTAGTTCACCATCGGTTCCTTTTGTACTGACTTTCTCTTCTACCCTGAAAAGTCTTTTAAGATCTTTTTCAGGTATCCCAACACCATTATCGGTAACCGAAACTTCTATTGTGCCATTCTCAAGACGATTGGAACTGACAATAACTTTTCCATCCTTCCTTGTGAATTTAACTGCATTAGATAAAAGGTTCCTTAGCACAGTGCCAATCATTTTTTCGTCCGCATAAACTTTTTGCGAATTACCAGCTTCATTTACAATTGTAATTCCTTTTAGCAGAGCCCGTTGAGAAATTGTATCTATACTTTGCGAAACCATTTTAGATAAATCAGAATTTTGGGGAGTAAAGTTTATAGAACCATTTTGAACTTGAGCCCATTCTAACAAGTTTTCCAAAAGTTTATAAAGATTTTTGGCGGCTTTATTCAGCGATTTGCTTTGTTCAGTAACTTCATCAAGTGTAAAATTTTCTGTTCTATCCGCCATTAGTTCCGTTAGACCCAAGAAACCATTGAAAGGACTTTTTAGATCGTGCGCTATAATAGAAAAGAATTTATCTTTTTCAGCATTGAGTTTAATTAATTGTTCATGGCTCTTCTTTAATTTATCTTCCACATGCTTCCGCTCCGAAATGTCAATATATGTTCCCAGTACACCGATAATCTCTTCAGCAGGATTTAGTAAAGGTATCTTGCTAGTAAGAAGTGTAATGTTATTCCCCATGGGAGTCGTTTGCGATTCTTCAATGAGAAGTTTGGGATTGCCACTCTTCATAACCATGCGGTCATCTTCGCGATATAGTACCGCCTGATTATGCCACCCCATCTGGAAATCATCTTTCCCGATAATTTCCTTTGGATCTGTAAATCCCGCATCAAGTGCAAATAGTTTGTTACAGCCCAGATAAACTAGATTCTTATCTTTCCAGAAAACCCTTACTGGTATTGTGTTTATAATTCCTTCAATTATTTGGTACGATTCACGCAAAGAATTCTCAGCAAGTTTTCGTTCGGTGATATCAATTGCAAAACCGATCAAACCAACAATCTTTCCTTTTATATCTCTATATGGTATTTTATCTGTTTGAACCCAACGAGTTCCCTTTAATGATTCCATAGACTCAATTATGTTGACTTTAGGTTTGCCGGAAGTTATTACCTCTTTATCATCTTTCCAGAATGCCTCTGCCTGTTCATTCGGAAAAATATCAAAGAGAGATTTACCGTCTAATTGTTCAATAGACATTCCCATTGCATCGGCAAAAGTCTTATTAACATGGATAAATCGATTTTCAGTATCCTTATAGAAAACCCATGCCGGAATGTGATCTAATAATATCTGTTGTTCTTCCTGAAGTTTCTTCAACGAATTTTCTGCAAGCTTTCGTTCTTTATTGGTTATAATTGTTTGTCTTCTTTTATTTTCGAGAAGCCAGGTAATTATTGTAAGCAGAAGACTTATACTTAATCCAACGATTAGAATAATTGTTGCGGTATTAAATCCTATTCTCGTCTCTAATTCAGGTGTAGATTTTACTATAACTGTCCACAAGTGGTTATTAAAATCGACCTCTTTCTTTATAGTAAGTGGTTGACCCGATCTCGTAGTTTCAGTTTTGGAATCATACAATTTCGTTTCGTTTGAAATATTTTTACCGTCATAAATTTTGACATCCAGATCAGCGGCACGTTCACCAAAAAGTCCATCCATAAAATCATTCATTCTGAAGGGAGAATAAACCCAACCGATTATGTTCGAACGTCTCTCACTTACAGTTGTGTATTGTGTTCCGTTCTTATAAACCGGTAAATAGATCAGGAAGCCGGCTTGTACTTCTTTTTCCGTTTCCTGTACAAGATTAACTTTTCCGGATATAACAGTTTCGTTTGAGTCGCGTGCTGTTTCCATTGCTTTCCGGCGAACCGGTTCGGAAAACATATCATATCCAAAAGCACGCAAATTACGGTCTCTGAACGGTTCGAGATAAATTATTGAAGTGTAAATTTCCCGAACACCTTCGGGTCTGATTTTGTATTCAGGAAAACCCTCTGCGCGTATGTTTGAAATATGTTTCTTCATTTGCTCCGGTGAAACTATTAAAGAAAAGCCTACACCCTGTATACCCGGATAGCTTTTATCGAGATTTAGAGTATTAAAGAACGAGCGGAATTCTGACCGATTGACATTATCCGATGCATTAAAAAAACCGCATGCGCCTCTTAGTATTTGTTCGTAACTAATAATCCGCTGTTCAATACGATTATAAACATCTCTTGCACGATATTCAAAATATGACCGAAGTTCATTTTCTGCGTTTCTGTTTGCAACATTCCAATTTATATAGGAGATTACTAAAGAGGTTAACAAAACGAGGAAAGGAAGAATGAATCTATTACGTATCCAAACTTTCAATAGCAGTGCCGTTCCTCTGCTGGCTTGTTTGATTTTCCGGTTAATCTTTACAGTACCCATCTTTTTACACATTAAGTTAAATTACATTGATTCCGAGAGTTTAATTTTTCATCGAATCTATTCTTTTCTATTTATAATAAATGTTATCTGTTTTGTATGTTAGAATCTATCCGCCATCGGGATGAAAAAGGGACTACTTCTTTTAGGTGAGATGATGGAAGAAAGTTTAACCATATACACAATTTTTTACGTTTCCCTATTAAATTTTCATTTTGATTCCGGACTGTTTTGATTTTAAAAGAAATTCAACTGCTTCTTTAAGTATTTTATTGTTAACCGGTTTTGTCATGAAAAGATCCGAGCCGGATTCTAATGCTGTTAAACGCATCTTAGTTTGTGCATGTGCGGTTAGACAAAGAATGGGAGCGCCGTTATACGATGTGTCTTCTTTAATCTCCTTAATTAACTCCAAACCATTCTTACTCCCTTTTAACGATATATCTATTATTATTATATCAAAATTATTATTTCTGTATTTTTCGTAAAATTCTTCTGCCGAATCACAAACAAACATTTCGAAATCATCTCGAAATATTCTTCTCATTACGTTTACAGATAAACCGTCGTCTTCTATGAGCAGCATTTTTTTCATATTACACTCAAAATAGTTTTGTCCTCAATCGACTACCAACTGTGAACTGCTGACTGCCCGCTACCCACTAAATATTACCCTGAAAGTAGTTCCAACATTTTTTATGCTCTCAACTTCTATAGTTGCTTTGTTTATTTCGCAATATTTCTTTACAAGCGATAATCCCAGTCCGTTTCCCTCAAAGCTTCTGGAGTAACCCTGCTCTTCCTGAGCAAACGGTTCAAACAGTCTTGGTAGAAATGTTTTAGTTATTCCTATTCCGGTATCTTTTATTTCCACCATTATTTTACCGCTTTTATGATTTCCCAATAGGATTTCTACTTTCCCTTTTTTTGTGTACTTAATTGCATTATCAATCAGGTTGGCAAATATCTGTGTGACGCTATATTCATCTGCTAAAATTATTGTCTCTTTTATAACGCATTTATATACCAGTTCTAATCCTTTCTGTGTTGCCAAAAGCTGATTCTCAAGAGATAATTTATTAAGTATCTCTGAATTGAGATCAACTTCTGCAAATTGCGATTTATAACCGCTGGTTTGCAATTCGGCTGCATTAAGTATCAAGTCTACGGTTCTAATAATTCTTTTTGAAGCCAGATCAATACCATCAAAACAATCCCGTGTATCAGCGTCCATTTTTTCATTAAAAGATTGATGCAGGTAATCAACATTTCCAATCATTACATTTATCGGGGTTCTGATTTCGTGAGACATTTGAGCAAGAAATTCTGATTTCAGTTTATCGGATTCCTCGGCTTTTACTTTAGCGTTTATTAATTCTCTCTCACTCCGTTTTTGTTCTGTGATGTCGGATGCAACACCAATAAGTCCCAAAGTTTTACCGTTTTATCATTTATAACTGTTGTTGAAAGATAAACCGGAAATTCACTTCCGTCTTTTCTTTTATTCCACAATTCACCAGACCATCTTCCTTTTAATGTAGCCGGCAAAATTTCTTTAATTATTTCCGGGGAATTGTTTCGAGATCTTACAATATTCATATTTTTGCCAACTATTTCACTTTCACTATAACCATAAGTTTTCAAAAATGATTCGTTAACAAATATAATCTTATCTTCTAAATCAGTAATACTGACGCTTTCATGAATACTTTTTAATGACTGAGCAAGTATTAAAACTTCTTCTTCAGCACGTTTACGTTCGGTAATATCTCTTGCAATACTTAAAATCACTTCTTTTCCCTGATACGTCGCGAGGCTGGAATAAACCTCTACTGGAATTGTCCTTCCATCTTTCGTTGTATGCGACGTCTCAAAAATCTGTAATTTATCCTCCGGCATTGATTTAACAAGCGCTGAAATATCTTCCTTCTTAAGTGAGGAATCTATACCGAAAAGTCCAATAGTAAGTAATTCCTCTTTAGAATAGCCTAAAACCTTAATCGCAGTATCGTTTACTTCAAGAAGATTTCCACTAAAGTCTATTACCCACACTGTTTCGTTCATTCCATTTATTAAATCTTTATAGCTTTTTTCGCTTTCGCCCAGAGCCTTTTCTGCAAATTTGCGCTCAGTTATATCTTCAACGGTTCCATCATAGTAGAGAGTCTTTCCATCAGAATCACGTATTGCTTTTGCGCTTTCTCTTAAAAATACTTCTGAACCATTTTTAGAAGTCCATGCGGACTCAAGTCCTTTTACTTCACCATCCCTTTCTATTTGTTCAAGAAATAATTTGCGTTCATATGTGGGTTCGAATCCATCTTCGTCAAGATTCCTTTCAGCAAGCTCTTCAAAAGATGAGTACCCAAGCATTTTAACCAAAGTAGCATTGGCTAAAATAATTTTTCCACCCGGAGTAGTTCTATAAAGTCCGATAGTGGAGTTTTCATAGAGTGATCGGAACCGTTCTTCGCTTTCTTTAAGCGCTTTTTCTGCTTCAATCCGTTTTGTAATATCTCGAACTAATGCCCAGAAGTGAGAATTATTTCCTTTTGAATCATGTAGCAGGTAGGTTTTTAACTCAACTGGCAAAACAGTTCCATCTTTCTTTATATACTCTTTTTCATAAACATCTGAGTAACCCCGCGGTAGGATTTGTTCATTGACAATCCTGGTTTCGAATTCCTGCCATCGTGCAGGTGTTATATCTTGATACCGGAGTTTTAATAATTCCTTCTTACTATATCCAATCATTTCTATAAATGAGTGGTTAATATCAACTATCTCGCCCGACATTTTAGTTTGTACAAAACAATCAGTGATACTATCATGCAATCGGCGATAACGAGTTTCGCTCTCCTGCAGCTTCACTTCTGCCAATTTGCGGTCGGTGATATCAGTTATAGTTCCAATGTACCCGATTATTTTATTTTCAGAATCTAATTCCGGAGTTGCCTGCCCCATTACCCAGACAACTGTGCCATCAGGGTGCAAAAAACGATATTCAGAATAAGATACTTTCTGAATTTTAGTTGATTCATGCCATCCTTTACTCAACTTTTTTCTATCATCGGGATGAACAGCACGGAGCCAGCCAAATCCAAGCGCATATTCATTAGATAAACCGGAGAGTTGTGACCATTTGGGATTAACGTAAGTAGTGTAACCCTCCGCATTCGTTTTGAAAATCCCAACCGGTGAAACCTGGGCCAGAGAATGAAATAAACGTTCGCTTTCACTCAGTGCTTCCTCGGCTCTTTTACGGTATGTTATATCTTGTGCAATTGTTGCTACAATACGTTTCCCTTTCTTATCATAAAGATTTGCCGAGTTCCATATAACTGTCTTGATATTTTTGTCTTTCAATAAAATATCTATTTCAATGATTTCTATTTTTTCATCGCTTTCTTTGCTTTTTAATAACTCCAGTGTTGAATCAAGACTCTCTTTTGGGAAAAGAAAATCAATCTTTTTACCTCTTAGTTCAGCCCAATCATAACCGATTAATTTTTCAAATTCATTATTGATTCGTATTATTATATTAGAAGAGTCCCATATAATAATCGGCATGTGTGCATGGTCTAATAGAATTTCCAGATATTTATTATTCAAACGACTTTTCTCGCTTAACGATTCTTCTTTCTGTTTTCGCTCTGTAATGTCCTCTATGGCAAGAAGGATCATCTGTTCTTCTGATAATCCTCTTGGAATTTTCCTGGCATTTAAAAGCATGATGCGTTTACCGATTTTAGAAAAGTCGTGTTCTACTTCATAATTGTCGAATGTTGTTTTCTCGGGAAGGATTGTCTCCAGCAGTTCTCTCAGTTTAGGAATATTCCATTGATGGTTTCCGAGATCATAGATTAGTTTTCCGATTGTTTTATTGGAGGTTACTTTAAAGAAATCATAGAATGAACGGCTTGCTTTAATTACTCTTAAATCTTTATCCAACAAAAGTAAAGGTTCCCGCACAGTGTTGAATATTTTCTCTGCGAAATCACTTTCTTTTTCAGCGGAATTAAAACTAAAGAGTGAAGTAATATTTTCTGAACTTATATTTTCATTCTTTTTGATCTTTGCCATGATGATATACCCTAACTGCTATGAAAATGTCACTTTCTTGCATTGAAATTCCATAGTCCAAAGGGATGAAAAATGGACTACATCTTTTAGAAGTTTTTACATAAACTTCTATCTATAGATTTGGTTTTGATAGATTATTATAAATATAGCAAAATGTAAGGCTTGCTTTTGGAAACCATTCGAAACAATAAAACTATTAATTGATTACTAAATTTTTAACATGATTAATTAATTCTACTTTGGTAAATGGTTTCTGAACGTAATCATCAAACCCTTCATTTAATAATCTATCTTTTTCCCCAAACATAGCATAAGCAGTAACGGCAATGATTGGCACTTTGAAATAACCGGGTATCTTTCTTATTTCATGCATGGTTTCAATACCATCAATTCCGTAACCTAAATTAATATCCATTAATAAGAGGTTAAAATTATTTTTAGAAGCAAGCGCAATTCCCGTAAATCCGTCTTCGGCTTCATATACTATATAATCATTCACTAACATTCTTTTTACTAACATACGGTTGGATGGATTATCTTCTACAAGTAAAACCGCCGGCAATGCACCGGTTTTTTTAATTGCCGGTTCAACAGCAATAGTTTTTATTTTCTCCTCAACCTTTAGATTTAAAGCGGCTGCATCTAGAACGGTAGGCAACCAGATAGAAAAAGTGGAACCTTTCTCGACCTCACTTTTAATTTCTATTTTGCCGTTCATTAACTCAATCATTTTTTTCGCAAGTGAAAGTCCAAGTCCGCTGCCTTCGTGACTTCTGCTTAAACCTTCGCTGCTTTGCCGAAACTCGACAAATATTTTATCTAAACTTTCTCTAGGAATTCCAATACCGGTATCCATAACATTAATAACTGCCCAGACAACTTCTTCTTTTTTGATCTGATTTAATGTAACAGAAATTCCACCTTTGGTTGTAAACTTTATTGCATTGTGCATCAATTGAAAAAAAGCTTTATCGAATAACCCGGTATCAATATTTGCTATTAGATTTGCATCACTAAACTCCGAATTAATAAATAGCTGTTTTGCTTTAGCTAATGGCATATATATATCGATATTCTTATGAATTTCTACTGCTAAGTTAGAGGGAGAAAGTTTTAAGGATAACTTTTCTGATTCAAGCTTCGACCATTCTAAAATACTATTAAGAGTTAGATTTAATCTTCTTCCGCCTTCTAAAACTTGATCTACTAATTCCAATTGATCGGCGTTAGTCAATTCGAGCTGCAGCAATTCCGCAAATCCGAGTACAGAAATTAACGGTGTGCGTAATTCGTGACTCATATTAGCAAGGAAAATTGATTTCAATTTGTTCATCTCTTCGGCTATTTCTTTTGCCGAGATCAATTCTAAGTTTGTCTTTTCAAGTTCTATGGTTCGTTCCTTAACCTTTTCTTCTAAAATCAGATTCTGATTTTCAATTTGCTGGTGAAGATAGCGGGCTTTAAGCAGATTTTTTATTCGAAGGTCAACTTCTATCAAATCAAACGGTTTTGTAAGAAAATCACTTGCACCGCTGGCTAGTGCTTTTTGTTTAGATTCAGTTGTTATGTCAGCGGTTAGTACTAATATCGGAAAGTAAGTATTGGCTGGAATGAGAACTTTCAATTGTATCATCACTTGAAAACCGGTTAAGTGAGGCATGTTCAGATCGAGCAAAAGTAGATCTGGTTTGAACTCCTCGAGTAAACCAATAACTTGTCTAGAGTCATTAGTTGTTTTATAGTTAGTAAAACCTTTAGCATCAAGCAGTCCGGTAAGAACATCAATGTTAGCTTGTTGATCATCAACAATCAATATATTTGCATTTTTAAGTGTTGAATCAATCATGATTTATTCCATATAAATTATCACTTAACATTTTTGACTGTCCTCTTCTATAAAATAAAAAGAATGGAGCGTGGAGTAAAAAGTTTTTCGTTTGTAAAATTTCACCTGATGATCAATAATACTATTTAACATTCTTCAACCCCGTCATATATATCTAAAAATTATTTTTTGCGTTCTTCGTGCTTAAATCCTTCAAAGTATTAAACGTAAAGTTCGTAAAACTTGCTTCAATCATTCATTAACCTACTTCTTACTCCAAACTACTTTTTCTAATCCTCTCGTCCACTATTTTTAAAAATTGTACTACATCAATCGGTTTTATGAGATAATCTTTAGCACCGGCTTCCTTTAATTGCTTAATCTGTCTTGTCATTGCATCTGCACTAAGGATTACAACCGGTATCGCTTTTGTTTTAGGTTCAGCTTGAAGCAGCTTCAACACATCACTGCCATGAATATCAGGCAGATCGAGATCAAGCATAATTAAATCCGGTTTGTAATCAATCGCAAATGGAACTGCATTTCTACCATACATATTAGTTATTAATTTAATTTCCGGACGATGCGTTTCTAAAATTTGATCAACTAATTGTAGGTTCGAAAGATTATCTTCGATATACAAAATAGTTCCTTTGCCTTGTGCTATTTCAGGTTCGGGTCTTGTTAATTCATTTATTCGATCGTAGCAATCCCTTTGACTTTCCGTTTGCGGCAGTTCAATCCAGAAAGTACTTCCTTTGCCAAGTTCACTTTCAACGCCAATTTTTCCACCCATTGCTTCAATCAATTTTTTAGAAATGGTTAATCCAAGTCCGGTACCTTCGGTTTCAACTCGTTCAGTGCCAATCCGTACGAAAGGAGTAAATAATTTTTCAATTTCTTCTTGAGCAATACCTTGTCCGGTATCAATTATACTAATGCGGATAAAACTTGCCGGCTGCTCCAATTTTAATTCAATATTCTGTACTCTACTTTCTATTTTTACCGAACCCCCTTTAATATTATACTTAACTGCATTGGTAATTAAATTTAGAAGAACTTGTTTTAAACGTTGGTGATCTGCTTTTGCAAATAGTCTTTTTGTCATTGAAGAATCTGATTCAAGCACGATTTGATTTTCTTCAGCGAGATGACGAACAATGTCAAGAGTTTCCTTAATAATACTGTAAATCTCAACTGGTTCTGTCGAAATCGTCATCCGTCCAGATTCAATCCTTGCTATATCTAGCACTTCATTTATTAAATCTAGAAGATGCATCCCGTTTTTCAATATTTGCTTAACACCTTTTTTGTGAGCTGGAACCAGCTCTCCCATTTCCATCAATTGTGCAAAACCGAGAATTGAATTCATTGGCGTTCTAAGTTCATGACTCATACGTGAAAGGAATTCACTCTTTGCAACGTTTGCCCGTTCTGCTTCCTCTTTTGCTTTCTGAGTTTCTAATTGAGCTCGATGTCTTTCTTCAATTTCTTTATTAAGATTTTCATTTATTTGTACAAGCTGGGCAGTTCTTTCTTCTATCTTCTTCTCAAGGTGAGCGTTCAGATTTCGGATTTCTTCTTCGGTTTTTTTACGATTAGCCACATCTCTTTTTACAAAAACAAATATAAGTACAAGCAGCAGCATCTGAATTGCCTGACTGAAATAAATAATTATCTTGGTTTTACTTGAATGATCTTTTTCGTTCGAATTTCTTGTTTGCATAAGCCGGCTTTCTTCTGCCATCATCTGAGCAACAATAACTCGTATACTGTCTGTGATTATTTTTCCCTCGTTGTTTGAAAAGAACAAAATCGCTTTTTCCAGACCTTGTGACCGCCGGGTTTGATACAAGCGCCACGATAATCCGATACGTTTATTTACTAAATACTCAAGTAATGTTAGTGCTTCCAGTTGGTTTGGGTTATCACTTATTTGCATGCGAAGATTTTTGAGTTCGATCGGAAGTTCAACCGATGATTTTTTCATCCGCTCAGCATAACTATCCTCACCGATAATAACAAAACCTCGTGCGCTTGTCTCCACATCAACTACTTTCAAAAGGATTGAAGTAAGCTGCTGTTTCACTTGTTGTGTGTGTTCGACCAATTCACTTGCGTTAAGGAGAGAATGAATACCAGAAAAGGAAAGTTGTGTGATGAAAATGACTACTGAGGCAATAAGAGTAAGTCCGATAAGGAGTTTTTGTTCGACTGTAACCGAAGACTGCTTCTGCTTATAAGCTGTTAAAACCATTCCAAGACACAAAATAATAAACGTACCAGCTGCATAAATTGACATTTCTACATAGGTAAAAAATACGGTTATTTCCACAAATTTTGTAAGATAACCAATAAGCCAAAGAATGCTTATAGATAACGGAAAAACAATACCAATAACCACTAAAAAACTTCTCTGGAATCTTTTGAACGTTAGAAGAAAGAAAGCAATTCCAATCATCAAAAAATTCAACGCAGTGTTAGGTGCCATAAAGTTGGAATGCAATATGCCGGGTGCTACATCCGGTTCGCTGAACAGAATTTCATCTAAGCCAAAATCCAAACCAAAGATATTTTGGAATAACGAAATAATTCCTACAAGCATAATTACCAGCGCAAGAAATCTTACAAGTGTGTTAGTAAAACGTTTTGAGCTTTGTAAAATGATGAGCGCAAGACCAGCAAGAAAAAAACACACCGCTGTATTTGATTTCATTGTAACTGCGCCAAAAGCAATTTTTTTTAGAATGGCAATATCAAACTGCCAGCCGATGAGCACGAGAAGACCAATAAGAGTTGTAATTATACCCGCAATAGTTGCGAGTGCTGTATTTGAATTTTCTTTTTTATCAATCATTTCCATGATACTAGTCTTTGTTTAATAATACTAAAAAAATAATTCTCCATAACTTTATCATTATTCGAAGTTTGTACTTAATTCCAGCATAAAATCGTTCATCATAAATAAAAACTATTTACTTCAAACTAAGTCTCATTCTTCTTTAATCCATTAACGCACTTCATACTCTATATTTTTTTCTTCATCCACTCATCCGCTAATTTTAAAAATTGTACTACATCAATCGGTTTTATTAGATAATCTTCAGCTCCGGCTTTCATTAATTGCTCGATCTGTTTTGTCATTGCATCTGCGCTTAGAATAATAACCGGTATTTCCGCTGTTATTGGTTCTGCATGTAACAGCTTTATCACTTCACTACCATGTATATCGGGCAGATCGAGATCAAGCAGAATTAAATTCGGCGTGTAATCAATTGCAAATTGAACTGCATTTTTACCATATATATTCGTAATCAATTTAATTGATGGACGATGCATTTCTAAAATCTGTTCAACTAATTGTATGTTCGAAAGATTATCTTCGATATACAAAATAGTACCGCTACACTTTGCTATTTCAGTTTCCGGTTTTACCGTTTCACTTATTCGTTCATATTGTTCTAGTTGACTTTCCGTCTGCGGCAGTTCAACCCAAAAAGTGCTTCCTTTGCCGAACTCACTTACAACACCAATTTTCCCGCCCATTGCTTTTATCAATTTTTCAGAAATAGCTAATCCTAGCCCAGTGCCTTCAGTTTCCGTTCGTTCAGCGCCAATACGTTCGAATGGTTTAAAAAGTTTTTCCATGTATTCTTTAGCTATACCTTTTCCCGTATCAGTCACACTAATCCGAACTACATTTTCATTTTTCCCTTCTAACTTCTGTATTTTACATTCGACCTTCACCGAACCGCCTTGCCGATTATACTTAACTGCATTGTTAATTAAATTCAAGAGAACTTGTTTCAAACGCTGCTGATCTGTTTGTACAAAAAGTCTTGTAGTCGTCGAAGCATCTGATTCGAGTGTGATCTGATTTTCTTCAGCGAGATGACGAACAATATCTATCGTGTCCAAAATAATTCCGAAAATTTCAACCGGCTCAATGGAAACCGTCAGCCGTCCAGCTTCAATCTTTGCCATATCGAGCACTTCATTTATTAAATTCAAAAGATGCTTACCGCTTTTCAAGATCTGAGCCACACCTTTTTTGTGAGAAGGATTTAATTCTCCCATATCCATCAATTGTGCAAAGCCGAGAATTGAATTCATTGGTGTTCTAAGTTCGTGACTCATACGTGAAAGGAACTCACTCTTTGCAAAATTTGCCTGTTCAGCTTCTGCTTTTGCTTTTGAAAGTTCGTTCTCATTTTTTTTACGTTCAGTTATATCCTCAATGGCAAGAAGTATTATCCGCTCTTTGCCTCGTAATCCTCTCTCAATTTGCCGGGCATTCAAAAGCATGATGCGTTTTCCAATTGTAGAAAAATCGTGTTCGACTTCATAGTTGTCGAATGTTGTTTTTTTAGGAAGGATTGTCTCCAGCAATTCTCTCAGTTTTGGTATATTCCACTGTTTATTTCCAAGATCATAGATAAGCGTTCCAATTGTTTCTTCGGAGTTAACTTTGAAAAAATCATAGAACGAACGGCTCGCTTTAACTACTCTTAACTCTTGATCCAGTGCAAGTAAAGGTTCACGCACTGTGTTGATTATGTTCTCGGCGAATTCGCTTACATCATCTGCAGATATTTTAATCACCGCAAGTTCTTTACGGGTCTTTTCAAGACCGGCTTCTATTTCCTTACGTATGGTTATGTCTTCAATAGCAAGAAGTATTATCTGCTCTTTTCCCGATCCTCTTTGAATTTGCCGGGCATTCAAAAGCATGATGCGTTTACCTATTGTAGAAAAATCGTGTTCTACTTCATAGTTATCGAAAGAGGCCTTCTGGGGAAGGATGGTTTCCAGCAGTTCCCGCAATTTGGGGATGTCCCACTGCTTATTTCCAAGGTCATAGATAAGCTGTCCCACAGTCTCTTCAGGCTTTACCTTAAAGACTTCATAGAAGGCGCGACTCGCTGAGACAACTTTTAAATCCTGGTCCAAAACGATTAAAGGTTCACGAATCGTATTGATGGTGCTGTCAGCATATTCAAGGGCTTCATCCGCGGACTTTTTAATGACTACCAGTTCTTCCCGGGTCTTTTCCAAGCCGGCTTCTATCTCTTTACGCTTGGTGATATCTTCAATAGCCAGAAGAATAACTTTCGGCTTTTCAGGTAAACTGGGGATCCTCCGTGCATTTAAAAGCATGATCCGTCTGCCAATGTTCAAAAAATCGTGTTCAACCTCATAGTTATCAAAAGTTGACATTTTGGGCAGGATGTCTTCCAGCAGTTCCCGAAGTTTGGGGATATCCCACTGGCGATTTCCAAGTTCATAGATAAGATGTCCCACGGTCTCTTCAATTTTTACCATAAAGACTTCATAGAAAGAGCGGCTGGCGGAGACAACCCTTAAATCCTGATCCAAAACGATTAAAGGCTCACGTATGGTGTTGATTAAATTTTCAGCGAATTCACTCACTTCATCTGCAGATATTTTAATTACAGCAAGTTCTTTACGGGTTTTTTCCAGACCGGCTTCTATTTCCTTACGTTCAGTGATGTCCTCAATGGCAAGAAGGATCATCTGTTCTTTTTCTGATCCTCTTTGAATTTGCCGGGCATTCAAAAGCATAGTCCTATTACCAATTGTAGAAAAGTCGTGTTCAACTTCATAATTGTCGAATGTTGTTTTCCCGGGAAGGATTGTTTCCAGCAGTTCTCTCAGTTTAGGAATATTCCATTGACGGTTTCCGAGATCATAGATTAGTTTTCCAATCGTTTTCTGGGAGGTTACTTTAAAGAAATCATAGAATGAACGACTTGCTTTAACTACTCTTAAATCTTTATCCAATAAAAGTAAAGGTTCCCGCACAGTGTTGAATATTTTCTCTGCGAAATCACTTTCTTTTTCAGCGGAATTAAAATTAAAGAGTGAAGTGATATTTTCTGAACTTATATTTTCATTCTTTTTGATCTTTGCCATGATGATATACCTTAACTGCTATGAAAATGTCACTTTCTTGCATTGAAATTCCATAGTCCAAAAGGATGAAAAAGGGACTACATCTTTTAAGTGAAATTGCTGAGAAATATTACAAGCAGATTAATCAAAATTGTAAATATTGAATTAATATTAAGAAAGGTTTGCGTTTGCAAACCTTTCCTGATTGACTAATCAATCTTAGAATCAGAGTCTGTAAGACAATTTGTGTAAACTTATTTTTACCAATTACGTTAAAGGGCTGCTTTTTACTTTCCACTCAAGAAACTTTTTATTGTATTGTTAAGATTATATCTGTCATTCAAAATTTTTATTCAAATTTTTCCCCAACAATACGTTTGACCTTCTGACCCTTTTGAAGCTGCCCATTCAGCTCAACCTTATTGATAAGCGCGAGAACTTCCAACGATATGTCGGAAGGATACCGCCTGTTAAACTCCTCAAGTGACATGTTTCTATCGATTGTTACAATCTTAATATGCTGCGGTTGGACCGAAAGCATTCTTGAATCTGTAAGCCGATTGAAACTGCGGATCGACTGAACTATTCCTTGCTCGTATTTACTCCACCGGGTTTGACTTGTGTAGCCCAGCAATTGATAGACATTACCATTATAGTCGATGAACGTTGCAAAACCCTGTACAACTCCTTGCTCTGTCGGTGCTGTAAATCCACCGGATGATGAACTCAGACCATTGATGCTTGCCGAACCACCGGAGTAACGCTGTGCGGTTAACCCCTGCTGGGTAAAAAATTCATTCGCCGCCTCGTTGGCTGATTTCTTGTTCGATAATGTTATGACAAGGATTGCATCTTCTTCCGGACTTACTGCCAGAACGGACTGTTTCTGATTTATCGTCTTCCATCCTACGGGAAAGTCGAACCTGAATTTCATATCCGGTTGATAAAAAGTATTACTCTTAAAAAATCCTTCCCTCGGATTAACCCCATAGACCATACCGTCAATCTGCCGTAAAAAGGATTCCCGATTAACTGTACCACCGGAGGTATTCGAATTCAATGCACTTATTAGTTCGGCAATATGTTCTTTTCGGTTAGCAGGAGTGGGATGCGTTGCTAACCATTCCGGAACCCGACCTGCATCCCCGCCACCTACCTGTGAGACACGTTCCAACATAGTCATAACCGAACTCAATTGTTGTGGGTCGCTACCTGCCTTTGACATGTAGCGTACCCCGAGGGCATCGGCCTGGCTTTCATCATCACGACTGAATTTGAGGAACAAGAGCCCAAGTCCTGCACTGGCTATATCGGCATAACGCTGCAATTGGGGGACCAATATCATTCCAACGCCAAGTCCAAGTTGTGAAAGCTGTTGTGTTGCCATGCGATGAACCGAATGTTGTGCTGTAACATGTCCAATCTCATGTCCAAGAACACCGGCAAGTTCAGCTTCGTTATCGAGATGTGTTAGAATACCGCGTGTTACATAAATGAACCCGCCGGGGAGAGCAAAAGCATTCACCACCGGATCATCTACAACTCTAAATGTCCATGGCAGATTCGGACGTTCGGTGGTTGCTGCGATCTTCGCTCCCAGTTGCTGTATGTATTGCTGGAGCGATTCATCAGGATACAAACCGAGTGAAGCACTTACTTCCTGATCGGCTTGCTGACCAATCGAGATTTCCTGAGCTTCACTTGTAAAATTAAGATGCCGTTCGCCTGTAGCAAGGTTAGTTGCACATCCTCCAATCGCCACAATGGTACTGACAGCGATGATCACAAGAGGTTGAACGATGGCTGAACGAATTTGTGAAAGGAACGATTTCCCGCCAGAAACGGGAGAAGAGTTAAAAAATGTTGATTTCATATTTAGCCTCATTTATTCTTATCATCTAATTTTAGTTAAATTGATAATCGTTGGCCAACTATTTTTATATCGTGGTCTTTATAAAGTTTAAGAATTTTTTTTATTTTTTCAAAATTTTTTTTGAAGTCTTTCAAACCATTTCTTTTCTTTCTCTTCAAATATTTTTCGATAGATATTACCCCGGACTACCAAACAGAAAAAAAGAAAGGTTTGCAATTGCAAACCTTTCCTGAATAATCGATTTAAGGATTATTGTTTTTCAGAATACATTATTTTAATCTCTGTTCTTCTATTATCAGATCTACCATCTTCAGTATCATTGGAGGATACAGGCTTGGTTTCTCCGAAAGCTTCTGTAAAAATTACATTTGGATCAATACCTTTCTTAACAAGATAGTCTTTAACCACATTTGCTCTCCTTACAGAAAGATCCATATTATACTTTTCTGAAGCAGGTGATGATGTATGTCCTTTAAGATAGATCTTTGCATTATTTAATTTCAAGAATGCGTTATAAACACCATCCAAAGTTGCTTTAGCTGACTTGGTAAGATCTGCTTTATCAACAGCGAACAATACATTATCGTATATCATCTGTTTTTCGATAGTTGCTGGGGTCTGTGGAAGATCGTCTTTTGGATCAAGAGGATTGGTTCCGCGTTTAACTTCTACACCGTCCCAAATTGTACCGCCGTCGGTATCAACTTTCAATGGATCGGTTTTGTATTTCATAACTTCTTCGCCGTCTTTCAATCCGTCACCGTCAGTATCGGCATTTAGTGGATCGGTTTTGTATTTAAGAATTTCATCACCATCATTTAATCCGTCACCATCTGTATCTGCTTTCAAAGGATCTGTTTTGTATTTCATTACTTCGTCACCGTCATTCAATCCGTCACCGTCTGTATCTGCTTTTAATGGATTGGTTTTATAAGTGAAAACTTCTTCACCGTCTTTTAGACCGTCACCATCAGTATCCGGATTTCTTGGATCGGTTTTGTATTTATGAACTTCATCGCCATCTTTTAGACCATCACCGTCTGTATCGGGATTTCTTGGGTCGGTTCCAAGTTCTTCTTCTTCGCACCTTGTTAATCCATCATTGTCTTTATCGGAATTACAACTTTCTCCTGTAAATGTAAGTCCGGCACCGATGTTAAAGTAAGCATCGGTATAATCAACAATTTTGAAATAATTCAAATTTTCTGTAAGAGAATAATTTACACCGGCACTTAAATCAAGAAGGACCTGATCGCTTAATTTAATTTCTGTGCCTAATCCAAATGGAATAATCATAGTCCACCCATCAACTTCAACTGCTAAAGGAGAAACTACACCTGGTTTTGTGCCCACATTATAGCGCAGCAAACCGATACCGGCATAGAGATATGGGTTCAAACTTTCCATATTAAAGGGAGTAAGAAGCAATCGAACATCAATTGGTATAATTGATGTGCTGTATTCTCCGGTTCCTTTTTTCATGGTGGTGTAATTAAAATCATCACCGCTAAGATTTCCATACCCAACTCCAAGTTCGGCATTAAGAAAATCTGCAAGCTCAAATCTTAAAAACCCGCGGAATAAATAGGATGATAACGATAATCCATTATCGTCCTCAAATTCTGTTGCCGGCATTACGCCGTTAAACTGGACTCCGCCCTTTAGTCCGAAATCTTTGAACTGTGCATTAGCATTGCTACACATAAATACTAATGTTAATAATAATGCTACTTTTGTAAATAACTTCATTTCTACTCCTTGATTTATTAGTGAATACCAAATTTTGTCGAAAATTTCCCGCATTTGACCCTGAAGTAATATATAAACATCCGTTAAGTTCAACAATCGACCAAAGGGATGAAAAAGGGACTACATCTTTTGTATGAGTTCACCAGTAATGCCACAAAAGAATAATATTTGTGATACAGTAACTATGATTCTTTAAAGTGGGATAATTTTCATTTTGTTTAATTCATTGCTTTTCTTTTCTCTTTTAGCAGCTTTTTTTTCTTTCATAGTTTTAGCCGGTTCTTTTTTAGAACTCTTTTTACTGTTCTGACCCTTACTCATTTTTTCCTCCTTTAATTACAATTTAAAACATGGTACTAATAACGCCCTTCGACATGTGGTCAAATATCTTCCATCATTTTCTTCCAATTATCTATGCTTATATCAAGTTTGATTCGAATATCCTCAAACATTTCATTTTTTTTGCCTTCTTTATACCTCAAATCTTTATCTGTTAAGCTTGGGAATTTCTTTTTTAGTTTATCTTTTTGATCAATCCATCTATCCATCATAGAAGGTATCGGACGTGTAAATTGATGTCCTGCCTTATTGGATTTATATTCCATTTTAATGATCCTTTTGTTAAACAAAATAATTACAAGATAATGTTAATCAGGAAGGACATAATCTTACAATCGGGCAAAAGGATGAAAGAAGAACTACATCCTTTGGGTGGGAAAGGGATAGTATATCACACACTTGTCAGGAACGTAGAATCGATTGCGGTTAGATATGAGTAAGAGAAATGCTCTTGTTTTTTTGAAATGGTAGAGAGTGTTAGGAGGTGACATCGGCAAAAATTGGAGGAATCCTTAGATAGGTTTTATTCATAGTAGTGTTTAGCTACTAAGGGTCTTATAGAACCTTGAGCCCCCCATAACGGATCGGTTAATTCCTTAGCTGCTGGAACTTCAGTTGAAGTGCCGCCGCTAAATGACATTGTACCCTTTGCCGCTGCGGTGCCATATAAATTTGAATTACCAGTAAAAGATATATTACCTAAGGATAACATTTGACCATACATAGTTGCTCCGCCAGCAATAGATATATTCCCGACTGAATAAAATGCGAAGTTACTTACGGTTGGATCGGTATTTATAAATGATGCATTACCCTGAACACTGATCGTCCCTTTTACAACAAATACTATAAATCCACTTATTTGAGCTCCAGAGGAAATTGATAGATCACCGCCCACATATATTATGCTCGGATTCTGTTTAGTACCGAGATTAATTGAATTACCTATGCTATAATTACCATTATAAACTTGAGTAGCCTCCGATTTATAGTCATCGGGATTAAATGTGGGTATATCAACATTAGGGCTTTGTGCGGTTACAGGTAAATTATTAGGATTTGAAACTGGTTGGATTTTATTTTCATCACCCGAAAAACTACTTCCGTAACCAACAAATCCCTTGACAAGGTTGTTATTACCAATAGAAAAACGGCTATTCGTTTTTAGATTTACATTTTGATTGGGATTATTAGATCTGAAATAAGTTCCTCCTGATAAAGACATATCACCACCGGATATTAAGGAAAACTGGAATACCCCCGGCAATGTATTTGAGGGTTTGGGAATTAGAACAATCATTTTTTTTATTTGATTCATATACGCTGAAGAAACACTTATTTTAATTAGAGAATCGGGCATCATGAATGTATCTCTTACTGTGTAGGTAGCCTGTCCTGAAAATAAAGTTTTAGTTTGTGCGGAGGTTACCCTAAAATTAGTGCTATCTGAAATTTGAGAAATAAGCATAGCAACCATTGAGTTGCCTATGTTACGGGTTTGCAACTCTTCATAATAATTATATGATGAGGCGGATTGGTCAGAAAGTTGGCGATTAAGATTCATATTAACAATTAGAAAAAGTAATAATGTGCCCATTATATATATTAAAATTGATTGTCCCATAATTTTCTACTTCATATTCCTTGGTCTAAATTCTTTACGCCATTCCATAGGATAATAGGAATTGTCTATAGGGTCAGCTAATTCAGTTTTTATGTACACTCTAATTACTCTTATTTTTGTTCTGTAAGTTTGATTAGTAAGCGAAGAATAAGTTAGATTATTTAATAGGGAATCATAATATTGTAAGTAGAAACGAGAAACAATTCCACTTGTGTTTGTTATCTGGTTACGTTTTCTATACAATATCATATCATTTGGATTAGCGGTACTATTAAGAGTACTTTTATTGCTTAAGTAATAAGTGATAGTATCGACACTTCCGTTGTTATCTAAGCTGGAGACAAATTTTATCGTACTTGAATCAGCTTGCAGAATTTTATTACCGGAAACCTTTAAACCAATCTTGTAAAAATCGTGTTCTGTAATCTGCCCAACTGTAACTGCGTTTCTTTGGTTGAATGTATTTTGGAAATACCGCGTAGCCGTTGTGTTCATGCTTATATTTAAAGAAAGAATGATAAACATAATATAGCCGGCAATTACTGTGGCGCCTATTAATTCTATTAATTGTCCCATAAAATCACCTAATATGTAACTGCGTATTTGAATTTAAGTGTATCGCCTCTTACATACATATTTGTTACAAAGACGTCTATTCTCTTTGTAAATGTTCTTACACTACTATTGTTATCAGGGTTGAATTTTTGTACATATCTAACGTCAACGCGTGTTCGAAAAACTCCAAGTATGCCCATTGTATCGAGCTTAACGTAGTTTTTATAATCATCGACATCGTTGAATAAATTTACAGACGACTCACCTGTATCCGGGCCTATAGAACCTACAGCTGTCAAAGAATCTGGCGTTGTAAATGATTTGCCAATTGATTTTTGATCGAAACCTTTAGTAAGAATTCTATCAAACATCGATTGCCCCAGTGCAGAGGCAGTGATATAAGCTTCGTTATATAATTCGAAGTCGGTCTTGTCGTTAAATGAACTGTAAATCATTATTGACATAAATCCGAGAATTGTCATACCCCCGATTAATAATATAAGTTGTGCTGTACCCATTTTTATATTGAACTGCTCTTAAATGTTGTGCCGGTATAAATGTTTATCCAAATCAAAAAGCACTAACATGTTGATGAGTGATAAACAAATCCCGAAAAAGGTGTAGTTAGAAAATGAATGACAGGGATCGATCCAGGAAAAGCTGTTAAGCCAATATAGCGGCGGTTAATTTAAATAATTCAATCATCATCCCTGGTTTTTGTTCTCATACATACACTTTAAATACATCCGTATATCACTTATTCCATCGTCTTGTTATATAAAACTGCAACTATACATTACGTTATTATTAGCCGTAACACTATAGAGCGAAGGGACGAAAAGAGGACTACATCTTTGGTAGTTAAGTGGTCAGATTTACTCACAAATTACTGAAATAGCGGCTGGCTGTTGTCACTATTTTGTGACTGAATATTATTGATAATTTCATTGAATTGTTCCAGAGAAATCAAGAAAAGATACCGCAGCAATTCTTATACTTCTTACCGCTGCCGCACGGGCAACCATCATTTCGTCCTACATTAAAGTTTGGAAATCCTAAATCTTTTTCCAAAGCCCACTTAATTACTGTTGAGGGGGATCTATGCTGCTTTAACTCATTTGCCATATAGCGCATATAAGGGGCTGCGTGATTGAAAAATATTTTATATCCGGCGCATAAATAATTTAGTCCCTCTTCTCCATCGGGTGTTTTTATGAATCTATGTTTGGGACATTCTCCATTGCATGCAAACTTTACTTCACACTCACGGCAATATTTAGGAAGTAAATCTCTCTTATTCATACCGAATTGAAATTCCTGAGGAGAATCAACAAGCGAAGCAATCCCGGTTTCTATTATGTTGCCAAGTTTGTTTTCCGGATAGACATAATGATCGCACGAATATAAATCGCCATTATGTTCAATTGCCATTGCGGTTCCGCAAGTTTCTCTGAATACGCACAGACTTTGAGGTTTTCCGAACCAGCTTTCTAAAGACACTTCAAACATCTGAATAAAAATATTTCCGACATCCTTACGAACCCATTCATCAAAAATTGATATCAGGAATCTGCCGTATTGTTTTGATTCTACAGACCAATCAGTTACCTCTGCTTCTCCTGAAAAATCTGGCGAAACTAATTCCAATTTTGTCTGTTCGGTTAAATCGGCTTTTCTTTCAACAATCGGAATGAACTGAAGGAATGTGCTTCCGATCCCTTTTAAAAAATTATACACTTTCAACGGTTCATATGAGTTTACACGGTTGATGCATGAAAGAGTATTGAACTCAACATTATGTTTCTTTAGTAACTCAAGACCATGTATCACTTTTCTAAAACTTGGTTGATTACCTTTGAAAACCCTGTAGTGGTCATGTAATTCTTCGGGTCCATCAATCGAAAGTCCGATTAGAAAATTATTTTCTTTGAAGAAACCGCACCACTCATCGTCCAGCAGTAATCCGTTCGTCTGAAGCGAATTAACAATTATTTTTCCGTCTGAATATTTTTTCTGCAATTGAACTGCTTTTCTAAAAAACTCTACACCTAAAAGCGTTGGTTCCCCTCCTTGCCATGTAAAATTAATTTGTGGAACCGACTGTGTTTGAATGTACTGATGGATGAAGTTCTCCAGGACAGAATCACTCATATTCCAATTTTTCTTACCAGGATAGAGATTCTCCTTTTCTAAGTAGAAGCAGTACTTGCAGTCCATGTTGCAGATTGGTCCAATCGGTTTTGCTATTACATGAAAAGCATCGGAAAATTTCATTATTTCCTTTATGAATATTTTTCGGAAAGCTCTTTACATAAATCAATTGCATACATTATTGTTTCGTCGGGCACATCGTATTCAATATCAGGCATTCCAACATCGCAAGGTGCCAGGTTTTCTGCAATGTACTGAAAATCTTTTTTAATTTCTTTCCTGCTTTTGTTCTTCAAATCGACTGATTTATAGAGACAGTTTCTTCGTGCTTCCGGAAAAATATCACGAGCTTTTTTCAAATCAGATTCGATTCCCATATCAATATAAGCAACATTAGGAATTTGGGAATACAATTCGAGATACGGAGTAACAGTCCACGCACAATTATGAATGCCAATAATCGGGAACTCACCGGCAATTTTCTGATCGAATTTCAAAAGGGATGATTCGTACAAATCCGGACCAACCATATTGACCGTACAGTTTGCAACTGTTGCAAAATCATACTCGATTCCAAATCCCTTCTGTTTTGCATAGAGGAGTTTAACACCTTGCAAGTATGTATCGGAAATGGCGTTCAGAAGTTTATCAATAATAAACTTGTTATCTATCAAATCGAGAAAGATCGATTCGCCCCTGAGCCGGAAAGCAGTATTAAGATTACCCTGCCAGTTCAAAAATCCTCTTGCGCTGCCTGTTAATTCATAAATCTTATCGATTTGATCAAGTATGTTTATGAAAAATTTATTTCTTGTTAAATCCGGAATTTGCAATGATTTGATATCCGCATCGTTAAAAGTTTTTCCGACCGGTGCCGGCCATTTATCGTTATAATATTGAAGGGATCTTCCAAACAATGAGTCCATTATTCCGATACCGTAAATACCGGTTAGCAAATCATACGGTTCATCCTTCAAAGCTCCGCCGATGTTATACCCGGGAAATCGTTTCCTTATTTCCTTTCTCATAGTTTCATGACATTTCATTCTATACTCAGCAACAGTATGCCATTTCTCTGAAAAATCAATTTCGCAAAATTTATGGAACCAAGAAGGATTAAAACCCACTTCAGGACGCATGAAGGGTTCATCACCAATTGCTGGTGTTCTTATTGGTGGCGCACCAAGAGCAATATAATATTTCAGCTGTTTCATACCGAATGAACTCATTTTATAGAATGACTTAATTCAATTGCCTTCAGTATTAATTCATCGGAAATCTTTTCATGATATTGATCAAATTTAAGAATCGGTTCTCTTACTTTTGAAGTTGAGAAAATTCTTTGTCTATGTACAAGTCTTTTGTTGAAATGTATCGAAATATCAAGATGCTGATGTGAAAAAGAAATTATCGGAAGTAATTTTTCAAAAACTGCTTTTGCTTCCTCTCGTTTGCCCCTTCGATGCAACTGATAAATTCTATTATAAACATCATGTAAGATAGTCGGCATGAATGCATCCACTCCCCTATCAAGAGCTTCGATCATTTGAGTTCCCGCCCATCCGCCCGACAAGTGAAGTTTGCCATCTGTAACTTTTTTCACCTCAGAATATTTAACCCCAGCCGGAACAACCTCTATTTTCAGGCATTTGAACCTATCAAGTTTATCAAAGAGCTTTTTAATCACATTAACCGGGATTCCATAACTATTAAAGTCCCAATCCTGAAGCATCATGAATCCCGAAATATTTTTCTCAATTTCAACAATATTATTCATGAAATTAGATTCATTATCAAAAGGAATATTAACTAATATTCCGTCGCACCCAAGATCCGAAAATTCCCTAACGAGTATAATTCTTTCATTATTTAATGAAGTAGCAGTTCCGGCAATAACGGGTACACGTCTTGCTACATGATCGGTAACTGTTTTGACAATCAGTAATTTTTCTTCGTGAGAAAGTTTATTTACTTCGGATGCAAGGCCAAGCACTAGAAATCCGATCACCCCGCATTTGAGTGAATGATCGACATATCTTCTCAATGAATCACAATCGATTTTATTTTCTTCAGTAAAAGGTGTATTTACAACACCGATAATTCCATTCATCCAATTCAATTTATGCGCTCTCTTTTTTTACCAGGGCATTACCCGCTTTGTAAATTTTCGACCTATCTCTGCCGATTCCAATTTACCTCCGGCAAGAATTCTAACTCCCTTTTCTATTTGCTTTATCACATTATCAGGAAGAACATTATCAAGGAAAGCCAGACCATTCTTTTTGCATTCGGATAAAACTTTATCACCAGCTGCCACTACTTCTTGCGGAAGTGGCGGATCGGCTCTTCCTTCCAAATAATTGTAAGAGAATCCCATATCACGCGGACCATGTTCTGCAAATGCAATTCCGGGTACTTTCAATGTTTTCGCAACATTTTTTAGAGCTTCACGATCTTCGATCTTCACACCAAGCATAATCTCTCCATCAGGATTCAGTGGCCAGACATCGGCTTTCTTTAAATAGGTTTGTTCATCAACACCCCAGACCCATGCAGCCCATTGAAAACTCCCCCATCCTCTTAATCCATCTCCGATCTTTTTTTCCCCGATTTCATTAAACGGATATCGTAATGATTGGACAAAAATCCGTACGGCTTCCGGATCGCGTGCACGGCAGAGGTGTACTCCATGTACGCCTTGAGCCAATGCTTGCTGAGCCATCCATACATTAGCTTTCATTGTCTGAGCATCAAGCCCCAGTGCTGGCAATACAACAATAACAGTAGGCGTCCTATGACCGCTCGGAGTCGGACCTCCGTCGACAAGTCCTTTCATAAACTCTCTCAGCAATGTGAAATCGAGCGGCGAGTGCTCCATATTATAAGTAATATAATCCGCCCAGGTTTTTGCAAGTTTTTTACCCTCTTCGTATCCACCGTAGGCGTTTATATAATAGATTGGTTGGTTGTCGGTTAACAATTCTATCGATTTGTTGATCCGCTTCGGTTTATAATCCGATTGTTGTGCAAATAAAAGTTGATCTGCAGAAATGATAATCAGAAAAAACAAAAAATATTTTTGTATTCTCATCTTATTTAACTCCTTTTAACATTGGTATGAATTCGTATGCACCAATATCATGTGAAAGGGAAGTTTTTCCTTTTATTGGTCTGGGATTTCCTTCATAATCTTTCTTTACATTTTCCAATTTTTTACCGGAATCTATGCACGGGGAATATTTATCAACTTTAAATGAGGATAAGATTAAGACGTCAAGTTCTCCCGATAGATCGCCCCAGATTTCAATGTTCTCTTTTGTATTCGCTTTAACAACACTCCACTTATTGCCGGCTTTAACTACACGACCAATAAGTTCATTCTCTTTAAATTTAGAATTCGATATAAATAAGTAAGTAGTTTGATTCATATTATTAAATGCAGTTAAAATTGGTTCAATTCTGAAGCTATCTTTAACAAAGAGGGGATCTTTAGAAATATTATTTTTACCAGTTAATTCCTTTCGCGAATTATTATTTGAGAATTCTACCGGGGCATCAATATTAAGGTCGCCCCAAATAATATTATTTGCAACATAGGATTTCCCAAGACCTTCTTTTGTTTCAATTAGAATAAAGTTTTCGAGAAGAGTATTATTAAAAATCTCCATTTCACTTCTCTGAAAATAGACACCGGTATTATAAACGCAAATGTTATTTAAAAAACTTCCCCTGGTTTCCATTGTAATTCTATAGGCACCGGAATTCTTTGATTTATTGGAATTTGCAACAAACAGGTTTCCATCAACTTCCACATAAAATTTATCTTTAGGAGGAATTGGATCTAGTGGTTTATCGTAACGATGTTCCTGTCCTCCTACAAAGAGGGCGCCAGCATCGTCAGTTGCAGAATTATTGACAAATATATTTTTCAGAATTTTAGGTGCAGACCATAATGCTACAAATAGTCCGCCGGCATCATTTGCGGCTAATGCATCATTGTTAAGAAATATGTTATTTTCAATTATTGGACTTGACCAATCGAAAACCGACAATGCCCCTTCGCTACTTCTTTCAGGATCATTTAATCCAACTACATTATTCATAAAAACATTTCCCGAAATAATTCCATTACAATTTTTATGAAGAGCGATTCCAGCGCCTCTTCCGCACTCAGTACTGTTATCATAAAACATATTATCACTGATAATTGGTGATGAACCGTTCTCACAATAAACAGCTCCGCCGTCGTTTGCTACTAAATGTCGGTATTTTGGTTTCCAATTTTCCGGTATCAATGTTTTATTCCTGAAAAAAGTATTGTTTGTAATTGTTGGTGATGTACCGTTACAGTATAAAGCGGCACCTTTACCACGAAATTGATTATTGCGGATGTTGAAACCGTCTATTTTACAATTATCTGCACCGATAAATAATCTCTCGCCGGGATTTGCTGATAGGATAGATGCATTTGTAAAAATGTCTCGTTTCCATGTTGAAGCACGGAAACCTCCAAACATGTCAACAAATTCTTTCAATTGAATTGTCTCTCCGCTGTATTTCCCTTCTGCAACAATAATGGCAGCTCTATTCTTTTCTGAAAGACCGGATAGTTTTGAGAGAGCAAACTGAATTGATTTGTATGGACTTTCTTTTGTTCCATTGCCGGATTCATCTGACCCAGTTTCAGAAACATAAAATACTTTTGAATACAGATCTGATTTTACCTCTGCTGTTTTAGGTCCAATAACCTGAGCGAAAGAGTAAATAGATATAAGAACAATGATTGCAGCAATTTTTGATTTCATTTATAACTCCGGGTTTAACAATTTTCTATAATGGATCTAATGCAGCATTCTTCTGCATTTCTTCTTTTAATTTCTTTGTAACGCTTTGATTTAATTCAATCAGGTTCTCTTTTTCAAATGGATCCAATTTGAGATTGTACAACTCATCAGTGCCCTCATGTATATTACCTCCGTTATGAATCAGTTTCCATTCGCCTTTACGAATTGCAAATTGCTTATCAGTACGCCAGTAAAGAATTCTTTCCGGAATATCTTTACCTTCAATAGCAGACCAGACTTTTATACCTTCAACATCATGGTTATCCGGAAGTTTAGTTTTGATCAATCCGGCAAATGTAGGATAAAAATCTTCTACTGCTATTACCTCTTCAACTTTCTCTGGATTTAATTTACCTTTCCAATAAAACAATGCCGGTACCCGGATACCGCCTTCATAAAGTTCCCCTTTCCAACCTCTTAATGGTTTGTTATCTCCAAGCATTTCTGCCGGCGGGAATTTATTACCGTAATAATCAGGTCCTGATCTAAAATTTTCACATCCGCCATTATCACTCATATATATAATCAGAGAATTATCTAACAATTTATTTTCTTCGAGTGATTTTATAATCTGACCAATTCCATCATCCATATGAGTCATTGAAGCACAATATTTTTTCCGTTCGAGGTTTTCAATTTCCGGGTACATATCGAGCCACTTCTGGTCTTCATCAACTGGAAAGTGGGGTACACTGTATGGTATATAAAGGAAAAATGGGTTGGTTTTGCTGCGAATCTCTTTTATATACTTTATTGCTTCATTTGTGATAAGATCGGTTACATGACCTTCTTCTTCAACATATTGATCGTTACGATGCCAGGTTTTATCTCCCCATTTATATAAGTGAGTGATGGGATCAAGCTGACCATGGAAGTAACCATAAGTGTAATCGAAGCCGAATTGTTTCGGACCGTCTTCGGGTTTTAAACCCAAATGCCATTTACCAGTGATTGCAGTCTGGTAACCATTCCGTTTTAAAAATTCAGCTAATGTTATTGTCTCTTTAGGTAATGTTTCTTTCATACCGCCAACGATTGGACCAAGAATTCCATATCGGCTTGGATGCTTACCTGTCAATAAGGCGGCTCTAGTTGGTGAACAAAGGGGGCTAACATAAAAGTTGTTTAACTCTACTCCTTCTTTTGCAAGACGATCAATATTCGGAGTTTTAATTTGCGGATTATGGTAGCCGACATCATTCCAACCTGTATCATCAGAAACGATAATAACAATATTTGGATTTTGTGTAACCTCACCTGTACATGATAATAAACTGATTAACGATGAACTGACAGCTAACCCGGCTACTCCTTTAGCAGAATTTTCCAAAAACTCTCTTCTTTTCATCAATTAGTCTCCTTATGCAAGAACAAGTTTGTCGTCAGTATCATTTTGCCAGTTGTGAATTTTTTCTTTGAGTTCTTTAATCTTGGTTTCGTATTCCTGTTTGTAATATAGATTTGTAAACTCATAAGGATCATTGTTAAGGTTGAATAATTGACTCTTATCTTTATCAGCCCAGCACAGCTTCCAACCGTCTTGCGTAATAACTGTTCTGACGAAAGCCTCTTTCGCATTTTGAATTTCTGACTTTGTCACATTTTTAATTTTTGTAGAAAATTCGTCATCTCTATTTTTATTATTCCACTCTATGAAAACATCACGCGAATGTTTTTTATCACCTTGAATAACCGGCAAAAGGCTTTCGCCTTGAAGCTTGTGATCACAATCCATCGCATCAAGAATTGTCGGCAGAATATCTATATGCCCGAATCTTCCTTTAGCAAATTGATGTTTGCTGTTAAGATGAGGGAATTTCATAAGCCAGGGAACTTTAACGGCTTCTTCATACATAACTGTTTTATTAAGCAGCCGATGAGCGCCCATCATTTCTCCATGATCGCTTGTAAAAACAATAATCGTATTCTCTGCAAGACCCTGGTCTTCCAATGTTTTTAATATTGCACCTATACTTAAATCAACCTGAGAAACCAGTCCCCAATATTTGGTGGTCATCTTTCGCCAATCCTGTTCTGTCTTAAGTGGATCACCTTTATATGGTTCTTTGTAGAATTTTTCTTTCAACATTCTATAACGCAACGGTTCATCATCTTCAAGATCATCGTTATAATTTGGCGGTAGATCAACAAATGTTGGGTCATATTTATCATTCAACGGACCGTTGAACGGAGGATGCGGCTCCAAAAAATTTACATAGAGCATGAACGGATTATTTTTATTCCGTTTTAAGAAATCACAAGCTTTCTCCTCCAGGAATTTTGGTTTGCAATGTTCGATAGGAAGCTTTGATGCATAATCTCTTGTGAATTCACCATGGTCACCATCCGGTTCATATCCAATCGACTTCAGAAAATTGGAATAGTCGCTTACCAGACTTTTATCCCTCCCTTCACTAAAGTATTGATTGTATATATCTTCAATGCTGATCCACTCTTCAAAACCATGCTGTGCAAAAAACTCATCTCCGAGATGCCATTTACCATAATAGGCTGTTCGATAATCCGGATCACTTATTATTTCAGGAGTACACGGGATGCTGCCGGGTAAATGAATATTATTATCTATACAGCCATTGTTATGCGGATATAATCCCGTCATAACTGTTGAGCGAGATGGTGTACAAACCGGTTGTGTCACATATGAATTTTCAAAAACAATGCTTTGACTTGCAAGTTTATTAAGATTAGGAACTTCAATTTTTCTATTTCCGTAGATAGCCATTGTATCTGCTCTTTGCTGATCTGTCCAGATAAACAATAAATTCGGTTTTTCTTTTCTTGGATTGCACCGGATAATATTAAAGGCAACCGCAGCCATTGCCGTCGTTTTTATAAAATCACGCCGGCTAATAGAATTAATGATTGAATCGGAATTCATATTATTCCTCCAGATTATTTTAAAATATTGGGGTCCCAGATTGTTGCCGCAATATGCTGCTCTACATTTTCTTTAGTTGTGTAATAATAAGTTGTAACAACTTTTCCGTCAGGTCTAACAACCGAACGCGGGTAACCCACATCTTTTGTAATTGCATCATCCCGAATAATTATTTCCTTACCCCATGTTTTGCCATTGTCGATACTTATTTTTGCTCTTATACCATAAGCGACCTTTCGGTAACCGTAAGTAACGCAAAGGCGTCCATCTTTAAGTAAAACAAGACTTGGCGGATTACCGTTTCTTGTACCGTTATCAGTATCAGCAACTTTGGAGAGAAATTGCCATGTATTACCGTTATCCAGTGATTCATAAACATCAATCCAATTTTGTTGAGGTAAAGGTTTATTGAGTTGGGGTGGATCATATCTTCTTCTTAATGCAGAGATAAGATGATTCTCGTCTATTCTAACTGTCGAAGACATTACTGATCTAACAGTATCCGTTTCTGTCATCCATGAAACAAATTGAAAAGTTTTGCCGCCGTCTTTTGTTTTAACACAGAAAGCTCTATCGGGCAGATTCGCTTTAACTTTGTTATCAATTCTCGATACGAAAGCCAGATATGAATTTTTATCTATTATATTATAATCTGTGCGCGAGGTTAATTCACCCATATCAATCCCGGTAAATGTAAAAGGACCCTTCCAGGTTTTACCTCTATCATAAGAATAATAAAACCGATCATGTATATGTCTTATTGCAAGATCCGGATAAGTATAATCGATAGCTACTTTTACCGGAACAGGCGTACCGGGATCTGTTACAAAATTTTCAGGATCTTCTATGTTCCAGGTTTCTCCGCCATCCAGACTCCTGGCTAAAAGTGCAACTTGATTATTCTTATCAATTGAATGATGCAAAACATCATACATATAGTTCCCTCTCATTAGGCCGACTAATATTTCATCACCCCAATTCCATATACCTTGATTTGCCGGCCAGCCATAAAAATAAAGAGGATCATATGCAATCATGAAATTCTTTCCATTAGCATACTGAAATTGGCTTTTATCAATTTTGTCCTTGTCCGGTTCTATCACCCAATCCCACAGTGCTTCGTTTTCTTGTGAGTAAACCAAATTGGGTTTAGAAATAATTTTCTGTTCCTGATTATTCCAGTTCCACATCAACTTCAAGAAACCTTCTCCGCCATCAACATGTACATAATAAATCTCAATTGGATATTTTTCACCTTCTATCATGTTGACAGAAATTGTTTTTCTACCGTCATTTTTATTCTCTAAGGTATCTGCTGTATTAACAATTATTTTAGCTTGCTTATCTGTTTCAAGATAGATCGTCACATTACCGCTAATCGGTGCAAGCAAATAACCATTCCATTCAATAGACCATTCGGTAGAAAAACCGTTTCCCTTTCCCCATTTCTGATCGAGCTTATCAACAACATTAAATAATTTAGGACCGGTGAAATCTGCATTACTAAAATATACTCCGGCTAGACCTTCTTTAAATTCAGTTTGCCTCCCACAGCTAGAAAAAAACAACATTGGTATGATCAAAAAAATACTTCTAAATGAAATTCTCATCGTCATTTTGTTGCCTCATAAAAAAAAAAAATAAAAATTATTTATTTATAAATTGCATCGAATAGAGTTTACTACCTCTCATTCGAAAAACAAGCTGCAAAGTTTTACCCTGAAGAGAAGAAATATCTTTCCCTTTATTGAGCCATTCTACTTCCGTTTCTAAAAAATCACCATTGATATAAATACAATCATCAACCGAAAAACCTTCAACCGGTTTTCCGGTTTCGTCAGCAAATCCGGCCTGAGCATAACCGGCAGCATCGGTATCAATATTAAGAGTGAGTCTATTCCCTTCGAAGGTGAATGGTTTAGTTTTTACTACAGCTTCTTTTTCGTAAGGACTATCCAATGAAACAAAACCATCCAGTCTTTGAATAACTCTGTAGACCCCTCTTCCCTCAGGATCCGAAACATGAGATGAGTGGTATTGGGATTCACCAAAATAATATTGCCATATTTCATTTCCTCTACGAACCATTCCATGTGCTATATAAGCTGTGTTTACAGTCCGGCCGTCATGCTTTCCCGTTCCAATATACACCGGGCGGGCTAAACGTTTCCAATTTCTGCCGTCACGACTTACAGCCAGCTGAGTTTCCAATGGACCGGAACCCCTTTGATATTTTTTTTCATTCAGGATGGAACGTGTTTCCGGAAATGAATTTTTATAATGAAAGTATATCGTAGGGAAAGCAATATATGTGTCCGGTGCCCACGGATATTTCATTGCCTTTGCTACATATACATCCGTGTCGGTCGGATCAAATCCATCTATTGCACCAAAAGCAACCGGGTAATCGTTTCCAAATCCGCCGGGAGATAAGGGACCGTTATCAAGGTAGAACGGTAACAAGTTCTTTACCCGTTTAACTTTTGACAAATTCAAACCATCTTGTTGAGTTACCGGATTAAAAGGCCAGGGTGATAAAAGATCGGTGGTTTCTGTTCTGACAAATTCTCTCTGAGTGGAACCGCTAATACCGGTGGCAAAATCTGCACGATGATGAGCAACATATTTCTGCTGCTGCTCATCATAGAAAATATCTGATTGAGACCCGGGCCAGAAAGGAAGTACTGCGGTTTTAATCCTCTTAAAATTATACCCATCGGATGAAGTAAAAATGAATATTCCCTTTTCATCGTATCCGGATAAATATTTCCATTTTTCTTCTGGAGGAGCGTTTGGGTCTAGAAATACGATTCCCATTCCTGTCGATCCATGAATAACAATATTAGTTCGGTTCTTATATTTTCCGTTTGGAAGATCCGGAGTTTCCCAATTAACTCCATCCTTAGAAATCCAAACTGCTAAATAATCATTCTCAACACCGGCATATAATCTAAGAAGACCATCTTCATCTTCCACTACATTCAAGTGTTTTCTGAAAGTTCCATTTATCTTATCAATAACACATTCGGCCATACGGGGAGGATTTACATTAAACTCAGAACCGTCATATTTGGCAAGAAGTGCATCGTCAATAAATAGATGTTTTCTCCCACCGATGTTAATAAATTCATTACTACTATACACTTTATCAAACAACAGGGGAAGCCCTTTTTTAAATTCGACGGCAGGCCTTCTGGAAAATTGACTGGAGAATGATGATGGTACATCAAATTCATTTTCGTATACAATACCCTCACTGAATCGCAACTCATCAAGTTTACCCTGAAGAGGACGACCCCATGAACCGTCTCTGCCTATACTCATGTAGTCTTCACTTCCGGTTTCGAGAGGCAATATATTTATGTTATTCAAGATTGATATTAATTTACCGTCCACATAATGCATTAGTGTCTTATTGCTTTTATTATAAATAAATGCGACATGGTTCCAATTCATAAAACTTAGAGCGGTTTTAATTTCAATCCGATTATTTGAAGACTGATTAAAGAGAATAAACTTTGATATATCATTTCTTAAAATTAATCTTGTAACTTTTTCGTTTTCTGTTCTGGGACCGGATCCTATTTCAAAGACTATCCCATCATTTCCGGTTTTCTTATTAGGCATAAACCAAAATTCAACGGTCCAATCAAATTCACCCAGATTTAATTTTGTATGTGTCGGTTTAGCATATTCAAATACTTTTCGCAAATGTTTTTCGCCGCTTGTCATCAGAGCGCAGAAGTTTGCGTTATGCCATGTCATCGGCTCCGCTGCACCTCCTTCAGGTACAGGGAGTTTAATCATTCCGAATACTAGCGATTCACTATGCGGAAGAATTATTTTAGGCTGTTCAACCGGTTCCAGAGCATTACCGAATTTACCGCTTACAATTTGTCCGCCCGGTCCTAGTGCAATCGAGTAATCATTTTCCGATTGATCGGATAAAATAGAACTCGGGTAAATCCCCTGCTGTTCATCAAAAGTCCAGAGTGCAACGGTCTTAACTTTATTCTGGGCAATGAGGGTTGTGATAATGAAGGAAAACATGATTACATTTTTTATCATTTGCATTATCCATTATCTCCTATTGATTCTTGAACTGCATAGAATAAAGTTTGCTGCCGCGCATTCGAAAAACAAGCTGCAAAGTTTTTCCTTGAAGAGAAGAAATATCTTTCCCTTTGTTGAGCCACTCAATTTCTGTTTCTATGAAATCACCGTTTATATAAATACAATCATCAACAGAAAAACCTTCAACCGGATTACCATATTCATCTAAAAAGCCGACCTGAGCATAACCTGCAGCATCGGTATCAATATTTAGCGTTAGTCTATTCCCTTCAAAAGTGAATGGTTTTGTTTTTACAACTGCTTCTTTTTCGTATGGACTGTCAATTGAAATAAATCCATCCAATCTCTGGACTAATCTATAAACAGAAATTCTTTTATCGGTTTTGATATATGCAGAATGGTAATAAGGTTCGCCGAAGTAGTATTGCCAAATTTCATCTCCGCGCCTTACCATTCCCTGAGCTATATAAGCGGTTTTCATGTCAATCCCTTCATGCATTCCGATTCCAACGTATGCCGGTCGGTAATAACGCTTCCAGTTCTGTCCGTCGCGGCTGACTGCAATTTGAGTCTCAATTGGTCCTTCTCCAAGTTTGCGTTCAGGATTCATCAATTCAGTTCTTGTTGGCGGACCGTCGTTTTCATAATGGAAGAAAATGATAGGGAAGGATAAATATGTATCCGGTGCATAGGGATATTTAATTGCCTTGGTAATATAAATATCTGTCCCAACCGGATCTGCTTCGTCCGGATTAAATGAGTTCGGGAATTCCAATCCGAAATCTCCCGGAGTAAGCGGTCCATTATCTAGCCACCAAGGAAGCGGTTCGCGCAGCGGCAACTTTTTATCCAGCTCGTGATAGTCTTCTTGAGTTAAAGGATTAAATTGAATGGGACTGTACAAATCGCTAGTTTCAGTAACAACCGTACTTCTCTGAGTTGCGAAGGCAGGTGTGTGCATTATTCCTGTACGATGAGTAGTAACATAAACCTGACGCTGGTCATCATAGAATGTACAGGATTGTGTTCCGGAACGGAAAGGGATTAGAGCCATCTTTTCTCTCTTCCATTTGAATCCATCCGGTGAGGTATATAGATAAACACCACGGCTATGATAACCGGAGATAAATTTCCATTTTTCATCACCACTTCCGTTCGGATCGATGAATGGATTTCCCATACCGCCAACCGGTTCGTGAATAACAATATTTTTCTGCCTGCGGTATTCCTTGCCAAGATCGGGTGATTCAAAATTAATTCCATCCTTCGATACACGAACACCCATATAATCATCGTGAATGCCATTGTAAATTCTGATTAGTCCTTCTTCATCTTCAACAACTGTTAGATGCTTCCGGAATTGCCCCTGAATATTTCCAATAACCAGTTCTGCCTTCTTAGGCGGATTTACATTAAACGAAACGTCATTCATTTCAGATATAAATGAATCATCAATAAATAAATGTTTTCTGCTGTTTAGATTAAAGGGAAGTTTACTATTTAATGATTTATCAAAAAGAAGCGGAGGACCCTTAACTAATTCTAGTATTTGTTTATCTGATGGTTTAACAAAACTTTCAGGAGGATTAAATTCTGAAGTATATACCTGTCCTTCACAGAATCTTAATTCATCAAGCGTACCTTGCAACGGATATTTCCATAAACCATCCCTACCGATGCTCATATAGTCTTCTTCACCAACTGGAAGCGGTTTAATCGTAACATTTTTTGTTGATGAAATTAATTTGCCGTCTACATAATGGTAAATGATTCTATCTTTTGATGAATAAACAAATGATACATGAAACCATTCCGTTTTAACGCTGAAACTGATTGAATTAATTCTGATAATATTATTTGTTGGTTGATTCCGAATGATAAAAGTTTTTAAATCCGAGTTGAGCATTAGACTTGTGATCTTATCGTTCTCGCCTCTTGGACCGGAGCCAATTTCGAACACAACCCCGTCGTTACCGGTTTTATTTGATGGCTTAAACCAGAATTCAACAGTCCAATCGAAACTGCCAAGGTTCAATCTTGTTTTTGTCGGTTGGACAAAGCCGATTTCTTTACGCAGATGTTTTTCTCCGCTTGTCATCAAAGCACAAAAATTTGCATTGTACCATGTAAGCGGTTCAACCTTTCTACCTTTTTGTTTCGGAATTTTTTCCAATCCAAACTCAACCTCACCGTGTGGTAATTTAATGCCCGGAAGTTCAATCGGTTGAAGAGCATTTCCAAATTTACCCGGAACGATTTGACCGCCTAATCCAAGTACAAGGGGATAATCATTATCGGAAAGATTTTCTAGAACGCTACTTGGGTAAAGTCCGATTTGTTCATCAAAACACCAAAGTGAAATAACTTTGTAACTGTTCGATTGTGCTAAGGAATAATTACTAATGATAATTATCCAGAACAAGAATTTCGCGATTAATTTTTTCATAACGTTAGTCCTTATTTTTTTACAAACTGCATTGCAAATAATTTTGATCCCCGCATTTTAAAGACCAGCTGAACAGTTTTTCCTTCAAGCGAAGAAAGATCTTTTCCCTTTTTCATCCATTCAACTTCGTGTTCAATTGAATTTATATTTATATAAACACAGTCGTCAACACTGTATCCATCGATCGGTTCGCCGTTTTGATCAATAATTCCAACCTGTGTAAAACCGGCAGCCGAAGTATTTATATTCAGTACCAAACGATTCCCCTTGAATACCAATGGTTTTGTAATAATTGTACCTTCCTTTTCATATGGAGTATCGGCAGAGACAAAACCATCGAGTCGCTGAACAACCCTGTAAACGGCACGGAGATCATTTCCCTTAGTATAAGGGGAATGATACTTGGCATCACCGAAGAAGTACTGCCATATTTCATCTCCGCGTTTTATCATACCGTGGCCAATGTAAACCTGTTTGATATCATCACCATCATACCTGCCGATCGGGATATAAGCCGGCATCGGGTATCGTTTCCAGTTTATACCATCTCTCGATACTTCAACCTGAATATCAGTAGGTCCGGAGCCCAGATTTCTTTTTTCATTAAACAGAGTGAATCTTGCCGGATTATTTGGAGTTTCGTAATGATAGTAGATAACAGGGAAAGCCAGATAAGTATCAGGAGCCCATTCGTACTTATGCGCTTTAGGAACATAAATATCTGTTTCATCGGGATCAATTCCTTCACGTGGAGTAAAAATCCATGGATATTCTAGACCAAATCCTCCCGGTGTTAGAGGTCCGTTATCAAGATACCACGGAAATAATTTATGTGTTCGTTTTGTTTTTGCAAGAGCAAGTTCTTCTTCTAAGCTTAACGGTTTATACGGCCAGGGACGTTTAATGTCGGTTGCAAGCGTCATAACAAAATCTCTTTCGGTATCTCCGCTCATGGTAGCTCCCATATCAGTCCGGTGGAATGAAACGTAAACCTGTTTCTGATCATCATAAAAGATATTTGATTGAGAACCGGAACGGAAAGGTAGAACCGGAGTTCTTACCCTATTGAAATTAAAACCGTCAGGCGATGTCCATATGTTAATCCCTCTTCGATGATAATCGCTTATATACTTCCATCGCTCTTCGGGCGGTGCATTCGGATCTATGAAAGCCATACCCATAGCGCACTGTTCAGCAATCGCAACATTTTTTTCCCCTTTATGTTCTCTGCCGAGATCAGGCGCTTCAAAATTTTTTCCATCCTTAGAAACCAGCACACCCAGATAGTCATCTTCAATTCCCATATACATTCTTATCAATCCGTTTTCATCTTCAACCACATTTATGTGCTTTCGGAATGCTCCTTTTATATCTGGAATAACACGGTCAACGTACCTTGGAAGATTGACAGAAAAAATTACATTTCTCATTTCTTTAATTATTGCATCATCTATAAAAAGGTATTTGCGATCCTGGAGCTGCACGATTGAATTCTCTTTACCCTTTTCAAATAACAATTCCGGACCTTTCTTCAGTACGATCTTTTGTTGATCTCTATGAAGTTCTGAAAAACTTTCAGGTACATTAAAACCGGATTTATAGATTTGTGCTGAAGAAAAACGTAATTCATCAAGTTTCCCCTGCATTGGCTTTTTCCACAAGCCATCAGTTCCTAAAGACATATAAGCTTCTTCACCAGTCGGTAAAGACTTTATTTCAGATTTTTTTGGAAGGACCTGTAGTATCCCATCAACAAAATGTCTAAGTTGTTTTTCGGATGATGAGTAAACGAATGCGTAGTGATGCCAGCCATCAGCGACTATTGTTGGAATAAGAAGTTTTGTACCGGAGGGTTGATTTAATAGTGTGAATGATTTATGGTCTTTACCAATACTAAGCTGTGTAATTTTATTATTCTCGCCTCTCGGTCCGCTACCAATCTCAAAAATCACTCCCTCGCTTTTGGATTCCACGTTTGCGTCATACCAGAACTCCACCGTCCAGTCAGTCTGACCCAAATTTAATTTTGTTGTAGTTGGATTTTCAAATCCGACTTCTTTTCGAAGGTGATTCTCACCGCTGGTCATCAAAGCACAAAAATCTGCGTTATGCCATGAAAGCGGTTCGATTTTTCTTCCGGGCTGCTTAAGAAGTTTTGATAATCCGTACTTAGAATCACCTCCGGCGGGTAAAGGAATTTCTATCTTTTTTGCGTAAGAAAGAGCATTACCAAATTTTCCTTTAACAATACTGCCGCTCAAGCCAATTACAAGCGGATAGTCATTATCCGAAAGATCATTAATTACGGAACTTGGGTAAATTCCTTCCTGCTCGTCAAAAGTCCATAACGCTATTGTCTGCGGAAAACTATTTGAACAGGCAAATAATACAATAGCTAGAATTAGGAAAATGTTTTTCATATTAGCATTCCTATATTTATTTAGAATTTTTTTCCACATTTACTTTACCCAATTCATCGACAGAAACCCGGTAAAAATTTAATCCGTTACCCTCGCCAAACGAAGCTGTTTCATAAACTGGAATCGTATTAAACAAAGTATCCGATATCCACATGTGACCGTGTCCTACAAAGATTCCCTTTATATTAGATTTATACTTTGCCAGGATTGTAAAAAATTTTTCTTCATTTTCGGGAGTGGCGAGATCTTTAGGTTTTCCCCAGATTTTGAAATTATCTGATTGAACCGGATGATGGAAGAAAAGAAACACCGGTATATTTTCCTTCATCTGATCGGCAAGCCAGTTCATTTGTTCCGGATCGAACCTTCTATTAAGATACATTCCGCGCATACTATTGAGAATTATCATTTTATAACCATTTATTTCCGTTGAATAATACGGTTCTAATCCGGCATGATCCTTCCAGAGTTTTTCTATTTCATTAATTTCATCAATTGAAAACGGTGCATCGGAATCTTTGTTGCGGTCAATTTTGTAATCGTGATTTCCTAGAGCCATTAAGTAGGGTTTACTTGTTTTTTTTAGAATGCTCATCAGTTTTAATGTCCGGTTGTTTTCAAGTCCGTCGCCATCGTTTCTCTTTGAATAATAACTTGAAACATTATCCCCGGTTATTACAAGCAGATCAATATCAGAGAATTTTCCGCTGTTAATTTCGTTGATTAAAGAAATCAGCCTTTCGTCTTTGGATTGATCATTACTTATATGAATATCCGATATGACCATGAATTTTAATGAGTTATCTTGTGTTATTGCAATGCTCGGGAACAGGAGAATTATTGAAAAGATAATCACTGAAATATTTGTATTGAATTTATTTTTCATAGTGACCATTATTCTAATTCTTTAATTGTGTTGCTGTTTACTTCCGGACTTAAAGAATAAAGTTTAGTACTATTTCCTAAGTAATTTCTGTTAAGAATAATTTCCTTTGTATTCATTCCACTTATTCGCAAAAAAGTATCAAGCTCGCCTTCCGGTTTGCAGTTTGAGATTAAACATTTCTGAACATCATGCAGGTCTATTAAAGGGATTGACCGTTCCGGCGATACTGCTTTTAATGATGAAATATTCAGACCTGATACATCACTGCAGTAGAGCGCGGGACGCTCTTCTTTATCCTTGTAGCTAATGAAGAGGTCTTCTATAGAAATATTTCTAGCATGACGGATAAAAAATCCATAGGAAGGAAGTGTCTCGAACATTCTGGCTTTCGGGTATTCATCGATTAATTCCGGAATCTCTCTTTCGAAATCTTTTTTCTTGCCCCCGCCAGCATATTCAATCCTTATATTACTAAGAGAAACATTTTCAATATAATGCCCCGGAATACCGGAGATGAAATCATTACTCTCACTAACTTCATAAGCCTGAACATTACTGATCATTATATTTCTGAATGAACCCGGATTAACTGGTGCCAGTGAATCAGGTACAGAATATTTTCTCATTCTCGAACCTAATCTCATTACAATCACAGCATAGGTGCCGCGCATAGAAATATTTGATATAGTAACATTATTCACCGAGCCGCCGTCGACTGCGAGCAGACTGATTCCGCGTGTCCCGTAGAATGTACAGTTGGTTATTGTAATATTTTCAAAACTGCCTACAGACTCAGTGCCGGTTTTTATTGCAGATTTCAATCCGCTAATAATACAATCGCTAATTGTTATGTCTCTACACGCACGCGTAGATAATGCTTTCAACACAATAGAATCATCTTCGCAGTCGATGTTGCAGCGTGTTATAATTACTCTCTGACATCCTTCTATATCCAGCC